>NZ_AMQY01000026.1 GCF_000334215.1 Vreelandella jeotgali Hwa | reverse complement strand
GAAACCAGCCCATACGGGCTGCGCTTCGCGTTAGGTCCCCGGGGGGACCACGATATACAAGGCGCGTTTGAGTTCAAATTGTTTTTTTTCAACTACTTACGGTTTTTTGTCCATCTTCTGATAGTTGTGTGCGTTACGCCTAGGGATTTGGCAATATGTGCTAATGGTAGCCCTTGAGAGCGCATTTTAAGAGCCTGAGCGCGTTTATCGATATTTTGTTGCTTAACCCCTGACCCAGTGTACGAATCAGCGTAGCGCGCCTTGTCTCGTGCCAACTTCCGCTCATGGGCTAGATGGTCAGGGATGATCGCACGCATTTCTGGCAGCAATTCCGTAGGAATCAACGGCGCAAGCGCGTCATAGAGTGTCTGCCGCCGGTATCTGTAGCGCGGATCGACCTGCCTGCCGTCATACTCGATCCATTGTCCATCTGCGGCGGCCGCTGCACGCTGGACAATCGGGCTGGTGTAGGTTTGGACCTCACGATTAGAAAGGGTAGGAATTTGTGTGCGAGCAACTGCACTGATCTCGCTCTCTAGAGCTTCATGCCGAGTAAACCACGACAGTGAATTGCTCAGGTGGAACAGCAATGTATTTCGGTACCCTTCGGGTACACCGCCGAACCAGTGATGGTCTAAGATCCGATGCAAATCTTCGTAAACGTGATGCCAACGCTGAAAAATTGTCCCTGTAGCCTGCTTAGACCTTCTTCCATTGTTTTTTTTCTGAGATCTTCTCCGTGACCTCGCGGCTGAAATATCGCGAATCTCAGCACGGTTGAAGGGCAGGATATCCTCGGCTAGTTCCTCAAATGTATAGCGCTGGGGTACGACTATCTCAGCAGTCACGATCCAATCATTCGCCTTGCTATTTTTAGTGCCGATCATACGCAGCACACGCGTCGCATCAGCGCTCTGCTTGTCACCATTTAATAGCTTTACAAGCGCCCGCTGGCAGGCCTGCCACCTAGGTAGCGCTTGTGCGGGTAGGGCCTCATAGAGCGTCCAGTACAGATGAATACCGCGCCCCGTATAAACAATAAAATTCGGTAACGGAGCATGAGCTCGCTCTAGCGCGTCAATCGCCGTAGCCGCCATTTTCATCATGTCGACGCCGCCATCCGCATTATGCATGTCGATATCGACATAGAGGGAATTAATGCGGCTCAACAGCCGGATTAGCCGCCATCCATGAAATTCATTGGGGGTAATGAAAATATCTGGTTGATCAACCCACCGAGCGAGCTTATCCTGGGCCGCTTTGTGAGCATCAGAGGCAGCAATCTTAGGCCACTCCGGCTTTCGCCCTTTGCACCATGCGATCATATCGCCGCGTTGCTGCGGAGCGATCACAGACTGGTGATCTGCCGGTGAACTCAAAAGTGGGATAGCTTGCGAAATGCGGCCATTTTGGGCCATAATGGAGTCCTGTATCGGACGCCCTCGACTGATTTTCCGCCAAGAAAATGCTCAGTCGGGGGCGTTTTTTATTTCTGGTCTGGTTTACTGTCCATTCTATCATAATTTCAGTGTGTCGTTTTTTAGCTGCCAATCAGCGGGTATTTATCGCCGCTGGGCAGCGAATGCACAGGCACTTCTCCTACCCCACCTAAAACCGGTTGCCTAACCCTCCCGTGCAACGGTCATAACCGGACCAGTGCATCTACAACAGCGACACCTCATTGAAAGCATGAAAACATGAAAGCATGAAAGCATGAAAGCATGAAAGCATGCTTTCTTTAAAACATGCTTTCATGCTATCATTGAATGATCCGATTGTGCTGAAAATTTAGCGTTCCAGGAGGGTCTATGATTGTGCTGGTTGGCAGCGAAAAGGGGGGGGTTGGGAAAAGCACGATTGCGGCTCATGCTGCAGTCCGCCTATCGATGACTGGCAAACCAACGCTACTGGTAGACACGGATCCTCAGACAACCTCCGCGTCCTGGGCCGCAGCGCGTAGACTGCATCAGCCTGATTTGGCTCCCGTTGATAGCCGTAAAATCACGGGAGACATCCGATCCAGTATTAAGGAGCTCGCACAGTCATACGGTCATATTGTGATCGATTGCGGCGGTGCAGACTCCGTGGCATTACGCAGCGGTATGCTGATTGCAAATCGATTAATCATTCCTTCACGGGTCGCACGTCGAGACCTGGAAACGCTCCGGCATGTTTCTGCCTTGGTGCAGACCGCTAACGAACAGAGACAAAGCAGCGGCCTCAACCCCATTTTAGCCCGAGTAGTCTTCAACATGACTCGCGCACTCCCCAATTTTTGGACGCGGATTGATGCTGCAAAAGAAGTCATCGAGGCAATGGGGCTGGGTGTTAGCCAATATCCAATTGTTGACCGAGTGAGCTACGACGACAGTCAGCATGAGGGTGGGACGGTTTTCGATAGCAGCGCGGATCATAAAGCATATGAAGAGATGCAGAGGGTTCTTCAGGCACTGCTACGGAAAAAACAACCGGAGTAAGAAAAATGGCAAATTTTGAGCTGAATGACAGCTTCGTTCAGGGCGCTGAAGAACGTGCGAAGTCTCATACATCCAAGCGTACTGATCACCAGGTGATGTTGAATGCGAGGGTGCCTAAAAAGCTTCGGGATAATTTAAAATTCGCCTCTCTTCAACATGATAGGTCCAGTGCATCTATTGTTGAGGAAGCACTGGAAGACTGGCTCAAAAAAGAAGAAAAACACAATGAAAAAGAACAAGGCAACGCTTTTGACGATGATGGCCTCTAGGACCCAACCACACCCATTAGAACGTCAGCCGCTCGAACGGGCGCCCCGACAGCGCCGTGTAGGCTACCGTGTTCTGGATGTTGGCGTGGCCCAGGTACTGCTGCACCGTCCGAATGTCCGTGCCGCTGTTGATCAGGTGTACCCCGCAGGCGTGGCGTAGCGCGTGCGGGTGCCAGGGCACGCCCAGCACGCGCTCGCTCAGCCGAGCCAGCATCTTCCGAAAACCCTCAATACTCACCGGCGCCCCGCGTTCGCTGACAAACACAAAGCCGTCACGACGCTGCGTGGCATTCTGATAGCGCTTGATCGCCCGCACGGTCTCGCCCTGCAGCGGGTGGGTGCCGTCCCGCGAGCCCTTGGCCCGTTGAATGGTCAGGGTATGGCCGCTGGCCAGATCCAGGTGCTGCCACTTGAGCGCGATCAACTCGCTCACGCGGAGGCCATGCTCGAAGGCCAGGCGGATCATCAACGCGTCGCGCCGGCCCTGGCGGCCCTGTTGGGCCGCCCGGATGAGGCGGTGCACCTCGTCACGGGTCAGGTGTTTGCGGCCTCGGGCCGCGTCGTTGGTCGAGCGCGTACGGACTGTCCGGCTTTCAGTGGCCGGGCGCAGGCGGGTCACACGAGACGAAGCGGCGTCAGTCATGGGCTTGGGCTCTCCGATCGGCGGACACTGTCCGGGTTCCGGTTGGAAGTCTGACAGTGTGGCCTGCCACCGGAGGTGCTGCCAAGCACGATCCAAGGCTATCGCAGCTAATTTACCACCCAGCTACTCACCCAGATCTCCCAGAGGCTTGACCACCGCCCTTTTTGCATCCAAAATTAGTAGTGAAAGAGATGTGGTGGGAGGAGATCCCCCACGGTAAAAAAAGAAGTCTCCAAACAGAAAGATGTGGTGGGAGGAGGTCCCCCACGGTAAAAAAAGAAGTCTCCAAACAGAATGAGAAAAAAGCCCCAAATGGGGCTTTTTTTTTACAGGGAAAGTATGAAAATAGTCAAGCTAGACCCTAGTTTCTTTTATAACAATAATCACTTAATAGAAGTTATGGACAGCCAAGAAAATCCCTCGACTACCAAAACTAGGGGTTACGGTGTTGTCATGATTGACATAAATAACCTTACTTTTGGAATCCCTTTGCGATCCAATACCAAACACAAAAACTGCTTTAAGATTAAAAAAAATAAATCTCTCGATTACACAAAAGCAGTTTTGATAGAACACATATCCTATATAGGGGATAGCTTCCTTATATCACCTGATGAATATAAGGCCATACAGGAAAAATCTCACTATATTCAGACATCATTTGAAAAATATGTAGAGAAATATATAGAAAACGTTCGCAAGGAAAACCATTCCGCTCTTAATAGAGAATATAGGTTCACCACTTTAATAAATTATCACAAACAACTTGGTTTGTAGATATTGATATAAAGTGTCTTATATTGTAAATTACTGAGTATTGAAAAACTTTAGCATATGCTTGGAATGTTCCTTTTTTCTTTCTTTTTACTTATATTTTCATAATTCTGTCATTCCTTTACTGTAGATAGACTATATGAACCCGCATCACATTACCAAATGGAAAGAGATACCCCAGATATAGGACCAAGCTACAGATCACATGGGATACATTAAAGGTGTTTCTGACATATTTGGATACAAGAAAAAATAGATGATACTACATGGAAGTGAGCTAATATATGCGTAACCGCATCATTCATTTGCTGCGTAATCCAGATACACCTATTGGCATTGGCTACAATATTGGTCTTTTACTTTTGATCTATATATCAGTTGGCCTGCTGATATTCCAGTTTCGATATCCATCGATTGCTGCCTCTTATGATGGTGCTGTAACATTTTTTCATCAGCTAATTCTGTTTATCTTTACATCAGACATGTTGTTGCGCCTCGCAGTATACCGTCACCGCCTAGATTATCTTTTAAGCTTTGATGGTTTGGTAGACTTAGTTGCCATCTTGCCAGGAATATTGGCACTAGCTTTTACTGGGGTGCCCAACCTAGCATGGATTAGAAGCCTACGAATCATACGGTTCTTACGTTTTCTACGTCTGATGAAATTCTCACGCATAAGCACCGGAAGACAATCGTTTTGGGCTGGGATAATGCAACGATTGCTACCATGGATCGCGCTTTCAGCGGCCGTTAAGGGCATTATCGTGAGCGCTGAAGCCCTACCCTGGTGGCCGGGCTTCGGTGATATGAAAGTCATGCTAAGCGTTACAGGTTTTGCGATTGCCGTGCTGCTTGGTGCCAAGCTCAGCATTGCTCAGACTCGGTTCTATGAAGTTGAGGATGCGCTCTGCCGCATCTTGGGATCAATAACCGATATGCCTAGAACCCCGCCAGTAAAGTCTGCCACGAATGATTGGCTGGACTGCCTAAGAAAAACTCTTAAAGAAAACACGAGCGCCTCTTATATAAAACTGAAAGATCGCACACACTCATTTGAGCGCGTGCTGGAAGAAAATGGCGTTGGAGGGCCACTTAGCGCGGGCTTTCATCGTGATGCGGAGTTCATGACACACCGTTTGCGTGCTCGAACCCCTCGTGCAATCGAAAAATTTCTCTGGTATGTCACATGTGTCTACGCGTTCATCGCCATTCTTGGGATACCTGGATTAACCGGCTTCGTAATGACCGCTTTTATTGTATTCGTGCTCGGCGGCATGTATTTCGTGATCGACGATATGGACGCTCCTCTAGCCGAAGGAAGGCGAACGCTGATTGCTATAGACCTGACGCCACTAGAAGAATACGACCTGGATTCAGGAGGCTAAAAATCCCCCCCTGCGGCGATGATCGGGTACTTACCAGTGCACTGAAAACAGGAGAAAAGCATGAAAAATACCTCGGTGGCTCTTGTGACCGCTTTCGCCCTCATGCCAACAGCCGCACTGGCAGACGCTATTATCGGCAGCTGGAATATACAGCACCTCGGGTGGGACAACGACAAAGCCATGAGCCAGGTAGCGCATATCGCGCAGCACGTCGATCTGCTGGCTGTGCAGGAGCTGATGAACCCCTCTGCGCTGAACGAGCTGGAGCAAGCCGTCGAAGCCGCCAGCGGCGAATCCTGGTCCAGCATAGCCAGCGATGATCTGGGCCGCAGTAGTTACCGTGAACACTACGGCTTCCTGTGGCGAGACAGCGAGATCGAGTACGACAGAGGGGCCGTGGTTTTTCTGGACAGCCAGGACATTTTTGCGCGGGAGCCATACTCGGCTCAGTTTACAGCCCTGGATAGCGGCCAGCAGCTTGCAGTAGCTACCGTGCATGTGACTTACGGCGACAGCATTAGCGACCGGCTGCCCGAGATCGAGGCCCTGTCTGACTACTGGCAATGGCTGGCAGAAACGTATCCGGGCACGCCGCGCTTGCTGATGGGGGATTACAACATGCCACCGACCAATGAAGCCTGGGCAGCGCTGCGCAAGCTGGACGCATCACCGGCGATTACCGACGGCGCTACAACGCTCGGCACCACCAACGGTGCCTGGAGCAACCTCTACGACAATGTCTGGCATAGCGACCGGCTGGACATCACCAACAGCGGCATTATCCGCTTTCCTGACCTGCTGCCCGGCGACCATGTTGAAGCGCGTGATCGTATTTCAGACCACGCTCCAATTTGGATCGCATTGGGTGATACCAGTATGGAGCTGATGACGTTCGACGGTGACGCCTACGAGGCCGCTAACGACGCCGTATACTGCATCGATCTAAACGAGGCCAGTGCCGACCAACTGACGGAGCTGCATAATGTAGGACCGGCCCGCGCCCGACAAATTATTACACTGAGACCCTGGGACAGCGTGAATGAACTGTCGCGTGTCAATGGACTGGGAGCTGCCAGCGTGAAAACCATCGAAAATAATGGGTTAGTTTGCCCGTGATATGCCAGTGTCAGTCCCCAAACTCAAGATAATGGCGCTTACCTTGAATTTGACTATAATCCCACTTTGCGCCGAAAACTGTCAGGCTTTTATTTGAAGGTTAGACAGTAGCATTTAATGTGAAGTAAGTTATTTCATAAGAATAACGGAAAAATATATATATTTAACTTATGGTCATAAAATTATTGTCGGGTGGCGGATTATTCCGTAGGTGGTCTTCAGCTTCATGCATGATCTGTTCCATTGTTTCAGCCCGAGGCTGACATTTCGCTGCCCAGGACCGCCCTGGGTGAAGCACGTCCCACCGCGGCCTAAGCCCGTCAAAGCGCCCTTTACCCGGCGCATGATTACCAAACCCATCAATCAAATGGTTCCAAATCGGGGTAAATTTGGCGATCAACAAGGACTCTCCCAACGGAATCCAGATATCATCAACCGTCAGGGCACGGCAGTAGAAGTCCACAATGCTTAGGTTCTCGGCAGCATCAATGCTCTTCCTGTGCTCATTCAGACGCTTGTGCAGGGCGGTTGTAGCGGTTATAGAGGTATTGCCTTTCCGGGAGCCAGAAGGGACCGCCTTGCCAACATAAATGGGCGCTACAAAATCGCCTCCTCGATTGCGTGAGGCGATAGCCTGGTAGGCAGGAAAATCCCCAACATAATAAATCGCGTAAATTCCCGCACCACTGAATTTTTCAAGCTCGCCAAGAGGCGTCACCGGTTGGCGGAGCATGGCTTGCCCAACACTTTCGCCCAAGTGCTGCTTATCCAGTGGATTGAACGGAACGATCTTGTCGGTCATGCCATCTTCCTACGGCTCGTTTGTTTGGCCAGGTTGCGTAGCTGCGTCAGGGCCAGTTGTTCAGCGACAGAACATGCCATGGTACGAGCGAGGGCTACAGGCACGGCATTGCCTAATTGACGCATGGTTTCCCCCCAGGCACCGTGAAACGTATAACCATCCGGGAAGGCCTGCAATCGAGCAGATTCACGCACCGTAAAGTAGCGAACACTTCCATCATCACGAACCATCATGTTTTCACCACCCGGCACACCGTGAGCTCCCGCTTTCAGCGTCTTTGACGGTAGGTCGAGCGGGCTTCCCGTATGGCCTTTGTACACGCGTGCGCCATCCTGGAAGTTATGATCGCAAAAAAAGTGTGCTCCTGGCTTCTGCGGGTCCGGCACGTCAACCAAGGCATCCCGGACCGTACGCCAAGGCTTGCGATCATACTCGAAAAGCGAATCATCAAGCTTACGCACCTGACTTACCAAGTGTTTTGGCACTTCCGGTCGGCGTGATTCAGGAACGCAGTGCCGTTCCCAGTAGTCCCCTGTGACCCACTGATCGTAAAGCAGAGCATCCTTGGAATGCGTCGGAGCTGGCGGTGACCATTCCGCTCCCAGGTCAGAGCGAAACCCCACGATAAATACACGCTCGCGCTTTTGGGGAATTCCATAGTCCGCCGCGTTGACCAATATTGGAAATAAATTATATGTCAGGCCATTAAAGTGCTGAGCACCGGAGGTTTTTTCTTCCTGGAGACGTTTCAGGTGCTCCAACCAGGTCTCGCCATCATGTCGATCGACTTCGGGAAACTCCAATTGCAGCTGAATGTACTGGAAGTAGTCATGGAAACTTGGGCGCGTCAGCCCCTTCACGTTTTCAATGATGAACGACTTTGGCTTCAGCCGCCTCACAACATCTACTGTGGCTGGAAACATGTCGCGCTGATCGCCAAAGGCCTTGTGACGACCCCCCATAGAGAAGGGCTGACAGGGTGGGCCACCTGACACCAGGTCGATTCCTTCGGGAAAGCCCGACCAGTCAAAATCGCGCACATCGCCTTCCCATAAAGGCAAATTTTGCACCAGAGGATGCCCCTTGCGTTGGTTTTCACGCATCGTGTCGCAGGCCCAGCGGTCCCACTCAACCACTGCCAGTGATTCAAACCCGGCAAGGGTCGCCCCCATTGCCAGCCCACCCGCGCCCGCGAAAAGCTCAACAGACTTCATCATATTCCAATCCTGTTATGTCATTCAGGAAGTCCCGTGCACGTCGTACAGGGCGCTCAGCCGCAGCAGCTCAGCAGGTATTTCCAGACGGCCAGTTCACCATTACTCAACGACTCACTACTTCGATGCCTATCCCCTGTGCGTTTCAGGCACGAATTCCGCCACATCTTCAAGCGTACAGCCAAAATAAGCACATAGACGGTCGAGATGGTCGGTTGTAGTGCTATACCCCCGCTGATTGATCATTTTCGATAGTGTCATACGATGAATCGCTGTGGCTTTTGATACTTCACCTATCGTTAAACGCCGCCCCAGGTCATATTCCTGCTTTGCCATTAACTCTTTGATTTTAAAACGAATCATAACGCCCCTTACTTTTCTATAATCAAATGATAACGCAAAACGACAAAAAAGGGTTGCAAGCTGGCTGATCTCTGCTTAAATGTACACACAGAGCTTCATTTGATAACCGAAATATCATTAGGAGACGGTCATGGCTCAAATAGCAGATGCAGATTTTTTCAGGCAGGCAATCCGGGAAAAAGAAGGCGCTCGGATGCTACAGCGCTTTACGCTCGCGGTAGCGCAGTCGCTTCAGCTCAATATCAATTCATCTGACATCGTGCTGGCACCCCTAATTGGCCAGCCGCCGCATTTTTCAAACTATGTGGCCCTCGAAAAATGGGTCGCACGAGAGATGGCAGCCGGTGATTTGTACGCAACCCAACGAACGCTGGAAATGCTGAGCAAAAAACTGGAGCGTCAGATCTCTGATGCGATGGCAGCGTGAAGAAAAACTGCTTTCAACATGCTGAAAGCCCCGCATGACGGGGCTTTTGCTTATTTTAACAGATACCCTAACCTGTTTTTTTCGCATATGTAGAAATCACATGTGTAGAAATTACATATGTAAAAAAAAGCATGCGTTTTTATCACATACTCGGCCCATCTGGGCCAGGCATGCTGTCAATGTCCGGCCCCAGCCGTTTCTGATGCTGTGTAGGCTCCTGCGGGGGCGCATCCAACAGTTCAGCCCGACGTTTTTCACCGTCCGGAGTCAGATCGCCCAGAGAATCGATGCCCAGCAACAGCATCTGCTCTACTAGCTCATCAAAAAATTCAAGATCCGGATCAGCGGCAGCATCTCGGATAACAGCCTCTCGTTCCCCATCATTCGCCATCATCAACATTCGTTGAGCCATAGTTCGAGCACGGTCGAGCGCAGCGTCCGGGAATGAGGAGGCCGTTTCAGTGGGTGCCGGCTCATCGGCGGCCGGCGCGGGGCGCTGAGACAGCTCATGGACCTGCCGTTCACGCTCAGCTTTTCGTGCCATCCAGGCCCCGTAGGCCGTGGTTACCTTTTCAACTGATTCCGCAAATTCTGCAAGGGCGGCAACATTTCGTTGAATTTCTGCGTCCAGCGCTCGAATGCCTGCGTGGTTTTCTGCTGATTGGCGCGTACCTCCTGCCGTAGCGTATCTATCTCCTGCTGCATCCGATCGCGCTGAGTCTGCACCTCCCGGCGTAGCGTGACGTTCTCGCTCCGTTGATCGCTCAGCGCTGTCTGCAAGCGCTGTAGCGGTGCCAACAATTCGCTCACGAGCCGCTCGGATTCGGCCTGCTGGTGACGCATTTCCTGTCTCAGGACGTCGTTGTCGCGCTGCTGCGTGTTCTGCGCTGTCTGCAAGCGCTCCAGCTGTTTCGACAGCGCGTTCACCAGCTGCTCGGATGCGGTCTGCTGCTGCTCCAACTGACGCAGCAGCAGGGTCTCCAGTTCTGTCATGCCATATATCCTCTGTCGGGGAACCGATATCGCGATATGGATCGGTCGGTAGACTCTCTATGCCTGGAGGTGCGTCAGTGCGCTCGGGCCGACGACTGGCGGTTATCGGATAGCGTTTCTGGTGATAGAGACGGCGTCGTTCCATCGCGCTCGCCAGCCGCTCCTGTGCGCGATGTGCAGCCTCCGGGTTTACCCGACCGGCATTACCTGCCAGGGCGTCCTGAGCTGTATGTCTCTCCCGCTCAATCGTCTGGTCGATATGCCAGTCAGCGCGGAATAGGTCGCCTCGGAGTCGAATGGCGCGTTTAGCGCCCTCGGGACGGACGCTGACGTAGCTCGCCCCAGTACGGGTGATCTCGCCAATGTCGGCCAGTGCCGCACGTACCTCGTCAGCATTCGTGACCCGCCCTCGGATCACCATATCCTCGATATAGGCGTTGATATCGGCGCGACGCATGGGGTGGTGGTCGGCACGATCCCGATGCGATTCACGGCCGGGTTCCACGCGCCGGGCGCGGTCGGGATCGTCAGGCCGCGCCCAGCCCCGGGCGTGGTTCCAGGCGTCGCGTAGCGGATCGAAAAGCCGCTCATGGCCGGGCGGGGCGATGTTCAGCGCCCGCCCGGTGGTCAGCTCGACGCGGGCGGTCAGCGTATGAACGTGTGCGGTGCCATCGTCGTCTCTGTGCAGAACCGCGCAGCTGGCGTACTGATCGGGATCGAGGCCGGCAAACGCCGCGGCCTCCCACTCTCCAATGACCTGCTCGATTTGCGCCGGGGTCGGCCGGTCGCCGGGCGCCCAGGCGATGACGCCGCTCGTATATCGCCACTGATGGCGGCTCGAATCGGCCACATTGGCCACCATCGACGGGTCACCGCGCAACACCGACACCTCGGCACGAGGCACACCTCGATGGTCGTGACTGCCCAGCAGATAACGAACGGCCCCGCTTGCGCTCCCCTGGCCGTGGCGCAAAAATTTTATGTGCACGACATTTCTGCTCCCTCGTCATCCTCGTCATAACGCGGCAGCTCGGCCAGGTTGTGCAGCTCTCGCTGTATCGCGGTTAACTCGGCCAGCAGGGGTGCCTGGTCGCAGGGGTTGAGGCCGATCGAGTTCAGCACGCGGGCAATCTGGTTGACGTTGCTCCCCACGGCGGCGAGCTGCCGCAGCAGCTCCGGGTCGGCGGTCAGCGTTTTCAGACGACGGCGCTGTCGGCGCAGGCCCGTTTGTCGAGCCGCCTCGCCATCAACCGTCGAGCGTAGCCAGTCACTCAGCGACTGGTCGGCAGCGTCAGCTCGCTGCCGCCAGGCGGCGGCGGTGGCCTCGGGCAGTCGCAACGTGACCCGCCGTGATAGGGCTGTTTGTCGCTGAGCCATGGGCACGCCTCCGGGGGTTGGGGTGTGGGGTTGCGGGGGTCGAGGGGCGCAGCCCCCGCCAGCCCCTGTCTGCGAGCGTAGCTCTACATTAGCGACAGCTAATGTGTCAGACAGGGTAGGCTGGCTTATTAGTGTAACTCTACCATAATTTTTGCTGATCCTCCTCAGAGCCAGCATTAGGATCACCCTCAACACCACCCTCATCCAGTACCGTTAGCCACTCAACCAATTTTTGGCACTCTGTCAAACGCGTCTCCAAACCAGAGTTTCTCTCCTCCAGTCTCGTCACCTTTTCGACAGCTTCCGATACCGATTCCTGCGTGGTGTCGTGCATCCGGCGCCACTCCTCCAGCTCGTTTTCGTGATGTTTCCGATCAGAAACAAGCGATGCCTCTGCAGCCTGACGGGCTTGCTCTTGCTTCTGCAGAGCAGTCTCGGCATTCTTGCGGGATTCTTGGGCATCGGCCAGTCGCGCCTCCAGCCCCTCAACTCGCTCTTTCAGCTGAGCCGCGTCGGCGTTGCACTGCTCGGCTTCGCCCAACTGATAGCGCACCCTCTCCAGCGTCTTACCGATAGCCGCCTCGCGAGCTTCGGCATTCTCGCGGGATTCCTGGGCATCGCCCAGTCGCGCCTCCAGCCCCTCAATTCGCTCCCCCAACCGAGAGGCATCGGCGTCCCGCTGTTGCTCGGCCCGCTGCCGGGCGGCGATGGCTTCTTTTGCCAGGCTCTCGGCGTCGCTCAACTGCTCTCGCAGCGTTTCCAGCTCGCCGTCCCGTTGCTCAGCCTCAGCCTCAAGCATATCTACAGCCTCGCGAGCCTCAGCCACCTCGCCGGCAGCGTCGGCCTGAACCTCCTCCAGGGCCGCACGCTCCGCCGACAGCCGTTTTTCAGCCTCAGTCATGGCCGACTCCCAAGCTGCCGATTTTAGCTGTTCCACGCGCTCGCTGATGGCCTCTGGCACCTCAACCTCGGCCAGCGCGTGCTCCTGCGCCTGCTCGGCCCGCCAGGACTGCATCGCTTCGCTGATCGTGCTGAATGAGCCGCCTCCCAACATTTTGCGAACACGAGCCAGTGTTGGGCGTTCTCCCTGAGCGGCGATGTGATCGGCAGCGGCGTGAATTTTATCGACGGTGAGGGCCATATTTTGCTCCGTGCTTGTATTTTGTTGTATGTAGTATAATACTACATACAACATATTACAACATTTTATATGTATATCGACGGAGTGACAGCGATGACCCAGCCGCAAACCGTATTCCTCGACACCGAAACCACCGGCCTGCACGCCGGGCACGACGAGATTCTGGAGATTGCCCTGGTAGACGACGCCGGCCACACGTTGCTCGATACGCTGATATGCCCGGATCACCGCACCGAATGGCCGGGGGCACAGCGCATCCACGGCATTGCGCCGGATGACGTGCGGGGAGCGCTGCGACTGGGCGACGTGTTGCCAGAGGTAGTGGCAGCCGTCAGCGAAGCACGGCTGGTGATCTATAACGCAGCCTTCGACATGGGCTTTCTACCGGAAGCCGTGAGCCGCTCTGCCGCCCAGGTGGCGTGCTGCATGGAGGCGTATGCCGAGTACCACGGCGATTACAGCGAATATCACGGGAGCTACACCTGGCAGCCGTTGCGCCGCGCTGCGGCGCACGTCGCGCATGATTGGGGAGAGGATGACGCCCACCGCGCCCACGCCGATGCGTTGGCCTGTCGGGCGGTGTGGCGCTATCTGGAGGGATCGGACGCCTACCGCGCCGCCGTTGACGCCCAGCGTGCGGTCCAGCAGCAGGCGCAGGAGGACGCGGCGCGGGCCGCTACACTGCTGACCCGCTACGAACAGCGCCGCCGCAACGCGGCCCGGCAGCGCCACAACACGGCCCAGACCCATGCGAGCCGTGTCATTGAGCGCTATTTTCTGCGGCAAACCGCCGATCCTCACTGGATTACCGCGCATGCTAGGCATGACGCCGCACAGCGCTTTGCCGCGATTTTTGCCAACATGCCGTACAACACGCCTGCCGAGTGCCTGGATACCGGCATTGGGATCGAATCGGTATACCGCCGGAAAAGCGACATCCCCGAGCATCTAGCCCCGGCCCGCTGGTTTCCGAGCTACCGCTGGCTACGCCGACTTC
The DNA here is from genome assembly GCF_000334215.1 of Vreelandella jeotgali Hwa. Taxonomy (GTDB): domain Bacteria; phylum Pseudomonadota; class Gammaproteobacteria; order Pseudomonadales; family Halomonadaceae; genus Vreelandella; species Vreelandella jeotgali. The sequence continues at coordinate 577 of NZ_AMQY01000026.1, read as the reverse complement.
TGGTGCCGGTAGCGGTCTATGCTGGGCCGCGTGCGGCTCATGCGCTGTACGCCAAAGACCAGCTCGACGACATTCGGGCCGCGTATCCGCTGCGCTTTGCGCCGATGCCGGACAGCCCGGCCACACGCACCGATCTCCGTCATGACGGAGTGCCAGAGGCCCAGATAGACGCCCTGGAACCTGCCGCAGATTGCTGGAATGCGATTGGCAAACATTGGTATCCGGTGTACGACAGGAACGCGCTCAAATCGCCCTGAAATAGTCAAAATTCAGGATTAGTCCACCTTATTTTAAATTTTTCGCACGCAGCTGAATTGCTGATAGATGGAAAGTGCTTTAGTGCACGTTCGAGCAGACATCAGCTCAAAGCTTAGACAGCGTACAAAGCAAATAGTAGGTTCGCCTGCCGGCGGGGCAGCCGCTCAAAAATGCCTTGCTCGCCAAAGGCACGCGAGCACGTCATTTTGAGACGGCAGGCATCGCGAGTATCTCGCTGCCGCTCGAACCATAATTAAAACCCGAAACCCGAAACCCGAAACCCGAAACCCGAAACCCGAAACCCGAAACCCGAAACCCG
>NZ_AMQY01000025.1 GCF_000334215.1 Vreelandella jeotgali Hwa | reverse complement strand
TTTATACACAGACGTATTTTATGGGCAGGATGCGACTTGCCATTCAACGAATGCGGCTGTGGTGATGGCACAGAGAAGCGCCGGAACCTGTAGTATAGACGTCTGCAGGGAGGCTCGGGGCCAACCCCGGTCTCGCATTCAATGTTCATGGAGGCGGGCCGCATGACCACGATGTGCTGGGAACAGCTGCTTTCCCCGCGACGTCTGCACGATGAGCGTCAGGCCGTGTCTCACGAGATTGGCCGCACACCCTTCCACAAGGATCACGACCGGATTGTGTTTTCCGGTTCCTTCCGTCGTCTCGGGCGCAAGACGCAGGTGCATCCGCTTACCGAGAATGATCATATCCATACTCGCCTGACGCATTCGCTGGAGGTTGGCTGCGTGGGGCGTTCACTGGGCATGATCGCAGGCGAGCTGTTACAGGATCGCCTCCCGGCGACAACAACGCCGGCGGACCTGGGCGTTATCATACAAACGGCCTGTCTGGGCCATGATATCGGCAATCCGCCGTTTGGCCATGCCGGTGAATACGCTATCCGTGACTGGTTTCAGTGTGCGGATCAGGATGGCTTGCTGACGGGACTGACGCCCGACGAACGCGCGGATCTGCTGACTTATGAAGGCAATGCCCAGGGCTTTCGAGTCATTACCCAGATAGAGTACAACCAGTTCAACGGCGGCATGCGCATGACGGCGGCAACCCTGGGAACCCTGCTGAAATATCCCTGGGCGGTGTCCCATCGCGGCACGGGGGGCAAGTTTGGAGCCTATCAGTCGGAGTTGCCCCTGCTGCGCGAGGTGGCCAATAGCCTGGGCTTGCTGCCCGAGGGAGAGGATCGCTGGTGTCGGCACCCGTTGGCATGGCTGGTGGAGGCCGCCGATGATATCTGCTATGCCTTGCTGGACTTGGAAGACGGTCTGGAAATGGGCATTCTACGCTATGAAGAAGTCGCCGATATTCTGCAGCGAGTCGCCGGTGAACTGCCCCCGGAATACGCCGAGATGCAGCGCCGGGGCGCCTCCCGGCGCCGCTGTATTGCCCTGTTGCGAGGCGCCGCCATGGAGCGTGCGGTCAACGACGTTGGTGCCGTCTTTGTCGAGCAGGAGCCGGCGCTGCTGGCCGGCACGCTGGACCGCGATCTGCTGGCCCTGTGCCATGCCGATTTAAGCCAGGGCGTACGCGATGCCAAGGCGTTGGCGCGTAAACGGATTTTTCAGAATGAGCGCAAGGCGAAGCTGGAAATCGGCGCCTATACCACCCTGGGTATTCTGCTGGAGGCGTTTATCGGCGCTGCTCACGAGCTATACCATCACGGCGATCTGTCCTTCAAGCATCAGCGCGTGCTGGCGTTGATCGGAGAAAACACGCCGACCCGGGACTGGTCGCTGTATGCCAGCTATCGGCGGATGCTGGACTTTATCGGCGGGATGACCGACCACTATGCGGTGGATCTGGCCCAGGAGATGGGCGGCAGACTCAGGGGCGATGCCTGACGTGTTCAGGCGGACGGCTGGCGTAAGTGGCTGAAGCTATGCCGCGAGCGTGCGCGTTCCTGCAATTGGCTGACGACTTGGTCGTATACATCGTCGGCCAGCTGCCACGGTGTGCCGTCGGCCAGCTGATCGCCCAGGGTTTCGCCACTGATCACATCCACATCGTCGGCTGCGTCCTGCGTATCAATGTCCCAACCGGGCAGGACCAGCATCCCGCGCACGGGAACCGACGTACCGCATTGTGTTTCCAGCCATTCGCTCAGCCAGCTGACGGCCTGGCGAACCTTGTGCAGCGGGCGGCGCTCCTGCCAATGAGGAAAGCGCAGGCGCTCGGGCTCCACGCACACCTGCTTGAGCGTACGACCATTACTGCCCAGGGCAAACGTCCGGGCGCGGGTTTCCACCACGAAGAGCCCCCCGGGCGTGACAATCACATGATCCATGGTGAAGTTGGCGGCGGGCACATCATGAAAGACCGTGTAAGGCTGTGAGGCTGCGTGTGCCAGCTGCTCAAGCTCGTGCCCCACGGCCAGCTCGCAGGCGAGCCCCAGCTTGAGGCGACGGATACGCTGATAGTCACGTACCAGCAGCAGCGAAAATATCAGCACTAGCGCGGTGCTCAGCAGGCCATAAAGTGCCCACTCGACCCAGAACTGCCGCTCCACAAACAGCATGCGTCCCATGCCGTAAACCAGCGGCGTCAGGCTGGCCAGCGGCCCCAGCGAGCCGTTGAGAAACAGCGTGGCAAAGGCCCGGTCAAGCCGGGTGCGTAGCGCCTGACCGGGGGCGCGCAGCGGCTCGGCCGTGAACGGGGAGCGCACACGGGTATCGTGGAGGCCGCGAAGCGCCAGCACCACGGCCCCGAGGGCTGCCATGGGAAAAAGAAAAATCAGCGGTAGGAGGTATTCCAGCCAAACCATGCGGAAGCCTTTGCCGTGGTGGTGGTTGTGTCGAGCGCGGGACCGCCTAGCCGCCGGCGTGTCTTGCCGTATAGCCCAGCCCGGTGAGTGCCTGATAAAGCGTATCGCGGTGGTCGCCCTGTATTTCGATGACGCCGTCCTTGACCGCGCCGCCCGTGCCGCAGCGTTTCTTCAGCCGCTTGGCCAACTGTTTGAGCTCAGCCTCGGGCAGCTTGACGCCGCTGAGCGTCGTAACGCCCTTGCCCTTGCGCCCGCTGGTTTCCCGACGGATGCGCACGATGCCATCAAGGCTGTCGAGTCGCTGCTGCTCCTGGAGTGCGCTGCAGCGGCACTCGTCCAGGGCCTCGCGGCAATCCGGGCAAGTATCACCCTGTTCGGTGGAATAGACCAGCCCGCCCAGCTGGTCGCGTAACGATGCCATGATGTTTCTCCTCTGAGTACGGCTGCCCTGGAGTGACGGCGCCCTATGGCAAGGCTGACGATAGGGTGGCAGACGCCTGCGTAAGGCGCGTTACCACGTCGGTCAGCTCATTCATGTGGCGTATCATAATGGCATTGTCCGGCGTCGTCTCGGTATCCGTAAAGCGATTCAGGTGAATGACCGTCATGCCGGCTGCCAGTGCGGCGTTAACGCCTACCAAAGCGTCGTCAATGGCAATGCAGTCGGCGGGGGCAAAGCCCATGGCGCGGGCGGCGTGAAGGTGAAGGCAAGGGTCGGGTTTCCAGCAGTTCACGGCATAGCCACTGAACAGATGCTGACCGAGGTAATGATCCAGCCCCGTGGCGTTCAGAGCGGTACGAATCTTGTTTTCGGAACCGTTGGAAACCACAGCGCCAGGGTAGTCAGCCAACTGCTGTAACGCTGTGCGGGCGCCGTCGATGGGTGAGAGCTCGACGGCAAGGCGCCTTGCCAGGTTGGAACGCATCACGTGTTCCATGCGTTTGAGTTGAGGCTCCGGCACCTGCGCGTGGTGTCGTTGCAGCCGTGACACGATATGTCGGAAACGCATGCCGCGATACCGGCTGAGGTAGTCCTCGGCGCTGAACGGCAGCCCCACGGCGTTGAGTCCTCTGGCCATCTCGTCTGCCAGCAGCGGCTCGCTATCAACCAGAGTGCCGTCACAATCAAACAGCAGAAGGGGCAAAAACATGGTGGTTCCTTGCAGCGCGCGACCGCCTCAGTGTGTCACAAAGCCTGTGACCCGGCCAGATGCCAAAAAAAAGCGGCCGTAATGGGCCGCTTTGAAAGCATCGTGGCAAGTGCCTGAGCGCTATTTGACGTTGGGCACCAGCTCGCCGCGCTCGTAGCGCATGAACATTTCTTCCAGATTGATCGGTTTGATCTTGCTGGCGTTGCCGGCGCTGCCGAAGGCTTCGTAGCGGTTCATGCAAACCTCGCGCATGGCGCCGATGGTGGCCTTGAGGAACTTGCGCGGATCAAACTCGGCCGGGTTCTCGGCGAGGAAGCGACGCACTGCGCCGGTTGACGCCAGGCGCAGGTCGGTGTCGACGTTGACCTTGCGCACGCCGTGTTTAATGCCTTCGACGATTTCGGACACCGGCACGCCGTAGGTCTCGGGAATCTCGCCGCCGTGCTGATTGATGACCTCGAGCCATTCCTGGGGAACCGAGGAAGAGCCGTGCATGACCAGGTGGGTATCCGGGATGCGCGCGTGGATTTCCTTGATGCGCTGGATGGACAGCGTATCGCCGGTGGGCGGCCGGGTGAACTTGTAGGCGCCGTGGCTGGTGCCGATGGCAATCGCCAGGGCATCAACGTGGGTGGCCTTGACGAAGTCGGCGGCTTCTTCCGGATCGGTCAGCAGCTGTTCCATATCGAGCGTGCCTGACGCGCCGACGCCGTCTTCTTCGCCGGCGGTGCCGGTTTCCAGGCTGCCCAGGCAACCCAGCTCCCCTTCGACCGACACGCCGCAGGCGTGCGCCATTTCTACCGTGCGCCGCGTCACGTCGACATTGTAGTCATAGCCGGCCGGCGTTTTGCCGTCTTCGCCCAGCGAACCGTCCATCATTACCGAGGAAAAGCCCAGCTGGATGGAGCGCTGGCATACCGCGGGGCTGGTGCCGTGATCCTGGTGCATGGCCACGGGGATGTGCGGAAACTCTTCCACGGCGGCCAGAATCAGGTGGCGCAGAAAGGGCGCCCCGGCGTATTTGCGCGCACCGGCAGACGCCTGGATAATCACCGGCGAGTCGGTCCGGTCGGCGGCTTCCATGATGGCGCGCATCTGCTCGAGGTTGTTGACGTTAAAGGCTGGAATGCCATAGCCGTGTTCGGCGGCGTGGTCCAGCATTTGGCGCATGCTGATCAGAGCCATGAAGTCACCTTGGGATCTGCAGAATAAAAGAAAACGGACGCCCCGCCTCGCGGAAGAGCAGGCAGGGCGGTAGTGAGGCGATGGTTGAGATAATGTCTCAACAACGCTTCTGTTACAAGCGTTGCCGCTATTGGGCCGCGGCTTCCAGAGCGCTGACGGCGGGCAGCGTTTTGCCTTCAACGTACTCCAGGAAGGCGCCTCCGCCGGTGGAAATATACGATACCTGATCGGCCACGGCGTATTTGTCGATGGCTGCCAAAGTATCACCGCCGCCGGCAATCGAGAAAGCGTCGCTGTCGGCAATGGCCCGAGCGATGCGCTCGGTGCCCTGGCCGAAGCGGTCGATTTCAAACACGCCCACCGGGCCGTTCCACAGCACGGTGCCGGCGCTTTGGAGCATGCCGGCCAGGCGTTCGGCGGTGGCCGGGCCAACGTCGAGGATCATCTCGTTGTCGGCCACCTGATCCACCGGCTTCACCGTGGCGGTGGCGGATTCGGACAGCTCGGTGGCCACGACCACATCGCTGGGCAGTGGAATGTCGACCTTGTCCATCAGCGTGCGGGCCTGGTCGATCAGGTCCGCCTCGTGGAGCGACCTGCCCACGTTGTGGCCGGCCGCAGCGATAAAGGTATTGGCGATACCGCCGCCGACAATCAGCTGGTCACATTTGTCGGCCAGCGCGGTCAGTACCTCGAGCTTGGTGGACACCTTGGAGCCACCGACGATCGCCGCCATGGGCCGCCGAGGCGTGGCCAGCGCGGTTTCCAGCGCCGAGAGTTCATCCGCCAACAGCGGGCCGGCACAGGCCGCCGGGGCGAAGCGTGCCACGCCGTGGGTCGATGCCTGGGCGCGGTGGGCAGTGCCGAAGGCGTCCATGACGAAGATATCGCAGAGCGCGGCGTAGCGGCGCGCCAGCGCTTCGTCGTCCTTTTTCTCGCCGGCGTTGAAGCGCACGTTTTCCAGCAGCGTCATGTTGCCGTCTTCCAGCGCCGGGGCGCGATCCAGATAGTCGCGTGTGAGCGTTACCGGGCGGTCCAGCAGCTCGCCCAGACGTTGGGCCACCGGGGCCAAAGAAAATTCCTCGGCGGGTTCCCCTTCGGTGGGGCGGCCCAGGTGGCTCATCAGCATGACGCGAGCGCCGGCATCGACTGCGGCCCTGATCGTCGGCAGTACCGCACGCAGGCGCGCATCGCTGGTGACCCGGCCGTTTTTGATGGGTACGTTGAGGTCTTCACGGATCAGCACGCGCCGGCCGCGAAGTGGAAGATCGGTCATGCGTTGCACGTTCATGAAAACGTCCTCGTCGTCTTTGTCCATGTGGGGGCAATGTCAGGCGCCGGTGCGCAGATAGGCCAGCCGCCGGGTCATGTCCAGCATGCGGTTGGCAAAGCCCCATTCGTTATCAAACCAGCATAAAAGCTTGACCAGCCGCGCCCCGGCCACCCGGGTTTGAGTGGCGTCGATAATGCCCGAGCGCGGGTCGTGGTTAAAGTCTACCGAGGCGGTGGGCGCTTCGGTATAGCCGAGTACGCCGTCGAGCCGGCCGGCGGCGTCGGCCAGCAGCCGGTTGACCCTGGCGGCATCGGTGTCGTGGCGCACGGTCAGCGAGACATCCATGGCCGAGACGTTGATGGTGGGCACGCGTACGTGCAGGCACTCAAAACGCCCGGCCAGTTCCGGCATCAGCCGGCTGATACCCCGCGCCAGGCCGGTATCCACGGGCACGATCGACTGCATGGCCGAGCGGGTCAGGCGCAGGTCGGTCTGATGATAGGCATCGATCACCGGCTGGTCGTTCATCGCCGAGTGAATCGTGGTGGTCACGCCGTGCTCTACCCCCAGGGCGTCGTTGAGCACCGTGAGCAGCGGCACCAGGCAGTTGGTGGTGCACGACGCTGCGGAAACCACCGGCTGATCCAGCGAGAGCGAATCCTGATTGATGCCCCAGACCACGGTGGTATCCACGTCGTTTTCCGCCGGCTGGGAAAACAGCAGCTGTTTGGCGCCGGCGTTGATGTGCGCCAGCGCGGTGGTGCGATCCTTGAAGCTGCCCGAGCACTCCAGCACCAGGTCGACCCCCAGTTCGCGCCAGGGCAGCTTCGCCGGGTCCGGCTCGCTCAACAGGCGAATCGGATGGCCGTTGACGATCAGGTGGCCGTCGTCGTTGTCCACCGTGCCGGGAAAGCGGCCGTGGGTGGTATCAAAGCGCGTCAGGTAGCTGATGGTCGCGGCATCCGACAGCTCGTTGATCGCCACGATGTCGATAATCGCTGGATGGTCGCAGGCCACCTCGCGCTCGATCAGGGCGCGCAGTGCGCACTGGCCGATACGGCCGTAGCCGTTGATGGCAATGCGGTATCGCGTGTCCGTCATGGTGTGACTCTCCGCCATGCTGAATCGAGTGAGGGCCCGGGCGTGTTCAGACCACCAGCCGCCAGGCCAGCGGCAGCAGCAGCGCGGTAAAAGTGCCTGTCAGGCTCATGCCCAGCGAGGCAAAGGCGCCGGCGGTCGGGCCAATTTCAAAAGCGCGCACCGTGCCCAGCGCATGGCCGTTAACGCCGAGGGCAAAGCCGATAATGCGCTCATCTGTAATGTTCATTTGCCGTGCGGCCAGGCTGACAAAGCCGATGGCGGCCACGCCGGTAACCAGCAGCGCACCCAGCAGCAGGGAGACGTTGCCGCCGATCTGCTCGGCAATGCCCATGGCAATGGGGGCAGTGACCGATTTGGCGGCAAGCGAGGCGATAGTCTCGGGGGTGGCTCCCATGAGCCAGGCAATGCCCAGCGCGTAGACAATAGCCATGGTGGCTGATATCGGCAGGCATACGGCCAGCGGGCGCCACAGCTGTCGAATGCGAGGCAGCAGCTGGTACAGCGGCATGCCCAGAGCCACGGTAGCCGGGCCCAGCAGTACGGTAAGCCAGCGAGCGCCCTCCTGATAGGTCGTGTAGTCCATCCCGGTGAGCACCAGCGCTCCGACAAGCAGGGCGGTGGCGAGCACAATGGCCGGCAGCCAGGGCGGCCGGCCCAGGCGCTTGAGCAGCGCCATGGCGACCAGATAGGCAGTCAGCGTGAGCGCCACGGCGAACAGCGGCGTGGCGCTCAGTCGCTGTAGCAGCGCCTCACCCAGCATGGTCATCCCGCATCAGGCGCTGCAGCAGCCAAAGCGTGGTGAACACGCTGAACAGGGTGCCTATGATCAGGCTGATGATGATGGCGGTCCACTGTCCGGCCAGCTGATCGATCATGAAAAACACACCGGTAACGCCGGGCATGATCAGCATCGCCAGCATCGCGATCAGCGGCTGGGCAGCAGCGGCAACGCTTTCCGGCACGCCGCCGTTTATCGCCAGGGCGCCGCACAGCAACAGCATGCCGATCACGCCGGAAGAAACAGGAATGCCGGTGTAGTGGACGATCAGCTCACCGGCAAGCCAGCACAGCAGTAGCCACAAAAAACCGTTCAGCGCAGGCATGACGTCACCGATAAAGGCATTGACTCCAGCAGCGCCCGGGCCTGCTCGACCACGTGATCCACGGTAAAACCGAAGTGCTTGAACAAATCACCCGCCGGCGCGGACTCGCCGTAGGTGGTCATGCCGATCACGCGGCCCTCCAGGCCCACATACTTGTACCAGTAGTCGGCATGGGCCGCCTCGATGGCAATGCGCCGGGTCACGGCGGCGGGCAGTACGCTTTCGCGGTAGTCGGCGCCCTGGCCGTCGAAGCGCTGGGTAGACGGCATGGAGACCACGCGCACGGCATGACCCCGGTTCTCCAGTTCGGTAGCGGCGTCCATGGCCAGGCCGACTTCGGAGCCGGTGGCAATCAGGATCAGCTCCGGCGTTGCCTCGTTTTCCTTGAGTGAACTGTCTTTAAGGGAACCGTCTTTAAGAACGTAACCACCGCGCTGGATATTGGCGAGCTGGGCCTGAGTGCGCGGCTGGTGGTCGAGATTCTGGCGCGACAGTACCAGCGCGCTGGGGCCGGAACGGCGCTTGAGCGCGTTGTCCCAGGCGGCGGCGGTTTCCACCGCATCGCACGGCCGCCAGGTGCAGAGGTTGGGTGTGGTGCGCAGGTTGGTGAGCTGTTCCACCGGCTGGTGGGTGGGGCCATCTTCGCCCAGGCCAATGGAATCGTGGGTGAAGACGTAAATGGCCTGCTGGTTCATGAGCGCGGCCATGCGGATGGCGTTGCGCATGTACTCCATGAAGATCAGAAAGGTGGCGCCGTAGGGCACAAAGCCGCCGTGCAGGGCGATGCCGTTCATGATTGCGCCCATGCCGAACTCGCGCACGCCGTAGTGCAGGTAGTTGCCGTCGGCCGAGTCGGGCGTGATGGCCCGGGCGCCGTCCCAGAAGGTCAGGTTGGACGGCGCCAGGTCGGCGCTGCCGCCAAGCAGCTCGGGCAGCTGTGGGCCCAGCTCGTTCAGCGTGGCCAGCGAGGCCTTGCGCGATGCGGTGGTCTTGGCGTCCTGCTGCGCCTGCTCGACCAGCGCCTCGCTGGAGAGCGGGTCGGGCAGACGCGGCTTCAGGCGGCGCTCGAATTCCGCCGCTGCGTCGGGCCAGGCCTCGGCGTAACGGGCAAAGCGGGCGCGCCATTCCTGCTGGCGCGCCTCACCGGCCTCGTGGGCATCCCAGCCGGCGTAGATCGGCTCGGGGATATGAAATGGCGCGTGTGGCCAGTCCAGCCGTTCCCGCGCGGCGGCCACCTCGTCATCGCCCAGGGCGGCACCGTGGGTGGCCGCCGTGCCCTGCTTGTTGGGGGCGCCAAAACCAATCACCGTGCGGCAGATTATCAGGCTGGGCTTGTCGTCGTGGGTCAGCGCCATCTCGATGGCGGCCTTGATTTCCTCGGGCTTGTGGCCGTCAACGCTGGGCACGACGTGCCAGCCGTAGGCTTCGAAGCGCCTGGCGGTATCGTCGGTAAACCAGCTATCGAGCTCGCCGTCGATGGAAATGCCGTTATCGTCGTAAAACGCCACCAGCTTGCCCAGCTGCTGGGTTCCGGCCAGCGAGGCGACCTCGTGGGAAATACCTTCCATCAGGCAGCCGTCGCCGAGAAAGCACCAGGTGCGGTGGTCGACAATCGCGTGCCCGGGGCGGTTGAACTGGGCGGCCAGCGTCTTTTCGGCCAGGGCCATGCCCACGGCGTTGGCAAACCCCTGACCCAGCGGGCCGGTGGTGGTTTCAATCCCCGGCGCGTAGCCGTATTCCGGGTGCCCGGCGGTGGCCGCATGGAGCTGGCGGAAATTCTGCAGCTGTTGCAGGCTGAGATCGTGGCCGCTCAGGTGCAGAAGCGAGTAGAGCAGCATCGAGCCGTGGCCGTTGGAGAGCACAAAGCGGTCGCGGTCGGCCCATTGCGGATCGTTGGGGTTGTGCCGGAGATAGTCATTCCACAGCACTTCAGCGATATCCGCCATGCCCATGGGGGCGCCGGGGTGGCCGGAGTTGGCCTTTTGCACGGCATCCATGGAAAGGGCGCGAATGGCATTGGCCAGCTCAAAACGGGTCGGCATGGGGGCTCCTCGCCTACAAACGTAAATCAAAACGCCATTATCGCTGACTTCACCCACGGCGGCAAATTCTGGGAATCCGCGTGGTCAGGGTGTAAACTCGGCCGTCCTGCATACGTTGATGCTTCTATATTGGATGCTTCGTATAGTTGTCTGTCACTTAACCGTTACGGCTTGATGCTGCTTGCGCTCTGCAAGCGAGGGTCGCCACCGGAACGCCTGCCATCAGTACAGAGGGTCGAGAGCGCGATGAGCGAATATTCCCTGTTTACCTCCGAGTCGGTCTCCGAAGGCCATCCCGACAAGATCGCCGACCAGATTTCCGATGCGGTGCTGGACGCCATTATCGCCCGCGACAAGCAGGCACGGGTTGCCTGTGAAACCCTGGTCAAAACCGGCGTGGCGATTATTGCCGGCGAGGTCACTACCTCGGCATGGATCGATCTGGAAGCGCTGGTCCGCCGCGTGATCAACGATATCGGCTACACCTCCTCCGACGTCGGATTTGACGGCGATACCTGCGGCATCATCAACCTGATCGGCAAGCAGAGCGTGGATATTGCCCAGGGCGTGGATCGCACCCGGCCCGAAGACCAGGGCGCCGGCGACCAGGGGCTGATGTTCGGCTACGCCACCAACGAAACCGACGCCTATATGCCGGCGCCGGCGTATTACGCCCACCGGCTGGTGGAAAAGCAGTCGCAGCTGCGCCGTGAAGGGCTTCTGCCGTGGATGCGGCCGGACGCCAAGAGTCAGCTGACCTTCCGCTACGACGAACACGGCAAGCCCTGCGGTGTCGACGCCGTGGTGTTGTCGACCCAGCACGACCCCGATATCGAGCAGGACGAGCTGCGCAAGATCGTCAAGCGCGAGATCATCGAGCCGGTGATTCCCGCCGAGTGGCTGGACGACAGCACCCAGTACCACATCAACCCGACCGGCCAGTTTGTGATTGGCGGCCCGGTTGGCGACTGCGGACTGACCGGCCGCAAGATCATCGTCGATACCTACGGCGGCATGGCGCGCCACGGCGGCGGGGCGTTTTCCGGCAAGGACCCGTCCAAGGTCGACCGTAGCGCCGCCTACGCCGGGCGCTATGTGGCCAAGAACATCGTGGCCGCGGGGCTGGCCGACAAGTGCGAGATTCAGATTTCCTACGCCATCGGCGTGGCCGAGCCGACCTCGGTATCCGTGGATACCTTCGGCACCGCCAGGGTCGACGAAGCCACCATCATTCGTCTGGTGCGCGAGCACTTTGACCTGCGCCCCTACGCGATCACCCGAATGCTCAACCTTGAGCATCCCATGTATCAGCTGACCGCCGCCTACGGCCACTTCGGCCGCGAACCCTTCGAGCACAGCTACCGCTGGACCGACGATCGGGGAGAACCGCAGGTGGAAACCTTTACCGCCTTCCCCTGGGAAAAGCTCGACCGCGCCGATAGCCTGCGCCAGGCCGCCGGACTGGCGTAACCCGGCCAGAGCCCGGCACCTGTACCGGGCCATCTTCCCTCTTCCCGGCCCCGCTGATGCGGGGCTTTTTCTGTTTGAGCATCAATCATGCCCGCTCGAGGGTAATGCTCGCCCGAGGCCGATGCGCTGCGCACTGTGCCGGGAATCCGCTATGCTCAGGGGAGCCGGAGATCAACACAGGGAGCGACACCATGCAGGGAATCTGGCGGCAGACGTTATGGCTCGCGGCAATGCTTGCCGCGTTACTGGTCGGTGCCGTGGTCAGCGACGCGGCAGCCGCCGACAGCTGTCCGCGCTGGGACAAACCGCGCCTTGAGCAGGAAATCAGCGCGCTCGAAGCGCGCCTGGCACGCTGGGACCGCGCTTATTACCGGGACGGCGGCTCGCCCGTCGACGATGAACTCTATGATCAGGCGGGCGCCAGGCTGGAGGCCTGGCGCAAATGCGCCGGTCAGCCCGAGCGCCATACCCCCAAACTGCGCGTCACTACCAGCCGTTCGGCAGGCGCTGGCGCAAACGCCGGGGGTGTGCGTCGTCACCCGGTGGTGCAAACCGGCCTGGAAAAAACCGACGGCGACGGCATCAAGCGCTGGTCCAGCCGCCGGGAGGATCTCTGGATTCAGCCCAAGGTGGACGGCGTAGCCGTTACCTTGCGCTACGCCGAAGGCCAGCTTGTTGAAGCCGTCAGCCGCGGCGACGGCCAGCGCGGTCAGGATTGGACCGCCCGCGCCCGGGAACTGCCTGCGGTACCCGATACCCTGCCCGATGACCTGTCGGCGGTGCTGCAGGGCGAGCTGTACTGGCGCCTTTCAAGGCATATTCAGGCCGAGCCGCAGCGCCATCGGGCGCGCAATAAAGTAGCGGGACTAATGCGCAAGGCCGCGCCGTCTGCCGACGCGCTTGAGCGCGTGGGGCTGTTTGTCTGGGGCTGGCCCGACGGCCCCGTGACCATGTCCGAACGTCTGGCGGGCCTCACGGCGCTGGGCCTGGATACCGCCGACTATACCCATGCCCTGAATGATCGCCGCGACGCCGCTTACTGGCGCCAACGCTGGTACCACACGCCGCTGCCGTTTGCCTCGGACGGCGTTGTGCTCAAACAGGGGCGGCGGCCGGACGGCACCCACTGGCATTCGCGCCCGCCCGCCTGGACCCGGGCGTGGAAATATCCCGCCCAGCGGGCGCTTGCCGGCGTGCGCGGCATTGAGTTTCGCATCGGCCGCACCGGGCGGATTACGCCGCTGGTATATCTCGATCCGGTGTATATCGAAGGGCGGCGTATCAGCCGGGTGTCGCTGGGGTCGCTGGCGCGCTGGAAGCGCCTCGACGTGCGCGCCGGCGATCAGCTGTCTGTCACCCTGGGCGGGCTGACCATCCCCGAGCTGGAAAGCGTGGTCTGGCAGGCCGGCGAGCGAGAACCGCTGCGGGTGCCGGAGGCCGGGCGTTACGACCGGCTGAGCTGCCTTGCTCTGTCCGGCGCCGAGGCGTCAGCGTCAACCGGCGAGTCGCGGCCGCCCGAATGCAAGCGCCAGCTGCTCGCGCGGCTGGACTGGCTGGGGCAGACGCTGGGCATGAGCGGTGTCGGCGAGGGCACCTGGCAGGCGTTGATGGATGCCGGCGCGGTGACCGACCTGCTGGACTGGCTGGCGCTGGATCGAGCCGGGCTGGAGCAGGTGCCGGGGATCGGTGCGGCCCGGGCACAGACTCTGCAAGCGCGCTTTGACGCCGCCCGGCAGCAGCCGTTTGCTGTCTGGCTTGAGGCGCTGGGTGCCCCGCCGGGAAGCGACCGGGCCAGCGGCAACTGGGCGACGCTGTCCGGCTACACCAGGCGCGACTGGGCCTCGCGGTCGGGGATCGGCTCGGTACGCGCCGAGGACCTGGTGGCGTTTTTTCGTGCCCCGGCGGTTCGGGCGCTGGCCGACCGCCTGGCAGCGGCCGGCATTGACGGTTTTTGAGCCGTTCAGGCGCGTCCGGGTATCAGCCGGCGGCCGCGGGTCGGGCGCATGCCGGGAAAGCGCTGCTCGACCTGGCGCAGCACCAGCGTCAGCACCACCGTCATGGCCAGATAGATACCCGCAATCAGCATCAGCGGCTCGTAAACCAGGAACATCTCGTCGCGGATGATGTTGGCCGCCTGCAGCAGATCCATCATGGCAATGGTCGACACCAGGGGTATCGACTTGAGCAGCAGGATCATCTCGCCGGTCAGGGTCGGCAGGCACAGCTGGATGGCCCGGGGCAGCCACAGACGAAAGAAAACCTGCGTCGGCGACATGCCAAAGGCACGGCCGGCCTCGCGTTCGCCCGGCGGCACGCTGATCAGCGCACCGCGGATGACCTCGCCGGAGTAGGCGCCGACGCTGAGGATGAAGGTCAGCGCGCCGTAGAAGAACGGATCGCGCAGCACCGGCCAGATCAGACTCTCCTGGATGCCGGGAATCCCCTCGAGCAGGCGCCCCACGCCGTAATAGAAAAAGAACAGCTGCACCAGCAGCGGCGTGCCGCGCATCACCGTGGTAAAGCCGTGGATACACCAGGCCAGCGGCCTCGGCCCCTTGAGCCGCGCCAGCGCCAGGGTGATGGCCAGTGCCAGGCCGCCGGCTGCCGAGACGATAACCAGCAGCAGCGTGTTGATGAACCCTTCGAGCAGATAGGACTGGTAAAAAGGGTCGCTCAGCCAGGAAAACTCCATATCAGGCCTCCTCGGTAGCCGGCTGGCCGCGACGCACATAGCGTTCCAGGCGCGCAAACAGCGCGGTGGAAGTGAGCGTCATGGCGAGATAGATAACCCCCGCAGCGGCGTAGAACAGGAACTGCGCGCGGGTGCTGTCGGCCGCTTGCTGAATCGTGAAGAACAGCTCGTTGAAGCCGATAACGCTGACCAGCGCAGTGTCCTTGATCAGAATCAGCCAGAGATTCGACATGCCGGGAATGGCGTTGGGCAGCATCCCGGGAATCACGATGCGGGAAAAGCGCGCCCAGGGCGAAAAGCCGAAGGCGTTGGCGGCTTCCAGCTGACCGCCGGGAATGGCAAGAATGGCACCGCGCAGCACCTCGGTCATATAGGCCCCCTGCACAAAAGCCAGCACGCCCACCGCGGTAACGAAGCCGTTGATGGTCACGTTGCCGGCAAAGCCCAGAGCGTTGGCAATGGCGGTCAGCGCCGGCGGGCCGGCATAGTAGAGCAGAATGAGCAGCAGCAGCTCGGGAATGGCGCGTACGGCCGTGGAATACGCCGTGGCCAGGCCGCGCAGCGGCGCCCAGGGGCTGAGCCGCGCACTGGCGCCGATCAGCCCCAGCACCAGGCCAATGGCATAGGAGAGCACGGCGATTTCAATGGTGGTCAGCGCACCTTCGGCAATGGGGCCGGCCCAGTCGATCAGCCCCTCCTGGGATACCTGATTCATGGCAACGAAAGTCTCTGTTGAGGCAGAAGAAGAGAGAGGCGCCGCTCGGGCGCCTCTCGGCGAGCGTCGTCAGGGACGGGAATCAGGTACAGATATCGGTACCGAAATACTCGTTGGACAGGTCGGTGCAGGTGCCCTCTTCAAACACGTCTTCAATGGCGTCGTTGAGGTCGGCCTGCAGCGCATCGTCGTCGGGGCGCAGACCGAGGCCGACGCCTTCGCCGTAGGCAGAATGATGCGGAGCCTTGCCCTTGATCTCGAAGTCGGCGGCGGCGTCGCGTTCCACCAGTTCCTGCATGGCAATCTGGTCGGCGAGTATCACGTCAAGGCGCCCGGAAAGCAGGTCGCGGTTGACCTGTTCGGCCTGGTCATAAAGGCGAACCTCAGCGCCGCTGTCGCGCAGGGCGCGGCGGGCGTAGGTCGCATTGGTGGTAGCGCTCTGTACGCCCAGCACCTGGCCGTCGAGGTCGTCCGGCGGGGTGAACGCCATGTCTTTGGCGGCGACGTAGGCGCCCGGCGTGAAGTAGTAGGGGTCGCTGAAGTCGATCACCCGCTGGCGGGCTTCGGTAATCGACATGGAGTTCATGATCATATCGATGCGGCCGTCCTTGAGCGACGGGATAATGCCGCTCCAGCCGGTGGGCTTGATCTCGCATTCGCGGTTCATGGCGTCGCAGAAAGCCAGCCCCAGCTCGACCTCGAAGCCGGTCCAGTCGCCGTCGGACGAGGTGTAGGTAAAGGGTGGATAGGGCTCGGCCGAAATGCCGATTTGCAGCGGCTCGGCGGCCTGTCCCGTGGTGGACAGCGTGAGCAGGGCCAGGGTCGAGGCAGCGATCAGGTTATAGTTCATTATAGGCTCCGTTGCGTGATCATATAGGGGATGGGGAAGGAGGGGCGTCAGGCCGCCGGCGAAACAAAGCGGCGGCAGCGCTCGTTCGGACTGTTGTCGAAAACCTCCTGCGGCGTGCCGGCCACGCCGACAACGCCCTGGTCGAGAAACACGACCTGGTCGGAGACTTCCCGGGCAAAGGCCATTTCGTGGGTCACCATCACCATGGTGCGCCCTTCGTCGGCCAGGCTGCGGATAACGCTGAGGACTTCGCTGACCCGCTCGGGGTCGAGCGCCGAGGTCGGCTCGTCGAACAGCAGGACGCGGGGTTCCATGGCCAGCGCGCGGGCAATGGCCACGCGCTGCTGCTGGCCGCCGGAAAGAAAGGCAGGGTAGCTGTCACGTTTGTCGGCCATGCCGACCCGTTCGAGGTAATGGTCGGCGCGGCGAATGGCGTGCTTGCGCGAGAGCTTCTGGACGCGCATCGGCGCTTCGGTAATGTTGCCCAGTACCGTGAAATGCGGCCAGAGGTTGAACTGCTGGAATACCATGCTGACCCTGGCGCGCAGCCGCTGAAGCTGGCGCCGGTCCAGGCCGATAATGTCGCCCTGGCGATTGCGGTCGAAAAGGATCGCTTCGTCCGCAATCGTCAATTCGCCTTGAACGGGGCGTTCCAACAGGTTGAGACAGCGCAGCAGGGTGCTTTTGCCCGAACCGCTGGCGCCGATGATGGAAGTGACGCTGCCCTCGTCCACCTGGAGGGAAACGTCGCGGAGGACTTCGAGATCGCCGAAGCGTTTAACGATGTGGCGGGCTTCCACCGGCCGGGCAATGGCAGATGCGGGTGTGGCGCCGGGCGATGAAGACGTGTCGGGAGCTGTGTTGGCGTTGGGCGATGACGTCATGGGCAACTCATTGAACGGTGGAAAGAGAGGCAGCTTCGTCGCGGGCTGCCGTGGCGGTCTGCGCCAGGCGCTCGCTGGCGCTGCGCAGCCGCGCTTCGTCGACGGTCAGGCTGAGGCGCACAAAGCCCGCGGCCGAGGGGCCAAAGGCTTCGCCGGAGAGTACCGAGACGTTCTGTTCGTCGAGTAGCCGGTCGGCAAATGCCTGCGAGGACAGCCCGGTGGCGCGGACGTCCACCATCATGAACATGCCGGCAGCGGGCTTGACAACGTCCACGGCGGCGCAGTCCTCGAGAGCGGCGCATACGGCATCGCGCCGCGCCCGATAGGCTTCGCGCATGGTCTCAAGGCCGGGCGGCTGCTGTGTCAGCGCGCTGCAGGCGGCGTCCTGGATGAAGTCCGGGCAGCCGTAGAGCATGCACAGCGCCAGGTGGCTCAGATGGCCGATCAGCGCCTCGGGGCCGAGAACCCAGCCCAGCCGCCAGCCGGTCATGGCGTGGGACTTGGACAGGCTGTTGATGACCACGGTGCGCTCGGCCATGTCGGGCAGGCTCGCCGCGCAGGTGTGCTCGCCGTCAAAAATCAGCTCGGCGTAGACCTCGTCGGAGACCAGCCAGAGGTCGTGCCGGCGGCACAGCGCTGCTACGGCTTCCCACTGTTCGCTTTCGATCAGCTGACCGGTGGGGTTGTGCGGGCTGTTGAGCATGATGGCCCGGGTGCGCGGGGTAATCGCGGCTTCGATATCGGCGGCGTCCAGGCGGAAACCGCGGTCCCCGGACAGCGGAATGCGCACCATGTGAGCGCCGGTGGACTGCAGAACGGCCTCGTAGGTGACATAGCAGGGCTCGGGGACAATGACTTCGTCGCCGGGGTCGAGCAGGCACTGGGCGGTGGCGTAGAGCCCGCACTGGGCGCCGGCCATGATGATGAGGTTATCCGGCGTGGCGTCCACGCCGTTCGCCCGGTAGCGGTGCGCAATTGCCTCGCGCAGCGACTGCTTGCCCTGGACGTCGGGATAGTGGGTGGCACCGCCGCGCAGGCTTTCCACAGCGCTTTCGATGATCGGCTCGGGGGTGGTGAAGTCCGGGTCGCCCACCGACAGCACGGTGATGTCGTCGCCCGCGGCCTGACGCGCCAGCGCGCGGTTGTGAATGTCCCAGGCCGCCGCGCCTTCGCCGGCGATGCGCTCGGTAAGTCGGGAGTATTGCATGTTGAACCTCGGTATCTGGTATTCGGTAGTCGGTATTGGGGTAGCGGGTATTCAGGTCGTGGGTGTTCAGCCAGTGGATATTCAGCTGAAAAGGTGGTTGTCGTCGGTGAGGCGGCGCCGTTCGGCCTGCCAGGCGCGCGCGTTGCCGTGGGGGCTGTCGGCCCAGGTTTCGTACTGGCGGGCGACTTTTTCGGCCAGCTCGGGGGAGGCCAGCCGCAGCGGCCGCCCGGTGGCCTGCGCGGCCAGCTGGGCCTGGCAGCTGCGCTCCAGGTCGCGCATGCGCAAAAACGCCTCGCCAACGTCGCGTCCGCAGGTCAGCAGGCCGTGCTGGCGCAGCACCATGGCCGAGCAGTGGCCCAGGTCAGCGGTCAGCCGCTGGCGCTCGTCGAGGTCCAGGGCGATGGCTTCGTAGTCGTGGTAGGCCAGGCGGTCGTGGAGCTGCAGCGACCACTGATTCAGCGGCAGCAGGCCTTCTTCCAGACAGGAAAGCGCGACGCCGGCCACGGTATGGGTGTGCAGCACGCAGGCGGTGTCGGGACGAGCGGCATGAATGGCGCTGTGAATGGTAAAGCCGGCGGGGTTGATACCCAGCCCGGTGGGGTCGTCGAGCACCTCGCCGTCGGCATTCACGGTGACCAGCTGATCCGCGCGGATTTCCTCGAAGCGCAAGCCGAAAGGGTTGAGCAGAAAACGCTCCCCGGGCAGGCGCGCGGAAATATGCGTCGAAATACCGTCATCCATGCCGTCCAGGGCGATGAGGCGGTAGGCGGCGGCGAGATCCTGACGGATAGTCGCTTCGGACTCAAAGCTGGCGTTCACAGGCTATCCTTGACCGCTGCCACGGCGTCTTCGCCGTTTCGCGTGGTCACGCCGTCGAGAAAGGTCGCCACGCGCTCGGGATTGTCGGCCAGCCAGTCGTGGGCCACGGTTGCCAGCTCGCCGTCTTCGTGGCTGTAATCGCGGATAAATTCGCTTTGTTCGTCGGCGGAGAGCACGAACTGGTCGAGCAGCCGGCGCAGGTTGGGGTTGGCGTCGGCGTAGCGCTGGGTAACGATGGTCTTGACGTCGCTTTTGCCGTTGTCGTCGCCGTACACGCCCTCCGGATCGTCAAGAATCCGGGTGTTGTATTCGGGCACCATCCAGTGGGGCGTCCAGCCGTAGAAGATGATCCAGCGTTCCTCCTGGGTCGCGCCTTCCACCTCGCTGAGCATGCCGGGGGTTGAAGAGGGTTTGCCCTCCCAGTCGCCCAGGCTGTAGATGTCGGCGTCGATGGCATCGTTGAGCATGTCGGTAACCGTGGAGCCGCTTTCGATGCTGTAGACGCTGCGCTTGAAGCGCTTGGCAACCTCGGGGTCGGCCAGCTGTTCGGCGCTGGTGATGCCGGCATCGGCCACGTAGCCCGGCACCGAAAAGCCCATGCGCGCGCCGGTGACGTTATTGCCCAGGTCGACAATGGTGCCGCTTTCCATGGTGGCGTCGTAGCTTTCCTGCTGGGCGGGCAGCCAGCCGGCGAGAAAGACGTCGCTGTCGCCGCTTTCCAGTGTGGAGTAGCCCACCGTGGAGCTGAGCTGCTGTTTTTCGGTGGTGTAGCCCAGCGGCTCGATCAGCTGGCTGAAGATTTCGCTTTTGACGGTGACGCCGGGCCAGGGCGGGACCACCATGCGCAGGGTGTCGTTTTTATCGGTGGCCAGGGCCGATCCGGACAGGCTCAGCCCGGTGATCAGGGTCAGGGTCGTGGCGGTGCGTTGTAGTGTCGTGTGCATGCGTCAGACGCCTCTTTATCACGGGTGAAAAGCGGACGATGTCGGGCGCGTTATCAGAGCGACGCGGCCCAGGCGGCGGCATCGACCTCGATCAGTAGCGGTGAATCGGCTTCGCTGAGTTGCCCCAGCGCTGCGTGCAGGCTGGACTGACTGCCGACCCGAGTATGGCGGCAGCCGTAGGATAAAGCGAGCGCCGGGAAATCCGGCGCCGCCAGGTCAACGCCCAGGTGCGGAACGTCGCTGAGCGACATATAACGACGAATCTCATCGTAGCCGTTGTTGTTCCACACCATCACGGCGACCGGCCGGCCCAGATCCCGGGCGGTGCCCAGTTCGCCGAGCACAAACTGCAGCCCGCCGTCGCCCACCAGGGCGATTACCGGCAGGTCGGGCTGTGCCAGCGCCGCGCCCAGGGCGGCGGGCAGCCCGTAGCCGAGGGTGCCAAAGCCGGTTGCGGCGTTGAACCAGCGCCGCGGGGCGGGCATGTCGGCGAGGAAGTTGCCGGCGTAGACCGGCCCGGTGGAATCCCCCACGACCACCGCGTCGGGCAGCACTTCGTTCAGCGTGGTGAAAAGCGGCGCGTAGGGCGCCAGCTCCGCATCGTCGGCCAGCGCCAGGTCGCGGTGCAGGTCAGCGGTGCGGCGGGCACCGTCGCGCGCGGCGCTCGCCGGCAGGTGCGCGCTCAGCCCGCGCAGGGCTTCGCCGGCGTCGGCCTGGATGGCGAGATCGGCGGACTGGTTGCGGCCCAGCTGCTCGGGGTCGATATCGACCCGGATCAGCCGGCCGTTGAGTTGGAAGTCATCCTCGGCGTCCAGCTCGTAGTCGGTTTCGCCGATTTCGGTGCCCAGCGCCAGCACCACGTCGGCCTCGGCGGCCAGGCGGCGCGCGGCGGGCAGGCTCATGGTGGCGCCCAGGTTCAGCGGATGCGCACGGCCGAGAACGCCCTTGGCGTTGATGGTGGTAAACGCCGGCGCGTCGAGCTGTTCGACCAGCGCCCGGGCGGCCTCGGGGTAGGCAGCGGTACCGCCGCCCAGCATGACCAGCGGGCGTGCGGCGCTATCAAGCCAGTCGCCGGCCAGCGCCAGCGCCTCGGGCGCCGGGGCCGGTGGAAAGATGCGCGCCGGCGGTGCGGCGGTTGCCGGTGCCGGGGCATCCATGACGTCGAGGGGCATTTCGATATGCACCGGCCCCGGCCGGGCGCTTGCGAAGATCGCAAAGGCGCGCGCCAGCACTTCGGGCAGCGCCGCCGGGTCGTTGAGGCTGTGGCTGAGCCGGCTGACCCCGGCGAGCGTCTCGCTCTGGTGGGGCATTTCGTGCAGCCGGCCCTGGCCGCGCCCCAGCGTGGGGCGATGGTTGGCGCTGGAAATCACCAGCATGGGCACCGAGTCGGCCAGCGCCTGGCCCATGGCAGTGGCGATATTGGTCATGCCCGGGCCGGTGACGATAAAGCAGGCGGCGGGCTTGCCGCTGGCACGGGCGTAGCCGTCGGCCATGAAGCCCGCGCCCTGTTCGTGGCGCGGGGTAAAATGAGTCAGCCGGCTATCGCCCAGAGCGCGGTAGAGCTCGATGGTATGCACGCCGGGAATGCCGAACGCGGTGTCGACACCGCGCTCTTCGAGTAGCTGAATCAGTCGCTGAGCACAGTTCATGCGCCTTCCTTCTCGTTGTCGCCCGCGTCGCTGACTGCCGGCAGGCCGCCGAAGGGCTCGCGGCCCAGCACGCGCTCGACCATGGGCACAAAGTGCGATAGTGGCAGCGTATCGTAGTCGGGGTCGAAGCTGGCCTGATCCCAACGGTCGCAGAAGCGCACCGTGCGCTCATAGGCCGGATGGTCGCTGAACTGCTCCCGGGCGTGGGGGTCCAGACCGAAAAAGTGGCGGTAGTGGTAGCCCTGGAACAGCTCGTGATGGCGGATCATCCAGGCGTTGAGCGGATCGATGAACGGCTCGAGGATGCCCGCAGCGATCTCGGCGTGGTTGGCCGGCGAGAGGTCGTCGCCAATGTCGTGGAGCAGCGCACAAACGATCATCTCCTCGTCGGCGCCGTCGCGCAGCGCCCGGGTGGCGGTTTGCAGGCTGTGCTCGTAGCGGTCCACCGGGTAGCCGTGGTTGTCGCCGGAAAGGCGATTCAGGTGTTCGAGCACCCGGCGCGGGGCATCGGCCACATAGTCGCGGAAATGATCGTCAATCAGCGCCCATTCTTCCGGGCGGGCCTCGCCGAAGTGGCGGAAATGTGCCTGAGACTGGCTCATGCGACCTCCTCGTTGTTGCGCGATGTTTGCTGTTGGCGGCGCAGCACTTCGCGGCGGCTGGCGGTGCTGTCGCGGTCCACGTAGCCCTGGCGCAGGTGGCGGACACCGCCGGCGAGTTCGTAGGCGCGCCGGCCGTGAAACAGGCGGTAGTTGTCCATGATCAGCATCTGGCCGGGGTTGAGCTTGAGGTGCACGGTCAGCTCGTCGCCGGTAATCAGCTGGTTGAACTGCTGGCGGGCGGCGTAATAGGCCTCCAGTTCGTCGGCGGGCAGCGCCGGCACCAGCTCGGTGCGGTTGGAGAAGCGTACCCGAACCGGCTCACCCTCGCTGTTGAGCTCGATCAGCGGCCCTTCGCTTTCCAGATAGGTGGTTTCATCCTCGTAGCGGAAGGTGGGCCAGACCCGGCTCAGGGCGTCAAAGGCGGCCGGGTCGCGTTCGCGCAGCACCTGGGCGGCGCGATAGCCGTCGACCAGCGTATTGTCGCCGCCGTCGGCGGCGTTGGTCAGGCAGTGCAGCCAGATATAGCCGGGGATCGGATCGCGGTAGGGGTTGTCGGTATGCGGCTCCAGACCGCGCTGGGTCATGGTCAGGTCGTAGGCGTTGGCCACCGACTTGACGTCGGCAATGCCGCCCCAGTTGGTGCGCCGCAGCGGGCCGATGCGCTCGATCAGCGCGTGCATGCCGTCCTCGGTGGTGGGGACGTTGGACACCAGCACGAAACCGTAGCGGTGCAGTTCGTCGAGCATGTCGAGCAGCGCGCCGTCGTCGTCCAGCGCCGCGTTGAAGTCGGCTTCCGGCGTGTGTTCGAGGCCGGCATCCCAGAGCGGCTTGTCTGCCTGGCGGGAGGACGGCTTGAGCAGCGTGTCGAGATCAAAATCCGCCTGGTGCCCGTCGCTGAAGCGTACGGACAGCTGCTGGCCGTCAACGTCGGCCTGCTCAATACGCAGGTCCAGCGGCAGGTCGGCGGCTTCGATCAGGCGCTGGCCGGTGCGCGGGTCCAGAGTATCGGGCGCGGGGCTGCGCTCGCGTAGCCAGAGCGCGGGCAGCTCCCGGGTCTGGTCCTGGTCGTCCAAAGCCAGGCGGCGATTGTCGGCAACGAGATTGACGTGTGTCATGGCGGTCTCTCCACAAGCATGCTACGGGTGACGGACATCTACCCTAGTGGCAGCCGGTGGATATCACTTGATAAAAATCGACTTTTTGTTGATCATTTTAGCCATGAACGCCACTTTTGATGCCCCCTGGCCCTATCCGCGCCCCGACTCGCCGCCGCTTCTCTCGCCCGGGCAGGCCGAGTACACCCTGGACGTCTGGCTGTTGCCCAGCTTTTCGATGCTGACGCTGTTTTGTCTGCTGGAACCGCTGCGGGTCGCCAACCGCTTTGGCAGCGACCTCTTTGCCTGGCGGCTGCGCTCGCTCGACGGTGGGGGCGTAGTGGCCAGCAACGGCGTGCGTATCGAAGTCGACGGCGAGCTGGACGGAGTGGCCGACGGTGCCAGCCTGATGGTGGTGTCGTCCTACCAGCCGGAGGCCGAGGTAACCGCCCGGGAGCGTGCAGTGTTACGGCGCGTGGCGGCCCACGGGGGCTGGCTGGGCGGACTGGATACCGCGCCCTTTATTCTGGCGCGGGCCGGCGTACTGGAGGGCTGCCGGGTGGCACTGCACTGGGAAAGCGAACCCGCGTTTCGCCGGGAGTTTCCCCGGCTGGCGGTCAGCCCGTCGTATTACGAGCTGAGCGCCACGCGGCTGACCGGCGGCGGGGGTGTGGCAAGCATCGACATGATGCTTGCCTGGATCGGCATGGCCTACAGCACCGCGCTCGCCGATGCCGTGGGCCGGCAGCTGATCTACCAGCGCCACGAGCGTTCGCCGATGGATATCGACGCGCGCCAGGCCCATCTGCCGCGCAGCGTGGTCAAGAGTCTGACGGTGATGGAGGCCAACATGGCCCGGGCGCTGCCGATTCCCGACATCTGCCGGCTCGCCGGGCAGTCCCAGCGCCAGCTGACGCGGCTGTTTCGCGCGTATTTCGGCGAGACGCCCAAGCAGTGCTACCTGGGCATGCGGCTGGATCGCGCCCAGCAGCTGCTGGCCGGCAGCGGCTGTCGGACCACCGAGGCGGCGGTTGCTACCGGCTTTCAGCATCTGGCGCACTTTTCGCGCGCCTACCGAGCGCGTTTTGGCGAGCCTCCCAGGGAAACCGCAGCCCGGGAGGCAGACTGAGCGGTGCTCAGGCAGCGCCGTCCAGACGGCGCTGGCGGCGAGTGCGCTGGATCATGCGATAGCGTGAACGCACTTCGTCGCGCTCCATGTAGCAACCCTGCAGCCAGCGGTGGCCGGTGCTGCCCTCAAAGGCGTCCCGGGCGTGCAGCAGGCGGCGGTTGTCGAAGATCACCACGTCGCCGGGATGGTAGGTGAAGCGGATGGAAAACGCCGGGTCGCGCAGCAGCCCCTGCAGCGTCATCAGCGCTTCGTAGGCCGGCTCGACGTCCTCGAAAGCGGTTTGCAACGGACCGCGCAGGAAGTCGGCGATGCGCACTTCCAACAGCTCGCCGCGGGCATCGAGGCGAATCATCGGCTCGAACCAGACGTAGTCGGTGGTGCGCGCGGTGTTGGCGTAGCACCAGCGAACCCGGGTCAGCGTTTTCCAGGCCTCGGGGTGATGATCGCGCAGGGTCTCGGCGATGGCGAAGCCGTCCATCATCACCGCCTGGCCGCCTTCCACGCTGTTTTCCATGCAGTAGAGCATCTGCAGGCCGGGGTGATATTCCCGGGTGGGCAGGTCGACGTGGGGCGGCAGAGCGATCGACGTGTAGGCGTTGGAGTCGGGGTCGGGCTTGGCCTTGACGTCGAACAGCTGGCCGAAGTTGGTCGGCCGTACCGGGCCGATACGCCGCGCCAGCGACTCAATGGAATCGGGCTCGGTGGGCAGGTTGCGAAGCCGCACCAGGCCCTTGCCCAGCACGCTTTCCAGCGCCGGGGCGAGAATGGCTTCCTCGGCGTCGCTGTCCGGCTGGGTATCCAGCAGCCCGCTGGCGTCCAGGGTGTCGGGGCTGGCATCGTCGCCGCCCATCCAGGTAGTGACCGGCACCAGCGGCGCTTCGGGATCGGCGGCGTTGTCGTAGTCGTGTGCGCGCAGCCAGCCGGGGTGGAAGCGCAGACGGCGATCCTCGGGCTGGAAGGTGACGCAGAGCGCGCCGGCGTCGTCGATCTCAGCGGCGGTGACTTCCGGCCAGGCCGACAGAGTAGAGAGATCCAGGATACGCTCGCGGGTTGCCGGATTGACGGTGCTTTCGTCGGCGGCGTTTTCGCGCAGCCAGACGCTGTGATAGCGGCTGACGCGGCCGTCGCTCCAGTTCACCGTGACCAGGCGCGGGGTAAAGGAAACGTCGGTCAGCGGGGTATCGACCGGCCAGCTATCATAGTCGGGCGTAAGCGGCAGTTCGTGAGACATCGTGGAAGCTCCTGAGCGTCGTCATGGGGATCACTGCGCAGGATGCCAGCATCGGGCAGAGCGCTCGCGACCGAATTCGACGCTAACTGTGCACAATTCGACAGATGTGGTGCTGAACTGATGCGGTGTTGAACAGGTGCGGCGCCTGGCAGGTGTCACTCAGGGCAGCTCTCGCCAGGCACTGGGTGTCAGCCCGTGGCGCCGGCGAAAGGCGCGGGTAAAGCTCGACGCCGAGGCAAAGCCGCACGCCAGAGCAATATCCATCACGCTGTGGTGGGTCTCGCGGAGCAGGCGGAGGGCATGATTCAGCCGCCGGTCGAGATAGGCACGGCGCGGCGAGCATTGCAGGGAGCGGTGGAACAGCCGTTCGAGCCCCCGCCAGGACATCCCCAGCCGGTGGGCCAGCTCGCCGATGGTCAGCGGCGCTTCCAGATGCGCTTCCATCAGGTCGAGGGCTTCCTGCAGATCGGGGTCGTCGGGTCGGCCGGGCGCGCGCTGGCGGCTGGCCGGACGGCGCCCGGGGTCGTGGATCAGCTGGTCGCGCACGCGCTTGACCAGGGCGTCGCCGTGGCGGCGGCGGATCAGATCCAGGCTCATGTCGATGGCGGCGCTTCCCCCGGCGCAGGAGAAGCTCTCGGGGGTGACTTCAAAGATCGACTCCACCGCGTCGACCCGGGGGTAGCGCGCGCGAAAGTCGGGCAGCGATTCCCAGTGCAGCGTCACCGTCCGGTCGTCGAGCAGGCCGGCGGCCGCCAGCGCAAAGCAGCCGGTGTCCACGCCGCCGAGCACGCATCCCGCGGCGGCGCGCTCGCGTAACCCGTCAAGCAGGGCGTCATTGATGCCGGCATCCGGGGCAAAGCTCGCGCACACCGCCAGGCTGGGCACCGCCGGCGCTGCGTTCATGGCGTAGCCGGCTTCCAGCGTCATGCCGTTGGAGGCGGTCACCGGCCCGCCGTCCTGGCTGATGACATCCCAGTCGAACAGGCAGTTACCGCTGATGCGGTTGGCGATGCGCAAAGGTTCCACGGCCGAGAAGAACGCGACCATGGCAAAGCGCGGCAGCAGTAAAAAGCCGATGCGTTCCGGGGTAGTCTCGGGGGCTTGAAGTCTCATGGGTGCGGGCCGGCGTCGTGGCGTCGTCGTGGTTGCCGATGGTGGGGCGTGTCGACTCTGGGGTCGTGCCGATTGTAGAGACTGCGCGGGCGGTTGCAACGATGCCCTTGTCGGGTCGGCGTCGGGCGGCCAGTATAGCGGGCTTTCCTTTTTCCTTTTTCCTTTTTTCTGTGTCCTTGTTTTTTTCCATTTGCTTTTGCGGTCTGTGCCATGCGCCTTGACTACTTCGGCCCCACTCCCGAGCCGGTGGGCTTTCTGCTGCTGCCGCGATTCTCGATGATGGCGTTTTTCTCGGCGGTGGAGCCGCTGCGCATCGCCAATCGCATCAGCGGCCGGCCGCTGTTTGACTGGTCGCTGATCAGCCAGGGCGGCGAGCCGGTAACCGCCTCCAACGGCATGACGCTGCTGGCCGATCAGTCCATCGGCCAGACGTATTCGCTGTCGTCGCTGGCGGTATGCAGCGGCTTTGCCCCCGAGCACTCTGGCGACCGGGCGCTGGTGCGCTGGCTGCAACGCCTGGACGCCGCCGGCATCGCGCTGGGCGGGCTGGATACCGGCTGCTTCCTGCTGGCGGCGGCCGGGCTATTGGCGGGCGAGCGGGTAACGCTGCACTGGGAAAGCCTGCCGGCTTTTCATGAGCGTTTTCCCGCCATTGCCACCTCCGATGAACTGTTTGAGCTGGGCGAGCGGCGGTTTTCCTGCGCCGGTGGCACCGCAGCCATGGACATGGCGCTGCACGCTATAGCGCGCCGTCACGGGCAGCGACTGGCGGTGGACGTGTCCG
Source organism: Vreelandella jeotgali Hwa (assembly GCF_000334215.1). Classification (GTDB taxonomy): domain Bacteria; phylum Pseudomonadota; class Gammaproteobacteria; order Pseudomonadales; family Halomonadaceae; genus Vreelandella; species Vreelandella jeotgali. The sequence continues at coordinate 108,119 of NZ_AMQY01000025.1, read as the reverse complement.
AACAGCTGGTGCACGCGCGCATTCGCACCCGCCACGACCAGCAGCGCATGACTCTGGCGCGGCGCCTGGGAACGCACAACCGGCGGCTGATCGATGCCGTGAACCTGATGGAGCATCATCTCGAAGCGCCGCTGGCGCTCACCGAGGTGTCGCGTCGCAGCGGCGTGTCGCTACGCCAGCTGCAGCGGCTGTTCGAGGAGACGCTGGAGGCGTCACCGAAAGGGTATTACCTCGCGCTGCGCCTGGAACGCGCGCGCTACCTGCTGGAGGAAACCGACATGGATATTCTGGCGGTGGGAGTGGCCTGCGGCTTTGCCTCGGCGTCGAGCTTTACCCGGGCATTCCGCGCGCACTGGGGGGTGCCGCCGCGCCGGGCACGCCGTCGCTGACGGCATACCCGGCGGGTTGGCGCTGAAGGGAAGTCAGCCCCGGGCCGGCGGCAGGCCGATACGCCGGCCGGCGAGTCGCGGCCAGTCATCGCCTGCGCCGGGCAGGGTGGCAATGGCTTCCGCCACGGCCTCGGGGAAGGGCGCCGGTCGGCCGGCGTCGCTGTCGATGCCCATCAGCATCTGCTCGCTGCTGGCCAGCAGGTTGTCCTCGGCGTCGTGCAGCGTGAAGTAGACGTGCAGCCGCTTGGCGTCGCGGTCGAGCAGCGTGACGTCCACTGTCAGCGGCTGGCCCTCGTGGGCTTCACGGCGATAGCACAGGTGCGTTTCCAGCGTATAGATGGTGTAGCCGTGCTGTTGGCAGCCGTGTTCGTCCAGGCCGATGGCGACCATGAGCTGCTCGACGCCCAGGGAAAATACCCGGGCGTATTCGGCGTCGTTCATGTGGCCGTTGTAGTCGACCCATTCCGGCGCGACACGGGTGTTGAGCAGCGCCATCAGATACGCCCTTCGAGGCCTTCGGCCTCGGGCCAGTATTTCTGTACCAGACCCAGCAGTTCGACCAGGAAGTCGTCGCGGCGGCGATCAAGCGTGGCCACGGAACGACCGGCGGCCTGGTGCTCGCAGCCTTCCACCACCTTGTCGATGAGCCCATCGGTCAGCTCGGGCGCTTCGAGTTTGGTCCAGGGCAGCTTCAGCGCCGGGCCGAACTGCTCGAGCATGTGACGCATACCCGCGTCGCCGCCTGCCAGGTGGAAGGTCAGGAAGGTGCCCATCAGTGACCAGCGCAGCCCGCAGCCGTAAACCACGGCGGCGTCGATTTCCTCGGTGGTGGCTACGCCATCGTTGACCAGGTGCAGCGCCTCGCGCCACAGCGCTTCCATCAGGCGGTCGGCGATGTGGCCTTCGATTTCACGCTGCACGACCAGCGGGCGCATGGCCAGTGCCTGGTAGAGCGACCGGGCGCGCTCGGTCTGCGCCGCGACGGTGGCTTCGCCGCCCACCAGCTCGACCAGCGGCAGCAGGTAAACCGGGTTGAAGGGGTGCGCGACGATCACGCGTCCGGGCGCATTGGCGCAATCCTGCTGGAGATCGCTGGGCTTGAAGCCCGAGGTGGACGAGCCGATGATCGCTTCGGGCGCTGCCGCGGCGTCGATAGCGGCGAGAATCTCGCGCTTGAGCTCGATGCGCTCGGGCACGTTTTCCTGGATCAGGTCGGCGCCTTCCACGGCCGCTTCCAGGCTGCCGACGAAGGTCAGCCGCTCGGGGTCGGCGCCCTCGGCCAGCCCGGCGCGGGTCAGCGAGTGCCAGGCATTGGCGACGAATTCCCGGGTGCGCGCCTCGGCGCCGTCTGCCGGATCGAAGGCGACCACGTCCCAGCCCTGGGCCAGCGCCCGGGCGATCCAGCCGTTGCCGATGACGCCGGTGCCGATAACGGAAAGTTGCTGGCTCATGCCTCACCTCCCACGGTCTTGCCGGTGCTCGGATCGCGCAGTTTCAGGTGCGCGCGGGTTTCGGCCGGGGTCATGACGCGTCCGCCGAGATTTTCGATGAGGCCGCCGGCTTTCTCTACCAGCTGGCCGTTGGTCGCCATCACGCCTTTCTTGAGCATGAGGTTGTCTTCCAGGCCGACCCTGGCGTGGCCGCCGAGCAGCATGGCCTGGGCGACCATGGGCATCTGGTGGCGGCCGATGCCGAAGGCGGCCCAGTTGGCGTTGTCCGGCAGCTTGTTGCGCATGGCCTGCATGGTCTCGGTATCGGCCTCGGCGCCCCAGGGAATGCCCAGGCACAGCTGGTAGAGCGGGTCGCCGTCGAGCAGGCCTTCCTGCTGCAGCTGGCGGGCGAACCAGACGTGGCCCAGGTCGAAGCATTCCAGCTCGGGCTTGACGCCGGCTTGCTGCACCAGGCGGGCATGCTCGCGCAGCCAGTCGGCGGTGTTGATGTAGACCATGTCGCTGAAGTTGAGGCTGCCGCAGTCCAGGGTGCAGAGCTCGGGAAGCAGCTCGCCCACCGGTGCGTGACGCTCGGCGGGGGTCTGGATGTCGGTGCCGGGGCCGCCGCGGGTGGGGTCGTTGGCGTCCGGGGTCCAGTCGCCGCCGCCGCCGGCGGTGATGTTCATGACGATGTCGGTATCCGCCTCGCGGACGCGCTCCATCACCTCGCGGAAGTGGTCGGTAGAGTGGCTGATGCCACCGGTTTCCGGGTCGCGGACGTGGATGTGCGCCACGCTGGCGCCGGCGCGGGCGGCTTCGATGCAGCTGTCGGCGATCTGTTGGGGAGTGACCGGCACGTTGGGATTCTTGCCGGTGGTATTGCCGGCGCCGGTAACGGCGCAGGTGAGGATGACATTGCGGTTCATGGGGACCTCCTTCATAAAGTGGCGCCAGTATCCGCAATCCGCTCCGCGCCTGACATGCATAAAGCGACGTCAAATTGACATAATGCGCCACAATGCCCACCTGTTCGGCGGGCAGGGCTATCGCCGTCCGGCGAGCGCGCTATGATAGGGTCGGCTCGCGCTCGTATCCTGCACCGCTGTTACCAGAACGATCTTCAGCAACACGATTTTCAGTAACACGTTCCTCAGCAACACTGCTTCAGGGAGGCCGTTCATGGCTGACTACTCCGTTATAAACCCGGCCACCGGCGAAAAGCTGGCCGACTATCCCACGGCGACCGATGCCGATATTCAGCAGGCGCTGACCAGCGCGGCGAGCGCGTACCGCCAGTGGTCGCGCGATGTCGATGTCGCCGGTCGCGCAGCGTGCCTCAAACAGGTGGCGGAGCTGCACGCCGAACGCCGGGAAGCGCTGGCCGAGATTATCGTGCGCGAAATGGGCAAGCCCGTTGACCAGGCGCGCGAGGAAGTCGATGTCTGCGTGGATATCTACCGCTACTACGCCGACAACGCCGCGGCGTTTCTCCGGGATGAGCCCATCGACTCGCCCGCCGGCGGCTCGGCCTTTATCCGCCGTCAGCCCCTTGGCGTGCTGACCGGCATCATGCCGTGGAACTTTCCGCTGTATCAGGTGGCGCGCTTTGTGGCCCCCAACCTGGCGCTGGGCAATACGATTCTGCTCAAGCACGCGCCGCAGTGCCCCGAGTCGGCACTGGCGCTGGAGCGTCTGTTTATTGATGCCGGCCTGCCCGAGGGCGCCTACGTCAACATTTTCGCTACCAACGCGCAGGTGGCCGACGTGATTGCCGACCCTCGCGTTCAGGGCGTGTCGCTGACCGGTTCCGAACGTGCCGGCGCCGCTGTGGCCGAGCAGGCAGGGCGCCATCTGAAAAAGGTCGTGCTCGAACTCGGCGGCTCGGACGTGTTTCTGGTGCTCGACACCGACGATATCGATACCGCCGTGGAAATGGCCGTCGCCGGGCGGCTGGGCAACAACGGCCAGGCCTGCAACGGCTCCAAGCGCATGGTGGTGATGGATCACCTCTACGCCGAGTTCGTCGAACGCTTTGCCGCCGCCATGACCGCGCAACGCCCCGCTGATCCAACCGTCGACGGTGCCATGCTGGGGCCGCTGTCGTCGGCAAGCGCTACCCGCAATCTGCAGCAGCAGGTGCAAAAGGCGCTCGATCAGGGCGCCGTGCTTCGCGCCGGCGGGGCCGATCCCGAGGACAACTATTTTGCTCCCACGGTGCTCACCGACGTTACCCCGGCAATGGACGTTTACCACGAGGAACTGTTTGGCCCCGTCGCTGTGGTCTATCGGGTTGCCAGCGAAGACGAAGCCGTGGAACTGGCCAACGCCTCGCCTTACGGGCTCGGCGCCATCGTCATTTCCAGTGACGAGCCAAAGGCGCTGCGCGTGGCCGATCGCCTGGAGGTAGGCATGGTTTACATCAACGAAGTCGGCGGCGAGTCGGCGGAGCTGCCCTTTGGCGGGGTCAAGCGCAGCGGCTTCGGGCGCGAGCTGGGCTCTCTGGGCATGGACGAATTCGTCAACAAGAAGCTTATCCGGGTGACATGACCCTCGAATGCCCGGCTTGTAGGCCGGGCAGCGTGCCATGAATGTGGCATGCACCAGAAGCGGGAACCAAAAAAGGGCCTGCGCCGTGGCGCAAGCCCTTTTTTCATCTGTTTGGTCGGAATAGCAGGATTCGAACCTACGACCTCTGCCTCCCGAAGGCAGCGCTCTACCAAGCTGAGCTATATTCCGTGATAATGGCACTTGTGAACGCTCGTCATGAGCATTCTGTGCGTCAACACGGCAGCACTATACGTCGCTTGCGGTGGTCTTTCAAGCTTTTTCCAGCTGCTGGTTATGTCCAGAGAGCCGGGGACAGGTCGGCGAGGGGTTCTACGCCAGGGATGGCGTAGGTAGCGTCCAGGGATGGATTTATAGCGCCCTTCGCCGACCGGTTGACGGCTCGCCCAGGCATTGAGCTTAACGTTGATAGCCCTGCTGGCGGGCCGGTCAGGTCGTGCGCTCCACGGCGGCGCGGGCCAGCTGCTGCATGGTGTCGCGGAATTCGCTGGGTGGCAGGGTATTCAGCTGGGAGAGCGCCTTGTCGGCCATCCGGTTGGCGTAGTCGCGAGTGTCGTCGAGCGCGCCGGTGGCGTGGACAATGTCGAGCACTTCATCCAGCCGGTCGAGTCCGCCCTGGCGGATGGCCTGGCGGATCAGTTTGGCCTGTTCCGGCGTGCCTTTTTGCATGGCGCGCAGCAGCGGCAGGGTAGGCTTGCCCTCGGCAAGATCATCGCCGACGTTCTTGCCCATGGCGTCCGCGTCGCCCTGATAGTCGAGCAGATCATCGACCAGCTGGAACGCCAGCCCCAGATAGCGGCCGTAGAGCTTGAGCGCTTCTTCCTGCTCCGGCGTGGCCTCGGCGATGACGGCGCCGGTTTGTGAGGCCGCCTCGAACAGCTGGGCGGTTTTGCCCTGGATGGTGGCGAAGTAGTCGTCTTCGCTGACCGAGGGGTTGCCGATGTTGGTCAGCTGGCGGACTTCGCCCTCGGCGATTACACAGGTGGCAGCGGAGAGAATTTCCATGATGCGCATGGAGCCCACGTCGACCATCATCTGGAAGGAACGCGAGTAGAGAAAGTCGCCCACCAGCACCGAGGGCGCGTTGCCCCAGGCGTCGTTGGCCGTCTGTTTGCCTCGGCGCAGGCCGGACTCGTCGACCACGTCGTCGTGGAGCAGCGTCGAGGTGTGCATGAATTCGATCAGCGTGGCAAGCGTAATGTGCTTGTCGCCGCCCCGAGTCTCGCCGCCGTAACCCAGCGCGCGGGCGGCCAGCAGCACCAGCAGCGGCCGCACGCGCTTGCCGCCGCTTTTGACAATATAGCCGCTGATGGCCTCGACCAGCGGCACCCGGGAGCTGAGCTGCTCGGTCATGGTGCGGTCGACCGCCGCAAAGTCATCGGCGACTGCCGCATGTAGCGGTGACGAACTGGCAGGCGTTGAGGCGGGGGTGTCGGTGGTCATGGATTCCATTCAATGCGGCAAAGTAGGGCCGGCGTACGAAGAGGAAAAGCGCAGTGGCACAAAAAGGGAAAAGCGGCCACACGCCCGACGCCGGGAAAAACGGATGAAGGTCATGCTATGGGGGCGCCGGGTGGGCGTCAAGGTGCCGGCTACACGGCATGAAGGCGGCCGGGTGCTTGATGTTGGCGGGTGGTTGTGGTTGTGCCGCGACGAGGCTATAATGCGCGCCCGCTCGTCATGCTCCCTGTCAGATGGCTGCCAAAAGGGGCGCCACTCGCCGCAGGTCGATCGTGCGCGCATCGAACAAGAGCCAGGCGCGATGAGCGTGGCGGCAGCGCCTGATGGCCTGCTGCCATTGTAATCCGTTCCGGAGTAGAGACATGTACGCAGTAATCAAGAGCGGTGGCAAGCAGTACCGCGTTCAGGAAGGCCAGACGCTCAAGCTCGAAAAGCTCGAGCGCCCCACCGGCGATACCATCGAGTTTGATCAGGTGCTGATGGTTGACGACGGCAACGACGTCAAAATCGGCACGCCGTCCGTCAGCGGCGCCAAGGTGACCGGCGAAGTGATCGATCACGGTCGCGGTGACAAGGTCCGGATCATCAAGTTTCGCCGCCGCAAGCACAGCATGACCCGCCAGGGCCATCGTCAGTGGTACACTGAAGTCAAGATCACCGGAATTACCGCGTAAGCGGTTATTTTCCTTCAAGGAGGTATTAACCATGGCACACAAGAAAGCCGCCGGTTCCACACGTAACGGTCGCGACAGTGAATCCAAACGCCTTGGCGTGAAGCTCTTTGGTGGCCAGGCGGTAACGCCGGGCAACATCATCGTGCGTCAGCGCGGCACCAAGTTTCACCCCGGTGCCGGCGTGGGTATCGGCAAGGATGACACCCTGTTTGCTCTGAACGAAGGCGTGATCCAGTTCGAGAAAAAGGGTCCGAAGAACCGCAAGTTCGTCAGCATCGTGTCCGCGTAAGCGACACCGCTGCCCGCGAACTCAAAGCCCCGCCACGGCGGGGCTTTTTTGTCCGGGTAGGCCGTGTGGGGCACGTATTGTGGCAAACCGGCCCGGACCGCAGAATGCAGGAACGGTAGCGGTGGGGCTGCCACGATTACAACCGGCGGCGAGAGCGGCCAGGAGCAACAACCATGCAGTTTCTCGATGAAGCCTCGGTGATTGTCGAGGCGGGAAATGGCGGCAACGGCTGCTTGAGCTTTCGCCGCGAAAAATACGTGCCCAAGGGCGGCCCGGACGGTGGTGACGGCGGCCACGGCGGTAGCGTTCACCTCATCGGTGATGAATCGCTGAATACGCTGATCGACTTCAAGTACCAGCGTTTTTACAAGGCGGAAAACGGCCGCCCCGGCCAGGGCCGGCAAATGAGCGGGCGCGCCGGTGACGATCTTCACATCAAGGTGCCGGTGGGCACTACGGTCATTGATGAAGATACGCTGGAAGTCATTGCCGATGTCACCGAAATAGGCCAGGTTGTGCTGGTGGCCGAAGGCGGTCGCCGGGGGCTGGGCAACATTCATTTCAAGTCGTCCACCAATCGTGCGCCGCGGCGTACCACACCGGGCACCGACGGCGTGCGCCGCAACCTGCGCTTCGAGATGAAGGTGATGGCCGACGTGGGGCTGTTGGGGCTGCCCAACGCGGGCAAGTCCACGCTGATCCGCGCGGTGTCGGCGGCCAAGCCCAAGGTAGCCAACTACCCGTTCACCACCCTGGTGCCGAACCTGGGCGTGGTGCAGCTGGGGCTGCACGAGCACTTCGTCATGGCCGATATTCCCGGCGTGATTGAAGGCGCCTCCGACGGCGCCGGGCTGGGGCTGCGCTTTTTGAAGCACCTGACGCGTACCCGCCTGCTGCTCCACGTGATTGACGTCGCACCCTTTGATGAGTCCGATCCGGTCGCATCGGCAAAAGCCATTGCCCGGGAGCTGACGGAGTTCTCCCCGGCGCTGGCCGAGCGGCCGCGCTGGCTGGTATTGAATAAGCTCGACCTGCTGCCCGAGGAAAAGCGCGGCGCCTGCGCGGAAGCGATTGTTCAGGAGCTGGGCTGGGAAGGGCCGGTGTTCAGCCTTTCCGCCATCAGCCAGGAGGGCACCCGGCCGCTGGTTGAGGCGGTGCACCGCTGGCTTGTCGAGCAGCAGCGCCTGGAGCACGAGGACGACGCCGTGCGCGCTGAAGAGCGGGCCATGCGCCGGCGCATGGATGAGGAGTCGGTGGAGCGCACCGAAGCTCGCCTGGGCCGCAAGCGCAAGCCGCGCGACGACGAGGATGATGATGACGACTTTGACGACGATGATTACGACGTGGCGGTGGAGTACGCGCCCTGATCGCGCGCTTCGGCCCTGAGCCACGCAACGGATCGCACCGTCGACGTTTACACCGCCAACGATAGAGGGAAGGGAGCCGCATCGTGAACAATGAGCAGCAGCCGGGGCGCGAGGCGCTGTCGCAGGCGCGGCGGGTCGTCGTCAAGATCGGCAGTTCATTGCTGACCAACGACGGCCGCGGGCTGGATGAGGCCGCCATCGGCGACTGGGTCGACCAGATTGCCGCGCTGCATCATCGCGGCGTCGAGGTGGTGCTGGTATCGTCCGGCGCCGTGGCCGCGGGGATGTCGCGGCTGGGCTGGCAGGCACGCCCCGGCGAGGTCCACGAGCTGCAGGCCGCTGCCGCCGTGGGGCAAAACGGCCTGACCCAGTGCTACGAGCAGCACTTTGCCCGCCACGACGTGCTGACCGCGCAGATCCTGCTGACCCACGATGACCTTTCCAACCGCAAGCGCTACCTCAACGCGCTCTCGGCGCTGCGGACGCTGGTGGAAATGCGCGCGGTGCCGGTGGTCAACGAAAACGACACCGTGGTCACCGATGAAATCCGCTTCGGCGATAACGACACCCTGGGCGCGCTGGTGGCCAACCTGTTGGAAGCCGACGCGCTGCTGCTGCTCACCGATCAGGAAGGGCTGTTTGACGCTGACCCCCGCCATGACCCCGACGCCGGATTGATCGCTGAAGGCCGGGCCGACGATCCGCGCCTGGCCGATGTGGCCGGCGGTGGCGGGGCGCTGGGGCGCGGCGGCATGAGCACCAAGGTGCGCGCCGCCCGGCTGGCCGCGCGCTCCGGTGCCGTTACGGTGATTGCCAGCGGCCGTCGCCCTGGCGTGCTGACCCAGCTGATGGCGGGCGAGCCGCTTGGTACGCTGCTGCGCCCGGTGCAGGCGCCGCTGGCGGCGCGCAAGCGCTGGCTGGCCGGCCACCTCAGAGTGCGCGGCACCCTGACACTCGATGCCGGCGCGGTACAGGTACTGCGCGAACGCGGCTCCAGCCTCTTGTCGGTGGGTGTGAGCCGGGTGCAGGGGGCGTTTCGTCGCGGCGACATGGTGGCCTGCGTGGATGCCCGGGGCACCCTGGTGGCCAAGGGGCTGATCAACTACGGAGCCGACGAGGCGCGCACCCTGGCCGGCCAGCCCAGCGACCGCATCGAGGCGCTGCTGGGCTATGTGGAAGCGTCCTCGCTGATTCACCGGGACAATCTCGTGGTCATTCGCACGGCATCGCCATAAGGCGCCGGCGCGCCGCTGTGGCTTGATGTACGTCAAGCTCCGGCCGACTAACTTTCCTCAACCTCCTCAAGCGGTAGGCGCGACGATAACATCCGGTTACGGTTGTTTATTATTTTCCTGCTCTGTCTCCCGGTTGCGGGCACGGCAGGCAGTCGGTCACTGTCGGTCACTACAGGAGGGCGGCGGCCATGGACAAGCCACCCCTGAAAAAGGCGTTTACCCGGTCCGGCGGCAGCGGCCAGGCGGACCTGCAGGAACGCTTTGAACAGCTCTACATCGCCGTCGAACAAAGCCCCGTGGCCACGGCGATTACCGATACCAACGGCCATCTGGAATTCGTCAATCAGCGCTTTCTGGATGTGACCGGCTATGCCCGGGAAGAGCTGCTGGGCAGGACGCCCGCGGTCATCCAGTCGGGCGAGACCCCCGATGCCGTCTACGACGATCTCTGGTCCACCCTGCAAGCCGGGCGGATATGGGAAGGCGAGCTGTTGAACCGGCGCAAGAGCGGCGAGCTCTATCGCGAAGTTCAGACCATTACCCCGGTGAAAAACACCAGCGGCGACATTGTCAGCTATGTGACCATCAAGGAAGACGTGACCCGCCGCCGCGCCCAGGAGCGTGAGCTGCGCCTGATGGCCGCCGCCTTCGATACCGGCCAGGCGACGCTGATTACCGATACCAACATGGTAATCCGCCGGGTCAACCAGGCCTTTACCGATATTACCGGCTACCAGAGCCACGAAGTGATCGGGCAAACGCCCCGGCTGTTCAAGTCCGGGCGTCACGACGTCACCTTCTATCAACGGCTATGGCAGACGCTGGTGGACACCGGCCACTGGCAGGGAGAGATCTGGAACCGCAACAAGTATGGCGATATATACCCGCTGTGGCAGTCGATCAGCGCGGTTCCCGACGCCGACGGTCAAGTGTGCCACTACGTTTCCGTCTTCCACGATATTGCCGAGCGCAAGCGCATGGAAGAAAAGCTGGAAACCCAGGCGATGAACGACCACCTCACCGGCGCCTACAACCGCCGGGCCTTTGACGCCGCGCTGGCCCGCTGCGTCAACGAGACGCAGCCCTTTTCCCTGCTGCTGTTTGATATCGACCACTTCAAGCAGGTGAACGACACCCACGGCCACGATCGCGGCGATCTCATCCTTCAACAGCTGGCGCAGTGCCTCAGTGGCTGTCTGCGCGCCAGCGACCTGCTGGCCCGCTGGGGCGGAGAAGAGTTTGCCGTACTGCTGCACGGCACCGGCCACCAGGGCGCCTGGGTGCTGGCCGAGCGGATTCTGCACAACGTGCGCGGGCAGACGTTTTTCGGGCACCGCATTACGGTGAGCATCGGCGTTGCCGAATACCAGCCGGACGAAACGCACGAATCGCTCATCAACCGCGTTGACCAGGCGCTGTACGCAGCCAAGCATCGCGGGCGCGACACCGCCGTTGCCTCCGAGCCCGCCTCGGTATGACGATGGGCGCCGCGATAATTGCCCTCGGGCATACGGCGCGGGGCATGGCGGGCGCCGCTAACGCGTGTCGGCGTCGATCCTTTTGACACGTCATCCGGTGTAAAGGGCCCTATAAACAGGCCCGATAAACAAGCCATGTAAAAAGATCATGGAAAAAGGTCATGGAAAAAGGACATATAAAAAGGTTATAGAAAATCGTTGTGCAGTGCTTGCATAAAATGCTGATATAAAACAATCATGTAGATTGATTGGGTAGCAGCGTTCAGGCAGACCCATACAACAACAACCGCCGGCCCCGGCGCCAGGCAATCCAGGGAGCAATGGCATGTGCCCACCGACGTTGCAACGTCCGGTGTCCAATGACACAGACGCCGTTACCGACACGGTGTTTCATCAGGCCAATGAGGCGCTGATCATCACCGATGCCCATAACCGCGTTACCCACGTCAATCCGGCCTTTACCCACCTGACCGGCTATCTGCCCGAAGATATTCGCGGCAAAACCCCCGACGCCTTCAGCATTCTGGCGCAGGACAACGACACCAGTGCGGTGCTGGTTCAGGAAGAGCTGCGTCGTCACGGCCAGTGCAAAACCCGTGTGACCTATCGTCACCGCGATGGCGAGCTGTACCCGGGGCTGATGTCGGTGCGCGGTGTCCGCAATCACCAGGGCGAGCTCTCGCACCACGTCGCCGTGCTGGCCGATCTGTCGGTTATCCCTGCCCAGGCGCGGCATTTGAGCCGCGAAGTGTACTTCGACGCGCTCACCGGCCTGCCCAACCTGCAGCTGTTGACCCAGCTGATTCAGGAATCCATGGACTATGTCGACCGAAACGACCTGCGGCTGGCGATTTGCACCCTGGATATCGATTTCTTCAAAAAGGTCAACGATGTCTTCGGCAATGATATCGGCGATGTGCTGCTTTCCAGCTTTTCGCAGCGCATCAGCCACATGCTGTTCGGTGATGACATCATGGCTCGCGTCGGCGGCGATGAATTCGTGCTGTTGCTGCATCATCCCGTGGATGACGATTACTTCCGGGAGTTGCTGGCGGCTATTCGCAAACCGCTGATGATCGAAGGGCGCAGCCTCCAGCTCTCGGCGAGCCTCGGGGTGACGCTGTACCCGCAGGACGCCGCCCAGGGCGACGTCCTGCTGCGCCACGCCAACCAGGCCATGTACCGCGCCAAGCAGCGCGGACGCGATACCTGGCACGTTTTCGACCCGGAGCACGACCGCCAGCTACAGGTGCGCAACGAGCAACGCCAGCGCTTCCATGATGCCATCAGGGAGGACGAGCTGCGCCTGCACTATCAGCCCCAGGTCGATATGCACAGCGGCGAAGTCGTGGGCGTCGAGGCGCTGGTGCGCTGGCAGCATCCCCGCGAGGGGCTGCTGTCACCGGCGGCGTTCTTGCCGGTGATCGAAGCGACCTGGCTGGAAGTCGACCTGGGCGAATGGGTGTTGGATGCCGCGCTGCAACAGCTGGTGCAGTGGCAAAAGGAAGACATCGCGCTGCCGATCAGCGTGAATATCAGCCCCACCCACCTGCTGGACGATCGCTTTAGCCGGCGGCTGGGCGAAATGCTGGCCGACTATCCGCAAGTCTCGCCCGGCATGCTCAAGCTGGAAGTGCTGGAAAGCGCCGCCCTGCACGATATCGAAGCCGCGCTGGAAACCATGGCGTACTGCCAGGCGCTGGGCATCAGCTTTGCCATTGATGACTTCGGCACCGGCTTTTCCTCGCTGACGCACATGCGGCGGCTGCCGGTCAGCCTGATCAAGATCGACCAGAGCTTTGTCCGTGATATGCTGACCGACCTCGACGACATGGCCATCGTCGAAAGCGTGATCTACATGGCCAATCGTTTCAGCCGCCCGATGCTTGCCGAAGGGGTGGAAACCCTGAATCATGCCCGGGCGCTCATAGCGCTTGGCTGCCCGCTCGCCCAGGGCTATGGTATTGCCCGTCCCATGCCGCCGGCCGCCATGGCACCGTGGCTGGTCGACTGGCAGGAACGCGAAGAGTGGCTCACCCTGGCCACGATGCCCGAGCCCTGAGCGCCGCCGGTGTGGCCGCCGGTATGACGTGGGGCTGACGTTAACGCCCGGAACCGGTATCTGTATTCCACACCCATGCCCAGTATTGATGTCGTCATTGACCTGACATACGACGAGTGTCTGGCCTACTACGCCGGCAGCGTTGCCAACGTGCGTACGCGCAGCCTGGACGGGCGCCGCGTAGTATTTCCGGCCGAGGCGCTGCGCCGCGTGGTAACCCGTGACGGCGTACACGGCCTGTATCGGCTGACATTTTCCCCGGAGGGGCGCTTTCAGCGCATTCAGCCGCTGGCGCTCCGCTGATTTCGGAGTTCCCCCCATGATTCGCCTCCATCATCTGGAACAATCCCGCTCGCACCGCATCCTGTGGCTGCTGGAAGTGCTCGAGCTCGACCATGAGCTGGTGGAATACCAGCGCAACGCCGACGGTCTGGCGCCGAGTTCGCTCAGGCAGGTGCATCCGCTGGGCAAGTCGCCGGTGATTACCGACGGCGAACAGACCGTGGCCGAATCCGGCGCCATCATCGAGTATTTGCTGGCGCACTATGGTCAACAAGGGCATGGTCAAGGGCATGGCCAGGAGCATGGTCAAAGGCGCTGCCAGCCGGCAGCCGACGATACGCAGGGCTGGGTCGATTACCGTTACTGGCTGCACTACGCCGAGGGCTCGCTGATGCCGCTGCTGGTGATGCAGCTGATCTTCGGCAAGCTGCCCGGGCAGTCGCCCTGGCCGGTCAGGCCGGTCGTCAGAGGTGTGAGCAAGGCGGTCAACCAGCGGTTTCTGACGCCGCAGCTCGACCGTCACCTGGCGCTGATCGAGGCGCACCTGGCCCGGCATGGCGAGTTTGCCCCGGGCTGGCCGAGCGGTGCGGATATTCAGATGAGCTTCCCGCTGCAGGCGCTGGGTCTGACGCGAGCGCTGGATGACGCGGGCAACGGCTATCCGGCCATTGCCGCGTTCATCCAGCGTATTGAAGAGGACCCGGCCTGGCAGCGAGTGGTCAAGCGTGTCGGGCCGGTGAGGCTGCCCGGCCAGGCGTAGCCGGACCGGGCGTGAGAGGCTGTGTTAGCCGATGGCGAAGCTGTCGGCGTTGAGCCAGAGGTGAACCAGAATGCTGGCAATGTAGCCCAGCATAATCACCGGCATCCAGCGCAGGTGCCCCATGAAGGTGTAGGCGCCGCGCGCATGGCCCATGACCGCGACGCCGGCCGCCGAGCCGATCGACAGCAGGCTGCCACCGACGCCGGCGGTCAGGGTAATCAGCAGCCAGTGGCCGTGGGACATGTCCGGCTCCATGGTCAGCACGGCAAACATCACCGGTATGTTATCCACCAGCGAAGAAACCGCGCCCAGGGTGACGTTGGCCCAGGTGGCATCCCAGCTGCCGTACAGCGTTTCCGACAGCAGGCCCAGATAGCCCATGAAGCCCAGACCGCCGACGCACATCACCACGCCATAGAAAAACAGCAGCGTATCCCACTCGGCCCGGGCAACCCGGCTGAAAACATCGAAGGGCACCACGCTGCCCAGCTGGGCGAGCTTTTTGTCATCTCCCCGGCGGCTGTAGCGTTCGCGCTTGCGCGCCAGCGAGCGGGGCAGGCTCTGGCGCAGGTAGTAGCCGAAGAACTGCAGGTAGCCCAGCCCGGTCATCATGCCCAGCACCGGCGGCAGGTGCAGCAGCGTATGGCAGAGCACCGCGGTCACGATAGTCAGCAGAAAAAGCAGCACGATGCGGATGGCGCCGCGCTTGAGCGAGACATCCTCAAGCACGCTTGAAGGTTTGGCGCTCTTGATGAACAGGCTCATGATCACGGCCGGCACGAGGAAGTTGACCAGCGAGGGCACGAACAGGTTGAAAAACTCCTGAAAGCCGACCAGCCCCGCCTGCCATACCATCAGGGTGGTAATATCGCCAAAGGGGCTGAACGCGCCGCCGGCGTTGGCCGCAATCACCACGTTGATGCACGCCAGATTGATAAACCGCTTGTCGCCTTCGGCCACTTTGGTGATAACCGCACACATCAGCAGTGCCGTGGTGAGGTTGTCGGCAATCGGAGAGAGCACAAAGGCCAGCCCCCCGGTAATCCAGAAAAGCGTGCGGTAGCTGAATCCCTTGATCAGCATCCAGGAGCGCAGCTTGTCGAAAACGCGACGCTCTTCCATGGCGTTGATGTAGGTCATGGCCACCAGCAGGAACAGCATCAGCTCGGTGAACTCCAGCAGCGTCATGCGAAACGCATGCTCGGAGGCCGCGCTCATGCCGTTCTGCACATACACCCAGCCAATCAGCCCCCAGATAAGGCCCGCCGCGACCAGTACCGGCTTGGACTTGCGCATGTGGATCTTTTCTTCGGCAATGACCAACAGGTACGCAAGCACGAAGATCGCAACGGCAAACAGGCCGATCCCCTTGCCTGTCAGGTCAAGCTCGCCGGTTACCGCATAGCCGGGCAGGCTGACCAGCAGTAACGGAGCGACCAACAAAAAAGGCCAGCGGCGAAGGGATCGCGGCTGGCGCAGAAGCATGGCTAGCTGTTTCATGACGACGTTTTTCCTTACGGCCGGACATCAAGAGAAAGCGTATTGCGCCGGCTATGCTATCAGGCGTCCCGGCCATAAGATACGTAAGAAAAGCGAATGAACAACGGCCTTAACGTGTTGATTCAGTGTTTTTTCTGGAAATTAGCCGTTGGTGGAATAGCATCTTTCAGCCCCTTGGCGTAAACCTGATAGATCGATAAAAGGAATCGGCCACACGAGCTGGCTGATAAGACCGGCGGCGTATTGCAACAATGCCCGGTTTCCATGGCCGAATTTTCATGGCCCGGTTTCCATGGACAAGGTTCCACGGCTTGTGTATTCGGGGTTAAAGTTGGCCGGCATGCGGCCGACATACTATAATACGGATAACGTCACCATGACGGATACACATGGAGTGATAACGTCGCAACGGATAATTCGTGGGGTCGCTGCCCTATGAAAAGGATGGTTTTAACATGGGTACGATTACATCACTGGGTATTGGTTCAGGCCTTGACCTGAACGGCATGCTGGATCAGCTCAAAAACGCTGAACAGCAGAAACTCAAGCCCGTTGAGCAACAGATAGACAACCAGGACACCCGAATCTCGGCGTTCGGCCAGCTGAAGAGCGCGCTCTCCGAGTTTCAGGATGCCTCGAAAACGCTGAATGACAGCAACCTGTATTCAAGCCTGTCGACCAGCACCAGCGGCGACGCCGTTGAAGCCTCTGCCGATAAGGAAGCCGTGGCCGGCAGCTACGAAGTCACGGTAAACGAACTGGCATCGCGCGGCACCCTGGCCTCGGAAGGTGTTGACGATACCGAAAGCGACCTGACCAATGGTTCGGAGCAAACGCTCACCCTGAACTTTGAAGGTAAAGGTGATCAGACCGTGGATATTGCGGCCGGCAGTTCGCTGGAAGATGTCCGCGATGCGATCAACGCCAATGAAAACGCCGGTGTCAATGCCAGCATCGTCAATGACGGTAGCAGCAGCGGCAACTATCGTCTGGCGCTGAGTTCGGCAGAGACTGGCAGTGACGCTTCGGTCAACAACTTTTCGTTTGGTGGTGATCTGAACGCCGGTGTTGACGGTGGTGATGGTGTCTTGCAGAAAGGCAGCGATGCGGATCTGACGGTCAACGGCGTTGGTATCACCAGCGGTAGCAACCAGGTCGAAGGTGCTATTCAGGGCGTAACGCTGGATCTGGCCGAAGCCGGTGACAGCACTGTGGAAGTCCAGCAGGATACGCTGGCCGTGCGCGAAGCGGTAAACGGCTTTGTTGATGCCTACAACGGCCTCAAGGAAACCACCGGCGACCTGACATCCTTCAACGCCGAGACCGGCCAGGCCGGCGAGCTTAACGGGGATAGCTCGGTGCGCATGGTGGAATCGCGCCTGCGCAGTGTAATGGGCGGTTCCAGCGATACCGGCAGCGAATTCTCCATGCTCAACGACGTCGGCATTTCCATGGAGGTCGACGGCACCCTCTCGCTGGATAGCGACAAGCTCGACGATGTGCTTTCCAACGACCAGCAGGCGCTGTCGGACTTCTTCACCGGCGTTGACGGCAAGGAGGGCTTTGCCGCCCAGGCCGAAACAACGGTGGGCCAGATGCTCAGCGATAACGGCGCGGTAGAAAACGCCATTACCGGCGCTGAAAACCGCATCGAATCGCTCAACCAGCGCCACGAGCGCATGGAGCAGTCGGTCGATCGCACCGTCTCCCGCTATCGCTCCCAGTTCAGCGAGCTGGATAGCATGGTGGCGCAGATGAACCAGACCAGTAGCTATCTCAGCCAGCAGCTGAGCGGGCTGGGCGGCCAGTAAGTTATTGCCCACCCGGCGCTACGGCGCAGTAACAGCCCGCCTTTCAGGCGGGCTGTTGTCTTTGTGCTAGGTTTTTTCGTCAGCGGTTCGGCTCCTGAGTCGCCGGCCAGCGGCAATGTCCGGCCTGGGTCATGGCGCTGGCCAGTCAATACCGCCTGTGCTAGGATGCGCCATCCTCTCAGACATGCCCGTATAAAGCCCTTGTCGGCAGATGGCCTTGCCGCCTGTACGACACTGACTTTGGCGAGATATAGCTTTTAGCGAAACGTCGCTTTTAGCGAAATACAGCTTTTGGCGAGAGACGGTATCCGTGAGGACAGCAGCCGGCGACAGACCGTACAGTGCGGCCTGCCCGGCACGCGGATACCCGAATCGCGGTTTAACGCAGCGCCGCACCGGCGGCGACGTTGAATTCGGTCAGTATCGAATTCAACCAACATTGAATTTACCCGTGGCTGCCAGGCCGGCAGCCTCATTCTCCAAGGAGATAGCCCGTGGCGAACACCAAACAAGCCCGCAAGCGTGCCCGTCAGTCCGAGCAGCGTCGCGCTCGCAAATCCAGCCAGCGCAGCATGGCGCGTACCTACGTCAAGCGTGTGATCAAGGCCGTTGAAACCGGCGATCACGCTGCGGCCATGGCGGAGTTCAAGGCAGCGCAGCCGGTGATCGACCGCATTGCCGACAAGGACGCCATGTCCAAGAAAAAGGCCGCACGCCTGAAAAGCCGCTTGAACAAGCGCGTCAAGGCACTGGCGGCGTAAGCCGGCAGGCGCCCGAAAAAACCGGCTGCGGCCGGTTTTTTTATGCCCGGCAAACAGCGCCGTTGCCGCAAACCCTCAATAAGGGCAGGCCCGCAGGACGAGCACGGAATACAAGCGATGAGCACAGAACCCCCGGCCGGTACAGATCACCCGAACCGCGCCCCTCGGGCGGCCGATAAAACCGCGCCGCCGGTACGCAAGGGGCTGATAGGTTCGGGGCTGGTTGTCAGCTCCATGACCCTGCTGTCTCGGGTCATGGGGCTGGTGCGCGACGTGGTAATTGCCGCGCTGCTGGGTGCCGGCGGCGGGGCCGATGCGTTTTTTGTCGCTTTCAAGATCCCCAATTTCCTGCGCCGGCTATTTGCCGAAGGGGCCTTCAACCAGGCGTTTGTGCCGGTGCTGTCGGAATATTCCATTCAGCGCTCCCGGGCCGATATCCGCCAGCTGCTGAACGCCACCGCCGGGAGCCTCGGGGCGGTGCTGGCGCTGTTGACGGCGCTGGCCATGTTCGCCGCGCCCTGGCTGGTCTGGGCCTTTGCCCCGGGCTTTGGCCGCGATCCCGACAAGCTCGCGCTGACCGCCGACATGCTGCGGCTGACGTTTCCCTATCTGCTGCTGATTTCGCTGACGGCGTTTGCCGGCAGCGTGCTGAATACCTGGAGCCGCTTTGCCGTACCGGCCTTCACGCCGGTGCTGCTCAACCTGTCGCTGATCGGCGCGGCGCTGTTGCTGACCCCGCTGATGGACGTGCCGGCGATGGGGCTGGCCTGGGGCGTGTTGATTGCCGGCTGCGCGCAGCTGGGGTTTCAGGTGCCGTTTCTGGCGCGGCTGGGGCTTTTGCCCGTCCCCTGGCCGAACTTTGCCCACCCCGGCGTCAGGCGCATTCTGAAGCTGATGGCGCCGGCGCTGTTCGGCGTTTCGGTATCCCAGATCAACCTGCTGCTGGATACGGTGCTGGCGTCGCTGCTGGCCGGCGGCAGCGTTTCCTGGCTGTACTATTCCGACCGCCTGGTAGAACTGCCGCTGGGCGTGTTCGGCGTCGCCATTGGCACGGTGATCCTCCCGGCGCTGTCGCGGCGCCATGCCGATCAGTCCCGGGAGCACTTCTCCGCCATGCTCGACTGGGCGATCCGTATGGTATTGCTGCTGGGACTCCCGGCGGCGCTGGCGCTGGCGGTGCTCGCCGAGCCGCTGTTGACCACGCTGTTCCATTATGGGGCGATGACCGATCGGGATATGCAGATGGCCGCCATGAGCCTGCGGGCCTATGCCTTCGGGCTTCCCGCGTTCATGTTGATCAAGGTGCTGGCGCCGGGCTTTTTTGCCCGCCAGGACACCAAAACGCCGGTCAAGGTCGGCGTGGTGGCGATGGTGGCCAATATGCTATTCAATCTGGTGTTGATCTGGCCGCTGGCCCACGCCGGGCTGGCGTTGGCTACCGGGCTCTCGGCCTGCCTGAACGCCGGGCTGCTGGGCTACCTGCTGCGCAAGCGCGGCGTGCTGGTTTTTCAGCCCGGCTGGGGGCGCTTTGCCGTGCAGCTGCTGGGCGGCTGCGGGGTAATGGTGGCGGGGCTGTTTGCGCTGGCCCCCGACGGGCAGGCATGGTTTGATTTCAGCCTGATGCAGCGCGTGGGCCGGGCCGCGTGGCTGGTGGTAGCCGGCGCGAGCCTGTATTTTGCCTGGCTGTGGCTGGCCGGGCTCAGGCTGCGGCATCTGCGCATGAACAGTTAGCGATAAAGCGTTAGCCGGCCCGCCGATCGACCAGGCCTGGAACCCGGCGCCGGGTGGGGTATAATCCCGCGTTGTACGCGGGCGTAATGGCCATGAGGGGGCGTCACTCCATAGCCGGAAAACCAGCGGATATCCGGCAACCAACCAACGGCTGAGGTGGCATGCACGTCATACGAGGTTTGCACAATCTACCCGCATCGGGCCGGGGTTGCGTGGCAACCATCGGCAATTTTGACGGCGTGCATCGCGGCCACCAGGCCATACTGCAGCAGTGCCGCGAGCACGCTGCACGCCTGAATCTGCCGCTGACCGTGGTGGTGTTCGAGCCCCAGCCCCGGGAATTTTTCGCTGGCGACCAGGCGCCGCCACGGCTGACCCGGCTCGGCGACAAGGTCCGCCTGCTGCAGCATTACGGCGTCGACCGGATTCTGTGCCTGCCGTTCAACAACGCCCTGCGCAGCCTGACCGGGCGAGAATTTATCGACCGGATACTGGTCGCCGGGCTGGGCGTCGAGTACCTGGTAGTGGGCGATGACTTTCGCTTTGGCTGCGACCGCCAGGGCGACTTTGCCCTGCTGGAAGCCGTGGGCCAAGAATGTGGTTTCGGCGTGGAAAATACCCGCAGCTTCAACCTGGACAACGAGCGCGTCTCCAGCACCCGGGTGCGTACCCTGCTGGCCAGCGGCAATTTTCACGCCGCGGCGCGGCTGCTTGGGCGGCCCCATGCGCTGGCGGGTCGCGTGGTGCGCGACCAGCAGCTGGGCCGCACCATCGGTGCGCCCACGGCCAACCTGCCCATGCTCACGCAGCCGCTGACCCTGCGCGGCGTGTTTGCGGTCATGGTGGGGCTGGAAGACGGCAGCTGCTACACGGGGGTGGCCAACGTCGGCTTTCGCCCCACGGTGGCGGCCAAACGGCCAACGCTGGAAGTGCACCTGTTCGATTTCAACGGCGATCTGTACGGGCAGCGGATGACGGTTGTCCCCTGCGCCAGGCTGCGCGGTGAAGTGACGTTCGACGACCTTGACGCGTTGAAGCGCCAGATTGCCCGGGACCAGGCGAGCGCCCGGCGCTATTTCGCGCCGTGCCGGCTCCCGGCGGACAGCACCACGCTGCATGATATGGATGCCTTGCCGCTGGCGTCGGCCCCGCCCGGGCCGGAAGCGGCATTCTCTTTTGATTCTTCCTCGGCGGATAGCGCCGCCGACGCTAACGACGGCTGACCGGACTATGGATTACAAGCACACGCTGAACCTGCCCGAAACCGATTTTCCCATGCGCGGCATGTTGCCCAAACGCGAACCCGGGCGCGTCTCCCGCTGGCAGGACATGGATATTTACCAGCGCCTGCGCCAGGCTCGCGCGGGCAAGCCGCTGTTTGTGCTTCACGATGGCCCTCCCTACGCCAACGGCAGCATCCATATCGGCCACGCGGTCAACAAGATTCTGAAAGACATCATCGTCAAGTCGAAAAACCTGGCGGGCTTTGATGCGCCCTACGTGCCGGGCTGGGACTGCCACGGCCTGCCCATCGAGCACAAGGTGGAAACCACCCACGGCAAGCATCTCGAAGCCGCCCACGCCCGGGATCTGTGCCGCGAATACGCCGGCGCGCAGATCGAAACCCAGCTGGCCGAGTTTGTTCGCCTGGGCGTGGTGGGCGACTGGGACCATCCCTACCGCTCCATGGACTATGCCAACGAAGCCGGTGAAATCCGCGCGCTGGGCGAAATGGTAGAGGCCGGCTACGTGTTCAAGGGCCTCAAACCGGTGAACTGGTGCTTCGACTGCGGCTCGGCGCTGGCCGAGGCCGAGGTCGAATACGCAGACAAGAAATCCGACGCCATCGACGTCGCCTTCCCGGTGGAAGACGCCGACTCCCTGGCGGCCGCATTCGGCCTTGAGGCGCTGCCCAAACCGGCGGCGGTGGCCATCTGGACTACCACGCCCTGGACCATTCCCGCCAACCAGGCGCTCAACGTCCATCCGGACTTCACTTACGCGCTGGTCGACGTGGGCGAACGCCTGCTGCTGGTCGCCGAAGAGCTGGTGGCCAGCTGCCTCGAACGCTTTGGCCTCGCGGGCAAATCGATTGCCACTGCGCCGGGCAGGGCGCTGGACCTGATTCGCTTTCGCCACCCGCTGTATGCGCGCCTGTCGCCGGTGTATCTGGCCGACTACGTGGAATGCGAAGAGGGCAGCACCGGCATCGTTCACTCCGCGCCGTCCTACGGGGTCGACGACTTCAACACCTGCCGCGACCATGGCATGGAGTTTGACGACATGCTCAACCCGGTGCAGGGCAACGGCGTCTACGCCGATGATCTGGAGCATTTCGGCGGCCAGATGATCTGGAAGGCCAACCCGCATATCGTCGACAAGCTGCGTGAAGAAGACGCGCTGCTGGCGCACATCCCCATCACCCACAGCTACATGCACTGCTGGCGGCACAAAACGCCGGTGATCTATCGCGCCACGGCGCAGTGGTTTGTGGGCATGGACCTGCCCGGCAAGGGCGGCAAAACGCTGCGTGAGCGTGCGCTCGAAGGCGTCGACGCCACCCGCTTCACGCCGGGCTGGGGCCAGGCGCGACTGCACGCGATGATCGCCAACCGCCCCGACTGGTGTATCTCCCGCCAGCGCAACTGGGGCGTGCCGCTGCCGCTGTTCCTGCACAAGCAAAGCGGCGAGCTGCATCCGCGCACCGTAGGGCTGATCGAAGAAGCCGCCAGGCGGGTCGAGCAGGGCGGCATCGACGCCTGGTTCAAACTCGACCCGGCAGAGCTGCTGGGCGCCGAGGCCGAGAACTACGACAAGGTCACCGACACCCTCGACGTCTGGTTTGACTCCGGCACCACTCACCGCCACGTATTACGCGGCTCGCACCCCCACGGTCATGAGTCCGGCCCCCGCGCGGACCTTTACCTGGAAGGCTCGGATCAGCACCGCGGCTGGTTCCATTCGTCGCTTTTGACCGGCTGCGCCATCGACGGCCACGCGCCGTACCGCGAGCTGCTGACCCACGGCTTCACCGTGGACGCCCGGGGCCGCAAGATGTCCAAGTCCGCCGGCAACGTCGTCGCGCCCCAGGAAGTAATGGACAAGCTGGGGGCGGACATTCTGCGTCTCTGGGTCGCTTCCACCGACTACTCCGGCGAAATGGCCGTGTCGGACGAAATCCTCAAGCGCACCGCCGACGTTTACCGCCGCATCCGTAATACCTCGCGCTTTTTGCTCGGCAACCTCACCGGGTTCGAGCCCTCGCGCGATGCCCTGGCGTTTGGCGACATGCTGGCGCTGGACCGCTGGGTAGTCGACCGCGCCGCACAGCTGCAGGCGCGTATTCACACAGCTTACGAAGAGTACCGCTTTCTCGACGTCTACCAGCAGGTGCACAACTTCTGCGCCGGTGAGCTGGGCGGTTTCTATCTCGACGTGATCAAGGATCGTCAGTACACCACCCAGGCCGATTCGCTCGCGCGGCGCAGCGCCCAGACCGCGCTGTACCATGTGATCGAGGCGCTGGGCCGCTGGATTGCGCCGATTCTGTCGTTCACCGCCGAGGAAATCTTCGAGCATATCCCCGGCGAGCGCGGCGACAGCGTGCTGCTGGAAGAGTATTACACCGGCCTGGCCACCCTGGACGCCGACGCCGAGATGGGCCGCGATTTCTGGGCGCAGCTCCTCGACGTCAAGAACGCGGTGAACAAGTGCCTGGAAGACGCGCGCAACGCCGGGGTGATCAAGGGCAGCCTGGCCGCCGAGGTCACGCTTTACGTGGATGAAGCGCTACACGCCACCCTGGCCCGCCTGGGCGACGAGCTGCGCTTTGTCATGCTCACCAGCGAGGTAACGCTCAAGCCGCTGGGCGAGGCAAAAGACGCCGAAGCCACCGAGCTCGACGGCCTGAAAGTGGCGGTCAATGCCAGCGCCCACGCCAAGTGCGAACGCTGCTGGCACCACCGCCCGGACGTCGGCGAGCACGCGCAACATACCGACCTCTGCGGGCGCTGCATCAGCAACCTGCCCGAGGGCGAAGGCGAGACCCGCCGCTATGCCTGATAACCGCGGGGCACAGACGCCGGCGCCCGGGCACCGTGCCATGCACAGGCCCATGCACAGACCCATGCGCTGGCTGTGGCTGGCGCTGGCGGTGTTGGCGCTGGACCTGGCCGTCAAATATGCCGCCAGCCACTGGCTCGGCTATGCGCAACCCGTCGAGGTGACGGCGTTTTTCAACCTGACGCTGGTGCACAATACCGGCGCGGCGTTCAGCTTTCTGGCCAGCCATCCGGGCTGGCAGCGCTGGCTGTTTGCCGCCATCGCCGTGGGCGCCTGTATCGGGCTCGGGATATGGCTGATGCGATTGAAAGCCAACGAAAAACGCCTGGCCGCGGCGCTGGCGCTGATTATCGGCGGAGCGCTGGGCAACCTGTTCGACCGCGTGGTGCACGGCTACGTGGTGGATTTTCTCTCGTTTCACCTTGGCGGCTGGTACTACCCGGCGTTTAACGTCGCCGATATCGGTATTACGCTGGGCGCCATCGGCCTGATTCTGGAATCCATCCTGGGCGATCGGCGGCGGAAAAAAACGCCGGCGGCCTGAGCTCGTTGCTGTCGTCCGGCTCTCGTCAGCCAACTTTCGTCAGCCAACGCTGTCATTAGCCCTGTCGTCCCTATTCAATTTCCCATTGGCGTCGTTTATACACGAGGCACGCATACGCGAGGCACGGTCCCATGAGCCACGATTACCTGATTGATGAAGGCATGGAAATTACCCTGCACTTCACGCTGAAGCTGGAAGACGATACGGTGGTCGATTCCACAAAAGACAAGGATCCGGCCACCTTCGAGTTCGGCGACGGCAATCTGCCGGCCGGCTTTGAGCATCCGCTGAAAGGCCTGGCGGCCGGTGCCCACGAGCACTTCAGCATTCCGCCCGAACAGGGGTTTGGCCAGCACAACGAGCAGAACATTCAGATCCTCAAGCGCGAGGATTTCGGCGATGAGACCCCCGAGCCCGGGCTGATGCTGTCCTTTGCCGACAAGGCGGGCACCGAGCTGCCCGGCGTGGTCAAGGAAGTCGACGGCGACCGCGTTGAAGTGGATTTCAATCATCCGCTGGCGGGGCGCACCCTGACGTTTGAGGTCGAGGTCATCAGCGTTACGCCGGCTGTTACGCATTAACGCGGCCGCACAGCGCTGTTTCGTTCACCCTGCGCCGCGCAGCGCGGCGCGTTTTCATCGATGAGCTGTCATCAAGGCGATACCATGCAGACTGATTCCGTGCAGCGTTATCCGGCGCAGACCGGCGCGGCAGAAGCGCCGCCGGTAGCGATCAAGCTGGCCAACCCGCGCGGCTTTTGTGCCGGTGTGGACCGCGCGATTGATATCGTCAACCGCGCGCTCGACGTCTTCGGCCCGCCGATTTACGTACGCCACGAGGTAGTGCACAACCGTTTTGTCGTGGAAACCCTGCGCGAGCGCGGCGCCGTCTTCGTCGAGGAGCTCGACGAAGTGCCCGACGACGTGATCGTGATTTTTTCCGCCCACGGTGTCTCCCGGGCGGTGCAGCAGGACGCCGAGCGCCGGGGGCTGAAAGTCTTCGACGCCACCTGCCCGCTGGTGACCAAGGTGCACATGGAGGTGCTGCGCTACGCCAAACGCGGCCAGGAATGCGTGCTCATCGGCCACCACGGCCACCCGGAAGTGGAAGGCACCATGGGCCGCTACGATACCTCCCACGGCGGGCGGATCTATCTGGTGGAAGACGAGGCCGACGTCGCCCATCTGGACGTCAAAAGCCCTGACACCCTGGCGTTTGTGACCCAGACCACGCTGTCCATGGACGATACCGCCCAGGTTATCGACGCGCTGCGTGAACGCTTTCCCGCGATTCAGGGGCCGCGCAAGAACGACATCTGCTACGCCACGCAGAACCGCCAGGACGCGGTGCGCGACCTGGCCGATGAAAGCGACCTGGTGCTGGTGGTGGGCAGCCCCAACAGCTCCAACTCCAACCGCCTGCGCGAACTCTCCGAGCGCATGGGCACGCCGGCCTGGCTGATCGACAACGCCGAGCAGATCGACGCCGACTGGCTGGCGGGGGTCGGCAAGGTCGGCGTTACCGCCGGCGCCAGCGCCCCGGAAGTGCTGGTCAAGGGTGTGATCGAACGCCTGCAGGAGCTTGGCGCCAGCCTGCCCGACGAACTCGCCGGGCGCGAGGAAGACATCACTTTTTCCATGCCCCATGAGCTGCGTCAGGAAGTGATCGCCACGGGCTGATGCAATCCGTAACGGTTTGCGACATACTGAAAAGGTATGTGCCGACTGCAAGGAGCATCCGCCGTGCCCGACTCTCCTGCCCGCCACCGCGCTGGCGCTCTCGCTGACCGCCAGCGCGGCTTTACCCTGATCGAACTGCTGATCGTGGTCGTCATCATCGGCATCCTGGCGACCATCGCCTATCCCGCCTATACGAAATATGTCGAGCGCGGCCAGCGCGCCGACGCCCAGGCCGTTATGCTGGACATTGCCAGTGAGCTGGAGCGTTGTTATACCCGTAACTACAGCTATAACTCCTGTGATAAGGCCGAAACAAAAGCTGGAAACGCCAAAAGCGAGCTGTATGAAAAATTTGAGATAACAAAACCAGACAAGGCCAATGAGTACATGGTGTCGGCCAACAAAAGCGGCAGCCGTGCCAAGGATGGGTGCGAAACTCTCAAGCTAAAAAGCAACGGTGAGCAACTCCCCGAAGGTTGCTGGTAAATGCAAAGGGTGCGTGGTTTTACTCTGATCGAGCTTCTGGTGACGCTGGCCATCGCCGGCCTGCTCGCCACCATCGTCGCGCCGTCAATGTCGACGTTTATGGCGCGTGCCCGGCTTGCCAGCGACGTGAACCAGGTGGTCTCGGCTTTCAATTTTGCTCGCAGCGAAGCGATCAAGCGTCGTACCAATGTGACCGCAGAGCTGCAGTCGGACGGTGACGGTTGGCGTATCGATGTCCGGGAAAAGGAAGGGGATGATATTCGCCATGTCACGGGGGGCGGCCAAAACGTTAGCGTTACCCCGGCCAAGGTAACGTATGGCCGCCTGGGCATGGTGGATAGCTGTTCACCGTGCAATTTGACCGTTGAGCCCGAGGATAGCAAGGCAGGTGACCCGCGCACTATCAAGATCAGCAAGGCAGGCGGGCTGACAATAGAGGACGACGATGACTAAGCAGGGAGGGTTTACTCTGATCGAAGCGCTGGTTGCGCTGCTCATACTCTCGCTGGGGATGCTGGGCATTGCCGCCATGCAGCTGAATGCCCTGCACAGCGCCACCCGCAGCTACCAGCACTCGGTCGCCACCCTGGCCGCCGTCGATGCCCAGGAGTGGCTGTGGGAAAAGCTGGAAAAGGCGGACGACTGCAGGAATCTCGACGGCGAGATAGAGTCTGAATGGAAAGATCATTGGGAAAACGATAAGTCTTCCAACCCGCTGCGTAATGCCGGCTCGTTGGATATCGTTCCTAAAGGATGCACCTATACCATCAGCATACCTCTGGGTAGCGCCGAGAACGATGACGATGAAGGCTATAGTACCGTGACGTACCGGGTTCGCCTGCCAGAAAAATAGGGAAATGTGCCATGACGACAACCTCACGACAAACCGGCTTTACCCTGGTCGAGCTAATGGTTGCCTTGCTGATCGGCAGCATCGTCGTGCTGGGCGCCGGCTATCTGTTTTTCACCACCTTCCAGACCTTTCAAAAGGTAGACGAACTGAGCCGAAAGCAGGAAGCGGTAATCTTTGCTGCCCACACCCTGAGTTCTAGCATCAGGAAGGGTAAAGAGGACTACGAGCTGAAGTGCAAAAAGTTAGACGATCAATGTCGATGTACGCTTATAGATGAAAATAATGATGGCCAGCCGGTGGTAACGTTTTCCCGATCGTTTGATGAAGGCTCTTCAAAAGAAGATTGTCAAGAGATAGAATTAATCGATGATGATAATATTATCTCTTTACCGCTGGAAGAAAATGGTAAGGATATCATGTTTAAAGTGACTAATCGCCCTCGGGTGTTGAATGAATATCTTTCTGACGAAGATGATTAATCGGATGAATATCGCGTAGCCAAAGCGTTATTAGAGGTGGGTAAGGCATGAAAGAGCAACGTGGGGCAGCCCTGGTGATTGTCATGGCGCTTTTGACCGGCGCGATGGTGGTCGGCGTGGCCGGGATGCAAAGTACGCTGGTTGACGAGCGCCTGGCGGGTAACTATAGCGCCTCCGTTCAGGCGCAAATGAACGCTGAGCAAGCGGCTGCGGCGGCTGCTAAAGATATAAAGAATAATAGCTATTCGGAGAGTAAGACTGATGATGATTTATCTGAATTTAATGATGGTAGGGAGGGAGATAATAAGGTAAAGACCAAAGAAGAATTAAGAAATATTAGTTACTCTGAAGCTGAGGCTGAGGCTGAGGAAAAAGATATCCTATTGAAAAAGGGTAAAAACTGCACAGGTGAAGAAAACGAGTGCTTTTATTTTCCTATTAAAATAGGTGAGAAAAAGTATTGGGCGGCATTCGGCGCAGTAAAAAAGAAAGATAAGCTGGTAAGTCAGCACGTTGTGTTGGTTGGTCTAAAAGAAAATGGAGATGAAGATGGAGGTGGAGATGAATCTTCTCAGGGTGCAAATAATTCTTTCCCAGGCCAAGACATTATCAATGCGTTCAACAAATACGGAGTTCTGAGCGATAAAAAAATCGAGATTGAAGCTGATAACGATAAAAATATTCCATTTTATGGTCTTATACACACCAATAAGAAAAATGATGAAGTCGATGATCTAGAAGTAAGTTTGGAAGGCGATAAAAAGTATTCAAGAATTACAACGCGAAATGATTATTATTTTGCAGTTCCAGCGTTTGGTTTTAACGGTTTTTTGGATAAGGTAAGATCAGAGTTTTTGCCTGTTGAGATGCCAAAAGATAAAGGCTGTGATTTCAGTGGCAACTATGAATTGAGCGAAGGGAAGCATTACTGTGCTGATAAAGTTGAGGTAGAAGAATCCTCCTCTATAAAAGAATCTGATGTTTACCTTGAAAAGAAGTTTTATTCAGAAGGTGATGTAAGTATTGAAGGGTCGAAGGTATACTTTGCCAGTAAGTTCGAGATAGATGGCAGTTTGTCCATCAGCAATGATTCTACGGTTTATTTTGGTGATACGGTTGAGATAGATGGCGATTTTTCTATTGGTGGCGATGTTTTTGTTGATGAAGAATGTAGCAGTAAGTCTACTGTTTACTTTGATGATAAGTTAGATGCGGATGCTGGTTTTGATATTAGTTGTTCAAGAATCGTCGTGAATGATAAGATAGAAATCGGTGATGACGATGATGATGGTGGTGGTTTTAGCTTGATAAATGCCGTCGTTGTTTCAGGAAAGAAAATAGAAATTGACGCTGCTGATGAACCCATAATAAAAACCGCGCTGATAATGTCGGGCGGCAAGATTGATGTGGAGTTTGAGAATGAGGCACGGGTGAATGGCGGCTGGTTTTACAGCGGCAAAAAAATCGAAATGGAGATTGATGAAAGTCCCAACATGGAATTCTGTGGCGGATTGATAGCAAAAGGAAAGATTGATTTTGAAGCAGACCCATCCATCAAAAAATTTTACAGCAGCGGCTATAGTGAAAAATGTCCTGAATTCAGTGGCTTTGATGGCCCACTGATGGACGGCGCAGGCAAGACGGGCTCAGGCTCAGTGACCTGGGAGTAAGCTGCAAGTGCCTATAGCCACACGCGCAACTGTGTGACAATAGCCGCCTGACCTTGCTGAAGAAGTGCGTAACCATGACCGATTCCCCCAAAACCCGCGTGCTGACCGGCATTACCACCACTGGCACGCCCCACCTGGGCAACTATGTGGGCGCCATCAAGCCCGCGATCGAGGCCAGTCGGGACCCCAACGTGCAGTCGTTCTACTTTCTGGCCGACTACCACGCGCTGATCAAGTGCCAGGACCCCAAACGCGTGCAGCAGTCGCGCCGTGAAATCGCCGCGACCTGGCTGGCGCTGGGGCTGGATACCGACAATGCCGTGTTCTATCGCCAGTCGGATATTCCCGAGATTCCCGAGCTGACGTGGATGCTGTCCTGCGTCTGCGCCAAGGGGCTGATGAACCGCGCCCACGCCTACAAGGCCGCCGTGGCCGAGAACGAAGCGGCCGGCAGCCAGGACGCCGACAAGGGCGTGACCGTGGGCCTGTTCGGCTATCCGGTGCTGATGGCGGCGGATATTCTGATGTTCAACGCCAACCGCGTGCCGGTGGGCCGCGACCAGATTCAGCACATCGAGATGGCCCGGGACATCGCCGGGCGCTTCAATCACCTTTATAAAGGCGAGTATTTCACCCTGCCCGAAGCGGCGGTAGACGAAAACGTCGAGGTGCTGGGCGGGCTGGACGGACGCAAGATGTCCAAAAGCTACAACAACACCATTCCGCTGTTCGTCTCCGAGAAAAAGCTGCAGAAGCTGGTGCGCAAGATCAAGACCAACTCGCTGGAACCCGGCGAACCCAAGGACCCGGACAGCTGCACGCTGTTCCAGATCTACTCGGCCTTCGCCAGCGCCGACGACACCGCCGACATGCGCCGCCGCTATGCCGAGGGCATTGGCTGGGGCGAGGCCAAGGACCAGGTGTTCGAGCACTTGAACGCCCACCTGGCCGAGCCGCGCGAGCGCTACAACGCGCTGATGGACGATCCCGGCCATATTGAAGCGGTATTGCAGCAGGGCGCCGATCGCGCCCGGGAAGAAGCCGCCACGACGATGACCGCGCTGCGCCAGGCGGTTGGCCTTGGCCGCTTTATCTGAATAGCCCTGTGCGCTGTGCCTCGGGCGTCTGGCGCCGCGCCTTGCAGCCCCCTCTGTCAGCCTTGTTGCCTGTCGTTTTGACACGCCCGGTTTTCACGCCGGGCTTTTTGCGTCAAGGTTGTATGCAATACATGATGCGGATTGTACACACGCCGGCTTTTACCCCGCCGGCGTGTTACATTACGCGCCGGTAGTTGCTATCAGTCGTTGCCACCAACCCAACCCTGTTAGCTCAAGAATCGTGCCGGGTATAAGCTGTTTTCCCGCTGGTCGATGTCACCGTTCGCCGTTAGTCAGCCGTTTTAGAGAGTCGCCATGACAACCAACAAACGTCCCCTGTATATCCCCTACGCCGGTCCCGCCCTGCTGGAAATGCCGCTGCTGAACAAGGGCAGCGCGTTCAGCCAACAGGAACGCCTGGCGTTCAACCTGATTGGCTTGCTGCCCCAGGACGAGGAAACCATCGAGGATCAGCTGGCGCGTGCCTACCGTCAGTATCAGCAGTGCAACAGCGACCTGGAGCGGCATATTCACCTGCGCGCTATCCAGGACGACAACGAGACGCTGTACTTCCGGCTGGTATCGGACCACCTGGAAGAGATGCTGCCGATTATCTATACCCCTACGGTGGGCAAGGCGTGCCAGGAATTTTCCAATATCTACCGCAACCACCGGGGGCTGTTCATCAACTACCCCGACCGCGACTACATGGACGATATCCTGCGCACCGCGACCAAGGATAACGTCAAGGTGATTGTGGTGACCGATGGCGAGCGCATCCTCGGGCTGGGTGATCAGGGCATCGGCGGCATGGGCATTCCCATCGGCAAGCTGTCGCTGTATACCGCCTGCGGCGGCATCAGCCCGGCCTACACGCTGCCCATCACGCTGGATGTGGGCACCAATAACCAGGCGCTGCTGGACGACCCCATGTACATGGGCTGGCGGCACGAGCGCGTCAGTCAGGAAGAATACGACGCCTTCATGGCCGAGTTTATCGCCGCGGTGAAGCGTCGCTGGCCCAACGTGCTGCTGCAGTTTGAGGACTTTGCCCAGGCCAACGCCGTGCCGCTGCTCGAGCGCTACCGCGATGAGCTCTGCTGCTTCAACGATGATGTGCAGGGCACCGCCGCCGTGGTAGTCGGCACACTGATGGCCGCCTGCCAGGCGCGAAAGCAGACGCTGGCCGACCAGCGCGTGGTGTTCGTGGGCGGCGGCTCCGCCGGCTGCGGCATTGCCGAGCAGGTGATTGTCTCCATGCAGGCCGAGGGCCTGAGCGAAGAAAAGGCCCGCGAGCAGGTCTTCATGGTCGACCGCGAAGGCCTGATGACCAACGACCAGGACTGGCACCGCGACTTTCAGCGCCGTCTGGCGCAGGATGCCTCGCTGGTGACCGACTGGGATGGCCAGGGGCTGGAAGAAACCATCGCCCGGCTGCAGCCGACGGTGCTGATCGGCGTGTGCGGCCAGAAAGGCATTTTCACCGAGCGCGTGGTACGCACCATGCACCGGGGCTGCGACAACCCGGTGATTTTTCCGCTCTCCAATCCGACCTCGCAGGCCGAGGCGGTGCCGGAAGATATTCTGGAATGGACCGACGGCGAAACCCTGGTGGCAACGGGCAGCCCCTTTGCGCCGGTGGTTCACAACGGCCGCAGCATTCCCATTGCCCAGTGCAATAACGCCTACATCTTCCCCGGTATCGGCCTGGGCGTGGTCGCCGCCAGGGCGTCCCGGGTGACCGATGAGATGCTCATGAGCGCCTCAAGGGCGCTGGCCCGGGAAGCGCCGCTGGTCAAGGAGGGCAAGGGAGCGCTGCTGCCGCCGCTGTCGCGCATCCGCGAAATCAGCATGGCCATTGCCTTTGAAGTAGCCGCCCAGGCCCAGCACGACGGCGTGGCCCTGAACACCGACGGAACCCAGCTGCGCGCGGCCATCCGCCGCAACTGCTGGGAGCCCGAGTACCGCGCCTATCGGCGCCGTTCCATGTAGCCGTTGCATGTAGCCGCTCAGGCACCCGGGCCGGCACGCACCGCACCCCAACCGGCAGCCACAAAAAAGCCCCCGCCAACCCTGGTTGGCGGGGGCTTTCGCTTTACAGCGTTTCCTGCGTGATCGGTTTAAGCCGCGCCGATCATCTTGCGCAGCACATAGTGCAGGATGCCGCCGTGACGGTAGTACGAGAGCTCGTTCTCGGTGTCGATACGGCACTTGGCGTCGAGCTTGTGCACGTCACCGCCGGGGGTTGTGATGGTGACCTTGACGCTGCCGCCCGGCGTCAGCTCGGAAAGGCCGCTGATCGAGACCTGCTCGTCGCCGGTGAGGCCCAGCGCCTTGCGGTCCTTGCCCTCGGGGAACTGCAGCGGTACCACGCCCATGCCGATCAGGTTGGAGCGGTGGATACGCTCGTAGGACTCGGCCAGCACGGCGCGTACGCCCAGCAGGCGCGTGCCCTTGGCGGCCCAGTCGCGCGAGGAGCCGGTGCCGTACTCCTTGCCGGCAATGACCACCAGCGGCGTGCCTTCCTGCTGGTACTGCATGGCGGCGTCGTAGATCGCCATCTGCTTGCCGGAGGGCACATGGCGGGTTTCGCCGCCGACCACGCCGTCGAGCATTTCGTTTTGAATACGCACGTTGGCAAAGGTGCCGCGCATCATCACTTCGTGGTTGCCCCGGCGCGAGCCGTAGGAGTTGAAGTCCACCGGCTTGACGCCGTTGTCCTGCAGGTAGCGGCCGGCAGGGCTGTCGGGCTTGATCGCCCCGGCGGGCGAGATGTGGTCGGTGGTCACCGAGTCGCCGAGCATGGCCAGCACGCGCGCATCGGCCACGTCTTCCACGGCTTCCGGCTCGCGGGCCATGCCGTCAAAGAAGGGCGGATGCTGGATGTAGGTGGAATCCGGCCATTCGTACACCTGGCTTTGCGGCACGTTGATGGCCTTCCAGGTTTCGTCGCCCTCAAAGACGGCGGAGTATTCCTTGTGGAACATCCCGGTATTGACCTGCTCCACGGCCTGGGCGATTTCTGCCTGCGACGGCCAGATATCCTTGAGGAAAACCGGGTTGCCGTCGTTATCGGCTCCCAGCGGCTCATCGCTCAGGTTTTTCTGCACGTTGCCGGCCAGCGCGTAGGCCACGACCAGGGGCGGCGAGGCCAGCCAGTTGGTCTTGATCTGCGGATGCACCCGGCCTTCAAAGTTGCGGTTGCCCGAAAGCACCGAGGCCACGGTCAGGTCGCCGTCGGTGACCGCCTTTTCGATTTCATCGGGCAGCGGGCCGGAGTTACCGATGCAGGTGGTGCAGCCGTAGCCCACCAGGTTGAAGCCCAGCGCATCGAGGTCATCGTTGAGCCCGGCGGCGGCGAGGTAGTCGGTGACTACCTTGGAGCCCGGTGCCAGCGAGGTCTTGACCCAGGGTTTGGTGACCAGACCTTTCTCCCGCGCCTTGCGCGCCAAGAGCCCGGCGGCCATCATCACGCTGGGGTTGGAGGTGTTGGTGCACGAGGTAATCGCGGCGATGACCACCGCCCCCGGGTTGAGCTTGAAGTCTTCACCCCGGTAGCTGACGTCCTGGCTGTCGGTGTGCTCGTAGCTGCGATCCACGCCCACGGCAGTTTGTCCGCCTTCGGAGAACAGTCGGCCTTTTTCTTCGGTCGACATGGCCTTGTTGTCGTTTTCCATGACCCTGGCGAACGCCTGGGGCATGTCGTCCAGAGTCACGCGATCCTGAGGGCGCTTGGGGCCGGCCAGGCTGGCCTGAACGTCGTTCATGTCCAGCGCCAGGGTATCGCTGAAGACTGGCTCTTCACCGGGCTCGCGCCACAGGCCCTGTGCCTTGGTATAGGCTTCTACCAGCTGTACCTGGTCTTCGTCGCGGCCGGTCAGGCGCATGTAGCGCAGGGTTTCTTCGTCCACCGGGAAGAAGCCGCACGTCGCGCCGAATTCCGGCGACATGTTGGCGATGGTGGCGCGGTCGGCCAGCGGCAGGTCCTTGAGGCCGTCGCCGTAGAACTCGACGAACTTACCCACAACGCCTTTTTCGCGCAGCATTTCGGTGACCGTCAGCACCAGGTCGGTGGCGGTAATGCCTTCGCGCAGCTTGCCGGTGAGTTTGAAGCCGACCACTTCGGGAATCAGCATGGAGACCGGCTGGCCGAGCATGGCGGCTTCGGCTTCGATGCCGCCCACGCCCCAGCCGAGTACGCCCAGGCCGTTGATCATGGTGGTGTGCGAGTCGGTACCCACCAGGGTGTCGGGGTAGGCCAGGGTGTTGCCGTCCTGTTCCTTGGTCCAGACCGCCTTGCCCAGATATTCCAGGTTGACCTGGTGGCAGATGCCGGTGCCGGGGGGAACCACGCGGAAGTTGTCAAAGGCGTTCTGGCCCCAGCGCAGGAATTCGTAACGCTCACGGTTACGCTTCATCTCGATGTCAACGTTGTCGTTGAACGCCTGGGGGTTGCCGAACTTGTCCACCATGACCGAGTGGTCGATGACCAGATCCACCGGCGACAGCGGGTTGATGCGCGCCGGATCGTCGCCGAGCTTCTGGACTGCATCGCGCATGGATGCCAGATCGACCACGCCGGGCACGCCGGTGAAATCCTGCATCAGTACCCGCGCGGGGCGGTAGCCGATCTCGCGGCTGGATTTGCCTTCCTTCTGCCAGTCCACCAGCGCCTGAAGGTCGTCGGCGCTGACGCTTTCATCGCCGGCGAAGCGCAGCTGGTTTTCGAGTAGAATCTTGAGCGTCTTGGGCAGCCGATCGATATTGCCCAGCGCGTCGGCGGCGCTGGGCAGGCTGTAATAGTCGTACTGCTCGCTGCCAACGTCGAGGGTTTGGCGCGTATCGGGGATTTTGCTCATGCGACTCTCCTTTGCTGACCGGGTCCAGACCGACAGGCCCTGACCAACCGAACTCCGAGGGAGCCGGGCGGGCCTGCGACGGTCATGCCCGTGATAACGAGACCACGGATGAACGGGCTTTGCGGGGTGTTTTCCGCCATGAGAAAAGGGCTTTTCCATGGTCGGATTCCGTTGGTTTGGGCCTATCCTATCGATACTGAATGGGGGCTGACGAGGCCTGTTTCAAGGATCTACGCCCAATGGCTAAGGTTTTGTTGGCCGGTCCTTGCGTCTGAAGAACGCCGAGCGCACCCTGCACGGGGCCGGCACAGCGCTCCGGCGTACGCTCGATATTCTTGATCTGTTGATGACGAAGAAAGGTGTTTTCATGGAAACGCGGCACGAACCCCTGATTATTCTCGGCTCCGGTCCGGCGGGCTATACGGCAGCAGTGTATGCAGCGCGCGCCAATCTCAAACCGCTGCTGATTACCGGCATGCAGGCGGGCGGCCAGCTGACCACGACGACCGATGTGGATAACTGGCCGGGGGATGCCGAAGGCGTGCAGGGCCCCGAGCTGATGGAGCGCATGAAAGCCCACGCCGAGCGCTTTGATACCGAGGTGCTGTTTGACCACATCAACGATGTCACCCTGGGCGAGCGCCCGTTCACGCTGACCGGCGACAACGGCGTTTATACCTGCGATGCGCTGATTATTGCCACCGGCGCCAGCGCCCGCTATCTGGGCCTGCCGTCGGAGCAGCAGTTCATGGGGCAGGGGGTGTCGGCCTGTGCCACCTGCGACGGTTTTTTCTACCGCAATCAGGAAGTCGTGGTGGTGGGCGGCGGCAATACCGCCGTGGAAGAAACGCTGTACCTGGCCAACATTGCCTCGAAGGTCACGCTGGTCCACCGCCGCGATTCGCTGCGGGCGGAGAAAATCCTGCAGGACAAGCTGTTCGCCAAGGTCGAGGAAGGCAAGGTGGTCATGGAGTGGAACCACACCCTGGACGAGGTGCTGGGCGACAATACCGGCGTGACCGGCGCGCGTCTCAAGTCCACCGAAGACGGCAGCACCCACGAGTTGGATGCGCCGGGCGTGTTCATCGCCATTGGCCACAGTCCCAACACCGGCCTGTTTGACGGTCAGCTGACCATGAACGGCGGCTACATCGAGGTAACGTCGGGGCTGAACGGCAACGCCACCGCGACCAGCGTGCCCGGCGTATTTGCTTCGGGCGATGTCATGGACCACGTCTATCGCCAGGCGATTACCTCCGCCGGCAGCGGCTGCATGGCCGCACTCGATGCCGAGCGCTACCTGGACGGCCTGGCCTGATGAAGGGCCGCCCGTTCGCCAGGGTCAGGTGTTATCCGTCGCAGCGGTGCAGGTCGTCTTTTCCAGCCGGGTGCGCCCGAGCTGGCTGAGTATCAGCTCGGTGCCCCTGCCGCCCGGCTGGCGATGATCCGCCGGGCAGAGGGTAAAAGTTCCGTTGTGCCCGCCGCTATGGCCCAGCATGTTGTACTTTACCCGCTTCCAGCCGCGGTTGTAGGTAACGCGGGCGTCGATGCCGGGAAATACGCGCTGAATATGGTCGGGATCAATCTCGGCCTCGGTGCTGCCGGCGACTACCAACAGCGGCTTGCTCCAGTCCGTGCCGCAGGTCGCTTGAGCGGTTTTATCCGCTGCCCGTGGGCAAAGAGACACCTCGGCATGGCGCGTGATGGCGGTGTTGCGCGTCAGAGCCAGCGCATCCTGTAGCTGCATCACGGCCGCGCGGCGCGCGTTGCGCTCGGCCAGAGCGCGCATGCCGGGGTAGCCCACGTTGGCAATCATGACGATCAGAGCCATTACCACCAGCAGCTCGATGAGTGTCACGCCCTGCTGACGCGCCCCGTTTGTATATGCCCCGTTTATATATAACCCGTGTGCATATGCCCCGTGTAGATACGCTCTGTGTGGATACGCCCTGTGCTGATGTGCCCTTTCCATGGCCATGCTCCCTGCCCGATGCCGTCACAAAGTGGCGGACTTTTCCCTGCTTACTGAGTGCTTTGCTTACCGAGTTCTTTTTACAGCGTGCTTGCTTGCAGGGTAGAGGGGTGCGGCGTGCTGTCTGTAAGACAGAACGCAACATCATCGGCGTTAGCGGCTTACCCGGCGGTAAGCAGCCTGCCAATCAGATTTGGGCGAATAGCGAGGGGAGGTGGGCTACCGAGGCCGGCCATCACCGGCGGTCGTCGGCCTGATCCTGCTCCGCGATAAAGCGGTCGCGGTGGGCGGCGCAGCAAAACCATTCGGCGCGCTTGCGCAGCGCTTCATTTTCCGGGACGTGAACGTCGCACCAGCGGCAGCGCACCATCTGCCCGCCGTCGCGGCGGCGCTCCTGCGCCAGGCGTGCGGCACGCTCGGTTTTCCACTCGCGGTAGATGCCGTACAGCTTCAGGCCGGCGAAAAACAGCACGCCAAAAATGATCAGCCGAATAATCAAGAGGTTCATCCTTCGTGTCTCCCGGTGTCGAGCCTGCCGGCCTTTGCCAGTCGGCAGCGCTTGCGGGACAATGCCACAGGACGCTGTGCAAGGACAGCGCCAAACGCGCAAGCCGGTTCCCGGGCCCGGTGCGATACACCACGGGGCGCCCGGCTTTACCCCTCTGGATTTTCAAGAGATTTCAACGCCCATGCAAGACTTGACGCTGGTGATGGCGCAATTCGACCCCCTGGTCGGGGATATTCCGGGTAACGCCGCGCGGGCCATCGAGGCCGTGCGCGAGGCGCGCATTGAGCATCGGGCGGATGTGGTGGTCTTCCCCGAGCTGTTTCTTTCCGGGTATCCGCCCGAGGACCTGCTGCTGCGCCCCTCGCTGGAGGCGCGCCTGGACGAAGCCCGGGCGACAATGGCAGAAAAAATGGCCCGCGATGTGCTGGTGATCATCGGCTATCCCGGCGTGCGCGAGGGTCAGCGCTATAACCTGGCCGGCGTGCTCTACAACGGCCGCTGGGAAGCCGAGTATGCCAAGCAGACGCTGCCCAACCGCCAGGTGTTCGATGAGCAGCGCTACTTTGCTCCCGGCACTCAAACGCTGGTCCACGAGCACAAGGGGGTTCGGCTGGGTCTGCTGATTTGTGAAGACCTGTGGCACGAAGCGCCGACCGATGCTGCACGCGCTGCCGGCGCCGATGCCATCCTGAGTCTCAACGCTTCGCCCTACCACCAGGACAAGCCCGCCGAGCGGCTGCGCCTGCTCGAAGCGCGGAGTGCCGGAGCGGGCTGCCCGGTGGTGTACGTCAATACCATCGGCGGTCAGGACGAGCTGGTGTTCGACGGCGGCTCCTGCTGCCTCGACGGCGAAGGCAAACTCGCGGTGCTGGCGCCGTACTGGCAGCCGGGGCTGATGCCGGTGCAGCTTCGCCGCCAGGATAGCGGCGCCTGGACGCCGGGGGACGGCGAAATCGAGCCCGACGTCGATCCTGAAGAGAGCCTTTACTGCGCGCTGGTCACCGGGCTGCGCGACTACGTCAACAAGAGCGGCTTTGACGGCGTGGTGCTGGGGCTGTCCGGCGGGATCGACTCGGCGATGTCGCTGGCGATTGCCGTGGACGCGCTGGGGCCCCAGCGGGTTCGGGCGGTGATGATGCCGTACCACTATACTGCCGATATTTCACGTGAAGACGCGGC
The DNA here is from genome assembly GCF_000334215.1 of Vreelandella jeotgali Hwa. Classification (GTDB taxonomy): domain Bacteria; phylum Pseudomonadota; class Gammaproteobacteria; order Pseudomonadales; family Halomonadaceae; genus Vreelandella; species Vreelandella jeotgali. Next base: position 68,936 of record NZ_AMQY01000025.1, on the reverse strand, counting down.
CCAACAGGCCGATATGCTCGGCGTACACTACGAGGTGCTGCCCATCGAGCCCGTGGTGGAGTCCTTCATGGGCACGCTGGCCGGCGTGTTCGAGGGCACCGGGCGTGACACCACCGAAGAAAACCTCCAGGCGCGCTGCCGCGGGGTGTTGCTCATGGCGCTGTCCAACAAGAAAGGCCTGATGGTGCTATCCAGCGGCAACAAGAGCGAAATCGCCGTGGGCTATACCACGCTCTACGGCGATATGGTCGGCGGCTATAACGCCATCAAGGATGTCTACAAGACCTGGGTGTACCGCTTGGCGCGCTGGCGCAATGCTCAGTCGCCGGCGATCCCCGAGCGGGTCATCGAGCGTCCGCCCTCGGCGGAGCTGGCGCCCGACCAGCAGGATAGCGACTCGCTGCCCGACTACGACGTGCTCGATGCCATTCTGCAGCGCTATATCGAAGGCGACATGAGCGCCGAGGCAATCATCGCCGTGGGCTTTGACCGCGACGATGTCTATCGGGTTATCAAGCTGGTGGATCGCTGCGAATACAAGCGCCGCCAGGCGCCGGTGGGCGTGCGCGTTACGCCCCGGGGCTTCGGTCGCGACCGGCGCTATCCGCTGGTCAACGGCTGGCAGCCGGGGGAGTAGGGTCTTCAGCAGCTGATTCGGGCACAAAAAAGCCCGCCGGAGCCAACGAATCCGGCGGGCCAGGTATCTCATTGTAGATGATCAGTGTTTGGGCTTGAACTCGCCGTTTTTCAGCTGGTCGTGGTCCGGCGCGTTGTCTTTCAGGACCTTGAGCACTTCCTCGGCGCGGTCGTCCATGCCCAGCCCCTGGTAGCCTTCCACCATGGTGGCCAGCGCATCGTCGGTGGCGTTGGAGTCGGGGTAGTGTTCCAGCACCCAGCGGCCGCGCTTCACCGCGGCAACAAAGGCGCCGCGCCGCAGGTAGTAGTCGGCGCTGTGGAGCTCGTGCCGGGCAAGCAGCTCGCGCAGGTACACGATGCGCTGGCGGGCATCCGGCGCGTAGTCGCTTTGCGGATAGCGCCTGAGCAGGTCGCGGAAATCGTTGTAGGCGTCGCGGGTGGCGCCCAGGTCGCGTTTGGAAATATCAATCACGCGCAGGCGCTCCATGCTGAAACGCCCGGCCTGCCAGGCGGCCAGGCCGCTGAGATAGTGCGCGTAGTCGACCTGGGGGTGATCCGGGTGCAGGCGGATGAAGCGGCTGGCGGCGGCCCGGGTTTCTTCCCACTTGCTGTTCTCGTAATAGGCGTAAATCAGCTCCAGCTGCGCCTGTTTGGCGTGCTTGCCGAACGGATAGCGCGAATCCAGCGCTTCGAGCCGTTCGGTCGCGGTGGTGTACAGGTTGCGGTCGAGCGCGTCGCGGGCCATTTCATAGAGCTCGCGCTCGCCGGTATTGGCATACTTGCCGGCATCCACGTCGGGCCGGGTGTCGTTGCCGGCGCAGCCGGCGAGTAGCGTCAGGCTGAGCGCGACGGCGCCAAAACGGGTCGCTGCGGAAAAAACGCGCATGAAGTTCCTCGTGACAATCAAGCCTGGATCACCGAAAAGCGGCGACGGCCGTGGTAGAATGAACGCAGTTGACACACTATAAAACACCTCGACGCAAAACGCAGGCATCATCGATGCTGCGCGTACGCTCAAGGACTTCCGCTGATGATTTTGCCCATGACTGTGACCTATGACCCGCACCGTTGAAGCCAGGGCGCGCGTACCGGAAGCGCTGGCCGGCACGCGCCTGGACCGGGCGGCCGCCGAGCTGTTTCACGACCATTCACGCGAACGGCTGAAGGCCTGGATCAAGCGCGGTGAGCTGACCGTTGACGGCGCTCAAACCCGGCCGAGGGCGCGGCTACACGGCGAGGAAACGCTGGTGCTCGATGCCGTTGTCGAAGACGAACAGCGTTTTGTGGCTCAGGATATCCCGCTCGACGTGATATTCGAGGACGATCATCTGCTGATCGTCAACAAGCCCGCCGGCATGGTCGTGCATCCCGCCGCCGGTAATCCGGATGGCACGCTGCTCAACGCGCTGCTGCATCATCATCCGCCGCTGGCCGAGATGCCCCGGGCGGGCATTGTGCATCGCCTGGACAAGGATACCACCGGCTTGCTGATGGTCGCCAAGACGCTGGCAGCGCAAACCGCGCTGGTGGAGCAGCTGCAGGCGCGTACGGTGTCGCGCGAGTACGATGCCGTGGTTATCGGCACGCCGGTGGCCGGCGGCAAGGTGGATGCGCCCATTGGCCGCCACCCCGGAGACCGCAAGCGCCAGGCCGTGAACGCCTCGGGCAAGCCGGCGGTGACCCACTTTCGCCTGGTCGAGCGTTTTCGCGCTCATACCCATCTGCGCTGCACCCTGGAAACCGGCCGCACCCACCAGATCCGGGTGCACATGGCCCACGCCCGCTATCCGCTGGTGGGGGACCCGCTCTACGGCGGCCGGCCCCGGCTGCCGCCGCGGGCTTCCGATACGCTCAAGGAGATTCTGCGCGAGTTTCCCCGCCAGGCGCTGCACGCCCGCCGGCTGTCGTTTGACCACCCGCACAGCGGCCAGACGCTGACCTTTCGTGCCCCGCTGCCGGATAACCTCTTGATGCTGATCGACTTCCTGCGCGAAGACCACGAAATGATGCGGTAAACCACGACAACATGCGGTAAACCCGGAGACGATCCGATGAGCGATGCGCTGGACCTGCATCCGACGCTGATGACGCCCGATTGGCCGGCGCCGGCCAACGTACATGCTTTTGTCACTACCCGGGAAACCGGCCCCAGCCAGGGTGATTTCGCCGCTTTCAACGCCGCGACCCACGTCGGCGACAACGCCGACCATGTGGCCCTTTGCCGGCGCCTGCTGAGCAAGGAAGTGGGCGATGAGCGGCCGTTTTTATGGCTCAGCCAGACCCACGGTGCCCGGGTGCAGCAGCACTATCCCCGGCGCACCGCCGTGCAGAGCGAGATTCCCGAGGCCGACGCCGCCGTGGCCGACAGCCGCGACTACGCCTGCGTGGTGCTCACCGCCGACTGCCTGCCGGTGTTTTTCTGCAACCGCGCCGGTACCCGGGTAGCGGTCGCGCACGCCGGCTGGCGGGGGTTGGCCGGCGGCGTGCTGGAGGCCACGGTCGCCGCGCTCAATACGCCCGCCGAGGACATTATGGTCTGGCTGGGGCCGGCGATTTCCAACGCCCAGTTTGAAGTCGGCCCGGAGGTGTTCGACGCCTTCGTCGCCGTCCACCCCCAGGCGGAAGAGGCCTTTGATCCCAGCCCCTATCGGCTGGGTCATCACATGGCGGATATTTATCGCCTGGCGCGGCTACGCCTGGAGCTGCTGGGGATCGATGAGGTGAGTGGCGGGCACTTCTGTACCGCCAGCGAACCGCGCTTTTATTCCCACCGCCGCGATAACGGCCGCACCGGCCGCATGGCCAGCGTGATCTGGTTGGGGTGATCCGGCCGGGCTGAACCCGTCTTGCCCTGTCTTTTTCTTTCCTCTCCTCTGCTGCTCTCTTTTCCTCTCGTTTTCCTGCGCCACATCATCTTTGCCGCACCCGGCTCTTGAAACGCCTTCCCCCCGGCGCCATTTCATTGGACATACCCATACCGCCGGGCGGGATATTCCCCCGGCGGCTTGATGATCAGGAGGCCGGCCGGCGCGTCGCGGTAATTCATGACGCCCTGCCAGGCCGGAAGGAGTCCATTCATGCGATTCGATAAATTTACCGCCAAGCTGCAAAACGCCATTGCCGACGCCCAGTCGCTGGCCGTGGGGCAGGGTCACAATCAGATAGCACCGGCACACCTGCTGTTGACGCTGCTGGACAGCGCCGATACCGGGCTCAAGTCGCTGGTGGAAAAAGCCGGCGGCAGCGCTTCGACGCTCCGCGATGCGCTATCCCGCCAGCAGGACAAGCTGGCACAGGTCAGCCATTTTGACGGCGACGTTCAGCCCTCAAAGGAGCTGATCAAGCTGTTCAACCTGACCGACCGCGAGGCCCAGAAACGCGGCGACCAGTTTGTCGCCACCGAGCTGGTGCTGCTGGCCGCGCTGGAAGCCGGCGGCGATACCGCTCGCGCGCTCAAGCAGGCCGGTCTCGATCGCCGTTCGCTGGAAACCGCCATCGACAACGTGCGCGGCGGTGAAAGTGTCAACGACCCCAACGCCGAAGAGTCCCGCGAGGCGCTGGACAAATATACCCAGGACCTGACCCAGCGGGCGCTGGACGGCAAGCTTGATCCGGTCATCGGCCGCGACGACGAAATCCGCCGCACCATCCAGGTGCTTCAGCGGCGCACCAAGAACAACCCGGTGCTCATTGGCGACCCGGGCGTGGGCAAGACCGCCATCGTCGAGGGGCTGGCCAACCGGATCGTCAACGGCGAGGTGCCCGAGGGCCTGAAGGACAAGCGCGTTCTCTCGTTGGATATCGGCGCGCTGCTCGCGGGGGCCAAGTTCCGCGGCGAGTTCGAGGAGCGACTGAAAGCGGTGCTCAAGGAGCTCGCGGAAGAGGAAGGGCGGATTATCCTGTTCGTCGACGAGCTGCACACCATGGTCGGCGCGGGCAAGTCCGAAGGCTCGATGGACGCGGGCAACATGCTCAAGCCGGCGCTGGCGCGGGGCGAGCTGCACTGCGTCGGCGCCACCACGCTGGACGAATACCGCCAGCACATCGAAAAGGACGCCGCGCTCGAGCGCCGCTTCCAGCAGGTGCTGGTGGACGAGCCCGGCGAAGAAGACACCGTGGCGATTCTGCGCGGGCTGAAAGAGCGTTACGAAGTCCATCACGGCGTGGATATTACCGACTCGGCGATCATCGCCGCGGCGAAGCTGTCTACTCGCTACATTACCGACCGCAAGCTGCCCGACAAGGCCATCGACCTGGTCGACGAAGCCGCCTCGCGCATTCGCATGGAGCTGGACTCCAAGCCCGAAGAGATGGACAAGCTCGACCGTCGGCTGATCCAGCTCAAGATGGAGCGCGAAGCGCTGAAGAAGGAAACCGACGCCGCCTCGCAAAAACGCCTTGATGCCCTGGTGGAGGAAATCCACGAGCTGGAGCGCGAATACGCCGATCTCGACGAAATCTGGAAGGCGGAAAAGGCCAGCATCCAGGGCGCGGCGCAGTTCAAGGCCGAGCTGGAGCAGGCGCGGCTGGATATGGAGCAGGCCCGGCGCCAGGGCGATCTGGGGCGCATGTCGGAAATTCAGTACGGCACCATCCCCGCGCTGGAGCAGAAAATTGCCGAGAGCAGCGAAAGCGAAGAGGCCGATACCTCGACCCACCAGCTGCTGCGCTCCAACGTCACCGAGGAAGAAATCGCCGAGGTGGTTTCGCGCTGGACGGGGATTCCGGTCGCCAAGATGCTCGAAGGCGAGCGCGACAAGCTGCTGCGCATGGAAGAGGCGCTGCACGAGCGGGTGATCGGCCAGGCCGAGGCCGTCGAGGCGGTATCCAACGCCGTGCGGCGTTCCCGCGCCGGGCTTGCCGACCCGCACCGGCCCAACGGCTCGTTTCTGTTCCTCGGGCCCACCGGTGTGGGCAAGACCGAGCTGTGCAAGGCGCTGGCGACCTTCCTCTTCGACACCGAGGAAGCCATGGTGCGCGTGGATATGTCCGAGTTCATGGAGAAGCACTCCGTGGCTCGGCTGATCGGCGCGCCTCCGGGCTACGTCGGCTACGAGGAGGGCGGCTACCTGACCGAGGCCGTGCGCCGCAAACCTTACTCGGTGCTGCTGCTCGACGAGGTGGAAAAAGCCCACGCGGATGTTTTCAATATCCTGCTGCAGGTGCTGGAAGACGGCCGCCTCACCGACGGCCAGGGCCGCACGGTGGATTTCCGCAACACCGTGATCGTGATGACCTCGAACCTGGGCTCCGAAATCATTCAGCGCATGGGCGGTGATCAAAGCGATACCGACAACCACGACTACGAAACCATGCGCAGCGCGGTAATGGAGACGGTGGGCAATCACTTCCGCCCCGAGCTGATCAACCGCATCGATGAAGTCGTGGTCTTCCACGCTCTGGGACAAGCGCAGATTCGGGCGATTGCCGGCATTCAGCTGGAGCGCTTGAAGGCGCGGCTGGCCGAGCATGATCTGGGCCTCGAGGTGAGCGACGACGCCCTGGCGCAGCTGGCGGTGGCCGGTTTTGACCCGGTCTTCGGCGCCCGGCCGCTCAAGCGGGCGATCCAGAGCCGGATCGAAAACCCGCTGGCCCAGGACCTGCTGGCCGGTCGTTTTGCCAACGGCGGGACCGTTTACGTAGGCGCCGAAGACGGTGAGCTGCGCTTTGGCACCGACTGAGCCGACGCCGGCCCGATGATCGGCAACATGCACAAGCCCGCTTGAACGCGCCGTAATCGGCCGGGCCAAAAGCTGATGCAAGATCAGTGCCAACACGCCCTGCCGGCATCGCCACTGGCGATAGCCGGCAGGGCGTTTTCGTGCCGGGTTTCCCGCCGTGCCGGGCGCCGGGCGGTTGACAATCCGAGCGCGCTAATGGAATCTTGAAGGCTCCTGATTTGCGGGCGCGGAACCACGGGCAACCCCCTATCCCCGCGCGAAGGGTAGGCGTTCAAATGCCTTTACCCGCCGAAGGACTTCCGGGCCCGGGCTAATCCGCCCGACCTGGCCAACGCCCCGACGCGGTAAACCGCCGTGAGAGAGTGCAGACCCCAACCGGGTCATATGCCAGGGTTTGGCATCAGGTGCCGGTGTAACCGGCAGCGGCATATCGCCGCACTCGACTTGGTGGGCCAACGCCCGCCGACAGCACTCGAGACCTCCAGGGGAGAGACACTGTGGAACTGCTTTCCGGCGCAGACATGATCGCCCGCTTCCTGCAAGACGAGGGCGTTGAATATATTTATGGTTACCCCGGCGGGGCCGCGCTGCATATTTACGATGCGCTGTTCCGCCAGGACCAGGTCAAGCACATTCTGGTGCGTCACGAACAGGCCGCCACCCACGCCGCCGACGGCTACGCCCGCGCCTCGGGCCGCCCCGGCACCGTGCTGGTCACCTCCGGCCCCGGCGCCACCAACGCGGTCACCGGCATTGCCACCGCCTATATGGACTCGGTGCCCATGGTGGTGCTGTGCGGTCAGGTGGTCAGCCACCTGATTGGCGAAGACGCCTTCCAGGAAACCGACATCGTTGGCGTGACCCGGCCCATCGTCAAACACAGCTTTGCGATCCGCCATCCGTCCGAGATTCCCGAGGTGTTGAAAAAGGCCTACTACCTCGCCTCGACCGGGCGGCCCGGGCCGGTGGTCGTGGACATTCCCAAGGACATGACCGCGCCCACCGAGCGTTACGAGTACACCTACCCGCAAAAGATCAAGATGCGCTCGTACAACCCGGTGACTCGCGGCCACACCGGCCAGATCAAGAAGGCCGTGCAGCTGATGCTCAAGGCGCGCCGCCCGGTGTTCTATACCGGCGGCGGCGTGGTGCTGGGCAATGCCGGCGATGGCCTCACCGATCTGGTGCAGAAGCTGGGCCATCCGATCACCACCACGCTGATGGGCATGGGCGCCTACCCGCAAAGCGATAGCCAGTGCCTGGGGTGGCTGGGCATGCACGGCTCTTACGAGTCCAACATGGCCATGCACCATGCCGATCTGGTGATTGCCATCGGCGCGCGCTTTGACGACCGGGTGACCAACAACGTCTCCAAGTTCTGCCCCACGGCCAAGGTCATCCACGTTGACGTTGACCCCAGCTCGATCTCCAAGACCGTGCGCGCCGACGTGCCTATCGTCGGCCCGGCGTCCAGCGTGATCAACGAGATGATCAGCCTCGTGCAGGGCAAGGAGATTGACAACCCCGAGGCGCTCGAGGACTGGTGGCAGCAGATCAACGACTGGCGCGCCGAGCGCGAGGGCAAGCGTTACGAGCCGTCGCAGGCCGGCGAAGTCCTGAAGCCTCAGGAAGTCATCGAAGCCATCAGCGACAGGACCGGTGGCAAGGCCTTTGTCACTACCGACGTGGGCCAGCACCAGATGTTTGCCGCCCAGTACTATGAGTTCGACAGGCCGCGCCGCTTTATCACCTCCGGCGGGCTGGGCACCATGGGGTTCGGCTTTCCGTCGGCCATGGGGATCAAGCTGAACTATCCCGACGACGACGTGGTGTGCATCACCGGCGAAGGCAGCTTCCAGATGATGATGCAGGAGTTCTCGACCTGTAAGCAGTACGGCATCGGGGTCAAGATCATCAACCTGAACAACGCCTCGCTGGGCATGGTGCGCCAGTGGCAGGATCTCAACTACAAGTCCCGCCACGCCAACTCCTACGTGGAGTCGATGCCCGACTTCCACCTGCTGACCCAGGCCTACGGTTTCACCGCGCTGACGGTGAACACCCTGGACGAGCTGGCGCCAGCGCTTGAGCGGGTGTTTGAAGACAAGCACGAGCTGGTGTTCCTCGACGTCAAAGTCGATCCCTTCGAGCACGTTTATCCGATGCAGGTGCCGCTGGGTTCCATGCGTGACATGCTGCTGTCCAAAACGGAGCGTACCTGATGCGTCATATCATCTCGATTCTGATGGAAAACGAACCGGGTGCCCTGTCGCGTGTGGTCGGTCTGTTTTCGCAGCGTAACTTCAACATCGAAACTCTCAACGTCGCACCAACCGACGACGAATCGCTGTCGCGGCTGACGGTAACTACCGAGGGGGACGACCGGGTGGTCGAGCAGATCACCAAGCACCTCAATAAGCTCATTGACGTGGTCAAGCTCGTGGATCTGACCGAGGGCAATCACATCGAGCGCGAGTTGATGCTGGTCAAGGTCAGAGCGCAGGGCGCCGCCCGGGATGAGGTCAAGCGCAATGCCGATATCTTCCGCGCCCAGGTGGTCGACGTTACCCCGAGTCTGTACACCGTGCAGATTACCGGCGATGCCACCAAGCTGGATGCTTTCCTGCAGGCCATGGCGCCGGTGGGTATTCTGGAAGTCGCCCGCACCGGCGTTTCGGGTATCGCCCGGGGCGACAAGGTGCTGACCCTCTAACCGGCGCTTTTTCCGGTAGACAGGTAGAAAAAAGGCCGCTTTTTAGCGGCCTTTTTTCATGGTCGGGAAGGCGCCTTGAAAGCCATGGGTTCGAGGAAAGTCGTCAATGCGCGGGGCGCTGGCTGGCATTGAGCATTTCCCGGGCGTGGGCCAGGGTCTGGTCGGACAGGTTGATACCGCCGAGCATGCGGGCCAGTTCGCTGACCCGCCCGCCGTCGTCGAGCAGCGCCATCCGGGTATGGGTGCTGTTGTCCCGGGCGCGTTTTTCGATGTGCAGATGGGCGTGCGCCTGGGCGGCGACCTGGGGCAGGTGGGTGACGGTCATCACCTGGCCGTTATCGCCCAGACGGCGCAGCAGCTGGCCGACGATTTCCGCCGTGGCGCCGGAAACCCCGACGTCGACTTCGTCAAACACCAGGCTGGGAATGGTCGAATGGCTGGCGGCCACGACCTGAATCGCCAGGCTGATGCGCGACAGCTCGCCGCCGGAGGCCACTTTGGCCAGCGGGCGCGCCGGCTGGCCGGGGTTGGCGGCAATGAAAAACTGCACGCGCTCCAGGCCTTCGGCGGCGGGGGTATCGCGGGGTTCAAACGCGACCTCGAAATGCGCTTTGCCCATCGCCAGAAACGCCAGCTGCTGCTGGACTTCGTCGGCAAATGCGGTCGCCGCCTGGCGCCGGGCCTTGCCCAGCGTTCGGGCGGCGTCGCGGTAGCGGTCGTGCAGGTCGTTGACTTCGGCGCTCAGCGCATCCAGATCGCCACCGCTGGCGTTGAGCTGCTCCAGCTCTTCGCTCAGGCGTGCGTGGAGATCGGGCAGCTCCTCGGGCGCGATGTGGTGCTGGCGGGCAATACGATGAATGTCGCCCAGCCGATTTTCCACGAACGCCAGGCGGTCGGGGTCAAGCGGAGTGTCGGCCGCCAGATGGTTAAGTTCGCTGGCGGCTTCCTGCAGCTGGATCTGTGCATCGCCCAGCATGGTCAGAGTATTGGCCAGAACGCCGGTATCACTGCCCGGCAGGTTTTCCAGCCGGCTCCGGGCCTGGTGCAGCAGCGACAGCGCGCCGCTGTCGTCGTCCTCGCAGCAGTCGGCGGCGAACTGCGTATCGCGCAGAATTTCCTCGGCGTGGGCGAGCGTCTGCTGTTCGTCTTCCAGCGTGGGGAGCTCGTCGTCGCCCAGCGCCAGCTGATCCAGCTCCTCGACCTGATAGTGCAACAGCTGGCGGCGTGCATCGGCCTCGCTGCCCTGCTCGCGGCGCTTTTTGAGCTGGCGCCGAGCGTTTTGCCAGTCACGAAACACCTCGCCCAGGGCCTCGACGTCGTGGTTCAGTCCGGCGTAGTCATCCAGCAGGGTCAGATGGGTATCGGCGTGCATCAGCGCCTGGTGGGCGTGCTGGCCGTGAATCTGAATCAGCCGTTCGCCCAGCGCCTTGAGATCGCTGATGGCGGCAGGGCGGCCGTTGATCCAGGCCTTGCTGCGTCCGTTGGCGCTGACCACGCGGCGGAGCAGACATTCGTCGGTGGGCAGCTCGCGTTCGGCCAGCCAGGCTTTGGCGTCGGGCAGGCGGGTGATATCAAAGCGTGCCGTCAGGTCGGCGCGCTGGCAGCCGTGGCGCACGCTGCCGGCATCGGCGCGGCTGCCCAGGCATAGGCCCAGCGCTCCCAGCAGAATGGATTTGCCTGCGCCGGTTTCCCCGGTAACGGCGGTCATGCCGCCCTTGAGATCCAGTTCAAAGCGGTCAACGATGGCGAAGTCCTGGATTGCGAGCTGTGTCAGCATGAAGCCTCCCGGTACGCGTGATGAGCTGTGGAGCTGGCCACCCATGACAAACAGGCGGGCCACTGGCTGGCTGATTAACCAATAATTGTTTTTTATACAGCATGATGTTTTATACCGCAACAGCAACGGATGCTGTTGTATCGGCCTGTGATTTAAATACGACCGGCTTTAATACGACCGGACTTAATGCAACCGGCTTCAATGCGATCGGCTTCAACGCGGCTGTGACGTTCGCAGGTAAATGCCTCTTGAGTTGGCGCACATAATCCCCATATAGGGCCCCAACGCGAGGTAACAGCGCAGACGTGCTGAATTCAACCGCTGCTTTTCTCAGGAGACTCCAATGGCTAAAGACCCGCAGAACCCGCTCGACGACGAGCTGGAGCGCCACGACCAGGACGATGCCCAAACGCCCGAAGGCGAGGCCGCGTCGGAACAGCATCAGGCCGAAGAGCGCCTGGCCGAAAGCGAGCTGGGCAGCCTGATCGACGACGAAGGCGATACCGTCAACACCGAGAGCGAAAGCGACAACCCCGAAGCGGAAGTGCTGGCGACTCGGGTAGAGGAGCTGGAAAAGGCGCTGGAAGAAACCAAAGAGCAGTCCATGCGCACGGCCGCTGAAGCGCAGAACATGCGCCGCCGTGCCGAGCATGACGCCGAAAAGTCGCGCAAGTTTGCGCTGGAAAAGTTCGTCAAGGAGCTGCTGCCGGTGGTCGACAGCCTGGAAAAGGCGCTGGAAGCCATGGGCGAAGAAGCCACCGAGGCCCACCGCGAAGGCGTGTCCATGACGCTGAAAATGCAGCTGGACGTGCTGGGCAAATTCGGTGTCGAGTCGGTTGACCCTCACGGCGAGCCGTTTGACCCGCAGCTGCACGAAGCCATGACCATGGTGCCCAATCCGGATATGGATCCCAACACGGTCATGGAAGTCATCCAGAAAGGCTATCAGCTCAACGGCCGCCTGATTCGTCCGGCGATGGTCGTGGTCAGCAAAAAACCCGACTGATACGGGGTAAAAAGCCCTTGAAATGCTGCCGGCGACCCCCAGATACAGGAACATCCCGGCGACGTTGATCGCCTGACTGGACAACAAGTCTTGATTGTTATCAATACATTGTTAACCACTCAATTAACCACTTTTCACTGATTTTTTTGAGGTATTGCCATGGGACGCATTATCGGGATTGACCTGGGTACCACCAACTCCTGCCTGTCGGTACTCGACGGCAAGGAATCCAGGGTTATCGAAAACGCCGAAGGCGGCCGCACCACGCCGTCCATCATCGGCTACACCGACGACGAAATTCTGGTGGGTCAGGCGGCCAAGCGCCAAGCCGTGACCAACCCGGAAAACACCGTCTACGCGATCAAGCGCCTGATCGGCCGTCGCTTTGACGACAAGGTCGTCCAGAAAGACATCGACATGGTGCCGTACAAGATCGCCAAGGCCGACAACGGCGACGCCTGGGTCGAAGTCAAGGGCGAAAAGATGGCGCCGCCCCAGGTCAGCGCGGAAATTCTCAAGAAGATGAAGAAGACCGCCGAAGACTACCTGGGTGACGACGTCACCGAAGCGGTTATCACCGTGCCGGCCTACTTCAACGACAGCCAGCGTCAGGCAACCAAGGACGCCGGCCGCATCGCCGGTCTGGAAGTCAAGCGCATCATCAACGAGCCCACGGCGGCAGCGCTTGCCTACGGCATGGACAAGTCGCGCGGCGACCGCACCATCGCGGTTTACGACCTGGGCGGCGGCACCTTCGATATTTCCATCATCGAAGTCGCCGACGTTGACGGCGAAACCCAGTTTGAAGTGCTGGCCACCAACGGCGACACCTTCCTCGGCGGTGAAGACTTTGACCTGGCGCTGATCAACTACCTGGTCGACCAGTTCAAGAGCGACAGCGGCATTGATCTGTCCGGCGACAACCTCGCTATGCAGCGCCTCAAGGAAGCCGCCGAGAAGGCCAAGATCGAGCTGTCCAGCGCCCAGCAGACCGACGTCAATCTGCCCTACGTGACCGCCGACAACACCGGTCCCAAGCACCTCCAGGTCAAGGTCACGCGTGCCAAGCTGGAAGCGCTGGTGGAAGACCTGGTCGCTCGCTCGCTGGAGCCGTGCAAGACCTCGCTCAAGGATGCCGGCCTGTCCGCTTCCGAAGTTGACGACGTTATCCTGGTCGGCGGTCAGACCCGCATGCCCAAGGTGCAGGAAAAAGTCGCCGAATACTTCGGCAAGGACGCGCGCAAGGACGTCAACCCGGACGAAGCCGTGGCCGTGGGTGCGGCGATTCAGGGCGGCGTGCTCGGCGGCGACGTCAAGGACGTGCTGCTGCTCGACGTGACCCCGCTGACGCTGGGTATCGAAACCATGGGTGGCGTAATGACGCCGCTGATCGAGAAGAACACCACCATCCCCACGAAGAAGACCCAGACCTTCTCCACGGCGGATGACAACCAGACCGCGGTGACCATCCACGCGGTTCAGGGTGAGCGCAAGCAGGTCTCGCAGAACAAGTCGCTGGGCCGTTTCGACCTCGCCGACATTCCGCCGGCGCCGCGCGGTGTACCGCAGATCGAAGTTGCCTTTGATCTCGACGCCAACGGCATCCTCAACGTCTCGGCGAAGGACAAGGCGACCGACAAGGAACAGTCCATCGTGATCAAGGCCTCCGGCGGTCTCACCGACGAGGAAGTCGATCAGATGGTCCAGGACGCCGAAGCCAACGCCGACGAGGACAAGAAGTTCGAAGAGCTGGTCACGCTGCGCAACCAGGCCGACGGTATGGTTCACGCTACGCGTAAAACGCTCGAGGAAGCCGGTGACAAGGCCACCGACGACGAGAAGGAAAAGATCGAAACCGCCATCACCGAGCTGGAAGAAGCCAGCAAGGGTGACGACGTGGACGACATCCAGAAGAAGCTCGATGCCCTGACCGAAGCCTCCGGCGAGCTGGCGCAGAAGATGTACGCCGAGCAGGAAGGCCAGCAGGGTGAAGGCGAAGCGGCCGACGGCGGCAATGCCCAGCCCGAAGAGGACGTGGTTGACGCCGAGTACGAAGAAGTCAACGACGACCAGAAAAAGTCGTAAGACAACTGGCTGCGAGAGTAAACGGTGACGCGGGAGGCAACTCCCGCGTTGCTGTTTGCGCAGGCCCTGTTCTCAAGCAACCCGTTTCTCAAGCCAACTCGTGCTCAAGTTAACCAGGAGGCGTGGGACCCATGTCCAAGCGCGATTATTATGACGTCCTGGGGGTCGATAAAGGGGCCGATCAGAAGGAGATCAAAAAGGCCTACCGCCGTCTGGCGCAAAAGTATCACCCCGACCGAAACCCGGACGACGATACCGCCGCGGAAAAATTCCGCGAGGTATCCGACGCCTATGAAGTGCTGGGCGACAGCGAAAAGCGCGGCGCCTACGACCAGTTCGGCCACGCCGGCGTCGACGGCCAGGGCGGCGGCTTTGGTGCCGGCGGCTTCGGCGGCGGTGGCGGCGATTTCAGCGATATCTTCGGCGATGTATTCGGCGATATCTTCGGCGGCGGTGGCCGTCGGCGAGGCCCCAACGCGCCGGCGCGCGGCTCCGATCTGCGCTACAACCTGGAAGTCGACCTGGAGCAGGCGGTAGCCGGCACCAGTGTGGATATCCGGGTGCCGCGCCATATCAGCTGCGACCGCTGTGACGGCGACGCCGCCGAGCCCGGCTCCAGCAAGGAAACCTGCCCGACCTGTCAGGGGATGGGCCAGGTACGCATGCAGCAGGGCTTCTTTGCCGTGCAACAAACCTGTCCGACCTGTCACGGCGGCGGTGAGCACATCAAGGTTCCTTGCCACAAGTGCAACGGCGAAGGTCGCGTGCGCGAGACCCGTACGCTGTCGGTGAAGATTCCCGCCGGCGTGGATACCGGCGATCGCATCCGGCTCAATGCCGAGGGCGAATCCGGCCTCAACGGTGGCCCGCCCGGCGATCTCTATGTCCAGGTGGCCATCAAGCCGCACCCGATTTTCGAGCGTGACGGCCGGCATTTGCAGTGCGAAGTGCCGATCAACTTTGCCGACGCGGCGCTCGGCGGCGAGCTGGAAGTGCCCACGCTCGAAGGCCGGGTCAAGCTCAAGATTCCGCCCGAAACGCAAACCGGCAAGCTGTTCCGCATGCGCGGCAAGGGCGTGAAGCCGGTGCGCGGCGGCGCTCAGGGCGACCTGCTGTGCAAGGTCGTGGTGGAAACGCCGGTCAATCTCAACGACGAGCAGAAAGACGTGCTCCAGCAGCTGCAGAAAAGCTTTGACGACAGCAACACGCAAAACCACTCGCCAAAGAAGACCAACTTCTTTGACGGCGTCAAAAAGTTTTTCGAGGACATGAAGTCCTGATCGTGGCCTGATTGACCATCCGACGTCCTGATGCCGGCATCTCCAGGTGCCGGCATTTTTGCGTCCGGGCTCGGGATAACGCGACACCGATTCAGGAGAGAAGATGCGCGAACATGCCGGCATGCTGCTGTGGGCCCTGCTGGTAGGGCTGTCGTTTCCCGTGGTGGGCTGGCTGGATGCCCTGCCGCCGCTCCTGCTGACCGCGCTGCGTTTCGCCATTGCCTGCGCGGGGTTGTGGTGGCTGGCGCGACGCTCGGCGGACTTCTGGCCGCGCTGGCGCACGCTGCCGCTGTACGGTCTGATGGGGCTGTGCCTGGCGGGATTTTTCAGCGCCATGTTCCAGGCGGCGCAGCACACCACGGCGGTTTCCATGGCCACGCTTTACGTCACCGTGCCGCTGCTGGCCTACGCCGCCGGGCTGATGCTGGGCGTGGAACGTAGGCGCTGGCGAATGCCCGCCATTCTGCTGCTGGGAGCGTGTGGTGCGCTGTTGCTGGCGCTGGCCGAAGCGGTGGTGCAGGGCGGAGCGTTGCAGCTGGGTCGCGGCGAGGCGGTGTTTTTCCTCGGCTGCGTGGCTTCGGCGCTGTACCCGGTGATCAGCAAGTGGGGGCTTGCCCGCGAGTTGTTGGCGCCTTCCGCCGCGGTGCGTACCTTCTGGAGCCTGGCGATGGGCGGAGTGCTAATCGGCGCTCTGGGCCTCGTGTTGGAGCCGGTCGACGCCCTGCTCGACATGCGCGGCCGGGATGCGCTGGTGCTGGTGTATCTGGGGCTGGGCTCCAGCGCGCTAACGTTCTGGCTGATGCAGCACGCCACCGGTAGGCTCACACCCGGTGCGGTGACGGCGTACAGCTACCTGGTCCCGTTTGTCTCCATGCTGCTGCTGTTCTTCCGCGAGCCCGGCCGGATCGACTGGATCTGGCTGCCGGGCAGCGCTCTGGTGGTGCTGGCGATCGCGCTGCTGGCCAGCGGCCGCGCCGAGCAATGACGCGGCTGTTGGGCGTTTCGCCGTGGAGCGCTAGAACAGCTTGTTGGGGAGCCACAGGGCAATACTCGGAAAGGCGACAATCAACGCCAGTCCGGTGAGCTGCAGGGCAACAAACGGCAGCGCCGAGCGGTAGATATCGGTGATCGTGATGTCTTTTGGAGCTACCGACCGCATGTAAAAAAGGTTGTAGCCAAAAGGCGGCGTCAGGTAGGCCGACTGCATGCTCAGGATGAAGAGAACGGCAAACCAGGTGGTATCGAAACCCAGATCATTCACGATCGGCACGTACAGCGGAATGGTGATAAACAGGATGGCAAAGTCATCCAGGAACATGCCCAGGAGGAAAAAGCTCAGCAGCATGAAAATGATCACCGTGTACGGGGAGAGGCTATAATCCTGAATCATCTCGGTGAGAATCATGCCGGCGCCCAGGCCCATGTAGATCTTGCTGAAAAACACCGCGGCAATAGCAATCCACAGCAGCATGCCGGTGATTTTGGTGGTGCTGAGCATCACGTAGCGCAGCAGTCGCCAGCTGACGTTGCCGCGTAGCGCGGCGATCAGCAAGGCACCGCCGGCGCCCACGGCGGAGGCTTCGGACGGCGAGGTAATACCCCCGATGATGCAGCCCAGCACGGCAAACACCAGGATGCCCGGAGCCACCAGGTGCCGAAGCGCGAGCAGCTTTTCCCTGGGAGTGAAACGCTCCTGTTCGGGAGCGGGCGGTCCAAGCGAAGGGTCAATGCGGCAGCGAATCAGGATATAAATCATGTAAATCGAGGCCAGCATCAGGCCGGGCATCAGCCCCGCGGCAAAGAGCTTGCCAACGGATTCCCGGGCCAGAAAGGCGTAGACAATCATCAATACGCTGGGCGGAATCAGAAAGCCCAGGGCGCCGCCGGCCATGATGGTGCCGGTCACCAGGCGCTTGTGGTAGCCGCGCTTGAGCATCGCCGGCAGCGCAATGATGCCCAGGCTGACGGTAGCCGCCCCGGAAACGCCGGCCATTGCCGCGATCAGCGCGCAAATCAGCACGGTCCCGACACCCAGGCCGCCGGGCAGTCGGCCCATCAGCTTGTGGATCATTTCAAAGAGGTCATCGGTAACGCCGGAGCGTTCGAGGACCAGCCCCATGAAAATGAACAGCGGCAGGGCAACCAGAAGGAAGTTATCCATGGTGCTGTAGGCAGACGCCAGCAACAGGTCAAGCCCGCCGTTTCCGAACATGATATAGGCGCTGCCCATGCCGGAAATCATCAGCGCCCAGGCCAGTGGTGCGCCCATTGCCATCAGCACCAGCATGGAAAAAAACATGATGCCGGTAATCGTCAGAGGCTCTAGATTGGCCATAAAAAAGCTCTTTTAATGGCATGCCCGTCAAAGGGCATGTCGGTGTTGGATCATCACGTCAACAGGGTGTTTCAAGCCGGGTCATCGATCGCATCATCTCGCGGGTCGTCATACGCCACGCCGAATAGCCGGAGAACGGCGCGCAACAGCTCGGCCAGGCTTTGCAGTATCAGCAGGCCAACGGCTATCGCGATGGTGGATTTAATCGGATAGAGCGGCGGGCGCCAGACGCTCTGGTTGGAGAATTCGCCCATACGCCAGGAGGTATAAGCAAACTCTATCGCCAGCTTGAAGAAGATAACGAGCACCACCAGACCCAGGCCAAAGACCACCAGGTCGCAAAAGGCCCGTCCTCGCGGGGGCAGAAGGCCATAGACGACGTCGCTGCGGACGTGCCCGTGATGACGGAGGGTGTAGCTGCCGGAGAGGATGCTCAGCGCACCGAAGAACATGGTGGTCAGCTCATTGCCCCAGATTGTCGGGGCGTTGAGAAAATAGCGTGCCACCACTTCAAACAACAATATGCCGATCATCCCCAGCGTTAGCCAGGAGATGGTCTTCCCGACCCAGTCGGAAAGACCATCCTGCACCCGTAAATAGCGGTTTACTCTACTCACTCAGGCGTCCTTGTTTGACGGCGTTATCAATCAGAATATCGACGGCTTTGGCATTGCGTTCCGACTTGTCGGCTTCATCCTGCCAAATGCTCTGGGCGGCTTCCGTCAGGCGCTTGGCATCGGCATCGGGCAGCGAGGCGAAATTGAACAGCTCTCCTTCCTCGATGAGACGCTGGTTGCCTTCTTCCAGCCACTCGTGAATACCGTCGGCGTATTGGGCGATGCCCTCGCGAAGGATTGTCTGATGCTCATCGGACAGGTTTTTCCAGGTGTCCTGGTTGACGATGGCCGTTTCGATCCAGCCCGGATTCAGCATGTTCATGAAGGTGTAGTTGTCGGCCGCTTCGTGCAGCTTGAGCTGCTCGTACTCAACCGGGCCACCGTAGACAACGCCATCGATAACGCCGGTGGAAAGGGCGACGTAGAGCTCCTGAGCCGGGAGAAAAACCGTGGGAATATCAAATTCCTGCAGAACTTCGGCAACCTGCCCGGTGGCGCGAATACGCATTGATTTGAGGTCGTCGAGGCTTTCAACCGGCTCCCGGGTCAGCAGATCGTAGTTGCTGCCGTAGCCGCGTCCGATGAGTTTGACGCCCTTTTCCGCGTAAGCTTCCCTGGCAAGATCATTCAGGCCCTGGTTTTCAAAGATGTCGCGCGCTTCTTCGGTATTGACCCAGGCGCCCGGCAGACCGGCTTCGATATTGCCGATATTGACCTGCCCGGGCCAGTAGCTGCCTACCCCGTAGCCGATGTCGATGGTGCCGCGCTTGACGGCATCCACGAACTGATCGCTGTCTACCAGCTCGCCGCCGTGGAAGTACTGGATGCGCAGGCTGCCATCGCTGGCTTCCTCGACACTGTCCTGAAACTCCTGGGCGATGCTGTCCATTTCCGTGCCGTAAAAGGTATGGAAGCGTAAGCGTACGGTGTCGGCCGCGACGGCCTGGCTGGCGACAAGGGAAGCAGCCGCCGAAACGGCGAGTGTGCTTTTGACCAACAGAGATAGCTTCATGGGAGGTACCCCGGTGCAGTGATGTTGTGGTTGTGGTAGCGCCCGGTCAGTGCTTGCCGGGAGCGCATCTGCCATTTGCAGTAAAGCACAGGGATAGCCGGAAGTGTGTATTACTTTAGGATAATTTCGACAAATTCATAAATTGTCTAAAAAGCGTTTTATGTCCGGGCTTGCGCCTCCGGCGGCTGTTGTCGGGCTTTGCTATACTCGCCGGACTGTTTTTCCTATTCACCGCAGGAGCTCGCATGTCATCAACCGCCACTACCCGCATTGCCATTGTCGGGGTCGCCGGCCGTATGGGGCGCACCCTGGTCAACGCCGTGGAACAGGACGCCAACGCCACGCTGGCGGCCGGCATCGTCGAACCCGGCAGCTCGCTGGCCGGCAGCGATATCGGCGAGCTTGCCGGGCTGGGTAAAAAGGGCGTAACCGCCGTGGATGGCCTGGCCGACTGCGTCCACGACTTCGACGTACTGATCGACTTCACCGCGCCCGCCGTGACCCTGGAAAACCTGGCGTTCTGCGCCGCGCACGGCAAGCGCATCGTCATCGGCACAACCGGCATGAGCGATGAGGAAATCGCCACGCTGGACGGCTACCGCGAGCAAATGCCGCTGGTGTTCGCGCCCAATATGAGCGTCGGCGTCAATCTGACCCTCAAACTGCTGGAAACTGCCGCCAAAGCGCTGGGCGATGAAGGCTACGACATCGAAGTGATCGAGTCGCACCACCGTCACAAGGTCGATGCGCCTTCCGGCACCGCGCTGAAAATGGGCAGCGTCATGGCCGACGCTCTGGGCCGCAATCTGAAAGAGCACGGCGTGTTCGAGCGTGTCGGTCAGTGCGGCCCGCGCAGCGACGAGGAAATCGGCTTTGCCACCGTGCGCGCCGGCGATATCGTCGGCGAACACACCGTGATGTTTGCCACCGAAGGCGAACGCATCGAAATTGCCCACAAGGCGTCCAGCCGCATGACCTTTGCCAGGGGTGCTGTGCGTGCCGCTCGCTGGGTCGCGCAACAGCCCAACGGCCGCTACGGCATGCAGGACGTGCTCGAACTCGACGCCTGACGCCGTCGCTTATAACGATTTGCCGCAGAACAAAAATGCCCCCGGCGCCGGGGGCATTTTGTCGTGATAGCGCGTGTTTTCGCTGCCGAGGGGTTATAAAGATGATGTGCTATGCAGGTAACGGGCTATACAGGTAATGAACTATATAGGTGAGGGCTATGCGGATGGCGGATTGGCGTGGCGCACCCGGGGTGGCCGCTCCGGCCATTCGTCGAGAACGTCCGGAGAGGTGATTTTCTCTGCGACGGTCTGAATCTCGTTGAGCCGGTGCTTCAGGCCGCACTCCCAGACGATCAGCACCCGCCAGCCGCTGCTGATCAGCTTTCCTTGCTGCTGTTTGTCCCGGGCGGCATTGGTGTCGAGCTTTTGCCGCCAGAAGTCCTTGCGGGTTGCCGGTGAGGTGGCATAAAAGCAGCCTTCGTGGCGGTGCCAGAAGCAGCCGTGAACAAAGATGGCGAGCCGATGTTTGGGTAAAACGAGGTCGGGTTTTCCGGGAAGATCCCGGCGGTGCAGGCGATAGCGAAACCCGCACGCATGCAGGTAGCGACGCACGATAAGCTCGGGGCGGGTGTCGCTGCCCCTGATGCGGGACATCATCCGCGAGCGGGTTTGTGAGTCGACAATGTCGGTCATGGGTTGGATCTTTACTCGATGACAAGCCCCAATTCGGGCTGGTGCGGCGCCTGGTGTAACTGTTCGCGCTGTTTGCGACGCGCTTCGATGATACGCGGCTTCATCAGCTCGGCGACGGCGGCGAATACCGGGACCACCACCGAGTTGCCGAACTGACGGTAGGCCTGGGTATCCGAAACCGGAATAACAAAGCGGCTTTCGCCCGGGGCGTTGAAGCCCATCAGGCGCGCGCATTCCCGGGGCGTCAGGCGGCGGGGGCGGTTACGTTGATTCTCGGGTGAATCAAACGGTTTCCGGTCGTCAAAGCCGCGATCCACCAGGATCTCGGAGCCGTCCTTGTGGTAGCGGGCCGACAGCGTGCGCGCGACATCATTGGGGCCGGTGAGGCCGAAGCCGAAGCCGTTGCCTTTATCACGGTGTTTTTGGGCGTAGCGGTAGAGGTAGTCCCAGAGTTTGGGCGTGAGGATGTACTTGTCATCCACCGAGTCGTCCAGCAGGTCACCAAAAGCGGGGCGCTGCTGCGGATGGATTTTCTCCAGATCGCGCAGCGTAAACCCCTGGTGTACGTTCAGATCACGGCGAAAGCCCGCCAACACAATGCGCTCACGGTGCTGGGGGACAAAATGACGCGCATCGATGACCTTGGGATCGCGACCCTTGGGCGCCTCGGCATCGGCCACGTCGTAGCCCAGCTCATCCAATGCCTCGCAGATGATGCGGAAGGTCTTGCCCCTGTCGTGGCTTTTGAGGTTCTTGACGTTTTCGAGCACGAAAGCTGCCGGGCGCTTGGCGGCAATAATGCGCGCCACGTCAAAGAAGAGGGTGCCCTGGGTGTCGCACTCGAACCCGTGTTTGAGGCCCAACGAATTTTTCTTTGACACCCCGGCCAGAGAAAACGGTTGGCAGGGAAATCCGGCGAGCAGCACGTCGTGGTTCGGAATTTCCCTGTGGATATGCGCGTAGGCCGTTTCTTCATCCACGCCGTCTTTGGCCGACAGAGTAACGTCGCGAATATCGCGATTGAAGCGGTGCGAGGCCGGGTCACAGTAGTGGTTGGCCTTGTAGGTACGAACGGCAAAGCGGTCCCACTCCGAGGTAAAAACGCACTCGCCGCCAATGGATTCGAAGCCCTGGCGTATGCCGCCGATACCGGCGAAAAGATCGATAAAGGTAAAGTTGGCACGCCCCTGATGGGCCGGGGCACTGGGCAGCATGGCCATCAGACGCCGCGCTTCGTCGCGGGTGATTCTGGGGCGGGTTTTGCCTTTGGCCATCCGGTTCAGTGTTTCACGACACCAGCGGTCGTCGACCTCCTCCAGCGCGGCAGCGATTGTGCCCTGATCGTAAATATCCAGCACGCGCTGCAGCAGCTGGCTGTCACTCAGCAGGTCGTAGCGGGACGCCGGGGTTGCCGGGTTGGCGGCATCATCTGTGTCGAGCCCTGGCAGCAGTGACATGGCGGAGCCTCTGGGTGATAAATATGGATCATATTTGTGACAGTGGATTGCCATGGTATTCCGAATACCCCGGCTTGCGCCAGTTGTCGATTGCGTTTCGTGGGGCAGAGCTCGTGGGGCTGAGCGGTTTTTATCGCTGTCGGGCACCTGAGCGAGTGACCCCTGGCGTCAGGGATATAGTCAGCGACGATTGCCCTCGCTAGCAGCGTCTGCGCTGGCGATTGGCCGGAAAATCCTGTAACATCCCGTAGATTTTGGTCGAGTGGTTCATAAAGCCGCGCTTGTTGCGCAGGCCGGTCCGGCGAAAAGCGGTTCGCCGCTGTGCCCGGACCCTATTGGCGACGAACAACAAGCGGGATGAAACCGGTTTTTCCAATCGGCTTCGTCCCGCTTTTTTACGACCTGACGTTTGCCTAAAACGCCGCCATGACGGATGCCGCTGTCGTGACAGGGGTGTTTTCACCAGCCTTCGGAGGACTTGCCTTGAATAACCCCGCATTGAACCAACCCGCGATTATGGCGCTTGAAGACGGGAGCGTGTTCCACGGCATCGCCATCGGCGCCGAGGGCCGGACGAGCGGCGAGGTGGTCTTCAACACGGCCATGACCGGCTATCAGGAAATCCTGACCGATCCGTCCTACACCCGCCAGATCGTGACGCTGACCTATCCGCACATCGGCAATACCGGTGTGAATGCCGAAGATACCGAGTCCGACGCGGTTGCCGCAGCCGGCCTGGTGATTCGTGACCTGCCGCTGACGGCCAGCAACTTTCGCTCCGAGCAGAGCCTGTCCGACTACCTGAAAAGCTGGAATGTGCTGGGCATCGCCGAGATCGATACCCGCCGTCTGACGCGTCTGCTGCGCGACAAGGGCGCCCAGAGCGGCGCCATTCTGGCGGGCAGGGAAGCCGAGGGCGACGACGCCGTGGAGCGCGCGGTGGCGGCGGCCAGGGGCTTTCCCGGTCTTTCCGGAATGGACCTGGCCAGGGTCGCCAGCTGCCGAGCGCCCTACGAGTGGAGTGAAGGCGAGTGGGCGCTGGGCGCAGGCTATCAATCCGGTGCGGATATTGAGCAGCCATACCACGTTGTGGCTTACGACTACGGCGTCAAGCGCAACATCCTGCGCATGCTGGTGTCGCGCGGCTGCCGGGTGACCGTGGTGCCGGCGCAAACCCCCGCCGCCGAGGTGCTGGCGTACAAGCCCGACGGGATTTTTCTGTCCAACGGCCCGGGTGACCCGGAGCCCTGCGACTACGCCATCGAGGCGCTAAAGGAGCTTCTGGACACCCGTATTCCGCTGTTCGGCATTTGCCTGGGCCACCAGCTGCTGGCGCTGGCCAGCGGCGCGCACTCGATGAAGATGAA
Organism: Vreelandella jeotgali Hwa; assembly: GCF_000334215.1. Taxonomy (GTDB): domain Bacteria; phylum Pseudomonadota; class Gammaproteobacteria; order Pseudomonadales; family Halomonadaceae; genus Vreelandella; species Vreelandella jeotgali. The sequence goes on along the minus strand of NZ_AMQY01000025.1, from coordinate 45,267 downwards.
CCACGGTCATCACGGGGCCAATCATCCGGTGCAGGATCTGGCGACGGGGCAGGTGATGATTACCAGCCAGAACCACGGCTTCGCCTCGGATGAAACCACGCTGCCGGATACGCTGCGCGCCACGCACCGCTCGCTGTTCGACGGCACGCTGCAGGGGGTTGAGCGTACCGACTGCCCGGCGTTCAGCTTTCAGGGTCACCCGGAGGCCAGCCCCGGCCCGTGCGACGTGGCGGCGCTGTTTGATCGCTTTGTGGCCCTGATGCAGGCCCGCCGCTAAGCCCGGCGTCGCCCTGTTAACGCCATTATCTTGTTGCTCATCGTCATTTTTTTGCGGGAACCTCTATGCCCAAGCGTACCGACATCAACAGTATCCTGATCATTGGCGCCGGCCCGATCGTCATCGGCCAGGCCTGCGAATTCGACTACTCCGGCGCCCAGGCGTGCAAGGCGCTGCGCGAGGAGGGCTACCGCGTCATTCTGGTCAACTCTAACCCGGCCACTATCATGACCGACCCGGTCATGGCCGATGCCACCTACATCGAGCCGATTACCTGGCAGGCGGTAGAAAAAATCATCGAAGCCGAACAGCCGGACGCGGTGCTGCCCACCATGGGCGGCCAGACGGCGCTGAACTGCGCGCTGGAGCTGGACAAGCAGGGCGTGCTGGGCCAGTACGGCGTCGAAATGATCGGCGCCAACGCCGACGCCATCAACAAGGCCGAGGACCGCGACCTGTTCGACAAGGCCATGCGCAATATCGGCCTCGAGTGCCCCAAAGCCAAGGTGGCGCACCGCATGGACGAAGCCTGGGCGATTCAGGCGGAGCTGGGTTTTCCCACGATTATCCGGCCGTCCTACACCATGGGCGGCTCCGGCGGCGGCGTGGCTTACAACAAGGAAGAATTCGAGGAAATCTGCACCCGCGGGTTCGATCTCTCCAACAACCATGAGCTGCTCATCGACGAGTCGCTGCTGGGGTGGAAAGAGTACGAGATGGAGGTGGTGCGCGACCATAACGATAACTGCATCATTGTCTGCTCGATCGAAAACTTCGACCCCATGGGCGTGCATACCGGCGACTCCATCACCGTGGCGCCGGCGCAAACGCTCACCGACAAGGAATACCAGGCGATGCGCAACGCCAGCCTGGCGGTACTGCGCGAGATCGGCGTGGAAACCGGCGGCTCCAACGTGCAGTTCGGCGTTGATCCGGACACCGGCCGCGTGGTGGTCATCGAAATGAACCCGCGGGTGTCGCGCTCCTCGGCGCTGGCCTCCAAGGCGACGGGCTTCCCCATTGCCAAAATCGCCGCCAAGCTGGCAGTGGGCTATAGCCTGGACGAGCTGCAGAACGACATTACCGGCGGTCGCACTCCGGCGTCGTTCGAACCGTCCATCGACTACGTAGTGACCAAGATTCCGCGCTTCACCTTCGAGAAGTTCCCCCAGGCCAACGATCGCCTGACCACGCAAATGAAGTCGGTGGGCGAAGTCATGGCCATCGGCCGGACGTTTCAGGAGTCGCTGCAGAAGGCGCTGCGCGGGCTCGAAACCGGCGTCGACGGCCTCGACCCCATCGTCACGAACTTTACCGACGAGGCCATCGCGCGGATCAAGGGCGAGCTGCAGGCGGCGGGTGCCGACCGTATCTTCTACGTCGCCGACGCCATGCGCGCCGGTATGAGCGTGGACGAGCTCTATGCGCTGACCAGGATCGACCCCTGGTATCTGGTGCAGCTGGAAGACCTGGTCGCCAGCGAAGAGGCGCTGGCCCAGCGCTCGTTGTCCGAGCTGTCGGGGCAGGATCTGTTCCGCCTCAAGCGCAAGGGCTTTGCCGATGCGCGGCTGGCCGGGCTGCTGGGGGTTTCCGAGAAAGAGCTGCGCAAGACGCGTCAGAAGGCCGGCATTCGTCCGGTCTACAAGCGAGTGGATACCTGCGCGGCTGAATTTGCCTCGGACACCGCCTATATGTACTCCACCTACGAGGAGGAGTGCGAGGCGGCTGTCTCCGACAAGCCCAAGATCATGGTGTTGGGCGGCGGGCCCAACCGTATCGGCCAGGGCATCGAGTTTGACTACTGTTGCGTGCACGCGGCGTTCGCCATGCACGACGACGGCTATGAAACCGTCATGGTCAACTGCAACCCGGAAACCGTGTCTACCGACTACGACACCTCCGACCGCCTGTACTTCGAGCCGGTAACGCTGGAAGACGTGCTGGAAATCGCCGACAAGGAGCAGCCCGAAGGCGTGATCGTGCAGTTCGGCGGCCAGACGCCGCTGAAGCTGGCGCGCGAGCTGGAAGCCGCCGGCGTGCCGATTATCGGCACCACGCCGGACGCCATCGACCGCGCCGAAGACCGCGAACGCTTCCAGCAGATGATCAACAAGCTGGGCCTCAAGCAGCCGCCCAACGCCACCGCGCGCAGCTTCGACGAGGCGTTCGCCAAGGCCGAGGCCATCGGCTATCCGCTGGTGGTGCGCCCCAGCTACGTGCTCGGCGGGCGGGCGATGGAGATCGTCTACGACGCTTCGGAGCTCGAGAACTACATGACCCACGCGGTCAAGGTCTCCAACGATTCGCCGGTGCTGCTGGACCACTTCCTGAACGCCGCCATCGAAATCGACGTGGACGCGGTCGCCGACGGCCAGCAGGTGGTGATCGGCGGCATCATGCAGCACATCGAGCAGGCCGGCGTGCACTCGGGCGATTCGGCGTGCTCGCTGCCGCCGTACTCGCTGCCCGCCGAGGTCCAGAACCGCATGCGCGACCAGATCAAGCGCATGGCGATCGAGCTGGGCGTGAAGGGGCTGATGAACGTGCAGCTGGCCTGGCAGTACGACGAAATTTACGTCATCGAAGTCAACCCGCGGGCGTCGCGCACGGTGCCGTTTGTGTCCAAGTGCATCGGCACCTCGCTGGCGCAAATCGCCGCGCGCTGCATGGCGGGCACCACGCTTGCCGATCAGGGCTTCGAGGACGAGATCGTGCCGCCTTTCTATAGCGTCAAGGAAGCGGTGTTCCCGTTCAATAAATTCCCCGGCGTCGACCCCATTCTGTCGCCGGAAATGAAGTCCACCGGCGAGGTCATGGGCAGCGGTGATACCTTCGCCGAGGCGTTCTACAAGGCGCAGCTCGGCGCCGGTGAGGCGATCCCGGCCACGGAAGGGCCGCGCAAGGCATTCCTGTCCGTACGCCAGCCGGACAAGGAAGGGATTATCGAGGTGGGGCGTTCTCTGCTAAAATCGGGCTTTACGCTATGCGCTACGCGAGGCACGGCGGCGGCACTCGAAGCCGCCGGGCTGGATGTCGAGCGCGTCAATAAAGTCTATGAAGGACGCCCGCATATCGTCGATCTGCTCAAGAACGACGATATCGCCTATATCGTCAACACCACCGAAGGCCGTCAGGCGATTCTCGACTCGTCGGTCATTCGTCGTACCGCTCTTGCACGCAAGGTGCCCTACGCCACAACGCTGGCGGGGGCCAATGCTGTTTGCATGGCGCTTGCGTATGGTCGTGAGATTACGGTGCGGCGCCTTCAGGAATTGCACGCAGGAGCCAGTCAATGAACAAGGTCCCGATGACGATTGCGGGAGAAAAGCGCCTTCGCGAGGAGCTCGAGCAGCTGAAAAGTGAGGCGCGTCCCCGAGTGATCGCGGCCATCGCCGAAGCGCGCGAGCATGGCGATCTGAAGGAAAACGCCGAGTATCATGCGGCGCGCGAGCAGCAGGGGTTTATCGAAGGGCGCATTCAGGAAATCGAGGGCAAACTTTCCGGCGCCCAGGTGATCGACGTCACCAGGCTGCCCAAAACCGGCAAGGTGATCTTCGGCGTGACCGTCGAGCTGCTGCACCTTGAAGACGATAAACCGTTTACCTATCGCATCGTGGGCGAGGATGAAGCGGACATCAAGGAAGGCCGGATTTCCGTCACGTCGCCCATCGCCCGGGCGCTGATCGGCAGGGAGGAAGGCGACGTCGCGGTGGTAAAAACCCCCGGCGGCGACGTCGAGTACGAGATTGAAAGCGTGGAGCACCTCTAGCCGTTGGCGGTTCCCATCGGTGCTGTCGGCGTGGCCGGCAGCCGTGCATAAAAAAACGCCCCTGCGGGGGGCGTTTTTGCGTTATGGCGGCGGTGCCGTGTTAGCGCCGGCCGTGGTGGTTCTCGAAGCGGGCAATGTTGGAAAGCTTCGGGTTGGCCTGCGGGTTCCGGCGATACAGCAGCGCCATCTTGCCGATCGTCTGTACCAGGTCGGCATCGCCGTCGCGGGTGAGTTCTTCGAGCATCAGCGCGCGGTCGTCGCGTTCCGGCAGCGCCAGCTTGACTTTAATCAGCTCGTGGTCGCGCAGAGCTCGATCCAGCTCGGCGAGCAGGTTTTCCGAGATGCCGTTTTCCGACACGGTTACCACCGGATTCAGGTAGTGGCCGACGCGGCGTAGTGCTTTCTTTTGTGCCTGTGACAAGCTCATGGTATCTTGCGCTATCCCGAGTTTTCGCTTAACGCTCCATCTTACGGTGAAATGCCGTCGGGTGAAAGCGTTGGCGTCATCTCTCACCATCCCCTTTCAAGCGCCGGATGCCGTTACATGCAGCAAAAGTCCCGGGGCCGTAAGCGCCAGGCGAGCCAAACCAGCGGTAGCTGGATGAAGGAACACTTTGATGATGCCTACGTCCGCCAGAGTTGGCAGGATGGCTACCGCAGCCGCGCCAGCTACAAGCTGCTGGCGCTGGACGACAAGGATCGGCTTTTCCGCCCTGGCATGACCGTGGTCGACCTGGGAGCCGCGCCCGGCGGCTGGAGCCAGGTCGCCGCCGAGAAAGTCGGCCCCGACGGCAAGGTGATCGCCTCGGACATTCTCGAGATGGCGTCTCTGGCCGGAGTGACCTTCGTGCAGGGCGACTTCACCGACGACCATGTGCTCGAAACGCTGCTCGAATGCCTGGGCGGAAAGACCGCAGACCTTGTGATGTCGGATATGGCCCCCAATATGAGTGGCATGGCCGCTATCGATCAGCCGCAGGCCATGTATCTGGTCGAGCTGGCGCTGGACCTGGCACAGCAAACGCTTGCCCCCGGCGGCCGCCTTGTCGCCAAGGTGTTTCAGGGGGAAGGCTTTGATGAATATCTGAAAACCCTGCGGGCCAACTTTGGCCGGGTCGTGACGCGCAAGCCGGAAGCCTCCCGCGCGCGCTCCCGGGAAGTTTATCTGGTGGCCAGCGGGTTTAAGGGCTGAGGCTGGTATAGCCAGGATTTATCATCGCAATGGCCGGACAGCCGGGGGCAAAATATGCCACAGTGGCCTCTGTACATTTTGCCCGGCGATAAAGGCCGGTGCGCCGTCGACGCTCTCGGGCAGTCAGCGCGTATCAACATTCAATGAACGCATGAAGCGGATCCATTGTCCGTGTATCAGCGTTAACTGACGGATTCTTGTAATGAGGGTAGCCTCTTGAACGATATGGCAAAGAACCTGGTTCTGTGGTTGGTCATCGCGGCCGTACTGCTGACCGTGTTCAACAACTTCAGTACAGAAAGCTCACCCCAGTCCATGAACTATTCGCAGTTCGTGGAGCAGGTGCAAAATCAGCAGATACGCAGCGTGACCATTGATGGCTATACCATCGAGGGCGAGCGCTCCGACGGCTCGCGGTTTCAGACCGTGCGGCCGGCCGCGCAGGATCCCAAGATGATGGATGACCTGCTGGCCAACGATGTCACTGTGGTCGGCAAGGAGCCCGAGCAGCAGAGCATCTGGTCGCGGCTGCTGATCGCCAGCTTCCCGATCCTGCTGATACTGGGTATTTTCATATTTTTCATGCGCCAGATGCAGGGCGGCGCCGGTGGCGGCAGCAAGGGCGGCCCGATGAGCTTCGGCAAGTCCAAGGCCAAGCTGCTGTCCAACGAGCAGATCAAGACCACCTTTGCGGACGTGGCCGGCTGCGACGAAGCCAAGGAAGAGGTCGAGGAACTGGTCGACTTTCTCAGCGACCCGGGCAAGTTCGAGCGTCTGGGCGGCACCATTCCCCGCGGCGTGCTCATGGTAGGCCCGCCGGGTACGGGTAAAACTCTGCTGGCCAAGTCCATTGCCGGCGAGGCCAAGGTGCCGTTCTTCACGATTTCCGGCTCGGATTTCGTCGAGATGTTCGTCGGCGTGGGCGCCTCCCGCGTGCGCGACATGTTTGAGCAGGCCAAGAAGCAGTCGCCGTGCATTATCTTCATCGACGAGATTGATGCCGTGGGCCGTTCGCGCGGTGCCGGCATGGGCGGCGGCAACGATGAGCGCGAACAGACGCTCAACCAGCTGCTGGTGGAAATGGACGGCTTCGAGTCCAACGAGGGCGTGATCGTCATTGCCGCGACCAACCGTCCCGACGTGCTCGACCCGGCGCTGCTGCGCCCGGGCCGCTTTGACCGCCAGGTCACGGTAGGGCTGCCGGACATTCGTGGCCGCGAGCATATCCTGGGTGTTCACCTGCGCAAGGTGCCGCTGGCCGACGACGTCAAGGCGCGCCTGATTGCTCGGGGGACTCCCGGCTTCTCCGGCGCCGATCTGGCCAACCTGGTCAACGAGGCAGCGCTGTTTGCCGCCCGCGGCGACAAGCGGCTGGTGGGCATGGACGAGCTCGAGGAAGCCAAGGACAAGATCATGATGGGCTCCGAGCGCAAGTCCATGGTCATGACCGACAAGGAAAAGCTCAACACCGCCTACCACGAGTCCGGCCACGCGATCATCGGGCTGACCATGCCCGAGCACGATCCGGTCTACAAGGTCACCATCATCCCGCGCGGTCGGGCGCTGGGCGTGACCATGTTCCTGCCGGATGAGGACCGCTATAGCTTCTCGCGTCAGCAGATCATCAGCCAGATCTGCTCGCTGTTCGGCGGCCGCATTGCCGAGGAGATGACGCTGGGGCCCAACGGGGTGACCACCGGCGCCTCCAACGACATCAAGCGCGCTACAGAGCTGGCGCACAACATGGTGGCCAAGTGGGGGCTGTCCGAGGAAATGGGCCCGATCATGTACGATGAGGATGAGTCCCATCAGTTCATGGGCGGCGGCCAGGGCGGCGGCATGCTCAAGTCGGGCGACACTACCACGCGCCTGGACAAGGAAGTGCGCAAGATCATCGACGGCTGCTACGACCAGGCCTACCGGATTCTGGAAGACAGCCGCGACAAGCTGGATACCATGGCCGAAGCGCTGATGAAGTACGAAACCATCGATGCCCATCAGCTCAAGGACATCATGGGCGGCCAGGATCCGCGTCCGCCTGCCGGCTGGGATGACAGCGGCGGCTCCGATGGCGGTACGCCCGTCGACAACCGGACGCCGGCGTCGCGCCCGGCCGACGACACGCCGGCGGAGGACGGCGACGGGGATGACGATACGCCCCGGCGGCGGCCGTCGGATCCGCTGGGTGGCCCGGCGGGCTCCTGATCCGCGCGGTTGTATGCACAGGGCGCCCCGAAAAGGGCGCCTTTTTTGCCGCTCCCGGTCCCTTGTTGTCATGCCTCGCTATCCTGTTCCGCTGGTGCTTTTCCTGATGGCACTTTCCCTGGTGGCACCTTTCCTGATGGCCCTTTCGGGTATTTTTCCCTGCTGCTGATCGAGCTTTCTCATGTCACACGTTTCTCCTGCCGCTTCCGGCGAGACGCCGCCGCTACGCTGCGGACGCCACTCGCTGGACCTGTCCGCTCCCCGGGTGATGGGGGTGCTCAACGTCACGCCCGACTCTTTTTCCGACGGCGGCCGCTATGCGGCGCTGGACGCTGCGCTGCGCCAGGCCGAGCGTATGCTCGCCGACGGCGCCGCGATTATCGACGTGGGCGGTGAATCCACCCGGCCCGGCGCCGAGCCGATCTCCGCGCAGCAGGAGCTGGACCGCGTGGCGCTGGTAGTGGAAGCGCTGTCCCGGGAGCTGGATGCGCTGGTCTCGGTCGACACCAGCAGTGCGGCCGTGATTCGTGAAGCCGGCTCGCTGGGCGCGGGCATGATCAATGATGTGCGTGCCCTGGAGCGCGACGGCGCGCTGGATGCCGCTGTGGACAGCGGGCTGCCGATCTGCCTGATGCATCGTCAGGGCGAGCCGCAGACCATGCAGCAGGCGCCGCATTACGATCAGCCGGTGGAGAAGGCCGTCAGCGAGTTTCTGCTCGAGCGGGTCGCCGCCTGCGAAGGCGCGGGCATCGCACGCGAGCGGCTGTTGCTGGACCCCGGGTTTGGCTTTGGCAAGACGCTGGAACACAACCTGCGCCTGCTCAACCGGTTGCCGACGCTTGGCGAGCTGGGATTGCCGCTGCTGGTAGGCATGTCGCGCAAGAGCATGATCGGCAAGGCGCTGGACCGCCCGGTCGACCAGCGCCTGCCCGGCGGTCTGGCGCTCTCGACGCTGGCGGTTGAACGCGGTGCGCGCATACTCCGCGTGCACGACGTGGCCGAAACGGTCGATGCCGTCAACATGACCCGCGCCGTCCTCAACGAAGGCCCCACTGCCGACACCGCGGAGGCAACGGCATGACAAGGCGCTATTTCGGCACCGATGGCATTCGCGGTACCGTCGGCGACTACCCGATTACCGCTGACTTCATGCTCAAGCTGGGCTGGGCCGCCGGCCAGGTGCTGCGCCGCGACGACAGCCGCGCCCGGGTACTGATCGGCAAGGACACGCGAATCTCGGGCTATATGTTCGAGTCGGCGCTGGAAGCCGGCTTTTCGGCGGCCGGCGTGGATGTTGCGCTGCTGGGGCCGATGCCCACGCCGGGCATTGCCTACCTGACCCGGACGTTTCGCGCCGAGGCCGGCGTGGTGATTTCCGCCTCGCACAACCCGTTTGACGACAACGGCATCAAGTTTTTCTCGGCCGACGGCACCAAGCTGCCCGACAACGTCGAAGAGCGTATTGAAGCCATGCTCGAGGAGCCGCTGACCACCGCCGATGCGGCAGCGCTGGGCAAGGCCATGCGCGTTCACGATGCCCCGGGGCGCTACGTCGAGTTCTGCAAATCGACTCTGCCCGAACGCCTGAGTCTGCACGGGCTGAGCATTGTGCTCGACTGCGCCCACGGCGCCACCTACCACATTGCGCCCAATGTTTTCCGCGAGCTCGGTGCCGACGTCAGCGTGATCGGCGCCGAGCCCGACGGCGTGAACATCAACCGCGATGTGGGTTCCACGCATACCGCATCGCTGCGTGCGGCGGTGATTCATCGCGGGGCGGATCTGGGCATAGCCTTTGACGGCGACGGCGACCGGGTGCTGCTGGTGGATTCCGGCGGCCACGAAGTCGACGGCGATGACATGCTTTACCTGATAGCCCGGGACCGCAAGCAGCATGGCGTGCTCAACGGCGGCGTCGTGGGTACGCTGATGAGCAACTTCGGGCTGGCCATGGCGCTGGAAAAACTGGGCATACCTTTCGAGCGCGCCCGGGTCGGCGACCGCTTTGTTATGGAGCGCATGGCGGCGAACGGCTGGTCGCTGGGCGGCGAGCCCTCGGGGCATGTGGTCTGTGCCCACGCCCAGACCACCGGTGACGGTATCGTCTCGGCGCTTCAGGTTGTGGCCATCATGGTGCGCGAAAAGGCAACGCTTCCGGCGCTGTTGGCGACCCTGGAAAAGGTTCCCCAGGCGCTGGTCAACGTGCGTCTGCCGGCCGGCACCCGGGCCCGCTCGGTGTTGGAAACCCCCGAGGTCGAGCGAGCCGTGGCCGATATCGAAACCCGGCTGGGAGAAGAAGGCCGGGTACTGCTCCGCCCCTCGGGGACCGAGCCGCTGATTCGGGTCATGGTAGAAGGCCGCGCGCACCTGGATGTCGATGCGCTGGCCGGCGAACTGGCCCGGCAGGTGCAGACGCTGCTGGCGTGACGGCCTGACGGGTAGCGGTTGTCTTGCCCCGGCCGCTCCTATACCATTTTGCGCATTCTTGAAAAGGAGCCTCGATGCGTACGCCATTAATCGCCGGTAACTGGAAGATGAACGGCTCTGCCGAGAAGATTCGCGCGTTCGGCGAGGCGTTTGCCGGTGCTCGGCTGCCCGGCACGTTGGAAGTGGTGGTAATGCCGCCGTTTCCCTATCTGGCCGAAGCGCAGCGCGCCTTTGCCGGTACGCCGCTGGCGGCGGGCGCCCAGACGTTGAACCCCGAGCCTGCCGGCGCCCACACCGGCGAGGTCAGCGCATCGATGCTGGCTGAATTTGGCGTTACCCATGTACTGGTCGGGCACTCCGAGCGCCGGCAACAGGGCGAAACCGATGAGCAGGTGTACCGGCAGGCATGCGCCGCGCTGGATGCCGATCTGGTGCCGGTGCTGTGCGTGGGTGAAACCCTCGAACAGCGCAACGCCGGCGCCACCCGGGAGGTGATACTGCGGCAGGTGGCCGCGGTACTGGAACCGCTCGAGCCGGCACGGCGTGAACGGCTGGTGATTGCCTATGAGCCGGTATGGGCTATTGGTACCGGACTGACGGCAACCCCCGATGAGGCGCAGGCGGCCATGGGGGCGATCCGTGGTTGGCTGGAGGCGCTGAACAGCGACCTGGCGGCCGGGCTGCGGTTGCTGTACGGCGGCAGCATGAAAGCCGGCAACGCTGCCGAGTTGCTGGCCCGGCCGGATATCGACGGCGGTCTGATCGGCGGTGCATCGCTCCAGGTCGACGAATTTTTCGCTATATGTCAATCAGCAGGATAACCCCATGCAAGCTGTAATACTCATGATCCACGTGGTGCTGGCGATCGCTCTGGTCGCCCTGATCCTGCTTCAGCAGGGCAAGGGAGCCGATGCCGGTGCCTCCTTTGGCGGCGGCGCGTCGCAAACCGTGTTCGGCGCCCAGGGCAGCGGCAACTTCCTGGCACGTTTTACCGGCGTGCTGGCTGCCTGCTTTTTCGCCACGTCGCTAACGCTGGCGTACATCGCAAGCCAGGCCGGCGACGCGCCGGATGCCGGCATTCCCGATTCAAAGCTGGTCGAGCAGCAGGATAATCCGGGCGATGCGCAGCAGGCAGACGGACAATCGCCGGACGGGTCGGCAAAAGCGCTTGACGAAGCCGACAAGGATGTGGATAATACGGCGCCAGTGCTGGAGGAGAGCGGCGACTAGTCGGTCATTGAGCGACTGATGCGCTTTTCCGGTATTTCCCCTGTTGCCGAAGTGGTGGAATTGGTAGACACGCTATCTTGAGGGGGTAGTGGCCTCACGGTCGTGCGGGTTCAAGTCCCGCCTTCGGCACCATTGAAAAGCGTTGGAGCTTATCGCTCGGATCCTTCTTTCAATGGCCAGCAGCAGGCAGCACTGATGCAGGCACGTTCAGACGTGCGAGACGCGAAAGCAGCTTGACGCAGTCGTGGTTGACGCTTATTATCGCTGTCTCATTGATGCGGGGTGGAGCAGTCTGGTAGCTCGTCGGGCTCATAACCCGAAGGTCATCGGTTCAAATCCGGTCCCCGCTACCATTTCCAAGCGCAAAGCGTTGTGGATGGTACTACAGGTTTTCTTGCAAAAAGCCCCTTCCAGTGAAGGGGCTTTTTGTTAGCAGCCCTGTCACGAATCGCCCGGCTCCAGGCCAGGCGCCGGCGGCCTCGCCGCGATGGCAAACGCCACCATGCCCGGCCGCCAGCGGTGGCCGCTAACGTCAACACCACGCTGTTCGCTGTGACTATCGGCCGAATGATCCTGGCCGGCCGGTTGATAGACGGTTTCATGAGCGGATCTCTACCGGATTGCCGGAAGCGCGCTTCCGATCAATGCCTGTCAGCCCCTGGCTTTATTGGCAACTCCCGGCCAGGTGCCTGATGCAACGGCTATAGGAGCTTTGTCTGTGGCCACGAAACACGCTGCGCTGCATGCGCTGATTGAACCCGTCGTTACCGCCATGGGCTTTGAGCTCTGGGGGATCAGCTATCTTGCCCAGGGCAAGCATTCCCGTCTGGTTATCTATATCGAGCACGAGAACGGCGTCGGCGTGGATGACTGCGCTGATATCAGCCGTCAGGTCAGCGCCGTGCTGGACGTTGAAGATCCGGTTAACGAGGCGTACCGTCTGGAGGTTTCCTCGCCGGGCATGGCACGCCCGCTGTATACCCTCGACCACTTCAGCCGTTTCCGGGGCCATCAGGTCGCGCTCAAGCTGCGTGCTCCGTTCAACGGGCAGCGCAAGTTTCGAGGGCTGTTGGCCGGTGTTGAGGGCGACGAAGTGCTGCTGCAGCTTGACGGGGAAGAGTACTGTTTCCCCGTGGAGAGTATTGATCAGGCGAATATCGTACCGCAGTTCGATAACTGACCGGGCGGACGCAACCGGCGCTTGGCCGGCTTGAACATATAAGGACAGGTTTTGGCGAGGCACACGCATGAGTAAAGAAATCTTGATGGTCGTTGACGCGATCTCGAATGAAAAGGGCGTCCCCCGCGATGTGATCTTTGAAGCGGTCGAAGCGGCACTGGCCAGCGCTTCGCGCAAGCGCTTTGAGCGTGAAGAGGCAAGCGTGCAGGTGCGCATTGATCGCAGCAGCGGCGACTACGACACCTTCCGTACCTGGACGGTGGTCGAGGACGACGAGTTTGAAACCCCCGACTACGAAATCAAGCAGAGCATTGCCGAGCAGCGTACGCCGCCTTTGGCGCTGGGTGAGGTGGTCGAGGAGCAAATCGAAAACGCCGAGTTCGGCCGCATTGCCGCGCAGACCGCCAAGCAGGTCATCGTGCAGAAGGTGCGCGAAGCCGAACGTGCCGAAGTGGTGCGCCAGTACACCGACCGCGAAGGCGAACTGGTCGCGGGCATCGTCAAGCGTACAACGCGCGAGGGCCTGATTATTGACCTGGGCGACAACGCCGAGGCGTTTCTGCCGCGCAGCGAGATGATTTATGGCGAGCGCTACCGCATGAACGAGCGGGTGCGCGCGCTGCTGGTCAGGGTGGATCCCGAAGCCCGGGGCGCACAGCTGCAGCTGTCGCGCACCTGCCCCGAGCTGATTATCGAGCTGTTCAAGATCGAGGTGCCGGAAATCGCCGAGCAGCTGATCGAGATCAAGGGCGCGGCGCGGGACCCCGGTTCCCGGGCCAAGATCGCGGTGAAAACCAACGATCAGCGTATTGATCCGGTCGGCGCCTGCGTGGGCATGCGCGGATCGCGGGTTCAGGCGGTAACCAGCGAGCTGGAAAACGAGCGTGTCGACATCGTGCTCTGGGACGACAACCCCGCCCAGCTGGTCATCAACGCCATGGCGCCGGCCGATGTGGTGTCCATCCTGGTGGATGAAGACGCCGTGTCCATGGACGTGGCCGTCAGCGAGGATAACCTCGCGCAGGCCATCGGCCGCAGCGGACAGAACGTCCGTCTGGCATCCGAGCTTACCCGCTGGCACATCAACGTGATGACCGAGGAAGAAGCCGATGCCAAGCAGGATCAGGAAATGGACAGCCTGATCGAGTTTTTCCTGCAGCATCTCAACGTCGAGGACGACATTGCCCGGCTGCTGGTGGACGAAGGTTTCACCACGCTGGAAGAAGTGGCCTACGTGCCGCTGGAGGAAATGCAGGAAATCGAAGAGTTCGATGAAGAACAGATCAACGCGCTACGCGCACGAGCCAAGGACGAACTGCTGACGCTGGCGATTGCCTCGGAAGAAGCACTGGACGGCGTCCAGCCTGCCGACGACCTGCTCGGGATGGATGGCATGGAGCGTCACCTGGCCTTTACCCTGGCCAGCCGCAGCATTGTCACCATGGAAGACCTTGCCGAGCAGTCTGTCGACGATCTGGTCGATATTGAAGAGTTGGACGAAGAGCGCGCAGCGGCATTGATCATGACTGCCCGTGCGCCCTGGTTCGAAGACGAAGCCGAATCCGATTCGAACACACAGTAAACAGGTCACGGGCTGAGGAGGGTCATCATGTCAGACATGACAGTAAAAGATTTTGCAGCAAAGGTGGGGCGCGATACGTCTCGCCTGCTGGAACAAATGAAAGACGCCGGGCTTTCGCATACCTCGGAAAGCGATGCGGTGTCTGAAAGCGATAAGCAGACACTGCTCAACTCGCTGAAAAAGAATCACGGCGGCGATGACGGTAACAAAAGTCGCATTACGCTGACGCGCAAGACCCGCAGCCGGATCAGGACCGGCGACCGGGGCAAGGGCATTGACGTCCAGGTGCGCAAGAAAAAGACCTACGTCAAGCGCGCCGAAGAGAAAAAGCCGAGCGCACCGGAGCCCACGCATACGGGGCCGCGTCAGCTGGTCGGTGACATGGCCGAAGCCGAGGCCGAGCGCAAGGCGCGCGAAGCCGAAGAGCAGAAAGCCGCCGACGCACGTCGCGCCGCGGAGGAAGCCGAGCGCAAGCTGGCCGAGGAAAAGGCCCAGCCCACCGATGTTCCCACCGAGCTGGAAATTCCGGTCCCCGAGCTGGACGACAATGCCGGTGCGGGCGACAACATGCCGCCGGCACCGCCCAAGGAAGGCCGCCCGGATCGCCGCAACGCGCCGGGCAACAAGAAAGCCGCGAAGAAGAAAGGGCGCCGCGACGACGATTCCCGCAATGATCGCGACGATCGTCGTCGGGGCGGCAAGAAGGCCCGGCGCGCCGAGCGTCGTGGGGGCAGCCGCCGCGGCGGCGGTCAGAGCGGTGGCAAGCACGGTTTCCAGAAGCCGACGCAGCCCATCGTGCGTGAAGTCTCGATCCCCGAGTCCATCAGCGTGGCCGAGCTGGCCGACAAGATGTCGATCAAGGCCAACGAAGTGATCAAGGCCATGTTCACCATGGGCGCGGCGGTCACCATCAACCAGACCATCGATCAGGACACCGCGGTGATCGTGGTCGAGGAAATGGGCCACAAGCCCAAGCTGGTCAAGGATGACGCCCTGGAAGCCGAAGTGCTCGAGAGCGTGTCCTACGAGGGTGAAGAAATCACGCGCGCCCCGGTTGTCACAGTCATGGGCCACGTCGACCACGGCAAGACCTCGCTGCTCGACCATATCCGCAAGGCCAAGGTGGCTACCGGCGAAGCTGGCGGGATTACCCAGCATATCGGCGCCTACCACGTTGAAGGCAATAACGGCGGGGCAACCTTCCTGGATACCCCCGGCCACGCGGCGTTTACCGCCATGCGTGCCCGCGGTGCCAAGGCGACCGACGTGGTTATTCTGGTGGTTGCCGCCGATGACGGCGTCAAGCCCCAGACCATCGAGGCCATCGAGCACTCGAAGGCGGCCGAAGTGCCGATGGTGGTTGCGGTCAACAAGATCGACAAGCCTTCTGCCGATCCCGACCGGGTGAAAAACGAGCTGTCCCAGCACGGCGTTATCTCCGAAGAGTGGGGTGGCGATACTCAGTTCGTCCACGTCTCGGCGAAAAGCGGCGAAGGCATCGATGCGCTCATCGAGGGCATCCAGCTGGTCGCGGAAGTGCTCGAGCTCAAGGCCGTTCCCGAAGCCCCCGGCAAGGGTGTGGTTGTGGAATCGCGCCTGGACAAGGGCCGCGGTCCGGTCGCCACCGTGCTGGTACAGAACGGTACGCTGAAAAAGGGCGATATCGTGCTCGCCGGCCTGCACTATGGCCGCGTACGCGCCCTGACCAACGAGCTGGGCAAGCAGGTGGAAACCGTCGGCCCGGCCATGCCCGTGGAAATTCAGGGACTGGACGGTACGCCCGAAGCCGGCGATGAGTTCATGGCGGTCGCCGACGAGAAGAAGGCGCGCGAAGTGGCCAACTTCCGTCAGGGCAAATACCGTGAAGTGCGCCTGGCGCGGCAGCAGAAAGCCAAGCTCGAGAACATGTTCAGCCAGATGGAGAAAAACGAGACCGCCAAGGTCAACGTGGTTCTCAAGGCGGACGTTCAGGGCTCGCTGGAAGCCATCCGCAGCGCGCTGGAAGAGCTTTCCACCGAGGAAGTCGAGGTCGCCGTGGTGTCCTCCGGCGTGGGCGGCATTACCGGTACCGATGCCAACCTCGCGCTGGCCAGTGAGGCCATCGTGATCGGCTTCAACGTCCGTGCCGACGTAGCCGCGCGCGATATCATCGAACGCGAAGGTCTGGACCTGCGCTACTACAGCGTCATCTATCAGCTGATCGACGAGGTCAAGCAGGCCATGAGCGGCAAGCTCGCGCCGGACTGGAAGGAAGAAATCGTCGGCGTGGCCGAAGTCCGCGACGTTTTCCGCGCGCCGAAGATCGGCTCGGTCGCCGGCTGTATGGTCATCGAAGGCACGGTACACCGCCACAAGCGTATCCGCGTGCTGCGCGAAAACGTGGTGATCTACGAAGGTGAACTGGAATCGCTGCGTCGCTTCAAGGACGACGTCCAGGAAGTGCGCAACGGCATCGAGTGCGGCATCGGCGTGAAAAACTACGATGACGTCCAGGTGGGCGACAAGATCGAGGTCTTCGATCAGGTCAGGATCGAGCGCACCCTCTAGGGTCGCCAGGAGTCAGGATGCGCGAATTCAAGCGGACAGACCGGGTCGCCGACCAGCTCCAGCAGGAGCTGGCGGTCCTCATCCAGCGCGAGGTGAAAGACCCGCGTCTGGGCATGGTCACGCTGAGCGGCGTGCGCGTTAGCCGGGATCTGGGCTACGCCGACGTCTATTTCACCCTGCTGGGTGAGCAGGACCCCGAGCGGGTCAGGGAAAATCTCCAGGTGCTCAAGCACGCCGGCGGTTTTCTGCGCACCCGGGTAGCCCGCCGGGTGCAGCTGCGCCATGTGCCGGAGCTGCGCTTTCATTACGATGAAAGCATCGTGCGCGGTCAGCAGCTGTCATCGCTGATTGACGAAGCGGTCGAAAGCGATCGCGAGCGTCACGTCGACGACGACGAGCCGGGCACGGAAAGCGACGGAGAGCCGCGCTAATGGCGCGTCGGCGTCGCGGCCTGCCGGTCAACGGCGTGCTCCTGCTGGACAAGCCCGCGGGCCTGTCCAGCAATCAGGCGCTGCAGCGTGTGCGCCGGCTGTTTCAGGCGCAAAAGGCGGGCCACACCGGCACCCTCGATCCCATGGCGACCGGCCTGCTGCCGATTTGCCTGGGGGAGGCAACCAAGTTTTCCGCCTATTTGCTGGACGCTGACAAGGTCTATCGCGCACGAGTCGAGCCCGGCGTGATAACCGACACCGGCGATGCCGACGGCGAGGTCGTCGAGCGCCGCGAGGTGCCGGCGCTTGATGAGGCCGGTATCGAGGCGGTGCTCGAGCGCTTTCGCGGTGAGATCGACCAGATCCCGCCGATGTATTCCGCGCTCAAGCACCAGGGCCGCAGGCTTTACGAGCTGGCCCGGGAAGGGCAGCATGTAGAGCGTGCAGCACGGCGCATAAGCGTGTATCATGCCCGCCTCGCAGCGCTTGATCGTGCCTCGGGCAACAGCGCCTTCGACATGGAGGTAAGCTGCAGCAAGGGCACCTACATCCGCACGCTGGCCGAAGATATCGGTCTGGCGTTGGGCGGTGGAGCGCATATCTCCGCGCTCAGGCGGTTGCAAACCGGGCCGTTTCAGGCCGCCGGCATGTGGACACTGGAGGCGCTGGAAGCCCTCGAAGACCAGGCGGACAGGGAAGCCCGGCTGATGACGCCGGACGTGCTGGTGGAACACCTGCCGGCGCTGACGCTTGATGACGCTGCTCACGGGCGGCTGGTTCACGGTCAGCAGGCGCAGCTGGCGGCCGGGTCGCCGGCCGCCGAGCTGGACGACGGCGCCATTGTCAGGCTTTATCATGCCGGTGCCTTTGCCGGTCTGGGATCAGTGGCCGGCGATGCCGGCGAGGCGCCAACCGTAGCGCCAAAGCGGCTGTTGAATACCGCTGCTGCCCGTTCCTGAGCCGAAAGCGGCGGGTGACGGGCAGGGTTCATCGAGACTGCAAATATGCGTGGTCTCTCTCATTCATTTTCAGGCATATTGCTTACTGGAGAAACAGATGGCACTAACCGCTGAACAGAAAGCCGAGATTGTTAACGAATACGGCCGTGGCGAAAACGATACCGGATCTCCCGAGGTTCAGGTTGCCCTGCTGAGCGCCAACATCAACGGCCTGCAGAGCCACTTCAAGAGCAACAGTCAGGATCACCACTCGCGTCGTGGCCTGATTCGCATGGTCAACCAGCGCCGCAAGCTGCTGGATTATCTGAAGCGCAAGGACTATAGCCGCTATCAGACAATCATCCAGAGCCTTGGCCTGCGTCGCTAAGTGCATCCGACAGGAAGAGCCGCACTGCGCACGCGGATAGCGGCTCTTCTGCGTCAGGCCAAACGGGCAGCCCAGTGGGCTGCCCGTTTTGCGTTGCACTCCGGTTATTGCCAACAGGCGGCGTGGGCGGTGGTCGCCGCGCGGTCCAGCGCCTAGAATGGCCCCGAGCCGAGCTAGCTGTGTCAGCGGTATTGGTGCCGCCCATTATCACCAGCAGCTGTCAACGCGCCGTGGTAAAGACAAGTCGATCCCAACGCGAAAGGACATTGCCGTGAATTCGGTCAAAAAGACGTTCTCCTACGGTCGCAGTACCGTCACGCTCGAAACCGGGCGTATTGCTCGCCAGGCCTCCGGCGCCGTTATGGTGACCATGGACGACACCGTCGTGCTGTGTACCGTCGTCGCCCGGAAAGAGGCAAAACCCGGCCAGGCGTTTTTTCCGCTGTCGGTTCACTACCAGGAAAGGACCTATGCCGTGGGCCGGATTCCCGGCGGTTTTCTCAAGCGTGAAGGGCGCCCGACCGAGAAGGAAACGCTGACCTCCAGGCTGATCGACCGGCCCATCCGCCCGCTGTTTCCCGACGGCTTCATGAACGAGGTACAGGTGGTTTGCACGGTGCTGTCGGCCGACCGCAACCAGGATCCGGATATCGCGGCGATGCTGGGCACCTCGGCCGCGCTGGGCATTGCCGGCGTGCCGTTCAGCGGCCCCATCGGTGCCGCCCGGGTGGGCCTCAACGACGAGCAGGGCTACTTCCTCAACCCCAGCGTCGACGAGCTTGCCGAGTCCGAGCTGAATATGGTGGTGGCGGGCACCGCCAACGCCGTGCTGATGGTGGAGTCGGAAGCCAGCGAGCTGCTGGAAGACGAGATGCTGGGCGCCGTGCTTTACGGGCACCAGGAAATGCAGACGGCCATCAGCGTGATCGACGAACTGGTGGCGGATGCCGGCAAGCCGCGCTGGGACTGGCAGCCCGCGGCCGCCGATCCGGCGCTGGAGGCGGCCCTGGCCGACGGCTTTGCCGACAGAGTCGGCGATGCCTATCGCATTACCGACAAGATGGCGCGCCAGGACGCGCTGGAAGCGCTTCGGGAAGAAGGCGTTGCCGAGCTGGGCGCAAGCGATGCAGCGTCGACCGGGAGCCACTTCCCCGTAGCGGCGGTGAAAGGCGCCTTTGCCGCGCTGGAAAAGCGGGTGGTGCGTTCCCGGGTGGTGAACGGCGAGCCGCGTATCGACGGCCGCGATAACCAAACCGTGCGCCCGCTGGATATCGAAGTGGGCGCGCTGCCGAAAACTCACGGCTCTGCCATTTTCACCCGCGGCGAGACCCAGGCGATTGCCGTCGCCACTTTGGGGACCCTGCGCGACTCCCAGCGCATCGAGTCGCTGGAAGGCGAGCGCAAGGATCGCTTCATGCTGCACTACAACTTTCCGCCGTACTGCGTGGGCGAGACCGGATTCATCGGCGGACCCAAGCGCCGGGAGGTCGGCCACGGTCGTCTGGCGCGGCGCGGTGTTCAGGCCATGCTGCCGGATCAGGATGCCTTCCCCTATACCATTCGCGTGGTATCGGAAATCACCGAGTCCAACGGCTCCAGCTCGATGGCCTCGGTGTGCGGCTCGTCGCTGGCGCTGATGGATGCCGGCGTGCCGCTCAAGGCACCGGTGGCGGGGATCGCCATGGGCCTGGTCCGGGAAGACCACGGCGTTGCCGTGCTGACGGATATCCTCGGCGATGAAGACCACCTGGGCGATATGGATTTCAAGGTCGCCGGCTCCGCCGAAGGCGTTACCGCCCTGCAGATGGATATCAAGATCGAGGGGATCGACGAAGATATTATGGAGACTGCCCTGCAGCAGGCTCACAGGGCGCGTCAGGACATTCTTGCGCGGATGAACGCGGTGATTGGCGACAGCCGTGATGAGGTGTCGGACAACGCGCCGTCGATGCGCACGATGCAGATTGACGCGAAGAAAATCCGCGACGTCATCGGCAAGGGTGGTGCGACCATCCGCAGGATCTGCGAAGAGACCGGCGCGTCCGTCGATGTGGATGACGACGGCACGGTGCGCATTTACGCCGAGAGCAAGCAGGCTGCCAGCGCCGCCGAGAAGACGGTGCTCGAGGTTATCGCCGAGCCCGAAATCGGCAAGCTGTACCGTGGCAAGGTGGTGCGCATTGCCGACTTTGGCGCTTTCGTGAACATCATGCCGGGCACCGACGGCCTGGTGCATATTTCCCAGATTATCCCCGAGCGGGTGGAAAACGTGCGCGACTACTTCAACGAAGGCGATGAGGCTGTCGTCAAGGTGCTGGATATCGACAACCGCAAACGGGTCAAACTCTCGGTCAAGGAGATTACCGAGGACGACCGGGCCGCGTTGGCCGCCGAAGAAGCCGCTGCGGTCGAGTCGCAAAGCTGATCGTTGCCGCTATGCCGTCGGCGCCCCCGTCGCTTTGAAGCGGCGGGGGCGTCGGCGTTTGGATCGCCGATTATTCACCCGGGAGTAGAGGCCGGTGATGGAAGAACCTCAGGAGCGGAGCGTGGAGTCGGTAAACGCGACTTCAGGCAACCCGAATTCAGCCGCCCCCTGGTGGGGCGTGGTTGCGGTTATGGCGGGCATCTTTCTGCTGGTCACCGCCGAGCAGCTGCCCATCGGGCTGCTCTCCCAGGTGGCCGGGGCGCTGGACGTCACGCCGGGCATCGCCGGGCTGATGGTCACTGTGCCCGGCGTGGTAGCGGCGTTTTCCGCGCCGCTTTTGCCCGTGGCCGTGGGTCGGCTCGATCGGCGGATCATGCTGACGCTGATGATGCTGCTGATGGTCGTCGCCAGCGGTCTGTCGGCGGTGGCCGGCAATTTCTGGCTGCTGCTGGGTGCACGGGTGCTGGTGGGTATGAGTATCGGCGGTTTCTGGGCCATTGCCGGCGGTCTGGCGCCGCGGCTGGTGGCGCCGGCGCAGGTATCCCGGGCCATGACGGTCATCTTTGGCGGCATTGCCGGGGCCTCGGTGCTGGGCGTGCCGCTGGGAACGCTGCTGGGCGAGTGGACCCACTGGCGGATCGCCTTTGCCGCTCTGGGCGGGTTCAGCCTGGCGACCGCCGCTGCGCTCTGGTGCTGGCTGCCGAGCCTTCCGCCCCGGGAGCCGGTGCGCCTGGCCACCCTGGGCGAGCAGCTGGCGACCCGGGGAGTGCGGGTCGCAGTGATGACCACCGGGCTGGTGGTGGTCGGCCATTTTGCCGCCTACACTTTTATCAGCCCGGTGCTTCAGGACATCAGCGGTATCGCCATCGGCCAGGTCGGCAGCCTGCTGTTGCTTTACGGGGCGGCGGGCATTGTGGGCAACGTCGCCGCAGGCCTGTTTGCCGGGCGGCATCCCTACACCGCGGTGCTGTTGATTCCCTGCACGTTGCTGGCTGTGGTGGGCAGTTTTCCGCTGCTCGGGGTGGTGCCGGCCACCGGCATCGCGCTGCTGATGCTGTGGGGCGCCATCTTTGGCAGCGTCGCGGTGAGCATTCAGACGTGGTTGTTGCGCACTGCCCCCAACACCGAGGCGGCCAATGCGCTGATGGCCTTCGTGTTCAACTTTTCCATCGGTACCGGGGCGCTGTTTGGCGGCCGTCTGGTCGACGGCATTGGCCTGACCGGCACCCTCTGGGCGGCATCAGCGCTATTCATGGCCGGCGCGGTGTTGATTATCGCCACGCCGGCGCGGCTGGTGACTCAGGGCGGGCCCAGGGGCTAGCGTTCGATGGCCAGGGCCACGCCCTGACCGCCGCCGATGCACAGCGTGGCCAGGCCCTTGTGCGCGTCCCGGGCGAGCATTTCGTGAACCAGCGTCACCAGAATGCGGCAACCCGAGGCGCCGATGGGATGCCCCAGCGCAATGGCGCCGCCGTTGACGTTGATGCGTGAGGGGTCCCAGCCCAGTTCCTGGTTGACCGCCAGCGCCTGGGCGGCAAAGGCTTCGTTGGCCTCGATCAGGTCGAGATCGTCCATCTGCCATCCGGCCTTGGCCAGGCAGCGGCGGGTGGCCGGTGCCGGGCCGATGCCCATGATCGCTGGGTCCACTCCGGCGTTGGCGTAGCCGCTAATGCGTGCCAGCGGCTCGAGTCCCAGCGCCTCGGCCCGGGCCGCCGAGCACAGCATGACAATGGCGGCACCGTCGTTAATGCCCGAGGCGTTGCCGGCGGTCACGCGGCCATCCTTTTTGAATGCCGGGCGCAGGCCGCCGAGTTTCTCGGCAGTCAGTTGGCGGGGGCCTTCGTCAGTATCGAACTGCGTGGTCTCGCCCTTGCGGCCGGGTACGTCTATCGGGGTGATCTGGCCGGCAAAGCGACCGCTTTCCACCGCGCTGTGCGCTTTTTGCTGCGAATCGGCGGCAAAAGCGTCCATGGCTTCACGGCTGATTGCGTAATCCTCGGCCAGATTCTCCGCGGTGATGCCCATGTGGTAGTCGTTGAACGCGTCCCACAGGCCGTCGCGAATCATCGAGTCGACGGCTTTCCAGTCGCCCATGCGTTGGCCCTTGCGCGAGTGGGGCAGCAGGTGCGGTGCGGCGGACATGGTTTCCTGACCGCCGGCCAGCACCATATCGGCGTCGCCGCAGCGAATGGCCTGAGTCGCCAGGTGCAGCGCCTTGAGCCCCGAGCCGCAGACCTTGTTGAGCGTCATGGCCGGCACCCCGTGCGGCAGCCCGCCACCGATGGCGGCCTGGCGTGCGGGATTCTGCCCGGTGCCGGCGGTGAGCACCTGGCCGAGCAGGACTTCATCGACCTCTTCGGGGGCAACGCCGGTGGTCTCCAGCACATCCCGGATGACCTGGGCGCCAATCTCGCTGGCCGGCATATCCGCCAGCGAACCGCCGAACGTGCCGATGGCGCTGCGTTTGGCGGCGACGATTACGACATCCTGCATACCAACCTCCTCGATTGCGATAGTAGTCTCGGGCAGCTGCCGCCCTCGGGCGGCGGGTCAGGCCAGCTGCACGGGGATGGCGTTACTGGTGTGGCTGACTTCGTTGCCTTCCTGGAGATACACCAGTGACGGCTGGTGATCGTCCAGCTCGCTTTCGGCGTAGTGGCCGTAGCTGCAGATGATCACGATATCGCCGGGGCTGCCGTGATGAGCCGCGGCGCCGTTGATGGAAATGATCTTCGAGCCTTCCTCGCCGCGAATGGCGTAAGTGGTAATGCGCGAGCCGCTGGCGACGTTGTAGATCTGTACCTGCTCGTTCTCACGAATCCCGGCCATGTCCAGCAACTCGCCGTCAATGGCGCAGGAGCCTTCATAGTGGAGCACGGCATGGGTAACGCGAGCCATGTGCAGTTTGGCCTTGAGCATGACGGTATGCATGGAAAATCCTCTGCGGCGGGGAAATGTCGTGAATGAGAATAGCGTGAATCAAGGTAGCCAAAAGCGCTGTGACAAAACCGGCGGCTACCCTGTTGTGGTTAAAGACGGCGTCAACGTAGCCGTGTCGGCGGCCATGAGCAAGTATCCCCGACCGATCAGGCTGGAAGTTGCAGCGTCAGGTTGTCAATCAGGCGGGCCGGCCCCAGGTAGGCGGCCGCCAGCAGCACGGCGTCCCGGGTATCGGCCTCGACCGGGGCCAGGTGGGTATCGCGCAGCGCGAGATAATCCGGGGTGAAGCCCGCCTCGCGTAGAGCCCGATGGCCGTCATCGAGGACGTTGGCGGGCACCTCGCCCCGGGCGAGCCGGTCGCGCATGGCGCCGAGTATGCGATACAGCTTGGGCGCTGTGGTCCGCTCGTTCGGGCTCAAATAGCCGTTGCGTGACGACAGCGCGAGCCCGTCGTCGGCGCGCACGATGGGAACGCCGGCAATTTCCACGGGAATATGCAGATCGGCGACCATTTTGCGGATGACCGCCAGCTGCTGGTAGTCCTTCTCGCCGAAGCACGCCAGGTGCGGTGCGACCAGGTGTAGCAGCATGCTGACAACCGTGGCCACGCCGTCGAAATGCCCGGGGCGCGAGCCGCCACAGAGCCCTTCGCTGACGCCGGGTACCTGCACCCGGGTGAGGCCGTCGAGCCCATTGGGATAGAGCGTACGAGTAGACGGCGCGAAGAGGACGTCACAGCCGGCAGCTTCCAGCGCGGCCCGGTCGTCGGCGAAGGTGCGTGGATAGGCATCCAGATCTTCCCCGGGGCTGAACTGCAGTGGATTGACGAACAGGCTGGTGACAACCAGATCGGCTTCGCGGCGCGCGTGATGTACAAGCGCCAGGTGGCCGGCGTGCAGGTTGCCCATGGTCGGCACCAGCGCAATACGCTGGCCGCGCCGGCGGGGGCCGGCCAGACAGTCGTCAAGCGCTTCGATGGTTTGCAGGGTATGCATATCAGAAACAGTGGTCGTCTGTGGGGAACGCGCCTTGCTTGACCTCGGCATGATAGCGTGCGAAGGCGTCCTGCACGTTGTCGGCGTCCTGCATATAGTTTTTCACAAAGCGCGGCGCCCGCCCGGCGCTGACGCCCAGGATGTCATGCATGACCAGTATCTGGCCGTCGGTGCCGGGGCCGGCGCCAATGCCGATAACCGGAACATCCAGCGCCTCGGTCACGGCACGCCCCAGGCTGGCCGGTACGCACTCGAGCAAAATGATCGAGGCACCGGCGTCGACCAGGGTGCGGGCATCGGCGATAATTCGCTCGGCGTGGGCGGCATCGCGGCCCTGCACCCTGTAGCCGCCCAGCTGGTGTACGGTCTGCGGCGTCAGCCCCAGGTGAGCGCATACCGGCACGCCCCGGCGGGTCAGCTCGCGCACGCCGTCGGCCATCCACGCCTCGCCTTCGACCTTGATGATCTCGGCGCCGGCGCGCATCAGCGCGGCGCTGTCTTCCAGCGTGCGCTCAACGGTAGCGTTGCTCATGAACGGCAGGTCGGCCATCAGCAGGCTGGTGCCTTTCCCGGCGGCGGCTGCCCGGGTGTGGTAGCAGACGTCGTCGAGCGTCACCGGCAGAGTGCTGCCGTGTCCTTGCAGCACCATACCCAGCGAGTCGCCCACCAGCAGTACGTCGATACCGGCCTCGCTGGCCGCGCGGGCGAAAGAGGCATCGTAGGCGGTCAGGCAGCTGAACGTTTCGCCGCTGCGCTTGAACTCGCGCAGCGTGTTCAGGGTGACGGTTTTCATGGCAGGCTCTCGTTGGTTGCAGGGTCGTTGCTTTCGAAATCGTTGTTTTCAGCAGGCGGCATACGCCGAATAACGGTCGCCATCGAGGCGGGCCCGATGCCGAATATGATCCCGAATTGTTACCTGAACCGGCTGCCGGTGTCGAGAGGTGTGTCGAACGGTAGCAAATGCCGTGCAGCAGAACGCAAAACGCGACGCGGCTTCAGTTCAGCGGGGTAACATCGTCGTCGAGCCGGGCCAGCCACTGCGATAGCGGCTGCTCGTACAGCGGCAGCCGTGGGGCAATCTCGCATAGCGGGCGCAATACGAAAGCGCGCTCGTGCATGGACGGGTGCGGCACGCGCAGACGTTCGTGCACAATCGGCGTGCGGTCGAACAGCAGCACGTCCAGATCCAGGGTGCGCGGGCCCCAGTGGCGTTCCCGGCGGCGGCGGTGGCGCTGTTCCAGCGCTTGCAGCTGGTCCAGCAGTGCCAGCGGTGAAAGGCCGGTCTCGACGGCGGCAACGGCGTTGACGAAGTCGGGCTGGTCCTGAGGGCCGACCGGGCGGCTGGCGTATAGCCGGGAAGCGGCGGTTACGCGGCACAGGGTGAGCGTATCCAGCTCCTCAAGAGCGGTGGCTACCTGCTGCTGCGGCTGCTCAAGGTTGCTGCCCAGGCCGATGTAGGCCAGCGATGTTTGGCGGTCGGATGTTGATGACATGCGTTGGCTACTCTTCCACGCGAGGGCGCGGTTTGCGCTTGCGTGGCCGCTTGCGGCGTTTGCCCTGGCTGGCCGGGTCGCTGCCCACCTTGCTCAGCAGGCGGCGCTTTTCGTGTTCGTCTCCCTGCTGAAAGGCGGTCCACCAGTCGCCCAGCCCCGCGGGGATTTCGCCCGCCTGTTCACGCAGCAGCAGCAGATCATAGGCAGCGCGGAAGCGCGGATGTTCGCGGGTCTGGAAAGCGCGTTTGCCCTGGCGCTTGCCCAGTCGCGCCTGCAGCTCCCAGATATCGCGCACGGGCATACCGAAGCGCTTGGGAATCGAGACGTGGTGTAGCTGGCGCGAGATGACCTGCTGAGTGGCGGTCTGCATGGCGGGAACGTCGGGCATGCCATTCTGCTTCAGCTCTGCCTGGCGCGCCGCTGCGGGCGCCCAAAGGAAGGCGGCAAGCAGAAAGGCCGGCGTGACCGGGCGTCCCTCGGCAATGCGGCGGTCGGTATTGGCCAGCGCGGCTTCTATCAGATCCTCGACCCAGGCGGCGTCGGCCATGGCCTCCTCGGCTTCGGGAAAGAGCATGCCGAAAAGGTCGTAATGGCTGAGCATGCGGAATGTCATCAGCCCGTGGCCGGCCATGAACAGCTTCAGCACCTCGTCAAACAGCCGCGCCGGGGGGATTTGCAGCAGCAGCGGTGCCAGGTCATAAATCGGGGCTTCGGTGATCGGGTCCAGCGTAAAGTCCAGCTTGGCGGCAAAGCGCACCGCGCGGAGCATGCGCACCGGATCTTCCCGATAGCGGGTTTCCGGGTCGCCGATCAGGCGCAGTGTGCGCGTTTCCATGTCCTGCACGCCGTTGGCAAAGTCGTGCAGGCTGCAGTCGGCAATGCTGTAGTACAGCGCGTTGATGGTGAAGTCGCGGCGTCTGGCGTCTTCCTCGATGTTGCCCCAGACATTGTCGCGCAGCAGTAGCCCGGCATCGGACTGGCGGGCAATGTGGTCGGCGTGCTCTTCCTGGGGTTTGCCGCGAAAGGTCGTGACTTCAATGGTTTCGCGGCCAAAACGGACGTGAACAATGCGGAAGCGCCGGCCGATCATGCGCGAGTTGCGGAAGAGGTCGCGCACCTCTTCGGGCGTGGCACTGGTCGCCACGTCGAAGTCCTTGGGCATCTTGCCCAGCAGCGCATCGCGGATGCAGCCGCCCACGAGATAGGCATCAAAGCCTGCGCTGTCCAGGCGGTAAAGTACCTTGAGCGCGGCGTCGCTGATGTGCTGGCGCGAGATGGGATGCTCGGTACGCGGAATGATGCGGGGGGTTGTCGTGACGGCCTGGCCGTTGTCGGGGTGGAGGGATTTCAAATGCTCTCCGAAGTTTAAAAGACGGGTAATTCCTTTGAACATGCGGCGAATTCAACTCGCAGGATACAAGTACACAGGGTAGGAAATGCTCAAGTGTAGCCGACCCCCCGGGACTTGCAAAGCGCAGACTGTCAAGCGGTGATCATGCCGTGTACCAGCGCGTGTTTCCCACCGCCTGGCGTCACCGCCAACCAAGCGCCGGCCAGGGCCGCGCGGCAACGCAAAAGGTCCATGAAAGGGCTGTCGAAAAGGGGTGGGTTGTGCAAAAGGGGCCTGTGAAAAACGGGAGGCCTGTGAAAAACGGGAGGGCTGTGAAAAAGGGGCCTGTGACACAGAACTGTGGAAAGCGCCAATAGAGGAAAGCGCCCATAGAAAAGGGGAGCCGGTGAGGGCTCCCCTTGAAGTCGATCAGTGCAGGTCGATAGGTCAGCGTCCTTGCTGATTTTTTTCTTCGTGTTGGCAATCGCCCTGAATACGCACCGCAGTCGGCAGACGCCGGGTTGACGGAAATATCCGACCGCCTCGTATTCAAAACAATAATCCATCCGCGAATTTGTCTCCCCGGCTATTGTTTTTGTTGCCGGGGGTACGCCGGTAGCGGTTGTTGTTCTTGTTGTGCTGCCCTCCAGCCGTGGTGGCGTGCATTGTTGGCGTACATCGCGTTCTCTTCCGGGCTGACTGCCCGCCGGCGCCGATTGTTGTTGTTGGCAGCGCTGACGGGTAGCGGCGAAAGTGGCATTTGTTGTTTTTGTTGACGCCCTTCCGGTTGTTTTTGGTGTTCTGCCGGTTTGTTGTTCTTGTTGGCCGGCAGAAGCGAAGGTGGCCTCTGATTTGTTGTTGTTGAATGCCTGCGTTCTCCGCAAGCGAGGACCACCCGGCCCGGTTATGTCAGGTGTGTTTGTTTTTCTTGCCCTATACGTTGCATCTGGCGTGCCAGTTTTATGGAAAGCCTTTTTTTTCAGTGTCTTGGAAAAGAAGGCCGAATGTGGAAAGACAATGAAAGGCGCAGTGTTACCGCCTCGTGTTACCGCACCGGGGCACAGAGCGTGGGGTTGTTGTGTGGGACGGTAACAGTGTCGGGTAACGCCCGGGGTCCAGGGTGGGCAGCGGTTTCGGTGGCCGCTATTCGGGCGTGATGATGGTCGGAGAGCTTTACTGGCTGGCGCGGCGAGCATTTTTCTTGCGCGGGATGCCCAGCCGCTGGCGACGCTCCCAGAGGTTTTTGCGGCTGATACCCAGCTTTTGCGCCAGCTCGGTTTCGCTCATCTGGTCCTGGTGCTCCAGAACAAAGTGCTGGAAGTAATCCTCCAGCGAGACACCTTCGGCCGTTTCATCGCCGGGGGGCGTTTCGGCAAGGCCGCTGTCGGGTGTCGGGTCGGCTTCGGGCTGCGGGCGCGTGGTGGCCGGGGCAAGCCCCAGGTCATCCGGGTGAATCAGGTAGCCTTCGGCGAGAATCACGCTGCGTTCCAGGGCATTTTCCAGCTCGCGCACGTTGCCCGGCCAGGGGTAGTCGCGCAGATCCTGGCGCGCGGCCCGGGAGAGGCGCAGTCCTTCGCGGCTGTGGCGCTTGAGCGCCTTGTCGAGCAGGATGTCGGCAATCGCCAGGACGTCGTCCTCGCGCTCGCGCAGCGGCGGCAAGTCAATCTGCATGACGTTGAGCCGGTAATAGAGGTCAAGCCGGAACTCGCCGGTTTTGGATAGCGCGCGCAGATCGCGGTGCGATGCTGCCACCAGGCGCACGTCCACATGGCGGGTCTGCACCGAGCCCACCTTGCGAATTTCGCCTTCCTGGAGGACGCGCAGCAGCCGCGCCTGGGCGTCCAGCGGCAGCTCGCCGATTTCATCGAGGAACAGCGTGCCGCCGTCGGCGGCTTCGACCAGCCCGGTACGCGAGGCGCTGGCGCCGGTAAAGGCGCCCTTTTCGTGGCCGAACAGCTCGGATTCGATCAGCGTTTCGGGAATCGCCGCGCAGTTGACCGAGACCAGCGGCGCGGCCGCGCGCTTGCTTTGCTGATGCAGCGCCCGGGCCACCAGCTCCTTGCCGGTGCCCGATTCGCCCTGGATCATCACGGTGACATCGGCCGGGGCGGTTTTGCGGATGCGGGTATACACCTGCTGCATGGCCGCGCAGTCACCGATCATCGGCTGGCGACTGCCGCCCTCGTCGGTGACGTCCGGCGGCTCGCCCTGGCGCATGGCCTGCTGGTGCAGGATGCGCGATACGGTTTCCACCAGCTCGGCGTGGTCAAAGGGTTTGGCAATGTAGTCCACCGCGCCCTGTTTGAGCGAGTCGATGGCCGAGCGCATGCTGGCGTAGCTGGTCATGATCAGCACCGGCACCGGGGCGGCACGTTCGATCAGCGTCGTGCCTTCGGCGCCGGGAAGGCGCAGGTCGGCAATCACCAGATCATACCCCTGAGGGTCGAGCCGCTCGGCGTCTTCGGCGCTGTCGGCTTCGCTGACGTCGTAGTCATGGCGCTCCAGCAGACGCTTCAGGGCGCTGCGGATAATCGCTTCATCTTCAACAATCAGGATCTTGTGCATGGGGCGACGAATCGTCCTCCGGGTAGAGCGGGAGCCATAGCGTGATGGCGGTGCCGCAGGAATGGCCGGGAACCGGCGACGCGACGTCGATGCTGCCCTGGTGCTCGCTGACAATCTGGTAGGCCAGCGACAGCCCGAGCCCGGTGCCTTCACCGGCGCTCTTGGTGGTGGCAAACGGCTCGAACAGGCGGTCGCGGATGTCCGGGTCGATGCCCGCGCCGTCGTCGTTCACGCGCCACCAGGCGTAGCTGCCCCGGGTTCCGGCGCTGATGGTGACCGTGCCGTCCGGCGCGCAGGCATCCCGGGCGTTGCCCAGCAGGTTGAGCATGACCTGGATGAGTCGCTGGGCATCGCCGCGCACCACGACATCCGCCGGGCATTCGTTATACAGCGTGACGGCCTCGTCGGTACGCGCCAAGTGTAACAAATGCAGGGCCTCCTCGCTGATGCGGCCCAGCCCCACCGCGGCGCTCGGCAGGGTCACGCTGCGACGGCCGTCGTGGGCAAATTCCACCAGCGAGTTGACGATGCGGGTAATGCGTTCGGTCTGGGTCTGGATATGTTCGGCGGTTTCCAGCACCACCGGGTCGTCGGTGTCGTAGCGCAGATTCTGGGCCAGCGACGAAATGCCGGTGACCGGATTGCCGATCTCGTGGGCCACGCCGGCGGCCAGCTGACCGATGGACGCCAATCGGGCGGCGTGTACCAGCTCGTCTTCCAGCCACTTCATTTCGGTGTGATCCTCGATCAGCACCACGCTGCCGCCGTGGCTGTCGTCGTCGTCCAGGCTGGCCTTGTGCAGGGTCAGAAAGGTGTCGCGCTCGTGCAGCCGCGCGGGCTGCTGATACAGCGTGACGCTGGAGCTCGCCAGGGCGTTTTGCATCAGCGTTGGCCAGGGTTCGGGCAGGCTGTCGCGGTGGGCACCGATAACGCTGTCGCCGCCGATGCCCGACAGGTCTGCCAGCGCGCGGTTCCACATCACGATCTCGTCGTCGTTGCCGAATATGCAAAGCCCCACCGGCAGGTTGGCCAGCGTCTGGCGGTGGTGGCGACGCAGGCCGTCAAGCTCCCGGGCGAGGCCGGTCAGTCGTGAGCGGTAGGCTTCCAGGCGGCTTTCGACAAAGTGGATGTCGTCGGTGGCCGGCGCGTCGTTATGGCGGTATGGCAGGTAGCGGTCAACGATGTCGCGGGCCACCGACGGGCCCATCAGCCCGGACAGGTTGGCCTGAATACGGTCGCGCAACCGGCGCAGGGCGTAGGGGCGCTGTTCCCGGCGATCGAGATTCAGCACCTCAAGCGCGCGGGCGACTTCGCGATCGGCGGCTTCATCGCCCAGCGCCTCGGCCAGCTGAACGCTAAAGTCGTTGACCCCGGCCGCTTCCAGCGGCAGCCGCTTGGAGCGGATGACGGCATCGACCGAGCAGGCCTCGGCGGCCGAACGTTCGCCGTCCGATGTGCGGGTAAACAGCGAAACGCCAATCAGCCCGAGAATATTGACGGCCAGCGACAGTAATGTGATCTGATACCAGGGCGGTTCGTCCGGTAGCAGCAGGCCAAACTCGGGCAGCGGGATAAACAGCGGCAGCCAAAGCCCCCAAAGCCATACCGCGACGCCGGCCAGCAGCCCGACCACCAGCCCCTTGCGGTTGGCGCCAGGCCAGTAGAGCAGCGCGAGGATGCCCGGCAGGCACTGCACCATGCCTGCAAAGGCGGCGATACCCAGCGCCATGAGCCCGTGCTGGTCAACGCTGACGTGAAACAGCCAGCCGCCGAACACCACCGCGATGACCAGCCCGCGGCGCAGCCAGCGCAGCCAGCCATACAGGTCCGCGCGCGCTTCGGGCGGGCGTGCCACCAGCACGATGTGGTTGAGCACCATGCCCGAAAGCGCCAGCGCAATCATGATCATGGTGCCGCTGGCCGCCGCCAGCCCGCCAATAAACACCAGAGCCCCGACGCCGGCGTGCTCGCTGATGAGAAAAGCCGCATAGCCCTCGATGTTGATGGGCCCCTGGAGGGTACTTTGTGCGGCCCACCAGATAAGCGGCACCGGCAGGGCCATCAGCAGCAGGTATAGCGGCAGTGTCCAGCTGGCCTGCAGCAGCGTACGCCGCGACAGGCTTTCGGCGAAGGTGACGTGAAACATGTGCGGCATCAGGAAAGCGGCGGCGAAAAACAGCAGCAGCAGGGTGCGCCAATGCGCCGGTTCCAGAGTGGGCGTTTGTGCAACCAGCGCCTGGCCGTTGCCTTCCAGCCACTGCTGTAGCGGCTGGATGCCGCCGAAAACACCCCACAGCGCTATCGCGCCCAGCGCCAGCATGGCCCCGAGCTTGACCAGCGACTCGAAGGCAATGGCCGCCAGCAGGGTATTGTGGCGCGTGCGCAGCTGGCTGGAGCGGGCGCCGAACAGCACTGCAAAGGCCGCAATCACCAGGCAGAACAGCAGCGCCACCGAGCTGCCGATGCGGGTGCCGGTCATGACGTTGATGGCTTCGCTCAGGGTTTTGACCTGGATGCCCAGCAAGGGGAGGACCGCGAGTATGCTCACCAGCGTCACCAGGGTGCCGGCCCAGCGGGTGCGGAAGCGGAAGGCAAAGAGGTCGGCCAGCGAGGCCAACTGATAGGTGCGGGTAATACGCTGCACGGGCACCAGCAGCACCGGAGCGAGCAAAAAGGCGCCGGCGGCACCGAGATAATAGGCCAGATAGCCAAAGCCGGCATCGGCGGCAAACTCGATGCTGCCGTAGACCGCCCAGGCGCTGGCGTAGACGCCCAGCGACAGCGTATACACCGCCGGGTGGCGCGTGAAGCGAGTGGTTATCCAGCCGCGTTCCACGGCCAGGCCGCAGCCGAACAGCAGGGCCAGATAGCCCAGCCCCAGCCCCATGATTGTCGCCGGTTCAACGCTCATCCAGCTTCCTTTTCTGTTCCAGCCACACGGTCAGGGCGATCAGCCCGCCCCAGATCATGAACGGTCGATACCAGGCGATATCCGGGTTGCCCCAGCCGCTCATCAACATCGGCGAGAGCAGGTAGCCCCCGAAGACCAGAAACAGCATGATGCGATAGACGTACACGGCTATAACTCCTGCGGAACGGCGCGGGTGGAGGCGCGGGTCAGCCGGGAGGGCGACCACTGTGACGTCGCCCGGGCCAGCTGTTCGCTCACCGGGTAGGACGCCAGCTCGAGCGGCGGCGATTGATCCAGCGCTTGCAGGGCACAAAACAGCTGACGACGGATAGCGTCCGCGTCGGTAGCCAGCGCCGGGGCGAAATTTTGCTTGGAGAGTTTCTGGCCGTTGGCTGCGACCAGCAGCGGCAGATGCAGATAGCGCGGTAGCGGATACCCCAGCGCGCGCTGTAGCTGGCGCTGCCAGGGGGTGTTGTCGAGCAGGTCTTCCCCGCGTACCACGTCGGTGATGCCCTGGTCGGCGTCGTCCACGACGACCGCGAGCTGGTAGGCAAAGAGGTCATCCTTGCGCTTGAGCACCACGTCGCCCAGCGCTTCGGGGTCCAGACGGATGCGCCCCAGGCGGCGATCGTCAAACGTCGCCGGCTGCTCGCCCAGGTCGCTTCTCAGCCGCCAGGCCACGGGGGCGTCCGGGCGACAAACCCCGTCGCGGCACCAGCCGGGGTAGACGGCATGCTCGCGCCATTGCTTGCGCGAGCAGCTGCACGGATACGCCAGGCCCTGAGCGGCCAGCCGCTCCAGGGCGGCCTGATAGGCCTCGTGGCGGCGGTGCTGCCAGCGTACGTTGCCGTCCCAGGCCAGGCCGAAGGCCTCAAGCTGGCGCAGGATGGTGTCGGCAGCGCCCTCGGGGCAGCGTGGCGGGTCGATATCCTCGATGCGTACTCGCCATTCGCCGCCGGCGGCGCGGGCATCCAGATAGCTGCCCAGCGCGGCCACCAGCGAGCCGAAGTGCAGCGGGCCGGACGGTGTCGGGGCAAAGCGGCCCCGGTACCGGCGCGTCAGGTCATTGCTCATGGGCGTAGGGTAACAGCACCGGTACGCAACGGTACGCGAGCGTCATGCCGCGGTATAAAACGCCAACGGGCACCCGCAGGTGCCCGTTGTGGCTGGTTTCCGGCTGCCCGGCGAGAATGCTCGGGAGGGCGGTTAGCTGCCAAGCTGCTTTTCCTTGAGCTCGTCCAGGGTCTTGCAGTCCACGCACAGCGTCGCGGTCGGGCGTGCCTCCAGACGGCGAATACCGATATCGATACCGCAGGCTTCGCAGAAGCCGTAGTCGTCTTCATCGATCTTTTCGATCGTTTCATTGATCTTTTTCAGCAGCTTGCGCTCACGATCCCGGGTGCGCAGCTCCAGGTTAAAGCCTTCTTCCTGGGTGGCTCGATCGGCCGGATCGGCATAGTTGTCTGCATCTTCCTGCAGGTGGCGGACGGTGCGGTCCACCTCTTCCATGAGCTCCTGTTTCCAGTCCAGCAGCAGCTGACGGAAATGTGCCAGCTGCCGCTCGTTCATATATTCTTCACCCTGTGCCGGTTCGTACGGGGTGAAGGTCCTGGACGCTTCCGGTTTCTGTTCCGCTACTGGCATGGTGGGAGTGCCCCTTACATAAATGACTGCTGAACGACCATTCAGGCAATCAGCTCCTGATGATGTCGCGCCAAAGGCATGCTTGTTTAGCTTAAAACATGGTGGAATGCAAGTCTCTACGCGTCGAGGCCGGCTCTTCATGGCCCGGGTCTTGCTACAATAGTTCTGATAATAAAGGGTTTTTTTGACGATGCCGGATAATGACCGCGAGGGCGCATGGCGCTACCCGCCGCTGGTGGGCGGTACGCTGATACGCCGCTACAAGCGCTTTCTGGCCGACGTGCGGCTGGACGACGGCCGCGAGGTGGTCGCGCACTGCCCCAACACCGGGGCGATGACAGCGGTCAATCAGCCGGGTTGCCGGGTATGGCTGATACACAGCGAGAACCCCGCGCGCAAGCTGGCCTGGACCTGGGAGTTGATCGAGCTGCCGGAAAGCGGAGGCGGCGTTGCTCTGGCCTCGGTGAATACCGGGCGCGCCAATCGTCTGGTCGAAGAGGCGCTGAAAGCCGGGCTGATAGACCCCCTGAGCGGCTATGCGCAGCTGAAGCGTGAAGCGCGCGTCGACGATGCGCGGCTGGATTTCCGGCTTGACGACCCGGAACGGGGCACGGCCTACGTTGAGGTCAAGCAGGTAACGCTGAAGGAGGCCGACGGCCTGGGCTATTTTCCCGATGCGGTGAGCAAGCGCGGCACCCGCCACCTGCAAACCCTGAGCCGTTTGGCCCGCGAGGGCTATCGCGCGGTACTGGTATTCTGCGTCGCGCACGAAGGCATCGACAGCGTGGCTGCCGCGGCGCATATCGACCCGGCCTATGCCGAGGCGCTGGCCGAGGCCAGGACTTGCGGCGTCGAAGTGCTGGCCCACGGGGTGTGTTTTACATGGGCCGACAGGATGCCCGCCACGGTAACGCTGGGGCGGCGTCTGGCCGTGCGCGGTTGACGGGCGGCGGGCTTCAGCGTTGCGGAAAAAAGCGCTGGATGAAACTGACGCTTTCCGGCTCGACGCCGCGATCGGTGCGGACCTTGAGCGTAAAGTGCATGGGGGCGTCGTGTTGCAACCGAAACGTGGCCAGCTGATAGACGGAACCGTCGTCGCGCACGGTGCGAAAATTCAGCGCATCGGGGTCTTCATCCAGCAGGCCGACGCTGCCTTCCACGGCGGCATTGACCGCGCGCGTACTGCCGTCTTCCCGATGTTCAAGCACGCTGACGTTGACCAGCCCCAGCCCGGCGCTGCGCTGAAGGCCGTATTGATGGGCCACTTCCGGCGTCAAAAAGCGGGTGCTGACGGCGCTATAGTGGATTTCATGGTTGCCGGCGCGCTGTTGTTCGCCGTAAGCGCCCAGCGCAACGAGACAGAGTGCCAGGCATGCGGTCATGCGGAGCAGCCAGCGTTGTTGCATGATTGCCTCCCCGTTTGGCTGATGCGTTGTTGGACCCTGGCGTCATGACCGCCGGCGTACGCGGAAAATCGCGATTTCGCCAAACAGGTTGGGCCAAAGCCGGGATGTCCAGTGGCCTCGATGGTTGCCGACGCCGACCGCACGGTCAACGATAACCAGCCCCTGGTCACGACACAGGCGTTCAAAGTCGTTGAATGTCGACAGGTGGATGTTGGGCGTATCGTACCAGGCGTGAGGCAGCGAGCGCGATACCGGCATATAGCCGCGCACCCCCAGATAGATGCGGTGACGCCAGTAGGCAAAGTTGGGGAAAGTGATAATGCCTTCGTCGGCAACGCGCAGCATTTCATGCAGCATGCGGTCCGGCCGGCGCAACGCCTGCAACGCCTGGGTCATGATCACCTGGTCGTAGCTGTGGTCACGAAAGCTCGCCAGGCCGTCGTCCAGGTCATGCTCAATCACGCTGACGCCCCGCGCCACGCAGCCGGTAATACCGTCCGGGTCGATTTCCAGACCGTAGCCGGTGACGCTCTTGTGCCGCGCCAGGGTGTCGAGCAGTACGCCGTCGCCGCAAGCCAGATCGAGCACATGAGCGTTTGGCGGTACCCAGTCGTGGATAATATTCAGATCGGCGCGCATCACGATGTGGGCTCCTCGGGTATGGCGGTGGCTTCCGGCAGGGCGCGCTGCATGAAGGCACCGAAGATAGCCTGGTAGCGCGCGTCGGGCAGGAGAAAGGCATCGTGACCGAAGGGCGAGTCGATGTTGGCGTAGCTGACCGGCTTGTCGGCGTGTATCAGAGCGTCAACCAGCTCCCGCGAGCGCGACGGGGGAAAGCGCCAGTCGGAGGAAAAGCTCAGTACCAGAAACGGGCATTGCGCCGGTGCCAGCGCCTGGGCCAGTGCCAGCTTGCCGTCGTACTCTGCTGCAGGGTCGAAGTAATCCAGCGCCTTGGTCATGAGCAGATAGGTGTTGGCATCAAAGCTGCTGGAAAACGTATCGCCCTGATAACGCAGATACGATTCCACCTGAAACTCCACGCCAAAGCCGAAGTGCAGGTCATCGCTGCGCAGGTCACGGCCAAATTTGGAGCCCATGGCGTCTTCGGACAGATAGGTAATGTGGCCTACCATGCGCGCCAGCTTGAGTCCGCGCCGGGGTACGGCGTCGTGCTCGGCGTACCAGCCATCATGGAAGTCCGGGTCCGAGCGTATGGCCTGGCGGGCCACCTCGTTAAAGGCGATATTCTGCGCCGACAGCCGGGGCGTGGCGGCAATGACCGCGCCACGCCCGATGCGCCGGGGGTATTCCATGCTCCACTGCAGCACCTGCATGCCGCCCAGGCTGCCGCCGATCACCGCGGCAAAGCGCTCGATGCCCAGACGATCGGCCAGACGCGCCTGGCTGTGAACCCAGTCGCTGACTGTCACGACGGGGAAGTCCGGCCCCCACTGCCGGCCGGTTGCCGGGTTGTGGCTCAGCGGGCCGGTGCTGCCGTGACAGCCGCCCAGGTTGTTCACCGAGACCACAAAAAAATGCCGGGTATCCACGGGCTTGCCCGGGCCGATGTAGGCATTCCACCAGCCGGGCTTGCGGTCATCCGCATGATGGTAGCCGGCGGCGTGGTGGTGGCCGGACAGCGCATGGCACACCAGTACCGCATTGCTGCCTGCGGCGTTGAGCGTACCGTAGGTTTCATACACCAGGTCGTAGGCCGGCAGCGTTTTGCCGCAGGCAAGCTCGAGCGGCGCATCAAAATGGGCGACCCGGGGCGTTACCAGCCCCACCGAATCGGGGGGCAGCTGGCTTTCCGCGTCGGCCGAATGTGAATCAGGCATGGAGTGTCGTCGTGTTATGCAATAAGAGAAGTCATGGAAAAAGTCATGGAAGCAGCCGTGGCAGCCGTTAGAGTCCCACCAGCCTACCGGAAATGCCGGCGGCGCGAATCATGGCGCCGACCACCAGCGCATCCAGCAGGTTGATGGCGATGAAGACCACGATCGGGGAGAGGTCGATCATGCCCAGCGGCGGAATCACCCGGCGGACCGGCGCCATGATCGGTTCGACCAGCTGCATGATCAGCATGGCACCGGGATGGTCGGCGTTGGGGGCGACCCAGCTCAGGATGATCATCACGATCAGGGCAAAGAAGTAAATCTTCAAAATGGCGTTGGCCAGCGCGGCGACCGCGCCGATCAGCATTCCCCCGAGGGGCGGCATGCCCACGCCGATGATCATGAAAATCGCCAGAATACTCAGCACCTTGAGCACAAAACCGGCCGCCAGGGTGGCCATGTCGAAGCGCCCGGCTACCGGGCCGAGAAAGCTTTGAAACGGCTGCACGACCGGCTGAGTGACCTTGACCACCGACTGACTCAGCGGGTTGTAGTAATCGGCGCCGGAAGCCTGCAGCAAAAAGCGCAGCATAAGAATAAACAGGTAAATGCCGATCAGCATATTGATCAGCGAGAGCCCGGCATTGCCGAGTTGTGTGCCCATGGGTAAATCTCCGTGGCGGTGTGACGTTATACCATAACAGCCGGCGCCGTCGCCGCGCCGTGTTGCGTTTCAATCTGCCGGCGCGCTGTGTCAGTGCCTGACAAGCTCGTCGGCCATTTCCCGGGCGCGCTCGGCGCAGGTGTTCATGGCGTCTGCCAGCGCCTGGCGCAGCTCGGCGTCTTCCAGGCGGGCAATGGCGCGTTCGGTCGTGCCACCCGGCGACATCACGTTTTGCTTGAGTGTGGCCGGGTCGTGCTCGCTTTGACCGGCCATGGTGGCCGCGCCCAGTGCCGTCTGGATGGCCAGCCGGCGGGCCGTTTCGGCCGGCAGGCCAAGGCCGGTACCGGCGTCTTCCATGGCTTCAAACATCAGAAAAAAGTACGCCGGAGCGCTGCCCGATACCGCGGTTACCGCTTCCAGCAGAGCTTCGTCGTCAACCCACTCGACCAGGCCCACGGCCTCCATCAGGCGGGTAGCGGTGTCGCGCTGCTCGGCGCTGACCCGCTCGTTGGCGTAGAGCCCGCTGGCGCCCTGACCCACCAGCGAGGGCGTATTGGGCATGCAGCGTACCAGCGCGTTGTTGCCGCCAAGCCAGTGGTCAATGGTGGTCGCGTCCAGCCCGGCGGCAATCGAGATTACCAGCGGGCGGTTTGCCTGCACGCTGTCGGCCAACCCCTGGCAAACCTCACGCATGAGCTGCGGCTTGACCGCCAGAACCAGCACATCCGCGTCGGCCGCGGCCGCGTGGTTATCGGTGGTGGTGCGAATGCCCAGGCGTTCGCCCAGAGCGCTCAGCGTCTCGGCGCTTGTTGCGGTAGCGGTAATGCTGTCGGGGGCGGTGCCGTTCCCGACCAGCCCGCCAATGATTGCGCCGGCCATGTTGCCGGCGCCGATAAACGTCACCTTGTCTGTCATGGAATCAAATCCTGTAGGAAACCTTGTGAACGGTGGGAGCGCTCCTGGAAACGCCTTGTGAGACATCTCTGTCAAAACGTCCGCTGGGCGTGTTCCGGCTGGAAGGCACCCCCGGGTTGCGTCATCATGGCCGGGTCGCGTCGAGCCCGGCTCAGCCGGGTGGGCGCTGCCCGAAAATGGCGGTGCCGAGTCTGACCTGGGTGGCGCCTTCCTGAACCGCGGCTTCCAGATCGCCGCTCATGCCCATCGACAGCGTATCCAGTGGTGCATCGGGCAGCGCTTTTTGCAGTCTCTCCAGGCAGCTGCGAAGCTCGGCAAACGGTCGCTGCTGCGCTGCCCGGGTGTCGGCGGGCGCCGGAATGGCCATGACGCCGCGGAGCCGCACATTGGCCAGCTGGTCAACGGAGCGAGCCAGCTCAACCAGCGCATCCGGCGAAACACCGCTCTTGGCGTCTTCGCCGCTGACGTTGACCTGCAAGCAGACATTGAGCGGTGCCAGCCCGGCAGGGCGCTGCTCGTCGAGCCGGCGCGCTACCTTAAGGCGGTCGACGCTGTGCACCCAGTCAAAATGCTCGGCGACGGCGCGCGTCTTGTTCGACTGTAACGGGCCGATAAAATGCCAGACAATGTCGTCAAGATCGGCCAGCGCTGCCTGCTTGTCGCGCGCTTCCTGCAGGTAGCTTTCGCCGAAGGCGCGCTGCCCCGCTGCGTAAGCCTGGCGCAGCCGCTCTGCCGGCCGGGTCTTGCTGACGGCCAGCAGCATCGCGGCATCATGGGGCCGGCCGGCCTCGTCGAGCGCACGCTCAAGGCGCTTGTGCGCGCTGGCCAGCGCCTCGGGTAGCGCAATGTCTGTCATGTTCAATACCTTTACCGCCGCAGGAAAAGAGACATGGATATTACCGAACTGCTGGCATTCTCGGCAAAACAGAATGCATCCGACCTGCACCTGTCGGCCGGCCTGCCGCCCATGATACGCGTGGATGGCGATATTCGCCGGCTGAACGTCCCGGCCATGGATGGCGCCGACGTGCGCAAGCTGATTTACGACATTATGGGCGACCGCCAGCGGCGTGACTACGAAGAGCACCTGGAAGTGGACTTTTCCTTCGAGGTGCCCGGCATTGCGCGCTTTCGTGTCAATGCCTTCCATCAGGCGCGCGGCGCCGGCGCGGTGTTCCGGACGATCCCCAATGAGGTGCTGTCGCTGGAAGACCTGGGGCTGGGGGAGGTGTTTGAACGCCTCTCGTCGCTGCCCCGGGGGCTGGTATTGGTGACCGGCCCCACCGGCTCGGGTAAAACCACCACGCTCGCCGCCATGCTGGACTACATCAACAACCAGCGTTACGAGCATATCCTGACCATCGAAGACCCGGTGGAGTTCGTCCATACCAGCAAGCGTTGCCTGATCAACCAGCGTGAAGTGCACCGTGATACCTGGAGCTTCGCCGACGCCTTGCGCAGCGCCCTGCGCGAAGACCCCGACGTGATTCTGGTGGGCGAGCTGCGCGACCTGGAAACCATCCGCCTGGCGTTGACCGCCGCCGAAACCGGCCACCTGGTACTGGGCACGCTGCACACGACGTCGGCGGCCAAAACCATCGACCGCATCATTGATGTCTTTCCGGCCGCCGAGAAGTCCATGGTGCGCTCGATGCTGTCGGAGTCGCTGGGGGCTGTTATTTCCCAGACGTTGCTCAAGCGCCAGGGCGGCGGCCGGATCGCCGCGCACGAAATGATGATTGCCACGCCCGCTGTGCGCAATCTGATCCGGGAAGACAAGGTGGCCCAGCTGTATTCGGCGATTCAAACCGGGGGCGAGCTGGGTATGCAGACGCTGGACGCCGCTCTTGAGCAGCTGGTGCACAAAGGCCTGGTCGACCACGAGCAGGCCGGTCTTCAGGCCCGGAGCGATTTATCCCGGTAACGCACGTTCGCCTCGATAACACCGCGCTGCACCGCAGCGCTACGGCTGCCAGGCGGTAAAGCGCACGCACAATATGTACAAATCGTACCTGGATAACATGACCTTGGATAAAACGTACTCGGATAAGCCGTATTCGAATAAACGGCTCTTGGCGCAGGGGGAGCTGACATGGCCGACACGCCAACCACGATGACGCCGGTTCAGTGGCTGCACCAGCTGCTCGGCATCATGGTCGAGCAGCAGGCTTCCGACCTGCTGATATCGGTGGGAGCACCGCCCAGCCTGAAAATGCCCGGCGGGCTGACGCCGCTGGGCCATGAGTCGCTGGATGAGCGCCAGGTCAGCGATCTGGTCAGCCACGCGCTGCCCGATGGACTTCGTGAGCGCTTTGACCGCGTCAAGGAAGCCAACTTTGCCCTGAGCCTCGACGATCTGGGGCGGTTTCGCGTTAGCGCCTTTCAGCAGCGCAACCAGATGGCCATGGTCATTCGGCGCATCGCCCTGGAAATTCCGCCGCTTGAGAGCCTTGGCGTGCCGCCGGCGCTGTCGGAGCTGGCTCGGCAGAAGCGCGGGCTGGTGCTGGTGGTCGGCGGTACCGGCACCGGCAAGTCGACAACGCTGGCGTCGATGATTCAGGAGCGCAACACCACCCTGGGCGGTCATATTGTCAGCGTCGAGGACCCGATTGAATACGTGCACCCGCACCGGCGCGGTATCGTTAATCAGCGCGAGGTCGGCATCGATACCGAGTCGTTTGAAGTGGCGTTGCAGAACACGCTGCGCCAGGCTCCGGATGTGATCCTGATCGGTGAAATTCGTACCCGGGAAACCATGGAGCACGCGCTGACGTTCGCCGAAACCGGCCACCTCTGTCTGGCCACGCTGCACGCCAACAACGCCAACCAGGCGCTGGATCGGATCATCCATTTCTTTCCCCATGAGCGCCACGAACAGGTATGGATGGACCTGTCCCTGAACCTCAGCGCGGTAATCGCCCAGCAGCTGCTGCCTGAAACCGGCGGGGGCCGCTGCCCGGCGATTGAGATCATGCGCCGCTCGCCGCGCATTGCCGACCTGATCAGCAAGGGCAAAGTGGGTGAGCTGAAAGTGGCCATGGCCAATGCCCGCCAGGACGGCATGCAGACGTTTGATCAGGCTCTTTATGCCTTGTGTCGGGCCGGCAAAATCAGCGAGGACAGCGCCCTGGCGCATGCCGACTCGGCCAATGATTTACGCATGATGCTCAAATACGGCATTGACGAAGGAGCGTCGCAGCCGTCGCTGGACAGTCAGGTGCCGGAAGGGCTGGCCCTGCGCGATGGCGATGATTTTTAGGGTCGGGCGTGGCCCGAGGTCGTTGAGTGCCCGGCTCGGGGCATGACGGTCACGGGGCGTAGACGCCGCCCAGCACGCGCTCCCCGGCCGCGCCGGTTACCTCCGGCAGGTTGCCGGGCAGATGGTT
This sequence comes from Vreelandella jeotgali Hwa, assembly GCF_000334215.1. Lineage (GTDB taxonomy): Bacteria > Pseudomonadota > Gammaproteobacteria > Pseudomonadales > Halomonadaceae > Vreelandella > Vreelandella jeotgali. The sequence continues at coordinate 2,592 of NZ_AMQY01000025.1, read as the reverse complement.
GAGGCGCCGATACGCCAGCCAGGCAAAGGCACCGGCTTCGATCCAGTCGGCGGGCCAGCCCCAGGCATCCGCCGTGCGCAGGGTCGATTGGGGTAGTGCGTCGCCGAGCCGCCGGCAAAGGTCGGCATTGTGCGCGCCGCCGCCGCCGATAATCAGCGTTGTGGCGCGCTCGCCGCACAGCTGGCGAATACCGCTGGCTACGCTGTTGGCGGTCAGCTGGGCAAGCGTCGCCTGCACATCGGCGGGATGCTCCGCGCCGCTCAGATGCTGCTTCAGCCAGGCCAGGTGAAACAGCTCGCGCCCGGTGCTGCGGGGCGGCGGCTGGTGAAAGAACGGCTCGTCCAGCAGGTGTGCGAGTAGTACCGGGTCGACATTGCCCGATGCGGCCCAACGCCCGTTTTCGTCGTGGCTGCCCCGGTCATGGTGCTGGCACCAGGCATCCAGCAGGACGTTGGCCGGGCCGGTATCAAACCCCTGTGTTGCATGGCCATCCCGAGCCAGCCAGGTGATGTTGGCAAAGCCGCCCAGGTTGAGGATGACGCGGTCTTCCTTTGCGTCGTGGAACAGCGCCTGGTGAAACGCGGGCGCCAGTGGAGCGGCCTGGCCGCCGGCCGCCAGGTCGCGTCGGCGGAAATCGGCCACGACCCGGCAGCCGGTCAGTTCGGCCAACAGGCTCGGGTTGTCCAGCTGCAGCGTGTAGGCCGGTCCGCCGTGATGACCGCCGGGGGCGTGCTCGATGGTTTGCCCGTGGCTGCCCACGGCCATCACCCCGTCGGCGGCCAGGCCGCGGTTTTCCAGCAGTGTTCTAACGGCGCGCGCTTGCAGATGGCAGAACGCCTGTTCCGCTGCCGCCAGCTGGGCAAAGCTGACGGTATCGGCGTGGCATAGCGTCAGCAGCTGTTGGTGCAACGACCGGGGCATGGGTTCGGCATGGGTTGCCAGCAGCTGCGGCGCTGAATCGGGCGCTATGGCGACGAGCGCGGCGTCAACGCCATCCAGGCTGGTGCCGGACATCAAGCCGGCGTAGATCTCCGTGTGGCTTTGCATGGCGCTATCGAAATTCTCCCGGGCGAAAGCTCAACTCGTAAAGAGTGAGCATGGTAACATCGTACGCCGTTTATCAACGTCGCCTGCTATCCGGCGACCTGGAAAGTCAGTGGAGAGAGACAAATGAGTGAGGTGGATCAGGCTTTGGCGCTGCTGGCGCGCGGTACCGATGAAATCCTGGTGGAGGATGAACTCAGGGACAAACTCGCTTCCGGTCGCCAACTGCGCATCAAGGCAGGCTTTGATCCTACCGCACCGGATCTGCACCTGGGGCATAGCGTACTGCTGACCAAGATGCGCCAGTTTCAGGACCTGGGGCATACGGTTGTCTTCCTGATTGGCGACTTCACGGGGCGCATTGGCGACCCCTCGGGGAAAAGCGTGACCCGCAAGCCGCTGACCGAAGCGGAAGTCACGGCCAACGCGGAAACCTACAAGGCGCAGGTGTTCAAGCTGCTGGACCCGCAGAAAACCGAAGTGCGCTTTAACGCCGAGTGGTTCAGCGAGCTTGGCGCGGCAAACATGATCGAGCTGGCGGCACAGAGCACCGTGGCGCGGATGCTCGAGCGCGATGATTTTGAAAAGCGCTATAACGCCAACCGCGCGATCTCCATCCACGAGTTTCTCTATCCGCTGGTGCAGGGCTACGATTCCGTGGCGCTGGAGGCCGACGTCGAGCTGGGCGGCACCGACCAGAAATTCAACCTGCTGATGGGCCGCGAGATTCAGAAGCACTACGGTCAGGAATCCCAGGTGGTCATGACCATGCCGCTGCTGGAAGGCCTCGACGGCGTGCAGAAGATGTCCAAGTCGCTGGACAACTATGTCGGCGTGGACGAGGCGCCGGGCACGATGTTCAACAAGCTGGTGTCGATGCCCGACAGTTTGATGTGGCGCTATTTCGATCTGCTGTCGCTCAAGTCGAACGAAGCCATCGATGCGCTGAAGCAGCAGGTAGATGAAGGCGCCAACCCGCGCGACATCAAGATGGAGCTGGCGCGTGAACTGATTACCCGCTATCACGGGGAAGAGGCGGCGGCCACCGCGCACAGGTCGGCGGGTAACCAGCTGGCCGACGGCGAACTGCCGGATGACCTGCCGGAAGTGGAAGTCGATTTTGAAGGCAGTCCGGAAGCGCCTATTGCAGCCATCCTCAACCGCGCCGAGCTGACCAAAAACAGCGCCCAGGCCAAGGACATGCTGAAAAACGGCAGCGTCAAGGTCGATGGCGAGGCGGTGGCCAGGGACGCCATGCTGGCCACAGGGAAAACCTACGTGATTCAGGCCGGCAAGAAGCGCTACGCCAGCGTCACGTTGACGTAGCGGCAGACGTGCTGGCAAACCTGAAACAGGCGCCGCCACAACTTTTTTGCCGGCGGCTGTTGCCAACCACCTCCACAGCCCTTATAGTACGCATCCGCTGCCGGCGACGCCCCGCGTTGCCGGCGGTGCAGGGCCCGAAAAGGCCTTGCCTGTCAGTCGGTTACGCGATGTTTTGGTTTGATTTTATTTTTCATCGTCGTTGACAGGAAGTTGAAGTGGTGT
>NZ_AMQY01000024.1 GCF_000334215.1 Vreelandella jeotgali Hwa | reverse complement strand
GCCCCGGGCTCAACCCGGGAACCGCATCCGGAACTGTCGCGCTGGAGTGCAGGAGAGGAAGGTAGAATTCCCGGTGTAGCGGTGAAATGCGTAGAGATCGGGAGGAATACCAGTGGCGAAGGCGGCCTTCTGGACTGACACTGACGCTGAGGCGCGAAAGCATGGGTAGCAAACAGGATTAGATACCCTGGTAGTCCATGCCGTAAACGATGTCGACCAGCCGTTGGGGTCCTAGAGACCCTTGTGGCGAAGTTAACGCGATAAGTCGACCGCCTGGGGAGTACGGCCGCAAGGTTAAAACTCAAATGAATTGACGGGGGCCCGCACAAGCGGTGGAGCATGTGGTTTAATTCGATGCAACGCGAAGAACCTTACCTACCCTTGACATCCTGCGAACCCGGAAGAGATTCCGGGGTGCCTTCGGGAGCGCAGAGACAGGTGCTGCATGGCTGTCGTCAGCTCGTGTTGTGAAATGTTGGGTTAAGTCCCGTAACGAGCGCAACCCTTGTCCCTCTTTGCCAGCACGTAATGGTGGGAACTCCAGGGAGACTGCCGGTGACAAACCGGAGGAAGGTGGGGACGACGTCAAGTCATCATGGCCCTCACGGGTAGGGCGACACACGTGCTACAATGGCCGGTACAAAGGGTGGCGAGCTCGCGAGGGTGAGCGAATCCCGGAAAGCCGGTCTCAGTCCGGATTGGAGTCTGCAACTCGACTCCATGAAGTCGGAATCGCTAGTAATCGTGCATCAGAATGGCACGGTGAATACGTTCCCGGGCCTTGTACACACCGCCCGTCACACCATGGAAGTGGACTGCACCAGAAGTGGTTAGCCCAACTGCGGAAGGCGATCACCACGGTGTGGTTCATGACTGGGGTGAAGTCGTAACAAGGTAGCCGTAGGGGAACCTGCGGCTGGATCACCTCCTTAACCGATGCGTCATCCGCCCGGCAAGTGTCCACAATGAATTG
>NZ_AMQY01000023.1 GCF_000334215.1 Vreelandella jeotgali Hwa | reverse complement strand
TGACCGCGTACCTTTTGTATAATGGGTCAGCGACTTATTGTCTGTAGCGAGCTTAACCGACGAGGGGAGGCGTAGCGAAAGCGAGTCTTAACAGGGCGCACAGTTGCCGGCAATAGACCCGAAACCGGGCGATCTACCCATGGCCAGAGTGAAGGTTGCGTAACAGCAACTGGAGGCTCGAACCCACTTATGTTGAAAAATGAGGGGATGAGCTGTGGGTCGGAGTGAAAGGCTAATCAAGCCCGGAGATAGCTGGTTCTCCTCGAAAGCTATTTAGGTAGCGCCTCACGTATCACCGCCGGGGGTAGAGCACTGTTTCGGCTAGGGGGTCATCCCGACTTACCAACCCGAGGCAAACTCCGAATACCGGTGAGTGCGAGCGTGGGAGACACACAGTGGGTGCTAACGTCCACTGTGGAAAGGGCAACAACCCAAACCGTCAGCTAAGGTCCCCAAATACCGGTTCAGTGGGAAACGAAGTGGGAAGGTTCAGACAGCCAGGAGGTTGGCTTAGAAGCAGCCATCCTTTAAAGAAAGCGTAATAGCTCACTGGTCGAATCGGCCTGCGCGGAAGATGTAACGGGGCTAAACCGGTTACCGAAGCTACGGACGCATCCGTCGGATGCGTGGTAGAGGAGCGTCGTGTACGCCGACGAAGGTGGATTGAGAAGTCCGCTGGAGGTATCACGAGTGCGAATGCTGACATGAGTAACGATAAAGGGCGTGAAAAACGCCCTCGCCGGAAGACCCAGGGTTTCTGTTCGACGCTAATCGGAGCAGAGTGAGTCGGCCCCTAAGGCGAGGCCGAAAGGCGTAGTCGATGGGAAACGGGTCAATATTCCCGTACCGGACTGTATGGCGATGGGGGAACGAAGAAGGCTAGGTGAGCCGGGCGACGGTTGTCCCGGTGAAAGTGCGTAGGCTGGAGAATCAGGCAAATCCGGTTCTCCCGGGCCGAGACACGAGACGAAGACACTCCGGTGTTGAAGTCATTGATGCCACGCTTCCGGGAAAAGCCTCTAAGCTCTACATACAGTGCGACCGTACCCCAAACCAACACAGGTGGTCAGGGTGAGAATCCCCAGGCGCTTGAGACAACTCGGGTGAAGGAACTAGGCAAAATGGTGCCGTAACTTCGGGAGAAGGCACGCCGCCACGCCGTGACGCCCCTCGCGGGTCGAGCGGAAGGCGGTCGAAGATACCAGGTGGCTGCAACTGTTTACTAAAAACACAGCACTCTGCCAACGCGCAAGCGGACGTATAGGGTGTGACGCCTGCCCGGTGCCGGAAGGTTAAGTGATGGCGTTAGCTCCGGCGACGCGCTTGATCGAAGCCCCGGTAAACGGCGGCCGTAACTATAACGGTCCTAAGGTAGCGAAATTCCTTGTCGGGTAAGTTCCGACCTGCACGAACGGCGCAATGACGGCCACGCTGTCTCCACCCGAGACTCAGTGAAATTGAAATCGCCGTGAAGATGCGGTGTACCCGCGGCCAGACGGAAAGACCCCGTGAACCTTTACTATAGCTTCACACTGGACGCTGATGATGCCTGTGTAGGATAGCTGGGAGGCATGGAACCCCGGTCGCCAGACCGGGGGGAGCCACCCTTGAAATACCAGCCCGGCATCATGGGCGTTCTCACTCCGATCCGTGATCCGGATCGAGGACCGTGTGTGGTGGGTAGTTTGACTGGGGCGGTCTCCTCCCAAAGTGTAACGGAGGAGCACGAAGGTACCCTCAGCACGGTTGGACATCGTGCAGTGAGTGCAAGAGCACAAGGGTGCTTGACTGCGAGACAGACACGTCGAGCAGGTGCGAAAGCAGGTTCTAGTGATCCGGTGGTTCTGCATGGAAGGGCCATCGCTCAACGGATAAAAGGTACTCCGGGGATAACAGGCTGATACCGCCCAAGAGTTCACATCGACGGCGGTGTTTGGCACCTCGATGTCGGCTCATCACATCCTGGGGCTGAAGTCGGTCCCAAGGGTATGGCTGTTCGCCATTTAAAGTGGTACGCGAGCTGGGTTTAGAACGTCGTGAGACAGTTCGGTCCCTATCTGCCGTGGGCGCAGGATGTTTGCGAAGGGCTGCTCCTAGTACGAGAGGACCGGAGTGGACGCACCTCTGGTGTTCCGGTTGTCACGCCAGTGGCATTGCCGGGTAGCTAAGTGCGGACGGGATAACCGCTGAAAGCATCTAAGCGGGAAGCCCCCTTCAAGATGAGACATCCCCGAGGCCGTGAGCCTCCTGAAGGGCCCAGCAAGACGAGCTGGTTGATAGGCCGGGTGTGGACGCGCTGCAAGGCGTTGAGCTAACCGGTACTAATGGCCCGTGAGGCTTGCCCCTATAACACCCAAGGGGTCGGGTCGCAGGACAACGAGAGACGCAACACCGTCGGATACGCGAGACGTGTCACAGCAGCTTGATATACGACCGGTCATGCCTGACGACCATAGCGGGCGGGAACCACCTGAACCCATGCCGAACTCAGCCGTGAAACCGCCCAGCGCCGATGGTAGTGTGGGGTCTCCCCATGCGAGAGTAGGTCATCGTCAGGCACGTACAGTGCAGAGAACCCGGCCCAGTGCCGGGTTTTTTGTGTGCGCGGGTTTTATGTAAAGCAGGAAGAGCGGGCGTGTTTTAAAAACCGGTCAGCTGTGTGCAGGTAATAAGACATTGTCGCCGCTGACCATGACCTCCCGCAGGCGCTCTGTTACATTCAGTCGATATCGAAACGGGGTACTACCGGGTATACCCGCCGATAAAGCACTGACATAAAGCGCTGATATAGAACACTGACTTAAAGCACCGACATGACGTTAACAGGAGCAAAAATCATGAATGCAAATCTGAAAAAGCTGATGGCCGTGCTGGGTATTCTGATGCTGGCAGGCGGTCTGGCGGCCTGTGAAGACGACAAGGGCCCGGCAGAAAAAGCCGGTGAAAGCATTGATGAAAGCATGGAAGAGGCCGGTGACAGCCTTGAAGAGATGGGCGACGAGATCCAGGAGTCGGCCAACGACGCAGCGGATTAACCGCCGTATGTGTTAACTCCTGCAAGGCGCGGGACTACAACGAAAGATTCCGTCTTTTCCACGTACCGGCATTGAGGCTTAGCTAATAAAAAGCCTATCCTGTGCCGGTATCTCCTTGTGATAACCCTACAAGAAGGAAAAGGTATGCGTCTGGATCGTGAAAAGAGTCTGTTGCTGATCGTGGACCTACAGGCCGGCTTGCTGCCGGTAGTGGATGGTGGCACCCAGGCCGTCAACGAAGCGGGCTGGCTATCGGGTATGGCGGAGCTGGTCGACGTCCCTGTCTGGGTCACCGAGCAGTCGCCGGAAAAGATAGGCGCCAGTGCGCCCGAGCTTCTCGATACGCTTGGCGAGTACCAGTGCTGGCAAAAGCAGCACTTCAGTGCCATGGGCGAGCCGGATTTCCGCCAGGCGCTGGAAGCAACGGGCAAATCGCAGATTGTCCTTTGCGGGGCCGAAGCGCACATTTGCGTGTTGCAGACGGCGCTGGACCTGCAGGCGGCAGGCTATCGCGTTTACTGGGTCAGCGAGGCCACCGTCAGCCGGCGTCAGGGAGATGCCGCGCTGGCCCGGGAGCGAGCCTGTGCCGACGGTGCCGTCGCGGTGTCGGCCGACATGGTGGCCTATGAATGGGTGGAGCGCTGTGACACCGATACCTTCAGGCAGGCGCACAAGGCTTTTTTCAAGCAGCGTTCAGCGCGTCCCCTGACGTTTTTCTGATGCGGGCAGCCGGTTCAGGGGCGATCCTCCTCGCGCCGGCTGAATACCAGGGTATCTCCCTCCGATGCCGCAGCGTTGAAGCGATAGCCGGCGACGTTGAAGTCCTTCAAGCCGTCGGCGTCATCCAGCCGCTCGCGAATCATCCAGGCGCTCATTAGCCCGCGCGCCTTTTTGGCATAAAAGCTGATTATCTTTTCGCGGCCGTTTTTCTCGTCCTTGAATACCGGCGTGATAACGCGGGCATCGAGCGCCCGGGTGTTCACTGCCCTGGCGTATTCTCCGGAGGCCAGGTTGACCAGCACTCGGGATCCGCTCTGGGCAATGGCTTCATCCACTGCCCGTGTCAGTGTGGGCTTCCAGTAGGCATAAAGGTCCTTGCCTGCCGGATTGGCCAGCCGAGTCCCCATTTCCAGGCGATAGGGCTGAATCAGGTCCAGCGGGCGCAACAGGCCGTACAGGCCGGACAGAATGCGCAGGTGCGTCTGGGCAAAGCGGTTGTCGGCGTCGCTGAATGATGCCGCATCCAGCCCGGCATACACATCGCCCTGAAACGCCTGAGCCGCCTGTTTGGCATTGTCCAGGGTAAAAGGCGTTTGCCATTCGCCGAAGCGTGCAGCATTCAGGCCGGCCAGTTTATCGCTGATGCTCATGAGCTCGCTGAGCTGCTGCGGGGAATAATCGCGCAGAATATCGACCAGCTCACGGCTTTGCGGCAAAAAGCCGGGAAGACTGTAGTCGGACGTAGTGGCCGGCGTATCAAACCCCAGCTTCTTGGCGGGAGAAACAATGCTTAACATCAACGCTCCATGAAACTTGGGTAAAAGATCCCTGGTCCGGTAACGGATATCGGCAAAGCCGATGCGGATTAGCAGGATTTCGATACTGAGGGCCATACTATCAGGCCCCGGTCGAAACCGGGGCTATGGCGCCGATAGCGTTTCGCCGAGCCTTACGGGCAGGGGTTGGGCATCTGCCGGTGAATAGCATCGATGGCGTCGATGACGTCATCGTCAAGTCGCAGGGCTTCACTCGCCAGATTGCTTTCCAACTGCTCCATCGTGGTGGCCCCGATGATGTTGCTGGTGAGGAAACGCCGCGAATTGACATAGGCCAGCGCCATCTGCGCGGGGTCCAGCCCGCTGTCCCGGGCCAGCGAGACGTAACTTTCGACGGCTTTTTCCGCCTGCGGCGTGGTATAGCGTTGAAAGCGCTCATAAAGCGTCAGTCGTCCGCCGGCCGGACGGGCACCGTTGAGGTACTTGCCCGAAAGCGCGCCAAACGCCAGCGGTGAATAGGCCAGCAGCCCCACGTTTTCACGGTGGGCGATTTCGGCCAGGCCTACCTCGAAGCTGCGATTGAGCAGGTTATACGGGTTCTGCACCGAAGCAACCCGGGGCAGGTCCAGGCGGTCGGCCAGTTCGAGCGCTTTCATCACACCCCAGGGCGTCTCGTTGGAAAGGCCGATGGCGCGTACCTTGCCGGCGTCGACCAGTTCCTTGAGCGCCGAAAGGCTTTCTTCCAGCGGCGTGGCATCCTCTTCCTCGTCGTGTTCATAGCCCAGCTGACCGAAGAAGTTGGCTTGCCGGTCGGGCCAGTGCAGCTGGTAAAGGTCGATGTAATCGGTTTGCAGCCGTGTCAGGCTGCTATCGATGGCCTGATGCAAGTGTTCCCGGGTCAGCCGTGGCCCGCCGCGGACGTGATTCAGCCCCGGGCCGGCAGCCTTGGTGGCCAGAATGACGTCGTCCCGTGAGCCGCGCCGGGCAAGCCAGGAGCCGACGTGGCGCTCGGTGAGTCCCTGGCTGTCGGCGCGCGGCGGCACCGGATACATCTCGGCGGTATCGATAAAATTGATACCAAAGGCCACGGCACGATCCAGCTGTTCGTGGGCCTGCGCCTCGGTGTTCTGCTCGCCGAAGGTCATGGTACCCAGACACAGCCGGCTGACCTCCATGCCGGTATTACCCAGGGGGCGCGTACGCATCGTGATCTCCTTGCGGAAAAGCGGGAAACTCGTGGCCACAAACGGCCGTTATCTTGCGCGTGAAAGGCATGGTAGCGAGGGTGTTCACGGGCGGCAAATCGAGGGGGTTGAGTCCCCGTCACGCCGGGCGTATGCTTGCCCACCCTTCACCGGCTCAGCGCCGGTTTGAGCAGGGGCAGGGTGACCGCTGGCGTTGGCTCAGGGTCTTTCCGTATCAACTTGATAGGCAAGGTGGTTTGCCATGCTGCAGGCATCATCTTTGTTTACGCGTCTTGAATATCGTCTGGCCGAAAGGCTGTTTCATACCCGCTGGCTGCTGCCGCGATCAAAGCGCACCCAGCGATTGACGTTGAGACTCTTCAAGCGCTGCGCGGACGCGGGGCATCCCGACGCGCTGTCGGTTTACGGGCACATGCTGTTTCATCGCAGCGCCTCGCCCCAGGACAGGGCACGCGGAGCGCGCTACGTGGTGGAAGCGGCCCACGCGGGCGGCCTCAAGGCCCAGTACCAGGTCGCGAGGATTTACGAGTACGGCTGCGCGCAGTATCCGCGCCGCGACGAGTACGCCGTGACCTGGTATGCCCGAGCCGCCAAGGCCGGCCACTACCTCGCCGCCGAGCGCCTGGTGCGCGCCTACCAACAGGGCGAACTGGGGCTTGCGGTTGACGGTGACCAGGCGCAATACTGGCAGCAGATGGCCGACGATACGCTCACCGGGAGCAATGCCGCGTGAGCGCTCACCGGCCGCGAGCCCTTCCCTCTTGCCGGGGCCCTGCGGCCGGCGATTACCCGCACCACGAGCTTCACAGGACAGGAACGCCCGTGACCGAGACGCTACCGACATTGCTGGATATCGAGGCGTCCGGGTTCGGGCGTGGCAGCTATCCGATCGAAGTGGGGATTGCCCGCAGCGACGGTAGCCGCTGTGCGTGCCTGATTCAGCCGCTGGACGAGTGGACCCACTGGGATCCCGGGGCGGAGCGTCTCCACGGCATCTCGCGCGAGCGTCTGCACCGCGAAGGGCGCCCGGTAATACAGGTGGCCCGCTGGCTCAACGATGAGCTGGGTAGCCTGGGGAAGGCGTACAGCGACAGTTGGGGATTTGACAACACCTGGCTGTCGCTGCTGTTTCATCATGCCGGTATGCTCCCCGGTTTCCGTCTGGAGGCATTGCGCCTGCTGCTCAGCGAAGCCCAGCAGGCGCTGTGGAGCGATACCCGGGAGGCGCTGATTGTCGAGCGCGGCATCCAGCGTCATCGCGCCGGCGATGACGCCCGCCTGCTGCAGCTCACCTATGCCCACACCCTGGCGCTTACGACGGCGGATTGACGTCGAGCAGCACCTTGCCGGTATTGGCGTTGCTCTCGACCCGGTCGTGCGCCTCATCCATCTGCTCGATGGGCCAGCTGTGGTCCAGCAGCGCGTGGATATCTCCCTTTTCCAGCAGCGGCCAGACGTGCTCGTGCAGCGCCTGCATGATGCTCCCCTTGGCCGCCGATGACTTGCCGCGCAGGGTCGAGCCCAGCAGGCGCTGACGTTTCAAAAGCATCCGGCCCATATCCAGCTCGGCGTGGCGTCCGCCCATGATGCCGATAAGTACCAGCCGCCCTTCGGTGTTAAGCACGCGCTGGTTATCGGGCAGATAGCTGGCGCCCACCGGGTCGAGAATCACATCGGCGCCGCCCCGGGCTTTTACCGCATCGGCAAAGCTGCCGTCGTGGCGGTTAAAGCCGGCGTCGGCCCCCAGAGCGGCGCAGGCGTCGAGTTTGGCCTGGCTGCCGGCAGTGACCAGACAGGGGTGGCCAAAGGCCCGGCACAGCTGAATGGCCGCGCTACCTACGCCGCTGGCGCCGGCGTGAATCAGGGCACGCTCGCCGGGTTGCAGGCCGCCTTCCATGAAGAGGTTGAGCCAGGCGGTGGCAAAGACCTCGGGCAGCGCCGCCCCCTGGCGCAGATCCAGACCGTCGGGCAGCGGCAGCGCCTGCCGGGCATCCACGTTGACCGCTTCGGCGTAGCCGCCGCCGGCCAGCAGCGCACAGACCCGGTCGCCGACGGCCGGCCGGCTGACACCTTCTCCCACGGCGGATACGATACCGCTGACTTCCAGCCCCGGCACCTCGGTCACGCCGGGCGGCGGCGGGTAGTGCCCGGCGCGCTGCATCAGATCGGCGCGATTGACGCCGGCAAAGGCCACCTGGATCTGTATCTCCCCTTCATCGGGGTGGCCGGGATCGGGCGTCTCCTGCCATTCGGCGTGTTGCTGATTGTAGATAATGGCATGCATGATCGGCTCCTTGTCATCAGTGGCGGGGTCAGTCCGGCAGCCGGGCTTCCAGGGCATCCAGCAGTGCGTCGGGCGTCTCGGCGTCAAGCAGCATGTCCCGAGTCGGGGCGTTGAGAAAACCGTGGCCGACGGCGGAATCGATAAAGGTCATCAGCGGGGTATAGAACCTCTGGACGTTAAGCACGCCCAGGGGTTTCTGGTGCAGGTCGAGATACCCCCAGGTCCAGATTTCAAACAGCTCTTCCAGCGTGCCGATCCCGCCGGGCAGCGCCATGAAGGCATCGGCGTTGGCGGCCATGCGGGCCTTGCGCTCGTGCATATCGCGCACGCGGATCAGCTCGCTCAGCCCGAAGTGCGCCTGCTCGCGCTCCACCAGATGATCGGGCATGACGCCGATGACCTCACCGCCGGCGTCCAGCGCGGCGTTGGCCAGCTCGCCCATCAGCCCGATGCGCGCGCCGCCGTAAACCAGCGTATGGCCGCGCCGGGCTAGCGCCTGGCCCAGGGCGACGGCAGCCTGGCGAAAATCGGGATGATTGCCCGGTCGTGAGCCGAGATAAACGCAAAAATGGGCCATGAAGGAATCCTTGTTGGCGAAGGGGAAAAGCCGAGCAACTCAGGGCAGGCAGTCGTGCAGCTGGTGAACATCGTCCAGCCACTGGCCGATGGCGTTGTGGCTGCCCAGGTGATGGGCGTACTGCGTGTGCAGGCAGCGTACCCGGTTCCAGTTGGTAATGCCGCCGATACCGCGCTCGGTGAGAACATGGGTATAGCCGCGGCGCGCCACATCGGCCCGCTGCGCCTCGCTCATCCAGGCCCAGCGAGCGGTCACGTAGTCGCGGTGGCTCTGGTGGTAGGCGGCCAGAAAGTCGGCGTCTTCGGCGAGTTGCTGTTCCAGCTGTTTGATCACGCCGGCGGCCTCCAGGTGCGAAATGGCCACTTTCAGACGCTCGCTGCACAGCCAGTAGAGGGTGGGAAACGGCGCCTCGCCCACAATGGGCGCCATGCGCAGCACCAGCGGCGTGCCGTCGCCGTCCACGGCCGCGACGGACTCGGTGCCGCGGGGGGCACGGCCCAGCTGGCGGGTAATCATTTCAAGCTCGGACACTGACGGCGGGTGCTCGGTACGGATCAGCATGGCGGTATCTCTTGTAGGCGTCGGCGGCTTGTGAGTAGAAGCCGCGCTACTGGCCGGGCGCGTTCGGCACAATTTTGCTGGAACGGCCCACGGCGCGAAAAAAGCAGCGATTCAGCTGGCCGGGCGTGGCCACATAGCCCCAGTGGTCTTCGCAGTACTCGGCGGCGCGCGCCATCAGCACGTCGTAAAGCCGGTTGAACGGCGCATCATAATCGTAGGGGTCTTCATCCGCCAGGCTGATGTGCGGATAGTCGGCAAAGCGCGCCATGAAATAGCGTTCCAGCTCGGCCTCAACGGCGCGGTGCAGGGGCGTATTGTCCGGGTCGAGCCAGAGGGTGTAGCGAATCGCCATAAAGTGGCTCCTGACGGTTCCCGACGGCAACGGGTTGGGGAATAATGGCCGTGGCGGTGCCTTTGTGACACCGTTGACTATCGGCTTTTGCGTAACAGAGAGGATGATCATGGCGTTTGATTTTGCCACGCCGGTTGAACGGCGCGACCCCGAGGGTGGCTGGCCATCCAAGAAATGGCACCGCTACGCTGACGATGTCCTGCCGCTTTGGGTAGCGGACATGGACTTTCGTTCGCCGCCCGAGGTGATCGACGCGCTGCAGCGTCGCGTTGACCACGGTATTTACGGCTATGGCCAGGTGCCCGTCAGCCTCAAAACCGCGCTGTGCGACTGGAGCCGGGAGCACTACGGCTGGGCTATCGAGCCCGAATGGCAGCAGTGGCTGCCCGGCGTGGTGCCCGCGCTGCACCTGGCCAGCCTGGCGTTGACCGAACCCGGCGACGGCATTTTGACCGTGACCCCGATCTACCCGCCATTTTTGAGCGTGGCGCCGCACACCGAGCGGCTGACGCAGCAGGCCGCGCTGACGCCGCCGGACACTCCCGACGGCGACTGGCGGCTGGACCTCGCCGCGCTGGAAGCCGCCATCACCCCGAAAACCCGGCTGCTGCTCTGGTGCCAGCCGCACAACCCCACCGGGCGGGTGTGGCGCGAAGACGAGCTGGCCGGGCTGGCCGAGCTGGTGGTGCGCCATGACCTCTACGTGGTCTCCGATGAGCTGCACTGTGACCTGCTGCTGGATGAAGGTGCAAGCCACCGGCCGCTGGCGGTCGCTTTCCCCGAACTCGCTGCGCGCACCGTGACGCTCTGGGCGCCGTCCAAGACGTTCAACCTGGCCGGCCTGAGCACCGCCTGCGCGGTGATTCCCGACCCGGCGCTGCGCCAGCGCTTTCAGCATGCCGCCAGCGGGCTGATTCCCGACTGCAACGTCCTGGGGCTGGTCGCGGCCGAAGCCGCCTACACCGACGGCGAGCCCTGGCGTCAGGCGCTGCTGGAGACGCTACGCGGCCATCGCACCCGGATTGCCGGCTACGTCGCACGGTGGCCGGGGGTGCGCATGAGCGCCCCCGAGTCTACCTATCTGGCCTGGCTCGACATGCGCGACGCGGGCCTGGGAGATTCGCCCCAGCAGGCGCTGCTGGAACGCGCCGGGGTGGCGCTATCGGACGGCGCGGACTTTGGTCATCCCGGCTTTGTGCGGCTCAATTTCGGCACCACGGCGACCCAGCTCGACGCCGCGCTCGCACGCATGGACGCCCTGCTCGGCGGCTGAGCCGCCGGCCCGTCCATCGTCGCGGCTAGTACAGCAGCGCGAACAGCCGGCGCCGATAGGCCACGGTCAGCGGATGATCGGCGCCCAGGGCATCGAATACCTGCAGCAGCGTTTTGCGCGCGGCGTCGTCGCCGTAGCTCCGGTCGCTTTGCATCAGCCGCAGCAGGCCTTCCAGCCCGGCCTCGTACTGGCCGTCGGCGAGCTGGCGCAGGGCACGCTGGAAGCGCGCTTCGCTGTCGTCACGCTCGCCCAGCGCCTCGATCTCGGCGTGGGGCAGGGCGCGCTCACCGAACTCGATGCTGGCGCGTACGCCTCGCGCCGGCGCGGCGTCGCGTTCTTCCGGCGGCAGGTTTTCCAGCACGCCCCGGGCATCCTCGGCGCGGCCTTCGGCGACCAGGGCGCGCGCCAGGCTGACCTGGTAGGCATAGTGCTCGGGATACTGCTCCATCAGCGTCTGGTAGATCTCACGGGCACCGGCGGCATCGCCGGCCTCGAGCGCGGCGTCGGCCTGCTCCTCGGGGCTGGCCGGGGCGTCTTCCGGCGGCTGGAAGTAGCGGCCCAGCCATTCACGGATGTCCTTTTCCGGCAGCGCGCCGTTAAAGCTGTCCACCAGGCCGCCCTGGCTGACGAGTTTGACGTCGGGCACCGATTGCACCCCCAGCTGGCCGCCGATTTCCGCATGAGTCTCGACGTCGAGTTTGGCCAGAATGAACGCCCCGCGGTATTCCACGGCGAGCTTTTCCAGCACCGGGGTCAGCGTCTGGCACGACTCATTCCCGGGGGCCCGGCAGTCCAGCAGCACCGGCACCTGCATCGAGGCCTCCAGCACCTGCTGAATGTTGCCGGCGTCGGCGTCGATAATGACGTCTTCGCGGCGCAGCTCTCCCGAGGCGGCAGCGCCTTCGCCACCCGGAGCGCCGGGCTGCGGTGCGGCCGTATCAGCGGATGGGCTGGACGAGTCGAGCGGGCCGGTCAGCGCTTCGCCGGTACGCGGATCAATAATCGGCATGATATATCTCTGAAAAAGCGGTTCTGATAAGACGGTAGATTTAGCTACTATGTGCAGGCGATACCCCCCGGATTCAAGGCGCGGATACCCGCTCGTGCGGTTTATTTTGCGTATGCCTTGATGCTTTGTATGCCCTTGAGAGTCAGGAGATGCCCGCGTGACCCCAGCCCCCGATGACGCCCCCGAGACGGTTGAGCCCTGCCCGCTGATGTTACGCCGTCAGGCTGTCATGCAGCTGGCGGCCGCCAGCCACACCGCCGGCCGCCGCGAGCTGGCGCAGGCCATTGATGCCCATCTTGAAGCGCCGGATCACGACTGGGACGGACTCAGGGTTGTGCTGCAGGACGGTGAGCTCGAGGCCGCGCTCTGGGTGCAGCCGCTGCCCGGCAACATGGCCCAGCTGTGGCAGTCCGACGCCACGGGGCAGCGGGCGGCCGCGCTGCTGGCCGATGCGCGCCGCTGGGTCGCGGAACAGGGCTTCAGGCTCTGTCAGACGGTGCTCACCCCCGACCAGAGCGACGCCGCCCGGGCGCTGGAAAGCGCCGGTATGACGCTGGTGGCACCGCTGGAATATCTCACCGCCCCGGTGCCCGATGCCGGCACGCTGCCCGAGGCCCCGGCGATCCGCCAGCGGCCCTGGGATAGCCTGGACAGCGCGCGGCAGCTGGCACTGCTGGACGCGGTGCAGCAGGACTCGCTGGACTGCGTGGCGCTATGCGACGTCCTGGATGCCGAAGCGCTGCTGGCCGGCTTCCTTCAGCAGGATGAGCAGGCGCCGGCCCACTGGCGGGTTATACAAACATCAGCGAGCGGTGATGCCGCGCCGGCCGGCGTGTTGCTGCTGGCGCCGCGTCCGGAGGTGCAAGGCATGGAGCTGTTGCTGATGGGGCTGGTGCCGGCGGCTCGTGGTCAGGGGCTGGGCCAGGCGGTGCTCAATGCCGCCTTTGCCGAGGCTCGCAACGCCGGCGCGCAACGGCTGCTGCTCTCGGTGGACATGACCAATACGCCCGCCCGCCGGCTGTATCAGGCGGCCGGCTTTGTCTGCTATTCGCGTCAGCAGGTGTATGCCTGGCTGTCGTAAGCGTATTAACCGATGGCGTGTTAATAAACGACCGTTTGATTTATTCTGGTATTTTCGACCCAAGCCGGCCCAAGAGACGTCCCATGCGTAAACCAGCTGCCTTCCTGTGTATCGCACTTCTGCTGACGGGCTGCGGCGATTCGTCCAGCCGCGATGACACCGCCGGTCCGCGGCGGGTGAAAACCGCCCCGGTAGACACCGTAAAAGCCCCCACCATCCGCTTGACCGGGGTGATCCGCGCCCGCTACGAAACGCCCCAGGCCTTTCAGGTCAGCGGCCGAATCGCCACCCGCGAGGTCGATTCGGGCGAAAAAGTGACCAGTGGCGACGTGCTGTTTACCCTGGACGACAGCGATCTGCGCGAGTCTCTCACCGGCGCTCAGGCCGAGCTGGCGTCTGCCAGCGCGTCGGCGGCCGTGGCTCAGGCCGATCTCGAGCGCGACCGCAAGATGTTTCAGCGTGACTATCTCAGCCAACAGGCGTTTGACCGCGCCAAACTCTCGGCCCGGCAGGCCGATGCCGAGCAGGAGGCGGCCCGCACGCGCGTGGAGCAGGCGCAAAACGCCTTGGACTACGCCACATTGCGCGCCGAGGATGACGGCCTGTTGACTCGGGTCAGCGGCGAACCGGGGCAGATAGTGGATACCGGCCAGCCGGTTGCGCAGCTGGCCCGCGCCGGCGCCCGGGAAGTCGAGGTGGCCTTTCCGTCGGATGTGCGCCCGCCGGCGTCGGGTGAACTGCTGCTGGAGGGCAAACGCATCGGCCTGGAGCGTCGGGAAGTTGCCGGCTCGGTGGATCCGGCCAGCCGCACCTGGCAGGCGCGTTACCGGCTGGCCGAGTCGCTGCCGGATGCGCCGGGGCTGGGCGAAGTCGTCAGGACCCGCTTTGCTACCGCCCCTGCCCAGTTGGCCGGGTCCGCCGATACGCCGGTGCTTTACCGCGTGCCGGCGGCCGCCGTCGATGAACGCGGTGAGGGCGCGCAGGTGTGGCATATCGTGGACGGCAAAGCGCAAACCCTGGCGGTAGACGTGGCTCGCATGCAGCGCGATCGGGCGTTGGTCAGCGGCGAAGCGCTGGATGCCGGGATGGACGTGATTGCCCTGGGCACCCATCTGCTGACGCTGGACATGCCGGTGGAGGCGCTTGAGACCGAGGCCGCAGACGCCAATGAGGAGTCGGCATCGTGAGTTTTCCCAACCTCTCGGCGCTGGCGGTGCGCGAGCGCTCGGTTACGCTGTTCTTTCTGCTGGTGGCGCTGCTCGCCGGGCTATATGCCTTTGTCTCCATGGGACGCGCGGAGGACCCCGACTTCACCATGCGCGTGATGATGGTGTCGGCGGTCTGGCCAGGGGCCACGCCGGAAGAGATTCAGAACCACGTCGCCGATCCGCTGGAAAAGCAGATACAGGCGGTCGACAACCTCGATCGGGTCGAGACCACCATTCGCCCCGGGCGCGCCGATATGCAGATCGAGTTCGAGGAGTCCACGCCCGGCGAGGCGGTGCCCCAGCGCTTTTATCAGGTGCGCCGGCGCATGCAGGACGCCACCGATGAGCTGCCCGACGGCGTGATCGGGCCGATTATCAACGAAGACTTCGGCGACGTGTACTTCTCGCTGGTGGCGCTGACCGCCCCGGATCTGTCCATGCGCGAGATGCTCCGCGAAGCCGAGGGGATACGCGACCGATTGCAGCGCGTGGACGGCGTCAACCGCGCCGAGGTGCTGGGCGAACGCGATGAGCGGGTGCAGATCGACTTTGACATGCCGCGCTTACAAAGCCTGGGCATTGCCCCCGGGGACGTCTTTGACGCCATTGAAGCGCACAACAAACTCTTGCCCGCCGGCTACCTGGAAACCGGCGGGCCCCGCGTCTATCTGCGCCTGGGCAGCGACCTTTCCAATCCCGAGGCGCTGGCCGATGTGCCGATTCGTATTGACGGGCAGCTGATACGGCTGGGGGATCTCGCCAGCGTAACGCGGGGCTATGAAGACCCGCCCGATTTCATGGTGCGCGCCTTTGAAAAGGACGCGCTGCTGCTGGGCGTGGTCATGCGCGACGGCGAAAACGGCCTGGCCTTCGGCGAGCGCCTGGACGACTTCTGGGAACAGGAAAGCGAGCGGCTGCCGCTGGGTATCTCCCTGGATGTGATGACCAACCAGGCCGACGCCATTGCCGGCGCGGTGAATCTGTTTCAGGTGAAGTTCCTGGTCGCCGTGGTGGTGGTCATGCTGGTCACCATGGTGGCGGTCGGGCTGCGCGCCGGCGTGGTGGTGGGGATCGCCATTCCGGTGACGCTGGCCATGACGTTTGTGGTCATGAAAGCCATGGGCATCAATCTCGACCGGGTAACGCTGGGTGCGCTGATTATCGCCCTGGGGCTGCTGGTGGACGATGCCATCATCGCCATCGAGATGATGATGGTGAAGATGGAGCAGGGCTGGGATCGAGTGAGCGCGGCCTCCCACGCCTGGAAAGTCACCGCCGCGCCGATGCTGTTCGGCACCCTGGTCACGGTGGCCGGCTTTGTGCCCATCGGCTTTGCGCGTTCCAACGTGGGCGAATACGCCGGCAACATTTTCTGGGTGCTGGCGATCGCGCTGCCGCTGTCCTGGCTGGTGGCGGTGGTGTTTACCCCCTACCTGGGCGTCAAGCTGATGCCGGCGCGCCACAAGCGGGCCACAACCGAAGAGAACGCCTATCAGTCTGCCCATTATCGGCGGCTGCGCCGGGGTGTCAGCGCCTGCGTGCGCTATCGCAAAACCGTGGTGGGCACGACGCTTGCCCTGCTCCTGCTCGCGGTAGCCGGTATGGCCGGGCCGGTGGAAAAGCAGTTTTTCCCCGCGTCGGACCGCCTTGAAGTGCTGGTCAGCATCGACCATCCCGAAGGCACCGCCATCGAAGCGACCGACGCCACCGCGCGGCGGCTGGAACAGCTTATCGACGCGGCCGACGGCGTGGCGTCGATGTCGGCGTATATCGGCCGCGGCGCGCCACGGTTTTTCATCTCGGCGAGCCCTGAACAGCCCAATCCCGCCTTCGCCAAGCTGATTGCCGTGGCCGACGATATCGACGCCCGGGATGCGCTGATCAAAACGCTCAACCGGCACGTGGATAACGGCGAATTTCCCGAAGCTCGGGTGCGGGTGGAAACGCTGCTGTACGGCCCGCCGGTGGAATGGCCGGTGAGCGTGCGCGTCATGGGCCCCGATACCGATCGGCTGCGCGATATTGCCCACGATGTGCGCCGGATATTCGCCGAGCACCCGGCAACGCGTGACCCGCACCTGGCCTGGGACGGCCGAGTGCCCGCGGTGCACCTGGACATGGATAGCCACCGGCTGCGCCTGCTGGGACTGTCGCCCGACGACGTGGCGCGTCAGCTGCAGTTTCAGCTTGACGGTGTAACCATTACCCGGCTGCGCGACGGCATCCGTCTGGTGCCCGCCGTGGGGCGTGCCGAGGCGGACGACGTGGCCACTTTGGAAAGTCTCGAAGTGCAGACCGCAGACGGCAAGCGCGTACCGCTGACCCAGCTGGGCGAACTGGACGTGACCTTTGAGCAGCCGGTGATCAAGCGCTACAACCGCGAACCCTTTGTTGCCGTCAACGCCGAGGTGGAAGGCGCCCAGGCCAAGGACGTCAGCTTTGATGTCTGGGACTCGCTGGCGTCGCTACGCCGCGACCTGCCCGAAGATTACCGCCTGGAAATCGGCGGCTCGGTGGAACAGTCGTCGAAGGCCGAGGCGTCGATCAAGGCGCTGCAACCGCTGATGGTCATCCTCATGCTGACGTTCATCATGCTGCAGATGCGCTCGTTTGCCGGCACCTTCATGGTGGTGGCAACGGCGCCGCTGGGCCTGATCGGCGCGGTGGGCGCGCTGTTGCTGTTCGGCCAGCCGTTCGGCTTTGTGGCCATGCTGGGGCTGATCGGGCTGGCGGGGATTCTGATGCGCAATACCCTGATTCTGACCCAGCAGGTCGACGACAATCGTTACCAGGGTCTGTCGCTGCGCGAGGCGGTGGTCGAAGCCGGCGTGCAACGCGCCCGGCCGGTGGTGCTTACCGCGCTGGCGGCGATTTTTGCGTTTATTCCGCTGACCCTGGACAGCTTCTGGGGGCCGCTGGCCTTTGTCCTCATTGGCGGTGTTGCGGCGGGCACGCTGATTACGCTGCTGTTTGTGCCCGCGCTCTACGCGCTCTGGTTCCGTATTGCCGTGGCGGAAGACGACTGACCGGCGCCGGGTATCAGCGCTGCCGGCGCGAGCCTTTCGCGGCGCGCTTGCGCCGGGCCGCCAGCGCATAGCGATAGGCGCGCAGCACGTTGTGGGCAAAGCGCTCGATACGGTGGTCGGCGGCAAAGGCCGCTGCTTGCTGGCCCATGCGCCGGCGCCTGGCGGCGTCATCGAGCAGCTCGGCCACCGCCTGGCTCCAGGCCTGAGTGTCCGGGGCGGTCTTGTAGCCGTTGCTGCCCTGGCGGACGATATCCTCGATGCCGCTGGAACGGATGACCACCACCGGCAGCCCCGTCGCCATGGCTTCGAGCACGACCATGCCCTGGGTTTCCGAACGTGAGGCAAACACGAACAGCTCGGCGGTGTGGCAGTACAGCGGAATATCCTCCGGCGCTACGGCGCCGGCCAGGGTGACGTGCCGCTCAAGGCCGAGCGTGCGGATGCGCGCTTCCAGGCGCTTGCGGTCCTGGCCTTCGCCTACCAGCAGCAGGTGGGCATCGTGCTCGCCGGCATTGTGCAGCCGGCGCAGGCCGTCGAGCATGAAGCCGATATTCTTTTCCCGGCTCAGCCGCGAGATCGACACCAGCACGCGCTTGTCGTCCAGCCCGAGGCGCGTTTTCAGCGCCTGAACGGCGTCGCGGTCAACCCGGGCGAAGCGTTCGTATTCGATGCCCGTGGGTTGGACGAAAATCGGTTTTTTCACCCCGATAATACGCAGGTATTCCTCTACCGAGCTGGTCGGGACGATGACCGCATCGCAGCCGTTGGCAAAACGCTTGACCAGGGCGTGGGAAATAAAGTTGCGGAACAGCGGCCCCGGCAGCGGTACATAATGGGCGTAGTGTTCCAGGCGGGTATGGTAGGTATACACCACCGGCACGCGCAGCAGGCGCCCCAGCAGCTGACCGGCGCGGCCGATCCAGAAGGGGTGATGAACGTGGATGATATCCGGGGCAAAGCGGCGCACCCGGGTCACCAGCCGCCGGCTGAAGACATTCGCCAGGCGGAACTCCTGATGCTTGCCCAGCGGCAGCAGCGAGCGCAGGCGCAGTACGTCGGCTTCATCCGCCGCGGAGGGCTGGCCGTAACGCGGGGCAACAATCAACAGTGGATGCCCGAGCTGCTGGAGTCCGCGCTTGAGCCGCTCGATGGAAATCGGCACGCCGCCGATAAACGGCAGGTAGTTGTTGGTGAACAGCGCCGTGCGCAGCGGTGTCCCGTCGTCGGCGTCGGGGTCGATATCAAAGTCCGGGTAGTAGTCCGGCTCGGTGAACAACTTGCGCTTCAGCCAGATCGCCAGCGCCACCAGGATGGCCACCAGCAGAATGAAGTTGAGATAGCCCACGTAAAACAGCGAATAGATAAAAAACCACAGGCTCTCGGCGGTGCGCCAGAACGGGTGCTGGCCGATATCCAGCGGCTTTTCTTCGATGGTTACGCTATCGCCGTCGACGTCCACGGCAACAAAGTGGTAGCGGCTGCGCCCGCGACCCAGTACCAGACCGCCGGCACCGCCGGTGACCACGTAGTCGGTATCGCCGTGAGTCTGACGATCAAACAGCGACAGCTCGCTGGAAAACACCGCGTCCACCCCGGCGTCTTCCAGCAGTCGGGTCAGGGACCGGCGCAGCTCGTCGGGCAGGCGCGCATCGCTGTCCAGCTGCCCGGGGCCGGTATCGTCGACCGGATACAGCGGCGCAGCGCTGAACACAAAGTGGTTGCGGGGCGAGGAGGGGGTCAATAGCTCCCCCAGCCAGCGGCGCTGCCAGCCGTAGTCGGTGGTGCCGGTGCTGTCGAGGAACGTGAAGCGGGTATCCCCGGCCTTGAAGCTGAAATGGTAGGGGCCGAAGTGATCGTAAAAACGAAACCCGCCGATGCGGCTTTCCTCGTGGGTGCCGAAGGTCAGCAGATAGGGAATCGCCAGGTGCGACAGCGTACCGAACAGCGCGCGGTACTTGTCTTCGCCGCCGCTGGACACGGCATTGCCCGCCGAGATAACAAAGTCGTAGTCGCCCTGGTTAAGCCGCGGGATAATCTTGCGTTCAAAGATACCTACCGAGTTATTGATGTTGCCCAACACCGCAAAGCGATAGTGCTCCCGGTTATCCAGCAGGGTTTCGATCCGTTTGACCTGAACGGCATGGGTAGCGGCAAAATCCTGCTCGAAAAAGTTCAGGTAAACCTTGTAGCCCAGCAGCGCCGCGATCAGCGCCAGGGTCAGATAAAAAATCCAGGTGATGAGTCGCCGGCGTGGCACGCGCTTGAATCTCCTCGGGCGGGGTCAGGGAATCGCGCCGCTGAACATAGCATGAAACGCGGCCGTTTCGCTTCCGGTATCGCGGACCTGTGTTCGAAGAGCCGGGGCAGGTCGAAGAGTAGTTCTACGCCAGGGCCGGCGTGGATAGCGTCCGGGGAGGGATTGATAGCGCCCCTCGCCGACCTGTTGACGGCTCGCCCGGGTGATGGAGGCTAAAACATGGAGGCCACGGATATATGCAAAACAGGCAGATGACACGATCGCTGGCGATGGGACTGGGCGCGTTGGTGCTCCTGCTGGCGCTGGGCGGGCTCTGGCAGTGGCTGACGGTGCACGATGTTATCACCGTCGAGCATGTGCGCGGCTGGGTTGCCCGCTGGCCGCAATGGCGGGAGGCGCGCTGGGCGTTTGCGGCGGTAGCAGTGGCGTATGTCATAGCGCTGCTGGTGATGTTTCCGCTGAGCCTTCTGGTGGCCGTCACCGGGCTGATATTCGGCCCGGTCTGGGGCTTTGTCTACGCGACCCTGGGCACGCTCTGCTCGTCGATGGTGTCGTATGCCATCGGCAGGCGCCTGGGGCGCGAGGCGCTGATGGAGTACGGCGGCCGGCGGCTGAACGGCCTGGCGGGTTATCTCTCCGGACGCGCCGTTCGCGCCATGGTTATTGTCAACCTTTTACCGCTGGCGCCGTTTACGCTCACCAATATGCTGGCCGGTGCGTTTCGTCTGCGCTTTCGCGACTACATGCTGGGGTCGACGCTGGGCATCGTGCCCGGGCTGGCAGGGGTAACGCTGCTGGGTAGCCAGCTGGGAGCGCTGGCGACCGCCAGCGGCCACAAGGAAGTGCTGTGGGCGCTGGCCGGTCTGGCGGCGGGGCTGGTCCTGCTTTATGCACTCCGCCGCCATTCCCGGCGCCGCTGAGCAAGGAGCGAGCGGCGCCGGGCTGCGGGATCAGCGGCGACCGGCCTGCAGGCAGCCGCCGACTACCAGCGCGCCGGCAATCGGCAGACGCCAGTCGAGTACGCTCATGCCGGCCAGCACCAGAAACGCCGCGGCGAGAACCGGCACGCCGTAGGCGAGGCTGCCGATCAGGCTGGCCTTGCCGAACCGCAGGGCCTTGTCCCAGGCCACCATGGCAATGCCGAACGGCCCCAGGCCAATCGCCAGCCCGGCCAGCAGCGTGCCGGTATCGGGCAGGGTGATACCGCCCTGGGCAAAGGGCAGAAAGATGGCTGCAGTAAGAGCGCTGGCGATCAGCAGGATGCGGGGCATCAGCGGCGTCAGCGTTACCGGCGTGGCCTGGCAGAGCCACGAATACAGCGCCCAGCACACCGCGGCCAGCATGGCAAAGCCATAGCCGGCGAGCGATCCCTGGCTGCTGTTGCCGCCTTCGGGCGCCATCAGTAGCGCTGCGCCGGCAAAGGCGATCATAGCGCCCAGCACGCTGGAGAAACGCACCCGGCCAAAGGTCAGCCACTGGCTGAGCAGGATGAACAGCACAGGCCAGGTATAAGTGATCAATGCGGCGTCCGACGCCGGCGCCAGGCGCATGCCGATGAAGTAGCTGCTGACTGCCCCCATGGTTAACAGCGGCAGCCCCACCCAGATGGCCAGCTGCCAGCGCAGCGCCAGGCCACCGGTAGGCTGACGCCGGCTCAGCGGCATGGTGGCCAACGAGCCGGCCAGCAGGGTCAGGGCGGCCAGCGGCAGGGGCGCAAGGCCGCGCGCCTGTTCGGCAAGGAGCGGCGCAGCGCTCCAGAGCACAACGGCAACTAACGCAGCGGCAATGCTGAAACGGCCGGGGGATAGAAGATGAATCCGATGCATACGATAGCTCCTTGCCTTGAATGTGACTGTCGAAGCATAACCAGATGCCATTCATCATAAAAACGATGGTTTTTGATAGTATGTATCATGGTTTGTGATGTTTAGCCCAACTGCCGGTGCCCGAAAGGCACAAGGAGTTCCATGCGCGCCCCGACATTTGATCTCACCCTGTTGCGTACTCTGGTGGCGGTAGCCGATACCGGCAGCGTAACGGCGGCCGCCAGGCGGCTGGCATATACCCAGTCCACGGTCAGCATGCAGTTGAAGCGTCTCGAAGAGCAGCTGGATGTCGAACTGCACGAGCGCATTGGGCGCCGGCTCAAGGTCACCGCCGACGGCGACCGTCTGCTGACGCATGCGCGGCGTCTGCTGGCGGTGAACGATGAGGCCTGGCAGGACATGCAGGCCCGCCAGGTCAGCGGGGATCTGCGGCTGGGCATTCCCGAAGACTATGCGCTGCTGCTGCCGGCGGTGTTCACCTACTTTCATCAGCTGTATCCCGCCGTGGCGCTGGAGGTGATCTGCGGCACCAGCGCGGACCTGGCCGAGCGGGTCAAGACCGACGAGCTCGATCTGGCGCTGGTGACCCGCCAGCGGCGCTCGCCGGGCGGCGAGGTGATCCGCCGCGAGCCGCTGCTATGGGCGGTGGGGTTGCAGCATCAGCCGCTGTTGCGCGACCCGCTGCCGCTGGCGCTGTATTCGCGGGGGGCCGACGTTTTCAGGGAGGTAGCCGAGCAGGCGCTGGAAGCCGCCGGTCGGCAGTGGCAGGTGGCGTATACCAGCCAGTCCATGAGCGGGCTGACGCCGGTGGTGATTGCGGGGCTGGCGATTGTGGTGATTACCCGGAGCATGCTCTCGCCGATGCTCAAGCCGCTGGATGAGGCCAGCGGCCTGCCGGCGCTGCCGAGTATCGAGCTGGCGCTGCACTGGGCGCCGCACCGGCCGTCGGAGCCGGCGCGCAGGCTGGGAGACTTGATTCGCCAGCAGCTGGCCGCGCCGGCTCCGGACTGATCAGTGCCGTTGATGCTCGCCGGGGACGTTAATCGGCGGTGCCGACAATGACGCTCGAAGCCTTGAACAGCGCGCTGGCCGAGGCGCCTTTGGCCAGGCCCAGGTGCTCGGCGCTGGCGTTGGTGATAATCGCCGCCAGGCGCTCGCCGCCGGCGAGTTTCAGCACGACTTCGCTGTTGACCGCGCCGGGCACCAGGCGCTCCACAGTGCCGGCCAGGCAGTTGCGCGCCGAGGTTTTGGCGCCGTCGGTATCCACCGCAATGATCACCGATGAGGCCTTGATCAGCGCGAACGCTTCGCTGCCCTCGGCAAGCTCAAGAGACTCGGCGCTTTCCCGGGTGATCACGGCGGCAAGCCGCTGCCCGCCGCCCAGGGTCAGCTCGACTTCGTCGTTGACCGCGCCCTGGCGGATGGCAGAGACGGTGCCGCTGAACTGGTTGCGTGCGCTGCTTTTCATGCTGAGTTTCCTTAATAGTGGCAGGCTTTCCGTCAGGTCATCAGCCTGCTGGTTAAGCCGTTTGACGAAATCCTGGTGCAGCGTTTCCAGGGTGTTGAAATGTTCAATCAGCCTGCTGCCGGCCGGCGTTAGACGGGTGGCCCCACCGCCCTTGCCGCCGACGCTGCGTTCGACCAGCGGCTCGCCGGCGAGGTTGTTCATCTGGTCCACGGCGTCCCAGGCGGCCTTGTAGCTCATTTTAATGGCCCGGGCGGCGGCGGATATCGAGCCGGTCTCGGCGATACTGGCCAAAAGGCGCATGCGGCCGTGGCCGCCGAAGCGGCGCTCGCCGGCGTTGAACCACAGCTGGCCGTCGAGGGTGATGGGCGAGTCGTTAGCGGGCATGAGCGTCTCCGGGCGGCAAGCAAACGCTTTATAGTTTATCGCTGGCGCATGTCAAAGGCCACGCTGCGGATCAAGGCGATGATCGTCTGGCCCGCCGCCAGCGCCATTTCGTCCCGGGACTTGCGGGTCAGCCGCGCGCGCAGGCGCTGCTGGCCGAGGCGCAGGACCACTTCGACGGCCGTGGCGTCATCGGGCAGCGGGGTGATCGTTTCCACTCGAGCGGCCAGCCGGTTGCGATAGCTGATGCCGGTCGGCGCGGACTGCGCCAGTGCGACGTCCCGAGCGGGAAGGCGCAGGCGCAGCGCGGTTCCCACCGGGGCGTCGTGGTAGGGCACGGTCAGCTGCCGGGTTTCGTCCAGCGCCAGATGGGTCAGGCCATAGTGGTGATCGTGGCCGGCCACCCGGGCATTGAGCGAGGAAGCCGCATCAAAGCCGCCCAGCTGGCGGGTGAGATCCACGCGCAGCAGCACGTTTTCCAGGCTGTCGCTTGCCAGTACGCTGCCGTTTTCGAGCACGACCATCTGATCGGCAATGGCGGTGAGTTCCTGGGGGTCGTGGCTGATGTACACCACGGGGATATTGACGTCCTGTACCAGGGTGAGGATGAAGTTCAGCAGCTCCTGCTTGCGCGCCCCGTCAAGCCCCGAGAGCGGCTCGTCCATCAGCAGCAGCTCGGGGTCGGTCAGCAGGGCTCGGCCGATGGACACGCGCTGGGCTTCGCCGCCGGAAAGCGTGCCCGGCATGCGCTCCAGCAGGTGGCCGATGCCGAGTAGCTCGACGACGGCGTCAAAGCGTGGCCGCGCCGATGCCGGCATGCCGTAGGTCAGGTTGCCGCGCACCCGGTAATGCGGAAACAGCCGCGGTTCCTGAAACACCACGCCGATGCGTCGGCGGTTGGGGGGCAGGCAAACCCCGCGCCGGGTATCCACAAGGGCTCGCTCGCCCAGATAGACGTGGCCGTCGTCGGGTTTGTCGAGACCGGCAATCAGGCGCAGCAAGCTGGTCTTGCCGCTGCCCGAGGCGCCGAACAGCGCGCTGACGCCCCGGGCCGGCAGGGTGAGGTCGGCGTTCAGGGAAAAATGTCCCTGCTGCCGGGTGACGGCGAGTCGCAGGCCGGTATCCGCCGCCTTACGGCTGACGGCGTCGGGTTTCATGGCAGTGTCGGGAAAGTCAGCCATCGCGTTCGCTCATTCGTTGACGGGCGTTGCGCGCCAGCCATTCGGACGCCACCAGCGAAATCATCGCAATCACCACCGCAATCACGCACAGCCTGGCGGCCGCGGCTTCCTGCCCGGGCGTCTGAATCAGGCTGTACAGCGCCAGCGGCAGAGTGCGGGTTTCGCCCGGAATGTTCGAGGCAAAGGTAATGGTGGCGCCGAACTCGGACAGCGCCCGGGCAAAGGCCAGCATGGTGCCGGTGACCAGCCCGGGAAGCGCCAGCGGCAGGGTAACGGTGCAGAAGATCCGCCAGTGCCCCGCGCCCAGGGTGTGGGCGGCGGCTTCCAGCTTGGGATCCACCGCTTCGAGAGACAGGCGCACGGCGCGAACAAACAGCGGGAAGGCCATCACGCCGCTGGCGACCGCTGCGCCCTGCCAGGTAAACGGCAGCGAAATGCCGGCCAGTTCGTGGAGCCACTGGCCGATAACGCCGCGCCGGCCCATGGACACCAGCAGCAGGTAGCCGATAACCACCGGCGGCAGGACCAGCGGCAGATGCACCAGGCCGTCAAGCAGCGCCTTGCCGCGAAACTCCCGCCGCGCCAGCAGCCAGGCCATGGCAATGCCCGGTACCAGAATCCAGCCGACCGCGCTCAAGGCAATGCGCAGGCTGAGCTGGATGGCCTCCCATTCCGCCGCTGAAAGCATGCCGTTGGTCCTTACTGGTCAAGGGCCGAGGCAAAACCGTAGTCCTCGAAGATGCCAATCGCCTCGTCGCCTTCCAGCCAGGCGCGGAAGGCCGCGGCATCGTCGTTGTCCTCGTCGTCAATAATGGCCGCCGGGTAGACAATGGCCTCGTGGGTGGCGAGGGGGAAAAGCCCCAGCGTCGCCACGCCGTCGCTGGCCTCGGCATCGGTCTGATAAACCACGCCGGCCGGGGTTTCGCCGCGCTCGACCAGTGCCAGCGCACTGCGCACGTCGCTGGCGCGGGCCAGGCGCGGCGCCAGCGCATCCCACTCGTCCAGCGACTTCAGCGCCTGCTTGGCGTAAATGCCCGCGGGAACGTGATCCGGATCGCCCACGGCCAGGCGTTCGCCTTCCGCCAGCAGGCTTGCCAACTTGCCGGTGTCGCCCGGAGTGAAGTCGTCGCCGGCTTCATCCGCGGGAGCCACCAGCGCCAGGCGATTTTGCAGCAGGTCAATGCGCTGCTGCACGGCCACGCCTTCGTCTTCCAGCCAGTCCATCCATTTCTGGTTGGCGGAGACGTATACCTGCGCCGGGGAGCCGTTGGCGATCTGGCGAGCCAGCGTCGAGGAAGACGCGTAGACGGGCACGATCTCCACATCGTCGTGTTCGGCCATGTAGGTTTCCACGGCTTCGTTCATGGCGTCGGTCATGGAAGCGGCGGCGGCGACGTTGAGCGTGCCCGCCTGGGCGAGGCCCGCGGTACCAAGCGCCGTCAGCGCCACGGCCAGACGCAGCGGTTTGAAGAAAGAGGTGGCTGAAGAAACGTAATGCATGGGGCACCGATGTCGTTATATATGAATGTATATAGCGATCCTATATCGCTGGCCCCGGGGATGCAAACGACCGCCACATCAGGTGGTTTTCCCGCGGGTGGCGGGCAAGCAAGGGATCGAAGTCGACATGGCTTGTCGACCAAGGTGGTAGGTTGTCTATCTTATATAAGGCGCCTGGAAGTGTTAACGCGTGCTAAAGTAGTCGTGTAAGGCAAGTAAACGACAAGACGGCTGCACATGAACAGGTGCAAGCCGCGAGAGGAGAAGCCAGATGGAAGTCAACCGTCGGCAGTTTTTCAAGATTTGCGGCGCGGGTATCGGGGCCTCAAGCCTTGCCGCGCTGGGAGTGGCGCCGGAGCCGGCTTATGCCGATTCCATCCGCCATTTCAAGCTGGCCAATACCCGGGAGGCGCGCAATACCTGCCCGTATTGTTCGGTCGGCTGTGGCGTGATTCTGTACAGCCGCGGCAGCGGCGGCAAGAACGTCAGCCAGAATATCTTTCACATCGAAGGCGATGCCGACCACCCGGTCAACCGCGGCACGCTTTGCCCCAAGGGCGCAGGATTGGTGGATTTCATTCAGAGCCCCAGCAGACTTCAGTACCCACAGGTACGCGAGCCGGGTAGCAATGAGTGGAAGCGCATCAGCTGGGATGACGCCTTCAAGCGCATCGCGCGGCTGGTCAAGGACGACCGCGACGCCAACTTCATCGAAAGGAATGATAGCGGCGACACCGTCAATCGCTGGCTTTCCACCGGCTTTCTGGCAGCTTCCGCCTCGTCCAACGAGGCCGGCTACATGACCCACAAGGTGGTCCGGTCGCTGGGGATTCTCGGTTTCGACAACCAGGCGCGCGTTTGACACGGCCCGACGGTGGCAGGTCTTGCCCCGACGTTTGGCCGTGGTGCCATGACAAACCACTGGTGCGATATCAAGAACGCCAACCTGGTGTTGGTAATGGGCGGCAATGCCGCTGAAGCGCACCCCTGCGGATTCAAGTGGGTAACCGAAGCCAAGGCGCACAACCAGGCTAAATTGCTGGTGGTGGATCCGCGTTTTACTCGGACTGCCTCGGTGGCGGATACCTACGCCCCGATTCGCACTGGAACGGACATTGCCTTTATCGGCGGTTTGATCCGCTATTTGCTGGAAAACGATCGAATCCAGCACGAATATGTGCGGAACTACACCGATATGCCGTTTATCGTGAAAAGCGGCTATGCCTTTGAAGACGGTCTGTTCAACGGCTACGACGCCGACGAGCGCGGCTATCCGGATAAAAGTGCCTGGGACTACGAGCTCGGCGAGGATGGTTACGCCCGGGTGGACATGTCCCTCGAGCACCCGCGCTGCGTGTATCAGCTGATGAAAGAGCACTACAGCCGCTACACGCCGGAGATGGTCAGCCGCATCTGTGGTACGCCCGAAAAGCGGATGAAGGAAGTCTGGGACACGATTGCCGAAACCTCGGCGCCCGGGCAGTCCATGACCATTCTCTATGCGCTGGGCTGGACGCAGCACTCGGTGGGATCGCAGATGATTCGTGCCGGTGCCATGCTCCAGCTGTTGCTGGGCAATATCGGTATGCCCGGTGGCGGGGTCAACGCGCTACGCGGTCACTCCAACATACAGGGGCTGACCGACCTGGGGCTGCTGTCGAATCTGCTGCCCGGCTATCTGACGCTACCCCGGGATGAAGAGCAGAGCTACAGCGACTACATCGCCGAGCGCGCTCCTGAAGCGTTACGCCCGGGGCAGATGTCGTACTGGCAAAATTATGAGAGCTTCCACGTCAGCCTGATGAAGTCCTGGTATGGCGACGCCGTCAATGAGGACAACAACTGGGGCTATGACTGGCTGCCCAAGCTTGATGTGCCGCTTTACGACGTGCTCAAGTTCTTCGACATGATGTACGAGGGCAAGGTCAACGGCTATTTCTGCCAGGGCTTCAACCCTATCGGTTCCTTCCCCAACAAGGCCAAGATCAGCGCGGCACTGTCGCGGTTGAACTACCTGGTGGTGATGGATCCGCTGATGACCGAAACTTCCGAGTTCTGGAAGAACGTCGACGAGTATAACGATGTCGACACTGCCAGCATCGATACCACGGTGTTTCGCCTGCCCACCACCTGCTTTGCCGAAGAGGACGGCTCGCTGGTCAATAGCGGTCGTTGGCTGCAGTGGCACTGGAAAGGCGGTGAACCGCCGGGTGAAGCTCGTCCGGATATCGCCATCATGGGTGGACTGTTCCACCATCTGCGCGATCTGTACCAGCGCGAGGGCGGGGCCTTCCCCGATCCCATCCTGAATCTGGACTGGTCGTATCAGCGCCCGGATGAGCCCACGCCGGACGAAGTGGCCAAAGAGGCCAACGGCCGCGCGATGAAGGACCTGCATGATGAGTCCACCGGCGAGGTTCGAGTACGCGCCGGCGAGCAGCTCTCGGGCTTCGGACAGCTGCGCGCGGATGGCTCAACGGCCAGCGGCTGCTGGCTGTTCTGTGGCTCCTGGACCGAAGACGGCAACCAGATGGCCCGGCGCGACAATGCCGACCCCTACAACATGGGGCAGACGCTGGGCTGGGCCTGGTCGTGGCCGGCCAACCGCCGGATCCTCTATAACCGCGCCTCGGCCGATACCCACGGAAAGCCCTGGGACAGCAAGGACAAGCGCCTTGTCTGGTGGGACGGCAACCAGTGGACCGGCACCGACGTGCCTGATTTCGCCGCCGACTCGGCGCCGGAAGAGGGCATGAGCCCGTTCATCATGAACCCCGAAGGCGTGGCGCGTTTCTTTGCCCGGGACAACATGGCTGAAGGTCCTTTTCCCGAGCACTATGAGCCGTTCGAAACGCCTATCGGCCGCAACCCGCTGAATCCGGACAATCCGGACGTCACCAGCAACCCGGCGGCCCGGGTATTCCGCAACGACATGGAGCTGTTCGGCAATGCCGAGGAGTTTCCCCATGCGGCCACAACCTACCGGCTGACCGAGCACTTTCACTTCTGGACCAAGCACTGCCGGATCAACGCTGTTCTGCAGCCCCAGCAGTTTGTGGAAATTGGCGAGGCCATGGGCAACGAGCTGGGTATCAAGGCCGGCGATCGGGTTCGGGTGTCGTCCAACCGTGGCTATATTGAAGCGGTAGCTGTGGTGACCAAGCGCATCAAGCCGCTGGACGTGGACGGCAAGACTGTTCATCACGTGGGCATTCCGCTGCACTGGGGGTATGTGGGGCTGGCCAAAAACGGCTATGTCACCAATACGCTGACGCCCTTCGTGGGTGACGGGAATACCCAGACGCCGGAGTTCAAATCGTTCCTGGTGAACGTGGAGAGGGTTTGATATGGCGACTCAAGACGTAATCGCACGCTCGGCCACGACCACGCCCAGCCCCTCGGTACGCGACCAGCAGGATGTTGCCAAGCTCATCGATACCTCGCTGTGCATCGGCTGCAAGGCTTGCCAGGTCGCGTGTATGGAGTGGAACGAAGTCCGCGACGAGATCGGCAGCACCGTCGGGGTGTACGACAACCCCGACGACCTGTCGGCCAACTCATGGACGGTGATGCGCTTTGCCGAGCATGAAACCGACGAGGGCGATCTGGAGTGGCTGATCCGCAAGGACGGCTGCATGCACTGCGCCGAGCCGGGTTGCCTGGAGGCATGCCCGAGCCCCGGCGCGATCATCCAGTACGCCAACGGCATTGTCGATTTCAACCAGGATAACTGCATCGGCTGCGGTTACTGCATCACCGGCTGCCCGTTCGACGTGCCGCGCATTTCCGAGAAGGATAACAAGGCGTACAAATGTACCCTCTGTTCCGACCGGGTAAGCGTGGGGCTGGAGCCCGCCTGTGTAAAAACCTGTCCGACTGGTGCCATCGTCTTTGGTACCAAGGACGACATGAAGGAGCATGCCGACGGTCGCATTACCGACCTGCAGTCGCGTGGGTTCGACAACGCCGGCCTGTATGATCCGGCCGGCGTGGGCGGCACCCACGTGATGTACGTGCTGCACCACGCCGATAAGCCGGGGATGTATAGCGGTCTGCCCGAGGATCCGAGTATCAGCCCGATGGTGGGTGCCTGGAAGGGGCTGACCAAGCCGCTGGCCATGCTGGCCATGGGCGCGACGGCATTGGCCGGATTCTTCCACTATGTGCGTGTGGGGCCCAACCGCACGGCGGAAGAAGATGACGGTGAAGTGAACCCGGATGCCGGAGATATGCCGCCGGCTTCCGAGCGTCACGACGCCGACCGAGGAGGGCTCTGAGATGAAAGGTGATATTCAGCGGTACAATGCCAGCGAGCGCTCGAATCACTGGGCAGTGGCCCTGCTTTTCGTGCTTGCCGCGCTGTCCGGGCTGGCGCTGTTTCACCCGGCGCTGTTCTGGCTTTCCCACCTTTTTGGCGGAGGGCCCTGGACGCGGATTCTCCACCCCTTTATCGGTGTGGCGATGGGTGTGCTGTTTGCCCTGATGGCTTGGCGCTTTGCCGGGCGTAACCGAATCAAGACGCACGACCGACAGTGGCTGTCGCAATGGCGCGATGTGGTTACCAACCAGGAAGACAACCTGCCCCGTGTGGGTAAATACAACGCCGGCCAGAAGCTTCTGTTCTGGACGCTGATAGTCAGCATGGCGGTACTGCTGCTGACCGGTCTGGTGATCTGGCGCGAATACTTCAGCGGTGCCTTTGCCGTGGGCATTATCCGTTTTGCCAGCCTGCTGCACGCTTTTGCTGCCTTTGTGCTGATCTCCAGTATTATCGTGCATATCTACGCGGCGATCTGGGTCAAGGGCTCGGTCGGGGCAATGCTTTACGGTAAGGTCAGCCACGCCTGGGCGCGCAAGCATCATCCGCTTTGGCATGACGAAGTACGCGAAAAGGAGCACTGAGCCATCAATGCCGGCATCGAGCGTCCTGTGCGCGCATTCCGGCATCCAACACAGGCGCCAGTGGCCCGTTTTCAGGGCCCTTGGCGCCTTTTCCGTTCCTGACTGAAGGAGGAGTGCGTCCGTGTCTTCCCCCATTCTGGAGCCGGGGCAGATTGAAGCCTCGGCGACGACGCCGCCGTTTGTTCAACTGCCTCCGGCGGACCTGTTTCGCCAACGCGCTGAACGTCTTGATGCCCTGGCCGAGGGCCACGTTATGGGCAGCTATTTAACGCTGATGGCCATAAGTGCCCGGGCCCAGCAGCGCGTGCTGGACAACCCGCCTGACATGCCAGCACTCGCGGCGGGCGACCTGAACGCCGCGTACCGCCATGACATGCCGCCGCTGGCGGTAGATAGCCTGTTACAACAGGACGGTTGGCAAAGACTGCTGGATGCCTGGCTCGATGCCTTTGATGCCGAGCTGTCGGCACCCACCGGTGCGGTAAGCGAGGCGCTTGCTGCGCTGTGCGATGCCGACGGCGAGACGCGTCAGCATTGGGCCCGGGCACTTTTGGGTGGGCATTTTGATCATTTGCCGGCGGCAGTGGCGCCATTTCTGGGCGCAGCGCTGCAGCTGGCCTGGCGTGTCTGGCTCGACCAGGTGGATGCCAGTGGTATCCGCGAGCGCGAAGATCAGACGCTGTGCCCCTGCTGTGGTTCGCTGCCGGTGGCCGGGGTTATCCGCCACCGCCAGCCCATCGACGGCGTGCGCTATCTGCTGTGCTCGCTGTGTTCGACGGAGTGGCACTATGTGCGTCTGAAATGCAGCCATTGCCTGAGCACCCGCGAGCTTGACTACCTGCACTTTGAAGATACCCCGCAAGGCGTCAGGGCCGAAGCCTGCCCGGAGTGTGAGACCTATCTCAAGCAGCTGTATCTCGAACAGGAGCCCGCTGGCGAGGCGTTTACCGCCGATTTGGCCACCCTGGATCTGGATATGCGTCTGGATGCGCAGGGGTATCATCGCATCGCGCCCAACCTGCAGCTGGCCCCGGGCGGCGATGGTCAGGAGGCGTAGGCATGGGCGATGACTCCGCCATGCGCCCGCCTTCGGTCGAGCGCGTATTGAGCATGCCGGGGGCCGACGCGCTGGAGGCGTGCTATGGGCGGCGGGCTCTTCTCGCCGCCGTACGCGCCGAACTTGCCGCGCTGAGCGAAACGTATCGCCGGGCGCGGCTTGAGGCGTCGGCCGTTGAGCCGGAGGCCCTGTTGACTGCCCTGGCGGCACGTCTTGAGGCGGAGCATCGGCCTCGGGTACAGCGTCTGTTCAATTTGACCGGTACCGTGTTGCATACCAACCTGGGTCGCGCGCTGCTTCCCGACGCCGCCGTCGAGGCGGTGGTGCAGGCGGCACGTTACCCGACCAATCTCGAATTTGATCTCGCCGACGGTGAACGCGGCGACCGCGACAGCCTGGTCGAGCCGCTCTTATGCGAGCTTACCGGCGCCGAAGCGGCCACTGTCGTCAATAACAACGCCGCAGCGGTGCTGCTCGCGCTCAGCGCGCTGGGTGCCGGGCGTGAAGGCGTGATTTCCCGGGGTGAGCTGGTCGAAATCGGCGGCTCTTTCCGCATTCCCGATATCATGGCGCAGGCCGGCGTCACGCTGTGCGAGGTGGGCACCACCAACCGTACCCATCCCCGGGACTATGCCGATGCTCTGAGTGAGCAGACCGGGCTGATCGCCCGGGTTCATCCCAGCAACTACCGCATCGAAGGCTTTACTCGCAGCGTCCCCACCGAGGAGCTGGCGCAGCTGGCTCAGACCCACGGCGTGCCGCTGGTGGAAGATCTGGGCAGCGGCAGCCTGGTCGACCTGTCGCATTACGGTCTGCCACGGGAGCCGCTGGTGCAGGAGTCGTTGACTGCCGGCGCTGACGTGGTGACCTTCAGCGGCGACAAGTTGCTCGGCGGCCCCCAGGCCGGGGTGATTGTGGGACGGCGCGACTTGATCGAACGCCTCAAACGCCACCCGCTCAAGCGCGCGCTGCGGGTGGACAAGCTGACCCTCGCCGCTCTGGAAGCCGTGCTCGGGCTTTACCGCGACCCCGACCGGCTGGCCGAGCGTCTGACAACGCTGGCGCTGCTCGCCCGACCGGCGGAAACGATCCGCGCCCAGGCCGAACGCCTGGCGCCCCGGCTGGCTGGCTGGCTGGGGGAAGCCTGGCGGGTCGACGTCACCGACGCCAGGGGCATGATCGGCAGCGGCGCTCAGCCGGTAGCCCGGCTGTCCGGCGCCGCGCTGTGCCTGACCCCTGTCTGCCCTCGGCGCGACGTCGGCGGGAAGCTGGCGACGCTGGCAACGTCGCTGCGCGGCCTGCCGATTCCGGTCATCGGCCGCATCGAAAGCGGGGCGCTGTGGCTGGATCTGCGCCAGCTGGATGACGAAGCTGCGTTGATTCGCCAGCTGGACGCGCCGCCGACCAGTGAATCCGCCGGGCAGGGAGTCGAACCTTCATGATCGTGGCCACCGCCGGACACATTGACCACGGCAAGACGGCGCTGCTTGCCGCGCTGACCGGAGCCGACGGCGACCACCGCCGGGAAGAGCGCGAGCGCGGCATGACTATTGATCTCGGCTACCGCTACGCCACCCTGGACGCCGACACGACGCTTGGCTTCATCGACGTGCCGGGGCACGAAAAGTTTGTCCACAACATGCTGGCCGGCGCCGGAGGTGTGGATATCGCCCTGCTGGTGATAGCCGCCGACGACGGCGTGATGCCGCAAACCCGCGAGCACCTGGCCATTCTCGGGCTGCTGGGCATTGCGCGGCTGTGGGTCGTGCTAACCAAGACCGATCGCGTCGACGCCGACCGCAGCGAGGCCGTCGAAACCGACGTTCGCCGGCTGCTGGCCGCCACCGGCCACCCCGAAGCGCCGTGCTTTGCCTTGTCGAGCCATACCGGCGACGGCGTTGACGCGCTGCGCGAGGCGCTTTCCCGGCAGGCCCGAGAGATTGCCGCGCGCAGTGATGAAGGCGAGTTCCGGCTTTCCGTGGACCGTTCTTTCAGCGTAGCCGGCGCCGGCGTGGTCGTTACCGGCACGGCGCTGGCCGGGCGCGCCAGCGTCGGCGATAGCCTCTGGAGCGAAGACGAAAACGGCCGCGCACGCAGGCTCCGAGTGCGCGGCCTGCACGCCCAGAACCGCCCGGCGGAAACGGCCACGGCGGGACAGCGCGTCGCGCTCAACCTTGCCGGCGAACGCCTGCGGCCCGAACACGTGCCCCGGGGCAGCTGGCTGGTGGGCGAGGCGTTGAAGGGCCCCAGCCAACGGCTGGATATCCAGCTGCGCGTGCTCGACGACGCGCCCCGAGCGCTTACCCATTGGACGCCGGTGCACGTTCACCTCGGCGCCCAGCGGCTGATGGGGCGGGTGGCGCTGCTGGCGGGAAAGGCGCTGGCGCCGGGCGAGGAGGGGCCGGCTCAGCTGGTGCTGGAAGGCCATACCCACGCGGTGCACGGCGACGCCGTGGTGCTGCGCGACCAGTCGGCCTGGTTTACCCTGGGCGGCGGGCGCGTGCTTGACCCCCAGGCGCCCGCTCGAGGTCGCCGCACCTCGGCCCGGCTGACCGAGCTTGAACTGTTGGCCAGTGGCGGTCTGGAAGGAACGCTGCTTGAGCGGCTGAAAACCGCCCGCAACGGCCTTGACCCTGATGCGCTGGTGCGCCAGTACAACCGCCCCGGAGCCCTCCGGGAGCTGCCCGACGAAGTCCGCTCGGTGGCGACTCGCCGTGGCGAACGGCTATTTTCCGAGGCGTGCTGGCTGGCGCTGGGCGTGGCGTTGATCGAGGCGCTGGCAGCGTTTCATCAGCAGCAGCCTGACGAGCCGGGGGCGGACCGGGCGCGGCTACGCCGCTTTGGTCTGGCCTATCTGGAGCCAGCGGTGTACACCGCGCTGGTGGAGGAAGCGCTGGCGGGCGGCACGATTCAAGCGTCCGGCCCCTGGCTGCACCTGCCAGGCCATCGGATACGCTTGAGCGCCGAAGAGGAAGCGCTCAAGGCGCGGCTGTGGCCACGGCTCGAGGCGGGCGGCAGCAATCCGCCCTGGGTGCGCGATCTGGCGCGCGATGAGAACATCGACGAAGCTTGGGTGCGCGCGCTGTTGTGCAAGCTGGCGCGTATGGGCGAGCTGCACCAGGTAGTGCGTGACCTGTTTTATCCCGCCGCTGCCGTCGAAACGCTGGCATCTGAAGCCTTGGCACTGGCCGATAGCGAGGCGGGCTTGAGCGTAGTGGCGTTCCGCGATCAGCTCGGGTTGGGCCGTAAACGCTGCGTGCAGCTGCTGGAATACCTCGATCATGTCGGCGTGACACGCCGGTTTGGTAACCTGCGGCGCGTTCGCGAGGAAAGCAGCATGGTGCATCGTCTCGGGACGCGTTAAAATATCCTTTGATATCCAACCTTTTGTGGAAGGCAATCGCATCCGGTGGTGCGGCCGGACTTCAAATCCGGTTGGGGGCGGCAGCCGCTCCCGGGTGGGTTCGACTCCCACTGCCTTCCGCCACTTCCCGTGTGTTCTATTTTTTCCTTTCTTGTCCCTGTGTTTGCCCGTTAGGTGGACCGGCCGCCCGGCGTGAGCGCTAGCGGTATGTCGCAGTACCTCAGTTCCGGCGTCGGAATGCCTGCACGCTGGTGTCGTCGGGATCAAAGCCGTCGAGCTCGGCTTCCCGCTCGAAGGCGGATATGGCGGGGTCGCTGCGCAGCAGTTGAGCGCGGGCGGCGGGCCAGTCTTCCGGCGTCAGGCGGATCATCCAGCCCTCGCCGTAGGGATCGAGGTGAATCAGCGCCGGGCGCTGCTCCAGCAGCGGATTGTGCGCGCTCACGGTGCCCGCCAGTGGGCTTTTGGCCGCCGCCGCTGCCTTGGCAAATTCCACCACGCCAAAGCTTCGGTCGGCCTCAATGCGCAGGCCTATTCGCTTGGGTGTAAAGGCAAAAATATCGCCGTAAAGCGCCACGCCGTAGGCGCTCAGGCCCAGGGTGATCAGGCCGTCGGGCTCTTCGCGCAGCCAAAGTTTATGCTCGGGGGCGTAAAGGCGATCGTCGGGAAACGTCAAACCATCCAGTTTCACAGGGAAAGCACCTTATCGTATTCCAGAATCATGGCCGCCAGCTCGCCGCCGCTGCCGTAGTCGTCAACTTCGCCGATCAGCGCCTCGGGCGTCGCTGGTGCTTTGCCAGGCGCCGGCGGCTTGCGGCATAGGTATAGCCCGGCACCGGCCTGTTTGGCCTGGCGCATGAAATGGATGACCGGCGCCCCGTCGGGCTCTGCGTAAAGCGTCTCGGCTACGCCGGGGTGGGCCAGCCGGGTAGCTTCGCCGGTCAGATAGAGCGTCACCTCCGCATCCATGCAGGCCAGCAGCGTAGCGATGTGAAAGGGGGCGGCGCAGCGGGCCGGAGTGGACGGTCCGCTGACGACCAGGATTAACACTTGCCTTGCGGTGGTCATGCTTGGCCCTCCCACGGGGTCGGCATCTGAATGATGGACCGAACACATTGTCGACGACTCGAGAGAGCCGGGCAAGCTCGAGAAAAGCTATAGCGTCGCACCTCCAAAGCGACGCACGCCGGTAAAAAGTGTCAGTGAAATGACAGCCAACACCGCACAGAGCAACATGGCGCGCTGATAATCGCTGTTGAAAACGGCATTGTAGATTTCCAGCGACAGTGTATTGGTACGCCCTGTAATATTGCCGCCCAGCATCAGCGTAATGCCGACTTCACCCAAACTGCGCCCCAGGGCCAGCATGGTTCCAACCAGTAGCGGCCCCTTGACCAGCGGCAGGGTTATACGTATCAGCGTCATGCCCGGGCCTACGCCCAGAGTGGCGGAAGCCGCTTTTAGCTCGGCCAGGCGCTGGCTGGAAAGCGCCGATTGAAGAGGCTTGACCATCAATGGCAGGCCAGCCACAAAAGCGGCCAGCACAATGCCCGTTTCGCTGAATACCAGGTGTAAACCCAGCATCTCGGACAGCTGATGGCCAATGGGGGAAAACCGACCCAACAACAACAGCAGTAAAAAGCCGGTGGCGATAGGCGGGAAAATCAATGGCAGCGTTACCAATGTGTCGGCCAGCCAGCGCATCCGGCATCCCGGGCGCGCTAGATAGAAGGCAATGGCGCTGCCCAGCGTCAGATGTAATACAACGGCGATGGCGGAGGTACGTAGCGTCAGGCCAAGTGTGAAGAGAACATCCGATGACAACAAAAGCTCGCTCATGGTGTTGGCACTCTCGGGCTGTTACAAGCCATGGGCTGTCGCGATGTCGTGTGCCTTGTCGCTTTTCGTATAGGTAATAAAGCGCCTGACCACATTATCCTCGCTATGTGTGGCTGTGGTGGCAGCGACAATGCGGATCGGTTCATGGTGATCGTCCAGCACCATATAGCCGCCCAGGCGTTCGGCGTTGGCTTTGGCGTCGGTGAGGTTGATAAATCCGGCATCGACATCGCCGGATGCCACATAGGTGGTGGCCTGGGGCACCGTGCCGACTTTCAATAAACGCTCATCGTCGATTGCCGTATCGAGACCACTGCGCTGTAGATACTCGCTTCCGGCACGGCCATAAACGGCCTTTTCGGTATCCGGCAGGGCAATCCGGGCAAATCGCTCGGCGTCGCGCAGTGCGTCGGGTGACGCCAGCTTCAACCCTTCGCGCCATGCCAACACCAGCTTGCCTTCGCCCACGGTATGGTAGTCCATATAGTTGACGCCGGAGGTGCTTAGATAGCGATGATCACCGACCACAAGCTGAATGCCGGTCCCCATCTTCACCTGAGCCGCGACCTGGCCCATGTTGCCGTAAGTGCGTTCGACGTTGACGTCGTTTTGGTCCTTGAAGTCTTTTGTCAGCGCTTCGACAAACTGGCGGTATCCTGCGCCGGCAGCAATCAGCAGGTCGTCGGCAAAGGCCGGCATGCTGAACAGGATGCCGGTGAAAATGAAGCTGCAGATCGTTTTGCGATAGACTGCTTTGCGGCGCATGGCTTTGCAGCACGTGGTTTTACAACACATGGTGGAGCTCCCGTAGAGATCAATGGGTGTCAGGAAGACGGTGGTACCCAGCTGACCACCGCCCAGCGCATGGGAGCGCCACCTCGGGTGGCGCGTTCGTGGTCGGCGTTGTACCAGCGGCGCAGCCGCTCGGTTTCATCGGCGTCAAGCTCACCGAGTGACCCGGCCACTCGCCGGGCGAAATCGTCAAAATCCTCACTCCCCGCCAGACGGCCGGGGACATCGATGTAGCTCAGCTCGGCATCAATACCCTGCTGATGAAGCAGCGCCAGGGTGTACAGGTGGTCGGGCAGCGAACGCGGTGTGCGTCCCAGAGCGGTGACCAGCTCGGGGTCAATAAAGTGGCCGCCGACGAGCTGTGTCATGTACACCCGCTGGCGGGCGTGGGCGTTAAGCCTATCCAGCGCATCGGCAAGGTCGGGCACCATACCGGAGCGCGAGGCCACGGCGATGTCGCACACCGGCACGTCATGCCAGTCGTCTTCCCAGGCGCGCAGCAGCGGGGTGACATTATTCAGGCCCAGCCGATGCGCACTGGCCATCATCTGTTCCAGCATTTTGGGGCTGTAGTCCAACCCGGTGACATGCTGCAGGCGGGGCGCCAGCAATAGCCCGATGCTGCCGGGGCCGCAGCCAACGTCGAGTACGCTGTGGCAGTCTTCAAGATTCATGCGCGAGGCCAGGGTATTGGCGTAGTAGCCACCAGGTTGCTTGCTGCTCATCCTCTGCGCACGTTTGTCCCAGTCGGCAGGCGTTTTGGGTGGGCGCCCGCATTGGGCCAGGTGCTGGCGGTAGAGCTCGGCGATGTCGATATCATCAAGGGTCACGGCGTATTCTCCGGACGGGTAGCCTGCGCGGCCGAAGCCGCTGAAAGGGTTATGGTCATGTGCGTCAGCAAATGGTCTTCACTGAGATCACAAAGCTCGGCAAGTTGGCCGAGAGGGATGTCGGCTCCTAATCTGCCCCGACCATGTTTGAACAGTATCAGGTGGTCAGCCCCATCGGATCGTCTCCTGCCGAATCCATCCGAAAATTCCATCAGGTCGCGCCATGTCAGCTCTCGGCCGCAGGTGTGAGCTGCACCGAAAGATCCGCTGGCGGTGTCTGATACAGGCTGCTGGTCACCAGCGCATCGACGCCACAGCGGGCGTAACGGGCAGCGTTGCCCGAGTGAATGCCGCCGGCGGCAAGAAGCGTCAGGCCGGGATAATCATCGCGCAGCCGTTGACACCAGCTATCAAGCTTTTCGGGTGCTACCTTGTCAAACTGGATACCGTCGGCTCCGGCTGCAATGGCGGTACGGGCCGTGTCCAGCGTTTCCGCTTCGATGATGAGCTTTTTCTCGCAAAGGCGGTTGCCCTGTGCGGCCAGGCGTTCCCGCAATGTAGTCTGCTCGCAGATCAGAGCCTGGTGCTGGGGAAATACCAGCAGTGTTTCCCCCAGCCCCAGACGATGCGGAAGGGCACCGCCCGATAACGCCGACTTGAGTGCAATACGCTTGATCCCGGGCGGGTGTTTACGCGTTGTCAGCACGGCACAGTCCGGCGCTGCCTGGTGCACGCTTGTCACCATGGTGGCAGTAGCAGTGGCGACGCCGCAGGCATATTCCAGCAGGTTTTGCATGACTTTCCAGGCGCGTAGCAGGGCATGAGCGGGGCCTTCAGCACGTATCAGGCAGTGATCTGCAGTTATGGCTGTACCGCTGGCCACAAAATTCAGTGTGTGACCACCACAATGCGTCAGAATTCTGGCTGCTTCTTCGGTGCAGGCGGCGGTAACGTCATCGCGGCAGGTGATGCTGAGCCGTGTTGGCTGGGTATCAAGTTCCAGAGCATGGCTGGTCAGATCAAGCAGCGGAGCATCTTCCGCGATCCAGGCGTCAATGTCCGCTGTGGAAAAAAACACGGATGGTGTCATGAGCGGTTCCTTATAATCGACTCCTAGTGGAATGGCGCCGTCTGAAAGAGTGGAGAACAGCGCCTGTTCCCCTGAGTCCACTGTGCTTCCATGTTGCGTTACATTTTTCGGTGTATATTAAAATATATAACGCTATCCTGGACGAGCGGGAAAGGCAATGACGGCAGTCAGGCGGAAGCGCTATCGCATCGGAGCCTGTAAAGGCGTAATTTGTCTATATGTTTAATGGGTTGAAAGCTGAACGTATTCCGGCCTGGCAGGTGTTGTTTCCGCTGGCGGCCTTGCATGCCGCTGTTGCGGTGCCGCTATCGCTGGGGGCGATGTATGGGATGTTGCCCTGGCTTACGCCGTTGGTGACGCCCGCGGGACATGCGCGCGAGCTGCTGTCCGGTTTTGCGCTGGCGGTGATCGCCGGCTACCTGTTGGGCCCGCTCGGTCGCCG
Organism: Vreelandella jeotgali Hwa; assembly: GCF_000334215.1. Taxonomy (GTDB): domain Bacteria; phylum Pseudomonadota; class Gammaproteobacteria; order Pseudomonadales; family Halomonadaceae; genus Vreelandella; species Vreelandella jeotgali. Next base: position 394,460 of record NZ_AMQY01000023.1, on the reverse strand, counting down.
GCAGCTGTGGGGGCTGGTGGCGCTTTGGGCCCTGGGCCGATTGGGCATGGCCGGGGGCGGCTGGCTGGGAATCGCCAGCCTGGCCGATGCGCTGTTTGCGGCGATCGTGGCGTGGTGGATTGTGCCGCGCTTTGCTGCCGCGAAGAAGTGGCGAAATCGCGTTCTGGGGCCGCTGATCGGCGTGATTTGCCTGGTGGCGGTGGTGACTCTGGGCATGCGTTACATAGCCGGCTGGCCGACGTTTTCGCTTCTGCAGCAGGGCGTGTTCTGGCTGGTGCTGTTGATGACGTTCATGGGCGGGCGGCTGATTGCGCCGGCGGTCAACGGCTATTTCAAGCGCTACTTCCACAAAAGCGGTGCGGGGGTGCAGCCCCGGCTGGAAGCGGCGCTGATCTTTCTGCTGGGCGTTCTGCCGCTGACGCTGTGGCTGCCGTATGGGCGCTTTATCGCCGCGCTGCTGGCGCTGGTGGCGGGCGTGCTGGTGGCCTACCGCATACGTGGTTTTGCGCCCTGGCAGTGTCGCAAGCGCCCCGACCTGCTGGCGCCGATGGCGGGCTACGCCTGGCTGGCCGCAGGGCTTTGGCTGTACGCCGTCGCGGTGGTTGGGCCCATGCCGGTCAGCACGGCGCTGCACGGGGTGACCGTTGGCGCCCTGGGAACGCTGTCCAGTTCGGTGATGCTGCGCCAGGCGGTATCCCGGGCGAAGGTACGGCCTGACAGCGAGCGCGTGTTTTTGCCGCTGGTGCTGCTGTTTGCCGGGGCCACTGTGCTGCGGCTGATGGTCTGGAGCCCCGGTAGCTCGGCCGCGCTCTGGGCCGCGGCGCTGTGCTGGAGTGCCGCCTGGCTCGGGGTGGCCTGGCGGCTGAGGTACTGGATTATCGCGGCGCGGAAGCGGGCGTCAGGCCGGTAGCGCGGCGGTGGCGTCGTTGGAGGTCGGGGCCTCCGGCGTTTCCGGCGCCGAGCGGATATCGGGGCGATATTTGCGCATGATGTAGCGCAGCCGCTCCATGACATTGAGGTTGGCCGATTCCATGCGCGCCAGCGCCGCCATGGCGGCGTCGACATCGCCGGCCTGGCGGTGGCTGACGGCGGCGATGGCTTCCTGGTGGACGTCGCGGTGGGGCGCTTCTAGGGCGCGAAAATCCTGGTCATCGTAAAACTGCTGGCTGCCGGTGCCCTGATAATACCACTGGCCCAGCGCGCACTGGGTCTCGTCGGGCAGGTCGGCGGCGGTCTTGTCGGACACCCCCATGAAGATGCGGTAGACGTCCAGCTTGATTTCCAGCTCTTCCAGATTGGCCAGTTCGACTTCGCTGAGCATGGCGGAAAACGACAGCGCTCTGCTGCTTTCCCGGGTGAGGTCGAGCAGCTGCCCGGTGCGCTGCATGACGCGGTTGGCTTCGTGGCTCAGGGCTTCGGCCTTTTGCGCGTTGTCGTCCATGGCGCCGTCGACCTGGTCCGACTGGCGCAGAATGCTGCCGTTGAGCTCGCTGATTTCGCCGGTGGCGCTATGGGTTCGGGTGGCCAGCTGGCGCACTTCGGTGGCCACCACCGCAAACCCGCGTCCGGCCTCCCCGGCGCGCGCCGCTTCGATACTCGCATTGAAGGCCAGCAGCGTTGACTGCAGGGAAATCTGGTCGATGGCCTGAACGAAATTGTTGATGTGGTCGGCATCGCCGCGCAGCACCGAGACCTGCTCGGCCGCGTGGCCGATACGCTGATTCAGCGCCTGAAGATCTTCCAGCATGGCGTTCAGCGCCTGCTGGCTCTGCTGCGATTCGTGGGTGGTATGTGCGGTGGCCTGGCGGTTGCCGAGCAGCAGCGACGAGAGGTCGGTAAAGGATTCGCGCAGCGCGATGACCGAGTCGCCGAAGCCGGTCAGGTTGGTAAACAGGTGCTGATGCAGGCGCTGCTCGGATTCCAGCTCGGTCACACGCGCCTGCAGGCGGTCGCGCTCGGCGCGCAGGGCGTCGGTGTCATCAGTGCGGGAAGACGCCGGAAGCCGGCGTGATCGTTTCCAGAAAGGCATGATACGTCCTTTTCTTGCGTCTTGGCTCGAGTCCTGGCTCGAGAAAGTCGGTGTTGCCCGGCGTCAATACGACCAGACAATGGCCATCAGCAGCCCCCAGGCCAGCACGCCGGCGGCCATTACCGTGTAGGTGGCCGACATCGTGGTCATGTCCTGGCCACGGCGTTCGCAGAGCGCGCCCAATCCCTGGTAGACCAGACTGCACGACACCCCCAACGCCACCAGCACGACCAGCACGTTGAACACCAGGCTGGGAACCAGCAGCGCGATGGCCGATGACCACAGCGGCAGCGGAGCAAGCGCGGCCAGCAGGTAGGCATCCGGGTAGTCGATACTCAGCTCGTCGGCGATGTTGACCACGGTATGGATCAGCCAGCCCATGACGAAAAACGTCAGCAGTTCGGAGAGAAACAGGATGGTCGTGATAAAGCGCCATTGGCGGTCGCCGAAACCGGCCGTCAGGGCATCGCCGTAGTGGGTGCCGGCGTAATACAGCAGCACCGGCGGGATCAGCGACATGGGCAGCACCAGGGAAAAGGCCAGCCGGGCGATGGAGGGCCGGCGGCGTTGCAGCTCTTTCCAGCCCGCCTGGCGGGTGAAGGGGAGCTGGATGACGTTGGCGGGATTCATGGCGGTCACCTCTCGGGGTCGCAACGGGCCGGTAGGGCCCGCTATTCGTCAGTTGGATAAAAATATCATACTATGATGTATTATGTTCAACCTTTAGGCTCGACCCGGTGGTTTGTCAAGACGTGTTTTTCAAACTGTGTTTGTCAAACCGTGCTGGTCAAGCCGTAGCCCGCCAGGTGGATCGTCGAGATCTCTGGCGGTTATCGTGAATAACCCTCAATAGTGGAAAATGCCGATGTGTGACGACTCTCTTTCCCTCCAGGACTTTCAGCAACTGTCGTCGTTTCGTTACCAGCTGCGCTGTTTTCTGCGTCACAGCGAGGATGTTTGCCGTCAGCACGGCGTAACGCCGCTGCAGTATCAGCTGTTGTTACACCTGCTGGGGGGCAGGGAGCGTCAGTGGGCCAGCATTGGCGAGCTGGCCGAACGGCTGCAGGCCAAACACCACGGCACCGTCATGCTGGTGGACCGCTGCGAGCAGTCGGGTCTGGTCAAGCGCGCCCCGGGGCGTGAAGACCGCCGCCGCAGCGAAGTGCATCTGCTGCCGCGCGGTGCCGAGCTGGCGCGCCTGATTGCCACCGAACACCAGCCCGAGCTGCGTCAGTTCAAGGACCGGTTTTCGCGGATCGACAAGTCCGGTCTGCTGTCGACGTTCGGCTGATAAAGGCTGATGTGCGTCAATACGCGAACCGGCTGGCGCATGCTTCCCTGAGGTTGGCAGGCAGACGCTTCAGGCGCTGGCCTGGCCTGTTAACCCGCTTTCCCATCTGCTTTTTTATCGGCTCGGGGGGCCATCTATGAAGACAACCCGCCACAACGACTGGGACCCGCGCAGCGATGCGGTGCAGAGCGACCAGATTGAAGCCTATGACGCGATGCGCGAACGCTGTCCCGTCGCGTTCAGCGACTATCTGCAATGGTCGCTCATGCGCCACGATGACGTGATGCGCGTGCTCGAGGACCACACTACCTTCAGCAACGCCGCCAGCCGTCATCTGTCCGTGCCCAACGCCATGGATCCGCCCGATCACACCCGTTTTCGCCGGATTATCGAGCCGTACTTCAACGATGCCGCGATGGCCGAGTTTGCCCCTCGCTGCCGGGCGATTGCCGAAGGCGTGGTCGACCGGCTACCGCGCGACGGTGAAGTGGAAGCCATGGCGGCCATGGGGCAGGACTTCGCGCTGGAGATTCAGTGTGCCTTCATGGGCTGGCCGGCCAGCCTGCACGAGCCGCTGCGCGATTGGGTCAAGCGCCAGCAGGCGGCCACTCTGGCCGGTGACCGCGAGGCGCTGGGCAAGCTGGCGCTGGAGTTTGACGGCGTGATCCGCGAGCGTCTGGCCGTGCGTCGCGGTATGGATACGCCGCCGGACGACGTCACCACCCGGTTGATGCACGAAACCGTGGACGGCCGGCCGCTGACCGACGCAGAGCTGGTCAGCCTGATGCGCAACTGGACGGTAGGCGAGCTGGGGACCATTTCCGCGAGCATCGGCATACTCATGCGCTTTGTGGCGGCCCACCCCGACTGGCAGCAGCGCCTGCGCGACGAGCCGGAGATCCTTCCCGACGTTATTGATGAAGTGCTGCGGCTGGACGCGCCGCTGATGTCCAACCGGCGGATCGCCACCTGCCCGGTGAGCGTTGGCGACCGGCAGATGGAGCAGGGCGAACGCCTGACGATTCTGTGGGGCGCGGTCAACCGCGACCCGGCTGTCTTTCCCGATCCCGATCACGTACGCCTGGACCGGACGTCCGGCCGCAATCTGCTTTACGGCGCGGGCGTGCACGTTTGCCCCGGGGCGCCGCTGGCGCGTATGGAGCTTTTATCCTTCATGCAGGCGTTGATGGCTGCGACACAGGACCTTGCCCTGATCGAGGAGGATCCGGCAGTGCGGGCGCGCTATCCCGCCGGCGGCTATGACCGCGTTCCGCTGTACGTGCGCCGATAAGTCGCAGACGCGGCCCGAGCGTTTTCAACAGGGCTTTTTGACCTTTATCAACCTTTTATCATGGAATATGCTTTATCCTTAAAGATGCATAGCATTAGCACCTTTATTCGCTGTATCCGTTTCCGTTGTCCGCCGACCGGGCAGGCAGACGGGCCAGCAACAAAACCGGCAAGTAAAAAACGGGCAAGTAAAAAATGGGAAAAAGGGGGAATGACTCATGGCCGAAGGTCTCACCAGGTCAGCGGCCCGCAATATCTTCTACGGCGGGTCGCTGTTCTTCTTTCTGCTGTTTGCGGCGCTGACCGCACACAGCCACTGGTACATGGTGACGGAATCCACCGACAGTGCCGAGTTGACCGAGTCGGTCAAGCACGGCAAGGAAGTGTGGGAAGAAAACATGTGCATCAACTGCCACACCATCATGGGAGAGGGCGCCTACTTTGCCCCGGAGCTGTCCAACGTCTGGTCGCGCTACGGCGGGCGTGAGAAGCCCGAGTCGGCGCGTAACGGCATTGCCGCCTGGATTCGCGCCCAGCCGCTGCAGGTGCCCGGGCGCCGCAAAATGCCGCATTTCGACCTGAGCGAAGAGGAAATGCAGTCGCTGATTGATTTCTTCGAATGGACCGACGGCATTGATGCCCAGGACTGGCCGCCGAACGCTGCCGGGTAACGCAAGGAGACCACACCAATGAAATATGAAACGCAAAAGGTGGCGCTGCCGTTCTTCATGGTCGCCATGGCGCTGTTTGCCCTGCAGATCGTGTTCGGCATGCTGGCCGCCACGGTGTATGTCTGGCCGGATTTCATGTCCAGCGCCATGCCGTTCAACATCATGCGCGTCAGCCATACCAACCTGCTGATCGTTTGGCTGCTGATCGGCTTCATGGGTTGCACCTACTACCTGATGCCCGAAGAGGCCGAGCACGAGATTGCCAGTCCCTGGCTGGCCTATCTGCAGCTGGGCATTTTTGCCTTTGCCGGCGCGGCGGCGCTGGTGGGCTACCAGATGGGCATTCACGAAGGCCGCGAGTTTCTCGAGCAGCCGTTCTGGGTCAAGGTGCTGATCACCATTTCGTTTTTGATCTTTCTGTTCAACACCAGCGCTACCCTGGCAAAAGGGCGTAAAACGGCGATCAACATGGTGCTGATGCTGGGGCTGTGGCTCGCGGCGATTTTCTGGCTGTTTGCCTTTTACAACCCGACCAACCTGTCGGTGGACAAGCTCTACTGGTGGTGGGTTGTCCACCTCTGGGTCGAAGGCGTCTGGGAGCTGATTCTGGCCGCGCTGCTGGGCTATCTGGTGATCAAGATGACCGGCGTGGACCGCGAGGTGATCGAAAAGTGGCTCTATGTCATCGTCGGGCTGGCGTTGTTTTCCGGCCTGCTGGGCACCGGCCACCACTATTACTGGATCGGTGCACCGAGCTACTGGCAACCCATCGGCAGTATCTTCTCGACCCTGGAAGTGGCGCCGTTTTTCACCATGGTGATGTTTGCGTTCACCATGTTCTGGAAAGGCACGCGCAACCACCCCAACAAGGCCGCCATGCTGTGGACGCTGGGCTGCCCCACGGTGGCGTTCTTTGGTGCCGGCGTCTGGGGCTTCATGCACACCCTGCACTGGGTCAACTACTACAGCCACGGCACCCAGGTCACCGCCGCCCACGGCCATCTGGCGTTCTACGGCGCCTACGTGATGATCATCCTCGGCGTGATCACCTTCGCCATGCCGGCGCTGCGCCGCAGCCAGCCGTATAATCAGGTGGTCAATATGTGGGGCTTCTGGATCATGACCGGCGCCATGTGCTTCATGACCTTTACCCTGACCTTTGCCGGCGTGGTGCAAACCCACCTGCAGCGCGTGCTGGGCATGAACTACATGGAGGTGCAGGACCAGCTGGGGCTGTTCTACGCCATGCGTCTGGGGACCGGTGTCGCCGTCGCGCTTGGCGCCGGGCTGCTGATCTATTCGTTCTTCGGGCCGCGGCGAGTACAGCTGCCCGATGGCGGTACCCAAATGACAGCAGGCCAAAACAGCGCCTGATTTTGACAAGGGCCCCGCACGGGGCCCTTTTGCCTTCCTGTGATTGTGGCGGTTGCCGGCAAACCGCCGGGTAACCGCCCTGTGTATCGACAATCGCTTTTTTCAAAGCCGGGAGTTTTCCATGCCTGAAACGACCCCGTCCTGCGTGCCTGACGAGATGGAAGTGCCCTACTACCAGAGCGTGGGGCACGAATGCCGCCTGTTCGAGCAGGCCTTTGACCAGCATCTTCCGCTATTGCTCAAGGGCCCTACGGGCTGCGGCAAGACGCGTTTTATCAGCCACATGGCGGCTCGGCTGGGCAAGCCGCTATATACCGTGTCCTGCCACGATGACCTGACCGCGGCCGACCTTACCGGGCGCTACCTGTTGCAAGGCGGCGAAACCCGCTGGGTCGACGGTCCGCTGACCCGCGCCGTGCGCGAAGGCGGCATCTGCTACCTCGACGAAGTGGTGGAAGCGCGCAAGGACGTTACCGTGGTGCTGCACCCGCTCACCGATGACCGCCGGGTGCTGCCGCTGGAACGTACCGGCGAGCTGCTCGAAGCGCCGGACGACTTCATGCTGGTGGCCTCGTACAACCCGGGCTATCAGCATATCCTCAAGTCGCTCAAACCCAGCACCCGCCAGCGCTTTGTCGCCATGTCGTTCGACTTCCCGCCGCCGTCGGTGGAGCGCGACATCGTCGCCCGGGAAAGCGGCCTGTCCGCCGAGCGCTGTGCCGCGCTGGTCAACCTGGCGGCCAGCCTGCGGGGGATGAAAGGACAGGATCTGGAAGAAGGGATTTCCACCCGCCTGCTGGTCTACTGCGCCACGCTGATCCGCGCCGGCATGCCCATCGTCGAGGCGGCCCGGGCCACGCTGGTCGAGCCGCTTTCCGACGACGCCGATGTGCAGGAGGGGCTGATGGAGGCGGTTCGCGCGACCTTCGACTGAACGCCTGGCTGATTCGGTTTCATTCACGCTTTCATGGGCTTGCAGGAGGCCGCCATGCTGGATTTTCTTGAGGTCGAGGAGTTTGTCGGCCGCCACTGGCACCGCTGGGCGTCTCGCGCGGAAAGCTACCCGGACTACCCCGAGGCAGCGGTGATGCTCGACGACGTGCTGCCGGTGCTCGGCGTATTTTTCCGCGCTGCCGGCGGCGATGCCGGGGTCGAAGTCGCGCCGATCCAGCGCCGGGCGTCCCGCCACCGGCTCAGCCTGCGTCAGCGGCTGGGGCTGGACGAAGAAGCGCTGGACCAGGCTCGCCGGGACGAGGACCATCTGCTGCTGCCGCCCCGGCTGGCGCTGTTTGACGATGCGCGTCTCAACCGTGATCTGTATCTCTGGTTGACGGCCTACCTGGCCGAGGTGCAGCCGATCTCGCTGCCCGACGACCCGCTGCAGGCGGATATCCGCCGGCTTCAGGAAGCACGACGCCGATGCCGGGCGGCGCTGACACGCTTTCCCGGTCTGCAAGCGCGCTATACCGCGCTTTGCGATGCTCTGCTGGCCATTCGCCCGTACCGCCGGCGCCTGCCGCCGGTAGAGGCCGCGCTGGAAACCGTGCTGCGTGCCGAGCTGGGCGGGCCGGCGCCGGCTGACGAAACGGCGCTGGCGCTGCAGCGCGCGGTACGCGATAGCCATGCCTCGCTGGAGGCGTTTGACGCCCCCCGAGGCTATCGTCCGCCGCTGCCGGTGCCGCTCTGGGGCAGCGCGGTTTACGTGGGGACCCGGGAGCCGCTCGAGGACAGCATGGCAGACGACGACGGCGCCGAGCTCAAGACCCGCGACGAGGACGAAGACGACCAGGGCAAGCGCCAGGCCGATCGCCGCGAGCAGGACCAGGCCGACCGCGACGATCCGTTTATGCTCAACGCCTCGGAAAAAATGCTCTCCTGGGCGGAGATGGTCAACCTCAACCGCGATGTGGATGACGACGACGAGGATGCCCGCCAGGCGGCCGACCAGATGGATGAAATCGTGCTCTCGCCCAACCGCAAGAAGGCGGCGTCGAAGCTCAAGCTCGACCTCGATCTGGCGCCCGACGAGGCCAGCGGCGGGCGGCTGAGCGGCCGCCATGTCTACCCCGAATGGAACCACCGCAAGCAGCGCTACCTGCCCGATCACTGCCTGGTGTTCAGCGAAGAGCACAGCGAGGAGGGCGAGGACTGGACGCCTGACGAGCTCACCCGCCGGCGTATTCGCCGGGTGCGCCGCGAGTTCGAGGCGCTACGCCCCCGGCGCGAGCTGTTGCGCGGTCAACTCGACGGCAGCGAACTGGATATGGACGCGGTGATCCGCGCGCGCTGCGATCTGGCCGCTACCGGCGAGTCCAGCGACCGGCTGTATCTCGACAGCCGCACCCAGGCGCGGGATCTGGCGGTATCGATTCTGGTCGACGTTTCGCTGTCGACCGAGGCCTGGCTGGATGATCGCCGGGTGCTGGACGTGGCCAAGGAGGCGCTGCTGGTGCTGGGTCACGGCCTGGACGGCTGCGGCGACGACTATTCCATCCACAGCTTTACCTCCCAGCGCCGGCATAAGGTCTTCGTCAATACGCTCAAGGACTTTGATGAGCCCATGAACGATCGGGTAACCCGGCGCATCGCGGCGCTCAAACCCGGCAGCTATACCCGCATGGGGCCGGCGATTCGCCACCTGGCCGCCGGGCTGGCCAAACGCCCTCAGCGTCACCGGCTGCTATTGATGATCACCGACGGCAAGCCCAACGACAACGACTACTACGAAGGCCGCTACGGCATTGAAGATACCCGCAAGGCGGTACTCGAAGCCCGCCGGGATGAGGTGCGCGTGTTTGGCGTGACCATCGACCGCCAGGCCGGGCAGTATATTCCGCGCCTGTTCGGGCGCGGCGGCTATGCCATCGTCCAGCGCCCCGAGCATCTGGCGGTGGCGCTGCCGGGCATTTATCGCCAGATTATCGCCACCTGAACGCCGGAGCCCAAGGAGACTCGCCATGTCGGCTTCCTCGCTGCAACGCTTCAACCGCGTGCGTTTGTGCCTGGCGCTGGTCGCCTGGCTGGCCTGCGCCGTCGCCATCGTGCTGCCGCTGGTGTGGCTGATCAACAACCGCGACTGGGGCGTGGCGCTGATGCTCATCATGCCCGTGGTGGTGTACGCCCTGATGCGCCTGGCCCGCAGGCTCGAAAGCTGGGCAAAAAGGGCGTCAGGCAAGACGTGAAAAAGATGTCAGGGAAGGGCTTGAAAGCGCTCTTGAAGAAGGTCGGTGAAAGCGCTCTTGAGAACGCTGGTCAAGAGAGTCGGCACGCCGGCCGGTGGCGCTACATCAGGCGGGCGTAGAGATAGCCCGCGCTGATGAGCAACAGCGTCAGCGTAATCATGCCGATAAAAGCGCCTCGCCAGGCGCCGGTAGACTGGCGCAGATTCAAATACACCAGCAGAATCTGCCGGGCCTTGAACCCGGTGACCAGCACTACCAGTGCCGCCGACCACAGCGGCAGCGCCTGCCAGCCGTCCTGATCCAGCCGCGCCGACACCATCGACACGATCGTCAGCGCCATCAGCGTCGCCCAGGTGGTCAGCAAGCGGCGTGTGCCGGGCATGATCGTCATGGGTTGATTCTCTCCTGTCGTCTGTCGTGTAGCAGGCGTGTCGAGTAGCAGGGCTTAGCGCAGCAGATACAGCAGCGGGTAGAGCAGAATCCAGATCAGATCCACCATGTGCCAGAAGGCGGCGGCGGTCTCGACGTTCTCCCGGTTGGTGCGCCAGCTCACCAGCGCCAGCAGCACCAGCCCGAAAAGGACATGGGCAAAGTGAAAGGCCGTGAGCCCGAAATAAAAACCGAAGAAGGTATTGGTTTCCGGCGTAATACCCGCGGCAAACTTGCCGGCGTATTCCACCCCCTTGATCGCACCGAAGACCACCCCGAGTCCCGCCGCGCCGGCCAGCCATTGGCGGGTGCGGCGAATCCGCCTCGCTGCCACGGCTTCCACGGCGAACGCGACCAGCAGCCCGCTGGTCAGCAGCACCATGGTATTGAGCCCGCCCATGAGCGGGTCCAGCTGCTGCTGAGAGGTATCAAACAGAGCCTGTTGGGCGGCGCGCTCGGTGATATAGAGCACGAAAAACGCCATGAAAACGGCCAGCTCGCTGAGGATCAGCACCCACATCAGCGGGTTGCCGGGCAGCGCCGACAGCGGCCCCCAGCCGGGGTTGGGCAGCGGGCGGGCCGCCGGCGCCGGGTCGTGCCGGGTCATGGTTCGGCCCGCCGAGCGCGTGTACCGCCAAACGCCAGGCTTCGTGGGCGGGGGATCGGGCGATTGGCCATCAGCCGGGCTACGCCGATGCCGCAGCGGCCGACCAGCCAGATCATGCAAACGGTAAAAAACACATAGCCCAGCGCCCAGGGCGCCATGGGCGAGATGCCCGTCAGACCCAGCAGTTGCCAGACCAGCGTAAACACCAGGCCGGCGATTATGCCCAGCCAGAAGGTGCGCAGCTGAAACTGCAGGTGGCTTTGTACCCAGGGCGCGGCGCGGCGCAGCCGCAGGTGCGCCACCAGCGCCCCGACAGGCGCGGTGAATACGATCATGATGCTCCCCAGCAGCAGCCAGTAGACCACCACGGCTGCCGCGCGGCCGGGAGCTTGCTTGTCCAGTGTAGGGTGGTCATCGGAGGGTGGGGGCGCGCCAGGCGCGGTAGAAGCGTCATGAGTATCGTCAGCGGCGGACATGAGTCACCTCGGGAGTCAGCAGCCGGCACCGCCGGTATAATGATGTATTCCGAATGCTACTATCCTGAATACTACTATATCGGGGAAGCGGTTCGCGAACCCGGCGGCATCCGGCCAAAAGAAAGGCCGACGCTGAAGCGCCGGCCGAAGAGGAAAGGAGAAGCGATAAAGTTGAGAAAAGATCAATAGTGACGTGAAAGCGTCGGAACGGCAGGGTTAACGTACCGCGATCAACACTGGCTGCATCGATTGCGCCTGCTGCATGGCCGTGGATGGCGTATGCGCCTGGGCAAACCCGGCAAAGGCAAGGGCGGCAGCAAAAAACAGTGTGAGAAGGGCAGTACGTAGCATGAGATGGCTCCTGACGTCGACGTATAAAATCAATGAAAACGTAGCTTTGAGACGTAGCTATTTGGGAGTGGCTTTGCTTGTGCGGAGTGGGCGTTGGTATAAAACGACCGCCTTGAGAAAAGCCATCTAGCGTGTTTCGCGCGTGAATCTACCAACTTTGCAAAGGGAACGCAAATGCGCGGCGGCAACACCCTGAAAACCCCGTCGTGGCGCCTTCGGCGGGCGGTATTAAAAGGCCGGACTCGGCCCGGGGATTAACTTTCCGAGGCGTTATGGGCACACTGGTCCATTGGTAGGGTGGCCGGTTATAACAGCCGCCAACTTCAGGCCGGTGGCCACGTTGACGGTACCGATTGTTGACGGTGCTGATGTCGTTTCAACGATGGCCGTGCTGTGGTTATTCCATGAATTCAGGAAGGAGTGAAACGTATGAAAGCGGTTGCGTTAACGCAAAATCTGCCCGTGGACGACCCCCGAGCGCTGCAGGACCTGGCGCTGCCCGACCCCGAGCCGCTGGCGCGTGATCTACTGGTAGCGGTCAAGGCGGTATCGGCCAATCCCATTGATACCAAGCTGCGGGCGCCCAAAGGCGACGAGACTGACCGGGAAGAAAGCGCACCGCGGGTCCTGGGGTTTGATGCCAGCGGCGTGGTCGAGGCTGTGGGCCCGGAGGTGACGCAGTTCAAACCGGGCGATGAGGTGTATTACGCCGGCGATGTCACTCGTTCCGGCTCGAACGCTGAATATCAGTGCGTGGACGAGCGCATTGTCGGGCATAAGCCGGCCAGCCTGAGCTTTGCCCAGGCCGCCGCGTTGCCGCTGACCACCATCACTGCCTATGAGGCCTTTTTCGAGCGTTTGGGCATTGATCGCGACGGCGCGAATGCCGGGCAGAGCCTGCTGATTATCGGCGCAGCCGGCGGCGTGGGCTCCATTGGCATCCAGCTGGCGCGGGCCGCCGGACTGGACGTCATCGCCACCGCCTCACGGGATGAGACGACCCGCTGGGTCCGTGAGCTGGGCGCGCAGCACGTGGTCAATCACCGCGAACCGCTGGTAGATCAGGTACGCGCGCTGGGATTCGAGCACGTTGACCACATCGCCATCTTCAATGACATGCGCCACTGGGACGCCGCCGTCGAGCTGATCCGGCCCCAGGGCGGCATTGTCAGCATCGACGCCACCGACCAGCCCATGCCCATGGCCGGCATGAAAAACAAGGCGGCCAGCTTCCACTGGGAGTTCATGTTTGCCCGGCCGATGTTTCATACGCCCGACATGATCGAGCAGCATCGGCTGCTGACGTATGTGGCCGCCGAAGTCGATGCCGGCCGCATTCGCACCACGCTCAATACCGTCATGGGGGCGATCAACGCCGATAATATGCGCCAGGCCCACGCTCTGATCGAGACCGGAACGGCCAGAGGCAAGGTCGTGCTCGAAGGCTTTGACTAAGCGCTGATGGCAGCTGCCCGGTTAACACGGTAGATAGTGCTACCGCAGAAGACGGCTTAATCGTATGAAGGCGTAATGACAAAGCCCCGTTCCTGCCAGGCAGGAACGGGGCTTGTTGTCTCGGCTTCGATACAGCCGGCCGATTTACCAGCTCGAGGGTTTTCCGAGGTCATCCAGATGATGCTCGGTGGACGGCAGCCGGGTTGTCTGCTCGCTGTGCGCCATTAGAGCGAACGCGGTTTCGGTCATCGCCGCGCTGTGACCCAGGACGTTGTCGGCATCGACATCGGCCTTGACCGTTTGCGATGCCGGCGTGGCGTCTGCAAGCGGCTCCTGGATGTTCTGGTTGGCCTGCTGGATCGCCATGCTGGCGCTGGCGGCAGCGGGCAGTACGGCGGCAATAATAAAGGAAACAAGCAGTGACTTTTTCATGGCGTGACTCCGTGACAATAATAGGGGCATGGCCTTGACGGCTGCCGCCCCGAAAGAACAACACCATGATGCGCCTGCCTTCAGGGCATGACGAATTGAAAATGTTTATCACGCTAATTAGTTTGCTAAAGATATTGCCCCGGCGATAAACCCTGCGAGTAAGTGATCGGCATCAGTGCCAGTCGCGCGGCTCGTCGCGGTCGCACTTCACGCAGCCAAGCTCAAGGCCCAGCCGCGAACGCCGACCCGCTTCGGTGGTCACCCAGGGCCGCTCGGTCCAGGGCGGCTGATGGCGTACGTGCTGATTGTGCCCGCACGCCAGTTTGGCTACCCAGTGGTCTTCCTCATCCTTGTGATAGCCGACGATCGGTTGCTGCATTGCGGCCTCCCGTCATGATTTGCCCGGGCCGGGTAACGATGACGACGACGGTGTCGCCAGCTCTTTCCCGGTTGTCTGATGGCCTTCCAGTATAAAGGAATCGATCAGATGGTTGAGGCGTTCGGCGTGCTCCTGCATGGCTGACGCCGAAGACGCGCTGCTCTGCACCATGGTCGCGTTCTGCTGGGTCACGGAGTCCATCTGGGAAACCGCCGTGTTGACCTGCGTAATACCCGCGCTTTGTTCGGTGGCACCGGCGCTGATGTCGTCAATCACACCGCGAATGGTGTCGATGCCCTGGGTAATATCGCTCATGCGCTGCTCGGCTTCCTCCACCAGACCAACGCCCGAGCGGGTATGCGCGGAAGACGTTGTGACGAGGTCACGAATCTCGTGGGAAGCATCGCTCGAGCGACTGGCCAGGGTGCGCACTTCCTGGGCTACTACCGCAAAGCCACGGCCGTGTTCGCCGGCGCGAGCCGCTTCGACCGAGGCATTCAACGCCAGCAGATTGGTCTGAAAGGCGATGGCGTCCATTGTTGTCACAATGGCGGTGATTTTTTCCGAGGACGTGTTGATGGATTTCATGGCGTCGGCAACCTGCTCCATGGCGGATTGCCCCTGCCCCGCCAGGTCGGATGTGGACGCTACCAGCGAATGGGCTTCCCGGGCCGAATCGGCGCTGGCGCTGACCGTGGACGTAATTTCATCCATGGAAGATGATGTTTCATGCAGGTTGGCGGCGGCCTGGTCGGTACGCGTCGCCAGCTCCTGACTGCTCCGGGTAAGTTCCCCGGCGGCATTTCCTACGCTATGCGCACTATGCCGTACGTCACGCATTGTTTGCTGCATCCGGGTCACAAAGGCGTTGAACTGCCGGGCCAGCTCGCTGAGCTCGTCCCTGCCGCTGTCGTCCAGGCGGCGTGTCAGATCGCCTTCGCCGGCGGCGATATCCTGCATTGCAGTGGCGGTGTTGCGTAACGGGCGGGTAATGCTGCGTGCCAGCCAGAGCGCAAGGCCCATGCCGATCACAATCGCCAGTGCCGCCACCACCAGGGATGTATTGCGTGCCGATGCCATAGCGCTTTCGTAGCTACTGCTGTCCAGCGCGACTTCCATAACGCCGATCGATTTGCCGGCATAGTCGGTCAGCGGGCGGCCTGTTACCGCCAACGGCGTGCCATCATGTTGGGTATGGTGCACAACGGTTTCACCGGCAAGCACTTTTTCCCGAGCGGTATCGGGCAGCAGGGTTTCACCGGTGGTTGAGGCAAACAGCTGGGCGTTGCCATTATCTTCCAGCACCAAACCCGCTTCAGCACCGTATTCGTCGTGAAACTGCTGGAAAAAGCTGTCGCCAAAACTCATGCCGAATTCCAGCGAGCCTACGTGCTGGCCCTGGGCGAAAACCGGCTCAAGGCCGCGAATGCCCAGGCCGGCAACCCCGACATCCACGCCGGAAATGGCCGTTTGGCGGCGGTTGGTATCAACAATGGTCGGGCGCAGGGATGACAGGTCATCGCCATGCTTTTCCGGCTTGTGAATGCGTAAAAACGACGTAGCGGGCGCCAGGTGAAACTGGAACTGTTTAACGCCGTATTCCTGCTGCAGGCTGTCAAAACCCGGCAGGAACCAGCGTTGCAGCGTGTCGCGGTCACGCTCTGCCAGCGCCTCTTGCACCGGAGGCAGGCCGGCAACAAGATGGCTGAGCGTGCCGGCAAGGTCGGTTTCGCTCTCGAGTTTTGCCATCAGGCTGCCTTGCAGGGCGGATAGCTCGCGCTGTTCGGCTTCCGCAATAACGTGGTTAATTCGCTTGAGCAAAAGCGGAACAATGATGGCAACCACCAGGGCGATAACAAGCGCAAAGCCGCAGGCTACGCGAAAACCAATCGAATAATTTTTTAGCTTCATGATCCGGTAAATCTGTGTCGGGTTCAGAGGAGGGTAGAGCGCGGGTTGGCGATGAAACACAGCACAAGCCGCCCTGGCGCACGGAGCATGAAAAAGCTCGAGCGCTGTGCCGGATGGTAGCTTTTCAACGCGGTAGGGCGCTTGCCCTTGGCAGGGATAAAATCATCCCCGGACAGGCGCGGGGAGAGAATTAGGTGTCCAAGTATATAACATCCAGCAATGGATATATTAAGCGCGCTTATTGTATCAGACGACGTACCCGGGTCCATTAAAGGGTGTGATTGGCTAAAGCTATTAAAGCGGGGTAGCTTGCGCCAGGCTCTGGCCGCGACGCTCGGCGATGGCGTTGAGCGTGCGGACATTTTCCAGATTCTCCTCGGGCAGATGGCCGTCGCGGATGGTTTTGCTCCAGTCGGCGCATCTCCCTGATGTTGGTTGATACGTATAGAACCGCATTATGCGACGGGATAGCCGGGGAATAAGATCGAAGGCGGTGAGCAAAGCAAGGGCCCCGGTCTGGATACCTGCTGTCAGGTGATTCAGGCCGGGGGCCAGGGGTAGGTGAACATTATATGTGCTTAGCGAGAGGTCCTGGCGTTGGCCAGTTTTTCCACGTTCAGCGCAATGGACAGGATGAGGATCAAGCCTTCCTTGGCGAGTGACATGGCAATCACGGAAAAGTAGGTGTAGATCAGGCCTGAAATCAGCACCCAGATAGCGCTTCCCGCCCCCGGACCGTAGGGATTGCCGGCCAGGGTGAAAGCCATGAAAGCCATGCCCAGGACGCTGGCAAGCACTCCGAAAAACCAGGAAAGGAAGATCAGGCCATCCCAGGAGGCGCGGAACCAGTCGAGTACCGGAAATTCGGAGCGCATGGCGTTATCCTCTGTCTCCTGTTTCTTGCGGCGCATATCAGCAAGGCGCAGTGCCGCTCCTTTCCAGATTGACCACGGAATGGTGAAAAAGCGTACGACGCAAATAAGCAGTGCGCTGATAATGGCAGGTGCAATCGCCTGGCCAATATCATTTTCGGTGTGAGGCGTGTTGTTGTCCGGCGTTTGGTCTGTCGACATGGTGCGCTCCCTGGCGTAGGTCAATAATCACGTCCGATGTAAGACGCGGTGATAAACCCGGCAATACGGCCGGGATAAAAGGTTTTCGTGTATGGCTGTCGTGGTATGCGGCCTGGCCGGCTGCACGTTTATCCCATCAAGGCTGCGTTAATATCCCAGGCTTTCCTGCAGGCGCTTAACCTGGCCCTGCAACTCCTCCAGGTGTTCCTGCTTGTCTTCCATGGTGGCCTTGTCGTTTTTCTCGGCTTCGTCTTCCAGCGCGTTCAGCTTTTGCTGTAGGCCAAGCTTTTGGTCGGTGTGCTTTTGTAGCCGACTTACCAGTTTATCGACCGAACGCTGTAGCCGCTGTTGTTCATCGCGTGTGACGTCAAGCCGGTTGCGCGTTGCGCGTTGCTGCTGTTTGATTTGCGCATAAATCTCGCGGAAAAGGGCATTTTCCTGCCGGTCAAGGCGTACCTGCTGTTCACCCTCGTTGATGCTTTTGCGATAGCCACCTCCGGCGTCGCAGGACAGCTTGGTCAACATGCTGGCATCGCTGTTTGCGGCATTACACTGCTCGGCGGTAGTCGCACAGCCGCCGAGAATCGCAAGGCTGGCGGCCAGGGCAATCAATCGGATAAGCATTGCCATCTCCTAGCCCAGCGTCACGGCAGAGCGCATTTCGTAGAGGTCATCCACTTCACCCTGAAGGGCAACAACGCGCTCGTTCATGGTGTCGATTTTCTCTTCGACCTGTTGCATTTCCTGCGGCGACGCCTGCTGACGTTCCTTGTCGGCTACTTCGCGGTATTCGTGGACCGATTTCTGCATGTTGGCAACGTCTTTCTTGAGTATTTCGATATTGCTGTCAATGCCGGCCAGCTGACGCTTGGCTTTTTCCCGGTCAAGCGATTGCGCCTGCATTTTGTCCTGGAGTGCCTGAATGCTTTCGCGGTCGTCGGCAATGACCTGGCGTGCGGTTTGCGTACGCTCGATGACCTTGGCGGTGTCTGCCTGAATATCCTCGCTCATGACCGTCAGGCGCTCCTCGGTTGAGGCATATTCGCTGCGACGTTGGTCCAGATAATAGTTCGCGCCCATGGCTACACCGCAGGCGGCAATACCGGCGGCCACGGCGCAGGCCGTCTTGTTGCTCGAACCGCTGACCATACAGCCCAGCACCCCGGTGGCGGCGCCGCCGGCACAGGCCTGAAAGCCGCTTTTACTGAAAAATTCGGCATCGTTGCCCTGGGTCAGGCGGGTGTCGGCGTTGTTATTGCCTCCGCTCCCGCCGGGTAGCATGCTGCTTCCGGTGCTGGCGCAGCCGGCCAGTGTCAGCGCGGCTGCCACCAGTGAAGTCATGAACAGGTTTTTCCGGATAGTCGCCATTTGAGACATTGGTTGCTTCCCTTTTCGGTGATAATCGCTTGAGATTTTCTGTTATTGGTCTGCCATTTTTTTACAGCTTTCCAGCCAGGCATCGGCAGTGATGCGCTGGTCTTCAAGATACTGACTCTGATGCTGCCAGTAGGTATGAAGATAGGGCTCCAGCTCGCTGAGTTTATCGTTATGCGAGAGCATTTCGGCGAACACATCGACCTGATCGGCGATGCGTGATTGGCCGTAAAGCGTAGCGGACTTGATCAGGCTGCTGGCGTAGTAGTTGCTCAAACCATTCAGGCGCTGGCGTTGTGCCTGGAGTTTTTTCTTGCGCATGCCGCAGCTGGCATCGGGAGAATCGCCTTCGCAGTTGGTCTGGTAATTCTCTTGCAGAAAGTCAAAGAAAACCCCGTCGTCCTGCATTTTGGTGCATAAAAAAGCGCCGAGATTAAGGCTGGAGCGAATGGCCTGGTTGCGGGCTTCTTCCTGACGCTGATTACTGGCGCGAAGCTTCTGTTCCAGGTCATTAAGCTCGTCCTCAAGCTCGCTGTCGTCGACCTTTGATGCCAGGTCGGCCAGCTCGACGGTGGTATCCGCGTCCTGGTTGTCCGGCGGCTGAGCGTCGTCACGACCCAGTGCCTGCCATGCCTTTTCCAACTGCTGGACGCGCTCGCGCGAAGTGAGCGACGGCGCCACCATGGCCAGGCGCATACCGGTTGTCCGTTCGGTATGCGGGGCGGTATCAGCGTAGTAGGAAGCCTCACGACGTAACGAGGTGCGAATATCCCCGGCCGGGCTCAGAAAGTTGCCGCCCCTGACGACAAGGCCACCCGCCTGACCATGCTGGCGGTCGAGCTTGTTAAGGCGGAACGGCTCAAACATCATTTCCGAGGCGTTACCCAGCATGTCGTGCAGGCCCAGCGGGTTGGGTGCCAACAGGCCGGTCAGTTGCAGGTTGCCGTTGGATGACTGAGCACCGGCGTACCATTCGTGGTCCTTGAGGCCATCCGGCATCGGGTAGCGGGTCGCGCGATACGCCGAGGTGTCGACTTCCAGCCCGCCGCGTGCGGCATATTCCCATTCCACCTCGGTGGGCAGGCGCATAAAGCCCGGCGTTCCGTCTTCTTCCGGCAGCGTCCCCCGGGCCTCCTGTCGGAGCCAGAGGTTGTAGGTGTTGCTGATATCCATGGCATCAAACCAGCTCACCGAGGTTTGAGGCAGGCGCTTGCGGGTGGAAAGCTCGGGGCACTCGTCATCGGTCAGCGCGGCGTACTGTAGTTCGGTCAGCTCGTATTTGGCCATCAGGTAATAGCGCGATGCGTCGCTGTCCGGTGCGGCAAAGCTGCCTGCCACAAAGGCCGGGCGGCTATGCTCGGTGTATTCCCAGCCGGTGCCGTCCTGGCCGACCTGAATGGCGTAGTCGTCCAGTGGCTGGGTCGCGGGTACGTAGACCCGTTGAAAGGCCATGGCCCCGCCACAGGGCAGCGGCATGATAATGTCGTCGTCTGCCGGCTTTGGATTATAGAGACGCTCGGGCCACTCGCTTTCGGCTTCGCCACCCTGTGATACCAGAGGCAGTATCATCAGCGTGGCCAGCACGCAGGCGGCAGCGTTTGAGCGCCTGGGTAAAAGACGTGGATAAACGGGGATGCGGCTAGATTTCACGTAGGCTCTCCGCGGGTTGAATCCTGAAAGCACGCGCCACGCCCAGCAGGGCCACCAGCAGGGCCACGCTCAATGTGAGAGCGAACGCGACCAGCAGTTGAAGGGGCGTCATGTGGGTGGCGATGTGGGTCGTCATGTCACTGGCGCGCAGCAGCGGGTTGAACAGGGTCGCACTCAGTGCATAAAGCCCGAGGGCCGCAATAAACGCCGTTATGGCCATCAGACTCGCCTGAGCGACCACGTGCAGGGCAATGCCGGCCCGGTGCAGTCCCAGCAGGCGAAGCACGGCATATTGCTGGCGCTTACGGTCGATGTTGGCCAGAAAGGCCCCCGCCATTGAGGCCAGGCAGCCGATAAGAGCGGTCAGCGCAATAAGGCGAAAAATCAGCCCCAGCATGCGGCTGATTGCCTTGACGTTTTGAATATCGGCCAGGCGGCTGTCGGTATTGATGTGCTGCGCTTCCAGCGCTTTGACCAGCCCTTCAACGGCATCCATATCGCTGGCGTAGAGGCGTGCGCGTGAGTAGTGCACCGGATGGTCATCGCGCTCGGCGCCGGTGGTGACACCCAGCAGGCGGCTGGCATCGCCGTCGCGGAAACGTTCAAGCTCGATCAGGGTGTCGACGTCAATCAATGCGGCGGGACGCGGAAAGCGGGAAGGCGCCAGGCGCTGCAGCACCTGAACCTTCATCGTGCCGCGTTCGCGTTCGCCGTTCAGTCGACGGTTAACCGCCAGTGTGAGGCTATCTCCGGCTTCGGCTTTCAGTTGCCTGGCCGCCGAAGCGCTCAGAACCACGCCATTGCCCTGAGGAAAAACCGTCAGATCCTGCAGCAGCGGATCACCGCTCGCTGACGGAATCAACTCGGCGTTGTCGAGAAATCGGCGCTCATCGTTGTACAGGTCGGCCTGGGCGTTCAGCGAGCGGGTTTTACCCACCGCAAAGCCAACGTCGGGGCGATTTTGCAGAGCATGAATCCAGTCGGCATCGTAACTGGCGGTGGTCAGCATACGTACCTCCATGTTGCGCGGATCGTTGAGCAGCTCGTTTTGCAGTTGCGTGACGACGCCGTGCTTGAGCCCGAACAACAGCAATAATGGTGCAATGACGGCCACCAGCGAGGCGGTAATGCAAAGCGACATTTTGCGTTCGTGCCAGAGGTCCTGTACGGCCAGACGTAATATCAGCGCCGCGCGCTTAGGGAGCAGCGTCAAAACGGCATCCCTCCGTGGTCAATGACGCCACCATCCGGCGTAGCGCAAACTCTGCCACCAGTTCACGGTCGTGAGATACCACGAGCGCGGCCATCTCCAGCTCCTGGACCAGCGCCGTCATCACGCCAAACAGTCGGGCTCCGGCGTGTGGGTCAAGGGCGGCGGTAGGTTCATCGGCCAGCAGCAGGGCGGGCTCATGGGCAATCGCGCGCACAAAGGCACTGCGCTGACGCTCACCAATGGAAAGGGCCGCCGGGCGCTTATCCAGCAGCGGCGTTAGCCCCAGCGTCTCGCAGGCGTGATCTACCCGGGCGCTTTTTGCCGTAAGGCCCAGCAGCTGACGGGGCAGGGCGATATTGTCGCGCACACTAAGGTACGGCAGTAGCCCGCCGTTTTGCAGCATAAAGCCCATATCGCGGGAGCGAACGGTGGCAAGCGCAGCGGCGTCATCCTGTTGCCAAAGTCTGGCCAAATCCTGCTTTTGCCGGCCCAGGGTAAAATGCCCTGGCCTGTCGGGCTCCAGCAGCAGGCCAATCGCTTCCAGCAGTGTGCTTTTGCCACAGCCGCTGGGACCCACCACGGCCACCACCTCACCGGCGTCAAGCCTGAGCTCGGGTAAATGAACCGCGTAGCGCTCATGGCCCCGGCCGCGTGTGATGTACAGATCACGAAGCGAGAGCATGGCCGTCAGGGCAGCATTTCCAGCGGTACCGGATAGACGTTGTCGCGCGCGTCGGCGTCCGGCGCCAGCGAAATCCAACGGTCAACGTCTTCGTTATAGCGCTGGTAATGGCGCAGCTTGGTCGTCAGGCCGCGAATGAAACGCTCCTGCTGGAGCCCGTTCCAGCTGCTCCAGGTGGCTTCATCCAGGTTGAGCACCTCGCTTTGATACGGCAGATCTTTGAGGTATTCGCCCATCAACCCCATCTCGCCCAGCTGTCGGCCGCTGTCTTCGCTGACCTGGTTGGGGTCGGTGCCCGTAGCAGCGGCGACGGAGCGTAGCTGCTCGAACATGTCGGCAGGAGAAATCAGCCCCGTGTTGGCGGCGTGCAGAATCTCACTGACCACGTCGCTCAAGTCGCTGAGTTGTCCCTTGGTCAGGAGTACACGGACCTCGGTCGTGGGCACGTTCTGCTTGATCAGATCGCGGTCACTGATCCAGGCGTTGAATACCGGTGGTGCCTGCGTTTTGTTGCGCTGGCCCAGATAGGCCAGCTGCATGGCATGACCCACAAGCTCGGTGTCTTCGCGCATTTTTTGCGCTTTGCTGTCTTCCGTACCGGTGTTCCCGGCCTGGGTATCTGCTGACGGTTCGGCATTCAGCGTGCTGCCAATAGCTTCATCGCCCATGTAGGCGCTGTGTACCTGGCCGGTAATGGCATTGGCCAGGGCGTCGACACGTTGGCCAAACATTTCAAGGTTGCTGGCATCGACCGGATAATAAAGCGACGTGTTGGTGCCAGTGAAGGTGGAAAGGTTGCCGTATTGGGTGTCGGCGGTCACGTTGTCGCCGCGTTCCTTGCCTTCCGGCGTTTGCAGATAAAGGGTGTAAACCGCGATGCCTTGTCGTGCAGCTTCCAGACGTACCTGGTCGGCATCAAAGCCGGTTGCGCTGCGCGGGTTATCGCCCTCTACGGCGCTGGCATCGGTAATCATCACCACATAGCGCGCGCCGAAGTTGCCCCAGTTGATGTCATCAACTGCCTGCATTACTCCGGCGTAGGCGTCTTCTTCCCAGCCTTGGGTGGAAGCCGTGGCTTCTTCAAGCGAGGCGACTTTTGACATGAAGTCTTCACGGTTTTGCGTTTCGTTGGGATCGGCAAACAGACGCGTGGTGTATTCAACGTCGGGTGCTGCCTCGACACTATCCCGAAACGACACCATGCCAAAGCGCACCTTGTCGGTCAGGTTTTCTTCCTCGAGCCGGCCATAAACGCGCCTGACGGCTTCGCGAGTGCGCTCGATATAGGGCCCCATGGAAATGGTCGAATCAACCACGAAGACGACGCCGGCGTTGAATTCGCGCAGCTGCGATGAGCCGTTGGACGACGAGTCGGCGTCGTCCTCGGCCTCGTCGAGTACATCCTCATCGGCGCTGACCGAGGCGACCTTGAGCAGGCGCGTGCGAAAGCCGGCTTCGGTCATGATTTCTTCGCCTTCCAGGATAGGCAGAAGATAAAATTGCTCCTGCAGATCGACGTAATATTCCGGCTCCCTGGCGACGACGCTCGGGGCCTGGCCGTCCTTTTCCAGCTGCCCGCGTAGCGGTGCCACTTCGCTGGACGGTTCGAATTCGTCCAGGATCGAGGTGAGATCATCGCGCTGGCGAAAAAACATCAGGCGGTCACGGTTGGCCGGGTTGGTAAAGGCCAACGTCATCTGCATTTTCCAATCTACCGTGCAGTCTTCGGGCAGCCAGCCGGTCACGTTGCCGTAGCTGTCCGGCCCTACCTTGAGCCATTTATCACCGTCCTGCTCGCTGCGCTGATAAACATAAAAGCGGCTGAAAGCCGGCAGTGCCTCACCGGGTTTTCCGCCCGGCTGAGGCGTCAATCGGCAGCCAGGCGTAGTAAGCACGCGCTGCTGGAGGTTTTCCTTGCCGGCCATGGTCAGCGGAGCGGTATCGCTGGCCTGGGCAAGGCCGGCGCAGGCGATACCGGCAGCGGCCAGGCAAGGTATCCACGTTGCCCGTGAATGGCGCCACAGCGTGATGGTCCCTATCATGGCTTGAGCTCCTCTATACGGTTGCCGGCATCGGCCTGGTCCGGGTCGGTTTCCAGAGCAGTCTCGTACCAGAACACGGCGGTTTCAGCATCGGCCTGGGGAAAGCAGGCGCTGTCGGTGTGGGTCTGTGGATCAAACTCGCGAGCGTATGCCATGGCGACTGACGCATTGCCATCCAGCGCTTCGTGGGCATACAGGCGCCGGGCTATGTTGCAGTGTTCGCTTTTCATGGCCTGGTTGATGACCGCCATCATGTCGTTGCTATCGCTTGACGTGCAGCTTTGTACAAAAGCCAGCTCGTCGGCGCTTTCCATACTGCTCAGCGAACAGGGAGCGCCTGTTTGTGCCGGGGAACTGGAGGAGGGAGCCTCCGGCATCTCGGTTGCCGTCCCGGGCTCGGATGCCGAGTCCTTTTGATCGGATGTCGTACGGGCGGTGTCATCGCCGCCAAAGCCGGGCTTCCACGAGTCCAATGCACCCGAGCCCAGCAGCATGGCACCGCCAAAAAGCAGGCCCAGCAAGAGCAGGATACCCACCAGAACAAAAGGCCAGACTTTACGCTTTTTGCGCGGCCCCGGCTCGGAGGAAGTGTCGGCAGGTGGCGTGGTGTCTTCCGAGGGCGCTGCCGGCTGTTCTTGCGCCGGTTCACGCTCCTGCTCTTCTTTCTTTTCTTCTATTTCCTCTTCCGCCGGGTCGGGTGGCATTGCCGCCGGCGACAACGTCGTTTCTTCCGCCGCTGTGGTTGGGGTATGGCCGCTGGCGCTGGATGCCATGAGGCCGTCCTTTATCTTCAGCGATGCTTCACCCAATCCGGCCTCATCGGCGCTGTAAAGCACGGCACGATAGGTGGTGTGCGGATTTTCCAGCAGCGGGTCAACAAGCTCGGGGCCTATTTCGGCAGCTTGAGTCCTGTCGTCATCGCGGGTTGTGGCCGGCAATCCGAAGGGGAATGGCTGGCTTTCCCATTGCCCATCCTTTTGTAAAAACAGCTCGTCCTGATTGCGCTGAATGGCCAGGCTTGCCACCGTTGCGCCGTCCCGGACCCCGGTAAGGGTCAGATTGCCGAATCCGGGCGCGTTATTATCCAGCGGGCGAAGTGTGACTTTAGCCATTGATTAACTCCTTGGCGGTCAGCGTATCGAGAATGCCCCCCAGGCGGGCGTTTTGCGCCACGCTCAGCTCGCGCCCGCCGCTATGACCGGCGTTTTCTCGCGTCATGTCGCAAATGCCCAGCAGCCAGTCGCCCAGGTATCGAATGGCCTGGTTGGTTGGGTGTTGGGGAAGTTGGGGTTCGGCTCCCGGTGCAATGCCGTCCTGCTCATAGCCAAACAGGGGCTGGCCACCGTTGGCAGTATTGTGAGGCCGCTGGTCCATGGAGCGCTCCTGAAGATCCAGCCAGGCGATAAAGTCATTCAGGATCAGCTGAGCGGTGAGGACCTGGCGATCGACCAGGCGTTCACGCCGGGCACCACTTTGTACCCGTTGCAGCAGGGCCTGCTGTAGTTTTTCATCAATTTTCAGACGGTTTGCGCCGGTAATGAGCTCGTCGCAGAGGTTTTCTACCGTATGCTGATCCAGCCCCAGCATGGCCAGCAGCGCCTCACGACGCGGCAGTGTGCGCATGTGGTCAACCCAGCGATGGAAAACCGCTCGGGCAAAGCGATGGTCGGCGCCTTCCTGCACTGCTGTTTTCGCTCCGGGTGTTGGCGCAGGCCGGCTGTTCTGACCACCCGGCTGACCGGAGAAAAAACCGCCTGACATGCCAGAGCCGTACAGGTTTTGCGGGGCTTGAGTGGCAGGTGCCGACTCTTCTTCCGGAGTGCTGTGGTCCGCGCTTTCGTTATCGCTTAAATACAGTTCGCGCACTGTGGTTTCGGGCAGCGCCATATAATGCAAAAGCTCGCTGAGCGCGGGGGTTTGCAAGCGCTGTATGAAGTCTTCGGCAAGACGGCGTTTGGCTTCCTGTTCACCATCGCCGTCTTCATGGTACCAACGGCCCAGACCGTGAGTGACCAGGGTGGCAAGGCTATGTTCCAGCTGGTCGTTTATGCGCGCCAGCTTGTAGTCAAGGCCGGCAATACGTTCGAGGTGCGCGCTGATACGTGCCATGCCGCCGTCGCCCAGAGTGAGCATGGCATCCCAGGCATCCGCGGGCCGATGGACATGACGACCGACGCCTGGACTATCGATAAAGGCACGTTTCATTGCATCAAGCGAGTCGGCAGCCTCGGAGGCAAAGGCGTGTTCGCGGCCTTCCCGAATATCCAGAAAGGGAGCTTTCATATGGGGTTTGCGTACCAGGAAAGTATTGTTGAACGCCTGGTCGGGTGCCCACTGTTGCAGCCAGTCATAGCTCTCAAAGCGCTCCAGCAGCGTCATCTTGATCATGCCTTCAAAGCCTTCTTCCAGCTGGGCCGGCGTATGATCAAGCGAGGTGCTGATGCGCTTGTCGAGCATGGTGAGTGCCCAGATAAGTCCGGGGGTACGGGCTCCGCGCTCTTCGGCCGTGGCGCCCTGGGTTTTCCTGATCCAGCGATTGAGCACCGGCCCCACGCTTGACACGTCGCTTTGTTTTTCCGAGCTGGTACATACCACCAGCCCGTTCATTTGCTGGGTATCAGTGTAGCGCTCGAACAGGTAGGCAACCTTGCCGCGTAAAAACAGCTGAGCAATACCGTTTTGACTGCCGGGCTCGCCAATTTCGGTCAGGTTCAAACGGCCGCGATAGCCGGGGAAGTCGAGAAAGTCGATGTCCTCGACCTGGTGATTGCGCGCGGCCTCGGTCAGCGGCACCACCAGTTCAGCGGTTAGCGCCGTTAGCTGTGCGAGCATCATCTCCACCGGCTCCCCCGGACCCTGTTGGTGCACCGGGCAGACCGTCAGGCATGTATCGTCCGGCTGTTCCAGATGTTCCAGGGTATCGACGTTGATAATGCTGCGATGCGGCTGTTGGCTATGCTCGCCGGCAACCAGGCTGGTGAGCGGTGCCTGTACGTCGGTGGTGTGACCCAGCTGGCCCAGCGTGCTGGCGAGGGAGACATAGAGCCGCGTGAATTCGGGCTGTTTGCCCCAGAGAATCGACAGCAATTCACCGCGTTGCCGGACGTCGAGACCGGGAGCCAACTCGATAACACGCGGCCAGTAATGCGCGGCCAGCGCGGCGACCGGTTTGGGAAAGCTATCGTTCAGATAATCCTGAAGATCGACGATATCTTCCGGCGTCATGCCCGATTGACGCTCGCCGGAAGTCCGGGCGAAAGCGTTCAGGTGCTGCTCAATATCCTGAGTCCTGATATCTGCTGGCGTGCCGCGCTTATGGTCAAAATCTTCAAACCAGGCATTGGCCAGTACCTTGACGATATCGACCTCGCTGAACAGCTTGAGCGTCACGGGGAAGTCGCCCTCGCCGGACGGCACGGCACGGCTGAAGCGCGTTACCAGGCCGGTGGCTTCCTTGCCACCGCCTACCGGGTTGATGTCTTCAAGAAAATCCAGATGTTGGCCGCTGTAACGGGTTTCCAGTGCGCCGTTGTCACCGGCAGCCAATGCTGATACCAGGTAGGATTTGCCCGCCTGGGACAAACCAAAAAAGCCGACCGTCATCGGTGTTGTCGCGACATGCGAGAGGCTGGTGGCCAGGTTTCGCTTGCGGTACAGATCCATCTTGAGCGAGTCCGCCTCGCTATCAATACGCGGAGAAAGATGGCGAACATCGTCAATCCAGCTGATCGCTTCGCCTGCGCCCTGGTGCAGGGCGAGCCAGCGTTGCTGGAGGTGTGTCTGTTCAGGGGTCAGTTGACTCATGTGCGTTTTACACTCCCGCTGTCCAGCCAGTAGCTGGTATCGCCCAGCCCGGCGTCGTTAAGGGTATTGAGCTGTAAAAACAGATCGCGAGGGCTGAATGATTTCTCGGTGTCGCTTTCGACCTTGTCAACTTTCAGCTGGTCGCTGATCAGGCTGCCTTTTCCCGCGCGTGTATCAACCGCAAGGGTAACGGTCAGCACCGGCGTATGGCGGCCCCTGGCTTCTTCCTCCGCCAGTTTCCGGCGGCCGCTTTCGCTGTATCCAAGGGTATACAGCGGTGAGGCTGCCCAGCGCTCGGATGACAGCTGGCGAAAGCCCAGGTTAAGCGGGCCGGGCATTTTGAAGCTGGGTACCGTGCCGTCGTCATTCACGGCGGGAAGCTCAATCGCATCGCCGGCTTCGTTGGTCTGGATATTGCAATAAATCACGTCGTCAGCGGGGATGGTGTTATTACCGTCAATCAGCCCGATATGGCGAATGGTGGAGTAGGGATGCAGCCGGCCGGCGCGGAAGAAAAAGCGTGGCAGGCTGGTTTTGGCAGCCATCAAACAGAGCATGGCCCCCACCGATGCCGTGCTTTTGGGGTCCTGAATCCTGCCGTTGCGATGGAAAGGATACCAGCTGCCGGTCTGATAGCCGTGCATGGACAGGATGCGTCCGGGCGGCACCGGCAACAACTGGCGGATGTAGGCCTGAATACCGGGCAGGCGCGAAGGGCGCCCGGTAAGCAGTAGCATGTCGCAATGGTATTGAAAGGTGACTTCGGCGAGGGCATCCAGCGTTTTGCAGATGTTGAACTGCCCACTGAGCAGCGCCTGGTGGATGTTCCACAGGTTTATACTCAGCGAAATATCACGTAAGTCGAAATGGGCGCCATGTCCGACTTCCTTGCGCACGGCATTTTCTACATAGCGCACTACCGCATGGGTGACGGCATGGTCGCCGAGCCTTTCGCCGTAGGTCAGCGTTTCAGGAGGCGTGGGCGCTTCGGGATCAAAGTCTTCATAGTCACTCAGCAGTGCAAGCCCCAGCGGGGTGAATACCTGGAGGTTGAGCTGTTGTCGCAGCACTCGTTGCTGGGCATTTGCGCCGTCCTGCCCGCAAAGCTGTGACATCATGGCATCGGGGTTGGCCACGCCCGCCTGCTTGAGCGCTGCCTTGAAGCTGGGCAGGATAAATTGCTGGATGACATCAAGCAGAATATCGTCGCCGGCCACTCGAAAACCGTCGCGAAAGCGCTGGCTGGGCTCGATAACGACGTTACTGCCGCTGCTGCTGGCATTGCTGCGGTCAAGCGAATAGTCATTGATCACCAGGTCGGTAGTGCCGCCGCCGATATCCACGGTGGCCAGGCGAACCAGCTCGCTGGATGAGCGGTTGGGGCGTGCCAGGGTGCGAAAAAATTCCTCGGGATGACTGGCAAACTTTTCCTGCACTTCCGTATACAGATACACCAGCTGCCCGCAAGAGGCCTCGTCCCACTCGATGCGCAGTTGAGGAGTAGGCACCGTCAGGGCGTGGGTCTCTGCTTCGCTGAACGGGTCGGCCTCTTCTTCGCCGTCATGCCAGCCAAGGCTCTTCCAGATAAGTGCGATAGCCTGGCGCATGCGCGATTCCAGCAGGCTGCGTTCTGCCTGCGGCATGGCCGGTGGGACGGTCAGCGTAATCGAGCGCAATTGGCGCGGGCGGTGCGTGTGGCCCTGTAGCACTCGCTGTGCCGGGCTGTTGATCTGCATCAACGTCTGGGCCAACACCTCGGAAAGCATGAAAGTCATCAGCGAGCTGCGCGAATAGTGGGGCTTGAAGACCGGCATCTGGTCGTCTTCCTCCAACGTATAGAGCGCATTTCCCAGCTCGTTGATCAGGTTGGAGAAGGGCGCCGCCGTTGCCAGCGGCTCGGTTTCGGTGTGGACGTAAGCGCTATTGAAGCGCCAGCCATGATCATAGCGGGTTTCATCCCAGAGATAGCGTTTGGGACTGGACAGCCCGGTGGAACCCTCGGTGCCGCTGCGGCGGCTTGCCAGGCGCCCGGCCTCAATGCCTACGCGGGCTATGGTTGGCCATAGAAAGGCATCGTGGCGGCCGCTTTTGATCGACAGGTGATCCTTGCCGAAAAAGGTTTGTGAAAACTCTATCCGGCTTTCGAACGGCTGACGGTAGAGGCGCTCGGGGTCGAGCATGTCGCGCAGCTCAAGGGTGTAATTGTTTTGCAGTCCGGCGCCGGACTTGCCGTGGTCCTCAATCATGATGCCGCAGGTACGCGAGTTGCCCACGTCGAGCACAAAGTCGACGGGAATGGGGGCATCCGACTGTGCGATAACGCGGAACTCGGGCAAGGTGACCCGCGAGGCACCGGCGTCACCGGTGGTGTCGGTGTGCATCAGGCTCAGCAGGTTGAGGTAGTGGGCCAGGTGTTCGCTCTGATCCAGCGCCGCATCGCGGTCCCGGCTATCCATCTGCGGGTTGGCGTCATGATACAGCTCGGTCAGCCAGGCCCGTACCCAGGCCTGATCGGTAAACCAGCCGGTTTGAGGCGCCTGGTTGGCGATACGGAAACTGGCTCCCGAACGTACGTCCTCGTCGACCGGCGCCAGGTACGCGGTGTTGCCGTGGCGCGGCATGGTGCGGGTATCAAAAGCCAACGTCAGGCGGTGTGTGTGGCCGTGCAGGTCGGGCTTGTCCAGAGCGGCAATGCGCATGCGCGCCCAGTTACCCGGCCCCTCATCAAAACGCTGCGGCGGGCGAAAGCGAAACACCGGCAAGGGCAGCCAGGTACGGTCCAGCTGGCTCAAGCTTTTATCCATACCCATTTCGAACCGGGGGGTTTTGACGTATTCGACCTCACCATCACCGGTATCGTAAAACAGCGAATCGTCCTTGCTGTCCACCTTGAGGCGGGCCAGCGTCTTTTTGGCGTCGTCAAGATACACGAACTCCCCGGCAGCTTCGTTGGCCGGGTCCAGCGTCAGGCCAAAATCCAGAAACTGAACGCCGGAATGGCTGACAAGAGTGACAACGTCTTCAAACGGGGTGATGTCGGGTAGCATAATACAACGCTCGTCCTGTTTATTTGACCTGCCATAATTCCATGGGGAAGGGCGCATCGTCGTAGCGTGCCGTACAGTTGGCCATTTTTTCCTCGTCGGCTTGTTGGCGTTGGCACGTCACGCTGGGCATTTCATAGTGGCTATCGTCGCTGCAGTTGGCCTGTTGATGCGCATCAATGTTCAGCGACTCCTGCTCGAAGACAGCCTGGACCGGGCCACTGCAAGTAACCCCGTCCTTCCCGCCACGCCGGATATGCATGTCGCCATCGCCCTTTTCAAAGGTATAGGAAACTTTCAGCGGCCGGCTGTCTCGTGTATCCATGATGCCGGCGGCAGCCCAGTCACCGTTCAGAAAGGTCGCCTTGCCTTCTTCGGCGTCTTCCGGAATGGTGAGTGGCTCCATTTCAGGCAATGCCGGGCCTTCAGGTGGCGCCGGGGGAGCAGCCGTAGCGTTACTATCGGCAGGGGCCGCGCCCTTGCCGGCGCCGCCATCGCCACCACCACTAGCTTCACTACCAGGACCATCCCCGCCACCGGCGCCTCCACCGCCACTATCCATTCCGCTATCGGCCATGCCAACGCCTGCGCCACTCATGTCGGGCGCACCGGGCATATCAGGCAATGAGGGCGCCTTGCCCATCCCCGCCATATCGGGCAAACCGCCAATAGCCGGCCAGGCCAGCCCTCCGATAGTCCCACTACCGGAAAGCAGCGCCCATTGGCCCGTTGAGGGTATGTCCAGCCCCCCGCCCGAACCAGCGGTGTCGGGTGAAGTGTTGTTGGATGTGTCCTTGCTACCGGCATCATGCTCGGGGGTGCCGGTATTGGAAGTATCTGTGCCGGGCAACGGCACGCCGGGCCCCGTGCACGAGCGTAGACCGAACAGCAGAGCAAGCAGAGCCAGCAGCAGAAGTAGCGGAAGCCACCACCAGCGTCGCCACCATGAGGTTTGTTGTGCAACGGGGCTGGCGGCTGCCGACGGAGGCGTGGGCGGCGGCGAAACCGGCTCGGGCCGGGGTGTTTCAGCGGGGTACAGGCAGCGAAGCGGGTCGGTCCGGCGGCTCGCTCCCGCATGAATAAAGCTCCAGAACGTCAGTACCGGCGTATCGCCTACCAGATAAACGTGGTTTTCATCGGGAAAATGGCAGACCCATTGGGCCAGACGCGAAAACACTTCATGGTCTCCGGACGCCGTGTTATCGCCTGGCGCCAGTGTTGCCAGTTCCTGCTGAAACGCCGCTAGCTGAGAACGGCCGGCGTCACGCTGTTCCTCGGTGGCTTCTTCCCAGGGCGTAATATCGCCATCCACCGGGCTGTACCAGTCAATATGGGTGCCTTGCTGGTCACGCTGGGGGCGTGCCAGATGCCGCTCTTTTCCGCGCAGCCGGCGGGCAATAACCATGCGTAGCTGATCGGCCGACTGATAGGCAGGCTGCCCGGTATCACCCAGGGCACGAAAATCCTCGATTCTGCCACTGCGAAGTAATGGTGTGCTCATGAAAGCTCCCCGCACATACCGGAGGTGCGGCAGAGGGGAGTCGGCATTTGGGCATGCAGAGCCTGAAGCACGGGTAATGATTGCCCCGGCGAAGTATTGGGGTGTCCTTGCAAAACGATCTTCCCTGAATCGGCAAACCGGAAAAAGCCAATGGAGGCGGCGTTACAAAACTGTTTGGAATTATGAAAATATTAGCAGTTGATTTTATCAATCATGGCGATAAACAACAACAATTTGCTATTCGAGTATCCGGAAGTGAGATTTTGTATTCTGTCGTTACTGGCGTATCTCCCGGTGTCGATACCGGAGTACGTAAAAGTTATAACCTGCAACCCGGTATTTTTCCAATCCACGATTTAGCACCTATTCATGCAAGGCGTGGTTTCTTGACAACTACCGGTTTCTCGCCAGGTCTGAATCTGCTGCATGCGTGCGTAGAAGGCCGGGCGTTGTGCCGGATAGCCACCAAACGTTGGCGGGGGTTGCATCGCGCGCATTGATCCGTCATTTTGTACAACGCATGTCCAATAAAAGGTACAAGATATGGAAATGGTAAAATTCGGTTCGGACGACGTTGAAAACACGCTGTCCAGCATGTCGGAAAACCAGCTCGATGATTTGGCCTTCGGTGCCATCGAGGTGGATGCCCAGGGCAAGATCCTGCGTTATAACGCTGCCGAAAGTGATATCACCGGCCGCGCTTCCAGCGACGTGATCGGCAAAAACTTCTTCCGCGAAGTGGCTCCCTGTACGGATCGCCCGGAGTTCCGGGGTCGCTTCGAGGAAGGGGTGCGTCAGGACAACCTGAGCACGATGTTTGAATACGTCTTCGATTACCGCATGACCCCTACCAAAGTGCGCGTCCACATGAAGAAAGCCATCTCCGGCGATACCTACTGGATCTTCGTCAAGCGTTTGTAATGACTCACTTCCACTCCTGCACGCTCCATGATCCGCTGGATCATGGAGCGCTTTTCCGTTGCATGGTCTCGCTGGTAAGCGCCGAGCTGGCGCAGATGCGCGGTTGCGACCCGCAGGATCTGGCGTCCGACTCCTGGCGGCCTGATACGCGCTTACGGTCGGGCGGCCACAATGTATCCGACAATGCAGCTGCCGCTGTCCGTCCATCGATGGACGGGGTGTGCCTGGATATTGACTCGCTGGAAACGCTGCAGCTATCCATGACGATTAGCCGGTTTTTCCAGGTGCCCGATAGCGGTCTGGAAGATTACCTGCTGCGCGCGCGGACGCTGGGTGACTGGGTTGAGGTGATTGCCGGGTCGCGGCAGGAAGGCGCGCGGGCCCTGGCCTTTGCCAGCTCGGGAAGCACCGGGCAGCCGGTCATCCACCGGCATGAATGGTCAGCGCTATACGAGGAAGTCCGGTTTGTGGCCGATCTGTGTCAGGCCAGGCTGGGTCAGACGCGCACGGGCGGAGCGGTGCAGCGTGTGGTCACCTGCGTGCCTTCGCATCATATTTACGGCTTTTTGTTCGGCGTGCTGTTGCCGCAGCTCTGCCAGGTGCCAACGCTGTCCGGCAGCGCTGCGATGATGAGAGCCCAGAGTGGCCGCCTTCAGCACGGTGACGTGGTAGTGGGATTCCCGTGGTTCTGGCAGCGTTGGGTCGAGGCCGGCGTCAATTTGCCTGATGGCTGCGTGGCGCTGTCCTCCACGGGGCCGCTGCCGTCGGCAACGGCTCGGCGCATCGAGCAGAGCGGTATAGCGGGGTTGATCGAGATTTACGGGTCAAGCGATACCTCGGGTATCGGCTGGCGCGATCATCACGACGCGCCTTTTACCCTGTTTCCTCGCTGGCAGCGCGGTCAGCACCCCGAGGCGCTGAGGCCAGCCGACGATTCGACCGACACCGTGGAAGCGCCCGACAGTCTTGACTGGGTCAGTGAGCGGACGTTTTATCCGGGCGGTCGTCACGACAAGGCCGTCTCGGTTGCCGGGACCAACGTCTATCCCGCCGCCATTGCCGAGCAGCTGGAAGCCCTGGCGGAAGTCGCTCAGGCCAAAGTGCGGCTGATGCACCCGCGCGAAGGTGACAGGCTCAAGGCATTTATCGTGCCGGCGTCCGACGCGCAAAACGATCGCTCGGCACTGGAAGCGTCGCTTTGGCAGTGGTGCCGCCAGCATCTCAGCGCGGCACAAACCCCGGCGGCATTGACGTTCGGCACGGCGTTACCCGTCAATGCCATGGGCAAGGATACCGACTGGCCAGCGTTCGCGCCCGCCTCGCCGGACGACCCAAGCTAACCGTCCGGTGCTTGCCCGCGCGCCACAATAGTGCTGGCAGCGGCGTAAATTTCGCGGCGCCAGCTTGCCGGCGCCTGTACGTCGACGTTGGCGCCCATGCCCATCAACCACCACAGCGTTTGCTGGTCGTCGGGGATGTCGGCTTCCAGCCTCTGCCAGTCGCTGTCAGGGAGCGCCGTCAGCGTTTGCCGCCGGGAAAGCGGCGTCTCGCTGAGCAGCCAGGCGGTCTGTGGCGAGATGTTGGCCACCAGATGAACCGGCTCGCGGCTTTGCAGATAGCCAAAGGCACCCCGAGCAATATAATCATCCAGGTCAAATCCGACGGTCTCCCGCCAAGGGGCATCGCTGCCCTCAACGTCCACAATGCGGTGCATGGCAAACTGACGAATGTCGTTGTAATCGTTCACCGTTGCCAGTAGGTAGGTCACGCTATGGCGACTGACCAGCCCCTGCGGATGCAGCGTATAACGTCTGTGCTTCTCCGCACTGCGCGACAGGTACGTTACACGGATAGCCTCTTGCGCCAGCAGCGCCTCGGACACCGTCTGCCAGGTCGCCTCGCTCAGCGGTGCCGGCAGCAGTGCCTTGCCGTTGGGGATCGCGCGGACTTTGCGCGCCCAGCGGCTCAGCCCGTTCTGCGCGAGATCATCCAGTAGCCCCCGGGCATCGCGGAATTGCGGTGCCAGCTGGTCGATCACCACCGGCGGCAGCAACCCCTTCAGATACTCTTCCGCCAACACCAGCGTCAGCGCGCTGGGTACGTCAAGCGCCGGCAGATTGCAGTGAAAATCGCGGTCAAAATACCAGCGATAAGGCCGGCTGCTATCATCGCAGATCAGCGGAAAATGCACCGAAAGGCGATCGCGCAGGTCGCGCTGCAGCGAGCGGGTGTCAATCCGAAAACCACGCTCGGCAAGCTTCTCCTTTAATACTGGCGTGGCAATACGCCCGGGATAGCGTGGAATCAGCTGCAGCAGGGTCAAATAGCGAAAAAGCGTGTCGCGCAGTTCAGACATGCAAGCACCTTGTTGGGCCGGTAGGTAGACGTGTGCTCACTCTAGCGCGAAGCGTAAAAGACGACGACCCTGGCTTGGCATGGGCTGTAACGTGAAGTGTCTCCGCTGCAACGGATACCCATGCTACCCCTTATAAAACCGCGGATTGATAAGCTGGGCAATCGAATGAGACTCAATATCTGACAGCATAATGCGACACTAATTGTCGCATTTTATTGGTATGATATCACTTGCTTCTTTACTCATATTTTTTCAAGCTGACAAAGAGATGCTTCAAGCATTTCGAAAGAGAAAAAAATGATGGCAATGTATCAATGGAGAAAAGGGTATGATGGACCTCAAGGAGATGAGCCACAAAAGAAGGCTGGCGATTTCCGTTGCTGCAGCTTTTGTTGTACTTTTGTCGTGGACAGGTATCATAGATTTACTCTCCAGGGAGTATGTTGACGCTTCAACGCTGCAAGCATTTGCGGCTTA
This sequence comes from Vreelandella jeotgali Hwa, assembly GCF_000334215.1. Classification (GTDB taxonomy): domain Bacteria; phylum Pseudomonadota; class Gammaproteobacteria; order Pseudomonadales; family Halomonadaceae; genus Vreelandella; species Vreelandella jeotgali. The sequence goes on along the minus strand of NZ_AMQY01000023.1, from coordinate 358,446 downwards.
TGGAACCGCGCGAGTTTTTAATGCAGCGGTTTCACTGGCATCATCCGTTAACATAAGTGCATCCTTGGGCATTGGGTTTGATGTTCATCCCTTTAAGATCCTGGAGCCCATCAGTGATCTGGTGGAAGATTATAGCTCAGCAATGAAAGTTGCTATCTCATCCCTGGTAATCCAGAAAATAATAGTGGAAGCGGTTTCTACTATTTTCTTCAAGGTTATTCTGACTGTTTTGGGCGCTGTTTTTGTCGCCTCTATTTATTTCAAGGATGGCGCATATTCATTTTTTGTTTTCCGCCTTTTTGCTTTTTTTGCCTTGATTCGTTTTTTGCTGATCATGGTCATAATGATGAATGGGGTAGTGGATCAGGCTTTTGTGGACAAGGCCATCACACCTCATATGGAAGAGGTTAAGGCAGCTTCTGATGAATTATCCGAGGAAACAGCGTCAGATAATGAGCTGAGCGAGGATAAAAGGCAGGGGTTGATCGAGATGCGCGATGACCTCACCGAAAAGCGTATGCAGGTAAAAGAGGATATAGTAGACAACCAGCAATCGCTGGAGGCATCAAAAGAAGCGATTCAGCCGATCCGAAGCCGGGTGGATAGCATGAAAGACGAAATGGGTACGATACAAAAGCTCAACGTTTTTTCGCGCAAGGATGAATATAATGAAGCAAAAGAAAACCTGGACCTGGCACAGGCGAAAATTGATGGTTTTAAAGAAAAATAGGCGATCTGGAAGAAAGGAGTCAGGAAATAAAAAATGATATTGAGAACACCAATGATGTTTTGGCAGGCAAGAATGTAGATGAGGGGTGGATAACAGGGATGAAGAATAAGATATCCGAATTTCGGGATATGGCAAAATGGGAGCGTGTTACCAGCACCCTGGATGATATTATTCCATCGCTCTTGAGGCTGATGGCAGCCTTTATGTTCAAGACGCTGATTATGCCGTTGGTTTTCCTGATGCTGTTCCTGAAGGGGTTTAAATATATATGGGGTGTTGATCCCAGAAAATGGGTGAAGGATGAATATGCCAGTCTGCGAAAAATAGAAGAATAAAAAAAGGCCGAGGTAACGTAAGTTGCCCCGGCCTTTTTTGAGCGTTACAGGTGCTGTACCGGCATGGCCTGGTGCCCGCCGCCGGCAACCGGGTCTTACTCCGCTGCCTGCCGGAGGGTTTGCTTGAGCTGGTTTTCGCATTCGGTCAGGCGGCCTTCGGCTTCGCTGCGTTTGCTGCGGCCCTGTTCGGCGATGTCGATGGATTCGTTGATGGTGTCGATCAGGCTCTGGTTGGCCTTTTCGATGGATTCAATGGCAAAGACGCCGCGTTCGACTTCCTGGCGGACTTCGGCGTTGGCGTTCTGGAGGTTTTCGGCGTTGGCTTCGAGCATCTCGTTGTTGAGGTCGGAGACGTCTTTAAGCGTCGAGGCGGCTTCCCGGGTGCGGTAGACGGTGATGGCCTGGGCGAGCTGGTTTTTCCACAGCGGCACGGTGTTGATCACGGCGCTCTGGATCTTGTTGACCAGGCTCTTGTCCAGCTCCTGGGTCATGCGGATGGAGGGCAGCGACTGCATGACGACCTGCCGCGTGAGCTTGAGGTCGTGTACCCGGCGCTCCAGGTCTTCGCGCGTGGTCTGCATGTCGCGTAGCTGCTGGGCCTTGATGGCATCGTCGCTTTGCTCGGCTTCAGCCCTGGCGTCGGGAATCGCGTGGGCGTCGATATCAGCGATTTTCAGCTCGCCGGCCTCGATGTAAAACTCCAGATCGCGGAAGTAGTCCAGGGTGGTGTTGTACAGCCGGTCGAGCATGGTGACGTCCTTGAGCAGCGCGTGCTTGTGCTCTTCCAGCTGGCGGACGATGGACTCGATCTGCGATTTGACGCTTTCATACTGCTGGATGAATTTGGTGATGGGCGCCACGGCGCCGAACAGTCGCTTGAACCAGCCCGGTGATTTGCCGTCCTTGAGCTCCTGGGTATCCAGCCCGCGGAGTCCGGCGGTCATGTCGTTGAGTGCTTCGCCGGCCTTGCCGGTGTCCTTGTTGCGCACGCCTTCGAGCATGTTTTCCGATACCTGAGTCACCTCGCGCTGGGCGGCGGCACCAAAGCCGATGATCGACTGGCTGTTGCCCACTTCGATCTCGGCCATCAGCGTTTCTACCTGCTGGCGCTCGGCGTCGGGGAGGTCGGCCAGCTGCTTGCCGTCACCGGATTCGGCCAGCACCCCGGCGCCCGCTTCGCTGACGTCCTTGAGCACGGTGCCGGCGGGATCTTCCACGTTCTGTGTTGTTGCGTTCATGGGCGTGGTTCCTCGCTTTTGATGGTTTGGGTCAGGACGTCCAGGTCGACGTCCAGGTCCAGAATGTCGTTGCTCAGGTTGCGCTCGTACTGGCGCCCGAAGGCCGTTTCGATATCGCTCAGGGCGTTGTCGCTGCGGGTCAGCACCGCCTGGACGGCGTCGCTGTCGGTCTTGTCGTCGAGACCGGCGCATTTTTCGGCGATATCGGCGGCAGCGCCCAGGTAGCGCTCGAAGGTGGCGGAGTGGCGGATGTCGCGCGGGTCCTCGACAAAGCCATCAACGATACGCTCCGCCCCGCTGATCACGCCGTCGGTGCGTTCGCGCAGCGTGCCATCGAGGGACTCGCCGGCGGCTCTGAGGCGCTCGATACGCGCCCGGCAGGTAGCGATCACGTCGGCCGCGCCGGAGGCATCGCCATCCCAGTCGTCGTTCAGGGTCGACAGCTGTTCGGTCAGCGATGCCCGTCGCGGCAGCAGCAGGCTGACGCCAACAAAGCTGCCCAGCGCCAGCGTCAGCGCGTACGCCGGCTGCCAGGCGGGCATGGTCAGCCCATGGAGCGCCGCCAGGTAGGTGGCCGACGCCACGGCGCCGGCCAGCAGCGAGCGTGCGGTCTCGCTGATACCCAAAGCCGAGCGTGCCTGGCTCATTGCGCCTGCCCCATCCACCGGGCAATGGTGTCGTGGTGAGCTTCGATCCACTCATAGGCGGCCTGGCGGTTGGAGGTTTCGCGCGCCCGGGCCATCAGCGACTCCAGCTCGTCGATGGAAAACTGCATGCGGCGCAGGAATGCCACGGCATCGGGGTAGTCGTCTTCCAGCCCCTGGCGTACCACGGCGTGCACGGATTCGGCGTCGCCGTAGACGTTATCGGGATCATCCAGGTAGCGCAGGCCATAGGTGGCAAACATCCAGTGCGGGCGCCAGCCCGTGGCCACAAACCAGCTGTCGTCCTCGGTGGCCTGGCCGATCTGCTGCGTCATTTTCGGCCCGGTGCCGGTCAGCAGTTCGTAGTCCAGGTCATACGCCGTCATGGCCTTGTTGGTAAGCGACATGATGCCGGCGTTGGGCTCGATGCCCTGAATCCTGCCGTCCAGTTTGTCGCGCACGTCGGGGTTGGCCAGGTCGCCAATCTCGGAAACCTCGGACTCGGGAATGTAATCCGGCACCACCAGCCCTAGGTTGGCGCCTTCGTAAATCGGCCCCAGATCCACCGTGCGGTCGCCGTAGCGCTCCAGATACGATTCATGGGTGAGTGGCTGCCAGGACATCAGCATGGCGTCGAGATCGCCGTCGGCGACGCCGCGATACTGCACGGAGATATCCGCCAGGGTGAGCTCGACATCGTAGCCCATGCCCTGGCCGAGGATGAGGGTGGCAAGTTTGGACACCACTTCGGCATCGTCCCAGGCGGTCCAGCCGATGGTCAGGTCAGGATCGGCCGAACGGGCACCGGCGGTGGGGGCAGTCAGCGCCAGCGCCAGCAGGCCGGTGCCCAGCGCCGTTTTACAGCCGCCGTTGAGGCGGCGATGGGTATCAGTCGTCATCGGCCTGGAACTCCTTGATCGGGTCAAAGCTTTGTGATTCGGCCAGCACACTGTTCAGCCCGTCGGCCAGCTCTTCAGGGTTTTTGGCGCTCTGATACGCCGTACGGCCGGGCTGGTTGAGCGCCGAGCGTTCGATGCAGAAGCCGATGGTGTGGATCTCCACCGGGTTGGCCGGGTTTTCCAGAATCGCGTTGATCTGTGGCGTCGGGTTCTGGCCTTCGCTGTGCTGACCGTCGGTAATCACCACCAGGCGGTAGGTGCCGTAGCCCTGCTGGGCTTCGGCCTGGGTGGCCAGCTGCCCGCGCGCCATCTCCACGGCATCGTAAAGCGGCGTGCCGCCGTTGGGGTAGGCCTCGTCAACGGCCTGGCGGAAGTGGTCGCGGTTGTGGCGGCCCAGCGGCACGGTGACGTTGACGCCGCGATTATCGAACACCACCAGCCCCAGGTTGTCTTCCCGGCCAACGCCGTCGAGCCAGGCACCCAGCGCGGTACGCGCGGCCACGGCCTTGTTGGGGTAGCTCCCGGAGCAGTTATCCCGGGACATCGAGCCGCTCATGTCCAGCACCACCATGTAGTTGGTGCGGGTGAGATGAGTGTCGAGCGTTTCCGGCGCGTCGCCGTTGTCGGGCGGCCAGACGGCCTGGCCGGCCTCGCTCACGGTCGCCGGCTCGGCGGTTGTCGGATTGTTGGTGTCGTCGCTGTCGCTACAGCCGGCCAGCGCCAGCGGGAGCGCGATCAGCGCACTGGCAATCAGGTAATACATTGCAGACTCTCCCGCTTACCAGGAATTGGCCGGCGTGAACGACGAGGCCTCGGCTTCGACGTTCACCATGCGGAAGGTGACGCGCATGTTGGACAGCCATTCCGCCTCGGTGTCCGGCGGGCAGGGATCGCCGCCGCACATGCCGGTTTTGGGTTCGGAGATGCCGTGCCCCAGGGTCACGAACTGGCTTTCATCCATCGCCTCGCCCTGGTCGTCGGCAAACGCCATGACCGCATCGCGCACGGCAATCGCGCGGTTCATCGACAGGTTGCGCGTGGCCTGGCGGATCGAGCGCAGTTTGCTCTGGCTGGCGCCGTCGTGCTTTTGCCGCAGGTAGTTGAGCGGGTCGGAGTGCCCCTCCACGCTGATTACCGCGCCGCCGTAGGTTGAGGCCAGCTCGGCCACGCGCTCGAACTGCTGGCGGTATTCAGCCGGCGGGAAGGCGGTCTGGTTGGGCTTGAAGTGGATGTCGAAGTCGATCAATGCTTTTTGATCCAGATCGCCGGACTCGTTCAGATCCTCGACCACCTGGGTGGTCTTGTCGCTGTCAAAGCCGGGCAGGCTGGCACGGCGCTGGTCGAAAAGGTCATCGCCGAGGCTGGCGTAGTCCAGGTCGGCCAGCTTGAGCGAGTAGGCGCTTTGCATCAGGTTGCGGCGTACCAGACCGCTCTGAATCTCGTCGTTGATCGACTTCCACGAACGCGGCTTGTCAGGGTTGGCCCAGTCGATGTTGCCCTGGAGGCCGGCGGTTTCCACGTCGCCCCACATCTGCTCGGCGGCCTGGGTCGCGCCGGCGTCGTCGAGCAGATATTGACCCACGGCGCCCCAGTCGATGATTTGCTTGACCACGTCCTCGCGTACGCTTTCCTCGGTGCTGAACAGAGTATCGACGAAACGCCGCACCTGGTCGGGATTGGCTTCAAGGTAGTCCGCGCGCACCACGTAGACCTCGGAGATCACGCGGTTGGCTGACCGGGTGGAGAGCAGGGTTTGCGCCCCCTTGACCGAGCCCTCTGCGCCGGTGCCGGTGGTGCCGTCGCTGGTCAGCACCCGGGCATCGGGCGCGATGACGAAGGCCGCGTCGATATCGGCATCGTCGAGAAAGGCGCTGGCCGGGGTATCGCCGCCCAGCCCGCGAAGGTCCTCGGTGTAGCGGATATCCGGTGCCTGCCAGGTGCCGCCGTCGTCTTCAAGCGTTTTGCGGGCATCGGCCAGAATACGGTTCATGTACGACAGATGCGGCCCCTGCGCCTGGGTGACGAGGGTGGCGCCGGACAGATCTGCCGGGTTATCAATCCCGGGGCGCACGACCAGGGCATCGCCGCCGTTGGAAAAGCCGTGCTGGTAAAGCCCCACCACCCGGGTGCGTTCGTCGTTCTCGGTGAGATCGGCCACGGCGTTGATCATGCCCTGGGTGCCGCGCATGATCGGCATGTCGCATGAGAGGTAATCCTGCACCTGGCGGGCGATGTCGTTTTCCGGCACCAGGGTGACGTCCAGCCCCGCGTCGGCAAAGGGACTGTCGTCCTGAGTCTCAAGGGCATAGCCGTTTGCCGCCAGCGGCACGACATCAACGCCCGATGTCCGCAGCGGCACGGTAAGCGAGTCTTCACTGCGGCAGGCTTCCACCCGCGGCGACAGGCTGTCCGCCAGAGGCTTGTTGTTGGCTTTGGCATCATCGGCTGCCGCCGCCGGGCCGGCAACCAGGGCGGTGCCTGCCACCAGCAGGTTGACCAGCACCGTCAGGGGTCGTGTGGCGAACATGGCTCGCATCCTCGTCGTTGGTCGTTGGGGGAAGGGCATCGGTCAGGGGCGAACCGTCACGTCTACCCGCGCAAGCCGGCGCTGATAGGCCCGGTCGCTCTCGTCATCGCGGCGCTCCAGCGGCTCGGCGCCGGCCACACCCCCGGTGGTAATGCGGTCGGCGTCCACGCCTTCGTCGGTCAGGCGCTGCTCGATCACCTGGGCACGCCGCGCCGACAGCGCCTGGTTGGCCTGGGTATCGCCCAGAGTGCCGGTATGGCCGGTGACAATAATCGCCGCCTGGTCACGCGCTACCGCGTCGCGCACGATCCGGGCCAGCTCGGTGTCGGCACCCTCACCCGGCTGGACGCCACGGCGAAAATCCAGGTGATAAACCGCTGGTTGCTCCGCCTGCCCCATGCTGTTGAACAGCAGTGAGGCGCCCGCGGTCACTGCCAGAATCAATAGCCCTGACAGGCGTTTGCCCCAGCCACGCATCGGTTTTTGCATTACGCTGCTCTTGTCGAATGAAGGATGGCGTTTTCTCGGCGATGGCCATTCAGCCGATTCATACACAAAACGCCGACATGATGCAGAAAGGGTGACGTATCCGCCAGAGGGGTTCAACCCGGTGGAGAACTGCCTGGCACAACCCTGATTCTGCACCGAAACGGCTGTATGCAAGTGGGAGCGGCTTTTATCCCGCCCGTGGCTTTATTTTGGTATATAAAGCGGGGAAGATAACCTGCGCGATAGTCGCACCGTGTACACGTTTTGCTTCAGGGAAGAATGACCATGGCCAACCAGACGCCGGAGCAGACATCCCGCGATGCCATCGATGCCCAGCTGGAAAAAGCAGGCTGGGTGGTGCAGGACAAGAAACGCATCGATTTTTCTGCCGGTCTGGGCGTGGCGGTGCGCGAATACCAGACGGAAGTTGGCCCGGCCGATTACGTTCTCTTTGTTAACAAGCAGCCCGTTGGCGTGATTGAGGCCAAGCCCGACACCTGGGGTGAAAAAATCACCACCGTGGAAGATCAATCGTCGGGTTACGCCAATGCCGCTCTCAAGTGGATAACAAACCGTCAGCCACTGCGCTTTGTGTATGAAAGCACGGGGGTAATCACACGCTTTACCGACGGGCTTGACCCTTTCCCGCGCTCGCGCGAAGCGTTCAATTTCCATCAGCCCGCAACGCTTGCCAAATGAAGAGCGCAAAGGCAAAGCCTGCGCGGCCGTTTGCAGGCCATGCCGCCGCTGAATACCGACGGCCTGCGCCAGTGCCAGATCGACGCCATTACCCACCTGGATGAATCGCTAAAGCAGGACAGGCCCCGTGCCTTGGTGCAAATGGCCACCGGCGCCGGCAAGACTTTTACCGCCATTACCGCCAGCTATCGACTGCTCAAGGAGCCGGTAAGTGCCCGGCATATCCTGTTTCTTGTGGCAAAAAATGCCAACGACAAGCCCGCTAGCGAGCTGCTGGCCCGCATCAAGCAGGAAAAGGCCGAACGCCAGGCCGCAGAGCAAGCCGCCAAAAAAGCAGCGAATAAAAAGCCCGCCGCCACATGCAGCGCCAAGGCGTCGCGCACGAGTGTCGCCCGCCATGCCTAAGCTGCCCATCAACATTGATGACCTGCTGCACCGCCGCACGGTGGAAGACGAGCGCATCGAGTACAAGGCCGGGTGGAACCCCGAGACTATTTTGCGCACGCTCTGCGCCTTCGCCAACGACTTTCATAACCTTGGCGGCGGCTATGTGGTGATCGGTGTCGCGGAACAAAATGGCCAGCCCCGGCTACCGCCGGCAGGGCTTGCCCCCGAGCAGATCGACGCCATACAAAAAGAGCTGATGAACCTGGGGCACTCGGCCATTGCGCCGCCGTTCCACCCCTTGACGGCCACCTACGATATTCAGGGCAAAACGATTCTGGTGCTTTGGGCCCCCGGCGGTGAAACCCGGCCCTACAAGGCCAAAACCAGCCTCAGCGATAAAAAGGCCGAATGGGCCTATTACCTGCGCAAACACACCAGCACGGTGAAGGCCGCAGGCGATAACGAACGCGAGCTGATGAGCCTGGCCGCCACCGTGCCCTTTGACGACCGCTACCGGCAGACGGCAACCCTGGAGGATCTTTCGCCGTACCTGATGCGTGAGTTTCTCGAGCAGGTCAAAAGCGGCCTGGCGAGCGAATCGCGGGAGCTGGACAGAGAAGCCCTTGGGCGGCGCATGAACGTGGTGGGCGGCCCCGCCGAGATGGCGTTGCCCAAAAACGTCGGGCTGCTGTTTTTCAACGAACACCCCGAGCGGTTTTTTTCCGGTAACCCAAATCGACGTAGTCTATTTCCCCGACGGGGCCGGCGGCGACCGCTTTGAAGAGAAGATTTTTCGCGGCCCGCTGGGCCGGATGACCCGGGAATCGCTCAGCTACATTGCCGCCCATCATGTGCAGGAAGCGGTGGTAAAACATCCTGACCGGCCGGAGGCCGAGCGCTTCTGGAATTATCCGCTGGCGGCGATTGAAGAGGCCGTGGTGAATGCGGTGTATCACCGTTCCTACGAGATCCGCGAACCCATTGAGGTACGCATTACGCCGGAAGAGCTGGTGGTGCTGAGCTTCCCCGGGCCGGATCGCTCCATTCGGCTGCAGGACTTGCAGGCGGGCCGGGCGGTCAGCCGCCGCTATCGCAACCGCCGTATCGGCGAGTTTCTCAAGGAGCTGGAGCTGACCGAAGGCCGCTCCACCGGCATTCCCAAAATACTGAGGGCCATGCGCGCCAACGGCTCGCCCGCACCGGTATTTGAGGCGGACGACGAGCACAGCTATATGCTGGTACGGCTGCCGCTGCATGCGGGGTTCATGGAGAAGCCATCAAGCGCTGCCGCTGCGGTTCCACAATCCGGCGATCCAGTAACCGATCAAGTAACCGACCAAGTAACCGATCAAGTAATGCGGCTGTTGCGTGTCTTGCAGACGGAAGAACTCGGGGCTAAAGCGCTGATGAACGCGCTGCGGTTAAGCCACCGGCCGACGTTTACCCGCAATTATCTCTTGCCTGCGCAGGCGCTCGAGCTGGTCGCCATGACCCAGCCGGACTCTCCCCGCAGCCCTACGCAAAAATACCGCTTAACCCCGCTGGGCAGGCAGCTGCTTGCCCTCAAGGAAACCGATTAATGAGCACTTCCGCGATTATCTCCCGTGTCTGGAGCTATTTTTTGGCTGAAAGACAAAAGCCTGACCGATCTGGACAATTTGCCGGAGCCGGATGAGCTGGCCAGCGATATCGTCGAAAACCTGGAGGCCGGGCTCAACAGCTTCCGCCAGGTGGTCGAGCAGTTAAAAGCTTGAGTTATGAGGGTTAAACAAACCCTATGGGCCGCTGGTTGCCGTGCTGTTCGCGTTCTTCGTGGATGAGCGCGTCGAGCAGGGAACTCAGGCGCACGGGCAGGCCGCGCAGGTCGAGCTGGTCCAGCGCGGTGCGGACGTTGCCCGGGGTGACGCGGCGGCGGTCCAGTTGGGCATCCGGCAGGGCCGCCAGGCGAGAGTGATCGCGTTCGGGCAGCACGGCCTTGAGTAGGTCGCGCAGCGGCGCCGGGGGCAGCGGCAGGAACTCGACCTTGAGGTCAAAGCGGCGCATCACCGCGCGGTCGAGGCTATCCACGCGGTTGGTGGTGGCCAGCAGAATGCCGTCGAAGTTTTCGATCTGCACTAGCAGCTCGTTGGTGTGGGAAATTTCCCAGCTTTGCATGCCGTTGTCGCGCTGCATCAGTAGCGTATCCACCTCGTCGAGCAGAAGCACGGCGTTTTGTTGGCGGGCCTGCTGGAACAGCGCCGCCAGTTTTTCCTCGGTGCCGCCGACGTATTTATCCATCAGGCTGCTGGCGTGGGCGGTGACCAGCTCGCGGTCGAGGCGTTCGGCCAGGTGTTGGGCCAGCGCCGTCTTGCCGCTGCCGGGCAGACCGTGTAGGCAGAGGCGCCCGCGCTGGCGGCGGGTAAGCCGCGCGACAATGCTCTCCAGCCCCGGGCGGGTATGCAGCCATTCAAGCCGATAGTCGGGCATGGCGGGCCCGCCGGGCGCGGAAGGCGCGGCGATGGCGTCGCTGTGGGTTTCGCCCAGGGCATTCAGGCGGTGGCTCATCAAGGTATCGATGTGCTGTTCGTTGCGCTGGGGCGTGCGCGGATTGAACAGCGTGCCCAGGCGGCACAGCTGCTGAGCCGTCGCCGGGGTCATCCACGGCTGGGCGGCCAGCTGGCGGCGTCCGTCGGGCGTCACCGGCAGCGTTTGCAGCAGGTGGCGATAGTGCGCCCGGGCCTGCTGGCCGGTCTGGGCCTGCACTTCAATAATCAGGTCAAAGCGGCGCAGATAGGCCGGGTCGAGCCAGTCCACGCTATTGCTGACCCAGATGCCCGGCGCCGTGTTCTGTTCCAGCAGCTGGTTCATCCAGCCCTTGGGCAGGGCGTCTTCGTCGTGCATGACGTCTTCGATCTCGTCAAACAGCACCAGCGCGGCCTGGTGGTCGATGAGTTGCTGGACGACCTGAAAGCGGCTCAGGCGTTTGCTCGGGGTCAGCACCTCGTTGTCCTTGTCCACCACCGGCACGCCGTAAAGCGGGACGTTCAGCTGGGCGGCCAGCGCCTTGACCAGCTCGGTCTTGCCCACACCGGGCGCGCCGTGAATCAGCACATTGGCGCCTTGCTGGCGGTGGTTCAGCGCCTTTTGCAGGTAATCCACCGCCAGCTGACGCAGGGGGACCGCATCAAAATCGGCCAGGCCAAAGTGGGCAACAGGCTCCCGGGGGCAGAGGCTCATCAGGTGCCGGGCCAGGTGTTCGCGCAGCCCCCGGGAAGACAGCGTCGCGGCATCGTGATTGATCAGCGGCGCCAGGCCGCGCAGCAGCGGGCCGGCGGAGAGCACGTCGTCCATGTCCAGCAGCGTGAAGGTGTTGTTGCTGCGCTGGCCACGCAGCAGGCCGAGCAGCTTCAGGCGGCTGCGTTCGTGCAGGCAGTGTTCGAGCTCGTCGTTGCCGTAGCCGGTCATCTGCGCCAGGAGTTTTTTGGCGCGGGTTTCTTCCACGCAGGCCAGAATCGGGTTCATCTGCGGGTGGCGCAGCCATAGCCAGGCCAGCGTCAGCAGGTATTGCTCCAGCGGGCCGAGCCGCAGCAGGTCAGACAGATGCTCGCAGAAAGTGACCAGGGTGCAGCGTATCGGTTCGGCGGGCGACAGCTCGGCGGTCGTCTCGCGCCACCAGCGTTTCAGCAGCGGTGCGTAGTCCTCGTGGCGGCGGCTGCCGGCGATTTCCTCGGGCACGGGCATGTCCAGCCAGGCCAGGAGGTTGTGCCAGTCGTCATCGTCGAGCGTGCTGTTCCTGCCCAGAAATATCACCAGGCGCACACAGGTCAGCTGGGCAAACAGGCGCTCCTCGGCACTATGCGGCTCTTCGCTGTCAGGCGCCGTGTTGATATCGATGATCTGTCCCCACTGCATGGCCGTCTCCTGTATTGCGGTATAAGCCCATGATATCGCCATCGTGCGACGCAATGTGTCGCATAGCGGCCCCAGACTGGACGCCGAGGATATCAGCAACGGGAGGCTATATGGGCACACTGAACCTGGACAGCAACGGCGGCACGGCACTTTTTGGCCCCTGCGGCCATGCCGATGCGGGCCGTCGGCTAACGCTTGCCGAGCCCGGACTGCACGCGCTGGATGTTCACGAAGACTCACGGCTGGAAGTGCTCGACCTGCGCGACTGCGGCCCGCAGGACGCTCTGCATTTACAGCTCAGCCAGCTGCCGGCCCTGCGTGAGATTTATCTGCCCGAGCTGGCGGAGGGCGCCGTGATTCATCTGTTTCACCTTGAGCTGCCGCCGACGCTAAAGATTCACGGCGCCATCGCCGAGCTGGACGCCGACTGGCAGGCGGGCACGCTGCGCCTGGCGGCGCGCCACCGAGCGTGGCACGGTGCGCGACTGCTGGGCCGGAACGCCAACACGGCGGACCTGGCGTCGCGGCAAGAGGCCGAATGCTCCCTGGCGGTGGTGATGAATCCGACCGTTTTGCCCGTCGCTCTGGAACTGACAGGGACGGAAGAGTGGCTGCTGGCCGATGCCGGCCCACTTGAGCGCTGCGTGGTTCATGGCCCGCCACGAGTCCGGCTGGATAACACCGGCGCGCTGGCATCGCTGGCACTGAAGGCGCCGAGCGCGGTCGACGTCCAGGGAGCCGGCGCACTGTTCAGCGTTGGCTCATCGGCCGCCGAGGATGAAGAGGCCGGCTACCAGGTGACGCTGCGCGGCAACACGGCTTCGCTGACGCTGACCGGCGGCTGGGATGACGTTCAGCTGCATACGCCGCAGCTACGACGCCTGGCACTGGACCGGGCGCGCCAGCTGGTGCTGCACCACTGCCGCTATCTGGACGAAGTAGCCTTGCCCAATGGCCAGGCCGTGGACTGCTACGGCAGCGTGCCCGCGCCGCTATTGCATCAGGCGCGCTTTTTCATGGATGAAGCCACCCTCAGCGAAACCCTGAGCCGCATCGAGGCCGGCGAAACCGATCTGCTGGGCGGCGTGCTCAAGGTGCTGTCCCGTCGCTACACCGCCCAGGCCGCGTTTCATGGCCTGACCGCGCTGGTGCGCCTGGCCGAAAGCGGCATCGCACCGGCGGATCTCTGGGAGTGCCGCCGCACGCTGAGCGCCTGGCACTGCCGCAGCCGCCGCAAGCGCCAGCCGGCCGAACTGCAGGATGTCCACTACCACCGCGCCGATACCCGGTGGCAGTGGGAGCTGCCCGCTGACCGCCAGGACGAAGGCATGCTGGCTGATTTGCGGCTGTGGGCGCTGTGCGTTGAGTCCAGCGCCGCCGCCAAGTCTTACACGGCCACGCTGCGCGACGCGACCTGCCAGCGTGGCCGGAACGATCGCCTGGCGTATGTGCTGCGTGCCGCCACGGCCGACGCGGCGCAGCCGGTGTTGATCCGCCTGACACTTGAGGTGTTGAGCTCGCTCTACGGCAGCGATGCCTGGCCCCGGGCATCGTTCGACCGCGCCCACCAGGGGCTGACCGGGTATCTGCCGCGCCTGCTTTCCGCTGCACCCATCACCGTGGCGGAGTATCAGGCGGTGCTGTGCGCCATTGCGGAGCTGACCCCCTGGGCGCAGTGGCAGCGCCAGTTGACGACCCTGCTGCGGCTGGCACCGGGCCAAACCCGGGCGCTGCTGATGAGCCTTTCCCGCCAGCCGGATGACTGGCTGAGCTGGCGCCTGCCGGAAACATATCCCACCGATGAGCAGCGCCAGGCCGCTCGGCAGCAATGGGTGCAGATGGCGCTGATGCCCGTTTCGTGAACCCGTTTGCCCGTTGCTGTGCGACCGGGAGCTTTGTGACTAGGACTTTGTAACCAGACACTTGGCAACCAGGCGCTTGGCGACACGAAATGTCGCAGTAGCCGCGTAACCTGCTCCCATGCTGTTCGAGCGTTCATTGAACTGCTCGCTTCTCGAATCCTGTGCCAGGAGGCCCGCCCATGTACGCCACGCCGGATAACGTCAACACCCTGCTGACCCACCAGCTGCGCCAGCTTCACGACCACCCCGAGCTCGCCGCCGAACTGCCGCCGGTGATGCTCTGGGGCGCGCCCGGGGTGGGTAAAAGCTCGATAGTGCGCCAGGTGGCCGAGCAGGAAGGTATCGGCTTTATCGACATTCGCCTGGCCCAGCGCGAGCCGGTGGACCTGCGCGGCCTGCCGGTACCGGACCGTGAACGCGGCGTCGTCGACTGGCTGCTTGCCGGCGAGTGGCCCCGGGACCCCGACAGCCGCGGCATTATCCTCTTTGACGAGTTGACTGCCGCCGACCGCAGCCTTCAGGTTGCCGCCTACGAGCTGATTCTCGATCGCCGCCTGGGCGATCTGTACTGCCTGCCGCCGGGCTGGCTGGTGGTCGCCGCGGGCAACCGTCAGGCGGATCGCGCCGTGGCTCAGACGTTTTCCAGCGCGCTCGCCAACCGTTTTTGCCACCTCGATTTGGCTCCGGATGCGGACGCCTGGACGCGCTGGGCCAGCGCTCAAGGGCTGCATCCGGATGTCATCGCCTTTTTGCGTTTTCGCCCGGAGTGCTTTTTCGACATGGAAGGCACGGTCGAGCAGGGCTGGCCCAGCCCCCGCAGCTGGACCCGGGTGGCGCAATCGCTGGCGCACGGCGCCGCGCTGCCCGCCGAGGTGCAGGCGCTGATCGTTCACGGCCTGGTGGGCGAGGGTGCGGGCACCGAGTTTCTGGCGTTTCGTGAATGGGCGCGCCAGCTGCCGGATATTCCCGCCATGCTCGCCGGTCAGGCGCCTGTCGACATCCCCGAGCGCGCCGACCAGCGCTACGCTTTCTGCGCCGGGTTGGCCCATGCGCTGTGGAAAGGCCTGGACGATGCCCGGACCGAAGACGCCATGACGCAAAAGCGGCTGGGACGCTTTTTTGCCATCAGCCGCGAGCTGACCGCCGACTTCGCCACTCTCTGCCTGCTGGACGCGTTGCAGGGCCCGGACGAGGCCGCCACCCAGCGGCGCACCCTGGCGTTGCTGGGGCATGCCGACTTCACCGCCTGGAGTCAGCAGCACGGCGAGGTGTTCTACCAGCACCTGAGCGCCCGGATGGGCGCGGCCGGCGATGCCGTGCCCGCCGCTAGCCGCCAGGAGGGCTTGTTGAATGGCTAACCCGACCCCGCTTTCCGCTTCCGGCTCCGTTTCCGACTCTGATGCGTCTCGCGGTGCGTTATCACCGCGAGCACCCAACGCCGACGAACAGCAGCGCAAGCGCCGCGTGCAGCAGCTTTGCGAAGATGACCGCGCCTGGCTGATGACCCGCCAGCCGTTTACCGCCCGGCTGATGATGCAGCTCAACCTGGTGGCGGTAGTCGACGACCGCCTGCCCACGGCGGGCACCGACGGCGATGCCGTCTTTCTCAACGCGGACTTCATGGCCTTGCGCAGCGACGCCGATCGGCGCTTTATCCTCGCCCACGAGGTCTGGCACTGCGCATTGGGCCACCATCGCCGCCAGTTGAGCCGAGAGCCGGAGCGCTGGAACCACGCCTGCGACTACGAGGTCAACGCGCTGCTGAAAGGCATGCTGGGCCACTGCCCCGCGGAGGCGCTGTATAAAGCCGGCTTTGTGGGGCAATCCGCCGAGCAGATTTATCCTCGGCTGGCGGCTCGCACGCCGCCCCGACGGCGCACCCGCTCGGGGTCACGCCGCCGACAGCTGGACGTGCACGACCTGACCGGCGTGCTGGGCGACGGCGGCAGCGTCAACGATCCGGTTTTCAGTCCGCGCCCGGTGACGGCGGATAACGCCCGGCGCTGGCAGCAGCGATTGGTGGCCACCGCCCAGCAGGTCGAGCGTCAGCACGGGCAGGGCAGCCTGCCGGCACAACTTCGCACCCTGATCGAACGCCTGCGCCGGCCGGTCGTCGCCTGGCAGCAGGTGCTGGCCACTTTCATACAAACCACGCTGAGCGGCAGCCGCCAGTGGCTACCGCCGTCTCGCCGCCATGTGCATGCCGGCCTCTACCTGCCCAGCCAGCGCAGCCAAACGCTGTCGCTGGCGGTAGCGGTGGATACCAGCGGCAGCTGCCAGCAGGCGTTGCCGCACTTTTTAAGCGAGCTGGCGGGGATTCTCGGCGCCTGCGACCGGGTCAGCCTCGATGTGCTGGAGTTTGATGCCGAGGTGGCTCGGCGCACAACGCTGGATGAAAGCGAACTTTATCGGCTGAGCCAGTGGGAATGCCACGGGGGCGGCGGCAGTGACATCCGCCCGGTGTTTACCGCGCTGAAAACCACCCCGCCCGACGTGCTGGTGGCTTTCACCGACGGCCACATCGCCGCCCCGGAAAACGTGCCCGGCTACCCGGTGCTCTGGTGTTTGACCGAGCGCGGCCGCCGGCCGGTGGACTGGGGCACCGAGATAGCCGTTTTATAGGCGATGAAAACGGCGCTGGGGACCATAAAGAGGCGCTTAATGGCGGCCTAAAACGTCGACAGCCCCGTGGCTTCCATGATCCGGTAGCGCCAGTAGGTGAGCGGGCCGGGGGCTTTATCGGGGGCCAACGCCTGGCTGGTGCGGTGGTCTTCCCGAGGCTGCCACTGGCGTTCAAACAGCGCGGTGGCCCGGGCAATGGCCGGGGTGTGCGGGCGGCCGGTCAGCTCCACGCTGGTTTCCAGGTTGAGGTTGTCCAGGTTGCGGCGGGTGAAGTTGGCCGAGCCGAGGATCATCGAAGCGCGGTCGGTTGCCGCCTCGGGGCCTGGCCGGTGCAGCAGCAGCTTGGTGTGGCACTGCTCGCCCCGGGTCAGGCACCAGCGCACCTTGATGCCGGCCTCCACCAGCTCGGCGGCCACCGGCCGGTTGGGCACGCCGCTTTTGGCAATACCGAACGCCTGGCGGTTGGGGTCGAGCAGCACCCGCACCTCGACGCCGCGCCGGCGGGCCGCTTTCAACGCCTCTATCAGCGGGCGGTGGGATAAATAGAACACCGCGATATCCAGCCGCTCGCCGGGTTCTGCCTGCCGAATACGGTCAAGCAGGGCATCGCGGATGGCCGCTTCGGTGAGAATACGCAGCCGCGGGGCGTGGCTCTTCGCCGGCTCAGAGGCGGGGCGCTGTGCGGCCGGCTTGATGGCCGCCTCGCTTCCGCCGGACCACCGGGCCAGAAGGCGCTCGGACGCCAGCAGATCCAGAGCGGCGGGGCCGTCAAAGCGCAGGGCGACGTTATCGTGCCGGCTGCTGGCGTCGTGAGGGTTGGCGCTTGTCACCAGCCCGGCCCAGCTGTCGCCGTGGTCGACCACCAGCGTCTTGCGGTGGTTGGCGCGGAAGTTGGCAAGCGCCAGGTAGCTGCGCAGGGTGATGGTGCCCTGGCCCAGCGGGTTGGGCAGCCAGCCGGCGTCGCTGCTGTTGCCCAGGCGGTTCAGGCCCAGATGCCAAAGGCCCGACCACAGCGGATTGGAGGCCCGAAGCCGCGCGACGTCGGTGATTACAAGCTCAACGCCGGCATCCTTGAGCCGCGCCAGATGTTTCGGCATCAGGCCGCCGTAAAGCGTATTGAGCGGGTCGGTGATCAGCGTCACGGTCATGCCCGGGTGCCGGGTTTTCTGCGCTATCAGCGCCTCGGTAAGCTCGCCGGAGAGCGGGCGCATGTCGGCGTTGTTGGCGTCGGCGGCAAAATTGTTGAACAGGAACATGTCCACCATGACCCGCCGCCGGGCCTGGCCAATCATGGCCAGCGCTTCATCAAAAATGGCCTGTTGATAATGCCGCTGCCCGTTGGCGTCGTACCAGGTTTCATTGGTGAGCAGGCGGACATTATCGGCCTCGCGTTGAGGCCAGGCCACGCCCGTGCCGTCGGGCAGGGGCTTGTAACGCTGCCAGATGCCCATGGCCAGCCAGGCCAGAAGCAGTAGCAGTAGTAGCCATCGCCACATGCGGGGTCCTCGCCGGTGTTGGTGCTTACAACGTCGCCGGAAATGCCGCCAGGCCGTTGATAAAACGCTGCTTATAGTCGTCGAACAGCGGGCGGTTCTGCTTGAGGTTCTGGGCCACGGCGGCGTCATCGACGCCGAGCACGGGAGCGATCTCTTCGCGTGTGGTGGCCGGGTGTCGGGCATTCAGGCCAATACGGCGCCCCCGGGAGTCGTCAAACCAGCGGGTGATGCCGGCGCTTTCGAGGCGTGTCTGCTCGGCGGCATCGCCGGCCTCCATGCACAGCGGGGCGCGCCGGGCGAGTTCACCGAGTAGCCGCATGGCAGGTGATTCGCCGTTCGCAGCGTCAAGATCCCCCATCAGCACGGGCGTCATGCCCTGGTTGTCCTTGTCCAGCACCAGTAGAGCCAGCGCCAGCGGTCGGCCATCATCGTCCGCCAGCGCAAAGACGCGTGCCGCCTGCTGTTCAAACAGCACAGCGGTCACCCCGGCAAAGCGCAGCAGCGGCGTCAGGCCGGCGTTATCGCCGAACGCCTCGGCGCACAGCCGCGCCAGGCAGGCTTCACGCTGATCGGCATCGTGGACTTGAATCACTCGCATGGCGTGGCTCTCCTGCGCATGGACGGGGTCTCCTGCATGGGTTGATTGTCATGAAAGCGGGACGAAGCAAGGCAGCCGCCCGATGGTGGAAAGCGCCCAGTCTATCAGCCACGGCGCGTACGCGCCTGTTTAGTCCCCGTCAGCGTGGATGCCGCTGCAAGTCGACTTGTCTCTGTCCCGGTGCCAGCCGCGCGATGCTGTTGACCGAGTGCGCCTCTTTATTTACTTTGTTCAAAATGTTCAATAATTATTGAATAAGTGAGTGCCATGCCCGAAACCGATGCCCAGCGCCTGCAGGAAGCGCGCGACGTGATGATCAGCGCCATTGCCCAGAGCATGGTGGCCTATGGCGTGACGCCTTCGGTCGGGCGAATTTACGCCGTGCTCTATTTCGCCGAGGCGCCGATGACCCTCGATGACATCAAGGACGAAGTCGCCATGAGCAAGGCCAGCGTGAGCACCGGCATCCGCGAACTGATGGATACCGGCATGGTGGTCAAGGTGTGGAAGAAAGGCGATCGCAAGGACCATTACATCGCCGAGCGGGATTTCTTTCAGAACTTTCTGAGCTTCATGGTCAAGATGCTGCGCCTTGAGCGCGGTGTCCTCTACAAGGCGGTCGAGCAGGTAGAGCCGCAGATGCGCGATCTGGCCGACAACGCCGCCGACAGCGAGACCCGGGAAATCGCGGCGAAGGACGCCGAGCTGGTGAACGGCTCGAAAGCCTATCTGACGTGGATCATGCGGCTGGCCAACGCTATGGAGTCCGGCGATATCTTTGCGCACTTTCCCCGGCCCGAGTCCGACGAAGGCTCTGCGGGGCGCGAATCCTGAAAAGCAACGACTCTGACAAAGAGACGATTCTGACAAGAGACAAGACAGCATGACGACAACCGACACGGCCCTGGTGGTCATCGACCTGCAGAAGGAAAGCGGATTTGGTTTGTTCGGCATGGACGCGGTGGTGCGCAATACCCGGCGCACGATCGCGGCCTGCCGCGCGGCGGGCATTCCGGTGATCTATACCCGCCAGATCAACCGCCACGACGGCGTCGGGCTTTCGCTCGACGAGCCCCGGCACGCCAGCGGTGAACCGCAGTTCTACGCCGATAACCGCGACAGCATCGACATTCTGGACGAGGTGGCGCCCGAGGACGGCGATATCGTGATCGATAAATACCGCTGGAGCGCCTTCTTCGACACCAGCCTGGATTTGATGCTGAAAAGCCTCGGCGTGAAACATCTGATCATCGGCGGCGTGGTGACCGACGGCTGCCTGATGACGTCGGTATTCGATGCCTATTTCCGCGACTACCGTCTCCAGCTGGTTCACGACATGTGCACCGCTTCCAACGAGGGCGCCCACATGGCCGCGCTGACGATCATGGCCAACTGGGTATATGCCCTGGAAGTGCTGGATACCGACAACGCAATCGCTCGGGTGGGCGGCGGCGATTATACCGCCTGGCAGGCAAGCGAGGCCGACGCGCTGCCCTTCGAGCCGGAAACGCTACGCGAGACGTTCGGCAAGCTCGTCGCGCCCTCGTCGTAAGCCAGCGCCTTTCACGACGACAACCGATCACAACACGCAAAAGCCGAAGATCAACAGTAGTCAAGACAAGCAAAAAGAGGAGATACCATGCCTTACTTGCGCTTATCCGCCACGCTTCTCACCTCGGCGCTGATCGCCGCGGGCGCCCACGCTGCCGAGCAGCCGCCGCTGACCGCCGAAGGCGTTGACGACAAGACCATCACCTTCGGCATGCCGGCCTGGACCAGCACCGAAGCCCCGACGACCATCGCCAGGCAGATTCTGGAAGAAGCCGGCTATAACGTCGAAACCAAGCTGCTTGCCCAGCCGGCGATCTTTCAGGGCATGCAGGCCGAGCAGATCGATTTTTTCATGGATGCCTGGCTGCCCTACACCGAGGAAGCGCTGTGGAATGACTACCAGGACGACCTGCAAAAAGTCGCCACAAGCTATGAAGATGTGCCGCTGGGCTGGGTAGTACCCGACTACGTAGAAGAGGAAACCATCGACGATCTGGCGGGCAAGGCCGATAAGTTTGACGGCCGCGTGGTGACCATCGGCGTCGGCGCGGGGATCGTGGATATCTCCGAAGAGGTCATGGCGGACGAGGACTACGACCTCGACGGCTATCAGCACGCCTATACCAGCGAGGCGGCGATGATGGGGGTGATCCGCGAGAAGGTGCCCGACGAGGAGCCGTTTATTATCACCGGCTGGCGGCCGCACTCCATGTTCTCCCAGTTCGACCTCAAGTTTCTGGAAGATACCCAAGGCCACTTCAAATACGACAGCGTCTTTGTGCTCTCCTACGAAGGCCTTGAGGACAAATATCCGCGCGCCTACGACATCATGTCTCAGTGGCACATCAGCGTGGAAGCGCTGGAAACCATGATGGCCGCATACGAAGATGACGGCGTGCCATTCGAGACGTCTGCCGCCGAGTGGATCGACGACAACCGCGAACGGGTAGACGCCATGCTGGGCAAGTAATATATCGCTGAGCGTTACCACCGCGACGGCGGCAGGTTCGGCCTGCCGCCGTTTTTTGTGCGAGGTCCAGCTGCCCTGTGTGGAGACCTTTTCCAGCCCGGTAAAAGCTACCAGCCCAGGAACAGCAGCCACCAGGCAAACAGCACCACGCCGATGGCCAGCGCGATGCCGCTCAGGGCGAGCACGCGGCGTAGCCCCGCCGCGTAATGACCGAGAATCTTCCAGCCCAGATACAGGCACCAGCTGCTGGTGGCGGCCAGCAGTGCCGCTCGGGCGTCGTTGACCCAGAGCATGCTCAGGCCGTCGCCGCGCAGCAGCGTTACCGTCACGGTGGAAAGGCCGAGAAACACCCCGAGCCCGCCCAGCGGGATCAACGCGTAGCCCAGGTGCCACAGCCGCTGCCAGGACCAGGCGCCCAGCGTGCGGTTGGCGAGCGACAGGCTCAGGCTCAACAGCGTCCCCATGACCAGCCCCGTGGCGAGGATGTAGCCGACCAGCAGGGTGCCGTCGAGGAGGTTGAAGACGTCATTCTGCCCCGGGTAGTTGGTGAGTACCCACCAGGGTGCGGTGGTTTCCAGCGGCCAGAGCCAGCCGTGGCTGACCAGCCAGGTGGCGCTGAGCTGTTTCAGTTGCACAAACCAGGGGCTGGCCGTCCAGTGAAAGGCGCCGATGGCGATGCCCAGCAAGCCGAAGACCAGCAGCGCAAACTCCCAGCCGGTGGCGGGGCGGTCGCGGCTGGGCGTGACCAGCTCGCTGCCCGGCTTGCGCGCCTGTAGCTGAATGGCGCCCTTGTAGTCGCTGCAGCGCGCGCACATGTGGCAGTCGCTGGTGCTGTCGAGCTGCTTGAGCGGAATCAGCGGTGCGCAATCCGGCGCGGCATGCCGGGCCACCTCGCCTTGGCGGGCGCGGCGGTTGAAGTCTTCCCAGGCGGCCTTGTCGGTGTGGTAGTGCACCGGGGCTATCTTGGCGAGCAGCGCGAACACGCCGTTGACCGGGCAAAGGTGGCGACACCATACCCGGGTGCCCTTGCCGTAGATCAGTCCCACGACCACGGCGGCGACGGTGGAGCCGCCGAGCACCACCAGCGCGCCGGTCGGGTACTGGTAAACGCTGGCCATCTGGCCGTACAGCGTGGTGCCGAGAAAGGCCACGAACGGCCAGCCCTTCCAGCGTATCCAGCGCGGAATGGGCCGGCCCAGACCCACCCGGCTGGCCGCTTCGGAAAGCGAGCCCTCGGGGCAGAACACCCCGCACCAGAGGCGCCCGAAGAGCACCATGCTGACCAGCACGAACGGCCACCAGATACCCCAGAAGACAAAGGCGGCAAACACGGTCAGATTGGAGAGGATATGCGCCTGATAGCCCGGCAGAGGCAGCCAGGCGGGTACCAGCAGCAGAAACGCATAAAAGGCGACCACCACCCACTGAATGATCTGGATGGTCTTGCGGTTGCGCTGCATGGCGTGCCCCAGCGCTGCCAGCCTGGGGTTGCGCGGTGCGGCGCCGGCGCTTTGAGCCTGACAGGCGCCCATCAGGCCTGCTCCGCGCTTACCCGATGCGAGCCGGAGGAAGCCGGCGCGGCACGCTGGCGCTGCCAGCGCAACAGGCCCACGACCACCAGCCAATACGCCGCGTAGCCGGCCACCACGGTGAACGGCGGCCAGGCGCGGTAGCCGGCAAAGGCTGCCAGAATACCGCCGATGCCGCTGCCGTCATCCAGCAAGGCGCTGGTATCCCACAGCGGGTCCGGGCCGGCGGGCAGCACGCCCAGCCCCAACAGCCGTTCCAGGCCGGAGACAAACAGTGAGGCGGCAAGAAACAGCAGCAGCACTT
Organism: Vreelandella jeotgali Hwa; assembly: GCF_000334215.1. Taxonomy (GTDB): domain Bacteria; phylum Pseudomonadota; class Gammaproteobacteria; order Pseudomonadales; family Halomonadaceae; genus Vreelandella; species Vreelandella jeotgali. The sequence goes on along the minus strand of NZ_AMQY01000023.1, from coordinate 335,675 downwards.
CGGTAATGCGGAAAAACAGCTTCCAGGAAAAGATCCGCGTGCCCATCTGCAGCACCCAGAAGGTTACCAGCGCCAGCCCGAAGCCGACCAGCGCGGAGAGCACAAAGCCGGTTATCCCGCCGGCCTGCAGCTGCACCATGCCCATGCCGTAGAGAAATACCATGGTTTCGGAGCCTTCCCGAGCCACGGCGATGGCCACCAGCAGGGCAATGCCCCAATAGCGCGACTCTGCCATGGAGGTTGCCAGCCCCTGGTGCATCTCCGCCTTGAGCGTGCGCCCGTGCGTGCGCATCCACACCACCATCTGCACAATCAGCACGCAGGCAATCAACACCATCGCGGCCTGAAAGACCTCTTGCGCCTGGCCCTGCAGAAAGCTGCCGGCGCTCATCAGGCCCACGCCCATCAGCCCGGCGAGCAGTAGCCCGCCCAGCACCCCGAGCCACAGATAACGTAGCCCCATGCGCGCCTGCGATTGCTTGAGCCAGGCGTAGGCAATCCCCACGACCAGAATCGCCTCGACGCTCTCGCGCCAGACGATAAACAGAACCTGTTCGTTCATGCGTGCCTCCTATGGGTGGCGGTCAGGTCACTCGGCGATGACCAGGCCGCGAGCGTCCGGCAGATGAAACTCGTCAAAAAAATCATATTCCCCCGGCTTGAGCGGGTGAATCACCACAAAGGAGTCAACGCCCGGCCCCATCACCTTCTCCTTGCGCAGGGAACGGCTTTCAAACTCCACCGGTGTGTTGCCGGTATTGTGCAGGTTGATCTTGAAGCGCTCGCCGGCCTCGACATGCAGCTCGTCGGGCTTGAGCTCGCCGTTGTGCAGGTCCAGGTCGTAGGCCGGCAAGCTGCCGGCCTGAGCCACGGCGGCGAACACCAGCAGCGCCAGGCCGCATAGTGCGGCCTGCAATCCAGTGGGGGCGAGAGTCGGTGTTTTCATGCGTCTGTGCCCGGGTGCGGTAGACTCGGCGCGCATCGGCCACGCCGAGTCAAAAGGGTGATAAGGCGAGAATCAGCGGCTTTGCCGTCGGGTCAGGCTTTAGTAGCCGCCTTTCTTGCCGGTGCCGGCGTAAACGAAGTCGTAGTCCACTTCAAAGGTGTCATACCATTCGGCGACGCCGGTTTCCTTGTCGATATGGCGCTGCAGCTGCGGCGCCTGGATGGTGTAGGTCAAGTGATACTCACCCGGGCCATCCAGCTTGACGTTGGCGCCGTAGTGGGTGCCGTCGTTGGCCATCATCGCCATAAAGCTGCCGTCAATAACGCTATCGCTGCCTTTCTTGGTCAGCTCGTAGTCGACGTCCAGATAAGGCACCCAGGCGCCCGGCGCAAAGCCGTTGGGGTTATCCTCCAGCGCGTGGATATCCGCTTCCAGGTGTATGTCGGCCTGGTCCGCCTGCAGCTCGCCGGCCGGTTTCATGGTTACCGGCTGCAGGTAGACCGCAGCGATCTCCATGCCATGTTCCAGCTTCGGCTCACCGATGGGATATTCAAGCGCCAGCGCTTGGGTGGCAAACGCGGTCAGCGGCAGTGCGACAAGTGCAAGACGTTTCATCCGGACTCCTCATGATAACGGTTATCATAGTGATTACGAAATGATCATACCTATAAATGAGAGTCAGTCGCAACATTATTTTCAAACCGGCGGGTCGCGGACACCGGAAACGGATAAATCAGGATTAGCGCAGGCGGCGCGGCAAAGCCTGTGAGGAAAGGCCGGCGAGGAAAAGCGGGTGGGGAAAAGCGGGTGGGGAAAGGCAGACGAGAAGAAAGCAAGCGTGAGAAAGCGAACTTGAGAAATGATGAGCGCGCCGGAGGCTGCCCGAAACAGCCAGGCAGCCTTACGCCTTGCGATCGGTAATCGCTACCGGCGCATCTCAGCGGCGTTTGTAGCCGGTCACCATCGAGCGGACGAGGTTTTCCCGGTGGTGGCGGCTTTCCACAATCGCGCCCGCGACATGCAGCGCAATCGCCACCAGGGTGATGTTCACCACCGTTTCGTGGAAGTCTTCGAGGCTTTCGCTGCCCCAGCCCCAGTCGGTGGTCATTAGCCAGCCGCTGGCGCCAATGGTGATAACCGCCAGCAGCAGAAACAGAATCATCACGGCAGCGGCAGGGTTGTGGCCCAGGTAGCGCGGCTGCCGGTGTTTCAGGGTGCGCCGCAGGTAGCTCGTCAGCTCCCCGGGGCCGGGGACAAAATCGCCGAAGCGTGCATGGCGGCTGCCGATCAGCCCCCAAACCAGGCGAAAGGCCACCAGCCCCAGCGCGACATAGCCGACCCACTCATGGATGCTGCGATAGTCATCCGCAGTGAACCAGGCGGCGGCAAACGCCGCCACCAGCCCCCAGTGAAAGAGGCGCACCGCCGGGTCCCAGACCTTGACCTGGCTGCCATCGGCGGAGGCGTTTGGCTGTTGCGCTTTACTCATTGCGGTAGGCCTTCACGGCATCGCCGCTGACCGGGTTGAAGTAGATCTCGACCTTGACGCCATCCTTGTCCTCGCCGTAGATCTCGAAGCACTGGCCGTCGGTGACCTTGAATTTGTCGATGCTGTAGCCCTGATCCTTCAGGTCCTGCTGAAAGGCGTCCTGGTCCATCCAGTCCGATGACGGCGCCTCGGTGCACTGCGGGCCGGCAACGGCAGCGCCGGCAGCGGTGGTCAACAGGGCAGCCGCGATGATGGCATCGATTTTCATGGGAATCTCCTTCGAGGGCCGTTCGCGCAGGCCGGGTTTGATGGCCTGTTTGGCGCGTTTTTTGGCAGCGTTTGTGTGGTGATCCCGGTAGAGGATCCTGTATGCCGTTTCGGCATGGTCACCATCACAACATCCCGACCTTACGGGAGGCTGAACGCGGGCATCGCCAGCTGCAGACGCGCCTCAAAGCCATCGGAGCGGTCCGCTGCCGGCGACATCAGCGTCAGCTCGGCTCCCGCGCCCTCGGCAATCGCCCGGACAATGGCAAGCCCCAGGCCGGACCCGCCGGCAGGGCTTCCGCCGCGTTGAAAACGCTCTGTTAGCCGCGCCAGCTCGGCGCCCGGCACCACCGGCCCGGCGTTAACCACGCGCAGCCTGCCGGTAGCGTTCAGCGACACCTCAACAGGGGAGTCCGGCTGGCCGTGGGTGAGCGCGTTTTCGATCAGGTTGCGCAGCAGAATCGCCAGCGCGTCCGCCTCGATGGCGGCCATCACCGGCCCGTCGTCGGGCAGCGAGAGCTCCACGGGCGACGCCGAGGTGCGCTGAAAATCGTCCACCAGATGAGCCACCAGCGGCACGACATCCTGAGGGGTGCCGCTGAGAAAGCGGCCGCTATCGGCCCTGGCCAGCTGCATGAGCTTTTGTGACAGCCGCGACAGGTCGTGCAGAGAGGCCTCGATATGCCGGGCTCGTTCCTGCACCGGGCCGTCGGGCGCCTCGCGGCGCAGGCGCTGTAGCTGAGCCAGCGTTGAGGCCAGCGGCGTACGCAGCTCGTGGGCGCTGTTGGCGGTAAAGCTGCGCTCGGCCTCGAGCGTGCGGCGCAAGCGCTCCAGAAGGTGATCCACGGCGTTGGCCACCGGCAGCAGCTCGGCGGGCAGATCCTGCCCCGCAACCTGCGACAGATCGCCCGCCCCGCGGGATTCCAGGGCGTCGCGGTACGCTCGAACGCCGCGCAGGCTGTAGCGCACCAGCCACCAGATGCCCGCCAGCATCAGCGGAATCAGCCCCGCCAGCGGCAACAGCAGTAGGCCGATGGTCTGCCACTTGGCCTGGCGCCGTGACGACAGGGGCTCGGCCACCTCGATGAAAAACGTATCGCTGACCGCCGAAATGCCGTAAATCCGATGGGTGGCGGTACTGCGCAGCCCGGTTTGGGGCGTTTCGGGGAAGACCGACAGGTCGATATCGTGGGACACCAGCAGCGGCTCGCCGTCCATTCCGCGCACCAGGTAGGTAATGTATTCCTCGTGGGCGCTGAACGACGCCACCTGCTGTAGCAGGTCGCTATCCTCGCGGTTGATGATCTCGACCACCGCCAGCGAGAGGATGCGCTGGGCGGTTTCTTCCAGGGCGCTGTCCAGGGTTTTATCGAGGGTGCGTTCCACAATCAGCGTGGTCACGGCGGTCGCCACCAGCCATAGCAGGGTGACGCCCAGCGTCAGGCCCAGGCCCAGACGACGTTGCAGGCTGGGCGTGCGCATCAGGCCTGCCCCAGCCGATAGCCCATGCCGCGTACGGTCTCGATAACGTGGCGCCCGAGCTTTTTGCGCAGGCGGCTGACATGCACTTCGATGGTGTTGCTCTCGATTTCGGCGCCGAAGGCATAGAGCCGGTCTTCCAGCTGCGACCGCGACAGCAGGGCGTGGGGGCGCTGCAGAAGCGCTTCCAGCAAGGCCCACTCCCGGGCGGTCAGCGCCACGTTCTGCCCGGCACGCGTCAGCGAATGGTTGGCCAGGTCAATGTCCAGCTCGCCCAGTTGGATCAGCGGGTTCGGATTGCCCGCATAGCGTCGCGCCACGGCCGCTACCCGCGCGGAAAGCTCCGACAGATCAAAGGGCTTGACCAGGTAATCGTCCGCCCCGGCGTTCAAACCGTCGATACGGTCGGATAGCTGATCCCGCGCCGTCAGGATGATCACCGGCGTGCTGTCGCCGCCCCGGCGCCGGCGCTTGAGCAGATCCAGCCCCTGGCCGTCGGGCAGTATCAAATCCAGCAGTATCAGGTCGTAAGCCGTGGTGGCCAGCGCCGCCGTCGCATGATCAAGGCACTGCACCCAGTCGACCGCATGGCCATCTTCGCTGATCTGATCGCGCACCGCCTCGCCGAGTAGCGCGGCATCCTCCACCAGCAACACACGCATCGTTTTTCTCCCTTTTGCCCTTTGCTGATCCGGGGCCTTGAGCTGATCCAAAAAACAGGCTTTCCGCGCCACAGGCTAACGACACAGGCTGACGATAAGCTGAAGGCTGCCAATGCCGTTGTCTCGCCGCTGTCGTTCAGCTGACAGTCAGGTTAAGTCGCCAGTATGATCGGTTATCAACACCGCTATTGCCATTATCACCCGGGAGATAACGACCATGAAAACACCCCTGATATTCGCTGCCGCCCTGGCGGCCACGCTGACCGCGGTTGTCGGCCACGCTGACGATGACTGCCACGACCCGGTCGCCGACTGGCAGCCACGAGACACCTTGCGCCAGGCGCTTGAGGCCAGCGGCTGGGATGTGCGCCGTATCAAGGTCGATGACGGCTGTTACGAGGCCCGGGGGCAGGATGCTCACGGCAATGACGTTGAAGCCAAATACGCCCCGGCCTCGCTGCACCTGCGCAAGCTGGAGCTGGAGATATCGCCGGGTGCAACCCTGCCCGATGGCCTTGAACGCTACCGCATCAGGGAGCAGACGGACGCCGACTGAACTGCCGGACACTCGCGCCGTGCCTTGTGACAGAACGCGCCAATCCGGGCAGAATGGGGCGCCAACGTGGAGGGCCTCACCAGGAGGCCCCCAATAAGGAGGACCCCATAATGCGCACCGTCAAGGATCGTATTCGCCACGCGCTCTCGTTTGAAATCATCGGCCTTTTGCTGGTGACGCCGATGGGCGCCTGGCTGTTCGACCAGCCCGTGGATGCGATCGGCATGGTCGCTGTGGTGGGCGCGACCCTGGCTACCGGCTGGAATTACCTCTACAACCTGGGGTTTGACCACGCCATGCAGCGCCTGCGGGGCGATGTGCGCAAAACCCTGGCGATTCGGGTCTTTCACGCCATTGTTTTTGAAGCCGGCCTGCTGATTGTCTTGCTGCCCTTTATCGCCTGGTATCTCGGCGTTGGCGTGGTGGAGGCCTTCCGCATGGATATTTCGTTTTCGATGTTTTATGTGGTCTACGCCTTCGTCTTCAACTGGGCGTACGATGCCCTGTTTCCCGTCGGTGCCGGCCACGCAAACCGCAAGGCCGACGATACCCGCCAACGCAAACAGCCGACGGTAAAACGACTGTGACTCACTGGAGCTGCCCATGCCTGCCATACTGCAAATTCATTTCCCCTTCAATGGCCCCTTTGGCGACGCCATGAGCGAGGCGATGGCCGACCTCGCCGCCAGCATCAATGACGAGCCCGGCCTGCGCTGGAAGCTGTGGACCGAGTCGCCCGAGCGATATGAAGCGGGTGGCGTCTACCTGTTCGACGATATCGCCAGTGCCGAGGCCTATCTGGCAAAACACCGCGCGCGTTTGAACGACATGGGCGTGGCCGGCATCGAAGCACGGATTTTTACCGTCAACGAACCCCTGTCGCGGATCAATCACGGCCCTGTTGATCAGCGAGACCCTGTTGATCAGCCAGAATAGTTATTGCGCACTGAAAGGGCGGTTTCACAGGAAGCGTGCGGGACAGAGTCCATGAGAAAAAGGCGCATGAGAGAAATAGCGTAATAGGCAAGGGGGATAGGCAGGAACGGGGAGATAGGAACGGGTATAGAAACGGGGAGTTAGCAAAGGGAGAAGAGGGGCGTATAAAAACGGGTTCTAAAACAGAAAGATAAAAACGCATGATCAGGGGCGTCACCGCCCCTGAATGCTATCGGCAATGCCGGGAAGCGTCCCGCGCCGACAGCGCTTCACCCGACTACCATCACCGCGCAGGACGCAACGTGCATCACGCGATAGGAAACGCTGCCGACCACCAGGCTCTTGATGTTGCTGTTACCACGGCTGCCCATCACCACGGCGTCAACGCCCAGGCGCTTGGCTTCCGAGAGGATGACATGCGCCGGCTTGCCGGCACGCACAATGGGTTCCACCTGCTCGCTGTCGAGCTTGACCTGCCGGCACGCCTGCTCGATAACCTCCTGCCCTTGCTTTTGTACGAGCTCATCGGCGTTGAGTGCGGGCATCCCGGCGACCTTGCCAATGCCATCCTCGGCAGGCGGTGCTTCCTGAGCGTTCAGCACGTACAGGTTGCCGGCTTCGCTCGCTACCAGCTTGGCAGCAACTTCAAGCGCGGCGCGGGACTGATCCGAACCGTCAACGGGCACCAAAATGGACTGATACATACATGGCCTCCGGTATCTCTGTCGTTTGGGTTTCTGACATCGGGATATCCAGCGTCATGATCGCTGGTGTTGGCCACCAACCTACCACAGCAAGGCCTGTGCTGCCTGGCCGAATCACTCATACGTACGATTCACACGTCAGGCCGGGGCAGTGACCCAGCTGGCGAGAGCGCGTCGACAAGGACTTTCGAAGATAGGGGTAGAAAGTGGCAACTGCAGTCGAAAAACAACCTTGGGCACAGCATGGACATGCACGGTTTTGCGCCTATTTGGGAGGTCAATAAACGTCTTCACGATAGCGCCCCTGGGCCTTGAGCGTCGCCACGTCCATGCCGAGCGGCGCGATGACCTCGTTCAGCGTCGCCAGGACGCTTGCCGCCATGTCTCTGCCGCCGCAGACCAGGATCTGCGCGCCCTTCTCGATCAGCCGGCGCAGTTCCACGCCGTCCACGGCAATCCTGTCCTGCACATAGGCACCCTCATCGACGCGGGAAAAGGCCGCGTTCAGCTCTGTTAGTCGCCTGTCCGCGAGATAGGCATTCAGTTCGGTTTCATAGAGGAAGTCCGATTGCGGATTACGCCCGCCCCAGTAGAGGTGCATGGGATGGTGCGCTCTGTTGCGCCGGATAAAGCCGACCAGCGGCCCAATGCCGGTGCCCGCGCCAATCAGCACCACCGGCGCTTTGCTGGAGGCGGGGCGAAAGTCGGGATTGGGCTGAATAAAGGTGTCGATGGTGTCGCCTACCGGCAGCGCATGCAGGAAGTTCGAGCACAGGCCGCCGGGATGCTGGCGTACGCAGATCTCCAGTACGCCATCCTTTGAGGCCGAGGCCAGCGAATAGAAGCGTGGCACCGGGCTGCCCGGCGGCAGGATACCGACCAGGTCGCCGGCCTCGAAGTGCGGTAGGCCGCTGCGTCCCGGCAAGCGGCTTGGCAAGCCGCTCTTTCTGCCACCGCCGGGCGCCGTGAAACGCAGCACAGCGGTGGGGGCGTGAACGTCGGCGCCGTAATCGATCCGCTCGGCGAGTTTCAGCGCGGTGGTGCGCGGATGTACCGGGGTATGGACTGGTGTCAGGTCGATGCCGAGCGCCTTGCCCACGGCGTGGCCCCAGCGGGCGAATGCCTGGGCTGACTGTCGGTCGATCGTGTCGAGTGGCAGCAGCCGCGGCCAATTTCTGGCAGTGAGTGCCACCTCGACGTCCTTCGCGAAGCCGCAGAAATGCGGGAACTGCTGATCGCCGAAGCCCAGCACGGCCACTGGAAGCTCGGGCGTTTTGGTGATCTTCTTCAGACGCGCCAGAAAGCGGCTGGCCGAGGCTGGCGCCTTGCCGTTCCCATAGGTCGCAGTGAGGATGAACAGCTGTTTCGCGCTGCGGTAGTGCGGGGCCAGCTGGTTCATGGGGGCGGTATGCACGCGCTGGCCCGCACTGGTCAGGCTGTCGTGCAGGGCCCTGGCAAACCCCCAGGTGGTGTTGCTTTCGCTGCCGACGAGGACCACGCTGTCCGCGGCGTTCGGCCTGCTGTTGGCGGCGATCCTGGGCTTCGAGCGCTGGCGCTTCCACCAAATAAGCGGGCCGGTTACGGCCATTACCGGCACTGTCAGAGCGGCCAAGCCAAGAGTCAGGCCGAGCCACCAGAAGCCTTCACCGGTGTGAAGCCTGTAGATGAGCTCATGGAGCCTGTGGGTGGTGCCATGAGGCTGGTAGGAGAGCCATTCGCCGCTGGCCGGGTCGATATAGCCGGCGCCCTGATCGGTGTTCAGGGAGTACGTCCCGGTGGGGTCGCCCGGATAGGGGTAGACCAGCTCTTGCAGGTCGCTCAGGTCCGTTGCCTTCAAGGCCGTCAGGGTGTCAATAGCGGCGGGGGTGCCACCGCTGACCTCCAACGGGAAGTCGGGCTCGGCCTCCATGCCCTCAGGGGCCAGGCCGAAAGTGGTGGCGGAAAGATAGGTTCCGGTTAGCGCCGACAGCAGCAGGCCGAGAAGCGCCGCGCGGCCCGGTTCGATATGCAGCCGCTGACTCAGGCTGCCGCGCACCGGGCGCAGCAGCTGGCGCCATCCGCCCAGGCGAGTCATCAATAGCGTGGCGCCCGAGATCGCCAGCACGACGATCGCCAGTGCCGCGGTGCCCGCCGCTGCGCGACCGGGCGTGTCGAGCAGCAGTGAGCGGTGCAGATTCTTTACCCAGCGCGAGAATTGCGAGGGCTCGTAGGCCGCGATGGCCTGCCCGTTGCGCGGATCCACGCGATCGGCGCCTACCTGGTTGTCGCGAGTGTAGTAGACGATGAGAGTTCCCGAGGGCGTGCGTTCGATCTGCTCGGCCCCCGGGTAATGCTGCGCTACTCTGCCGGCCAGCTTGGCGACGCTAATCTGTCCGGCATCGGGCACCGCGGTTCCCGCCCGCTCAAGCGCCGGATTGAGCGACAGGACCGCTCCGGTTACCGTGAGGACAATGGCGAATAGCGACGCGATCAGGCCGGGCAGCGAATGAAGCTGGCGTAGCATGGTATTTATGCTCCCTGTTCGATCAGCATCAGAAGGTGTAGCGGAGCGATTGAACGTAGCCGCGGCCCGAGACCGGCTGGCCCGCACCATCGGTGGTCAGCGGGATGACGGCGTCGGCGCGATTGTCGCGCCTGTCCTCGACAGCGGTATCCACACGCACTTCGTATCCGGCATCGATCAGCTCGTCGGAAAGATCGAGAGTGAGGGTCATGGAACGGCCACTGCCGACGGTAGCTCCTGTCAGGCCATCGTATTCATTGCTGCGCAAGCCGCTGCCCTGTGCCCAGCCACGCAGGTGCTTGTAGTATTTTGATTTTTCACCGGCGACCCAGAGCGTGCCCTGGTAGCGGCCGTTGGCATCGGTCAGGTAGAGCGCCGTGTAGGCGCCATCGCCGTTGTAGTCTTGCAGCTCGGTGGTGAAGGTTACCTCGCGTGCCTGGGCGAGGGCCGGCAGCGCGATAGCGGCGGCAAGGCCGAGTGCCAGAGCAAGAGTGAGCTTTTTCATCGTTTGTTCTCCATGACGAGTGGATAGGGACAATCTGGCACCGCTGGCTGACGGCCGCCTGAAGGCGGGAAGAAAATCCGTTTGGTCCGTCGTCGGCCCAGGGCTGCGGCACAATGAATCAGTCGATGCTCACGGATCGTTTGTCGCTGACGATGCCGCTATTGGAAGTGGGACGGGACTCCGTGCGTCGACGGGTATCTTCCCTGCTGTCGTCATCATCGTTATCGAAACTGTCGTTTTCCTCGTCGTTATAGTCATATTCGGTTTCCAGCTTGCGCAGGCGTAGCGATGCCGGGGCAAATTCTCCTTCGATCCTGTTGCCGTCCTGATCGAAGCCTTTGACCTCATAGCAGCCATCGTCGATTTTGATGCCGTGAACCTCCCAGCCCCTGGCGTCGACCTGCTGGCGCAGGACGTCGCGAGGCTGCCAGTCGGCTGCCGGGTCGTGGCAGTCGTCATCGGCAAGGGTTATGGCGGCCGTCAGGGTGGCGGCCAGCGCGGTGGTGATAACCAGGGGCGTTTTCATGGTTTTCTCCGAGTGCGTTCAGTTGGATCAACGCTTGCAGAGTAGGTCGATCTCCTGACAGCAGCCTGAATCACTCCCGGTTCATGAAGATTTCTTTCAGCTGCTCAAGCGCCGGGTCCATACAATCCGCGAAACCGCTGAAAGCAGCGTGTTCGGTGACACCAGGAGGGTCTACAACGCCCATAGGCCGTCATGGCACGTATGACGGTTTGGCTTCCCATCGAGGAAGAGCCGTGTTGCACATGGAAGTTGACGGTTATCGGGATACTCAGGGGGAATCGGAGGCATTCAGTCGTACCACGTTATTCGCACTTCAAGACCTCCCGACTCGTGGTTTCTCAACCGCAACTCGGCATGTTGCCGCTCCGCCAACGCGACGGCGATCGATAGCCCCAGGCCGCTGCCGCCAATGTCCTGCGAAGAGGCGCGCCGAAAACGCTGGGTCACTGCGCCAAGCAAAGCCTCGGGTATCCCCGGTCCGGTATCGCGTATGATCAGCTGGAGTCCCTGAGGCGCTTTGTCGAGAGAGACCGTGACGCGGCCTTGATCCGGCGTGTAGCGCAGCGCGTTGTCCAACAGATTGCGTATCAGAATGCCAATCTCGGTGGCATTGGCCGTTACATAGCACTGCGCTTCCCTGGCGCGAGTCGTCCCGGCGATTTCCAATGTCTGCCCGCGCGACTCGGCCAACGGCCAGAGTTCCGCTGCGAGGTCTTCCACTAGTAGCCCCGGGTCAACCTGCTCGACGTTGTGCTGCTGACGCTGATCCAAACGCGCCAATATCAATAGCTGCTCGACCACGCGCTGTAATCGCTCGATACCGATCCTGGCCTTGTCCAGCGATGCCGCTTCGCCCTCGACGGCGTTATCCAGCTGGATCTTCAGTCCGGCCAGGGGCGTGCGCAGTTCGTGAGCGGCGTCGGCGGTAAAGCGGCGCTCCTTTTGCAAGGCTTCGCCGAGCCTGGTGATAAAATCGTTGAGGGCGCGATGCAGGCCGCCAAGCTCGCGCGGTACCGACAGCTGGATGGGACTCAGATCTATTTGATCCCGGCCGTTTACCTGTCGTGATAATTGCTCAATGGGGATAAGCCCACGTCGAATCGCGCGCATCATCAACCACAGCGCCAGCGGCATGAGCAAAAGCATCGGCCAGAGGTGGTTGATCGTGATGCGGTTGACGATGGACTGATGAAAGCGCTGCTGGAGGCCGATACGTAGCCAAGTCTGGCTGTTGCTATCAAATAGGCTGAAGACTCGCCAGCGCTGGCCTTCATAGTCGACCCAGCGAAAACCTTCTTCCTGCGGGGCGGGGAAGGCGGACGTTGCGTGCCAGCGTGGCCCGATCATGAGCGGACGGCCCTGCGCGTTCCAGAAGCCCAGGCCCATCTTCTTTTCTTCATGATGAAAAAGGTCGCCTGCTGGTGTCTGCGTTGTTGTACCGGTCAACTGATCGTCATTTAGCTGAGCCGGATGATCCGGCTGGCTCAGCTGCCGGGACAGTGCGCGATACACCTGGGTATCCGGGGAAGATGGCAGAAAAGACGTCACAACACGCGCTTCGAGGCTAAGCTGAGCGTCGAGAATTTCTTCAAGCTCGTGCTCGGAAATCAGGTATGCCGCGATAACGGACAGCGCGCTAATCGTTATAAGCGTGATAGCCAACGTGCGAATCAGATAGCGGCGTATCGAAATCATGTCGCCTGGCTGTCCAGCCGGTAGCCGATACCCCGTACGGTGGTAATCAGTTGCTTGTCGAGTTTCTTGCGCAAGTGATGCACGTGAACCTCCAGAGCGTTGGATTCCACTCCCTCGCCCCAGCCGTAGAGCAGGCTTTCCAGGCGCGTACGCGAGAGGACTTTATCGGCATGGCGTACCAGTTCGAGCAGCAAGGCGTATTCGCGCCGCTTTAGGTTAACTTCCCGGTCACGCCAGTACACTTTGTGGCTGGCCTCATCGATTAACAGATCGCCAAGCTTGAGTTCGCAAGAGCTGCGACCGGAGGCGCGCCGCGTCACGACCCGCAAGCGAGCCAGCAGTTCCTGCAGATCAAAAGGCTTGAGCACGTAATCGTCTGCGCCGGCATCGAGTCCGCGAATACGCGACTCTACGGCATCTCGAGCGGTCAGAATCAGCAAGGGCATATTGCTTTTGCGGCGCAAGCTCGCCAACACCTCCAGACCGTCGATATCCGGCAGTCCCAGATCCAGTATTACCGCCGAGAAGTCTTCGTTTTCCAGAGCGGTAAGGCCCTCGCGTCCTCGAGAAAGCCAGTCAACCACATAGCTCTGGCGCTCCAGGGCACACTTGACACCGTCTCCCAGTAGAGAATCGTCCTCTATCAGCAGTATGCGCATTGTCTATCCTCGCGAGTCCCGGCTCGATTGTCGGCTGGCGGGCTTAAGGTTTGCTTAAGCATACGTTTTGCATGGTCATGCTCTTGCGATGCATGCCGCGCGACACGTACAGAGCAATCGCGAGACCGAGACAGGTCCTAAGCTTTTGTTAAGTAACGCCGGTTAGTCTGAAGGCTACCGCCTTTCGACCAAGGAGACGATACATGCCCATGCTCAGCTGTTCCCCTGACTTGCCGGTCGGTCGGCGATGGGACCAAGGCGACAGCATTGTCATGTTGCCTATCGCGATACTGGCACTGCTGTACGGCTCCCTGTTCACCCCGGGCACCATCCAGGGCGAATTGCTGATAATGGCCATGCTGACCAGCCTTTGCTCTCTGCAGCTTGCCAGGTCGCCCGACACCTCGCAGCTGGCAGATGAATTGCAAATTCTGGCAATGGCAACACTGGCTACCATCGCCGTGCTGCACTTGCTCGCCTGAGCCGGTTATGACAAACAGCCGATGCGACTTTCTCACCGGCGCCCTATCACCCGGAAACGGCGATCGGCCCTGGGTTTTTCGCGTTAAGGTTCGCGTCAGATTGATGTGTTTCGATGCTGGCTATGCCAACAGTTGTGCACTCTGAGGCAGTGAGTATAGCTATTATTAAAGTCCATCATGTAGCGGTCTTTAATTTCATTCTGCTATGAAAAATGGTATCTGCAACAGGAGGAATAAATGACGTTTCACGATACCCCTCGGCGTTACGGCGCCGTTAGCCTTTTGTTTCACTGGACGATGGCGCTTCTCATTATTGCCCAATTCATGGCGCTTGGCGGCTATATCAATGACGGTGAACACTGGATCGGCAACACCATTGTTCCCTGGCACGTCGATATTGGTTTATTGCTCCTCGTCCTGGTATCGCTTCGTCTCCTCTGGATGCTCGGGCAGCGGGAGCAGCGCCCCGAACCCCATGGTCATCGTCCAATGCAGCTGCTGGCGAAAGGCGGGCATCTCTTGCTATATACCTGCATGGTATTGATGCCATTGACGGGCCTTTTGATTATGGTGGGCGAGGGCCACTCCCTGGCGTTTTTCGGCTTCCAGCTTCTCGCCGAGCGCGATGCCGAAATGTCCTGGGCGATCCTGTTAGGCGAGTCGCACGCACCGATTTCCTGGCTATTCGTGGCTCTGGTGATAGGTCATTTGGGAGCTGCGCTTTATCACCATTTCATCAAGCATGACGATACGCTTGTGCGTATGACCTCAGGGCGCTTCGGTACGAATTGAAGTGGTCTAATTCATCAAGATCAATGACCTATATAAAACTGGCCCGCTCAGCCTATGGTGCATGAGCGGGCTTCAGGTGTATGGCGCCGGGAAATCGTGGCCGTCACACTGGACCACCATATATCTTTCCGAATGTCGGGGCGCCGGTGAAATGCTTCAGCCATCACCATGATCAAGGGTTTATACCCTGAACCATTGCCCTCCGGAGCCACACATCCAGATGATTTATTCCACTATCATCACCGACTTGATGTTGACGAATTCCTTCATGCCAAAGCCGCCGTGCTCACGGCCGTAGCCACTGTCCTTGACACCGCCGAAGGGCAGTTGCGGCTGGGCGAGACGGTAGCCGTTAACGTTCACCATGCCGGTATCGAACAGGTTGCGGGCGATATGGATGGCACGTTTCTCGTCGCTGGAAAAAATGCCGCCGCCGAGGCCGTAACGCGAATCGTTGGCGACACGAATGGCTTCATCCTCGTCAGCTACACGAATCAGTGACGCGACCGGGCCGAACAGTTCCTCGTCGTAGGCGGGCATGCCGGGCTTCAGATTTTCCAGTACGGTACTGGGGTAGAAATAACCCGGGCCGTTGGGGATTTCGCCGCCGAAGACGCAGGTTGCTCCAGCGTCAACGGAGCGCTTGACCAGGTCATGCAGCGTATCCCGCAAGTCGTCGCGTGCGATGGGGCCAAGCATGGTGTTCCTGTCGGCGGGATCACCGTATTCGATCTGGCGCATTTTCTCGACGAACTTGTCGCGGAACTGCTGATAGACGGCATCCACCACGATAAAGCGCTTGGCGGCCACGCAGGTTTCGCCGTTATTGAAGGTACGTGCCTGACTGCAGGTATTGACTGCCAGGTCGATATCCGCGTCATCCAGCACCAGGAAGGCGTCGTTACTGCCCAGCTCCAGTACGGATTTCTTCAGGTACTCGCCCGCCTTGGCCCCTACGGCGCTGCCGGCGCGCGGGCTGCCGGTCAGAGTCACGCCGCGCACGTGTTCGTGCTCGATAAGCTGATTGACCTGGTCCGCGTCGATGAGCAGATTGCGGAAGACGTTCTCCGGCAGACCGGCTTCCATGAAGACTTTCTCAATCTCCAGCGCCGATCCCCAGACGTTGGGGGCGTGCTTCAGCAGCACGGTGTTGCCCGCCATGATGTTGGCAATGCTGTAGCGAATGACCTGATAAAACGGGAAGTTCCAGGGCTGGATACCCAGAATCACGCCCATCGGCTGATAGCTGACCAGCGCACGGCCGCCGTCGAGTTCGCGCTCTTCGTCCGCCAATTCATCGGGAGCGGTATCGGCACTGTACTCGCAGATCGCGGCACAGAGTTCGATTTCATCACCGCCCTGGGCAATCGGCTTGCCCATTTCCCGCGTCATCAATGCGGCATATTCATCCTTTTTCGCCCGCAGTCGCCTGGCAATCTCACGCAGGATGTTGCCACGCTCTTCAAGGCTGGTCGTGCGCCATTCGAGGAAAGCCTGGTGCGAGTCACGCACTGCCTGCACTGCCTGGTCGTCGCTGATCAGGTCGTAGGTGGCGATCACCTCGCCGGAGGCTGGGTTGATGGTCTGATGCGTCTTCGCCATGTCATTCATCCTTTTGGCAATGGTTTATGGAATCCGCCTGGAACGGGGTTCTGACGTCATCCCCGTTCTCCCGAATACGGCACTCCATCTGAAGCCGGCCGCCTCAGTATCCAAGCGATGCCGTGTTGATGATCAGGCGGTAATGACAAGCATTATAGGCAGTGGCGTCGGATAATGTGAGCCACGTTTCTACGGGCTTTTTGCACGTTTCTACGAAATGAAGGCGACCTTTAGGGTGATGCGCGGTAAAATTGGCATAATCGTCCCGCCCCGCATCAAGGAGTCCATAATGGCCACAACCGCACCGAGCGATGTGCTGATCGATTTGATCACCCCATTGGTCGAGCGTGATGGATACACCGCGACGTCGTTGCCATCGGTGACGCTGATGGCGCTACATCGGCCCGTTCCACGAACACCGCTGATATACGAACCTGGCCTGCATATCGTCGCCCAGGGCGACAAGGTCGGTTATCTTGGCAATCGCGAGATTCACTACGGCCCGGGGCAGTATCTGGTACAGACGTTGCCGCTGCCTTTCGAGTGCGAAACCCGGGCGTCAGTCGAGTCGCCGTTACTGGGTGTGTCAATACGCCTTGAGCCGGCGCTGCTGGGAGAGCTGGTAGCGGCCATGGGGGACAGCGATGCCCCGGATGAAATATCGCCCGAGCCCATGGCGTCGGTGTCGATGAACGACCGTATGCAGGGTGCCGTGGTGCGGCTACTACAGACGCTGCATGATGCCGGCGAAAGTGCAGCCATGGGCTCACTGCGCGTGCGTGACGTGGTGTTTGAGGCGTTGAAGGGGCAACAGGGCGCGGCACTGCGTGCGCTGGTGCATCATCAGGGGCACTATTCGCAAATTGTCCAGGTACTCTCATGCCTCCACGCCAGCTATGCGGAGGAAGTGTCGGTGGAGCGCCTGGCACGTCAGGCCAATATGAGCCCTTCGACTTTCCATCAGCATTTCAAGCAGATTACCCAGGCCTCGCCGCTGCAATATCTCAAGCGGTTGCGTCTGATAAAAGCGCAGCAGCTGCTTGTTCAGGATAGACATAATGTCAATCAGATTGCCGAGACAGTCGGTTATCGCAGCGCCTCCCAGTTCAGCCGTGATTACAAACGCTGTTTCGGCACCTCGCCTCTGCGGCACCGCAAGGCAGAGCGTGCCCTGCAAGTATCATGAGCGGACGGACTACAGTTTCTGCGGCCAAACTCTCGCTTTCCCTTTATGGAAAATAATATTTGATATAAAATAATGATTTTACAGCATATTATTCGGCATTGTGGCTCGATGCCCAGTGCCTTTTTTATGCGTCATCGTGCATGATTTGAATAAACCAACATGCTTGATATTTGCCCGGGCTGGTGGGCCGAGCCTGTTTGAGGGAGTAACCATGAAAGAGACACCGGCCGAACAGCAGAAGCCCGGCAAGCGTAACGTACTGATGTTTTTCCTGCCCTCACTGCTGGGTATTTTCCTGTTCATGACGCCGGTCAACTACGATGGCGACCTCACTATCATGATAGCGGTGCTGGCAAAAATTCTTCAGGCGGTGTTGGCAGGCGCGCTGCCAAGTATTGTCACGGCATTGATCGTCGTGTCGGCGGTGTTGTCTTTATTCGCCACGGTGTTCAAGCCGAAGTCGGTAGTAAAGCGTCCCTTTCCAAACGCTCTGTTCAATACCAGCCCGGTGTGGCTGATCAGCCGACTGGTGGGCGCGGTATTTGTCGTGCTGGTTTACGCGCGAATAGGGCCCGATATCTTGTATGGTGATGATACCGGCGGCCTGGTACTCAACGACCTTTTGCCGGTATTGTTTGCCGTGTTTGTGTTTGCCGGCTTGCTGCTGCCGCTTTTGCTCGATTTTGGCCTGCTCGAGCTGGTGGGAACCTTGCTGACTCGTATTATGCGGCCGGTGTTTGGTCTGCCCGGGCGCTCAGCCATCGACTGCATTGCCTCCTGGCTGGGGGATGGCAGCGTAGGCATTCTGCTCACCAGCAAACAGTATGAAGGACGCCATTATACCCAGCGCGAAGCGGCGGTTATCGGCACTACGTTCTCGGCGGTGTCGATCACTTTCAGCCTGGTGGTATTGGCGCAGGTCAGGTTGGAACACCTGTTTTTACCTTTCTATTTTGCCGTGTGTCTGGCGGGTATTGTTGCCGCCATCGTCGTGCCGCGCTTGCCGCCGCTCAGCTGGAAAAAGGACGTCTTTATCAACGGCGAGTCTCGCCCGACTGATAACGAAGTCACGCCGGCAGGATACTCGCGATTAAGCCACGGCTATGCGCTTGCCCTGGCGCGGGCGGGAAAGGTCGAAAGCCTGAAACAAGTGGGGCTTACCGGCATTCGTAATGCGCTGGACATGGTATTGGGCGTACTGCCTGTGGTGATGGCGTTTGGCACCCTGGCGCTGATTATCGCTGAAACAACGCCGCTGTTCAGCTGGCTGGGTGTGCCGTTTGTGCCGCTGCTTGAGTGGCTGCACATTCCCGAAGCCACCGCTGCCTCGCAAACCATCGTGGTCGGCTTTGCCGATATGTTTATTCCGGCGATTCTGGCAAGCTCCATCGACAACGAGATGACCCGGTTTGTGATTGCTTCGCTCTCCGTCACCCAGCTGATCTATATGTCGGAAGTGGGCGCCTTGCTGCTGGGCAGCAAGCTGCCGGTCAACGTGATTGAGCTCTTTGTCATCTTTTTGCTGCGTACGCTGGTCACCTTGCCGGTTATCGCACTTGTCGCACACGCGGTATTCTGACTGAGTGGCTCTGCCGGGCTGTATTCCGAGAAAACCCACCACCTGCCGGATTCCGGATGCCTTCAGCCAAGTTTTTGAGGTCATGTATGCCGGCGTAATGCCACCGGATCTGATCGAAATCGACCGGCAACTGATTGGGTCCACCCGAGTAAAAATAACCTTTGGGCACAGCACGGGCACAATTTGGGCACAGAGAGAATCGAGGGGATAGGCAACAAAAAAGGCAGACCAGTAAGTTACTGATCTGCCTCTCAAAATCGTGGTAGCGGGGACCGGATTTGAACCGATGACCTTCGGGTTATGAGCCCGACGAGCTACCAGACTGCTCCACCCCGCATCAACAGAAGCGTACTATACCGGTTATTTTTCAGCTGTCAACTATTGTCTGCTGTATCGGTGGCGGGAGCAGGGTCGCTGGCGAGCCGGTGCACCAGGCCGTCGAGGTCGTTGACGCTGGCGTCCCAGAGGTCGCGGGGCATGGGCCCGAGGGCGAGCAGGTCGGCAAGCAGGGCGCTCAGCTCGTCGGCGGGGTGCGGCGCCGCGTGGATGCCGTGGTTGAGGCGTTCGACCTGGATGGCGAGGCGCAGCGGTTCGTCGTCCTGGTGCACCTGGCCGGTGGCCAGCAGCGAAAGGTGGACGCGCAGCCGGTCAAGGCGCTGACGCTGCTGTTCGCGGCTGTCGGCGTCGAGGTTGGCCGCGGCCTGGCGGCTGGCGTTGCGCCGCTGATGGGCCTCGTTGAGGCGTGAGGTCAGCGGGGTGTCCGGCGTTTGCCGGGCCGCGACATCCTGGGCCGGGCCGCCTTCCAGCGCTTGCTGATCGGCGTCCAGGTGGGCGTTGAGCAGCGGGATGCTTTGCTGCCAGCGGGTGATGACGGCGTCGGTTTCCAACTGGGCGAGGCGTTCGCGCCGTTGGCGCACGATGCCGTCCAGGCGTTTGCGCATACCGTCGCTGCGCCGGCCGCGGGGCAGCGGTTCCAGCGCGGCGGCCTCCTGCTGCCAGGCGTCCAGGGTATCGACGTCGGCGGCGCTGTCGGGTTGCCAGGCGTCGAGACGGTCGATGAGGGTCTGCATTTGGATCAGGCGTTGCTGCTGGTGCTCGGCGCGTTCGTGGCGATAGGCGTCGCGCTCGGCAAACAGGCGGTCGCAGGCGCTGCGGAAGGCGTGCCACAGCGTTTGTTCGTCGCCTTTGGGGGCTCGGCCGAGTTCGCGCCATTGCCGCTGGAGCGCCTTGGCCTGAGCTATGCGGTCGTCAAGCGGCTCCCGGGTGTTGGCGGCCAGGACGTCGGCCTGTTCGACCAGGTTGCGCTTGTGCGCGGCGATATCCCGGGCGCGGCGGTCAATCAGCGCTTGCAGGCGGTGGCGCAGGTGCGTGAAGCGGCGGCCGGTGGCATCTGCCTGGCGGCGCGGCACCGGGGAGGCATCGCGCCACTGTTGGCGCGAGCGGTCGCGGATCTGGCGCAGGGCGTCGGGGTCGGCGTTGTCGGCGGGCTGCTCCAGTAGCATTTCCAACTGGTCGCACAGCGCTTGCCGGGCGGCGAGGTTGGCGTCGCGCTGCTGGTCGAGACGTTCGCGCCAGGGGGCGAGCCGCTCGTGAATGCGCTCGGAGGCGGTGCGAAAGCGGTGCGATAGTATCCGGGTAGCGGCGGCGTTGCCCAGGGCTTTCCATTCCTTGATCAGCTGGCGATGGCGGCGGTCCAGCGCGGCGTCGGCCAGGTCGGTGTTGTCGGCCAGAGCTTCGATGCCGTCGCAGAGTTGTTCGCGTTTGGGGCCGGCGACAAAGCCACGCCAGTCGCGGAGTTCGGCCAGCCGGGCGCCAAGGTGCTTCAGACGGGAGCCGAGGGCATTGCCGTTGCCCCGGGGGAGGGCGTCAATCCGCGGTTTGAGCCATTGGTGCAGCCGGTTGGCCTCGGTAAAGGCGCCGTTGCCGAGCTGTTTTTCCAGGCGGTCGAGCGCCTGTTCGAGCGTGGCGCGGCTGTCGTCCGCATTGGCGGCATCGCTGGCGTCCTGACGTTGCCGGGCGTCGAGGCGCGAGCGGGCCTGTGCCAGCAGCGCCGGGCGCGGCAGGTCGTCGGGCCACTGACAGGCGCGGTCGAGGCGATCGAGGGCGGCGGTATCGTCGTTGTCCAGCGCGGTTTCCAGTTCGGGATAGGCGTCCAGGTAGCGTAGCCAGGCGGCGCTGTCGCGTTCGTAGCGCTGAATCGCGCTGGCGTAGCGGGCGTTTATCGCGTCGCTGGGCGGGTAGGTATCGGAAAGCGCTTGCCAGCGTTGCCCGGCCAGCTGGCGTTGGGCGCGCAGGCTGTCGAATGTCTGGGCGTTGGGCGCGGGGCTCTGGCCAAGGTCGTCCAGCGCGGTTTCCAGCGCATTCAGCAGCGTTTCGCGCTCCTGGTCGGCGTCGCGCTGGCGCCGGGCCTGTTGCTCCCGGGCGTGCTCGTCGGCGGCGTGGTCATGAAGGGTTTTGTCGCAGTGCTGGAGCGCTTGCTGGTAGCGCGCTTCCTGGTCGGCATCGGGGCGCTGTGATAGCGCTTCCCACTGGTGTTTGATGTGGCGCAGCCGGGCGTCGTACGCGGGGTCCCAGACGGCGCGGGCGTGCTGCTCCAGCCGTTCCAGCAGCTCGGTGCGGCGCTGTTGCTGCTCGTTGGCCCATTGGGCGTCGGCCTTGAGGCGATTCAGCTGCTCCCGGGCGAGCCGCGTGACATGGCGGTCGCGGCGCGATTCCTTCTGCAGCCGCTTGAGCCCCGCTTCGCTGGTGACGCGCTCCGCCGCTACCCGGCGAACCGCGGCGATGCGGTTGTGGCAGGCCTGATGGATGAGGTCGCCTTCCGCGCTCAGGCGCTGTAGCGCGGTGAGGCGTAAATCGAGGTTGTCGCCTTCCAGCGCCACGCGGATGAGCAGCGGGGTGTCGTCGAGCTCGCCAACCCGGGCCTGGCGTGTGGCCAGATCGTGCTGGCCGTCGCGGCCGCTGAGCCGCCGGGCCAGGGTGTCGCGCCAGGCCTGGATGTCGGTATTCGTTGAGGTGTGGGTATCAGCAGAGTCCCGGGTAGCGGTCGGGGTATCGTGCCGGTCCGAAAGCGTGTCGCGCTGTTGGAGAAAAGCACGCAGCAGGGCATCAAGATCCTCAAGGCGGCACAGCGCGGCGAGCCGGATATCGGCCTGGCGGTCGTCGCCGAGGGCTTCCAGTGCTCGGCGCTGGTCGGCCCGCTCGGGGTCCAGCTGGTCGAGTGCCTGGCGGCGTATGTCGGCGCGCGGGTGCTGCCAGCGAGGGGCAAACAGGCGGCGAAACAGTCCTTGCATGATGTATCCTGCGAAATAAGACAAAACGTGAAAAAAATCAGCGAATCCGGGGCGGCGGTTGCAGACACCGACGCTCTCGCTTAGCTTTGCCCCTGGCATGGTCGGCGTTTATGGTGAGCGTTGTCCGGTGGCGTTATTATCCTGAGTCTCAGGGTCCTGTGTATCATGGCAGCGCGCCGTCGTGTAGAACAGTCAGCCAGTGTGCAGGCCCCAGCCGGCAATGTGTACCGCGCCACGGGCAGGCTGCCTGTCTTTTATCCACCCAGCTACGGAGTTTCGGCCATGAGTCTTCATAGGGATAGTGCCGACGAGGCGTTTACTTTTAAAGGCGGTATGCTGCCCATGACCATCATGGAGCTGGAGACGGGCGATCCCGAGCGCATTCGCCTGCAGCTGGGGAACAAGCGTACCCATTCGCCGGCGTTTTTCCAGCATACGCCGGTTGTGTTGAGCGTGGAAAAGCTCGACGAGCCGCATCTGGCGCTGGAGCGTATCTGCGCGGTCTGCCGGGATCACAAACTGCTGCCGGTGGCCGTGCGCGGCGGCGCCGATCCGGTTCGTCAGTCGGCCTGGGCGCTGGGGCTGGGCTGGTTTGCGCCCCTTGAGACCCAGCGCGTGCGTTCGCTGGCGAGCGTTGACCAGGCCACCGAGCCGCCGGAAGACGACACCGAGCCGCCGGCACAGCAAGAGGCGGCCCCCGCCGAGGGAGCGACTCGGCTGTATCGTGGCACCGTGCGCTCCGGTCAACAGGTCAGCGCGGCGGAAGGGGATCTGGTGGTCGTCGGTGCGGTAAACGCCGGAGCCGAGGTGTTGGCGGCGGGCAATATCCATGTTTATGGCGCACTGCGCGGGCGCGCGCTGGCGGGGATTCACGGCAATCCGGACGCGGGCATTTTCTGCCGCGAGCTGAAAGCCGAGCTGCTCTCCGTGGCCGGCAACTACAAGCGTCTGGAAGAT
The DNA here is from genome assembly GCF_000334215.1 of Vreelandella jeotgali Hwa. Lineage (GTDB taxonomy): Bacteria > Pseudomonadota > Gammaproteobacteria > Pseudomonadales > Halomonadaceae > Vreelandella > Vreelandella jeotgali. The sequence continues at coordinate 312,860 of NZ_AMQY01000023.1, read as the reverse complement.
ATTGACCCGCAGCTGCTGCATGCGTCGGTGGAGGTCCACTTTCATCGCCAGCAGCTTGAGATCAAGCCGCTGGGCTGAGCGCCGCGCTTAACCAAAGAAGCACCCAACGACATAACAGCGCTATCAACAACGGCCATACCGTCGAGGTCATTGCATCGTTAAAGGATATAAACTTTGGCTAAAATCATTGTAGTAACGTCAGGCAAGGGCGGGGTCGGCAAGACCACCAGCGCAGCGGCCATGTCGACCGGTCTGGCACTGCGCGGCAAGAAAACCGTGGTGCTGGATTTTGATGTGGGGCTGCGCAACCTGGATCTGGTGATGGGGTGCGAGCGCCGCGTGGTGTATGACCTGGTCAACGTCATCCAGGGCGAGGCCGGACTGAATCAGGCGCTGATCCGCGACAAGCGAGTGGATAATCTCTTTATCCTGCCCGCTTCGCAGACCCGCGACAAGGAAGCGCTGACGCCGGAAGGCGTGGCCGAGGTGCTGGCGCAGCTCAAGGAAGATTTTGACTACGTGATCTGCGACTCGCCGGCGGGGATTGAAAGCGGCGCGCAATTGGCCATGTACCATGCTGACGAAGCTGTGGTGGTGACCAATCCCGAGATTTCTTCGGTGCGCGACTCCGACCGTATCCTGGGGCTGCTGTCGGCCAAGACCCGGCGCGCCGAGCAGGCGGATGAACCGGTCAGGGAGCACTTGCTGATTACTCGCTATAACCCCGACCGGGTGGATAGCGGGGATATGCTGACGCTGGACGATATCCGCGAGATTCTGGCAATTGACCTGCTCGGGCTGATTCCCGAGTCCGAAGCGGTGTTGCGCGCCTCCAACCAGGGCGTGCCGGTCACCCATGATGCCGAAAGCGATGCTGGCCTGGCCTACGCCGACGCCATATCGCGGCTGATCGGCGAGGATGTGCCGCTGCGCTTTCACGAAGCCCGGAAAAAGGGCCTGTTGAGCCGTATGTTTGGAGGAGGTCACCGGTGAAGCTGCTGGATTTCCTGAAACGCGAGCGTAAACAATCGGCGCCGGTGGCAAAAGAGCGTCTGCAGATTATCGTGGCGCACCAGCGCAGCCAGCAGGGCCAGCCGGAATATATGCCCAAACTGGAGCGCGAGCTGGTGGAAGTGATTCGGCGCTATGTCGACGTTGACGACGATGCCGTGCAGATTTCCATGGACAGCGAAGATAGCTGCTCGGTGCTGGAATTGAACGTAACCCTGCCCAGGGAATGAGCCTGCCCGGGGGCCGGCTCTGCGCTTGCCCCTCGGTTTGAGCTGGACCCCGGGTTGGAGGTTGACCCTCATTTGACAGATTGAAGTTTGAACAGGGAGAGGCGACTTTTCATGGCGACATCCAATACCGCGCCGGCCAGCTTTCTCTGGCACGATTACGAGACTTTCGGTGCCGATACGCGTCGGGACCGCCCGGCGCAGTTTGCCGCCATACGCACCGATGCCGAGCTCAATGAAATCGGCGAGCCGGTGGAGCTGTACGCCCGCCCGGCCGATGACGACCTGCCGCATCCGGTGGCCTGCCTGATTACCGGCATTACCCCGCAAAAGGCGCAGCGCCACGGCCTGCCCGAAGCCGAATTTGCCACCGAGGTGCTGCGCCACATGAGCGAGCCGGGCACCTGCGTGGCGGGTTACAACAGCCTGCGGTTTGACGACGAGATTTCCCGGCAGCTGTTTTATCGTAACCTGATCGACCCCTATGCCCGAGAGTGGCAGAACGGCAATTCGCGCTGGGATCTCATCGACGTGGTGCGGGCGTTTTATGCGCTGCGCCCCGACGGCATCGAGTGGCCGTTGCGCGATGACGGAGCGCCCAGCTTCAAGCTGGAAGACCTGACCGCGGCCAACGGTATCGACCACGCCGGCGCTCACGATGCGATGGCCGACGTGCGAGCCACCATTGCCCTGGCCCGGCTGCTGCGCGAGCAGAACGCCGGGCTGTTCGACTACCTGCTGGCGCTGCGCGGCAAGCGCGCCGTGGCGCGTCAGCTGGACCTGCCCGGCGCCAAACCGCTGCTGCATGTGTCCCGTCGCTACCCGGCCAGCCGTGCCTGTAGCGCGCTGGTGATGCCGCTGGCCGAACATCCCACCAATGCCAACGGCGTGATCGTCTACGACCTGAGCGTGGACCCCGGTGACATGCTGGCGATGACGGCGGAGCAGATACGCGAACGGGTGTTTGTCAGCCAGGCCGACCTCAGCGAAGGCGAAACCCGCATCCCGCTCAAGGTTATTCAGATCAACCGCTGCCCGGTGGTGTTTCCCGCGGGCTTTCTCAAGGACGTGGACGGCCCGCACAAGGGCGAGTACGGCGATATTGTCGCGCGCCTGGGGATGAACATGGCCGCCTGTCGACGCCACTGGAAAGCGCTGCATGAGGCGCCGGACGTGGCGGCCAGGGTAGCCGAGGTGTTTGCCGCGCCCTACCCCGAAGAGGTCGCCGACCCGGACCTGATGCTGTATTCCGGCGGCTTTTTCTCCCCCGCCGACCGTCAGCAGATGGAGCGCGTGCGCCAGACGCCGGCCTGGGATCTGGTTGGCCAGCGCTTTGCCTTTCAGGACCCCCGCCTGGAAGAGATGCTGTTTCGCTATCGCGCGCGCAGCTACCCGGAAACCCTCGAAGGCGACGAGCTGGCGCAGTGGGAAGCGTTTCGCTGGGAGCGCCTGAACAACCCGGCGCTGTCCGGCTTTACCCTCAAGGACTTCGCCCGGGAGATCGAGCACTACAACCAGCAGACGCTGGACGACCGTTCCCGGCAGATACTCGAAGAGCTGGTGATGTACGTGGAAGCCATGCTGCCCGCCCAGGCGTTTGAGGGATAAAGGCCTGCCAGGGCATCGAAACACTGTCATCGTGGACTGAAGTCCGCTTCTACATTCCGGTTTGGCGATAAAAAAGGCCGCTACCTTTGAACTGACCCCATAAAGTTGGACGGTTCATTTAGCTGGCACCCAAGGCCTGAGTCCTGTACTGCACAGGGCTCAGGCCTTTTTGCTGCCGGAAGGCGGGCGCCGTCAGTCGTCGCGGTTAAACGCTTTGAGCCCTTCGCGGTAGTCGCTTACGTCGCTGGGAGTATCGTCGGGGTCGAAACGAATATCCAGGCGACGTTCTCGCAGCGTGTTCCAGAGCTGTTGCAGGTCGTCAACGCTGACGTCGAGGGCTTCGTCGGTGCGGCGCTGGCGGCGGTCAAAACGCACACGCTCGCCGGGTTTTTCCAGCGCCGTGGCCTGCCAGTAGCGCCGGGTCAGCGCCCCGAGGCCGGTGGCGCGCTCGGTCAGCCGGCTGTTTACGGCCTGGCGGTAGGGAGCCAGGTCGGCGTCGTCCAGGGCGTCGAGGCGTTCGCCGGCCTTCTGCATAAAGGCTTCCATGCGTTCGGCGACCGTGGCGCTATCGCTGCCGGGCGACTGGACGAGCAGCGCCAGCCCCGGGGTGTCCAGCAGCGGGTAGTAGCCGGCGTTGACGATATAGCCCAGCTGTTCCCGGGTGCGCAGCTGCTGATAAAACGGCGTCTGTAGCCACTGGGCCAGCACGCTGGCGGCCGCCTGCTGGCGCGGGGTGTTGCGATTGCCCTGAAGGTAGCGCAGCACCAGCGATTCGTCGCGGTTGCTGTCGGGGCGCAGTACGCTGTTATCCGCGCTCACCGCCAGCGGCGTGAGCGGCGGGATGTCGGCGCGGGTGAGGCGCGGCAGCAGGGCGTTGCGGATGGCGTTGGTCTGCTCGCGGGCCTGGTCGGCGGTGAGGTTGCCCACCGCCATGACATCGACGTAAAGCCCGTCGAGAAAGCGCCGGCGGAAGTCTTCCAGGTCATGGCGTTCGAGTCGTTGGCTGGCGGCCAGCAGCTCTTCGCTGGACCATTGCGGCGTCAGCAGCGCCTGGCTCAGCGTGGACCGCGCCTGGCTTGAAAGTTTGGCGTCAGGGGCGTTGCGCCACTGGCGTTCCAGCCGGTCCTGTACGCGCTCAAGGCTTCCCCGGGCAATATCGGCCTGTTGCAGCTGGCCGATCACGTTGGCGATCAGCGGTGCCTGGCCGTCGCGCCAGCCGGAAAAGGCCAGCGTCATGCCCCGGGCGTGGGCGTAGGCGTTGAACGACTGGCCGGCCAGCCGGGCCGGGTAGAGCGTTTCGTTCAGGCTGTCGTTGAGCCAGCCGGCGAGCAGGCGGTCGAGCACGGCTTCCTCGGCCGAGCGGCGCACGCCGGGGTGCTGCAGGCTGACACGCCATTCCACCCGAGGCGTATCAAAGCGCTCCACGGCCATGTGCCAGGCCGTGAGGTGGTCACCTTCCACGATGGCGGTGGGCCTGTCGTCCTGGCCGTCCTGCAGGCTGAGGTCCTGGGCGATGAAGGGGTTGCGGTCGGGCAGCGCCAGCCCCGGCAGCGCGGTGCCGCCGGTGGATGGCGAGGTGGTTTGCCATTGGGTATCAAACCACGGCGAAACCCGGTTGCTGTCGACGTCGGGGCCGGAATATACGCGGATCATGTTGTCCGCTGACAGCGCATTGAGATAGGTACGGGTGCGGTCGGCGTCAAAGTCGTCCATGCGGTAGGGCGCGTACTGGACGTCTTTGACCGGGAAATGCGACAGGCGCATGGCCAGCCGAGTCGCTTCATGCTGGGGCGCGCCGTGCTGCTGAAAGCGGAAATCCTGCTGCTCCAGCGCGGCCTGTTCGTCGTAGCGCCATTCTTCAAGGCCGTCGGCGGCGATATTGTCCACGGCGGCAAACAGGGTCGCCTGGATGTCGTCGAGGCGTTGCGCGCCGTCGGGGGTCAGGCTGATGTTGACGTTGAACAGCGCGTGCTCGCCGTCGCTGCGGTTGATGCCGGCGGACAGGCCATCGGCCAGGCCGGCGTCGCGCAGCACCGCCAGTACGCTGCCTTCGCCTTCATCGCCGAGTAAATGCGCCAGCAGCTGGGTCGGTTTGCTGGCGTATTCATCCTGCGGGTCGGGCACCGGGAACTGAAAGCGCACCTGGCGGCCGTCCTTGAGCGTCTGGCGCTCCAGGTAGGCGGGCAGGGTGTCGTCGGCGACCAGCGGCGTTTCGATGGTCGCGCGCTTCAGGTCGCGGTCGGGCAGCTCGGCAAAGCGCCTGGTGATCAGCTGCTCCAGCTCGTCCAGCGGCTGCGGCGCGACCACGGCCAGGTGCATGACGTTGGCGTCGTAGTGGTCGCGGTAAAAATCGATGACCCGCTCGCGCAGCGAGGGCTCGTCTTCCGGCCGGTCGGCCAGGGTGTCGACGTTGCCCACGGCAAAGCGCGTGCCGGGATGGTCGGCGTTGAGCACCTGGTTGAGGACGTCGTTTTCCCGCCGGCTTTCGTTGCGGCGGCGCGCCTGGTATTCGGAATCCACGACGTTGCGTTCGCTTTCCAGCTTGTCGGCGTTGAACAGCGGCGAAAGGAAAAAGGCGCTGAAGCGGTCCAGCGCACCGGGCAGCGCCGAGGGCTCGACGTCGAAAAAGTAGTTGGTATCGCGGTCGGCGGTGAAGGCATTATGCGAGCCGGCGTGGCGGGCAATATAGCCCTGGTAGGCATCCGGCTCGGGATATGGCTCGGTGCCCAGAAACAGCATGTGTTCCAGCAGGTGAGCCAGCCCCAGAAGATCGTCGGGGTCCTGGCTGCTGCCCACGCCGACGTTCATCGACGCGGCGGCCTTGTCGGCCTCGGGATCGCTGACCAGCAGCGCAGTGAGGCCATTTTGCAGCGTGAGGACGCGATAGTCCCGGCTGTCAAAGGGGCTTTTTACCGGCGCCTGGGTGTCGGCGACCGGGTCGTCAGCGGCGGCGTGGGCGTTGAGCCCGGCGCTACCCAGCGCCAGCGCAGCGCCGATGGCCAGCGGCGTGCGGGCGCATCGGCCGCCCGTCGAGAGCAGCGGTGAAAGCGAAGCAAAGCGTGACAGCATGGTGTCTCCTGTGGGGGTCAGGGCAGTCGTATCAGGGTTGCCGGGTGAGCATGGGGCCGACGGGATGAGCGCAGGCCGGCGACTGGTTGGCGGGATTGTTGACCTCTCGAGATACCGGAAAAGTGCCCAAAAGTTCCGGCGGGGCCGGCGTCAACTGTTGTTCCACCACGTCGAGCGGCGTGTCCGGATGCAGCCACTGCTCGGCGTGCTCCGGGGCGATAACCGCCGGCAGGCGGTCGCTTAGCGGCGCCAGCCAGGGAGTGGCGGGGACGGTAATCAGCGCGGTGGAGTCGTTGAACGCGGTCAGCGTGGTGTAATAGCGGCACCAGAGCCCGGCGAGCAGCATGGGCGCGCGGTTGACCCGGGTGATCAGATAGGGCTGCTTGCCGCGCGGCCGGGGTTTCCAGGCGTAAAAACCGCTGACCGGGATCAGGCAGCGCCGTTCGTGAAAGGCCTCGCGGAACATGGCCCGGGATGACAGCGACTCCGCCCGGGCGCAATGGGGCGCGTGGTCCAGCACTTCCAGCCAGGGCGGCGTAAGCCCCCAGAACAGCGGGTCGAGGCGGTGTTCGCCCTGCACCCGGCGCACGGCGGCGACCGGCTGGCGCGGCGCCAGGTTGGGCGAGGTGACCAGGCACTGGCCGTTTTGCAGGCCGGGCAGCAGTCGGGGCAGCTCAATGGGCGCGATGTACAGGCGTCCGGTCATGTGCGTCTCGGTGGTGGCTCCCAGAGGGATTGCGGAGGTTGGCGGATAAAGCCCGCGCGGGCCCGGGGCGCTTCCGGCGGGTTCGGATGGCGCCGTTCCGGCTGGCGGTGGCGCAAAAGCACGCGGAACGGGTCGAAAACGCTGTTTGATGTGGGGTATCCTAAGCGCTCGACCGCCTGCGTTAAAGTGCCGTGCGCCCTGCCGGGCGTGACGCGCTTTTCTGCGCTTGTGATGCCGCCGACGCCAACCGAAAGAGATTGCCATGGCCCGCCCGAAACAGCATGCGCCCGACGCCCTTCACGCGCAGGTCATGGCGGCCTGCGACCGCTGGCTGGCCACGCAGCCGATACACGGCCTGTCGTTGCGCGCCATTGCCCGGGAGATCGGCTGCGCGCCGAGCACGCTGCTCAAGCTGTACGGGAGTTTTCACTACCTGCTCCAGTACGTCAACGTCGAAACCCTCGCGCGCTTGCAGGACGCCATCAGCAATCTCCAGACCGACGCGCCGGAGCCCTGGCTGCGCTCGCTGGCCCACGCCTACTGGCAGTTTGCCGAGCAGGATTGCTACCGCTGGCAGCTGCTGTTTGACTACCCGCTGGCCGAGGGCGGCGAGCTGAATCAGCGCCAGAGCGGCCTGATCGAAGCGCTGTTTGTCGAGGTCGAGACCTGCCTGCGCCGCTATCAGCCGGCGCTGGGCGAGCTGGAAGCGCGCGAGATGGGCCGTATGCTCTGGGGTAGCGTTCACGGCCTGGTGCAGCTGGGGCTGAACGAGCGGCTGGGCTATTGGCAGGGAGAGCAGCTGCAGATGGACAGGCTGATCGACCAGCTGTTGACCACGGTACTGGCCGGGCTGCGCGCACGGGGGCCGGCCGAGTGAGGGATCGCCCCCGCAAGCCGCGCCTGGTTGTGCGCCGCTGCATTCGCTATGTGTTTCTGGCGCTGGTGCGCCTGTGCTATCGGCTCAGGGTGCGCGGCCGCGAGCATGTGCCCCGCGAGGGGGCAGCGCTGGTGGTGTGCAATCACGTCAGCTATATGGATGCGCTGGTGCTGGGTGGCGCCTGCCCGCGTCCGCTGCGCTTCGTGATGGACCAGCCGATTTACGATTCGCCCTGGCTCAAGTGGCTGTTTTGCCTGGTCGGAGCGATTCCCATCGAGTCCGAACGGCGTGACCCCGGCTCGCTGCGGCGCGCGCTCGACGACATCAGCACCGCGCTGGCCAACGGCGAGGTGGTCATGGTGTTTCCCGAAGGCCGCCTGACCCCCGACGGCGAAATGCACCGGTTCCGCCGCGGGCTGGAGGCGATTCTGGCGCGCAACCGGGTGCCGGTAGTCCCGGCCGGGCTGGCCGGGCTCTGGGGCTCATGGACATCGCACCGGGGCGGCCCGGCGCTGGCGACGCGGCCGCGCCGCTTTCGCGCTCGGGTCAGCCTGCACTTCGGCGAGCCGGCGGCACCCGGCAGCGTCGAGCACCAGGCGCTGCGCCATTATCTTGAAGCCCGGGTGCGGGTTCTCAGAGCGGCCGCGGGGGAAAGCGTCGAAGATCGCCGGCGGGCAGGCGACCGCTAACGCGCTGGCCCGGCGGTGGCTAGTGCGATACCCGGGCCTGGCGCCGTGCGGGCTTCCAGCAGCGCGCCGAGGTTACCAGGTTGTCGCGGATATCGAGGATTTCCAGCCGCACGTTGCCGATTTCCAGACTCGCCGGCCCGCGAGGAAAGGCCTCCAGGTGTTCCAGAATCAGCCCGTTCAGCGTCTTGGGCCCGTTGGTGGGTAGCTGCCAGCCCAGCGCCTTGTTGATCTCGCGGATGTGCGCGGTGCCTTCAATAATGTGGCTGCCGTCGTCCTGCGGGTAGATAACCCGGGACTCCGACACGTCGGTGGTGAACTCGCCGACGATTTCCTCGAGTATGTCTTCCAGGGTCGCCAGGCCTTCCACGTCGCCGTATTCGTCCACCACGATGCCGATGCGGCGCTTTTGCTGCTGGAAATTCAGCATCTGGGTATGCAGCGGAGTGGATTCGGGGATGAAGTAGGGTTCCCGTGCTTCCTGCACAATGGCGGCCTTGGTGACCTCGCCGCGGGACAGAAAGCGCGCGGCGTTGCGCAGGTGCAGCATGCCGATGATGTTGTTGATATCGCCCTTGAAGACCGGCAGCCGCGTATGCTGGCTGGTGCGGATACGGGTCAGAATCTCTTCGAGGCTGTGGTCCAGGTCGATGCCGACCACCTCGTGGCGGGGCACCATGATGTCGTTGACGGTGACATTTTCCAGATCCAGGATCGACAGCAACATGGCCTGGTGGCGGTCGGGAATCAGCGTGCCGGCTTCGTGAACCACGGTGCGCAGCTCGTCGCGGGTCAGGTTTTCGGCGCCGCCGTCGACGCGTTTGACCCCGGCCAGCCGCAAAAGGCCGTTGGAGATCATGTTGACCAGCCACACCAGCGGGTAGAGCAGCTTGAGCAGCGGTTCGAGAATATACGACGCCGGATAGGCGATGCGCTCGGGCTTGATAGCGGCGTAGGTCTTGGGCGTTACCTCGGAAAAAATCAGGATGGCAATGGTCAATAGCGCCGTGGCAATGGCCGGCCCCGAGACTTCGCCGAAAAAGTGAATGGCGATGATGGTGGCGATCGACGCCGCGAGGTTGTTGATGAAGTTGTTGCCGATCAGGATCATGCCGATCAGGCGGTCGGGCCGCGAGAGCAGGCGCACCACGCGCTGTGCGCGGCTGTCGCCGGCGCCGGCATGGTGATTCAGGCGATAGCGATTGATCGACATCATGCCGGTTTCGGAACTGGAGAAAAACGCCGACAGCACGATCAGCAAAACCAGCAGACTGAACAATAACCCCGCGGGAAAGTCGTCGCTCAAGGTGAAATTCCTTTTTGGTCGCAAGCGCGTTTCGGCGCCTGATTTTCAAAAGCCCGGCATGGCGTGTCAAGCAGCGTTGATCCATCGGAGAGGTGGGCGCGGCCGGATCAGGGGGTGAGCAGAATTTCCAGCACGAACTTGCTGCCGAAGTAGGCCAGCAGAAGCAGGCCGCAGCCGGACAACGTCCATTTGACCGCGCGCATGCCGCGCCAGCCAAAGCGGTGGCGGCCGATCAGCAGCGCCGCCAGCACGCCCCAGGCCACCAGTGAGAGCACGGTTTTGTGCGCCAGGTGCTGGGCGAAGAGGTTGTCGATGAAGATGGCGCCGCTGACCATCGAAATGGTCAACAGCACCATGCCCGCCCAGATCAGCTCGAACAGCAGCCGCTCCATGGTGGTCAGCGGCGGCAGCGACTGGACGATGCCGCGGATGTGATGGTGGCGCAGCGCCTGGTTCTGCAGCCCCACCAGCACGGCCTGAACGGCGGCAATGGCGAGCAGGGCAAAGGCCAGCGTGGAGGTAACGATGTGCAACAGAATGCCCGGGGTAATGCCGCCTTCGATGCCGTGGCTGGGGAGCCCGGTGGCGATTAACAGTGCTATTCCGGCCAGCGGAAACAGCGCGATCCCCGCGTTGAGCACCGGCTTGAACAGGCTGGCCACCAGCACCAGGTTGGCGGCCACCGCCATGAACAGCGCCACGCTGGTGGTAAAGCCGGGCAAAAAGCCCGGCGTGCGTTCAAGCAGCTCGACGATCACCGGGATGTGAAGCAGTAGCGCCAGAGCGCCCATCACACGCACGATACCCCGGCGGGGTGGTACGCGGCGCAGCAGCGTCATGCCCTGCCAGATGGCAGCGGCAAGATAGAGAACAAGAGCTATCGTGGCGAAAGGCAGCGCCTGCATGATGCAATCCGTGCGCCCGGTGGCGCAGTGTTGTGAGACGGGTCTTGTGACACTGGTCTCGTAAAACTTGTGGCACTAGTCTCGTAAAAAATGGTGTCGTGGAAATAATCACGGTCGCCGCCGGCACGCCGGCCGTGCGATGCCGGTATGGGCTGACCGGGCCATTACTCTCCAAGCCGCTACTATAACGAATCCTCGCGGTCTCGCACAGCGGTGACGGATGGAGATAGGGCTATCGCATAACTAGAACGGTTCTCAATTAGGTCAGCGTTTGATCGCCTTACTCCGCACTATCAATCAAACTTCGGAATAGAATAGAAATAACCGATAGCTAGAGGTTATTTAAATTGGTCAGCTATCGATCAATTTCGCTATTTAGCCTCAAGTAAATGAGAAGCGTTATTTACGTGCGATTGCCCTGCGGATGGAGACTAGCGGCACCAGCGCGTATAATCATCGTCATAATTTTATCAGAGCGTTAGCCCCATGTTTCAGAATCTCAGCGAGCGTCTGTCGCAGACGCTGAAAACCGTCAAGGGTCAGGCGCGCCTGACCGACGATAACATCAAGGATACCCTGCGCGAGGTGCGCCGTGCGTTGCTGGAGGCCGATGTGGCTCTGCCGGTGGTCAAGGCCTTTGTCGATCGCGTGCGCGAGCGCGCCGTAGGGCAGGAGGTCTCCAGCAGCCTCTCGCCGGGCCAGCAGTTCGTCAAGATCGTCCAGCAGGAGCTGGAAACCATCATGGGCGAGGCCAACGAAGGCCTGACGCTCAAGGGCTCGCCGGCCGGGGTACTGATGGCCGGACTCCAGGGCGCGGGTAAAACCACCTCGGTGGCCAAGCTTGCGCGCTATCTGCGCGAGCGCGAGAACCGCAAGGTGCTGGTAGTCTCTGCCGACATCTACCGCCCGGCGGCGATTGATCAGCTGGAAACCCTGGCAAAGGAAGTCGAGGTCGACTTCTTCCCCTCGGATTCGAGCCAGAAGCCGGTGGATATCGTCAAAGCGGCGATGCACCACGCCAAAATCCAGTTCCACGACGTGGTCCTCATCGACACGGCCGGCCGGCTGGCCATCGATGAAGCGATGATGGACGAAATCCAGGCGCTGCATCAGGCGGTGACCCCGGATGAGACCCTGTTTGTGGTCGACGCCATGACCGGCCAGGACGCGGTGAATACCGCCAGGGCCTTCCATGAGGCGTTGCCGCTGTCCGGCGTTATTCTGACCAAGGCCGACGGCGACGCCCGGGGCGGTGCGGCGCTGTCGGTGCGCCATGTCACCGGCAAGCCGATCAAGTTCATGGGCATGGGCGAGAAGGTCGATGCTCTGGAGCCGTTCCACCCGGATCGCGTGGCCTCGCGGATTCTGGGCATGGGCGACATGCTCTCGCTGATCGAGGAAGCCGAGCGCACCGTCGACAAGGACAAGGCCGACAAGCTGGCCAAAAAGGTCAAAAAGGGCAACGGCTTTGATCTGGAAGATTTCCGCGAACAGCTCCAGCAGCTCAAGAAGATGGGCGGCATGGGCGGCCTGATGAGCAAAATGCCGGGCATGGGCCAGATGGCCGAAATGGCGCAGGGGCCTGGGCCGGAAAAGGAGCTGGGCAAGCTGGAAACGCTGATCGACTCCATGACGCCCGGGGAGCGCCACAAGCCCGAGATCATCAACGGCTCGCGCAAGCGCCGGATTGTTGCCGGCGCCGGGCTTCAGGTGCCCGATCTCAACCGTCTGCTCAAGCAGCACAAGCAGATGCAGAAAATGATGAAAAAGGCCGGCAAGAAAGGCGGCATGCAGAAAATGATGCGCGGCATGGGCGGACAGATGCCCGGCGGCATGGGCGGCCCTGGCGGTATGGGTGGCCCTGGTGGCCCCGGTGGCATGGGCGGCCCGGGTGGTTTGCCGCGGCGCTAGCCGGCACCGGGCTTTTCGTGAACGGGCTTTTCGTGAAAGGGTATTGCCGCTGGCTATGCCGGGGAGCCGAGGACAGGTCGAAGAGGGGTTCTACGCCAGGGATGGCGTAGATAGCGTCCAGGGAGGGATTGATAGCGCCCCTCGCCGACCTGTTGACGGCTCCCCGGGTGATTGAGAACTCCTTGGCTTTTCTTGCGTCAGGCTTTCCAAAAGCGGCGCATTTGCGTAGAATGCGGCCCCTTCATGCGTGGGCGTTGCGTCCTTGGCGTCGCCCCTGAAGGTTGAAGCAGCCCGCTTCATTCCGAGAATTTGATTTTTTACAGAGCGTCCGGTTTTTTCCGGTGTGGGGGATAGCCCCGCAGGGTGGCGCTCTCGTAACCGCAACCGAAGGATGTTTATCGTATGGTTACTATTCGTCTGGCACGCAGCGGCGCCAAGAAGCGTCCCTTTTATCACCTGTCCGTGACCGATTCGCGCAAGCCGCGTGACGGCCGCTTTATCGAGCGCGTGGGCTTTTTCAACCCGGTCGCCCGCGGTCAGCAGGAGCGTCTGCGTATCGATCTCGATCGCATCGCCCACTGGCAGGGTCAGGGCGCGCAGCTCTCCAACCGCGTTGCCGAGCTGGTCAAGGAAGCCGGCAAGCAGGCGTAAGCCCGCTGCCATGCTGTCGGCCGAGGTGCGCTGATGTCCGATCCCGTACGCAATACGTCGTCTTCCGGCGCCGAGTACGCCGCGACGGAAGACTGTGTCGTGCTGGGCAAGCTGACCAGCCCCCACGGTATTCACGGCTGGCTCAAGGTGTACGCCTATACCAGCCCCGTGGACAGCATTTTTGACTACTCTGAATGGTGGTTGCGCCAGGGCCAACGCCTGACGCGCTACCCGGTCATTCAGGGGCGTCGGCAGGGCAAGGCGCTGGTGGTATCGCTTGACGGCGTGGCCGACCGCAATGCCGCCGAGGCGCTGGTGCAGGCGGAAATCGTCATGCCCAAGGCCGAACTGCCCGAGCTGGCCGACGACGAGTACTACTGGCACGAGCTTGAGGGCCTGGCGGTCTTCACCCGTGCCGGCGACCGGTTGGGACGGGTCACGGGCCTGTTCGAGACCGGCGCCAACGATGTCATGATCGTGCGCGGCGACCGCGAGTCCATCGACCGGCGCGAGCGGCTGTTGCCGTACCTGCCCGACGACGTGATCGTTGAGGTGGACCCGGAGGCCGGCTGGATGCGCGTCGACTGGGATCCGGACTTTTAGCCGTGTCGGCAACGCAGGCAGAGGACAATCTCTGGGTTGGCGTGGTATCGCTGTTTCCCGAGATGTTCGGGGCGCTCACCGAGCACGGTGTCACCGGCCGCGCGGTGGAAAAGGGCCGGCTGACCCTGGAGTACTGGAACCCGCGCGAGTACGCCACCGATCGCCACCGCAGCGTGGACGACCGCCCCTACGGCGGCGGGCCGGGCATGCTGATGAAGGTGGATACCCTGCGCGGCGCGATTGCCGATGCCCGCCACCGGGCAGAAGCGGCCACGGGCCAGGCGCCGCGGGTGATTTATCTGTCGCCCCAGGGCCGCACGCTCGACCAGCAGGGCGTCAGAACGCTGGTGGAGCAGGGGCCGCTGGTGGTCGTGGCCGGGCGCTACGAAGGTATCGACGAGCGCGTGGTCGAGCATGATATCGATGAAGAGTGGTCGATCGGCGACTATGTGCTGAGCGGCGGCGAGCTGCCGGCGATGGTGCTGATTGACGCGGCGGCAAGGCTGATTCCCGGGGTGCTCGGGCATCAGGACTCCGCCACCGAGGATTCATTCAACGCAGGCCTGCTGGATTGCCCGCACTATACGCGCCCGGAAGTGATTGACGGCGTATCCGTGCCCGAGGTGCTGTTGAGCGGCAACCATGCGGCCATCAGGCGCTGGCGCCTGAAACAGTCGCTGGGTCGTACCTGGCTTCGGCGTCCCGAGCTTGTGGATGAACAGGCGTTGGACAGGGAGCGGCGACAGCTGCTGGATGAATTCATCGGCGAACACGGGCTGCCCGCCCGGCAGGTCAGGTAACGCTCACCTCGGCGTGAGGCGTAAGCCGGACGGGCAGCGCGGCGGTGCAGGGCGACGGCCAGAGCCGCGCACCTGTGTCACCCACAGCGACTCCCGCGCACTCGCTTTGAGCGCCGGGATCACGGTTTGCCCACCCATTGACGCAAGCGGCAAACCACCACGACATATCAGGAGCAGAACGATGAGCAAGAACAAGGTGATCCAGGCGCTTGAAGCCGAGCAGATGGAGAAGGAAATCCCGGCTTTTGCCCCGGGCGACACCATCTCCGTGGATGTCAAGGTCAAGGAAGGTAACCGCGAGCGTTTGCAGGCCTTTGAAGGAGTGGTCATCGGCAAGCGCAACCGCGGTCTGAACTCCGCTTTCACCGTGCGTAAAACGTCCCACGGCGTTGGCGTTGAGCGTACCTTCCAGACCTACAGCCCGCTGGTGGATTCCATCCACGTCAAGCGTCGCGGTGACGTTCGTCAGGCCAAGCTGTACTACCTCCGCGAGCGCAGCGGCAAGTCCGCACGCATCAAGGAAAAGCTGAACTAAGACAGCCTACCGGCCGGCAGGCTGCCCGCATGGCAGCCTTGCCGATCCGCTGTCGAACCCCGTCACCGCTCAGCGGGGCGGGGTTTTGTTTGTCCGACATGCCGTCACCGCGCGGCACTGAACCCCAAGGCCGGCGCCCATGGACCTGATTGATGCCTTTCTCGACGCCCAGTGGCTTGAGCGCGGTGCCAGTGAACATACGCTCGCGGCTTACCGGCGCGACCTGGAGGCCTGGCGTGATACGCTGGCGGCTACCGCCGATACGCTGGCGTCGCCGCCGCCGGACGTTCTGACCGGCTGGTTCGAGGCGCGCCGCGCGCAAGGGTATCAGCTGCGCAGCAACGCTCGGCTGCTGTCGAGTCTGCGCAGTTTTTATCGCTGGGCGCGTCTGTATGGCCATGTCAACAGCGACCCGCTGGCGGGCATTCGTCTGCCGCCGGTGCGCCCGGCATTGCCCGAGGTGCTCGACGAAGACGAAGTCGAACAGCTGCTGATCGCGCCGGATACCGCTACCGCACTGGGCCTGCGCGACCGCACCATGCTGGAATTGCTTTATGCCTGTGGCCTGCGTGTCTCCGAGCTTGTAGGCTTGAGCGTTGATGCGCTCAACCTGCGCCAGGGCGTGGTGCGGGTGCGCGGCAAGGGCGACAAGGACCGCCTGGTACCGCTGGGCGATGAAGCCGCCTGGTGGCTAGCGCGCTATATCGACAGCGCGCGTCCGGCGCTGATGGACGATGTCACGCGCCCGGCGCTGTTTCCCGGTCGAAGCGACAAGGCCATGACGCGCCAGACGTTCTGGCATCGCATCAAGGCGCACGCGCTGCGCGCGGGCATTGCCACGCCGCTGTCGCCGCACACCCTGCGCCATGCCTTTGCCACGCATCTATTGAATCACGGGGCCAATTTGCGTGTCGTACAGCTGCTGCTGGGACACAGCGACCTGTCCACGACGCAGATATACACGCACGTTGCCCAGGCACGCCTGGAGCAGCTGCACGCCGACCACCATCCACGAGGTTGAACGACACGCTATGGGATACACACGTATTCGAGGCCTTGCGATTCTGTCCGCCATGGCGCTGGCCGGCGCCCTGCTGCCTTCTCTGGCCGAGGCGCAGTCAGCCCCCGAGGCGCTTACCGACGCCCTGGAAATCAACGGCCGGCAGGTGCCGGTGGAAAGCGTCAGCGAAACGCCGCTGGACGGCATGTACCATGTACAGCTCAAAGGCGGCGAGTCGTTTTATGCCAACGCCGATGGTAGCCACTTCATCGTGGGCGATCTGTATCGCAACCAGGGCGATGACCTGGTCAACCTGTCCGAACAGGCCAACAACCGCGAGCGCGCCGATGCCCTGGCCGACGTGCCGGAAAGCGAACAGATCATCTATCGCGGGATGGACGAGCCCGAAGCGACCGTGACGGTCTTTACCGATACCAGCTGCCCCTATTGCACGCGGCTGCACGAGAGCCTGCCCGAGCTCAATGACCGCGGTATCGCGGTGCGCTACATGGCCTTTCCTCGCGGGGGCATGCAAAGCCCGGCGGCTCGGGTCATGCAGCAGGCCTGGTGTAGCGACAATCCCGGCGAGGCGATGAGCGCGGCGTTTGACGACGAGACTTTGTCGGGCGCTGCCGACTGCGATAACCCCGTGGCCGAGCAGCATCAGCTGGGCCTGGAGCTGGGCGTTGAAGGCACGCCGGCGATTATCCTGCCCAACGGCAGGATGGTACCGGGCTTTGTACCGCCCGAACGGCTGGCGGCGATGCTCGGCCTGAACGGCTGACGCCTGAGCGCATCCCGTCGGCCAGTATGGCCAAACATGGTTTTATATAACGCTAACGGCGCCTGGCCACCAGGCGCATTACCACAAGGAGAGGTATTGTGAAGCCGGTGAGAGTAGGCATTTGTGGACTGGGCACCGTCGGTGGCGGCACCTTCAACGTACTCACGCGCAACGCCGAGGATATTGCCCGCCGCGCCGGGCGCCCGGTTGTGGTGGAGCAGGTCGGGCATCGCAGCATCCATCCGGATTGCGACATCACCGGTATCAAGGCCACCGGCGACGTTTTCGAAGTGGCGGAAAATCCCGATGTGGATGTCATCGTTGAGCTGATCGGCGGCTACGAGACTGCCCGCAAACTGGTATTGGCTGCGATCGACAACGGCAAGCACGTAGTGACCGCCAACAAGGCGCTGATTGCGGTGCACGGCAACGAGATTTTCCAGGCCGCCCACGAGAAGGGCGTCATCGTGGCCTTTGAAGCGGCGGTGGCCGGTGGCATTCCGGTGATCAAGGCGCTGCGCGAAGGCCTCGGCGCCAACCGCATCGAGTGGGTGGCGGGCATCATCAACGGCACCGGCAACTACATCCTGACTCACATGCGCGACGAAGGCCGCGCCTTTGACGACGTTCTGGCCGAAGCTCAGGCGCTGGGCTTTGCCGAAGCCGACCCGACCTTTGACGTGGAAGGTATCGACGCCGCGCACAAGCTCACGATCATGGCGTCCATCGCCTACGGCGTGCCGCTGCAGTTCGACAAGGCCTACACCGAAGGCATCGGCCGGATTACCGCCGAGGACGTGGAGCAGGCCGACAACCTGGGTTACATGATCAAGCACCTGGGCATTTCCAAGCGCACCGAGAGCGGCCTGGAGCTGCGCGTCCACCCCACGCTGGTGCCCAAGGGTCGCCTGCTGGCCAACGTCAACGGGGTGAAAAACGCCATCGCCGTGATGGGCGATGCCGTGGGCCCTACGCTGTATTACGGGCCGGGGGCAGGTGCCGAACCCACGGCGTCGGCGATTATTTCGGATATCCTCGACGTCGCCCGGGACATCAATACCGAGCATCCGTACCGCGTGCCCTACTTGGCGTTCAGCGGCGTGAGCGAGGACATGAACGCGCCCGCAATCATGCCTATGGAAGATATCACCACGGCGTACTATTTGCGCCTGCTGGCGGTGGACCGCCCCGGCGTGCTGGCACGGGTTACCACAACGCTGTCGGATTATGGCATTTCCATCGAGGCGCTGATTCAGCAGGACATCACCGAGGGCGAGCTGGTGCCGATTATCCTGATGACCCACCGCACCAAGGAGCGTCAGATGAACGACGCCATCCGCGAGATCGAATCCATGGCCGATATCGCCGGTTCGGTCACGCGCATCCGGGTCGAGAGTCTCGACGAAGGAGAGTAACGCCATGCGCTATATCAGCACCCGGGGCCAGGCCCCGGCGCTTTCCTTTGAAGAAGTCGTGCTGACCGGCATGGCCAGCGACGGCGGCCTTTACGTCCCTGAAACGCTGCCGTCGTTTACCCGCGAGGCGCTGGCCGACATGGCCGGGCTGTCCTACGCCGATATCGCCTTCCGGGTGATGCGCCCGTTTGTCGGCGGCGAAATCGACGACACCACCTTTTACGAGCTGGTAGTCGATGCCTACTCGACCTTCAGTCACGATGCGGTGGTGCCGCTTAAACAGCTGGACGCCAACCACTTTCTGCTCGAGCAGTTCCACGGGCCGACGCTGGCGTTCAAGGACGTGGCGCTACAGTTGCTGGGGCGCATTCTCGATCACTTTCTCAAAAAGCGCGGCGAGCGCGCGGTGATCATGGGCGCGACCTCGGGCGACACCGGCTCGGCGGCGATCGAGGGCTGCCGCCACTGCGATAACCTGGACATCTTCATCCTCCACCCGCACGAGCGGGTGTCCGAGGTGCAGCGCCGTCAGATGACCTCGGTGCTGGCGGATAACGTCTTCAACGTCGCCATCGAGGGCAACTTCGACGACGCCCAGGCGATGGTCAAGGCGAGCTTTGCCGATCAGGCGTTTCTCAACGGCACCCGGCTGGTAGCGGTCAACTCGATCAACTGGGCGCGCATCATGGCGCAGATGGTCTACTACGTCGCTGCCGGCGTGGCGCTGGGGGCGCCGCACCGCGAGGTGAGCTTCTGCGTGCCCTCGGCCAACTTCGGCAACGTCTTTGCCGGCTACATGGCCAACAAGATGGGGCTGCCGGTGAAGCAGTTCATCGTCGCCACCAACGCCAACGACATTCTTCACCGCACGCTGGCCGACAACGACTTTTCCAAAAAGGAGCTGGCCGCAACGCTGGCGCCGTCGATGGATATCGTCGTGTCGTCCAACTTCGAGCGGCTGCTGTTCGACGCCTACGGCCGCGACGGCAAGGCGGTGGCCGAGCTGCTGGAGCGCTTCCGGCACGAGCCCGCCGCGCTGGCCGAGGTGCCGCTCAACAAGCTGCGCGAGAAGTTCTCAAGCTACAGCGTGGACGACGCCACCATTCTGGACGTGATCCGCGAGGCCCACCGGCGCACCGGCGAGGTGCTTGACCCGCATACCGCCACCGGCTACCGCGCCGCCGAGCGCGCTCGGGCGGATGCCGCGACGCCGGTGATTACCCTGGCTACCGCGCACCCGGCCAAGTTTGCCGATGCGGTAATTCAGGCGGGCTTTGACGGTGTGGCGCTGCCGCCGCACATGAGCGATCTGCTCGAGCGCGAGGAGCGCTACAGCGTGCTGCCCGCCGAGCTCGACGCCGTGCAGCGCTTCGTGGCGGAACAGCGTCGCGGATGAGCGTACTCGAAGAGCTGCCCGACGGCATGACTCGGCCGCGTCTGGAACCGCGCCCGCAGGATTCAGCCGTTTACGATCGGGCCAGACGCGAAGGGCTCAGCGAACTCCAGGCGCGGCTGCTGGCCTCGCGCCTGCCGGGCTACTCCGAGCCGCTGGCGCCGCTGGTGACCCCGGGGCTGCGCTATCTGGCGCACCCGGGAAAGCTCGCCGACGGCCGCCGCTCCGCCGAGCGCATCGCCCAGGCGGTGGTCGACGGCGAGCATATCGGCATTCTTACCGACTATGACGTCGATGGCATCACCTCCCACGTCGTGATCCGGCGTACCCTGGTGGAGTTGTTCGGCGTGCCGGAAGGGCAGCTGCACAGCCTGATCGGCCACCGCATCCATGACGGCTACGGCATCAGCCTGCCGCTGGTGGAGCGTACCCTGAAGCTCACGCCACGGCCGTCGCTGGTGATCACCGCCGACTGCGGCAGCAGTGATGAGCCGCGCATTGAGCGCCTGGCCGCCGAGGGCATCGATGTCGTCGTCAGCGACCACCACGCGCTGCCCGAAGAAGGCCCGCCGGCCTCGGCCTATGCCTGCGTGAACCCCACGCGGGGCGACTGCGACTACCCCGACGCCACCATCGCCGGCTGCATGGTCGCCTGGCTGGTTATGTCGCTGGCGCGCGGCGTTCTGATCGAATGGGGCGCGGTGCCTGAAGCGACGCCCAAGCTTTCGCCCTGGCTGTCGTACGTGGCGCTGGGCACCGTGGCCGACTGTGTGTCGCTCGGGGCCAGCCCGGCCAATCGCGCGGTGGTGACTCAAGGGCTCAAGCTCATCAACCGCATGGACGCGCCCTGCTTTCGCGCCATGGCCGAGCGCCTGGGGCCGGACAGCGTGCCGTTTGATGCCGAAACCCTGGCGTTTCAGATGGGGCCGCGTATCAACGCCCGCTCGCGGCTGGACGACCCCTACGCCGCGCTGCATTTCATGCTCGCCGAAAGCGACGCCGTGGCGGCCCGACAGCTGGGCATTCTTGAAGACGACAACCAGTCGCGCAAAGCCATCGAAACCGAGATGGCGTCCACCGCGCGCACGCTGGCGGCTCCGGCGCTGGCCGCCGACGACAAGGCGCTGGTGGTGTTTGTCGAAGACGGCCACCCCGGCGTGCAGGGCATCGTCGGCTCGCGGCTGGTACGGGCCTTCGGCCGTCCGGCGCTGGTGCTTACCCGCGCCGCCGCGCCGGGCATGCTCACCGGTTCCGGGCGTTCCGTCGACGGCCTGCACCTGCGCGACGCGCTCCAGCGTACCTTTGAGCTGGCCCCCGAGGCGCTGCCGCGTTTTGGCGGCCACAGCGGCGCGGCGGGTATCGGCCTGCCCGAAGATCGCCTGACCGAATTCAAGGCGGCGTTTTTGCGCGCGGTGGGCGAACAGCTCGGCGATACGCCGCTGTATCCCCGCCTCTGGACCGACGGCGAGCTCGACCCCGGCCAGCTCGAGCTGGCCACCCTTGACGAGCTGGAAGCCCTGGGCCCCTACGGCCGCGAGTTCGACCCGCCGCTGTTTGAGGGCGAGTTTATCGTCGAGTCGCTGCGGCCGGTGGGCGGCGACGGCACTCACCTGATGATGGAGCTGTCGTCGGGGCCGGTGACGCTCAAGGCCATCTGGTTCCGCGCGCTCACCCCCGGCGAGCTGCCGGCGTTCGGCATGGGCGATACGCTGCACTGCGCCTACAAGCTCAACCGCAACCGTTTTCGCGGCCGCGAAAGCCTGCAGCTGATGGTGGAACACGCCGAGCCGGTATGACGTGGTGTTTTATACCGGCCGTGACGTGATCCTGATGCGGTGGCTACCTCTTAGCCCAATGTGGCCCACGCGAGGTACTGGAAGGCTCAAAAGGCCGTGGCCCAGAATGCCTGACCACTAAACACGACAATGCCGGGCGTTCCGGCGTTCAAGGAGTCAGTGATGGAGCTGTTGTATAAAGTAGAAGATAAGCCACCCCTGCCCATCTCCATGTTGCTGGCCGCTCAGCATTTGCTTGCTGCTCTGGGCGCTATTATTGCCGTGCCTTTGGTGGTTGGCGGCGTTTTGGAGCTGCCTACCGAGGATATGGTAGTTCTGGTGAATGCGGCGATGCTGGTATCGGGGGTTGTCACGATTCTGCAGTGCAAGGGGGCAGGGCCGGTAGGCATTCGGTTGCCGTGCGTGATGGGCACCAGCTTTACCTTCGTGGGTGTATCCATTGCCATCGGGTTTGAGCATGGTGTAGCGGGTATTCTGGGCTCGGCCCTGGTGGCGTCGCTGGTGATGATTGCGGGTAGTTTTTTCATGCCTTTTATCCGCAAACTGTTTCCGCCGGTTGTGACGGGCACGGTGGTTACCCTCATTGGCCTTTCGCTGATCCCGGTGGCGGTCGACTGGCTGGCCGGCGGCCAAGTGGGGGACGAGGGATATGCCAAACCCGCTAATCTGATGGTTGGACTCTTTGTGTTGGCGCTGGTGATTGCCTTGTCACAGTGGGGGCGCGGCATTCTGGCAGCGGCGGCGGTGGTAATAGGTATCGTCGTGGGCTTTGTGGTGTGCATGGCGTTTGGGCTGGTGGATTTTAGTCCGGTCAAGGAAGCCTCGGCGGTGGCCTTGCCCAGCCCGCTGCACTTTGGCCTGAAATTTCCCGTTAGCGGCATTATTGGCATGAGCGTTGCTTATCTGGTGACCATTATGGAATCCACCGGCGACTTTATGGCGTTGTCCGACGCTACCCACCGCAAACTAACGGGCAAGAAGCTGTCCAGCGGCATTTTGTGCGACGGTCTGGGTTCCGCTCTGGCGTCTGTTTTTTCTACGACGCCATTTTCCTCCTTCTCGCAGAACGTCGGCATCGTGGCGATTTCCGGCGTGGCCAGCCGCCATGTTGTGGCCATTACAGGCGGCATGCTGATTCTGG
This sequence comes from Vreelandella jeotgali Hwa, assembly GCF_000334215.1. Classification (GTDB taxonomy): domain Bacteria; phylum Pseudomonadota; class Gammaproteobacteria; order Pseudomonadales; family Halomonadaceae; genus Vreelandella; species Vreelandella jeotgali. The sequence continues at coordinate 290,436 of NZ_AMQY01000023.1, read as the reverse complement.
CGGGCCTGTTCCCGGTACTGGGGGCTTTGGTGGTGGCTATTCCGCTGCCGGTGCTGGGGGGTGCTGGCCTGGTGATGTTTGCCATGATTATCTCGGCTGGCATCAGCATGTTGTCACGGATTGAGTTCAATAAGCGCAACATGCTGATTATCGCGGTCAGCATCGGCTCCGGCATGGCGGTAACCGTGCGCCCGGAACTGCTCAACCATCTGCCGGAGTTTGCCAGGGTAGCGCTGGCATCCGGCATTACCACAGGCTCTCTGGTGGCACTGGTTCTGAGCGGTATTTTGCCCGGGCGTGAAGCCGTCGTGCTGGAGGACGAAACAGAGCGTGAGTGACCAACTTTCACCCAGGGAGCGGCTTATGTCCGCATTGTCGTCCTCGCAAGCTCCGTCGCCGCTGGTCTTTCTCGGGCCGGCGTTTGCCTTTCTGGTGGTCATGCTGGGTACCACGCTGCCCACGCCGCTGTACCCGATTTATCAGGCCGAGTACGGCTTTTCCCAGCTGGTAATCACGCTGATCTTCGCCGTCTACGCCATCGGCGTGATCGGCGCGCTGGTGGTCGCCGGGCGCTGGTCCGACCAGCTCGGGCGCCGCCCGCTGCTGCTCGCCGGAATGCTGATCGCCGCCGTCAGCGATGTCGTCTTCTGGCTTGGCGACAGCCTCGGCTGGCTGCTGCTGGGGCGGATGATCTCGGGCGCTTCGGCGGGGATCTTTACCGGCACGGCCACCGTCGCGGTGATCGAGCTCGCCCCGAACGCCTGGAAGCCCCGGGCGACCCTGGCTGCAACGGCGGTTAACATGGGCGGGCTGGGGCTGGGTCCGCTGGTGGCCGGCGTGCTGGCGACCTGGCTGCCGACGCCGCTGACGCTGCCGTACGCGCTGCATTTCATACTGCTGGGCGTGGGGATGGCGCTGGTCTGGCGCGCGCCGGAAACCGTGAATCGGGCAGCGAAGCTTGATCTGCGCGTCCAGCGTTTGCACATCCCGCCGGAGGTTCGTCGAGTGTTTGTGCCCGCCGCGCTGGTGGGGTTTGCCGGTTTTGCCGTGCTGGGCTTTTTCAGCTCCATGGCGCCGGCGTTCATGCAGACAGTGCTGGGCGAGCAAAATCTCGCGGTAATCGGCCTGGTGGTATGTCTGGTGTTTTTTGCCTCGACAGCGGGGCAGTCGCTGCAGGGGCGCGTCCCGCCGGCCTGGCGGTTGCCGCTGGGCTGTCTCACACTGCTGGCCGGGGTGGCGCTGATCGGCACGGGGATTTTTACCCACCTGATGGCGGTATTCGGCTGCGGGGCCCTGCTCGCGGGTACGGGGCAGGGGCTTGGCTTCCGTGCCGGCATGGGCGCCATCGCAGCGGCCTCGCCGGCGGATCAGCGCGGCAGCGTGACCTCGGCGTTTTTTGTCGTGGCCTACGTCGCGCTGTCCATTCCGGTTGTCGGCATTGGCCTTGCAACCCACTGGCTGGGGCTGGAAGCCACCGGTACGGGGTTTGCCGGGCTCGCCGCGCTGCTGTGCGTGGTCGCACTGGTGAAGGTACGGCGTATTACCCGGCAGCTGGTATAGGTAGAGGGCTGGGGGCTGGGAACTGGGGGCGTTAACCGCTACCCGGCTCGCTCAGCCAGAACCAGTAGACGATAAAACCGATCAGCCCCAGCCCTGCCAGGTTGACGAGTACGCTCATGCTGCTTCCTCCTTTGGCTGTGTATGAGCTTGTGTGTCGGTGCTCCCGTCGGCCGTGCCGCGAGGAGCAAACAGCCGCAGGCGGTTGGCGTTGCTTACCACGGTGATCGACGACAGCGACATCGCTGCCCCGGCAATCATCGGCGAGAGCAGCGCGCCGGTGAGCGGGTAGAAGACCCCGGCGGCGATGGGAATGCACAGCGCGTTGTAGCCAAAGGCCCCGGCCAGGTTCTGCTTGATGTTGGTGAGTGTCGCCTGGCTGAGTTCGATCGCGGTAGCGACGCCGTGCAGCGAGCCGCGCATCAGCGTCATGCCCGCGCTTTCGATCGCCACGTCGGTGCCCTGGCCGATGGCAAAGCCCACGTTGGCGCGGGCCAGCGCCGGGGCGTCGTTGATGCCGTCGCCGACCATGCCGACGGTGTGACCTTCCTTCTGCAACCGCTCGATTTCGGCGTGCTTGTCCTCGGGCTTGAGCCCGGCGCGGAAGTCATCAATTCCCACCGCATCGCCCACGGCGCGGGCGGTGTGGCGGTTGTCGCCGGTGAGCATGATCAGGTGCAGGCCGTCTTTCTGGAGGCGGGCAATGGCGCTTTTGGCATCAATGCGCACCGGGTCGCTGACGCCGAACAGCGCGGCGAGCTCGCCGCCAATCGCCAGATAGACGATGGTGCGGGCCTTGTCCTCCAGCGCCTGGGCGCTGTCGCTGCCGGCGGCGAGGTCGATACCGGCGTCTTCCAGCAGCGCGGCGTTGCCCAGCAGCAGCTCGCCGGCGTCGCTTTGCGCCTTCACGCCGCCGCCGGTGACGCTGTCAAAGTCGCGGATGGCGGCTGCCTTCGCGCCTTTTTCCTCCTCGCAGTAGGCCGTTAACGCAGTGGCCAGCGGATGCTCGGAGCCGCGTTCCAGCGCCGCTACCAGCCCCAGTACATGCTGTTCATTGTCGGCGAGCACTTCCGCCTCGGTAACCCGGGGGTTGCCTTCGGTCAGGGTGCCGGTCTTGTCGACCACCAGCGCGGTAAGCTTGCTCGCGGTCTGCAGCGCCTCGCCGTTTCTCACCAGCACGCCGTGCTCGGCCGCCTTGCCCACGCCGATCATGGTGGAAATCGGCGTGGCCAGGCCCAGCGCGCAGGGGCAGGCGATAATCAATACCGAGGTGGCGGCTACCAGCATGTGAATCACCCGCGCCTCAACGCCAAAGTTGAACCACGCCAGGGCGGTGATGACGGCGATGATCATTACCGAGGGGACGAAAACGCTGGAGACCTTGTCGGCGAGATCGCCAATCGGCGGGCGCGAGCCCTGAGCGCTGGCGACCTGGCGGGTAATCTGCCCCAGGCGGGTATCGTTGCCCACTCGGGTGGCGCGGTACACCAGCCCGCCTTTCCCGTTCACCGTGCCGGCGCTGACGTCATCGCCCAAGGTTTTGTTGATGGGGTCCGGCTCGCCGGTGAGCATGGATTCGTCGATGTAGCTCTCGCCCTCGGTCACTTCGCCGTCCACCGCCAGACGCTCGCCCGGGCGCACGCGGACCCGGTCGTCTTCGCGTACGGCGTCAATATCGATTTCCTGCTCCTCGCCGTCGCGGATTACCCGAGCGGTGCGGGCTTGCAGATCCAACAGGCGCTTGAGTGCGTCGCTGGTGCGCCCGCGGGCTTTAAGCTCCATGGCATTGCCGAGCAGAATCAGCCCGATGACCATCGCCGAGGCTTCAAAGTAGATGCCCCGAGCGGCCTCGGGCAGCCAGGGGCCAAAGAACACCACGGCCATGGAATACAGCCAGGCGGTGCCGGTGCCCATGGCGATCAGGGTGTCCATGTTGGCCTGGTGGCGCCGGGCGTTTTTCCACGCGCCGGTAAAAAAGTGCCGGCCGGGAAAGGCCATCACGGCCAGCGTCAGCGCGCCGATCACCAGCCAGTAAAGTCTGCCCGCGCCCACGGGCTCGGGGTGGAAAAAAAACATGCTGGCCATCAGCGGAACAGCGAGTACCAGCGCGGCCACGCTGCCCTGGAGGCGCTTTTTGTAGTCGCGGGCCTCCTGCGCTGCGCGGGTCTCTTCAGCCTCGCGCACGTCGACGATGGGTTTGGCGTCGTAGCCCACGCCCTGCACCGCGCTGACAAGCGCGTCTTCGCTGGCGTTGCCCGTGACTTCGGCGGTATGGGTGCCAAAGTTGACCATCGCCGAGGTGACGCCCGCAGTGCCTTGCAGCGCTTTCTGCACGCTGTTCACGCAGCCGGCGCAGGTCATGCCGCTTACCGCCAGTCGGGTTGTGGTCGCGTCCGCCGTTGCATCGGCGGCAGGTGCGGCGGTGGGTGTGGCGTCGACGCTATCGCCGGATGTCCGGGACGCGTCGTCGCTTTCCGGTTGGCTTTTCGACTCGTTTTCCGGCTCGCCGGGGGGGAAGCCGGCGTCGGTCAGCGCTTGGTCGAGCGCGTCGTCGTCGAGGGCGGTGCTGTCGGGGTCAACGCTGACGTCCAGACGCTTCTCGTCGGGGGTGCCGATCACCTCGGCGTTGGCGTCCAGCGCCTGGATCGCCTCGCGCATGCGTTTGACGCAGCCCTGGCAGTTCATGCCGGGCACGGTGCGGGTGAGGGTTTGCTGAGTCATTTTGCCTCCTCGGGAAAGCTTTCGATCAAACGGCATACGCTGTGGCCGTCGGGGGTGCCGTCGGGCATGGCCTGCCAGCTGTCCATGGCCTGTTCCATCCGCGCGGCCAGGGCTTCGAGATCGGCAATCCGCGCGCGGATTTGCGGCAGGCGGGCGGCGAGCATGTCGCGTACCAGCGGGCAGGGAGAGTCGCCCCGGTCGGCCTGGCTGAGAATGTCGCGGATGTCGGACACGCTGAAGCCCAGCTGGCGCGCTCGCTGAATGAATTTCAGCCGCTCAAGGTCCCGGGCGTGGAATACCTGGTAGTCGTTATCCGGGTCGCGCTCGGGCGTCAGCAGCCCCTCTCGTACGTAATGGCGTACGGTTTCAGCGGTAACCTCGGCTTGCCGGGCAATCTCGCTGACTTTCATGGACGGCTCCTTTTTCCTGTGCCTTATAGGCCCTTTATGCCTTTTATGTCTTTTATGCCTTTTATTCCCTGTGTACTCCTTGCTCATTATTTCTTCTTGCTCATGCCTTGGTCTTGTACCGGTGCGGCGTTTTATTGGCCCTGAGCTTGTTGCTTGTGACCCTTTAGGGCCAGCATAAAACCCTTGTGTTACACATGGGTCAACGCCGTGCATCAGCCGGTTCGCTGAGCCGGCAAACAAATATTCAACCAAAGTATGATAAAAAAAGCTCATAAAACGATCGTTTGCTATTGAACATCCGGGCCGTGTGCGAGAAAAAGGCAACAGGCTAAACGTGCGTATGAAATTGGCGCCTGGCCGACGATTGCTAATATAAGCCCTTATATTGCCGGGCTGCTATTCAACGTCAATCGGGCACGGTGCGTCAGGCAGCCGAAGGCCCATACGAGAAAAATCGGGAAAAGGGGATGACCATGAACAATAATGCCAATACCCGCCTCAAGAGGCTCTCTTTAACCGCCGCCGTGGCAGCGGCCACCCTGGCCGCCGGTCAGGCGCAGGCCGGCGGTTTTCAACTTAACGAACAAAGTGTCAGCGGCCAGGGCTACGGCCACGCCGGGCGTAGCTCCAACGTCGAGGATGCCACCATCGTGTACGGCAACCCGGCGGGGATGTCGTTTCTTGAACGCGCGCAGTTTTCTGCCGGCGCCACCTACGTGAAAGCCAAAACCGATATCACCAATGCACAGGGCACGCGGTATATCGACTCCGGTATCGCTCAAAACAAGCCGCCGAGCGGCACCCAGGTGCCGGCCGGCAGTTCGCCCGGTAGCAATGACGGCGATATGGTGCCGGGGACTCTGGTGCCCTTTGCCTTCTATGCCCATCCGGTTACCGACAAGCTCGCCTTCGGCTTCGGCGTTTACGCTCCGTTCGGTGCCGAAACCGACTACGAAGACAGCTTTCAGGGGCGCTATTTCGGCAACTACACGAAAGTCGAGGTCAAAACCGCCCAGCCGACGGTGTCCTACCGCTTTAACGATCAGTGGTCGGTGGGCGCCGGGGTTACCTATAACAAGGTCAAGGGCAAGCTGCATCGCCAGATTCCCAGCGAGCCTGGGTATAACGCGGCCAAGGACGTTGATGCGCGCGTTGACGGTGACGACGAGGCCTGGGGTTATAATATTGGCGTCATGTACCGGCCGGTGCCGGAAACGTCGCTGGGGCTGGCGTACCGTTCCAAGGTCGATTATAACCTGGAGGGCGACTTTTCGGCGGTAGACCCGCTGGGTAATACGGTTCGGTCCGATAATGCTTATCTGGATGTGACGACGCCGGAAACCGTCAATTTCTCGCTGACCCAGCAGATGACGGAAAATCTCAAGCTGATGTTCGGTGCGTCCTGGGTACGCTGGAGTCAGTTCGAGAAAATCCGCGTGACTGGCGACAAGTTTGATGAAATTACCAACGAAACCCAGAATTACAGCAACTCCTGGGCGTTTGCCGTGGGCGGCGAATACCAGCTGAATCCGCAGTGGACGCTTCGCGCCGGCGTGAGCCTGGATGAAACACCGAGCAACGACGAACACCGCAGCGTGCGGATTCCGTCCGACGACCGGCGGATCTTCTCGCTGGGCGCGGGCTGGACACCCATGGAAGATCTGACCATCGATCTGGCGTATTCCTACCTGACCGAGCATTCAACGGAAATCGAGCACGAGCGCCACGATCACCTGGCCAGCTCGCAGACGGGTGGTAAACCGGTCGGGGGAGCCACGTATTCAGCTGACTACGACAACGAGGCCCACGGTTTCGGTGCCCAGCTGACGTATCGCTTCTAGACGCCAGGCCGCACCTCGCATGCACCAAAAACCCGGCTACGGCCGGGTTTTTACATGTTGGCGGCGGGCGTGATGGATGCGGGGCGCGCCCGCTTTCGCTACAATGGCGCTTTTGGCCAAGGCCACATTCAAAGCCAAACCATTGGGGCACATCCATGCTGGAAACCAACCCGATTCATCAACAAATCAAGGATCTGTCGGAGCGGACAGAGATTCTTAGGGGGTATCTTTGACTATGCCGAACGCAAGGAACGGCTGGAAGAAGTAACCCGCGAGCTGGAAGACCCCAACGTCTGGAACGATCCGGACTATGCGCAAAAGCTGGGCAAGGAACGCGCCTCGCTGGATCGCGTCGTTACCACCATCGACACCCTGCAGCAGGGGCTGGGTGACAGCGAAGATCTGCTGGAGCTGGCCGAGGTGGAAGACGACCAGGCGACGGTCGATGAGGTCTGCAGGGAACTCGACAGCATGCAGGCGCGCCTGGAAACGCTCGAGTTCCGGCGGATGTTTTCCGGCGAAATGGACGAGAACAACGCCTACCTGGATATTCAGTCCGGCTCCGGCGGCACCGAAGCCCAGGACTGGGCCAACATGCTGCTGCGCATGTACCTGCGCTGGGCCGAACACCACGGCTTCAAGGCGGATTTGCTCGAAGCGTCGGCGGGCGATGTCGCGGGTATCAAGTCGGCGACGATCCATATTCAGGGCGACTACGCCTTCGGCTGGCTGCGGACCGAAACCGGCGTTCATCGCCTGGTGCGCAAGAGCCCGTTCGACTCCGGCGGCCGGCGGCATACGTCGTTCACCTCGGTGTTTGTATCGCCCGAAGTGGACGACAGCTTCGAGGTGGAGATCAATCCGTCCGATCTGCGTACCGATACCTACCGCTCCAGCGGCGCCGGCGGTCAGCACGTCAACACCACGGATTCCGCCGTGCGCATTACCCACGAGCCCACGGGCATCGTGGTGGCCTGCCAGAGCCAGCGCAGTCAGCATTCCAACCGCGACTTTGCCATGAAGCAGCTCCGGGCCCGGCTCTGGGAGCATGAAATGGCCAAGCGCAACGAGGCCAAGCAGGCGGCGGAAGACTCCAAGGCCGATATCGGCTGGGGCAGCCAGATTCGTTCCTACGTGCTGGACGACCAGCGCATCAAGGACCTGCGTACCAGCGTGCAGTCGAGCAGCTGCGAAAAGGTGCTGGACGGTGATCTGGATCCGTTCATGATTGCCAGCCTCAAGCAGGGGCTGTAGCGCTTTCCGCGTCCGGCCGGCGCTATGTACGGCCGGGCGTCAGGGTTTGTCCGATTTTTCAAGGTTCATTATTGCAAGGGTGCCCGAATGGCCAACCAGGACGCGTCTTCCGACAACGAAAACCACTTGATTGCCGAGCGCCGCGCCAAGCTGGCCGAGCGTCGTGACCAGGCCCACGCCCGGGGCAAAAGCGCGTTTCCCAACGACTTTCGCCGCGATAGCCTGAGCGCCGATCTGCAGCAGTCGCTGGGTGACAGGGACAAGGCCGAGCTCGAGGCGCTGGATCAGCAGGCGGCGGTGGCCGGGCGCATCATGCGCAAGCGCGGCCCCTTCATTGTCATCCAGGACGCGGCGGGGCAGATCCAGCTGTACGTGGACAAGAAGGGCCTGCCCGAAGACGTGCTGGATGATATAAAAAGCTGGGATATCGGCGATATCGTCGCCGGGAGTGGACCGGTGCACAAGTCGGGCAAGGGCGATCTGTACGTCAAGATGAACGAGGCCACGCTGCTGACCAAGAGCCTGCGCCCGCTGCCGGACAAGTTCCACGGCCTGACCGATCAGGAAGCGCGCTACCGCCAGCGTTACGTGGACCTGATCATGAACCCCGATTCGCGTCGGGTGTTCGAGGCCCGGGCGGCGATCATCAGCGCCATGCGGCGCTTCTTCGAGGATCGCGGCTTCATGGAAGTCGAAACGCCGATGCTCCAGCAGATTCCCGGCGGGGCCACGGCGCGGCCGTTTGTGACCCATCACAACGCCCTGGATATCGACATGTACCTGCGCGTGGCCCCGGAGCTGTACCTCAAGCGGCTGGTGGTGGGCGGTTTCGAGAAGGTCTTCGAGATCAACCGCAACTTCCGCAACGAAGGGCTTTCCACCCGGCACAACCCCGAATTCACCATGGTCGAGTTCTACTGGGCCTACGCCGATTACCATCAGCTGCTCGACCTTACCGAAGCGATGCTGCGCGCCACCGCGGAAAAGGTGCTGGGCACCACCACGGTGCCGTACCAGGGCGCCGAGTACGATTTCGGCAAGCCGTTTGTGCGCATGACCCTGCGCGACGCCATCCTGACCCACGGTGACGGCATTGCCGACGCCGATATTGACACCCGTGACGCGGCCGCGGCGCTGGCGCAAAAGCTCGGCGTGGCGGTGAAGGACAGCTGGGGGCTGGGCAAGCTGCAAACCGAAATCTTCGAGGAAGTCGCCGAGGACAAGCTCGATCAGCCGACGTTTATTATCGAATACCCGGCCGAGGTCAGCCCGCTGGCGCGTCGCAACGACGCCAATCCATTTGTCACCGATCGCTTCGAGTTCTTTGTCGGGGGCCGCGAGATTGCCAACGGCTTCTCCGAGCTCAACGACGCCGAAGACCAGGCCGAGCGCTTCAGGGAGCAGGTCGCCGAGAAAGACGCCGGCGACCTCGAAGCCATGTACTACGACGCCGACTACGTGCGCGCGCTGGAGTACGGCCTGCCGCCCACGGCGGGCGAGGGCATCGGCATCGACCGGCTGGTAATGCTGTTTACCGACAGCCCCTCGATCCGCGATGTGCTGCTGTTCCCGGCCATGCGTCCGGAAGCGGAGGCTTAGTGGCGGTTGGCCGGACGTTGGCAACCCGGGTTATAAAGGCCCATACTTGGGCCGCCTCGACGTGGCAGATCGTGCCCTGAGGTTTTTGTCAGTGAAGCATCGTTGCGCGAGGAGATTCCCATGAAACTGCTTAACCGCTCTGCCCTGAGCGTTCGCCCGACGCAGGAGTTTGTCGACTGGATCAACGCGCTTGAGCCGGCCATGGGAGACGAAGACCTCACGCTTGACGACGTCGAGCGCGAAAGCACCGTCTATCTGATTCCCGAAATGGATACGCCTGAAGCGCTTGAGGCCTACGTGCGCGAGCGCTACCTGGAGATTTTTGAAACCGAGCTGCGCGCCTGGGAAGAAGACGAGCGCCAGTGGCCGGACAATCTTGACTGGGCGCTGTTCGAGGACTTTCTGCGCATCGAGCACAGCTTTCTGGCGGTGGATCTCGACGACGAGTCGGCGCTGGAAGTGTCCGAAGTGGACGACGCGCTGCTGCTCGACAACGACCCCGAATAGCCGGGAGCAGTTTCACCCCTGAGCGAACTTCGCCCAACGGCATCGATGTGGAAAAAAACCGGCTACGGCCGGTTTCTGTGTTTTCCCCGTCCGCCGGCCCGAGGGCAAATGCCGGCGGACGGATCGTCGCGTCGTGGGTAAGCGCGTACAATAGGCGCTTATCCGTGATGTATGTCGTCCAGGAGAGAACCGTGACGCTCAAGACACAGATCGAACACAAGCTGGAAGCGTTGGCGCCTTCGGTACGCGACGTGGAAAACGAAAGCCATCGCCATAACGTGCCGCCGAATTCCGAGACGCATTTCAAGGTAACGCTGGTCAGTGAGCAGTTTGACGGCCTTATGCCGGTCAAGCGCCATCAGCAGGTATACAAGCTGCTGGCCGATGAGCTGGCCGGCCCGGTGCACGCCCTGGCGCTGCACCTGTACACGCCCGCCGAGTGGGAGGCTCGCAACGCCCGACGCCCGGATTCTCCCGACTGCCGCGGCGGCGGCAAGTGAGCCATGAAGTTGTGAATTCTGAAGTAGCGCGCCGGCAGTATCTGGAGGCGATGGGAATCGCCACCTTCGCCTCGCGTTACTGCCTGCCCAATGCGCTGCCCACACCGGCCTGCGAGTGGGACGCGACGCCGCCCGCTACCCCGTCCCACGGGGAGCGCCTGCACGCGCTGATTGACGATGCCCACCAGGCCGAGGCCGACCGCCGGGCCGACGCTCCGCCCGAGGCGTCGGCGGACCCGGCAGCGCTCAAGGCGCTGCTGCACAACGACGCTGCGCCGTCCCGGAAAGCGTCGCCCGAGGATGCTGCGCCGGTGGCCGACGCGCCGGCCGCGCCCTCGCAGCCGCTGCGCTTTACGCTGTCCTGCGTGTGTCTCGGCGGACGCTGGCTCAGCCTGCACGAGGGCGAAATCTCTCCGGCGCAGCGCCGTCTGCTGGCCAATATCTGTCGTGCAGCGGGCATGGATCCGTCAGCCCTCTCGGCCTGGCATACGCTTGACTGGCCGCCGCTGGCCGGCGGCCCCGAGCCCGCGGACCCTGTAGCCGAGGCGCGGGAAGGGCTGCGGGCCTTTATCGACGGGGCGGCCAGCCGCAACGACTGGGCGCCGACCCGGCTGCTCTGGTGGGCCGACGACGATGCCTCGCCGCTGGCGCAGGTGCTGGGGCCGGAAGAAGACAGCGGCCGGATTGTGGCGCGCGCCCTGGCGCACGATGTCTGGCAGGCACCGTCGTTGGCGTCGCTGCTGCACGACGGCAGCGCCAAGCGCGCGCTCTGGCCGGCGCTGCAGGCGCTGGGCGAGCAGTGGCGCGAGGAGGCAGGGCATGGCCGGGAGTCCGGTCATGGCTAGCTGGCGGGTGACAACGCTCACCGGGCGCCATGCCGCCAGCGTGGTGTCGGGCGGCAGCATTACCGGCAGCGGCGCCATGGCCGGCGCGCTGTGCGACGCACTGGAAGCGAAGGATGGCCGGATATTGGGTGTCATGGACGGCGACGCAGCCGGGCCGTCGCCCGAGCTTGCCGGATATCTGTGGTTGGCACGGCTGCCGTTTGACGCGGAAATCCAGGCGCTGGGGGTACACCCGGAGCGGCGCGGCCAGGGCGTCGGCGATGCGTTGATGCGCGCCGCGTTGGAAACCGCCTGCGACTGGCAGTGTGAGCACCTGCTGCTGGAAGTGCGCGAAGGCAATGCCGCCGCGATTGCCCTGTACCGGCGCCACGGCCTCGACGTGGACGGTCGCCGCCGGGGGTATTACCCTCCGGCGACGCCGGATAGCGTGAGGGAAGATGCCCTGCTGATGTCGCGCTGTCTGTAGGTTATTCGGGCAATATGCCCGGTAAAAGGTCCCTGGCGAAAGCCTTACATCAGCTCGGTTTTCCGCCGCTTCAGCTTTCCGCCGCTTCGTCGAATTTCTGCAGCAGCCCGTTCAGCCGGCGTTCCCACTCTTCGTGTTCCTGCTTGAGGGTGCGGTTTTCATCGCGCAGCTCCTCGTTTTCCAGTCGGGCAAGCTCCAGCGCTTCCACCGTGGCGGTGACTTTTTGCTCCAGCTGATTGAACAGTTCCTGGCTCATGCGTTTCTCCCCCTGGGTCGATGTGTCATGACATGATAGCGCGATTGGTTGTGCGTGCCGGACGCGGCAGCGACGGGATCCGGCCGAGCGTAACGCTCGCACCGCGCAGCGGCAAGCCGGGATCAGCCGTCGCCGCGCCGGTAGAGCCGGGCGGTAGTATCGCCGGCCCGGGTTTCGCGGTACAGCTCCCAGCTGTCGGGCACTGCCGGGAGGCCGGACGATTCGGCTTCCACGTAGATCAGCGCCCGGGGCGACAGCCAGCCGCCATCTTCCAGCGCCGCGCAGCAGCTCGCCACCAGCCCCTGATGAAACGGCGGGTCCAGCAGCACCAGGTCAAAGGTATCGGTAGCCGGGGAGGCGGCCAGAAACGCGCCGACCTCCCCGCATGTGACCCGGCCGCCGTCGGTCTTCAGCGTTGCCAGGTTATCCCGCAGCTGAGCCGCAGCTTTGGCGTCGTGTTCGATGAATTCCACCCGGGCGGCGCCGCGTGACAGCGCTTCGATCCCCAGCGCGCCGGTGCCGGCAAAGGCGTCGAGCACGCGCTTGCCGTCAAGCGTCTGGCCCAGCCAGTTGAACAGCGTCTCGCGCACCCGGTCGGGCGTCGGGCGTAGCCCCGGCCGCTCGGGCACGGGCAGCTGACGGCGGCGAAACTCGCCGCCGATAACGCGAAGCTTGCCGCCTTGCCGGCTGCGGCGAGGCGTTGCGGAGCGTGAAGAGCGTTTACGTGTCATGGTCGGCGATTATAGCGCCCTGCGTGTCCAAAGTCTTGATCCGTGGTGGTAGGATGGCTCCCTATTCATCGTTCACCGTGATCGCACTCCCGACGCGATGCCGAACGGCCTGGCGCTCTCGGCTTTGACGGTGTTTCACGATGATCGGTTTTTGACGACGACCTGCCCGGATATTTGCCCATGTTTGGTTTTTTCAAGCGCAAGAACAAACACGACAGTCACGACGCCTCTCGCGACGACGAGGCCGCCCCGGCGCAAGAGGACGCGACCTCGCAGGCCCCGGCCGACTCGTCCGACAGCGATGCCGATGTGCGGCCCGAACCGGACGCAACGCCTGAAGCCGGTTCGGACGCTGACACGGAGTTGGCACCCGATGCCGATCCTGCGCCTGAAGCCGAGCCGGAGCCCGAACCGGAAACGCCTGCGCAGCCGGCGGCACGCCCGGAAAAGAAGGGCTGGCTGGCGCGCATCAAGGCCGGGCTGGGCAAGACCCGAGCAAGCTTTACCGACGGCGTGGCCGATCTGTTTCTGGGCAAAAAACAGATCGACGACGAGCTGCTGGAAGACCTGGAAACCCAGCTGCTGATGGCCGACGTGGGCATCGAGGCCGCCACCACGATTATCGAGCGGCTGGAAGAGCGCGTATCGCGCAAGGAGCTCAACGATCCGCAGGCGCTGTACCAGGGGCTTCAGGAAGAACTGACGGCCATGCTGGAGCCGGTGACCACGCCGCTGGAACCGCAAACCGGCAGCGGCGAGCCTTTCGTCATGCTGGTAGCCGGGGTCAACGGCGTGGGCAAGACCACTACCATCGGCAAGTTGACCCAGCGCTTTCAGCGCGAAGGCAAAAGCGTGATGCTGGCCGCCGGGGACACCTTCCGCGCGGCCGCGGTGGAGCAGCTCAAGGTCTGGGGCGAGCGCAACGATGTGCCGGTGGTGGCCCAGCACACCGGCGCCGATAGCGCCTCGGTGGTTTACGATGCCGTCGCCGCCGCCAGAGCCCGGGGCATCGACGTCATCATTGCCGATACCGCCGGCCGCCTGCACAACAAGGGCCACCTGATGGAGGAGCTGAAAAAGGTTCATCGCGTGGTGCAAAAACTCGACGCCGAAGCTCCCCACGAGGTCATGCTGGTGCTGGATGCCGGCACCGGCCAGAACGCCATCAGCCAGGCGACAACCTTCAACGAAGCGGTGCCGGTCACGGGTATTACCCTGACCAAGCTCGACGGCACCGCCAAGGGCGGGGTGATCTTCGCTCTAGCCAACCAGCTGCAAACGCCGATTCGCTTTATCGGCGTGGGCGAGGGGCTGGATGATCTGCGGCCCTTTGCCGCCCGGGAGTTTGTCGACGCGCTGTTTGATCGCCGGGACGACGACGGCCCCGCATGATCGCGTTCGATCACGTCGGCAAGCGCTACGGCGGTCGCTTCGAGGCGCTGTCGCATCTGAATTTTCGCGTCGGGCGCGGCGAAATGGTGTTTCTCACCGGCCATTCCGGCGCGGGGAAGAGCTCGCTGCTGCGCCTGGTCATGCGCCTGGAGCGTCCCAGCCGCGGGCGCGTTATCGTCGCCGGGCACGATATTGCCCGGCTTCACGCCAGCCAGGTGCCGTTTTACCGTCGCCAGGTCGGCGTGGTGTTTCAGGATCATCAGCTGCTGTTTGACCGCTCGATTTTTCACAATGTGGCGCTGCCGCTGGAGATTCAGGGCACGCCGCCGCGGGAAACGGCGCGCCGGGTGCGGGCCTCGCTGGACAAGGTCGGGCTGCTGCACCGCGAACGCGCGCTGCCGGTGGAGCTTTCCGGCGGCGAACAGCAGCGCGTGGGCATTGCCCGGGCCGTGGTCAGCAAGCCGGCCCTGCTGTTGGCCGACGAGCCCACGGGGAACCTCGATCCCGATCTGTCGGCGGACATCATGGCGCTGTTTGAAGACTTCAATCGCATCGGCACCACGGTGATGATCGCCAGCCACGACCTGGCGCTGATCAGCCGGCTGCGCCACCGTATACTCCGCCTGGTCGACGGGCGCCTTGTCTCCGATGAGGGAGCCGCGTCATGACCCAGCCCCGCAAATCCGCGGCCACGCGCCGTGAAAGCCCCGCCGCGTCTTCTCCGCCCCCTTCGCCTCGCACGACCGCTACGGCAGCGTCGGGGCCGGCAGCCGGCAGTCGCCTGCGCGCCTGGGGGCGTCATCATGCGGCCATGAGCCTCGATAGCGTCCGACGCCTGCTGCGCTACCCGGCGGGCAGCCTGTTGACCATGCTGGCGATCGGCATTGCGCTGGTGCTGCCCGCCGGGCTCTGGCTGACGCTTTCCAGCGCCCGTCTGCTGGATGCCGAAGTCGACGACGGCGCAACCCTCACGGTCTATCTCGAGCAACACATTGCCGCGGCCGAAGCCGGGCGCATCCGCGAAGCCGTGGCGGCCGAGTCGAACGTGGAGCAGACGCGACTGATCAGTGCCGACCAGGGCATGACGGATTTTCAGCAGGCGCTGGGGCTGGAGGATGCGCTTGACGGCCTGGAAGACAACCCGCTGCCGGCGAGTATCGTGGTAACGCCCGCTGAAGCCTCGCCCGAGAGAATGGAGGCGCTGGCCGGTCGGCTGGGCGAGCTTGCCGGCGTGGACGAGGCGCGCGTGGACCTTGCCTGGATCGAGCGTCTTCGCCACCTGGCGGAGCTGGGTCAGCGTATCACCCTGGCGCTGGGGGCGCTGTTCGGGCTGGGCGTGCTGCTGGTGGTGGGCAATACCATCCGCCTGGCCGTGGAAAGCCGCCGGCGGGAAATCGAAGTGGTGATGCTGATCGGTGCCACCCATGCGTTCGTGCGCCGGCCATTTCTCTATAGCGGCGCCTGGTTCGGGCTGGGCGGCGGCGTACTGGCGCTGGGACTTTTAACCCTGGGGCGCCACTGGCTGGCCATGCCGGTGCAGGCGCTGGCGCAAAGCTACGGCGCTTCCTTTGCGCTGCCCGCGCTGGGCGTCGGGGGCTCTACAATTCTTCTATCCTGTAGTACACTACTCGGCTGGCTTGGTGCCTGGGTGGCGGTGACTCGGCACCTATCGAGCATCAAGCCGGGGTAAGTCAGCCAGCAGGAGGCGGCGGTGAAACAGGCAAAACAACGCTTTTGCGGCGTGCTGCCCTGAATCACCCGACACACGTGGAAACATGGCGCGAAGGGAACTTTTTGCCGGTTAAAACCTCTATAGTTTCAGTCAACCACATCAGGGTTATCACGGAGACCATCTGCACATGAGCAACAGTCTTCTACCGGTGGGTCAGCTTTCTCCGGGACACGATCTGGGCGGTTATATCAACGCGGTCGGCAGCATTGCGGTGCTGAGCGCGGAAGAAGAGAGCTCGCTTGCCTGGCGCCTGTACGACGACGGCGACCTGGAAGCGGCGCGCCGCCTGGTGCTGTCGCATCTGCGCTTCGTCGTGCATATTGCGCGCAGCTATACCGGCTACGGCCTGGCTCAGGCGGATTTGATTCAGGAAGGCAACGTCGGCCTGATGAAGGCCGTCAAGCGCTTTGATCCGCACCAGGGCGTGCGCCTGGTGTCCTTTGCCGTGCACTGGATCAAGGCCGAAATTCACGAGTTTGTACTGCGCAACTGGCGCATCGTCAAAATCGCCACGACCAAGGCCCAGCGCAAGCTGTTCTTCAATCTGCGCAGCGCCAAAAAGCGACTGTCCTGGTTGAACAACGACGAGGTCAGCGCGATTGCCCGGGACCTCGACGTCAAGCCCGAAGTCGTGCGTGACATGGAGGGGCGCCTGTCATCGTTTGACGCCGGCTACGATGCCTCGCCGGGTGACGACGAGGACAGCGCCAGCGCCTATCGCGCGCCGGTTCACTTCCTCGACGATGCCGCCGCCGACCCGGCCACCCAGCTGGAAAGCAGCGATTACGAGCAGGATGCCTCGCGCCGGCTGCAGTCGGCTCTTGAGGGCCTGGACGCGCGGTCGAAGGATATTCTCCAACGTCGCTGGCTCGCCGAGCACAAGGATACGCTCCACGACCTCGCGGACGTTTACGGCGTATCGGCCGAGCGTATTCGCCAGCTGGAAAAAAACGCCATGAAAAAGCTGCGGCACAAGATGGGCGATACGCTCTTCGCCTGATCGACGCCGGTCGTCAACGATCGGCGGCTGTCAGCCGCCTGGTGTCCTACTCTCCACGTAAAACGCAAAACGGCGCTCACGGATTCCGGAGCGCCGTTTTTGCGTTCGGCCTTCAGGCGCTCTGTGCCACCGGGCGCATCAAACCGGCCGACAGCAGCGCCCACTGGTCTTCCCAGCCCTGGGTTGGCAGCTGGGTGAAATCGCTGCGCACGTACTGTGAAATTCGCCCTTCGGCGTGGGCCATCAGCAGGTTGGCCGCCGCCGACGCCGGAATGGCGGGGCGCTGGCCTTCGTAAAGTTCGGCTTCGCGCAGTAGCTGTTTGAGTTGCAGTTCGAGGCGTTCGAACAGCTGATGGATGCGCTGGCGCAGCCGGGCGGTTTCGCCGGTGAGTACGTCGCCGCCCATCACCCGGGCCAGGCCGGGGTTCTTTTCCGCAAAGCCCAGCAGCAACGACAGGATGGTGCCGCAGCGTTCGGTGGTCTCGGGGATGTCGTGGATGATCCGGCTGACCCGGGCAAAGATGCTTTCCTCGATAAAATCGATCAGCCCCTCAAACATCCGCGCCTTGCTGGGAAAGTGCCGGTACAGGGCAGCTTCCGAGACGCCGACCTGGCGCGCCAGTGCGGCGGTGGTAATCCGTTGGCCGCTGTCATCCTCCAGCATCTGCGCCAGCGCCTGAAGAATCTGCTCGCGGCGGCGCGGTTTGTGTTGATCGCTCATGAGCCCCTCCCTGGCGGTTATTCGGTATCGGTGATCAGCGTGCCTACCCCGGCATTGGTAAAAATTTCCAGCAGCACGGCGTGGGGAACGCGGCCGTCGATAATATGGGCGCTTTGTACGCCGCCCTTGACCGAGTCCAGCGCGCAGCGAATCTTGGGCAGCATGCCGCCGTGGATGGTGTCGTCGGCGATCAGGTCGTCCACCTGCGCGGTGGTCAGCCCGGTCAGCACCTCGCCGCTGTCGTCCAACAGCCCGGCGACGTTGGTCAGCAGCATCAGCTTTTCGGCCGCCAGCGCTTCGGCGACCTTGCC
Organism: Vreelandella jeotgali Hwa; assembly: GCF_000334215.1. Lineage (GTDB taxonomy): Bacteria > Pseudomonadota > Gammaproteobacteria > Pseudomonadales > Halomonadaceae > Vreelandella > Vreelandella jeotgali. The sequence continues at coordinate 272,593 of NZ_AMQY01000023.1, read as the reverse complement.
CGCCACCAGGTCGGCGTTGATGTTGTAGCTCTTGCCGCTGTCGTCGACGCCGATGGGCGCGATAACCGGAATGAAGTCCCGCGCGGCGAGCATTTCGATCAGGTCGGTGGAGATGGACTCCACCTCGCCGACGTGTCCGATATCGATGATTTCCGAGGCCTTGTGCTCGGGCTCCTTCGACTGGACCTGCAGCTGGCGGGCGCGGATCTGGGCGCCGTCCTTGCCGGTGACGCCGATGGCCTTGCCGCCGCACTGGTTGATCAGGTTGACGATGCTCTTGTTGACCAGCCCGCCCAGCACCATCTCAACCACGTCCATGGTTTCGGCGTCGGTAACGCGCATGCCGTTGACGAAGCGTGACTCGATGTTGAGTTTGCCCAGCAGCTCGCCGATCTGCGGGCCGCCGCCATGGACAACGACCGGATTGATCCCGACTTCCTTCATCAGCACGATATTGCGTGCAAAGGAGTCGATCAGGTGGTCTTCGGTCATGGCGTTGCCGCCGTACTTGACCACGACGGTTTTGCCGGAAAACTGCTGGATATACGGCAGCGCCTCGGACAGCACTTCGACAATATCCCGCGGCGCGTGATTGGCTGCGTTCATGGTGATCCCTTATACGGTTTTTTATGCGCTGACGGTTTTTATATGAGCTGACCCCCTGCCATCGCCGCTTATGGCTCGGCGGCGATGGTTGGCCGGCGCGTTTCATGGTTCGGCAGCGGGGAGCGTGAGCGTCTCGTCGAGCTGCTGCAGCGCGTGCTGAAACTGCGTGCGGATGCGGTGCAGCGCCTCGCGGTTTTTGCCTTCAAAGCGCAGCACCAGCATGGGCGTGGTGTTGGAAGCGCGGCACAGCCCCCAGCCGTCCGGGTAGTCCACGCGAATGCCGTCGAGCGTTGTCTTGATACCCTCGCCGAAGTCACCTTCCCGGGCAAGCTTGTCCACCAGAGTGAATTTATTGTCGTCGGTGACCTCGATGTTGATTTCCGGCGTGCCGATATCCTGAGGGAAGCCGTCGAAAAAGGCGTCGGCGGCCTCCGCCTGGCCGGAGAGAATTTCCACCAGCCGGGCGGCGGCGTATAGGCCATCGTCAAAGCCGTACCAGCGCTCCTGAAAGAACACATGCCCGCTCATTTCCCCGGCCAGCGCCGCGCCGGTTGCCTTCATCCGCGCCTTGATCAGCGAGTGCCCGGTACGCCACATTTCCGGCTCGCCGCCGGCGCGCTCGATAACGCCGGTCAGGTTGCCGGTGCACTTGACGTCAAAGATCACCCTGGCGCCGGGGTTGCGCCCCAGCATGTCGGTGGCAAAGGCCATCAGCAGGTGATCGGGGTAGATCAGCCGGCCGGTGGGGGTAATAACGCCGAGGCGGTCGCCGTCGCCGTCAAACGCCAGGCCGATGTCGGCGCCGGTATCTTTCACCCTGGCGATCAGGTCGGTGAGGTTTTCCGGCTTGCCGGGGTCGGGGTGATGGTTGGGGAAGGTGCCGTCGATATCGTCAAACAGCGGGACGGTCTCCACACCCAGCCGGCGGATCAGCTCGGGGCCCAGCTCGCCGGCCACGCCGTTGCCGCAGTCGACCACGGCCTTGAGCGGGCGCTCAAGGCGAATATCGTCGGTAATGCGGGACAGATAGGCCTCGCGCAGATCGCGTTCGCTGACGTGACCTTCGCCCCCGGCGCCGGGCTGCACCAGGTCGGCGTCGACGATGCGCTGATACAGCGCGGTGATGGCATCGCCGGAGAGTGTCTCGCCGCCGAGTACGATCTTGAAGCCGTTGTAGTCCGGTGGGTTGTGGCTGCCGGTGACCATCACGCCCGAGGTCGTGCCGTCGAGTACGTGGGTGGCAAAGTAGAGCACCGGCGTGGGCACCATGCCGACGTTGATCACCTGCCGGCCGGCGGCGGTGAGCCCGCGAATCAGCGCGGCCTGCATGCGCTCGCCGGACAGGCGGCCGTCCCGAGCGACGACCACGGTGGTTTCGCCGCGGGCGGCGGCTTCGCTGCCGATGGCGTGGCCGATCAGCGTGACGCCGTCTTCGGTGAGGGTGTCGTCAACGATGCCGCGAATGTCATAGGCGCGGAAAATGGAAGCGTTCAGTGAGGCGTGAGTCATGGTCGTCTGCGTGTCCATTCAGGGGCAATAAAACCGGAGCAAATAAGGGCGTGGCAGCCTCGGCGGGACGGCATTGACGCGGGAGCGTCATCGGCCGCCCGGCTACTGCGCGCCGGTGCTGCCAAAGCCGCCGCTGCCGCGTTCGCTGTCGGTGAACTGATCCACCAGCGCCAGTTCGGCCTGTACCACGGGGACCAGTACGTACTGCGCCAAACGCTCGAAGGGGTCGACGGTGAAGGCGCGCTGACCGCGGTTCCACACCGAGATCATCAGCTCGCCCTGGTAGTCGGCGTCGATCAGCCCGACCAGGTTGCCCAGCACGATGCCGTGCTTGTGGCCCAGACCCGAGCGCGGCAGGATCATGCCGGCCAGCCCCGTATCGCGGATGTAAACCGCAAGGCCGGTGCGCACCAGCTCGCAGTCGCCCGGTTCCAGCGTCAGCGGTGCATCCAGCAGGGCGCGCAGGTCCATGCCCGCCGAGCCGGCGGTGGCATAGGCGGGCAGATAATCGCGCATGCGCTCGTCGAGCAGCCGGCACTCAAGGCGCGGGCGGGGATTGGCGGTCATCGGGATTCCTCTGTGTTGAGCGATGTCAGTGGAAAGCAGTGTCAGTGCAAAGCGATGTCAGGGCAAAAGGGCAGAGCGTTGCACCAGGGCGCGCGCGATCACGGCCCGGGCCAGCTGTGTCTTGGGCTGCGGTGGCTGGTGTTCGGAGGCGCTACCCGCCGGTGTGCGCCACAGCAGCCAAGCGGCGTTGTCGTCGCTGCCAAAGCCCAGGCCGGCGGCGGAGACGTCGTTGGCCACGATCATGTCCAGCGCCTTGCGCGCGAGCTTGTCGTCGGCGTATTGCTCGACGTCGCGGGTTTCCGCGGCAAAGCCCACCACCAGCGGCGGGCGCTGGGCGGAAGGCAGCGCGGCCACGTCGGCGATGATGTCGGGATTCTTGACCAGCGTCAGGGTCAGGGTGTCGTCGTCGGCGGTTTTCTTGAGCTTGTGCGCGGCCGGTTCGGCGGCGCGATAGTCCGATACCGCCGCACAGCCGATGAAAATATCGGCGTCGGGCGCCAGCTGCAGAGCCGCCTGGTGCATGTCGGCGGCGGAAGTCACGTCGATGCGCTGGGCGCCCGCCGGAGTGGGCAGCGCTACCGGGCCGCTGATCAGCGTCACCCGGGCGCCCTGTTCCAGCGCGGCGGCGGCCAGCGCGTAGCCCATCTTCCCCGAGCTGTGGTTGGAGAGGGCGTGCCGGGTGAGGTAGCGCACCGGGTCCAGCGCTTCCTGCGTCGGCCCGGCGGTTATCACCAGATGCGCTGCGTCGTCGTCAGGCGCCGGCGTCGACGGCGGCAGGCAGTCAGTCAGCGCCGCCAGAATTTCTTCCGGCTCGCTCATGCGCCCGGGCCCGGTATCGCCGCAGGCCTGGTCGCCGGCAGCGGGGCCGACCTGCCGCCAGCCGTCGTCTGCCAGGGTGGCCAGGTTGCGTTGGGTCGCCGGACTGCGCCACATGGCCTGGTTCATGGCCGGGGCGATCAGCCCGGGGGCGTCGCTGGCCAGGCACAGGGTAGTGAGCAGATCATCGGCGAAGCCGTTGGCCAGCCGTGCCATGACATCGGCCGTGGCCGGGGCAATGACGACCGCATCGGCCCAGCGGGCCAGCTCGATATGGCCCATGCCGGCTTCGGCTGCGGTATCCAGCAGCGAGGTGCGTACCGGTTCGCCGGACAGCGCCTGTAGCGTCATGGGCGCGATGAAGGCCCGGGCGCCCTCGGTCATGACCACGCGCACCTCGCAGCCGGCCTGTTTGAGCAGGCGTGTGATCAATGCGCTTTTATACGCGGCAATGCCGGCGCTGACGCCCAGCAGAACCCGCTTGCCCGATAAACTCATGGCCGCCATATCAGGGTTGCCTCTGCGATTTTCAGGGACGCTACCATACCATTTGCGCCGCAGCTTTGGCATGCTGCCGCTACGGGGAACACCCGGGGCGCAACCACCAGGGAGGGTGATATGGGCATCAACCATTGGCCGGAAGGCGAACAGCCGCGCGAGAAGCTGCTGGATCTGGGCGCCGAGGCGCTGTCGGATGCCGAGCTGCTGGCCATCTTTCTTCGCACCGGTGTGAGCGGGTATTCTGCGGTAGATCTGGCGCGGCATCTATTGTCGGCGTTCGGCGGGCTGCGCCCGCTGCTGGAGGCCGACCAGCAGCACTTCTGTGCGGAGAACGGGCTGGGCGCGGCCAAGTACGCCCAGCTGCAGGCAACCCTGGAACTCTCACGCCGGCACCTGGCAAGCCAGCTGGCCCGGGGCAATGCGCTGACCTCGCCGGCGCTGGTGCGCCACTATCTCACCTCGCGGATGCGCCATCTCGGCCACGAGGAATTTGCCGCGCTGTTTCTGGACACCCAGCACCGTATTCTGCGGTTTGAGTCGCTGTTTCGCGGCACGCTCAACAGCGCTTCGGTCTACCCGCGGGAAGTCGCCAAGCGCACGTTGGAACTCAATGCCGGCGCGGTTATCCTGGCGCACAATCATCCGTCGGGCGTTTCCGAGCCCAGCGACGCCGACCGGCGCATCACCCGGAAGCTGCAGGATGCACTCGAGCTGCTGGATGTCCGCGTGCTGGACCACTTTGTGGTAGGCGACGGCGAAGTGACATCGTTTGTCGAACGCGGCTGGCTGTAAGCCGTCCATGCCACGCCGCCGGCCGGGCGAAAAGCGCAAACCGGCTTGCCGTTATCCGGCGTCTCTGGTATAAAGTGCCCCCTTTGAACTTGGGTTGAATCACTGGGCCCGGGTCGAACGAACCCGGGTTGAGTATCGGGCCCGAGACAGACTCCGGTAAACCCCGGCAACCATCGTGCCGGGGTCCGAAATCGGAACAGGGGCTTGAGGCTTGAAATCCGAGAGGTTGGTATCAGATCGCGGTCCTGGCGCGTCATCTCCCTCCTCAGATTCGGTCTGCCCGCCGGTTTCGAAACAGGTTCGAAAACAGATTTGAACAACTCGCCAAGCGGTTGGAGGCTCTCATGTCCAATATGTGTCAAGTGACCGGCAAGCGTCCGGTTTACGGTAACAACGTTTCACACTCTCAGCGCAGAACGCGCCGTCGTTTCGCGCCCAACCTGCACTCGCACCGTTTCTGGGTCGAGTCGGAAAACCGCTTCGTCAAGCTGCGCGTTTCCTCCAAGGGCATGCGCATCATCGACAAGAAAGGCATCGACAGCGTGCTGGCCGACATGCGCAAGCGCGGCGAGTCCTTCTAGGTCGACGCTCGGCAGGCAGCCGACCGGCCAGCGGGCCGTGTCGGGTTTTCGGCAGCAGTTTTCATTCAGCAGGGTTTGGGAGAGTTGAACCATGCGCGACAAGATCAAGATGGTATCCAGCGCCGGTACCGGTCACTTTTACACCACCGACAAGAACAAGCGGAACACGCCCGACAAGTTCGAGTTCAAGAAGTACGACCCGGTGGTACGCAAGCACGTGATGTACAAGGAAGCCAAGATCAAGTAAACGCTTGTGACCGGCTTTCTCCGCAGGCGAGGGCCTGTTCAAGAACCCGGCTTCGCGCCGGGTTTTTGCATGCCTGTCGTCCTGTATTACGGCTGCGTCCTGTACGACAGCTGTATGAATCGCCCGGGCCGGTCAACCCCCTGGGTACCGGCGGCATTTTCCATCATGGCCCCGGCGGCTTTTGCACGGCTCGATCATGCCCGAACTGCCTGAAGTGGAAACTACCCGACGCGGTATTGCCCCCTACGTTGAAGGCCGGGAAATTACCCGGGTATGCGTGCGGCATACGCGCTTTCGGGTACCGGTGCCCGATGATTTGCCCGAACGGCTGACCGGCGCGCGCATCGGCCGGCTGGCGCGGCGCGCCAAGTACCTGATGGTGCCGCTGGCGGATGCCTCGGGCACGTTGCTGTGGCATCTGGGCATGTCCGGCAGCCTGCGTATTGCCCGGCTGGGCGACGCGCCGAAAAAACATGACCACATTGACCTGGTGCTGGACAGCGGCGACGTGCTGCGCTATCACGACCCGCGCCGTTTCGGCTTTGTTGACTGGCTGGACGGGGAGGCCGAGCAGGATTCGCGGCTGGCGCACCTGGGCCCGGAACCGCTGTCGGAAGCGTTTGACGGCGAGCGGCTGTTCCAGCGATCACGGGGCAAGCGCATGGCGGTCAAGCCGTTTCTCATGGACAACCGCGTGGTGGTGGGCGTGGGCAATATCTACGCCGCCGAAGCGCTGTTCATGGCGGGTATCGACCCGCGACGGGCCGCCGGGCGTATTGCTCGGGTGCGCTACGCGCGGCTGGCCGACGCCGCCCGCGAGGTGCTCGCCGCCGCGATTGATCAGGGCGGCACCACGCTGCGCGATTTCGTTAGCGGCCAGGGTGAACCGGGCTATTTTGCCCAGCAGCTGAACGTCTACGGGCGCCAGGGCGAGCCCTGCCGGCGCTGCGGCGCACAGCTCAAACACGCCGTTTTGGGCCAGCGGGCCAGCGTTTTCTGCCCGGTCTGCCAGCGCTAGCCAACGGCGTCTACGCCTGCCCCCAACCCCTGAACGGGAGAGAACCGTGAGCCAACCCCTGCGACTCAGGAAAAACGCCGACCGCCGCCTGAAGGCGGGGCATCTCTGGATTTATTCCAACGAAGTGGACACCCGGGCCACACCGCTGAAAGCCTTTCAGCCAGGCGATCTGGCGCGGGTGGAAGCCGCCAACGGCCGAGCCCTGGGTGTGGCCTGCGTCAACCCCGGTTCGCTGATCTGTGCTCGGATCATGTCCCGGGACCCGGCGATGCAGGTCGACCGCTCGCTGTTTGTGCACCGCTTCAAGCAGGCGCTGGCGCTGCGCCAGCAGCTCTACGACACGCCCTTTTATCGCCTGGTAAACGCTGAGGGCGATCTGCTGCCCGGCCTGGTGATCGATCGCTTTGGCGACGTGGCGGTGGTACAGCTCAATACCGCGGGCATGCAGGCACAGAGTGAGGCCGTGGTTGAAGCGTTGGAAAAAGTGCTCAAACCTGCGGCGATTGTGTTTCGCAACGATACCGGCGGCCGCCGCCAGGAAGGGCTGGACGCCCGGGTCGAGGTGGTCGCGGGAACGCTGCCCGACGAGGTGCTGATCGAGGAAAACGGCGTGCGCTTTGCGGCGCCGGTGCTCGACGGCCAGAAAACCGGCTGGTTCTTCAACCATCGGGATAATCGCCGCTGGCTCAACCGTCACGTTGCCGGCAAGCGTGTACTGGATCTTTTCAGCTACGTGGGTGGCTTTGGCGTCCAGGCCGCGGCCAGCGGCGCCAGCGAGGTGCTCTGTGTGGACTCCTCAGCGACGGCGCTGGAAGGCGTGGCGCGCAACGCCGAGTTGAACGGCCTGCACGAGCAGGTGGCCGTTGGCGAGGGCGACGCCTTTGAAGCGCTGGCCGCGCTCAAGGCCGACGGCGAGCAGTTTGATGTGGTCGTGCTGGACCCGCCGGCGTTCATCAACAAGCGCAAGGATCAGGCCGGCGGTGAGCATGCCTACGGCAAGCTGAACCGCGAAGCCATGCGCCTGCTGGGCCGCGACGGAATGCTGCTGTCGAGCTCGTCCTCGATGCACCTGGCCCCCGAGCGGCTGGTAAACGTGGTGCGCGGCGCGCTACGCCATCAGGATCGCCAGGGTCAGGTCATTTTTCAGGGACACCAGGCAGCGGATCACCCGATACACCCGGCCATCCCCGAGACTGCCTATCTCAAGGCGCTGGGGGTGCGCGTTTTCCGCGATTAGCTCCGCTGGCCCGGCCGAGTCAACTGAGTCGGCTGAGTTAACTGAGTCAATAGAGCAGCAGGCGACGCTGGGTCGTACATGGTAACATCAGGGTCTTGTAGGGTATCGCCGGTGCCGCCAGGCCGGCACCGGTGGAATAAGCGGCGATGGCCGCCATGGCAGCGGTCCTGGCGCCGCGTATCGGGACATGGCCTTGTCCCTTTTTTGTCATCTCTGTAACAAGCGAGCTGTTTCTATCCATGAATCCAAAAGTTGTGTTGCGCTGTATTCTGATCAGTCTGTTACTGGCTGCACCGGCACCGTTGCTGCTGGTGGGTGTCTTTCACCTGGCGGATGTGCCGCTCATTGATGAATGGGTGGCCGGGCTTGTCCGCGTCGGCGGAGTTTCCGGCGTTTATCTCGCCGCGGCGCTGGGGTGCTTTGTGCTGCTGTGTATCGGCACGCTGTCAGCCGCCGTGCTGGCGCCGCCGATGGTTGTGCAGGCGGCGGCCAGCCGGAGCGCGGCGCCGGATGCCGACCCGGCGGCAGCGCCTCAGCCAGCCGCCGAGCCGGCCGAGCAGGAAGTGGACCACGAAGACAACGTCATTGACCCGGACGACGGGCGCGAGGAAGGCGACGTCAAGTGGTTCAACACCAACAAGGGCTACGGCTTTATTACCCGCGACAGCGGCGAGGATGTTTTTGTGCATTTTCGCGCGATTCGCGGCCGCGGCCCGCGCATGCTGCACGAAGGGCAGGTGGTACGCTATCAGATCATCAGAAACGAACGTGGTCTTCAGGCCGACGACGTGAGTATCATCGAAGAATAGTATCGAGCCGTCGTAAAGTGCTCGTGCTCGGGACCCCGCTTCGGCGGGGTTTTTTAATGCAGTGCGTTATGGACTTTGTATGGTGGGGGCGGTCAGCGCCGGGCTAATCGGGCCAGTGCACCCGGCTTTCACTGCCGTCCGGCAGCACCTGCCAGAAGAGGTCGGGATCGTCGCCGGGTTGCCAGCTGCCCGTCGAGCAGCGTACTTCGCTGTCGAGGGCGCGAGCGGCGCTGTGGGCCGCCTGGCGGTCGGTGGGCCAGGGCGTGCTGTCGCTGTTGAACCACAGGCAGGCAAAGTGCTGGGTCGCGTTGTCGACCAGCAGGACCGGTACCGGCTGGCCGTTGCAGACGCCCCGGGTGCGCCAGCGCCCCTTGCCGGCCGGGACCAGCGGCTCGGCCGCCAGGGTGTCGGCCAGCCAGGTGTTGAGCGCCTCCGATGGCGTTTGCGCCAGGTAAATCTCGATATCCGGGTAGCGTTCCATCAGGCGGGCTCCTGCACGGGCGATAAAAGCGCTTCGAGCGTGGTGGTGTAGATCCGGCTGAGGGTGTCCAGATCGGCGGCGTGGACCCGTTCGTTGACCTTGTGAATGGTGTCGTTGAGCGGGCCGAGCTCTACCACCTGGGCGCCCAGGGTGGCAATGAAGCGGCCATCCGAGGTGCCGCCGGACGTCAGCAGCGCCGGATGCTCGCCGGTAACGGCGGTGACGCCTGCTATGGTGGCGTCGATCAGTGCGCCCTCGGCGGTAAGAAAGGGCCTGCCGTTCAGCGTCCAGTCGAGTTCATAGGTGAGCCCGTGGGCGTCGAGTAGCGCTTCGGTGCGCGCCTGGAGCGCTTCGTGGGTCACTTCGGTAGAGAAGCGGAAGTTGAAGACCGCCTCCAGCTCGCCGGGAATCACATTGGTGGCGCCGGTGCCGGCGCGCAGGTTGGAAATCTGGAAGCTGGTAGCGGGAAAAAAGGCGTTGCCGCTGTCCCAGGGTTCGCGGGTCAGGGCATCGAGCGCCGCCATTGCCTGGTGCACCGGGTTGCGCGCCAGGTGCGGGTAGGCCACATGGCCCTGAATACCCTGCACCCGCAGCACGCCGCCCAGAGAGCCGCGCCGCCCGTTCTTGATCACATCCCCCAGCCGGGCGGTGGACGAGGGCTCGCCGACGATGCAGTAGTCCAGCCGTTCGTGACGCTCGCGCAGGTGTTCGACCACGGCGCGGGTACCGTCCACCGCCGGGCCTTCCTCGTCGGAGGTCAGCAGAAAGGCAATGCCCCCGTCGTGGTCGGGGTGGGCCGCAACAAAACGCTCCACCGCCGTGACCATCGCGGCCAGACTGCCTTTCATGTCCGATGCGCCCCGGCCGCAAAGCATGCCCTGGGCGTCGATGCGGGGTTCAAACGGCGGGTAGTCCCAGCTGCTTTCCGGGCCGCTGGGGACAACGTCGGTATGGCCGGCAAAGGCCAGCACCGGGCCGTGGTGCCCGCGCACGGCCCAGAGATTGTCCACGTCGCCGAAGGGCAGACGCTCGATATGAAAGTCGAGCGCCGCCAGACGCTCGATCAGCAGCGCCTGGCAACCCTCGTCGTCGGGGGTGACCGACGGGCGGCGCATCAGCTCGAAAGCCAGCTCCAGGGTCGGTGACAGCGCCGCCGGCTCAGTTGTGGGCATGCAGCGCCTCGTTCAGCGCGACGGCGCTCTTGTTGGTCAGGCATTCGATGCGGCCGTTCTGCGAATTGCGCCGCAGCAGCAGGTCGTTCTGGTTGGCCAGCTCGCGGGCGGCGACGGTATCGGCCGTCTGACCCTCGGCGTCGATCAGGGTGACCTTGGTGCCGGCGGTAATATAGAGCCCGGCTTCCACGGTGCAGCGGTCGCCCAGCGGGATGCCGATGCCCGCGTTGGCGCCGATCAGGCAGTCTTCGCCGACCCGGATAACGATGTTGCCGCCGCCGGAGAGCGTGCCCATGGTCGAGCAGCCGCCGCCCAGATCCGAGCCGCTGCCGACGACCACGCCGGCCGAGATGCGGCCTTCGATCATGCCGGGCCCTTCGGCGCCGGCGTTGAAGTTGACAAAGCCCTCGTGCATGACCGTGGTGCCCTTGCCCAGGTAAGCGCCCAGGCGGACCCGCGAGGTGTCGCCGATGCGAATACCGGTGGGCACCGCGTAGTCGGTCATTTTGGGGAATTTGTCCACGCAATCCACGGTCAGCGCGCGACCGGCCAGGCGTGCCTTGAGGCGCCGCGCCGGCAGCTCTTCGACGTCGATGGCGCCCTCGTTGGTCCAGGCGATGTTGCGCAGCAGGCCGAACATGCCGGTCAGATCGACGCCGTGGGGGCGGACCAGGCGGTGCGACAGCAAGTGCAGCTTGAGATAGACCTCGGGGACGGTTTCCGGCGGCTGGTCGGTGTCGAGAAACACGGCGACCAGCGGGCGCTGGCTGACGGCCAACGAATCCGCAAACTCGGCCTGCTCCGCATCACCGGCGGCCCGGAGGTCGGCGGCCAGGCGCGCGCAGTCCTCGGGGAGAAAGCTCACGGCGGCGTTGCCTTGCGGGGCATCGAGTGCCTGGCGGGCGGCGGCGGCCACGTCGTTGGCGGGGTCGAGAAGCGGCGCGGGGTAGTAAACTTCCAGCCAGTCGCCCTGGTTGTTCTGGGTGCCGATACCGAGTGCAAAGCTGAGCATGTGATTGTCCTTTAGCCGTGAAATGTGTCGGATAGCATGGCGCATGAGAGCGCCATGATGGGCCATGTGTCCTGATGCGCCGAGCGGCGGATGATTATAGGCAAGCCCCGGCGCGGTCTCAAACCCGACGTTGCGAGCCCGACGCGCCGCTCCGGACGTCGAGAACGTCGATCAGTCGCTCCCGCAGCAGCGTCTGGCGGCGGGGGTCGGTGAGCGGCTCGCCGGCTTTGGTGGTAATGAAAAACACGTCCTCCACGCGCTCGCCCAGGGTGGCGATCTTGGCCGCGGAGAGGGCGATATCCTGCTCCATGAAAATCCGCCCCACGCGCGCCAGTAGCCCGGGGCGGTCGGGGGCGGTGAGCTCCAGCAGGGTGCGCTCGTTGGCCGGGTCCTGCTCGATGATGACGTGGGTGGCGACCTGAAAATGCCGGAGCTTGCGCGGCGTGTGGCGGCTGACAATACGCGGGTAGTCGTCGGGGTCGTCGAGCTCTTCGACCAGGTGGCGGTGCATTTCGGCGATACGTTCGCCATCGCGGATCGCCTGGTGCTGATTGTCCAGCACGATAAAGGTATTCAGCGTCCAGTTGTTGCGCGATGTGGCGATACGAGCGTCATGGATCGACAGCCCCAACTGCTCCATGGCCGCCGCGGTCGCGGCAAACAGATCGTCGACCGAGCGGGTATGGATAAACACCTGGGTGCCGCCGGCGGTCATGTCGTCGGCGGGAGCGCTGATCAGCACCAGCGGCAGGTGCGGCTCGCGGTGGGCGAGAATGCCCTGGGTCTGCCAGACAATTTCGCCGGGGGCGTACTGCAGGAAGTAGTCGTCACCCAGTGAATCCCACAGCGGGTCGATGCGGGCGTCGTCGATATCGGCGTCGTGCAGCAGCGCGCGGGCCTCGTCGCGGGTTTCGCGCACCCAGTCGTCGCGGTCCGGCGGGTTGTGCAGCCCCCGGCGCAGGGCGCGTTTGGTTTCGGCGTGCAGCTGGCGCAGAAGCGTCGCCCGCCAGCCGTTCCACAGCGTCGGATTGGTGGCGTTGATATCGGCCACGGTGAGCACGTAGAGATAGTCCAGCCGGGTTTCGTTCTGCACCGTCAGGGCGAAGTCGCGGATCACGTCGGGGTCGGTGGTATCGCGCTTCTGCGCGGTCATCGACATCAGCAGGTGGTGCTCCACCAGCCAGCTGGCAAGCCGCGTATCGTGGGTCGAAAGCCGGTGGCGCTGGCAGAAGGTCTCCACGTCCCGGGCGCCGATAATCGAGTGGTCGCCGCCGCGGCCCTTGCCGATATCGTGAAACAGCCCGACGATCCAGAGCACATCCAGCCGGGGCAGTCGCGGCATCAGCTCGGCGGCCACGGCAAACTCTTCCCGGGCTTCGGGCTTGCGAAAACGGTGGAGGCGTTTCAGCAGCTTGAGCGTATGCGCATCCACGGTATAGAGGTGGAAAAGATCGTGCTGCATCAGCCCTACCGCCTGGCCGAACTCGGGCAGGTACTTGCCCAGAATGCCGTAGCGGTTCATGCGCCTGAGCTGGCGCGGCACGTTGCCGGGCGAGCGCAGCAGCGCCATGAACAGCTGCTGATGGTCGGGGTTGTCGCGGTAGTTGTCGTCGATCAGGTGGCGGTGATCGCGAATCAGACGGATGGTGTCGGCACGTACGCCCTCGATGTCGGGATGCCGAGCCATGAGCAGGAAGAGTTCCAGCAGTGCCTCGGGGTGCTCGCGGAACAGGCTCCGTGAGCGCGCCTGAATATAGCCGCCGCGGGTTTCAAAACGCTCGTTGAGCGCCACCGTGGCCAGCGACTGCTCGCCGCGCAGAATCACCTCGTCAAAGTGCTGCAGCAGCATGTCGTTGAGTCCGGCAAGCGCCGTTACATGGCGGTAGTAGCGCTTCATGAACTGCTCAACCGCCAGGCGTTCGGCGGTGTCCCTGAAGCCGAACAGCTCGGCGATGCTGCGCTGATGGTCGAACAGCAGGCGGTCTTCGGCGCGCCCGGCGAGCATGTGCAGGGCGTAGCGCACCTGCCACAGAAACGCCTGCCCCTGGCTGAGGATGCGCAGTTCGGCGTCGTTCATGAAGCCGTTGGCAACGATGTCGGCGTATTGTTCGGTGCCGAAATGGCGCTTGGCCACCCAGCCGATCATCTGGATATCGCGCAGCCCGCCCGGCGAGTGCTTGATATTGGGCTCAAGGTGGTATTCCGAGTTGTTGTAGCGCTCGTGGCGGGCTACCTGCTCGTCGCGCTTGGCGGCAAAAAAACGGTCGGCCGGCCAGAGACGGTCGGGGTCGAGCCGTTCGCGCATGGCCTCGCGAAGCGGCTCGGGGCCCGCAATCAGGCGGGTTTCCAGCAGGTTGGTCATGACCGTGACGTCGGCGCCGGCCTCGCGCTCGCAGTCGTTGAGCGAGCGCACGCTGTGGCCGATTTCCAGGCCGATATCCCACAGAAAGGTGATAAACGCCGTCAGCGGCTCGCGGTAGGGGCGGTCGTCGTCGCTTTCCAGCAGCAGCAGCAGGTCGATGTCCGAACAGGGGTGCAGCTCACCGCGCCCGTAGCCGCCCACCGCCAGCAGGGCAACGCCGTCGTCGGGCCAGGCGTATTGCGCCCAGGCAATGGCCAGCAGATGATCAAGGTGCCAGGCGCGCCCGCGTACCAGGTCGCGGATGTCCGCGCCGTTGCGGAACCGGGCGTCGAGCCGCGACTGCAGCGACTCCAGCGCGGCCTTGAACGGCGCCAGCGGCGAGCGTGAGCCGGCAAGCTCGGCGCGGAAAGTATCAAGGTCGAGCAGGGTGGTGTCCGGTACAAACCGGTAATGATGGAGGAGCATCAGCCCTCGATGAAGCTCAGGTCTTCGTCGCTGCGGGCGGTGAGCACTTCCACGCCGGTCTCGGTGACCAGCAGCGTATGCTCCCACTGGGCGGACAGGCCACGGTCGCGGGTGACCGCCGTCCAGCCGTCGCGCAGCACTCGGGTTTGGTAGCTGCCGGTGTTGATCATCGGCTCGATGGTGAAGCACATGCCGGCGGCAAGCTCGATATCGGCGTCCGGGGAGTAGCCGTCGTAGTGGAGAAACTGCGGCTCTTCGTGAAAGCCGGCGCCGATGCCGTGGCCGCAAAAGTCGCGTACCACCGAGTAGCCGTAATCCTCGGCGTGGCGCTGGATAATCCGCGCCAGCTCCGACAGGTGCACGCCGGGTTTGATCGCCGCCATGCTTTTGTACAGACATTCCCGGGTAACGCGGCTCAGGCGTTCGCCCTTGATGCTTTCGCCGATAATGAACATCACGCTGGAATCGCCGTGGTAGCCGTCGGCGGTTTTGACGGTGATGTCGAGGTTCATGATGTCGCCTTTCTTGAGCTTCTTGGCGTCATCGGGGATGCCGTGGCAGACCACATGGTTGATCGAGGTGCACGTCGCTTTGGGAAAACCGTGGTAGTTCAGCGGTGCCGGGGTGGAGCCCAGCTCGTTGACGATGTAGTCGTGGCACAGGCGGTCGATTTCACCGGTGGTGATGCCCGCCTTGACGTGAGGCGTGAGCATTTCAAAGACGCTGGCGGCCTGGCGGCCGGCTTCGCGCATCTTTTCGATTTCGGCGGGCGTTTTGATCGGGACGTTCATGGACTCTCGGTTACGTTGGGCAGGAGGAGGGTGGCAAAAGCTGAAGCCAGCACTTAATAGAAGGCATAGCGCAGACGTTCAAACACGCCTGCTGCTCGGCACACCCGGGCGCTTCGACTTCATCTTGACGGGGATCTATGGTATAAAGCCGCGCGCTTTCCTGCAATCGTCCGCCAGCCCGAAGTCGAAATACCGGGCAGCCGGACCGGCGGGAAATCGCACTGTTGCAGCGTGGCGCCCGGCGGCGCGCTGCAGGACAACCAAAGCAAGCCTTGAAAACACACATGCACCGGCACATGGTCCCGGGTGCCGATGAACGCCTTGCGGCGGCGTCGGTCGGATCCATGGGGTGCATGGAGGCCTAACCCGAGTTTCAGGAGTTTTACCATGGCACACGTCAATATGCGTGACCTGCTCAAGGCAGGCGCTCACTTCGGCCACCAGACGCGGTACTGGAATCCCAAAATGGGCCGGTACATTTTCGGTGCGCGCAACAAGATCCATATCATCAACCTTGAGCACACGCTGCCGGCGCTGAACGACGCCATCGACATCGTGGGCAAAATGGCCGCCGCCAACAACAAGATTCTGTTTGTGGGCACCAAGCGCAGCGCCAGCAAGATTGTCAAGGAAGAAGCCAATCGCGTGGGCCAACCGTTCGTCAACCACCGCTGGCTCGGCGGTATGCTGACCAACTTCAAGACCATTCGTCAGTCGATCAAGCGTCTGCGCGACCTGGAAGCCATGCGCGAAGACGGCACCTTCGAGAAGCTGGTCAAGAAAGAGGTGCTGACGGCAACCCGCGAGCAGGACAAGCTCGAGCGCTCCATCGGCGGCATCAAGAACATGGGCGGCCTGCCGGACGCGCTGTTTGTTGTGGATGTTGACCACGAGCGCCTGGCGATCAACGAGGCCAACAAGCTGGGCATTCCGGTGATCGGCGTAGTGGATACCAACTCCAACCCCGACGGCGTTGACTACGTGATTCCGGGCAACGATGACTCCATCCGCGCCATCCAGATCTACGTCAAGGCCATCGCCGATGCCTGCGCCAGCGCGAAGGAAGGCGACCCGGAAGAATTCGTCGAAGTCACCGACGAAGCCGCACCGGCCGCCGACCAGGCCGACCCGAGTGCCGCCGCCGAGTAAACACAGCTCGCCCGTGGTACCGGCCGGGGAGCCAGCGCTTCCCGGCCATGGCGTTTCATCATTCAGTCAGACTTACCAGAGGTGAATTCCCATGGCAGCTATCAGCGCCTCTCAGGTCAAGGCACTGCGCGAGCGCACCGGCCTTGGCATGATGGAGTGCAAAAAGGCACTCACCGAAACCGACGGCGATATCGAAGTCGCCATTGAAAACCTGCGCAAGAACTCCGGCCTCAAGGCCGCGAAAAAAGCCGACCGTACCGCCGCCGAAGGCGCGGTAGTCACCCGGATTGCCGACGACGGCAGCTACGGCGTGATGGTCGAGATCAACTCCGAAACCGACTTCGTGGCCCGCGACGACAACTTCAAGACGTTTGCCAATACCATCGTGGACGCCTTCTTCGACGCCAAAAGCGAAGACGTCGCCGCGGTAATGGACGGCGAGCTGGAGAAGACACGCGAAGAGCTGGTGCAGAAGATCGGCGAAAACATCAGCGTGCGTCGTGCCGTGGTGGTCGATGCCGGCGAAGGCAACACCGTGGGCGCCTACGTGCACGGCAGCCGCATCGGCGCGCTGACCGTTCTCGACGGCGGCACCGTTGAAGCCGCGCGGGATGTGGCCATGCACGTAGCGGCCATCAACCCGAAGGCGGCACGCCCGGACGACATGCCCCAGGACCAGCTGGACGAGGAAAAAGCCGTTATCCTCGCGCAGCCGGACATGGCGGGCAAGCCGGAGAACATCGCCGAGAAGATGGTTCAAGGCCGCCTCAAGAAGTACCTGGCGGAAAACAGCTTGACCGAGCAGGCGTTCGTCAAGGACCCGGATCAAACGGTTGCCGAGTACGTCAAGGCCGCCGGCGGTGAGGTCAACAGCTTTACCCGTTTTGAAGTGGGTGAAGGCATCGAGGTCGAGGAAGTCGACTTCGCCCAGGAAGTCATGGAACAGGCCGGCCGAGCTTAAGGTCAGACGTTCCATCGCATGAGGCGTGCGTCCCGGCGCACGCCTTCGTGTGTCTGCTCCCCTGGCCGGGAGCCATCGCCATTCCATCCGCCATCAGGCCCGCTTCAGGAGAGCTGCCATGACCCGTGAGACAAACGAACCCCAATCCCCCGTCGCGCCCAGGCCCGAAGACGCGAAGCCCGCCGGTTCCAAGTCGAACTACAAGAACTACAAGCGCATACTGCTCAAGCTCTCGGGTGAGGCGCTGATGGGCGAGCACGAGTTCGGGATCGATCCCAAGGTGCTGGATCGCCTGGCGCTGGAAATCGGCCAGCTGGTGGGTATCGGCGTGCAGGTGGGGATCGTGATTGGCGGCGGCAACCTGTTTCGCGGCGCGGCGCTCAACGAAGCCGGTATGGACCGCGTGACCGGTGATCACATGGGGATGCTGGCCACGGTCATGAATGCGCTGGCCATGCGCGATGCGCTGGAGCGCTCCAATATCCGCTCGCGGGTCATGTCATCGATTCCCATGAGCGGTGTCGTCGAGCATTACGACCGCCGCTCGGCCATCCGCTATCTGACCTCGGGCGATGTCGTGCTTTTCTCCGCGGGAACCGGCAACCCGTTTTTTACCACCGACTCGGCCGCCTGCCTGCGCGGCATCGAAGTCGACGTGGATGTGGTGGTCAAGGCCACCAAGGTAGACGGCGTCTACGACAAGGACCCGGCCAGGCACCCCGATGCGGTCAAGTATGAGCAGCTGAGCTACGATGACGCCCTGGATCAGAAGCTGGGCGTGATGGATTTGACCGCTATCTGTCTGGTACGTGACCATGAGATGCCGGTGCGGGTGTTTGATATGCACAAGCCTGGTGCCCTGTTGAACCTGGTGGTCGGGGGCCAGGAAGGCACGCTGATAAACAAAGGGTAAACAGGAGGATAAAGACGTGATCGAAGATATCCGCAAAGATGCAGCATCGCGCATGGACAAGAGCGTTGAAGCGCTGCACACCAACTTCAACAAGATTCGTACCGGGCGGGCGCACCCGAGCATTCTGGACTCGGTGACCGTGGACTACTACGGCGGTAATGTGCCGTTGAATCAGGTTGCTTCCATCAACGTGGAAGACGCGCGCACCCTCACCGTCAGCCCCTGGGAAGCCAGCATGGTGCCCAAGGTCGAGAAGGCCATCATGACCTCCGATCTGGGACTGAACCCGGCCAGCGCCGGCAAGGTCATCCGTGTGCCCATGCCCATGCTCACCGAGGAAACGCGCAAGGGCTACATCAAGCAGGCGCGCAGCGAAGCCGAACACGCGCGGGTTGCCGTGCGCAACGTACGCCGCGACGCCAACGGCAGCTTCAAGACCATGCTCAAGGAAAAAGACCTCAGCGAAGACGATCAGCGCCGGGGAGAAGAGGACATCCAGAAGCTGACCGATAAGCATATTGCCGATATCGACAAGGCGCTGGCGTCCAAGGAAGACGACCTGATGCAAGTATAGCGTGCTCCTGCACGTCGTTTTTACGCATGACTCCGGGCAAGAGACGCCATGACGCCACCGCAGCCTGATGCAGCACCGGCCAATGCCGGTGAATCCTGCACGGAAACCAATGCGCCTTCCTTTTCTCCGGCTTCCGCCAGGCCCGCCGGCGTGCCGTCGCACCTGGCCATTATCATGGATGGCAACAACCGCTGGGCCAGGCAGCGAGGTTTGTCCGGCGTTCGCGGCCACCGCGCCGGCGTCGAGTCGGTGCGCACGGTAATCCGCCGCGCTGCCGAGCGGGGTGTGGAAACCCTGAGCCTGTTTGCCTTTTCCAGCGAGAACTGGAAGCGCCCGGCGGCCGAGGTCAGCGCGCTGATGGAGCTGTTTTTGCTGGCGCTGAAGCGCGAGGTCAAAAAGCTTCACCGTCACGGTGTACGACTGACCATTCTGGGCGATCGCCAGGCGTTTTCCCACGCCATTCAGCAGCGTATCGAGGACGCCGAAACCCTGACCCGGGACAACGCCGGCATGCACCTGGTGGTGGCCGCCAACTACGGCGGCCAATGGGATATTGCCTGTGCGGCAAGGCGCCTGGCGGAGCAGGTGGCGGCGGGTGACATCGACGCCTCCGACGTCAACGCCGAGCGCATGGATCAGACCATGGCCACCAGCGGCGTGCCGCCGGTGGATCTGTGCATTCGTACCAGCGGCGAGCAGCGCCTCTCCAACTTCATGATCTGGCAGCTGGCCTACGCCGAACTGTATTTTTCCCCGCTGTTGTGGCCGGATTTCGGCGCCGAAGCGCTGGATGCGGCCCTCGACAGCTTCGCCGGACGCCAACGGCGTTTTGGCATGACCGACGAACAGGTAGAGACCCGGGGTGCTTAAACAACGAATCATTACCGCCGCCTGGCTGGCACCGCTGGTGCTGGCCGGTTTTTTTGGCCTGGAAGGCGGCGCTTTTGCGCTCTTTGCGGCCGCTGTTGTCCTGCTGGGCGGCTGGGAGTGGACCAACCTCGCCGGCCTCTCCTCGCTACGCCACCGGGGGCTGGCCGTCGCGGCGCTGGCGCTGGTGCTGCTGGCGCTGTGGCTGACCGGGGCCGGCACGGCGGTATGGCCGCTGGTTGTCGGCGCGCTGGGCTGGATGGCCAACGGTTACTGGGTGTCGCGCTATCCGGCCGACAGCACCCGCTGGGACACCACGCCGGTGCAGCTGTGCATGGCGCTCTGGGTGCTGGTGCCGTGCTGGGTGGGATTCAATGCCCTGCGCGAGAGCGAGCCGGGCGGCATCTGGCTACTCTTTGTGCTGCTGGTGGTCTGGGCCGCGGATATCGGCGCCTATTTTGCCGGCCGCGCTTTTGGCCGGCGCAAGCTGGCGCCCGGCGTCAGCCCGGGGAAATCCTGGGAGGGCGTGTTCGGCGGTATGGCGGCCACGGCGCTTGTCGCGCTGGGCTTTGGCGTCTGGCAGCTTGCGGCTATGGCGCCCACGATTGCCCTGCTGATGGCTACCGCCGGCGTTACCCTGGTGTCGGTGCTGGGCGACCTGCTGGAAAGCATGCTCAAGCGTCAGCGCGGCATCAAGGATGCCAGCGCCATCCTGCCCGGTCATGGCGGGGTGCTCGACCGCATTGACAGCCTGACGGCGGCGGTGCCGATATTTGCTCTCCTGTACCTGCAGGTGCTGCCGATATGACCCACGCCACCGTTCGCCGGGTTACCGTACTGGGTTCCACGGGCTCCATCGGCCAAAGCACGCTGGATGTCATTGCCCGCCACCCACAGCGCTACCGGGTGCAGGCATTGACCGCTCATACCTCCCGCGAGGCGTTGCTGGCCCAGTGCCTGACGCATCGCCCGGCGGTGGCGGTGCTCGACGATGAAGAGGATGCCGCCTGGCTGCGCCACGAGCTGGCGACGGCCGCGGTGCCTACCGATGTGGCGGCCGGCGTAGACGCGCTTTGCGACGTGGCCGGGGACGGCGCCTCGGATACCGTGATGGCGGCCATTGTCGGCAGCGCGGGGCTGTTGCCGTCTCTCGCGGCTGCCCGGGCCGGCAAGCGCGTACTCCTGGCCAACAAGGAGGCGCTGGTGATGAGCGGCGCGCTGTTCATGGACGCCGTGGCAGCTGCCGGCGCCACGCTGCTGCCGATCGACTCGGAACATAATGCCATCTACCAGTGTCTACCAGACGGATATCGCGGCGGGCTGTCCCGTCACGGCGTCTCGCAGCTGTTGCTGACCGCTTCGGGCGGGCCATTTCGGCATCTGGGGTCGGCAGCGCTTGAGCAGGTCACGCCCGACCAGGCCTGCGCGCACCCCAACTGGTCCATGGGCCGCAAGATTTCCGTGGATAGCGCCACCCTGATGAACAAGGGCCTCGAGCTGATCGAAGCCTGCTGGCTGTTCGACGCCGACCCGGCGCAGATACAGGTGGTGGTGCATCCGCAGAGCGTGGTGCACTCGATGGCCGCCTACGACGACGGCTCGGTACTTGCCCAGATGGGCAATCCCGACATGCGCACGCCGATTGCCTACGGCCTGGCCTGGCCCGAGCGTATTGACGCCGGGGTCGCCGCGCTGGACCTGTTCAAGGTCGCGCGGCTCGACTTTGAGTCCCCCGACGAGGCGCGCTTTCCCTGCCTGCGGCTGGCCAGAGAGGCCATGTTGGCCGGCGGCACGGCGCCCGCGGTGCTCAACGCGGCCAACGAAGTCGCGGTGGCGGCGTTTCTTGACGGCCAGCTGGGGTTTACCGATATCGCCCGGGTCGTCGAAGACGTGCTGGAAAGCCAGCCGGTAGCCCGGGCCGACAGTATCGACGCCGTGGTCGACGCCGATCGTCGAGCCCGGGAATCGGCACAGCAGCAGCTGGTGCGCCATGCCCGACCACCCGCTTGACCCGCGCGGCACGCGTACAGGAGGACATCCCCGATGGATCTGATACAAAACGTGCTGGCGGTTATCGTGGTGCTGGGCCTGCTGGTCACCTTTCACGAGTTTGGCCACTTCTGGGTGGCGCGCCGCTGCGGCG
Source organism: Vreelandella jeotgali Hwa (assembly GCF_000334215.1). Classification (GTDB taxonomy): domain Bacteria; phylum Pseudomonadota; class Gammaproteobacteria; order Pseudomonadales; family Halomonadaceae; genus Vreelandella; species Vreelandella jeotgali. The sequence goes on along the minus strand of NZ_AMQY01000023.1, from coordinate 251,020 downwards.
TCAAGGTGTTGCGTTTCAGCGTGGGCTTCGGCAAGCCGCTTTGGTCCCGGGTGGATCGTTACGGCACCGAGTTCGCCGTAGCGGCGATTCCGCTGGGCGGCTATGTCAAAATGCTCGACGAGCGCGAAGCGCCCGTGCCGTCGGAAGAGCAGCACCGCGCATTTAACCGCAAGAGCGTCGGGCAGCGTATGGCGGTGGTGGCGGCCGGTCCTGCGGCCAACTTCCTCCTCGCCGTGGTGGCCTACTGGGCGCTGTTTGTCATGGGGACCAGCGTTGTTGTGCCCCAGGTCGGCACGGTGGCGCCGGATTCTCCAGCTGACGAGGCCGGTCTGCACCCGGGCGACGAGTTGACCGGGATTCAGGGCGAAGCGGTCCGGTCCTGGGAAGACGTCAACCTGGCGCTGGTCAGCCTGATCGGTCACGACGGCGAGCTGGTTATCAGGGCGCGTTCGGAAGATGCCGGGCAAGCTCGGCGCTATACGCTGCCGGTAGAGCGCTATCTGGTACAGCAGGATCCGCCCAGGCCGCTGAAGAGTCTGGGCATTACGCCCTGGCAGCCGGCACTGCCGCCGGTGCTGGGACAGATTGTCGACGGTGAGGCGGCGTCGCAGGCCGGGCTCCGGGCCGGCGACCGCATCGTCGGCGTCAATGGCGAGCCCATCGAGGACTGGATGGCCTTTGTCCGACGTATTCGACAGAGTCCGGGGGAGACGCTGACGCTCGGCGTCAAGCGCGATGGCGATGTCCGAAGCGTCAAACTGACGCCCGGCCGTCAGCGCCCGGACAGCGATACAAGGCGTCGTGAGGCGGGCAGCGCCGACGGCGGCATCGGCTATATCGGTGCCGGCGTGGCGTCCGCCGAGTGGCCCGACGAGATGCGTCGCAGCATTCGTTTCGGCCCCCTGGCGTCGGTGGGCAAGGCGGTATCGCGCACCGCGGAAATGACCCGGCTGACGCTGGATTCGATCCGCAAGATGCTGACGGGGCTGATTTCGCCATCCAACCTGTCGGGGCCGGTGACCATTGCCCGAATTTCCGGCGATTCGGCACGCGCCGGGCTCGACGCCTTTGTGGGCTTTTTGGCGTATCTGTCCATCAGCCTCGGGGTGCTGAACCTGCTGCCCATTCCGGTACTGGACGGCGGCCACCTGCTTTACCAGGTCGTGGAGCTGGTGCGTGGGCGCCCGGTTTCCGAGCGTGCCCAGGGCGTAGGCCTGAGAATCGGGCTGGCGGTAGTGGGTACCCTGATGATCATGGCGCTGTATTTTGATGTGATGCGCCTGTGGTAACGACGCGTGCAAAGGCAGCGTGTATTGTCATCTGCCTGCACAAATGTATATGGTGCCTGTCTGACACGGTGGGCAGACCAACGCGAGCGAACTGATTGCATGAAAATCAAGACCCTTGGAATGGCGGCATTTCTGTTGGCGGCTGCCGGCAGCGCCCAGGCACAACCCTTTGACGTTTCCGACATTCGTGTAGAAGGACTCAAGCGGGTCTCCGCCGCCTCGGTCTTCAACGCTTTTCCGGTAAGCGCCAGCGATACCGTCAGCGAGCGCGAGCTGGCCGATGCCGCCCGCGAGCTGTTCGCCACCGGACTGTTCGACGACGTCTCCCTGGCGCGCGAAGGCGACGTCCTGGTGGTCAAGGTGGTCGAGCGCCCGACCATCGCCCGCCTGGATATCAGCGGCAACGACCAGATCAAGGAAGAGGATCTGCGCAAGGGGCTCAGCGAGGCCGGCCTGTCCGAAGGCCAGGTGCTTGAGCTTTCCACCCTGGAAGAAATCCAGCGCGAACTCGAAAGCGTCTATCAGGCTCAGGGGCGCTATAGCGCGCGCATTGATGCCAATGTTGAAGAGGTCGATACCGGCCGCGTCAAGGTCAACATCGATATCAATGAGGGCGACGTAGCCAAAATCCACCAGATCAACATCGTCGGCAACAGCGCCTTTGACGACGACACCCTGCGCGATCTGTTCGAGCTCGAGGACAGGCCGGGATGGTTTTTCGGCTGGTTTTCCAGCGACGAGTATTCCCGCGAAGCGCTGTCCGGCGATATCGAGCGGCTGCGTTCGTACTATCTCGATCGCGGCTACGCCAACTTCGAGGTCACGTCGACCCAGGTTTCCATCGGGCCGGAAAAAACCAATATCTATATCACCCTCAACGTGGATGAGGGCCAGCAGTATCAGGTGGGAGACATCCGTTTTGACGGTGACCTGACCATTGCCGAGAGCGAAGCCCGCAAGTTGCTGCAGGTCGAGCGCGGCCAGCGGTTCTCGCGCAGCAAGCTCAATGATTCCAGCGAAGCGCTGCGTCAGCGGCTGGGCGCTGAAGGCTTCGCCTTTGCCGAGGTCAACAGTCGGCCCGAGATGAACGCCGACGGTACCGTGGACCTGGTGCTCAATGTGGAGCCCGGCAGGCGAACCTATGTGCGCCGCATCGAGTTCCGGGGCAACACCACCACCCAGGACGAGGTGTTGCGCCGGGAGATGACCCAGATGGAAGGCGCGCCGGCGTCTACCGATTCGATTACCCAGTCGCGGCAGCGCCTCAACCGGCTCGGGTTCTTCAGCCAGGTCGAGGTCGATACCCGGCGCGTGCCCGGCGAGCCCGACAAGCTCGACGTCACCTATGACGTTGAAGAGCAGCCTTCGGGATCGATCTCCGCCAGCATCGGCTTCTCGCAGAGCGCCGGGGTCATCTACGGCGCCTCGCTGTCGCAGAAAAACTTCCTCGGCACGGGTAACCGCGTCAACCTCGGCGCCCAGCGCAGCGATACCTTTACCAGCGTCAACTTCGGTTTTACCGACCCCTACTGGACGATTAACGGGGTATCCCGGGGCTATAACGTCTTCTACCGCGAAACCGACTATGAAGACTCGGATATCTCGACCTATTCCACCGACTCCTTCGGTGCCGGTATCAACTTCGGCTATCCGATCAGCGAGCTGTCGCGGCTCAATTTCGGCGCCAGCGCCGAGGACCTCAAGGTCAAGACCTACTACGACACGGCTTCGGAAATCGAACGCTACGTTGATGACGAGGGCGACAGCGCGAGTACGGTCAAGCTGACCGCCAGCTGGACGCGCAACAACCTCAACCGCGGCACCATGCCCACCGACGGCAGCTATCAGCGTATCGCCCTGGAAACCGCCGCGCCCGGCAGCGATGTGGGCTATTACAAGCTGCGCGCCAAGGTCAAGCAGCTGTTTGCGCTGGATGAGGACGATCTGTGGTCGCTGAAGTTTTCGGGTAATCTGGGCTATGCCGATGCCTTCGGCGGTGACCCCTTCCCGTTTTATGAAAACTTCTATGCCGGCGGTCTGGGGTCGGTGCGCGGCTTTACCTCCAACACCCTGGGGCAGCGCACCACACCCAAGCGCAAGGGCGGACGCGACCGCACCCTGGGCGGCAACGCGCGGATTGAAGGCAGCGCCGCGGTGCTGTTCCCGCTGCCCTTTATCGAGGATCAGGACTCCATGCAGACATCGCTGTTTGTCGACGGGGGTAATACCTTCCTGACGTCCTGTTACGACGTCCTCGACGGCGATAAGGCACGCCAGAATTGCAGCTCGGGGATCGACATGGGCGACCTGCGCTACAGCGCGGGTATGGGGCTTTCCTGGCTAACGCCGGTAGGCCCGCTGACCTTCAGCGTTGCCAAACCGATCAATGATAAAAGCGAGGATGACACCGAGTTCTTCCAATTCTCGCTGGGACAGTCGTTCTGATCCGTCGGCACGGCATTTTTGCAGCGTACTGATTTCAGCATCATGAATTCAGCGTAATGTTTTCCGCTGTGGGCCGGGTTGTTTTCATAAGGAGTGAGATAATATGCGCAAATGGGTTGTAGCTGCTGTCTTCGCCGTGGCATCCGCCGCCAGTGCGGCGCCGGTGTTGGCGGCCGACGTTGCGGTGCTGGACTGGCGCGCCGCGCTGATGAACACCGAGTCGGCGCAGTCATCGCTGAGTGACCTGGAAGGGCAGGTTGGCGATCGGCAAAGCAAGGCCAAGCGGCTGGGTAACGAGCTGCAGGATCTGCAGAAGCGCCTCCGGAATGAAGGCGACGTGATGTCCGATGCCGAACGCCAGCGCCTGACCAGCCGGCTGCAGGAAAAGGGGCAGCGCTTTGAAAGCCTGCGCAAGGAAGTCCTGTCGGCGCGGCAGCGTTCGGAAAAGCAGTTCCTCGACCAGGCCGAACCCAAGCTCGAAAGGGCCGTCGACCGGGTCATCGAGCGCCACGGCATCGATATCGTGGTTGAGCCCAGGGGCGTGCTGCACTCTTCCATGGACCTGCCCAACCTCACCGATGAGGTAACGCAGGAATTCAACGCGCTGAATTAACTTTATCCGGTGCGCAACTACCGCACCGCCAGCAACCCGGGCCTTTATGACGCACGCTTTTCATTCCCTGACCCTGGCCGACATTGCCCGCCACCTTGATGTGCCGTTTGACGGCAACGGTCGGACTCCCATCCGTGGCCTGGCAACCCTCCGGGACGCCGGGCCCGATCAGGTGGCGTTTCTGGCCAATCGCGCCTACCTCAAGGATCTGGCCGATACCCGCGCCGGAGCCGTGGTGCTGCATCCCGACCACGGCCACGAATGCCCGGTGCCGCGCCTGGAGCTGGACAACCCCTACCTGGGCTATGCCCGGCTTTCCGGGCTCTTTGACCCGGTGCCCAGACGCGATCAGCCGGGCATACATCCCGCTGCGGTGGTGGCCGACGATGCCCGCCTGGGCGAGGGCGCATGCGTGGCGGCCAACGCCGTGGTGGAATCCGGCGTGGTGCTGGGCAGCGGCGTGGTAATCGGGCCGGGTAGCGTGGTCGGCGCCGACAGCGTGCTGGGCGAAGGCACCCGTCTGCATGCCAACGTCACGGTGTGCCACGGTGTCGTAATCGGCCGGCGGGTCATTCTCCAGAGCGGCTGCGTGATCGGCGGCGACGGCTTCGGCTTTGCCCATGATGGCAGCGGCTGGCACAAGATCGCCCAGCTGGGCGGCGTGGTGCTGGGCGACGACGTTGAAGTGGGCAGCGGTTCGAGCATCGATCGCGGGGCGCTCGGCGACACCCTGATCGGCGACGACGTCAAGATCGACAGCCAGGTCCAGATTGCCCATAACGTCCGGATCGGCGATCACAGCGCGCTGGCCGGCTGCGTGGGCATCGCCGGTTCCACGCGTGTGGGCCGCCACTGCATGCTGGGCGGTGGCGTGGGGCTTTCGGGCCATCTGACGCTGTGCGACGGCGTTCAGGTGACCGGCATGAGCCTGGTGACCAACTCGATTCACGCGCCCGGCGTGTATTCGTCGGGCACCGGTGCCATGGAAAATCATCAGTGGCGCAAAAACGCCGTACGCTTCAAGCAGCTCGACGATATGGCCAGACGACTGACGCGGCTGGAAAAACACCGTGACGGAGGCAGCCGCTGACAAAAAGGCTCCGGGATTTTTGCCTCGGGTTGCTTGAGGCCGCCGGGCAGGGCGGTATAATTCACTGCTTTTTGCCGGCGGCAGCGCTGGAGTCACCCGGGATGGCCCCGGGTATTTTGTCATTTGGAGATCGCTACGATGGTTATGGATATCAACGACATTCGCGAATATTTGCCCCACCGCTATCCATTTCTGCTCGTGGATCGGGTGACTCGGCTGGTGGAAGGCGAAACCATCGTGGCGTACAAGAACGTCAGCATCAACGAGCCCTTCTTCAACGGGCACTTTCCCCATCATCCGATCATGCCCGGCGTGCTGGTCATCGAAGCGCTGGCTCAGGCCTGCGGTATTCTGGGCTTCAAGACCGTGGACAAGCGCCCGGCCGACGGCTACGTCTACTATCTGGTGGGCAGCGACAAGGTGCGTTTCAAACGTCCGGTCATGCCCGGCGACCAGCTGATACTCGAAGCCAACGTGATTCGCGGCAAGCGGGGCATCTGGAAGTTCGACTGCCATGCCACGGTCAACGGCGAGCCGGCCTGCGAGGCTGAAATCACCTGTGCCGAGAGGAAGGTAGCTTGATTCATCCCACTGCCCTGATTGATCCGTCGGCGCACCTGGCCGATGACGTCGAGGTGGGTCCGTTCTGCGTGATCGGGCCCGATGTCACCATCGGTGCCGGCTCGGTGATCGGCCCGCACGTGGTGATCAAGGGGCCGACCGTTCTCGGCGCGCGCACGCGCATTTTCCAGTTTGCCTCGGTGGGCGAAGACTGCCAGGACAAGAAGTACGCCGGCGAACCCACCCGGCTGGTGCTCGGCGATGACAACGTCATTCGTGAAGGCGTAACTCTGCACCGCGGCACGGTTCAGGACCGCGGCGAAACCACCATCGGGTCGCGCAATCTGTTCATGGCCTACGTTCACGTCGGCCACGACTGCGTTATCGGCGACGAATGTATTCTGGCCAACCAGGTGACGCTTGCCGGCCACGTCAGCCTTGGCAACTTCGCGATTATCGGCGGCCTGTCGGCGATTCATCAGTTCTGCCACTTTGGCGAGCACGCCATGGCCGGTGGCGGGGCGATCATTACCAAGGATACGCCCGCGTTTATCATGATCAACGGCAACCCTGCCCAGGCGCACGGCCTGAATGCCACGGGGCTCAAGCGGCGAGGGTTTGACCGCGACGTCATCAAGGCGCTGAACGAGGCCTATAAGCTGGTATATCGCCAGGGCCTGACCGTGGAGCAGGCGCTCGACACCATGCGCGAGCGCTATGCCCACGATGCGGTAGTGCGCTTTGCCGAGTCCATTGAGCGTTCGCAGCGCGGCATCGTGCGTTAAGCGATTTTTCGGGCGGGGTCGTCATGGCACTTCGGCGAGTTTACATCGTGGCCGGCGAGCTCTCCGGCGATATTCTCGGCGCTGGTCTGATGCGCGAGCTCAAGCAGCGCCATCCCGACATCGCCTTCCGCGGCATCGGCGGGCCGCGCATGCTCGCCGAAGGCCTGCACGGCTGCTTTCCGCTGGATACGCTTTCCGTTATGGGTCTGGTCGAGGTCGCCAAACACCTGCCGCGATTGCTGCGCGTACGCCGTGAGCTGCGCGCCGACGCTCTGGCCTGGCAGCCCGATGTCATGATGGGTATCGACGCCCCGGACTTCAATCTCGGCTTGGAACGCCAGCTGCGACACGCAGGTATTACCACCGCCCACTACGTCAGCCCCTCGGTCTGGGCCTGGCGTCAGGGCCGGGTCAAGGGCATCGCCCGTTCGGTCGATGCCATGCTGACGCTTTTGCCGTTTGAAGCCGATTTTTACCGCGAGCACCGCGTGCCGGTGGCCTTTGTGGGCCATCCGCTGGCAGATGAGCTGCCGCTGGAAAATGACCGAGCGGCTGCCCGAGACGCCCTGGCGCTTGACCCCGAGGCATTGACGCTGGCACTGCTCCCGGGCTCCCGCGCCAGCGAAATCCGCTTTCACGCTGCCGCCTTTCTGGCGGCAGCCGAACAGCTGTGCCAACGCCATGACGGCCTGCAGGTTGTCGTGCCGGCGGCCACGCCGGGCCTGCGGGAAGAGCTGGAGCGATTGCTGGCCTCGCAGCTGGCCGAGAGCTCGGTGTTGAAAGGTCGCGTCACGCTGACCGACGGCGGCTCGCGCGATGCCATGGTCGCCTCTGATGCGGTGCTGTTGGCCTCGGGCACCGCCGCGCTGGAAGCCATGCTCTGTCACCGTGCCATGCTGGTGGCCTACCGCATGGCGCCGGCGACCCACTGGCTGGCCCGCCGGCTGGTCAGGACGCCGTGGATTTCGTTGCCCAACCTCATTGCCGGGGAGACGCTGGTGCCCGAACTTATCCAGGACGCCGCCACGCCCGAAGCCATGGCCCACCGCCTGGGCGCGATGCTCGACGACGCCGGCGAGCGAGCCGCGCTGGAAGCCCGCTTTGCCCGCATGCACGCCGAATTGCAGCGCGGCGCCAGTGCCCGGGCGGCGGACGCCATCGAGGCCCTCGCCGCCGCGGGCCGTCTTGAGCAGGAGTTGCCATGAGCACCCCCGCCAACGCCGCGAAACCCCAATGGCCGCCGCTGGAGATGGACTACCACGGCGAACGGCTGGCGGGTGTCGACGAGGTCGGCCGCGGCCCGCTGGTGGGCAGCGTCGTCGCTGCGGCGGTGATCCTCGATCCGGCGCGGCCGATAGACGGGCTCACGGACTCCAAAAAGCTCACCGCGCGCCGCCGGGAGGCGCTGGATGGAGAGATTCGCGAGCGCGCGCTGGCCTTCGCCGTGGCCGAAGCGACGCCCGACGAGGTCGATGCGCTCAATATTCATCACGCCACCCACCTCGCCATGCGCCGGGCGATTGACGCCCTGACGCCACAGGCGGAGTATTTGCTGGTGGACGGCAACCGTCTGCCGGGCCATGCGCTACCTGGCCAGGCCGTGGTCAAGGGCGACGCCCGCCACGACGCCATTGCCGCCGCCTCGATACTCGCCAAGGTCGCCCGGGATGCGCAGATGCTGGCGCTGGATTCGCGCCACCCCGACTACGGCTTTGCCCGGCACAAGGGCTATCCGACCCAGGCACACCTGGCGGCGCTACAACGGTTCGGGCCGCTTGCCGAACACCGGCGCAGCTTTGCCCCGGTGGCACGCCGGCTGGCCGAGTGTCAGGCGTCCGCCCCGGGCTGAACCGGGGCGGGCCTGCCCGGCGTGATTCGTACCACTGTTATTCCTTTCCGCATTTTGCCGAGACTTTTTGCCGAGACTTCCATGACCGTTCCCTTTGTTCATCTGCGTGTTCACAGCGAGTTTTCCCTGGTGGATGGCCTGGTGACGCTCAAACCGCTGGTGAGTACTACCGCCGAGCGCGAGGTGCCGGCGGTCGCGCTTACCGACGAAGCCAATCTCTTCGGGCTGGTCAAGTTCTACACCGGCGCTCAGGGCGCCGGGCTCAAGCCGATTATCGGTAGCGATCTGTGGCTGGCCAACCCCCATGACGAGGCGCACCCATACCGCCTGACGCTGCTGGCGATGAACGAGACCGGCTACCGCAACCTCACCGAGCTGATTTCTCGTGGCTGGGTCGAAGGTCAGCATCAGGGCCGGGCGCTATTGCAAAAAAGCTGGGTGCTCGAGCAAAGCGACGGGCTGATTGCGCTGTCCGGCGGCCGCGACGGCGACGTCGGCCGCCACCTGCTGGCCGGGCATGAGCGCGACGCTCGCCAGCAGCTCGAACAGTGGCAGGCGGCGTTCCCCGGGCGCTTTTATCTGGAGCTGGTGCGTACCGGCCGGGCGCTGGAGGAAGACTGCGTCCACGCCAGCGTGACGCTGGCGCTGGACACCGACACACCGGTGGTTGCGACCAACGACGTGCGCTTTCTTGAGCGCGATGACTTTCGCGCCCACGAAACCCGGGTTGCCATCGGCGAGGGCAAGGCGCTGGCGGATCCGCGTCGGGAGCAGCATTACAGCGAAGAGCAATACCTGAAAACGCCGGACGAAATGGCCGAGCTGTTTGCCGATATTCCCGAAGCGCTGGAAAACAGCGTCATGATCGCGCGTCGCTGCAGCGTCGACGTGCGCCTGGGCGAAATTTTCCTGCCCGAATTCGGCATCCCCGAGGGCATGACGCAGGAAGAGTACTTCCGCCAGGTCTCTCACGACGGCCTGACCGAGCGGCTGGATTTTCTCTACCCGAAGTCTGAGCACCCGCGCGACAGCGATGCCTGGCGCGAGATCGATGCCCGCTACCGCGAACGGCTGGACTTCGAGCTCAATATCATCCTGCAGATGGGGTTCCCCGGCTATTTCCTGATCGTCATGGACTTTATCCAGTGGGCCAAGGATAACGACGTGCCGGTGGGACCGGGGCGCGGCTCGGGCGCCGGCTCGCTGGTGGCCTACGCGCAGAAGATTACCGATCTTGACCCGCTCCGCTACGACTTGCTGTTCGAGCGCTTTTTGAACCCCGAGCGCGTGTCCATGCCCGACTTTGACGTCGACTTCTGTATGGAAAAGCGCGACCGGGTCATCGAATACGTCGCCGAACGCTACGGGCGCGACGCCGTCTCCCAGATCGTCACTTTCGGCACCATGGCGGCCAAGGCCGTGGTGCGCGACGTGGCCCGGGCCCAGGGCAAGCCCTACTCACTGGGCGACAAGCTCTCCAAGCTGATCCCGTTTGACGTGGGCATGACCCTGGGCAAGGCCATCGAAGCCGAGCCTGCGCTCAAGGAGTTTCTCGACGCCGACGACGAGGCCGAGGAAATCTGGGACATGGCGCTCAAGCTGGAGGGCATTACCCGGGGCACCGGCAAGCACGCCGGCGGGGTGGTGATCGCTCCCACCAAACTTACCGATTTCTCGCCGCTGCTGTGCGACGACGACGGCTCGGGGCTGATGGTCCAGTTCGACAAGAACGACATCGAGGACGCCGGTCTGGTCAAGTTCGACTTTCTGGGCCTGCGCACGTTGACCATCATCGACTGGGCGCTGGAAATGGTGGATCAGGTGCGCGCCGCGGAGGGCGAAGCGCCGCTGGATATCAACGCCATTCCGCTGGATGACAGACCCACCTTCGAGAAGCTGAAAAAGGCCGAGACCACGGCGGTGTTCCAGCTCGAATCCCGGGGCATGAAGGAGCTGATCAAGCGTCTACAGCCGGACTCGCTGGACGACATGATCGCGCTGGTGGCGCTGTTTCGTCCGGGCCCGCTGCAGTCGGGCATGGTCGACGACTTTATCAACCGCAAGCACGGCCGTGCCGAAGTGTCTTATCCACACCCGGACTACCAGCACGAGCTGTTGAAACCCGTGCTCGGCCCCACCTACGGCATCATTCTGTATCAGGAGCAGGTGATGCAGATCGCCCAGGTGCTGGCCGGCTATACGCTGGGGCAGGCGGACATGCTGCGCCGGGCCATGGGCAAGAAAAAGCCCGAGGAAATGGCCAAGCAGCGCGCGGGTTTCATGGAAGGCTGCGCGGAAAACGGTATCGAAAAAGACCTCGCGGGCAACATCTTCGATCTGGTCGAGAAGTTTGCCGGCTACGGCTTCAACAAGTCGCACTCGGCGGCCTACGCGCTGGTGTCCTACCAGACCGCCTGGCTCAAGGCCCACTATCCCGGCCCGTTCATGGCGGCGGTGATGTCCACCGAAATGGACAACCTCGACAAGGTAGTGCCGCTGATCGAGGAGTGCCGTTACCTGGGGCTGACCGTCACGCCGCCGGACGTCAACGTCGGCGCCTACAAGTTCAACGTCGACGAAGACGGCCGAGTCGTCTACGGCCTGGGCGCCATTCGCGGGGTGGGCGAAGGGCCCATTGGTGCGATTGTCGAGGCCCGGGAAGACGGCGGTGCTTTTTCCGACCTCTTCGATTTCTGTCGCCGGCTGGACCCCAAACGCATCAACAAGCGCACCCTGGAAGCGCTGATTCGCGCTGGCGCGCTGGATAACCTGGGCGCTACTCGCGCCGCGCTTGCGGCGTCGATGGAAGATGCCCTCAAGGCGGCGGCGCAAAACCATACCAACCAGAGCGCGGGCATGCCCGACATGTTCGGTGAAGCCTTTGCCCCGGCGGCCGACCGCGACGTCTACGCCGACTATCGCGGCGTCCGCGACTGGACCGACCGCGAACGCCTGGCCGGAGAAAAGGACACCCTGGGGCTGTATCTCACCGGGCACCCCATCGATGAATACGAGTCCGAGCTCAAGCGCTTTGTATCGACGCGCATCGCCGATCTCAACCCGTCGCGGGAGCCTCAGCGCGTGGCCGGGCTGGTCATCGGTATGCGCACCATGAAGTCCAAACGCGGCGATACCATGGCGTTTATCACCCTGGACGACCGGACCGGGCGCATCGAGGCATCGCTGTTTGGCGAAGTGTATGACGCCCTGCGGGGGCAGATCGACACCGATGAAGTGATTATCGTCGAAGGCGAGGTCGCCAACGATGACTATTCCGGCGGCGTCAAACTTCGTGGCAAGGACGTTACGCCCATGGTCACGGCGCGGGTGCGCTATGGGCAGTCGGTGGATATTGCGCTGGACGCCACCCGGGTGAACGGTCGTCTGGTGGACAGCCTGCGTGATAGCCTGACGCCCCACTGCGATACCACCGGCCTGCCGGTGCGCTTGCAATACCGCCACCCGGAGGCGACGGCCTGGCTGGCGCTGGACGATACATGGCGGGTAGCGCCCTGCGATCAGCTGCTGCTGGCCCTGCGCGATGTTCAGGGTCAGGCCGGGGTTAAACTGCGCTACCGCTGACGCCGGAGCCATTGCCGCTGCGCGACCGCCTTGTCTGGCAGGGGCAAGCTGCGATAATGCGCCCATGCAGACTTCTTTCTTACCGGTTTTTCAGGTTTTCTTTTACAGGCGACGCCCATGAACCCCAACTACCTCGATTTTGAGCAGCCGATTGCCGAGCTGCAGGCAAAAATTGAAGAGCTGCGACTGGTCAGCTCCGACAATCAGGTCAACCTCGCCGATGAGGTCGAGCGTCTGGAGGCCAAGCGCCGCAAGCTGACCGAGTCCATCTTCAAGGACCTGACGCCCTGGCAGGTTACCCAGCTGGCGCGCCACCCCCGGCGGCCGTATACCCGGGACTATATCGAGCACGTTTTTACCGACTTTGACGAGCTTCACGGCGACCGCCGCTTCGCCGACGACGCCGCGCTGATTGGCGGCATCGCCCGTCTCGACGACAAGCCGGTGATGGTCATCGGCCATCAGAAAGGCCGCGACGTCAAGGAGAAGGTACGGCGCAACTTCGGCATGCCGCGCCCGGAAGGCTATCGCAAGGCCTGCCGCCTGATGCAAATGGCCGAGCGCTTCCGCCTGCCGGTGTTCACCTTTATCGACACCCCCGGTGCCTATCCGGGCATCGATGCCGAAGAGCGCGGTCAGTCCGAAGCGATTGCCCATAACCTTGCGGTGATGTCGCGGCTGAAAACCCCGATCATTTCCACCGTGATCGGCGAGGGTGGCTCCGGCGGCGCCCTGGCCATCGGCGTGTGCGACGAGCTGGCGATGCTGCAGTATTCGACCTATGCAGTGATCTCGCCGGAAGGCTGCGCCTCGATTTTGTGGAAAAGCGCCGAGAAAGCCTCCGAAGCAGCACAGGCCATGGGCATTACCGCCGAGCGGCTGCAGGAGCTCGGGTTCGTCGATTCGCTGATCCGCGAGCCGCTGGGCGGCGCCCACTGCTATTACGAGCAGACCGCCGAGCGGGTCCGGGAAACGCTGAGCCAGAGCCTCGAGCGGCTGCAGGGTCTGGATACCGACGCGCTGCTGGCACGGCGCTATGAGCGGCTGATGAGCTATGGCGCCCCCGCCGCATAAGACCCTCGAGCCACTGCTGGAACGCGCCCTAGCGGATGTCCCGCCGGGGCGCTGCGTTTGGGTAGCGCTGTCAGGCGGTATGGATTCTTCGCTGCTGCTCGCGCTGGCCGCCGAGGCCTGTCGAGCCCGAGGGCGCAGGCTGTGTGCCCTGCATATCAATCACGGCCTGCAGGCAGCCGCTGCCGATTTTGAACGTCACTGCCGTGCGCTCTGCAAGCGATGGGGCGTAGCGCTAACCGTGGTTCCGGTCAGCGTGGATACCGCGGGCAAGGGCGTGGAAGGGGCCGCCCGGGAGGCTCGTTACGCCGCCTTTGCCGAACAGGTGCCCGCCGGCGATACGCTGTGGCTGGCGCAGCACCGAACCGATCAGGCGGAGACCTGGCTGCTGGCGGCCATGCGCGGCAGTGGTGTGCGCGGCTTGGCGGCGATGCCGCCCCGGCGCGACTATCGGGGCATTGCGCTGGCTCGCCCCTGGCTCGACGTGCCGCACGGCACGCTTGTCGATCATGCCCGCGCGCTTGAGCGTGACGGCCGACTCTGCTGGTGCGACGACCCCACCAATGCCGATACCCGCCTGGCGCGCAACGATCTGCGTCATCGTATTCTCCCCGCGCTGGAAGCGCGCTGGCCCCAGGCCGAACGCGCGCTGGCTACCGCTGCCGGGCATATCCAGGATGCCGACGCGCTGCTGGAAGCCTACGCCGCCGAAGAGCTGGAAACGCTGAGAGTGGACGTCGATCAGCTCGACGCCTCTGCCCTGGCGGCCCGCGAGCGCGCCCGTCAGCGCCTGCTGGTACGTACGTTCTGCCGCCAGCTGGAGCTTGCCACGCCGCCGCAAAAGCGGCTGGAAACGCTGTTGGATCAGCTGGACGCGGCGCCCGATGCCCGGGTGCGTGTCGCCTGGCCCGGCGCCTGCGCCCGGGTCTGGCGCGGGCGGCTGTACCTGCTGCCCGACGCGCCGTGGGCAAACCCCGCGGCAAGTGACTGGCAGGTGGCGTGGGACGGCAGAGCACCGCTGGCCACCCCGCTTGGACCGGTGTGGATGGAGCGGCAGGACGCCGGCGCTGCGACTACGCTGGTAGCCACCTGGCGGCGGGGTGGCGAGGTGATTCGCCTGGCCGGACGCGGCCGGCGCGATCTCAAGCGGCTGCTGGCCGAGGCCGACGTGCCGCCCTGGCAGCGCGATGCCGTCGTGGTGCTATGGGCGGGAGATACCTGTGTAGCCGCGTTCAGGGCGCCCGCTGAGCGGCTTTGCCAGGCCGCTGGCTGGCAGTTTGGGCGGGCAGCGCGCTGAGCATGTCATACAGTATGCCTTCGCGCAGGGCGCCATCGACAAAGCGCAGTTTATCCAGCCCCAGGGCGTCAAATATCGCCGTTACAATGGCGACGCCGGCGGGGAAAATTCCCGCCCGGTTGGCTTTCAGCCCCTTGAGAGCCAGGGCGTCAATATGCGGGTAGCCGAGTATCCGGGTGCGCAGCCGTTCAAGACCCGCCCGGGTGATCAGGCCCTTTTCCCGGGTATCGCCGCTGGCGCGGAGCACGCGAGCAATGGCCTTGACGGTGCCGCTGGTGCCCACGGCTTCGTGCCACCCTGCCTGCCGATACGGCCCTCGAACAGCCGCGAGCTGCTCCAGCGCCGCCTGTTCGGCGGCTTGCATTTGCGCCTCGCCGAGAACGCCATCGGCAAAGAAGCGACGGGAATAGGTAACGCAGCCCATCGCCAGGCTTTCCAACTTTTGCGGCGTCATGCGTTTGCCGAGGGTCATCTCGGTGGAGCCCCCGCCCACATCGATCAGCAGGCGCCGCCCCCTGACGGCGCGGGCCCGGGCCGCGCCAAGATAGATCAGGCGGGCTTCCTCGCGGCCGGAAATAACCTCGACCGGATGGTTCAGCAGCGTTTCGGCGCGCGCCAGAAACACCTGCCGATTGGACGCCTCGCGCAGCGCGTTGGTGCCCACAATGCGCAGCCGGGGGCCGGCTATCTGCTCCAGCATGCCGGCAAATTCCTGCAGGCAGTCGAGTCCGCGCTGCATGGCCGCCTCGTCGAGATTGCCGTCGGCATCAAGCCCCGCCGCCAGCTGTACCTTGACCCCGCGCCGGGCCATCACGCGCGGCCGTCCGCCGATGACGTCGGCGACCAGCAGATGAAAGCTGTTGGAGCCCAGATCCATCGCGGCCAGCGGCGCGCGAAGCGAGGCCAGACGGGACGAAGCGGGGCGAGGCGGGGTGTGGCTGGCCGGGGGTATTGCCATGGGCAGGGGCTTTCCTTGAAAGATCTCTCAACAAGGCTGCGTGGCGCGGCCAGCCTTGTCAATCCGGCGGGCCTTGCGTTCAGCGCCCGGCTTGACTAATATCAGTGCCGGTTCGAGCCGAATTGACGCATCGCAAGCGTTCTACCGCATCGGCTCCGGCCCACCCGGGTGTTATCGAGCCGGTACTACCCAACCTCCAGCATGATGTGTATCAAGCGTTATCTTGCAGAATCGGCTTTATTTCGTGATAAGGTCGCTTCAGAGTCAGATCTGCAGCAGTGATAGAGCTGGCCTGATGTCCAAGTCGTCAGATGATCCGTTGCACCCGCATTCCCGGCGCTGGGCCCTGTTTACAGGCGTTGGCATGTCGAGCTGAATTCCGGTTTCCCCGGTTCAGCCTGAATCCTTGCATGTCGAACACGCCCCCTGGCGGAATCTGAACGCATCATACGGCGAACTTTCGCGCCCCCTTTCTTCTTCTTGGCGCCTGGCGCCTTGCTTCCATGAGCAATGTTCTGACACACCGATGAATCTTACCGAACTCAAGCAAAAAACTGTTCCCGAGCTGCTCAAGATCGCCCGCGAGATGGGGATTGACAACCTGGCTCGTTCGCGCAAACAGGACATCATTTTCGCCATCCTCAAAAAGCACGCCAAGAGCGGTGAGGACATCTACGGCGACGGTGTGCTGGAAATTCTCCAGGATGGCTTTGGCTTTCTGCGCAGCGCCGACAGCTCCTATCTGGCCGGCCCGGACGATATCTACGTCTCGCCGTCGCAGATTCGGCGCTTCAACCTGCGCAAGGGTGACTCCATCGCCGGCAAGATCCGCCCGCCCAAGGACAGCGAGCGCTACTTTGCGCTGCTCAAGGTGAGTCAGATCAACCTGGATCGGCCGGAAAACGCCAAGCACAAGATTCTCTTCGAGAACCTGACGCCGCTGTTCCCCGACGAGCGCATGCGCATGGAAATGGGCAACGGCTCCCGGGAAGACCTGACGGCACGGATTCTCGATCTCACCGCGCCCATCGGCAAGGGCCAGCGCGGGCTGCTGGTATCGCCGCCCAAGGCGGGCAAGACGCTGATGCTGCAGAATATCGCCACCTCGATCACGCGCAACAATCCCGAGTGCCACCTGATTGTGTTGCTGATCGACGAACGCCCCGAGGAAGTCACCGAGATGGCGCGTACCGTGCGCGGCGAAGTGGTGGCCTCGACCTTTGACGAGCCGCCGGCGCGCCACGTTCAGGTCGCCGAGATGGTGATCGAGAAGGCCAAGCGGCTGGTCGAGCACAAGAAGGACGTCGTGGTGCTGCTCGACTCCATTACCCGCCTGGCCCGGGCCTATAACACCGTGGTGCCGAGCTCCGGCAAGGTGCTCACCGGCGGCGTTGACGCCCACGCGCTGGAAAAGCCCAAGCGCTTTTTCGGTGCGGCGCGCAACATTGAAGAGGGCGGCAGCCTGACGATTCTGGCCACGGCGCTGGTGGATACCGGCTCGAAGATGGACGAAGTCATCTTCGAGGAGTTCAAGGGCACCGGCAACATGGAAGCCCACCTGGACCGTAAACTGGCCGAAAAGCGCGTTTTCCCCGCGTTCAATATCCGCCGTAGCGGCACCCGCCGTGAAGACCTGATCGCCTCGGAAGAAGAAATGCAGCGCATGTGGATTCTGCGCAAGCTGTTGAATCCGATGGACGATACCGGTGCCACCGAGTTCCTGATCGACCGCCTGAAGGATACCAAAACCAACCTGGAATTCTTCGAGGCGATGAAGCGCCGTTAAGCCGGACGCTGTTTCGCCGGCGAGCGCCGCACACAGCGCTGCCGCCGTCGGCCATGCTGTAGAGCACAGGAGCCCGTCGTGAAATACCGCGATCTGCGTGAGTTTATCCAGGCGCTGGAAGCCCGGGGCGAGCTGGTCCGGGTCAGCGCCGAGGTCGATCCCTATCTGGAAGTCACCGAAATCTGCGACCGCACCCTGCGCGCGGGCGGCCCGGCGCTGCTGTTCGACAACGTCAAGGGCCACGACATGCCGATGCTGGGTAATCTGTTCGGTACGCCCGAGCGGGTGGCCATGGGCATGGGCGAAGACAGCGTCGAGGCGCTGGGCGAGATCGGCAAGCTGCTGGCGTTTCTGAAAGAGCCCGACCCGCCCAAGGGGCTGAAAGACGCCTGGCAGAAGCTGCCGATTTTCAAGCAGGTGCTGAGCATGGGGCCCAAAAGCGTCAAGCGCGCCCCGGTGCAGGAAGTGGTAGAAGAGGGCGACGATGTGGACCTCGACCGCCTGCCGATTCAGCACTGCTGGCCGGGCGACGCGGCGCCGCTGGTGACATGGTCGCTGGTGGTGACCCAAGGCCCACATAAAGAGCGCCAGAACCTGGGCATCTACCGCCAGCAGAAAATCGGCAACAACCGCCTGATCATGCGCTGGCTGTCCCACCGCGGCGGAGCGCTGGACTTTCAGGAGTTTCAGCAGGCGCACCCCGGCGAGCCCTTTCCCGTGGCGGTCGCGCTGGGCGCGGACCCGGCGACCATCCTCGGTGCGGTCACGCCGGTGCCGGATACGCTCTCGGAATATGCCTTTGCCGGCCTGCTGCGCGGGTCGCGTACAGAGCTGGTCAAGTGCGGCCACGCCGAGCTGGAAGTCCCGGCCTCGGCGGAAATCATCCTCGAAGGCTATATCTACCCCGACGACACCGCGCCCGAAGGCCCCTTCGGCGATCATACCGGCTACTACAATGAGGTCGAATGGTTTCCGGTCTTTACCGTGACGCGGCTGACCCGGCGCCGGGACGCGATTTATCATTCCACCTATACCGGTCGCCCGCCCGACGAGCCGGCGATTCTGGGCGTGGCGCTCAACGAAGTGTTTGTGCCTATTCTGCGCAAGCAGTTTCCCGAAATCGTCGACTTCTACCTGCCGCCCGAAGGCTGTTCCTACCGCATGGCGGTGGTGACCATGAAAAAGCAGTATCCCGGCCACGCCAAGCGGGTGATGATGGGCGTGTGGAGCTTTCTGCGCCAGTTCATGTACACCAAGTTTGTGGTGGTGCTCGACGATGATGTCGACGCCCGCCGCTGGGAAGACGTAATCTGGGCGATGACCACGCGCATGGACCCGGCGCGGGATACCACAATGGTAGACAACACCCCCATCGACTATCTGGATTTTGCCTCGCCGGTTTCGGGGCTGGGCTCCAAGATGGGCTTTGATGCCACCAACAAATGGCCCGGCGAGACCGATCGCGAGTGGGGCAGCCCCATCGCCATGAACAGCGACGTCAAGGCGCGGGTAGACGAGCGCTGGGCGTCGCTGGGTATCGGCATTCCCCTGCCGCCGGCACGCAGCGGCGGCAGCCACTGAGTATACATTGCGTCGCCCCTGACATGAGACGCTGGACAAGAGGTTTGCATGAGCGCAAGGACGATGACCGTTCAGGTCACCGAGGTGGAAAACCTGACCCCCGATGTGTTTGGCGTCACCCTGGAGGGACGCGCCGAAGTCATGAGCCACGCGCCGGGGCAGTATCTGGAGCTGGCGCTTGACGAATCGACCTGGGTGCCGTTCTCCATCGCCAGCGCCACTCGCGGCGACGGCCGGTTGGAACTGCACGTACAGCACTGGCCCGAGCGCAGCAACTCGGCGCAGCTGCGCGAGCTGTTGCGGGAAGCCAATCAGCTCACCGTACGCCTGCCCGGCGGCGACTGCGTGCTGGATCACGCCAGTAGCCGCCCGCTGCTGTTGATTGCTGCGGGCACCGGCTTTGCCCAGATGAAAGCCATCGTCGAGGCCGCGCTGGAGCAGAACCCCGACCGCCGGATCGACCTCTGGTGGGCCGCGTACGAACACCGCGAGCTGTATCTGGAGCCGCTGGCCAGCCGCTGGGCCCGGACCTGCCCGGGCTTCACTTTCCATGCGGTGACCGAGCAGCCGCTGAACGAGCCGCTCGCCGCCGGTGATCGGCTTTACCACCACCGCGGGCGCATCGACGAAGTGCTGGAGCAGGCCGACCTGGCGCCGTCGGAGTGCGATGTCTACCTGTCCGGATCGCCGGGTATGGTGTATGCCACCCTCGACGTGCTGAAAGGCAAGGATATCGACGCCGATCGGGTCTTTTCCGATGTCTTCAGCTACGCGCCCCGCGATTAAAGCTGAAATATCGGTAGGACATTTGCTACACTGAAGACGAAATCCGCCGCCCGGGACGTCAGCGCTGCTGCACCGGGCGGCGGACAGTATCGTTTTCAACCGCGCCCAACCGATATCAGGAGGCTTGATATGGCCCACGATGAACACCAAGGCGACAATACAGGCTTCTTTTCCATCCTGATGGGACTGATTGTGCTGGTCGGCATGACCTGCCTGCCGGCTACCATCGGCTGGATTCAGCTGTTTACCGGCTGAACCGCCGCTTGTCAGCCAACCGGCCAGCGGGCTAAGCTGTGACTCGATACGGCCCGACAGCCCGGCCAAGCCTTTGATCGCTATTTCCTTGATCGATATTCAGACTGCAGGACCGCCGCATGCTATTCGATTCCCCTGTCGACCCGATGTCCACGACGCCGCTGAACGGCGCCGCGGCAGCCGGCTGCCCGGGTTATGGATACTGGTTTGGCCAGGGGATGGCCGTGGCCGGCGATTGAGTCGTGCCAACGGGCATTCCCCAACGGATTGCCTGCCGCGAAAAGCCCCGGTGGGTTCTCTCCCGCCGGGGCTTTTTGCTTTCCGGCATCGGGTTGGCTTTTCGGCGCAGGCCGGCAGGTCGTTTGGCCCGGTATCAAGATCACACTCAACAGGAGCTGCACCATGAGTTACCGCGCACTGGTTCATACCGCTTTCCCCGTGGCATACGGCTATCCGGCGTATGGCGATGGGTGGCGATTTAGCCTCGCGCGGTCGGTAGCAGTAGCCACCTCCGATCGTGTGCATAGCGGTGGCGAAAGCCCACGATGTCCCCTGCCTGCGGAGAGCTAACCCATGAGTGCGATTGCGACTGCCCTCGATACGACCACGCTTGATACGACACAGCCCGACCCCCTCTCGTCGACCCACACGCCGGCCGCTGCTCGGCCACTGCCGACGCCCGCCGAACTGCGCACCGCCTGCCCGCTTGCACCGGCGCTGGCCGAGCGTATCCGCGATCAGCGCACGGCGGTGAAACGCATCCTGTCCGGTGACGACTCGCGCCTGCTCATGGTGGTGGGGCCCTGTTCGGTGCACGATCCTCGTGCTGTCCGGGAGTATGCCGAACGGCTTGCCCGGCTCGCCGACGACGTGGCCGGGCAGGTCCTGCCGGTGATGCGCGTCTACGTGGAAAAACCCCGCACCACCGTTGGCTGGAAAGGACTGGCCTACGATCCGGACCTGAACGGCAGCGGTAATATCGCTCGGGGGCTGGCGCTGTCCCGGGAGTTGATGCGCGACGTGGCCGAGTGCGGTCTGCCCGTGGCCACCGAGCTTTTGCAGCCCATGCTGGCGCCGTATCTGGACGACCTGCTTGGCTGGGTCGCCATCGGCGCGCGTACTACCGAGTGCCAGCTGCACCGCGAGCTGGCCAGCGGTCTGGAGGCCGCCGTGGGTTTCAAGAATGCCACCGGCGGCGGCGTTCAGGTCGCCGTGGATGCCATGGGCGCGGCGGCGCACCCGCATCAACGCCTGGCCATGGACGCCGAAGGCCGGCCGGTAGTGGCAGAAACTTCAGGCAACCCGCATACTCACCTGGTGCTGCGTGGCGGCAGCGGCGAGCCCAACTATCAGGCGGCCCACGTACAGGCGGCTACCCGCGCGCTTGTAGACGCCGGGCACAACCCGCGGCTGATGGTCGACTGCAGCCACGCCAACGCGCGCAAGGATCACCGCCGCCAGAGCGAAGTGATGCTCGACGTGCTGGCCCAGCGCGAAGCGGGCAACCCGAATCTGGCCGCGCTGATGCTGGAAAGCCACCTGCATCCGGGCAAGCAGCCCCTCCAGCCCGGGGCGCTGCGCCACGGCGTTTCGGTGACCGATGCCTGCATCGGCTGGGATACGACCGAACATCTGATCAGGACCGCTGCCGAGCGGCTGGCAGGTCAGCGCTGAGGACGCTTTGTTTCAGCGGTTACTGCCGCTATTGTTGAACGCTATCAGGGAGTTGCGCATGGCGCGCTTTACATTGCACCACCAGGACGGTCATGCCTATCGGCGCAAGTCGCGTATTATCAGTCTGTTGATGGCGGGGCAGTTCGCGGTGCTCGGCATGCTGTTTGCGGTTATTCTGACCGCCGCTTTTGGCAGCAGCCTGGCACTTAATGCCCTCGGCGTGGTGCTCGGGCTGCTGGCCACCAGCGCGATGTTTGCCGCGCTCAAGGATCGGCCCTGGATGGTCGAAATGCGTTATGCCTGGCAGCTCAAGCACCACCTGGGGCAGATCAGCGGCTACTTGACGTCGCTGCGCCAGGCGGTGGAAGAGGATGACCGTCAGGCGCTGGATATTCTGACCTTTTATCATCAGGGGATGGAACAGCTGGCCGAGCTTAACGGCCGCACCACCGACGATGATGCCGAACGCCTGGCGGAAAAACTGCAGGTCCAGCTCAAGCGCGAAGCGCTGGACCTGCCCGATGAGGTCGAAGGCTTCGACCCCGATAAGCTGCATCGCTATAGGCCCGCCTGAGTTAACGATCCATTACAGGGAGACTGCATGGGAATTCATCGCCATGTCCGGCCGGTCGCCGTGGTAGCGGCATTGGCGCTACTAAGCGGCTGTATGAGTACCGGCACCACGCCGGCGAGCGACCCGGCGGCTGATACCGCCGGCACGCCCGATTCGTCATCCGATGTCGCTCTTGATGCCCCGCTATTGCCGCCATCGCTGTTTCCCGGCGAGGCCAACAGGTTTGACGCCTGGCGCTGTTCGCCGGCCAATCAGAATCTGGTCACCGCCTTTGGCGATGAAACGCTGAAACTCTGGTCGCTGCACGGTGCCTGGCAGCTGCCCCAGGCGGTGGTGGCCAGCGGTGCGCGCTACCAGAACGGCGAGATCAGCTTCTGGAACCGGGGCAAAAAAGCGCAGGTAGAAACCCCGCGCGGTCAGCTCCAGTGCCATCTGGCGCACAAGCGCGACGCTCGTACCCGCGAGGATCATCCCGGCGTGATGTTTTTTGCCCACGGCAACGAGCCGGGCTGGACTCTCAAGCTGGATAATCACGACCCCGTGCTCGAGCTTGATACCAATGCCGCCAGCGGTGATGACAGCACCGCAACGCGGCAGTACATGATGAGCGTCATGGACAACGATGCCGGCCGAGTCGTGCTGGAAAACGCCGACGCCGCACGGTTTTTCCGCGTGCGTATCGAAGCCGGCGCCTGCTTTGACGACATGAGCGGCAGGCCGCACCCGGCCCGGGTCACCGTCTCCATCGACGGCGAGCAGTATAGCGGCTGCGGCGAAGGCATCGCGCCCTGAACGCCGCGCTTGTCAGGCGCCGGTCGTGGGGTTAGCCTCTTTGCACCAACTTTTTGATCGGTGAGGTACGTCATGCGCTATTTGCACACCATGGTCCGCGTCAGCGACCTGGACGCCGCGCTGCATTTTTACTGCGATCTGTTGGGCCTTGCCGAGGTGCGCCGCAAGGACAACGAAAAGGGCCGTTTTACCCTGGTGTTTCTTGCCGCGCCGGAAGACGAGACCCGCTCGGCGAGGCTCAAGGCGCCGGAAATCGAGTTGACCCACAATTGGGACCCGGAAACCTACGACGGCGGGCGCAATTTTGGCCATCTGGCCTACGAGGTAGACGACATTTACGCTCTTTGCCAACACTTCAGGGACAACGGCGTCACCATCAATCGTCCGCCCCGTGACGGCCGCATGGCCTTTGTGCGCTCGCCGGACGGTATCTCGGTGGAGCTCCTGCAAAAGGGCGAGCCGCTGGAGCCGACCGAGCCCTGGGCTTCCATGGAAAACACCGGCACCTGGTAGGCGCCGCCGCAAGGAAACAACATGACCGTTCCCCTCAAGCCTGCTTTTAAACCCCGGCGCCTGGCGGCTGCCGGGTTGGCTGTCTCGATGATGGTGTTAGCAGCCTGCTCGAGCACGCCATCGTCCCCGGAACCCGACGACGTGGACAATAAAGGCGAGACGAGCCGCCCGCTCACCGGCGACATCGTCGGCAAGCGCTGGAACCTCTTGCTGCTTGGCACCCATGAGCATCTTGATCTACCCGAGCCGGCGTATTTTCGCCTGTCGCAGGATGGCAAAATCAGCGGCAGCGACGGCTGCAACCGCTTTACCGGTACGGCCACGCTTGGCGACAAACAGCGCATCGACGTCGAGGAGCTTGCCACCACGCGCAAGGCCTGCCCGCAGCTTGATGACGCTAAGCGCGTCACCGACATGCTGGAAAACGCCTACCGCTACCTGATCGACCACGACCGTCTGGTGTTTTTCGGCCGGGATAGCCGGGTGATCGGCGGCTGGCACAAGGCGGATTAGCCTCGGATCCCGGGGTTAAAACGGTCAATAAAGCGCCCGTCGATGCGTTCCTTCCAGCGCCACGCCCAGTGGCCCGAGGCGCCCAGTAAGCCGTAGCTTGCTACCGCGCGGCCATTGCCGGTGCCGATCAGCGCCAGTACCCGCCGGGGCGGCTGCCACTCTACGGGCGGCTCGCCTCGGCATGTCCGGCGCAGGTTCTCGGCCAAATGCGGCCCCGCGCGCACGGCGTAAACGCCGGCCTTGGGCAGCGCGGTAGGGAACGCCGCGCAGTCGCCGGCGGCAAACACTCCGGGCGCGCCCCTGGCTTCAAGGCTTTTGCCCACCTCGATAAACCCGCGCTCGTTAAGCGTTAAGTCGCTGTCTTCAAGCCAGCCGTGGCCCACCGCACCGGTGGCCCAGAGCACGATATCCGCCGGCACCGGCGCCCCCTCCGCAAGCGTTACCGCTCTCTCACCGAGCCCGTTTGCTCGCACGCCGGTGCGCTGCATCACGCCGGCGTTGTTCAGCGCCCGCGCCACCAGCGCTCGGGGCAGCCGGCCCGCCTCGGGCAAAAGCGTATTGCCGGCGCTTAACAGTTCGGCGTCAAAGACCAGGTCCGGACGGCGGGCGCGCAGCTCGGCCAGCACGGAAAGCAAGGTTTCGCATCCGGCCGCGCCGCCGCCCACGCTGACGATCTTCTGGCGGCTGCCCGACGGCAGGGCGTCCACGCGTTCACAAAGCGCCTGCCAGCGCGACGGCAGCGCAGCAAGCGGGCGCATGGCCAGAAGCCAGGGCGCTGATGCCTCTGCCGCCGGTTTATCCAGGGTGGCGCCGACATTGATCGAGGCTATGTCAAAGCCCAACTGCTTGCCGTTTTCAAGCGTGACCTCCCGCTTCGCAGCGCTGAATGCAGCCGCACGCTGCTCGATAAAACGCGCACCGGCGCGGCGGCACAGCGCGGCGATATCGATCTGTGTTTCCCTGAGCGTGCACTCGCCGCCAAGCCAGGCCGGCACGCGGCCGGAATAAGCGGCAAGCGAACTTTCGCTGATCACGGTCAGGCGCACGCCGGGCTCGGGCCTTTGGGCAAAGGCTTCGAGCACAAAGGCGTGTGTGTGGCCGCCGCCGGTCAATACAAGCTCTTTCATGCGCCGCGCCGCCAGGTAAAGTAGCGTTTCAGTAATTTAAGCACGCGCTCGGGCTTGTGGGCGTTTTTCCATGCGCCGGCGGTGGCCTTGGCGGCCTCGCTTAGGGTGGGGTAGGGGTGAATGGTGCCCAAAAGCTTGTTTAGCCCCAGATTGTGCTTCATCGCCAGGCTGAACTCGCCCAGCCACTCGCCGGCGTTTTCGGCCACGATGGTCGCGCCCAGAATCCTGTCGCGGCCGGGCACGGTGAGTACCTTGATAAAGCCCGCTGTGGCGCCTTCGGCAATGGCGCGGTCGCTCTCGTTCATGGCGTAGCGAGTCAGCTCATAGGCGATGCCTTGCTCTTTAGCCTCGCGCTCGTTGAGCCCCACCCGGGCGACTTCCGGCTGGGTGTACACCACCGCGGGGATAAAGCGGTAGTCGACGTTGAAGCGTTTGAGCTCGCCGAACAGCGCGTTGACCGCGGCGTGCCAGGCCTGGTGGGCGGCGGCGTGGGTCAGCTGATAGGGGCCGGCGACGTCGCCGCAGGCCCAGACGTTGGGCAGCCGGGTCTGCAGCTGACGGTTGAGCTCCAGGGTGCCGGTATCGGTGGCGATGCCCAGCGCCTCGAGGCCCAGCCCTTCGACGTTGGCACGGCGGCCCACGCACACCAGCAGGTAGTCGAACTCGACGCTGTCTTTGCTGCCGTCAGCGCGGCTGATATGCAGGCGCTGGCCGCCGTCGTGGCTAATGCGTTCGGCGCGAGCTTGAGTTAGTACGGTGACGCCGTCCCGCTCCAGGGTCGTGGCCATGTGCTCGCCGACTTCTACGTCTTCGCGGCCCAGCAGTTGCTCGTCGCCTTCAACCAGCGTGACCTGGCTACCCAGCCGGGCAAAGCTCTGGCCCAGCTCGCAGCCGATGGCGCCGCCGCCGAGAATGGCCAGCCGCCCGGGCAGCTCTTCCAGCTGCCAGAGATTTTCCGAGGTCAGCACCCGCGCCTGGTCGATGCCCGGCAGCGGCGGTATCGCCGGGCGCGCGCCGGTGCCGATGACGATGTGCCGAGCGCTTACGCGCCTGTCGCCAACGTCGACCTCCCAGGGCGTGGCAAGCGTGGCTTTGGCCTGGAGCACGTCCACGCCGAGATCGGTGTAGCGCTCGACGCTGTCGTGGGGGGCGACGTCGGCGATGGCGCTGTGCACGTGGCCCATGACACGAGAAAAGTCCACCTCGGGAGCGCCGGCGTCTTGACCGGTGAGAATGCCGAAGCGCTCGGCGTGGCGCACCTCGTGGGCGGCGCGTGCCGCGCGTATCAGCGCCTTGGAAGGCACGCAGCCGGTGTTCAGGCAGTCACCGCCCATGTCGCCGGCCTCTGCCAGCGCCACTTTGGCGTTCACCGCGGTGCCGATGTAGGCGCTCACCAGCCCCGCCGATCCGCCGCCGATCACCAGCATGTCATAGTCAAAGCGCTGGGGCCGCTCAAAGCCCTGATAGATCTTGCGCCGCTGGACCAGCCGCATGATTTTTCGCGCCAGCCAGGGAAATATCGCCAGCAGCACAAAGGAAGCCACCAGCCCCGGCGACACCACGTCGCCCAGGCGCTCGATCTCGCCCAGCTGGCCGCCGGCGTTGACGAACACCACGGTGCCGGGAAGCATTCCCGCCTGGCTGACCCAGTAAAACGTCCGCGCCTTGAGCCGGGTAAGGCCCATCACCAGGTTGATGACGAAAAACGGAAACGCCGGCACCAGCCGCAGGCTGAACAGATAGAACGCGCCGTCGCGGTCCACGCCGCGGTTGATCGCCGTCAGGCGCCCGGGAAAGCGGTGTTCGATGGGGCCGCGCAGCAGGTAGCGCGAGATAAGAAAGGCAAGCGTGGCACCGATGGCGCTGGCAAAGGACACCAGCACCAAACCCACGGCAAGGCCGAACAGCGCCCCGCCCAGCAGGGTCATGATCGCCGCGCCGGGCAGCGACAGCGCGGTGATGATCACGTAGGCGATAAAAAACGCCCCGGCGATCTGCCACGGGTGCTGGTCAAAGGCCGCCTGAAAGTTGCTCTGGTAGGTTTTGAGCGTCTCCAGGCTGAACCACTGGTGGGCGCCGGTGGCAAAAAAGGCGGCGACGGCTACCAGTAGTAACGCGAGAAGCAGCAGGCGTTTGCGGTTCACGGACGTCTTTTGTGTCATGAGCAGTTCCGGCTTGAGGAAAAAGAAGAGGGTGCAAGGGACGGCGCGCGGGGGTACAGGCGGCGGTAGCGCTGCCAGTCTTCGGGGCGGTCCACGTCCCATACGGTAGCGGGGAAGGCCGCCTTGAGCCCCAGCGCGTCAAGGCGTTTGCGGGTCACGTTCAGCACCTCGCCGCCGCCCCAGGGAATATCGCGAAACAGCGCCGGGTAGTCATCGTTCGTGCCGATCAGCCCGTAGCCGCCGTCCTCGGCGGGCAGAATCACCACGGGATGTGTCGCCAGCCGCGCCGCACAGGTCTGGATGAGTTCGGGCGTAATCGAGGGGCAGTCGCTACCCATGATCATCGCGGGGCCTGGGGTGCTGGGAAAGGTGCTTGCCAGCGCGTGGCGAATGCGCACGCCAAGATCCCCCTCGGGCTGGGGCGCCAGGTTGATGCCAAGGCGCTGTTGCAGCGCCAGGAACAGCGGGTGCTCGTGGTCGAGCGCGGTCCACAGGGTCACCTGCGCTGCCGGCAGCGCCCGGCAGGCGTGAACCACGCAGCGCTTGACCATCTCGGCGTGGGCGCTGGCCGACCCGTAAGCGCCGAGACGGGGATTCAGCCGGGTTTTGGCTTTGCCGGGAATCGGCGCCTTGGCCAGCAGATGCAGCGCTATCGGGCGGCGCTGGTGGCCATAGTCAGTGGGCATCGCGGTATTCCCGAGCCAGGCGTGCGGGATCTTCGCCGCGCCAGTAGCGCCAGCGCAGCCGCCACATCAGCCATATCGTGCGCCAGATGCCGCGCTCCTCCCAGCGCCGGCCCGAGCTTGTCACTCGGCTTTTCAGGCAGGCGGGTCGGCCGGCCTTTTTCAGCCGTTTGGAAAGCGCGATGTCCTCCATCAGCGGCTGCTCGGGAAAACCACCGGCGGCGGCAAAGGCGGCACGCGTCATGAACATCGCCTGGTCACCGGTGGCGACGCCGGTGAAGCGCGAGCGGGCGTTCATCAGCGCGGCAATGACGTCAAGCCAGCGGCTCCGGCCGGCAAGCGTGACGTCAAAGCGGCCCCAGCGGCGTGTAGCAAGCGCGCGCTGAATCTGCTTTGGGGCGTCTTCGGCCAGATGCGTATCGGCGTGGAGAAATACCAGCGTATCGCCGTCGGCGGCGCTGGCGCCGAGATTCATCTGGACGCCGCGCCCGGGCGGGCCGGCAAGCACGGTATCGGCCCGCGGCAGCGCGATGGAGGCGCTGTTATCGGTGCTTTCGCCGTCGACCACCACCAGCTCCACGCCTCGCCGGCGCAGGGGGGCAAGCGTGTCGAGGGCGGTGGCAAGCGTCGCGGCTTCGTTCAGCACCGGCATGACAATGCTGATGCCCGGCGCTGCAGAGACGTCGGTTTCAGGCAAGCGTTGCGTCCTTTTGCGGAGTGGATTTGGCGCATCGCGGGCGATGCCGGGGCGCGGTAAACAGCGTCGGCAGCGTGGCGGCCAGCATAAAGCCCGCCAGCGGCAGCAGCGCCTGAACCAGCGCCCAGACGCTGATCAGCCGCCTGTTGCCGCCGGAGGCCAGCGCTACCGCCTCGGTGGTCACGGTTTCCACGCGGCCCGCGCCGAGTAGCCGGGTGGGCAGATACTGGCCAATGCTGATGGCAAGTCCCACGGCAAACGCCGTTAGCAGCGGCGCGGCGAGCAGCGGCAGGCGCACCCGCCAGAACGCGGCATTGCGCGTTACGCCCAGCGAGCGTGCGATTTCCAGCCAGCGCGGGTCCAGCCGGCGGTAGGCCTCGGCAAGCGACAGGTACACATAGGGCAGCACAAACAGCAGGTGTCCGGCAATTACCAGCCCCATCTGGGGGGCAATGCCGGCGCTCTCGGCGGCCACCACCAGGCCGAAGAGAAACGCAATCTGCGGCACGATCAGCGGCAGGTACAAAAGCCACAGCGCCCGCGCCGGACGAATATGTCGGCGGTGTTCGTTTTCCAGCACGGCCAGCACCAGAAGCGTCGCCACCAGCGTAGCGACCAGCCCAATGGTCGCGGTGCTGCCAAGCGCCTCACCCAGCATCGGGGTAAAGCGCTGCCAGTGATCCAGGGTAAAGCCTTGCGGCAGGGCGTCGGGAAAGCGCCAGAAGCCGGCCACGGAAAATATCACCAGCCCGGCCAGTGCCGCGAGAGCGACAAGTCCCGCGCCGGTCAGCAGCGTGCGACCGGTCAACGTCAGCACGCGCTCGCCACGCTGGCGGCCGCCGGCGCTGAGCCAGGGGCGCAGCGTATATGCGGTGAGCCGCTCGCCCAGCCACCAGAGCCCCAGGGCGGTAAGCGTGACGCCCAGCTGCATCATCGCCGCCGCCGAGGCCATAAAGCGCCGGTTGAGATCCGGGTCGTTGAACCATTCAAGAATGGATACCGCAAGCGGCGGCGGCAGCGACGGGCCCAAAATCAGCGCCATATCCACGTTGGCGCTGGCGTAGGCGATAACGGCGTACAGCGGCAGCCGAATAAGCGGATAAAGCCCGGGCAGCACGGTTTTCAGCCAGCCGGTCGTCGGTGCGTAGCCCAGCGACCGGGCGATCTCGACGTGCTTTTCCGGTCTGAGCTGATTCAGCGCGGCTAGGCTCATCAGCAGCAGAAAGGGGATTTCCTTGAGTATCAGCCCCGCCATCAGTGAAAGCCCCAGCGGATCGTTGACGATCAGCGCGTCCGGCGGCCGTTCGGCACCGGTCAGCCAGGGCGAGGCAGCGCGCATGGCGAGCCCCGACGGCGCGATTAAAAACGCCAGGCCAAAGCCCAGCGCGGCGTGGGGAATGGCCAACAGCGGCGAGATCAGCCGGCGTACGCCCCGGGCCAGGCGGCCGTTTTGCGCGGCGGCGAGAAACAGCACCACGGCAACCAGCGCCACGGCCGGGGTGATAAGCCCGCTTGCCAGGCTCAGCGCGGCCGAACGCCATAGCCCCGGCTGGGCAAACAGTTCCTGCCAGGGCGCCAGGCTGAACGTGTCGCCGCCGAGCACCGGCAGGTAGCCAAAGGCCGGCAGCGCAATCATGGCAAGCCCCGCCGCCACCGGCAGCGTCAGCAGGGCAATGACCAGGAGGGGTGCCAGCCGCAGCATGCTTATTGAGCTCCGTAGCGCTCAAGCCAGGCATCCTGCAGCGCGGTCATCCAGCTGGGGTGCGGCTCGGCCAGGGTGTTGTCGAAGGCGTCGGCCGGGGGCAGCGCCGGGTTGTCGTTCTGCGTCTCGAACAGCGCCCGCTGCGCCTCGCTCAGCCGGCTTACGTCCAGCACGGTGCGATCGCCCCAGTAGTCCAGCGACTGCTTTTTCGCCTGGGCCGCCGGCGAGAGTAAAAAGTTGGCCAGCGCCATGGCGCCGGCCTTGTGCGGCGAATTGTAGGGAATCGCCACAAAGTGCACGTTGCCCAGGGTGCCGCCGTCGAGCACGTAGCTGCGCACGCTCGGCGGCAGCTGGTATTCCTTCACCGCCACGGCGGCGTCGGTGGGGTAGAACGAGAACGCCAGGTCCAGCTCGCCGTCGCTCATCAGGGTGCGTAGCCTGGGCCCCGAGGCGGGGAAGCTTTCGCCCTTGCGCCACAGGTGCGGGTGCAGCTTATCCAGATAGTCCCACAGCGGCGCGGTGACGGCGTCAAAGTCGCTTTCGGACACCGGCTGGTAGAGCGCTTCGTCCTGGTCGGTAAGCTCAATCAGCGCCTGCTTCAAAAAGGTGCTGCCGGTGAAGTCGGGGATGCGCGGGTAGGTAAAGCGTCCGGGGGTTTCCCGCGCCCAGTCGAGCAGCTCGTGCATGGTGCCCGGCGGCGTTTGTCTCGTGCCAAACCCGGCGGCCTGGCTGTCGTAATAAAAGGTGATCTGTGCGCGGCCCCAGGGGGATTCATGGCCCTCAACGGGCAGGGTGAAGTCGGTGACCACTTCGGGGTTGTCTGCCGGGTTGGTCAACGCGAAGTGGGGCAGCGACTCGGCAAAGGGGCCAAACAGCAGGTCATGCTCGCGCATGGCGGCGAAGTTTTCGCCGTTGATCCAGATGGCATCGATGCTGCCGTCGGCGTCGTTGCCCGCCTGCTTTTCCGCCAGCACCCGCGAGACGGCGCTGCTGGCGTCTTCCAGCTTGACGTGTTCCACCTCGACGTCGAAACGCTCCTGCATCTGCCCGGCCACCCAGTCGATATAGCGGTTGGTGCGCGAGTCGCCGCCCCAGGCATTCCAGTAGACGGTCTGGCCTTCGGCGCGCTTCAGCACGGCGTCCCAGTCGTCAATCTTGGGCTGCGCGGCGGCGGGTAGCGACAGAGCTAACGTGAGGCCGGCACTCAGCAGTGCGGTCCGGCGGTACGGGCGGGGCATGGCGGTATCCTTGTGTCGGTATGCGGCTAGGCGGTGAGCGCGTCTTCGAGGTAGGCAAACTCGGCTTCCACGTGTTCGATGGCGTCCAACGACAGATAGTGCTCGACGCGCTCGCGCACGTGTTCAATCAGCGCCGGGTCGCTAAGCTCCGCCGACCAGTCTTCGCCGCCATGGTTGGCATCGCTTTCCTGTAGGTACTGGGTACGCCACTTGGCGCACCAGGTCAGCGACCATAGCCACATGGCGCGGCGGCAGGCCAGCAACGTGGCCGCGTCGCCGTCCGTCGTATCGCCCATGGCGCGCTGCCAGTGGCGGTAAAAGTCGGCGACCTGCTGCGGCTCAAGCACCGCGCGGCTATTCACATCCCAGGTGGTCGAGGTGTAGAGACTGGCGTGGGCCAGATCAAAACCGGCCAGGCCGTAGCGGCATTTCTCCAGGTCCACCAATACCGCGCGCCCGCGCTCGTCGATGAGGAAGTTGCCCGGGTGGGCATCAAAGCTGATCAGGCTGGTGACGGAGTCGTCCAGCCTGGCAGGCAAGGTGTCCAACGCGGCGTAAATGCGCCGGCTGACGGCGTCGGGCAGCCGGGCCGTGTCGACAAAGTCGACCTGTTCGGCGATTTCGCGGCGCATGGCGTGCCACGGGTCTTCCGGCGCGAGAAGCGGCTCCCGCTGGCTCACGGGCGGCAGCGCCAGGCGGTGAATAGCGGCCAGCGCCTGGCTGATGTGCGGCAGGTCGTCGGGTAGCTGCGCCGGCCGGCCGCGAATAGCCTCAACCACCAGCCCGCCCCGGGGCAGATCGTTACCGGGTTGCAGTACCGCTTCCAGCTGCGGCGTGTGGCCGCTTGCCGCCGTGCGGCGGTAGCAGGCGGCCTGGTAGGCCAGATTGGTTTCCGGTGCCAGGTTCATCTGGCTTTGCTTGGGCAGTCGGGCTACCCGGTCGCCGTCGTCGCGGTACAGCCAGACGTGGTCGTGGGCCAGCCCGGTATCCGCCATGGGCGCCAGCGAGCGGTAGTCGATGCCGGCGTGGTGCAGGGCGGCCTCAAGCGGGGCGAGGGCGATAGGCATGAGCGCTCCTTGGCTCCGGGGCGGTGGTTTTTACGCTTTCTGGCATCGGGTAAACGTTTGACGAGAGCCGTATGCGGTCGGAAAATTTAGTACAAAAGTTTTACGAAGTATACACGGAAAAGCCTACCGGGTTGAACCGCCGGCTTTCAACGCTCAGCAAAACGCCCGCGCGTGGCGGGCGTGGTGAGGGTCATGAAGTCGGCGTTGGTGCTATAGCGCGGCAATCTTTTGGCGCTGCTCTTCCAGCAGAGCGCGCGCCGACTGCGCTTCGGCAAGCTTGCCGCGTTCCTTGTCGACCACGGCTTTGGGCGCCTTGGCGGTAAAGCTCTCGTTGCCGAGTTTTTTCTCGACGGCGCCGATCTGCTTGTCGTGCTTGTCGATTTCCTTTTGCAGCCGGGCAAGCTCGGCGTCCTTGTCGATCAGCCCGGCCATGGGCACCAGCACTTCCATATCGCCCACCAGTTGGGTGGCCGACAGCGGTGCGTCACCGGGGTTATCCAGCCAGGCCGCGCTTTCCAGCTTGGCCAGCTTCATCAGGAAGGGACGGTTTTGCTCTAGCCGCTCGGCGTCCTCGGCGCTGCCCTTGGTCAGCAGCACGTCGATCTGCTTGCCCGGGGCGATGTTCATCTCGGCGCGGACGTTGCGCACCGCGACGATGACGCCCTTGAGCCATTCGATATTTCGGCTGGCGCTGTCGTCGATCAGGCGCTCGTCGGCCTCGGGCCAGGCTTTGGCCATGATCGAGTCGCTTTCGCCTGCCTGGGTATCCGAAAGCGTGCCGGCAAGCGGCGCCACGCGCTGCCAGATCTCCTCCGAGATGTAGGGCATCATCGGGTGGGCCAGGCGCAGCACGGCTTCGAGCACGCGGACCAGCGTCTGACGGGTGCCGCGCTTGCGTTTTACAAGCTCGGCTGCCGCGACCGACGACATGCCTTCTGCCTCTTCCCACAATACCGGCTTCGATAGCTCCAGGTACCAGTCGCAGTATTCATTCCAGACGAAGTCGTAAAGCGCCTGGGAGGCGTGGTCGAAGCGGTAGTCGTCGATGTAGCGGGTGACGCTGGCCGCAGTTTTTTGCAGCGCCGAGAGAATCCAGCGGTCGGCCAGCGACAGGATGACGTCGCCGCCGCCTTGCTCTGGAGAAACCTGGCCGCAGTCTTCGCCATCGGCATTCATCAGCACGTAGCGCGAGGCGTTCCACAGCTTGTTGCAGAAGTTGCGGTAGCCGTCGAGCCGGCTCATGTCGAACTTGATGTCGCGCCCGGTGGTCGCCTGGGAAAGAAAAGTAAAGCGCAGCGCGTCGGTGCCGTGGGGCTCGATGCCGTCCTTGAACTCGGCGCGGGTCGCCTTGGCGATGGCCTTGGCCTTCTGCGGCTGCATCATGTTGCCGGTGCGCTTTTCCACCAGGTCATCGAGGCTAATGCCGTCGATCAGATCGATGGGGTCAAGCACGTTGCCCTTGGACTTGGACATCTTGTTGCCCTGACCGTCGCGTACCAGCCCGTGGACGTAAACCGTCTTGAACGGCACATCGCCGGTGAACTTGAGCGTCATCATGATCATCCGCGCGACCCAGAAGAAAATGATGTCAAAGCCCGTGACCAGCACGCTGGTGGGGTGGAAGGTGGCAAGCTCTTCGGTCTGCTCGGGCCAGCCAAGCGTGCCAAACGTCCACAGCGCCGAGCTGAACCAGGTATCGAGAACGTCGTCGTCCTGGGTCAGCGCCACGTCGGCGGCGATGTTGTGTTTTTCCCGCGCTTCTTCCTCGGTGCGGGCGACATACACATTGCCGTTCTCGTCGTACCAAGCGGGGATGCGGTGGCCCCACCATAGCTGGCGCGAGATGCACCAGTCCTGGAGGTCGCGCATCCACGAGAAGTACATGTTCTCGTAGTTTTTGGGCACAAACTCGATATCACCGTCTTCCACCGCCTTGATCGCCGGGCGGGCGAGTTCGTCCACGGCGACGAACCACTGGTCGGTGAGCAGCGGCTCGATGATGTCACCCGAGCGGTCGCCAAAGGGCATGGTGTTGTTGACCGTCTCGACTTCCTGCAACAGTCCGGCGGCGTCCATGTCGTCGACGATCAGCTTGCGCGCTTCAAAGCGGTCGAGGCGGGCGTATTTGGCGGGCAGGCTTGCATCTTCGTCGGGCTGAGCCTGGCCCTTGAGGTTGTAGATCTCGGCGTTCTCGAGGACGGTGGCGTCCTGGGAGAAGACGTTGATCAGCAGATGGTTCTGGCGCTTGCCGACTTCGTAGTCGTTGAAGTCGTGGGCCGGGGTGATTTTCACGCAGCCCGAGCCCTTGTCCATGTCGGCGTGCTCGTCGGCGACGATGGGGATGCGCCGGCCTACCAGCGGCAGCTCGATGAACTTGCCGACTAGCGAGGCGTAACGCGGATCTTCCGGGTTAACCGCTACGCCGGTGTCGCCCAGCAGGGTTTCCGGGCGGGTGGTAGCGACCACCAGATGGTCCTGGCCGTCGTCGGTTTTGACGCCGTCGGCCAACGGATAGCGGAAGTGCCAGAAACTGCCCTGCTGGTCGCGGTTTTCCACTTCCAGATCGGAAATCGCGGTGTGCAGCGTCGGGTCCCAGTTGACCAGTCGCTTGCCGCGGTAGATCAGGTTGTCTTCGTGCAGGCGGACAAAGACTTCCTGAACGGCTTTATAGAAGCCGTCGTCCATGGTAAAGCGCTCCCGCGACCAGTCGACGCTGGCGCCCATGCGGCGCAGCTGGCGGGTGATGTGGTCGCCGGACTCTTCCTTCCATTCCCACACCTTGTCCATGAAAGCGTCGCGACCGAGGTCGTGGCGGGTTTTGCCCTCCTCGGCGGCGAGCTTGCGCTCCACCAGCATTTGCGTCGCGATACCCGCGTGGTCGGTGCCGATCTGCCATAGGGTGTTGTTGCCCTGCATGCGCTTGTAGCGAGTCAGGGTGTCCATGATGGTGTCCTGAAACGCATGGCCCATGTGCAGGCTGCCGGTGATATTGGGCGGCGGGATCATCATGGAAAACGGCGCGCCGCTGCCGGAGGGCGCAAAGCGGTTGTCGGCTTCCCAGCGCTGGTACCAGCGGGCTTCGATGCTTTCGGGTTGGTAGGTCTTTTCCATGGAATCACTCACAGCAAGGATGCCGCGCCGAAGCGGGCACCGCATTCATGTCGTTGGGCAGAAAGCGCAAAATGGGGACGAGTATAACCCCTGAGGCGGGCGTGCGTCAGGCCTGGCTGCGTCGGCCGCTGCCGCGCATGGCGACAAGCCCGAAAACCGGGCCGGGCAGCAGCCACCAGAGCACCGCCGGGCCGTGATCGGCCCACTGCGTGGTTACCAGCGCGATAGCGGGAATAGTCAGGGCAAAGCCGATGGCGTTCATGCCGGCGAGGGCGGCCCCGAGACGGTCCGGCGGCGCGCTTTGCGACGCCAGCGCGGAAAACTGCGCCGAGTCGGCGATGACGCTCAGGCCCCAGACGCCGAGTAGCGCCAGCAGCAGCGGCGGCGGGGCGGCGCTGAGCAAGGGGTAGACCAGGCAGAGCGACCCGGAAATGGCCAGCGCCACTCGGGCTACCGCCGCGCTGCCGAAGCGCCGGCTGGCGCGACCGGCGAGAATGCACCCGGGGGTGCCCAGGGCAATCACCCCAAAGCTGAGCCAGGCGACGTCGTCGAGTGAGCCGTTCAGGCGGCCCAGCTCCCGGGTCACCAGCAGCGGCACCAGCGCCCAGAAGCCGTAAAGCTCCCAGGAATGGCCGAAATAGCCCAGCGCCGCGGCGCGAAAATCACGCTGCCGGAAAGCGTTGGCGGCGGCCCAGGGCGGCCCCGAGGGCGGCTTTCGCGGCAGATGTGGCCCCGTTCCCAGGGTGAATATCAGCGCGGCGGCGATAACCGCCAGCAGTGAAGACAGCAGCAGCGGCCACTGCCACGGCAGGTCCAGCGTCAGTCCGCGCAGCAGGTGCGGCGAGGCGGTGCCCAGCGTCAGCATGCCCACCAGCCAGCCCAGCGCGGCGCCCGCCTGGTGGGGCGTCCAGCTGACCACCAGCTTCATGCCCAGCGGATAAATACCCGCCAGGCACAGCCCGGTCAAAAAGCGCAGCGCCGCGCCGAAAGCCAGGTGATGGGCGGTGAGAATAAAGGCGCCGTTGACCAGCGCGCCGGCCAGCGCCGCGGCGGCGAAGAGGCGGCTGGCGCGAATCCGATCGGCCAGCCCGGTGGTGGCGATAACCAGGGTGCCGCTGATAAAACCCGCTTGAACGGCGATGGTCAAAAGCCCCAGATCGCTTTCATTGAGCCCCACGGCCTGCTGCAGCGCCTGACCCACGCCATTGACGCTGAACCACAGCGAGGTGCCGAAGAGCTGGGCAATAACAATGGTAACGAGCGGGAAGCGTGCCAGTTGCAGCATGAAGCGGCCCCGTGGTCGTAGCGTCAGTCGGCGGCCCGGCCGAGCTTGTGGGGAACAACGTCATGCCCCAGTGCCTTGTAGCGCTGCCAGCAGGCGCGTTTGGCCATGAGCACGTCCTGGTGCTGGTTGATGATTTCGGCGACGCGCGCAAAGCGCTCGACGCCGTCGGGGATATCGGGGTGCAGGTTCAACAGCGCCGTTTGACCGCGCAGGGCAGGCAGCGCGCCGCACCCCAGGGTGACCGGCACTTCCGCTGCCATGTCGCTGTCGTCCAGCGCATGGGGGAGATACGCCTCCGGGCGGAAATCCCAGAGCGCCGCATCGGCCTGCTCGGCAAGCGTTCGGTCTTCGCAGTGCAGGTGCAGCCGATAGCCCTTGCGCCAGATGGTATCGGCCAGCTTGCAGGCAAACATCAGGCGCGCTTCCAGGGTGGTGTCCGGCAGAATGTAGAAATCGATGCGCGCCATGAGGGCTCCGTTTTACTGGCCGTGTTGCCGGCGGACGCTTAAACCAGCCGGGTCAGCCAGCCGCGGGTGTCTTCCCGACGGCCGTACTGCAGGTCCAGCAGCCGGGTGCGCAGCTTGGTGGCCACGGCGTTGTCGCCGCCGGCACTCAGACGAATGCGCTCGTCTTCGGTGACCAGCTCGCTGACCGGGGTAATCACCGCCGCCGTACCGCAGGCAAAGACCTCGGTGATGTCCCCGGACTCGGCACCCGCGCGCCATTCGTCCAGGCTGACCGGGCGCTCTTCGGGTGTCAGGCCTTCGTCCTCGGCAAGCGTCAGCACGGAGTTCCGGGTAACGCCGTCGAGAATCGTCTCGGTGAGGCGCGGGGTGACCAGCCGGCCGTCGCTGAACACAAAGAA
The DNA here is from genome assembly GCF_000334215.1 of Vreelandella jeotgali Hwa. GTDB lineage: Bacteria > Pseudomonadota > Gammaproteobacteria > Pseudomonadales > Halomonadaceae > Vreelandella > Vreelandella jeotgali. The sequence continues at coordinate 213,069 of NZ_AMQY01000023.1, read as the reverse complement.
CAGGTTCATGCCGCCCAGCTCTTCGATCCAGTGGTTTTCCGCCGCGTCGAGAAACGCCACCTGGCTGCAGCCCTGCGCCGAGGCTTCCTTCTGCGCCGCCAGCGAGGCGGCGTAGTTGCCCCCGCACTTGGCAAAGCCGGTACCGCCGGGCGCCGCGCGCTTGTAGTGGCTGGACAGCCAGATCGACACCGGCTCCACGCCGCCCTTGAAGTAGGCCGCCGCGGGCGAAGCGATAACGTAGAAGTCGACTTCGTGGGACGGCCGTACGCCCAGAAAGGATTCCGAGGCGATCATGAACGGCCGCAGGTAGAGGCTGCACTCGTCGTTGGCGTCCGCCGGCGTGGGCACCCAGGCGTGATCCTGGGCAAGCAGCGCTTTCAGGGCGCCAATGAAATCCTCGTCGGAAAGCTCCGGCAGCGCCAGACGGCGGGCGCTGCGGCGAAAGCGCTCGGCGTTTTTCTCGGGGCGGAAGGTCCAGACCGAGCCGTCGGCGTGGCGGTAGGCCTTGATGCCCTCGAAAATTTCCTGGGCGTAGTGCAGCACGGCGGCGGCCGGGTCCAGGCTCAGCGGCCCGTAGGGGCGTACGCCGTGGGCGTGCCAGCCGTCGTCGAGCGTCCAGCGGATATGCGCCATGTGGTCGCTGAAATGCTGACCGAAGCCGGGCGCCTGCAAAATAGCGTCGCGGGCGCTGTCGGCCGTGGGCTGGCTGGACGGCTGAAGATGAAAGGCGTCGGCGGAATGCGAGTCCGAAAAGTGGTCATCTGAAGGCACGAGCATGGTCTCCGCTAAAGTCCAGCGCGGACGCTGGTATAAAATGGGATCCTGATGGACCTTTGAAACATGTCTTTGAGATAGGTCCTTGAGACAGGTCTTTGAGACAGATCCTTGAGATAGGTCTTTAAAACAGCGAATGGTAATGGGTCATCCCGGCGAGCCGCCGCGTAAAGCGTTCGGCGTCGAGCCCGCCGGGGAATCCTGACTTTCCATCCTAGCGCTCGTCGGGCGCTGCGTCAGCCTCGTTTTGCCGGTCCAGCAGATACTGGGTCAAAAGCCCCACCGGGCGGCCGGTAGCACCCTTGTTGTCGCCGGAGTGCCAGGCGGTGCCGGCGATATCCAGGTGTGCCCAGGGGTAGGCCTCGGTAAAGCGCGAGAGAAAGCAGCCGGCGGTGATGGTGCCGGCCGGCTTGCCGCCGATGTTGGCCAGGTCGGCGAAGTTGGAATCCAGCTGCTGCTGATATTCGTCCCACAGCGGCAGCTGCCAGGCGCGGTCCTGGGCGGTCTCGCCGGCGTCAAGCATTGCCCTGGCGACGCCGTCGTCGTTGGCCAGCAGCCCGCTGGCATGATGGCCCAGGCCGATGATCGCCGCGCCGGTGAGGGTGGCAATATCCACGACGCTGGCCGGCTCAAACCGCTCGGCGTAGGTCAGGGCGTCGCACAGCGCCAGGCGGCCTTCGGCGTCGGTATTGAGCACTTCGACGGTCAGACCCTTGAGCGTGGTGACGATGTCGCCGGGTTTGGTGGCCGCGCTGCCGGGCATGTTTTCCGCCGCGGCGACGATGAAGACCAGGTTCATTTCGGGGCGCAGGCCCAGGATCGCTTTGGCCGTACCGAATACGCTGGCTGCACCGCCCATGTCGAACTTCATTTCGTCCATGCCGGCGCCGGGCTTGAGCGATATACCGCCGGAGTCAAAGGTGATGCCCTTGCCCACGAGGACGTGGGGCGCCTCATCCGGGTTGTCGGCGCCGCGGTAGTGCATCACGATCAGCCGAGTGGGCTCGACGCTGCCGCGCCCTACCGAGAGCAGGGAGCCGGCGCCCAGCGTTGTCAGGGCGTCTTCGTCGAGGATCTCGGCGGTCAGCATGCCGCCGGATTCGTCGGCCAGCGCCTCGGCCTCGGCAGCCAGATAGCGCGGCGTGCAGACGTTGCCGGGCAGGTTGGCCAGCGTGCGGGTGTAGTTGATGCCTTCGCCCAGGGCCAGGCCTTCGCGTGCGCCGGCGTCGACACGGCGGGCGTCGTCATTGTCGGCCGCGGTCAACGTGAGCTTCTGGAGCCTGGGTGCGGGAGCGGGGGAGGACATGAAGCGCTCAAACCGGTAGCCGGCGCGGGTAATGGCCTCGAGCACCTTGCGCGCTTTCCAGTCGCTGCCTCGGCCCGGCAGCGGAACGTCGGCAAAGGTGATAACGGCGTCATCGGCGGGCAGCTTCATCAGTGCTTCGCTGGCGGCGTCCAGTGCCTTGAGGAAGCCGGCTTCGCGGCACTCTGCGCGTTCGCCCAGACCCACCAGCATCAGCCGGGCGGCGCAGAGGCCGGGAGCGAAGGGCACCATCAGTACGTTGGCCAGGTGGGCGTCAAAGTCGCCGCGCTCGATAAGCTGGCCAATCAGCCGTTCGCTGGCGTCATCCAGCTTGCCTGCCGCGGGCAGCAGGTCGCCATCCCGGAACACGGGGACAACAACGCAGTCGGTTTCGGCTTTGGCGGGGTTGGCAGTCTGAACGGCAAATTGCATGGCGTCTCCAAACAAGACAAGCATTGGGTGAATCAGGATAATAGCGTTTTCAGTGTACCGTTTTTCAAAGCACTTATTTTAGCAGTACTTGTTTTCAGAGCACTTGCTTACAGAGTACCTGTTTCAAAAGTACCTGTTTTGAGTGTACTCAAGCAGAAGGCGCATTGCATGGCAACACGCAGGACTGGCCGGAGACCGCATTGATTTTATTTCGCTATCTGACTCGCGAGGTGCTGCTCACCATGTCGGCGGTGGCCGGCATTTTGCTGCTGGTGATCATGGGCGGGCGTTTTATCCGTTACTTTGCCGACGTCGCGGAAGGCGAGTTTCCCCTCACCGTGCTGGGCAGCCTGATGCTGTTCCACATGCCGGGATTCATGGAGCTGGTGCTGCCGCTGGCGTTTTTTCTCGGCATCCTGCTCGCCTACGGCCAGCTCTACATGAACAGCGAAATCACCGTGATGGTGGCCTGCGGCATGAGCCCCGTGCGGCTGTTACAGATAACTCTGCTGCCTTCTCTTGTGGTAGCGGTGCTGGTGGGCATCTGCAGTATCTGGCTGACGCCCTGGGGCAGCATGGAAACCGAGGATATCATCCAGGAGCAGCAAAGCCGGCTGGATACGTCGGTATTGGCGCCGGGGCGCTTTCAGGACTTTGGCCAGGGGCGCACGGCCTACATCAGCGGCTACTCGGACGATGGCACGCAAATGCAGAACGTCTTTGTCCATGAGTTGGGCAACCGCAGTGACGATATCCCCAACTATGTGACCCGGGCCAAACAGGGGCATCAGGAAATTCGTGACAAGACCGCGAGTCGCTTTCTGGTGCTGGAAGACGGCGACCGCTTTGGTGTGACGCCGGGCGAGCACAAGGCCGAGCATCTGGGGTTCGATCGTTACACTATCCGGCTGGGAAGGAGCCGGGTTCAGAACGCGCCGGACGACGCGGAATATCAGACCACGGCAGCGCTGTGGCAAAGCGCTGATCCCGAAGCCCGCGCCCAGTGGCAGTGGCGCATGGGCCTGCCGCTGATGGTGTTTGTGCTGGGGCTCATGGCGCAGCCGCTATCCCGGGTCAATCCGCGTCAGGGGCGCTTTGCCAAACTGCTGCCGGCGATATTTCTGTATGTGACCTACCTGAGCCTGCTACTGGCCGGGGTGGATGCCGTGGGCAGCGGTTCTCTGCCGCTGGTGGGCGTCTGGCCGGTTCACGCGGCGTTCATTGCGCTGGGGCTGGGGCTTTTGTGGCACTCGCAACGCAAGGGGATGCGCTGATGCTGATGGATCGACTCGACCGCTATATCGCGCGCAACGTGCTGGCCTCCATTGTGGTGGTGCAGGTGGTGTTGCTGGGCCTTGATCTGATCATTGGCTATATCGACGACCTGGACGACGTCGAGGGCGCCTACAGCAGTCTGGACGTGCTGCTGTATCTGGGCATGCGGCTACCCTGGCGGTTTTATCAATACGCCCCAGTGGCGGTGCTGATCGGCGCGCTGGTCGGGCTGGGCAGCATGGCCTCGAGCAACGAGTTGACGGTGATGCGCGCATCCGGCCGCTCGCTGGCGCGGATTATCTGGGGCGTGATGAAGCCCGTGCTGTTGGTAGTGGCCGTCGTGCTGGTGGTGGCCGAGTTTGTCAGCCCACGTACCGAGCAGTTTGCCGAGGCCTGGCAGCTGGAGCAGCGCATGGGAGAGGGCGCCCTGCTGACCAGCTATAGCGCCTGGCAGCGTGAAGGCGACCGGGTGTATCGCTTCGGAGCCATTCGCGCCGACGATGTGGTGCTCAACCTGCTGCGCTATCGTTTTGACGGCCGCCAGCTGGTTGAGGCGTCGTTTGCCCGCCGGGCGCGCTGGCAGGACGGTGACTGGCAGCTGGAGGATGTCTCCACGACGCGCTTTTACCCGGACCATACCCAAACCTCGCATCAGGCGACCGAGCCCTGGCAGACTGCCATGACGCCGTCACAGCTGGAACGGCTGCTGCGGGATATCGACAGTCAGTCCCCCAGCGAGCTGTATGCCTACGCGAAGTTTTTGCACTCTCGAGGGCAGAACGCTGAGCAGCCGCTGCTGTATTTCTGGCAAAAGATGCTGCTGCCGCTGACCATGGGCTCGCTGGTGCTGATTGCCGCCTCCTTTGTGTTTGGCCCGATGCGCACCGTTGCCGCGGGAACGCGGATTTTCTACGGCGTGGTGACCGGGCTGCTGTTCAAGTACACCCAGGATCTGCTGGCGCCGGCCTCGACCATTTTCGGTTTTTCCCCCGTCTGGGCGGTGCTGGTGCCCATTATGGCCTGTGCCGCGGTGGGGCTGTTGTTGCTGCGGCGTAATGGCTGACCCGCGCCGGCCCTGACGCTCGAATTCGGTGCCCCCCGCTCCCTTAATCCTTTTTCAATCGAGACCACGATGCAACGACACTTTACCCAGCTGGATAGCGTTACCCCCGCCACCCTTCCACGGCGTCTGGCGGCCATGCTGTACGACGGCTTTCTGGTGCTGGCGATCTGGCTACTGATTGCCGTGGCGCATTTGCTGTTCATGCGCTTTGTGCTGGGCCACGACGCAGAAAGCATTGGCACCGGCAGGTTGGCGGTGGCCTCGCTGCGGCTGCTGCTGGTGTGTTCGGCGGCGGCGTTTTTTGCCTACTGCTGGCGCCGGGCGGGCATGACGCTGGGCATGCAGGTGTGGCGGCTGCGGGTGCAAACGCCGCAGGGCACGTCCATCAGCCTGACGCAAAGCCTGATTCGCTGTATGGCGGCGTGGGTGTCGCTGGCTGCCTTCGGGCTGGGCTACTGGTGGGTGATATTCGACCCGGAAAAGCGCAGCTGGCCGGACATGGCATCCGGCACGCGGACGGTTGTGCTGCCCAAAAAGACAAAGTCTACCGAAGGCGGCGAGGGTGGCGAGGGTGGCGAGGGTAAAGAGGATAAAGGGAACAAAAAGGATAAACAGGGACGACAAGCGGCTGGACGAAAATAAAGGCCGTTACCACTTGCAATTATTTATGGGAATCATTTACATTAACCTCGTGTATCAAGCGAGGTGTTGCCATGTACGTCTGTATGTGCAAAGGAATAACCGACCACCGGATTCGCCGTGAAGTGGCAGACGGCGCCCGCAGCTTTCATGAGGTCCGCGAGGCAACGGGTTGCTCTACCCAGTGCGGCAAGTGCGCCTGCACGGCCAAGGCGGTAACCCGCGACGCGGTGAGCGAGGCGCGCGCTGAAGTTGCCGCCGGGCTGGCCTACGCTGTGTGACGCGAATCTCTCTTGTTTTTGTTGCCTTTAGCAACTTTATGATTTAGTTGAGTTTTCGTGCTTATCCCCTATACTTTCGGGTAACCGCAGCGGGCGAGCGTGCCCGTGCCCCATTTGCGTGATTTACGTCGGGGCACGGTTTTCATGTAGCCTGCCGCAAGACGCCATTACCGGCACAGCGTAGCGTGGACACATGGCCGTTGCCGGTGGTGCTGTTGGCGAGAATAGCCGGCGGCGCTATATCCTGAAACGCTGACCGGTAAAATAAAGTGCTATCCCGGCATTGCTGCGGGCAATGTCCATCATGAGAGCAGGAGATACCGTCATGAAAGGCGATCCGAAAGTTATTGAACACCTCAATATCGCGCTGGGTAACGAGCTGGTGGCCATCAACCAGTACTTCCTGCACGCCAAGATGTACCAGGACTGGGGCCTCAAGGCGCTGGGCAAGTGGGAATATGACGAATCCATCGAGGAAATGCAGCACGCCGACAAGCTGATCGAGCGCATCCTGTTTCTCGAAGGTATTCCCAACCTGCAGGATCTGGGTAAGCTGCATATCGGCGAGAACGTCAAGGAAATGCTCGAATGCGACCTGAAAATCGAGCATGACGGCCGCAAGGACTATATTACCGCCATTACCTATGCGGAAAGCGTCAAGGATTACGTCACCCGCGACATGCTCCGCGATCTGCTGGCTGATGAAGAAGGCCACATCGATCACATTGAAACCGAGCTGGGGCTCATCGAGCAGGTTGGCCTGCAGAACTACATGCAGCGCCAGATGCAAATGGCCGGCGACGAAGCGTAAACACGCCCGGTTACCCCATACAAAACGGGCAGGCCGCCAGGCCTGCCCGTTTTGCTGTAGGCGATTGGTATGCCGTTTTATTCAACAACGCCGCAGGCAACGCGGGTTCCGCCGCCGCCCAGGTGCGGTTCGTCGGAATAGTTGTCGCCGCCGGCGTGAATCATCAGGCTGCGCCCGTCCATGTCGTCAAGGCTTAGGCGCGGTGCCAGCGTCGGCAGGTTGGCCTGGCCTTCCTGATTGACAGCCAGCGCAGGCAGGTCGCCCAGGTGGCCTTCGGCATAGGGGCCCTGGTGCGTCTCGGCAGATTCGGGGTCGTAGTGGCCGCCGGCAGCAAGCCCCGGCGTCATGTCACCGTCGTCGTTTTCCCGGGCGTCGCAGCTGGCATTCTGGTGAACGTGGAAACCGTGGATGCCGGCTTCGAGACCCTCGAGAGACGGCGTCAGCAGCAGGCCGTTATCGGTCTGCTCCAGAGTCACGGTGCCCAGCGAGTCGCCGACGCCGTCGGCACTGACGCTGTGGACATCAACCTCAAGCGTATCGGCGGCATGGGCCGATGTGGCCAGCAGCAGCGATGCGGCAACGCCGGTAAAAGTCGCGAGGGGACCAGTAGGAGCCGTAAGGGATAGAGTGTGACGCATGATGATACCTCCTTGCGAGAGAGGAGCTGACCCGGAAAGCGGGTCGCTCCGGCGGAAACGCCGATTAACAGGCTAGCAAAACTGCAACGGCAAACCCAATGCCGCGAAGGAGTGTGGCGGTGTTGATAATGCCCCAGGGCTGCGTGGCTGTTGCGCGTTGTTGAATTGTGTACTGTCCGAAACAGGAAACAGGAGATGCCCTGTGTGGTGGCTCGCCATTATGGCCGTTTTGTTCGTTGTGCTGGCAGGAATCGGGGTGGTTCTGCCGCTATGGCGCCTGTCGCGCCTGGAAGACCTGTCGGGCCTGGATTCGCCGACCCCACTGGTACACCACCGGGCACCCAGCGAGGAGAACAGCAGGGTATTGGCGCTGATTGATCAGGTATCCGAGGTTACCGATGGGCACCATGGCAAGGCGCGGCTCAGGGCCTTGCGCCGGTATATGGATAGCCTCAGCGACGGCCTGGAGTTGGCTTCGGCATGTCGCATCGTTCAGGAGCCTCAAGGGGAGTGGGTGATCGCCCCGGGAGCGGATACGCGTCGGCGTGTGCTGTATATTCACGGCGGTGGCTGGACCGCCGGCAGCCCCCGCAGCCACCGCGCTATCACTGATCGCCTGTCTCATCTGGCCCGCGCCGCGGTCTTTGCCGTGGATTACCGACTGATGCCCGAGCACCGCTTTATGGACGGCGTCGACGACTGCCGAGAGGCGTACCGCTGGTTGTTGGCTCATGGCCCTGACGAGGCCGCGCCGGCGGCATTCATGCTGGTGGCGGGGGACTCCGCCGGCGGCGGCCATACGCTGGCGCTGCTGGCCTGGCTGCGCGACAGCGGGCTGCGCCAGGCGGACGGCGCCGTGGCGTTTGCGCCTTCCACTGACCTGACCCTGACAGCCCCCAGCAACCGGGCCAACATTGCCACGGATGCCATGCTGGGCCCCATGTTCGGCCGGCTGGCGCGGCTGCCACGGCCGCTGGTCTGGTGGATGGTGCTGCTGGTTTTCCGGGTTTCTCCGGCCAATCCGACCCTGTCGCCGCTGCGCGGTAATCTTGCCGGTTTGCCGCCCGTGCTGATTCAGGCCAGCAGTACCGAGATGCTCCGCGATAACGCCTGCCGTTATGCGGCCAAAACCCGCGCCGCCGGGTCACCGGTGACGCTACAGCTATGGCCGGGTATGGTACACGTCTGGCAAATGTTCACCCCGTTGCTGCCGGAAGCCGAAGAAGCGTTTACCGAAGTGGCTGCCTTCATCAACGCGCTTGACGAAGACGAGGGCGAGGGTAACGCCGAGCCGCGTTAACCTCGCCCGGGGTGACTCGAGAGAAGCCCAGCCGCCGAGCCGCCGCCGGGAAAAGTCTGAAACGACGCTCCACCCACGATCCATCATTCACGATCCACCACCCACCACAGTGCCTGCGTGCCCCGGTATGATGCCTTCCGGACCGCAGCGCCACGATAGCCACCGGGATGCCTGATGACCGACCCTGATACCGCTCCATCCGTTGCCGATCACAATCCGCAGCTCGATAACGACCGCCTGCGTTTTGACGGCATTCGTCGGCTGTACGGCGGCCGGGCGGCGGAGGCCTTTCGCCAGGCCCATGTGGTGGTGGTCGGCGTCGGCGGTGTCGGTAGCTGGGCGGTGGAAGCGCTGGCCCGCTCGGGAATTGGCAGGCTGACGCTGATTGATCTGGACGATGTCTGTCTTTCCAACGTCAATCGCCAGCTCCACGCTCTGGACGGGACTGTGGGCCGCCCCAAGGTGGAGGTGCTGGCCGAGCGCTGCCGGCTGATTGCGCCCGATATTGATGTGGTAGCCGATGTGGCCTTTGCCACGCCAACCAACCTGGCCGAGCGTATACCGGCGGACGCCGACCACGTGGTCGACGCCATCGATAGCGTGGTGGCCAAGGCGGCGCTGATTGCCTACTGCAAGCGACGCAAGCTACCCATCACCGTCACCGGCGCGGCGGGCGGGCAGACCGACCCCACGCGCATCCAGGTAGCCGACCTCACGCGCACGCATCAGGACCCGCTGCTGGCCAGCGTTCGTGCGCGGCTGCGCCGGGATTTCGGCTTTTCGCGCAATCCCAAACGGCGCTTCTCGGTGCCCTGCGTGTATTCCGACGAGCAGATGGTGTATCCGGGTGCTGATGGTGAAGTCTGTCGGCAAAAGCCCGATGACGGCGAATCTACTCGGCTGGACTGCGAAAGCGGCTTTGGTGCGGCGACGTTTCTAACCGGCACCTTTGGGTTTGTCGCTGCGTCGCAAGCGCTGGCCAAATTGGCTAAATCGACCCGCAACCGGGATGAGAAACCGGCTATGAGTGCCGCCTTTAAAGCGACTTCGGAGAATTCAACATGACGCCTGTTCCCGGTATTTACCGCCACTATAAAGGCCCGCTGTACGAAGTGATGGGCAGCGCCCAGCATAGCGAAACCGAAGAAAGGCTGGTCGTCTACCGCGCTCTGTACGGCGAGTACGGCCTCTGGGTGCGACCACTGGCCATGTTCAACGAAACGGTGGAAAAGGACGGCGAGAGACAGCCACGTTTTGCTCTGGAAAAGGCTTTTTGAGGCGGGCAGAGTGCGGCTATCGTCTTTCAACCTTCTTTCAATTCCCTCAGACAGGAACAGGTCTATGCACATCAGCTTCAGGAAGCGACTGACCTTCTATATCGTGCTGTCGCTGATCATCATGGTATTTCTGCGCTTTTTTGCCGGCGAAAGCCATGCCGATGAAAACACAAGCGCCAATGCTGGGGCGGTACAGGAAGCGGCCCACATCGAGGTGCATGCGCGGGAAGAGCGCGTATGGCGAGATGCGTATGGGAACAAGGTGTTAATTGGAGGGTGTTGATGGAATGGGGCTGATTGAAGGGCAAGGGGGCAGGGCAGTCGCCCGCTTGTCAGCCAACGGCTGAATATCGGGGAATAATAGAACGTCGAGTACAAAAAAATGCCCCGCACAGGGCGAGGCATTCGAGCGTTCTGCAAGACAGACTATCGTTTTATCGGAAGCCGGTCTATTAGAAGCTGTAGCGAGTAGCGAAGATCAGACGATTGGCATCGGTAGAGTCGCCACCCTTGGTTTCCTGCTTGAAGTAGCCGTACTCAACGCCAACCATGACGTTGTCAACCGGCGTCATCTGGTAGTTGAGCATGACGTTCTGGTTCTTTTCGGCTGCAGCGTTGGTCATGGCGCCGTCGTCAACCGCATCGTCCAGGTCCAGCTTGGTGATGCCGTAACCGAGGTTGATGCTGTTGCCGTTGCCCAGATCCAGGCTGGTACCCAGCGAACCGCCGTAACCTTGGATGGTTTCAATGTCACCGCCATCTACATAGGCACTGGTGCCATAGAAGTTGTTGCCGGAGCGATAAAGGTAACTGTTGGCACCGTCGGTGTAGTTCACCACGCCGTGAACGGCGAGCATGTCGGTCAGGTCGATCGTCATGGCGCCGAAAACACCGTAGCCCATGGCGTTGTCATCAACATCGCTACCCGGGGTTGTGCTGGTAGTGCCGTCGGGATTGAGGCTTGCGCTTTGGGCTCTACCGTCGGCACTAATACGTTTAACGAGACCCGCTGCGGAGTAGGAGATCGAGCCGGCAGAGTCTTCAATGCGTGCGGTGAGTACCGGCGCCGACTTGCGTGTGTCGAGATCAGGACCTGATCCATCGGCAATGTTGGGACCACGAACGGAGTCCTCAACCGAGAATGACACCGGGCCGGTTGTATAGCGCAGCTGCTCGGTACGGTCCTGCAGACCCGGTGTGCCCGCTAGGGTGTCAAAGTCCAGCGTCGGGGTAGCGCCGACGAAGCTGTTGTAGTTGGACCAGGTACGGCCGGCGAGGAAGCCCTTGTATTCACCGAAGGCGTGGCGCATGCGGAAATCCCCACCTTCACCACCACGGAAATCGCCTTCCACGGTAACGGATACGCCGGAAGCGTGGTCGACCTTGACGCCCAGGCGGCTCTGGTAAACGTCGGCGCCGAAGTGACCGTCATCATCATCTTCGTCAAGCGTGCTGAAAGAGCCGGCGCGAGTTGTAGCAGCGTTGTCACCGTCGAAGTCGTAGCTCATGTTCATTTGCGCGTAGCCGTAAAGGCTGGCGTCAACATCTTCGCTGATGTTCAGGTCGACGGCGCTTGCCTGAGTGGCGACGCCCAGTGCAGTCGTAGCGGCGGCTGCCTGAATGGCCAGCCTGAGAGTGTTTTTTGCTTGCATTTTTGCTGTTCCCTTTCGGTGTTTATGATTTTTTTATTATATTTTTATGGGTTGCGACGTGCACAATCTAACCCAAAAGCGTATGGGTTTCAAAGAGCGGCATGATTGCTACGTTCGTCTCGTTTTTATGAATCTGGCTTTATAAACAGCTTTGGGGCATCGCAAATTCCGCTGCCTTCTGGAGTGGCCAGGTGGCTGCGTATCGTTTGAGTGCAACGGGTTTGAGGAACGCTGATAAGAGGAACATTCGGTCATCAATCGGCCATAAAAAAGCCCCGCCTGAAGCGGGGCATGCGAGCTTGCGAGAAGAGAGACAGACTGGTTGGCAGGCTAGAAGTTGTACTGCGTGGCGAACATCACGCGGTTGGCGTCGTCGGATTCGCCGCCTTGGTGTTCCTGCTTGAAGTAGGCATACTCGATACCCACCATGATGTTATCTATTGGCGTCATCTTGTAGTTCAGCATCACGTTCTGGTTTTTCTCGGCTGCCGCGCCGGTAACAGCGCCATCATCATAGGCGTCGTTCAGGTCCAACTTGGTCATGCCGTAGCCCAAATTAATGCTGTTGTCGTTGCCGAGTTTGAGACTGGCGCCGAGTGAGCCGCCGTAACCCTTGATGGTTTCAATATCATTGCCGTCCACGTAGGCGCTGGGGGCGTAGTAGTTCTCACCCGAGTGCCACAGATAGCCGTTGGCGCCGTCGGTAAAGTTGAGAGCGCCCTGAATGGAAAACATATCGCTGATATCAATTGACATGGCGCCAAAAACGCCATAGCCCATGGCGCTATCGTCATTTGAGGAGCCTTCTGCGGTCAGGCGATTGACCACGCCGGCAGCTGAATAGGCAACATTACCGCCTGAGTCCTGAATACGCGCCGTCAACGCCGGTGCTGATTTGCGTGTTGTGATGGTGGTATATGTGCCTGGTTTACAAGTATTGTTCGATTTACCACAAATACCATTGGTCACGTCACCGGAACCCGGATTTTCAATGGAAAATGATACCGGACCAGTGGTGTAACGCAGCTGCTCGATACGATCCTGCAGAACTGCGGTGCCGGCCAGGCTGTCAAAGTCGAGTGTGGGTGTGCTGCCAACGAAGCTGTTGTAGTTGGACCAGGTACGGCCGGCCAGAAAGCCCTTGTACTCACCGTAGGCGTGGCGCATGCGCAGATCGCCACCGCCGTTACCGCGGAAGTCACCTTCCACGGTAACGGATACCCCGGATGCGTGGTTAACCTTGACGCCCAAACGACTTTGGTAAACGTCGGCACCGAAATGACCCTTGTCATCGTCGTCGAGTGTACTAAAGAACCAGCACGGGTTGAAACAGCATTTTTGCCGTCGAGGTCATAACTCATGTTCATGCGAGCGAAGCCGTAAATGCTGGCATCAACGTCGTCGGTAACGTTCAGGTCGACGGCGCTCGCCTGGCCGGCAACACCCAGTGCTGCCGTGGCAGCGGCGGCCTGAATCACAAATTTCAGATTGTTGGTCGTTGGCATGATAATGATTCCCTTGTGTTCACTTTTTGTTTAACCCGGAAATAAAAGGAGCCACTCTTTTTTAAGTTTTCAAAAACTAATTCGGAGTTTAATACTATTGTTTAGTTACTTTAGAGGTCATTGTTTTGCGTCTAACTTTCTGCACATGGTTTTATGCAGTTTTGCTTATTTTGGGTTGGTAGAGATGGATTGTAAGACGAGAGTCGTAAGTAAATATTTTTATAAGGTGTAAGCGTTAAGTCTTTTTCTACAGTTTTTTTGGTGCTGCTGAGTTTTAAAAAGTGAAACTGATGCAGTGTGGGTTGTTTTATAGAGCCTTGAGTTGCCTTTTTACAGTATTCTATACGAAATCACTGGCTTGCTGCGTGCTATAAAAACTTGAATTAGTGAGAGCAGGAAGGCGGCGGGTCGAGAGTTTGACATGAAAACGGTGTATATATGTTGTACATTAATTAACGCTTCGAGGTTGGGGTGTAAGAGAAATACTACAACCAGGGTATGGAAACTATTCGGTCAGAGTGGCATAGCCAAAACCCGTTCCGGGAAAAGCCATGTTGGGGAAGGTGTTGCAGAGGCGCATAAAAAAGACTTTCTGCATGGCCTGTGCTTGAATGATTTGGTTGAAGCGTGTTGCCTGGTAAATGGCGAAAAGGCCTTGGCATGGAAGATCCGGAAGAAATTGAAGGTCTGGAAGAAATGGAAGGCCTGGGAAAGAGAAAGCAAAAAGAGCCCCGTCGCCAAACCATTTACTGCTCCCGCAAGCGCTGTTCCTGCAAGGAGATTTATGTATTGTTATCAGATTGATGGCGTAACACCCGTGGTAGATGCCACGGCCTATATTCATCCAACGGCCGTGCTGATCGGCGATGTGCATGTCGGGCCGGATTGCTATATTGGCCCCTGCGCGTCGTTGCGTGGGGATTTTGGCCGCATCGTCATGGAGCAGGGGTCGAACCTGCAGGATACCTGTGTGGTACATGCGTTTCCCGGCCGCGATGCGGTGGTTCATCGGAACGGTCATATCGGGCACGGCGCCGTATTGCACGGCTGCGTGATCGAGGAAGACGCGATGGTGGGCATGAACGCTGTGGTGATGGACGAGGCGATTATCGCTGAGCGTTCGATTGTCGGCGCGGCGGCTTTTGTGAAAACCGGTTTTCACTGTGATCCCGCCTCGTTGATTGTGGGAGCACCGGCCAAGGTGCTTCGACAGCTGAGCCACGAGGAAGTGAGCTGGAAGCAGAGCGGAACCCGGGAATACCAGCGGCTGACGCAGCGTAGCCAGGCGACCATGAAGGCGTGCGCGCCGCTTGCCGAAGTGGAGGCGGATCGGCCGGCGCTTCAGGTGGGCGGGCACAAGCCCAAGGGGCAGTAACGCGGTTAAAACGGACCGGTGCGATGTGGAAGCGTTACCCTGCGGCGTCAGGGTTTGGTCGCCGTGATCGCTCGAACAACCGAGCCCAGCATCACCGGGGTATCACGCTCGATGATAAAGCCGGCGCTGTCGAGTAGCGGTGTGGCCTGGCGGGTAATATCGGTGGCCAGCGCCGACGTCATCGCGTTGAGCAGCCGCCGTCCGGTGCCGGCGGGGCGGTGGTCGGGCTGGAATTTGTCCAGCAGGCAGAGCCGGCCGCCGGGTTTGAGTACGCGGTAGGCTTCGGCAAGCCCGCGTGCCGGATCGGGCATTACCGCGACGATAAAGTGCATGACCACGACGTCGAAGCTGTCATCCGGATAGTCGAGCGCCTCGGCGTCCATGACGCGGCAGTCAACGTCGCGCTCGAGACCTGCTGCTCGGCGGACAGCGCGCCGTATCATCGCCGCTGACAGGTCGGTCGCGTCAACCTCGACATCGCGCGGCAATAACGGCAGATCCAGCCCGGTACCGGCACCGTCGAGCAGGACGCGCATGCCGCTCTTCCACGTCACCTGGCGCAACGATGCCTGGCGCGGCTCGTGCAGCAGGCGCGCCGCGACCGCGTCGTATATGGGCGCATAGGCGTTGTAGCGCCGGCGGTTCCAGCGAGTGGTGTTGAACATGGCTATCCCGTTTTGCGGCTCTCTGTGAGGCAGTTTTCGGGGTTAAGCAGGCCCGAGTCAACCCGACCCCGGGATGGATAACCGGCCTGTGCGTATTGTCGCTTACGTCGCTGATCGGTGGTCAGGTCGGCGGCGGGCACGGTGGGAAAGCCGCGAGCCGTCTGGGCCAAAGCCGGCCTGGCTATCCATCACTCATCATTCTTCATCCACCATCCACCATCCACCATCCACCAAAGGTCGTCTCGCGTGTAGCCCGGTGTTGGGCGAGGCTTGGCAAAACGCTCAGGAGATGCCCGTGAAACTTTCTGCCGCCTACCGTCTTGCCGCGACCGTTCTGCACGGTTTTGATGAATATCGCACGCGCTTTCAGTCGATTACCCGCGATGCGTCGCGACGCTTCCACGATGCGGCCTGGCAGGAAACCCAGCAGGTCAGCGCCGAGCGGATCGACCTCTACGACGTCAAGGTCAAGAGTACCCTGGCTCGTCTGCAGCGCACCTTTACCCAGGAGGTGCTGGCCAACTGCGAATACTGGCGCGAAGCACGCAATCGCTATGCCGAACTGATCAGCGAGCGGCTGGATTACGAACTCGCCGAGACGTTTTTCAACTCGCTGTTTTGCTCGATTTTTCATCATCGCCATATCCGCAATGACTGGATGTTTGTGTATAGCTCGCGGGATGACGCCGTGCGGCGTTCGGGCATTGAGCTTTGCCGCCGGCGTGCCGTGGATGATGACTGGCAGCGTGCGCTGTTCTGGGCGTTGCGGGAGGCCCCGTTCGACAACCCTTTCGCCGAGGCGGAGGAAGACACCCGGCTGGGCGCAGCGTTTCTGCGCGAGTATTTGCCCGCGGCCATTCTGAACGCGCAGGACGCGGAAATAGAGCTGCTGCAAAGCGTGTTTTATCGCAACAAGGGCGCGTATCTGGTGGGGCGGATCCGCGGCGGCGGTGAGCAGGTGCCGCTGGTGCTGCCGGTGCTGCACAGCGACGACGAGGACGAAAGCCGAGCCGCCGGCGGTTATCTGCATCTGGATACCGTGCTGATCGAACCCGATGAAGTCTCGATTCTGTTTTCGTTTACCCGGGCCTACTTCCAGGTCGACGTACCGGTACCCGGGGAGTTTGTTGACTACCTGCAGGAGCTGATGCCGCAAAAGCCGGAAAGCGAGCTGTATGCCGCCATCGGTTTTTTCAAGCACGGCAAGACCGAGTTTTTCCGCGCGCTGAATCATCAGGTGGCAACCCGGGAGGATCGCTTTATCATCGCTCCCGGCGTGCGCGGCATGGTCATGGCGGTTTTTGTGCTGCCCTCGCACCAGACGGTATTCAAGGTGATCAAGGATACCTTTGATCCGGCCAAGGACCTGACTCACGAACAGGTACGAGATAAGTATCGTCTGGTGAAGCGCCACGACCGAGTCGGGCGCATGGCCGATACCCAGGAGTTTTCCAACTTTATCTCGCGTCAGGACCACTTCGACCCGGACTGCCTGGCGCATCTGCTGGAGGTGGCGCCATCCACGGTGGCGCTGAAGGATGACAAGGTGATCATTCGCCACTGCTATACCGAGCGCATGATGACGCCGCTGAACCTCTATCTCAAAGACTGCGACCCGGATGAGCAGCTGGCTACGCTCAAGGATTACGGCAATGCCATCAAGCAGCTGGCCGCGGCCAATATCTTCCCCGGCGACATGCTGCTGAAAAACTTCGGGGTGACCCGCCACGGGCGCGTGATTTTCTACGACTACGACGAGATCAACTACCTCACCGACTGCAACTTCCGGGCGATTCCCAAGCCGCAATATCCCGAGCAGGAAATGGCCGGCGAGCCCTGGTTTTCCATCGGCCCGGACGATATCTTCCCCGAGGAATTCGGCCCCTTCCTGATCGCCAATCCCACCCGCCGCGAGCAGTTTTATCGACTGCACCCGGAAATTTTCGACCCTGCTTACTGGCAGGGACTGCAGGACGACATACGCGCCGGGCGCGTGATCGACGTGTATCCGTACCGTAACAAGCAGCGGTTTCACGGCGTGCGCGGCACCCTGGTACACTGAGCGCCGCCCCGGGAAGTCACTCCCGGAAACCGGCGCCGGGCACGGTGGCTGGCCCGCGCCAGCCCGTTTTGCAGCCAAACGTCGTGAACACGAGGTAACCATGAGCAAAGCACCGCACCTGGTGGTCTTCAGCGGTTCGGGTATCAGTGTCGAAAGCGGTATCGAGACCTTTCGCGCCAGCGATGGCCTCTGGGCCAACCATCCGGTCGCGGAGGTCGCCACGCCCAAAGGGTTTGAGCGCGATCCGGCCCGAGTGCTCGACTTTTACAACGATCGCCGCGAGCAGGTGCGCCGCGCCGCACCCAACCCCGCCCACCGGGCCATTGCCGAACTGGAACGTGCCGGATTCCGGGTCAGCGTGATTACCCAGAATATCGACGACCTCCACGAGCGTGCCGGGTCGGGTAACGTTTTGCACCTGCACGGAGAGCTGGCCCGGGCTCGCTCCAGCGTGGATGCGCAAATGCACTATCCGGTGCCTGAAAGCGGTATCGCGCTGGGTGACCTGTGCGACAAGGGCAGCCAGCTGCGCCCCGACGTGGTGTGGTTCGGCGAGGCGGTGCCGCTGTTTGACGACGCCTGCGAGCTGGTCGCCGAGGCGGATCTGCTGTTGGTGGTGGGCACGTCGTTGGCGGTGATGCCGGCGGCCTTTCTGCTCGACTACCTGGCAGACGATGCCGCCTGCGTGCTGGTCGACCCCGACGCTCGGGCGCTGGCGCCGCCGGATGTGGTGCCGGTGGACATGAAGGCCGGCGAAGGCGTGCCGGCCCTTGTCGATCAGTGGCAGCGCGAACAGGCGCTGGCGCCGCCGGACGGGACGATGCGCTGATCGCGGATAAAAAACGCGCCCGATGTCGGGCGCGTGGCAATATTCAACGGTTTATGGCTGCATCGAACGGTTCATGGCTTCCTGAGTTGAAGCCGAGTGACCGCTAGGCGGCGCCGGCGGGCGGCTCGAACGCCGTCAGTTCGGGGACCGGGCCGGTGTATTTCTCGAAATCCACCAGCGCGGTATAGCCGCAGTTGCCCTGGGCGAGCTTCGAAGTGCCGCGATCCACGACCAGTACGTTCATGCAGCCGTTTTTGCACAGCGCGTTGTCGCTGTCGTCGGCCGGGTCGTACCAGGCCCCTTCGTGCACGGCGATAACGTCACGCTTGATGCCGTCATCGAGGACGGCGCCGCACAGAATTTGCCCCCGGTCGTTGAACACCCGCACCAGATCGCCGTCGGCGATGTCGCGGCTGGCGGCATCGTCGGGGTGGATGAACGCCGGTTCGCGGTTGGCCACGGCGTATTCATCGCGCAGCCGGGTGTAGTTGAGCTGCGAATGCAGGCGGTAGGCCAGGTGCGGCGTGATCAGGTGCGCGGGATAGTCCGATGTGGCGTTGCCCAGGTATTCCACCGGCTCGAGCCATGACGGATGCCCGAGGCAGTCGTCGTAGTTCATCTCGTCCACGGTCTCCGAGAAAATCTCGATCCTGCCCGACGGCGTGCCCAGCGGGTTGAGAATCGGGTCCTGGCGGAAATCGGCATGGCGTATCCAGTCCGCGCGGCCTTTGTCCACGGGGTTTTTGACGATGGCGTTGTCTTCCCAGAACTGCTGAAAGCGCGGCATGCGAACACGCTGTGCCTGAGCCACCTCGGCGGCCTGGTCATAGAAGTGCTTGAGCCACTGTATTGGCGTGCGGCCTTGCGAGTATTCCTGCTCGACGCCAAAGCGGGCCGACATCGCGCGAAAGACTTCGTAGTCATCCTTCGCTTCGTGCCGGGGTTCAACGACCTTTTTCATGGGCACGATATGCATGTTGGAGAAATCACCGGTCATGGTGATGTCGTCGCGCTCGTAGCTGGTGGTGATCGGCAGCACGATGTCCGCATGCTTGGCGGTGGCCGTCCAGTAGGGTTCGGAGACGATGATCGCCTCGGGTTTCTGCCAGGCGCGGCGCAGGCGGTTGGTGTCCTGGTGGTGGTGGAAGGGATTGCCGCCGCACCACCAGATCAGGCGGATATCCGGCGCGGTGACCTTGCGCCCGTTGTAGTCGATCTGATTGCCGGGGTTTTCCAGCGCGTAGACGATCCGCGAGACGGGAATTTCGTACTCGCTGGTATCTTCAACGCGGTCTGCCAGGTGCGGCGCGTCGGGCCTGGCGCTGATGCCCGGCACAACGATGGATTCGTGAGCGGGTGCGCCGCCGTTGGAGTAGTGGTAGCTGAAGCCAAAGCCGCCGCCGGGCAGGCCGATCTGGCCGAGCATGGCGGCCAGCGTGACCAGTGTCCAGTGGGTCTGCTCGCCCTTGTCGGCGCGCTGCATTGCCCAGCCGCCCATGAGCATGGTGCGGTTGTCGGCGAACAGCGCGGCGAGCTCGCGGATCTTGTCGGCCGGGACATCACAGATTTCGGCGGCCCATTCGGGCGTTTTTTCCGTGCCGTCGGAATCGCCTTTGAGGTAGGCGGCGAAGCGCTCGAAGCCGACTGTGTACTTGTCCAGAAACTCGCTGTCGTGGCGCCCGGTAGCGATCAGCTCGTGGGCGATGCCCAGCATCATGGGTACGTCGGTGGTGGGATTGGGGGCGATCCACTCGGCCTTGTCGCCGAAGAAGCGTGCGGTTTGCGAATACATCGGGTCGATGATGATCACGCGCTTGCCGCTGTCGCGGAGCTTCTCGAAATAGCGGCGGCCTTCCTCGTCCGAGCTGGTCCAGGCGATTTCCAGCGTATTCATCGGATTGGCGCTCATCAGCATGACCACGTCCGAATGTTCCAGGACCACCGGCCAGTTGGTCTGCGGGACCGAGGTTTCGGCATTGCCCATGACGTGGGGCATGATCACGCTCATGGCCGCGTTGGAATAGTTATTGAGATGGTCAACGTAGCCGCCGGTCAGCCAGAGAAAGCGCTGCATCAGCGTGAAGGCGGTGTGCAGGCTGCCCGCCGAGCGCCAGCCGTAGGAGCCGCCCCAGATCGATTTGGCGCCGTGCTCCTGGCGTACGCGCTTGAGCTGTTCCTCGATGAGGTCGTAGGCGCGCTCCCAGCTGACGGCGACGAATTCGTCCTTGCCGCGTCGGCCGTCAGGGTTCTCGATATCGTCCAGGTTGTCGAGAAAGCCCTTGCGTACCATGGGTTGCTTGACCCGCACGCGGTGGTGCACCTGGTCGGCAACCACGCTTTGCAGGTAGTTTTCCCGGCGGTCGGCGAGAGCCGGGCCGGAGGCCGTGACGCGGCCGTCTTCGACGTTGACCGAAAGCGGTCCCCAGTGCGCCGCGGTGATCACGGTCTTGTCGGGCTCCCGGGCAAATGCGCGTATCGCGCTGGCCGGCGAGGCGATGGCGGCGGCGGCGACAAAGGTGCTGCCGCCCTTGAGAAAGGTGCGCCGCTTCATGTTCCAGCTGGTATTCATTGTTGTTCCTCCTGCTCGGGCATGTCGTTGGCGTGGGTTTGCAGGTAAAAGGTCAATAGCGTTTTATCGGCCTCGGTGATGGAGGTGCGGCCGGTATAGGCATTGACCATGGAAGGCCACTGGTTGGCGGTGTAGCTGCTGGCCTCCTTGATACTATGGCAGCTGCCACAGTAGGCGTTGTTGAGTTCCCGGCCGTAGTCCCAGATCGGGGCTGCGCTCGCCACCATGGCGTCGGCTCGGACCCAGCCGGAAAGGCGGGCGCGTTGCCAGCCGGGGGCGTTATCGCCGGCGCTGTGGGTCAGCAGCGGCGACTCCGGCTCTTCGATGGCGGCCATTACGATGCGTTTGCCGGGGCGGCGGTAGATCACCCGCTCGACCTCCGGGGGCTGAAAGCCATCCAGCCGGACCTTGCGCCAGTCACCCTCGCGGTCGGTGACCTCCAGCGGCGCACTGGGCATAATGCGCGCCACGGGCGTGCTGTCGCCCTGAGCGGCAAACAGCCCGTGCGGCTCGACGGGGTAGAGCTGATCGGCGTCGGCGGGGGTCTCGTCGGCGAGCTGGCTGAGTTCGTTGGCGGCGGCGTCGGCTTCTTCGCTGAGGTCCGGCGGGAAGTGGGCAATACCGCGGTGGCAGCTGATGCAGGTATCGCCGCTTTCCGCCATGCTGCGGTGTTTTTCAGCCGCCTTGGTGCTTTGCTCGTAAAGGTCCCAGTGATCCGTATCGTGGCAGCTGCGGCAGGTGCGCGAGTCGTTGGCTTCCATCTCGGCCCAGACCTCTTTGGCCATCTCGGCGCGTCGGGCCTCATAAGTCTCGGCATCGGGAATGCCGCCGGTTATTTCGGCGATAACGTCGCTGATGCCGCTGGTCATTTTCTTTTTCAGGTAGGCCACACCCTCATGGGGAATATGGCAGTCGGCGCAGCCGGCCTGAATGCCTTCGGCGTTGGCAAAATGGGGCGTGTTTTGCCACTCCTGATGGGGCACATCCATGGAGTGGCAGCTGACGCAGAATGACGTGGTTGACGTAGCGTCAAGAGACCACTGGGTAGCGTACAGACCGGCTGCACCGATACCGGCTCCCAGCGCCAGAATACCGATAAACCAGATCAGACTTTTACGCCTTGCGCGACTCGTTTTCATCACCGGCCCCTGTCGTTGTTATATGGGTAGTTATATAGATCGCTATATGGATAGCTATGTGGATAGTTATATAGATCGCTATATGGATCGCTGTATTAAACGTGGTATGCACTGCTGTGCGGCTTGGTTGTCTGTGCTGCTGTCTGCGCCATGACGCCTGTGTTGCGGGTATCCAGACCGGCAAGGTAGCACCCCGTCAGCGCGCCGGTGTTGATCCATATCAGGGCGCCGCGACTATGGATTGTCTGGCAAAATGGCGTCAGAGCGCTATTATCGCGGCGCCGGCCGGGGCACGGCCGCTTCACTTATGATGGGAATTTCGTGTGAATTTCCGGGAAGGGAGACTCCTATGAACAACGTTGCCGCGATGCTGCATGCGTCGCGTCCCAGCTTTCTGGTGCTGGCCCCGCTGTGCATCATGCTGGGCATGGTGCTGGCGATCACTCAGGATGCCGGCCCGGCCGGGCACGAGCTGGCGCTGGTCATGGTGGCAGGGTTGCTGGCCCATGCGTCGGTCAACTGGCTGAACGAGTACGATGACTATCGCTCGGGGCTGGATTTTGCCACCGCGCGGACGCCGTTTTCCGGCGGCAGCGGTAGCCTGCCGCTGGTGCCGTCAGCGGCCGTTTGGGTGCTTGCGGCGGGGGTGCTGAGCCTGGCGGGCGTGGTGCTGATCGGCATCTATTTCATCTGGGTGCGCGGCGCGGCGCTGCTCTACCCGGGGCTGTTGGGCATCGCGCTGGTCATCGCCTATACCCGCTGGCTGACGCGTTCGCCGGTCCTCTGCCTGCTGGCGCCGGGGCTGGGGTTTGGTCCGGTCATGGTGGCGGGCAGCGTCATGGCGCTGGGCGGCCGGCTGGATGCCGCCACTCTCTGCGCCTCGCTGGTTGCCTGGCTGTTGACCAGCGAGCTGCTGCTGGTCAATCAGTTTCCGGACGTGGAGGCGGATGCCCGGCACGGGCGGCGGCACCTGCCCATTCAAATCGGCCGGCCGCGTGCGGCGCGTCGGGCGCTGGCGCTGCTGCTGGGCAGCTATGCGGTGGTGGCGCTGGCCCTGTGGGCCGGTTGGTTTCCCGGGTGGGCCGGGTTGGCACTGCTGCCGTTGCCGCTGGCAGTGTGGCTGGGGCGCGGTCTCCTTGCCGACGCCGAGAAACCGTCGCAGCTGCCGTTCTGGATGGGGATTAACGTCGCCACGCTGCTGGGCACGCTGGCGCTGTTAAGCCTGGGGCTGATCATCGGCGGCGGTCAGCCGGCGGGGCCGGCCGACGCGCCGGGCCTATAGCGTATGCATGGCGTTTTCCAGCCCGGCAGGGGTCATGGGAAACATGCGGTCGTGAATCAGCTCGCGTATCAGCCGGGTGGAATCGGTCAACGCCCAGCTGTCGGGCGGCGACGGGTTGATCCACACCAGGTGTGGAAAGGCGTCGACCACCCGCTTGAGCCAGACGCCGCCGGCCTCGCGGTTCAGATGCTCGACGCTGCCGCCGGGGTGGGTGATTTCGTACGGCGACATGGCGGCATCGCCGACGATCACCACCTTGTAGTCGGCGCCGTAGGTATGCAGCACGTCCATAGTGGGTATGGGGCGCTGGTAGCGGCGGGCGTTGTCCTGCCAAAGCCCTTCGTAGATGCAGTTGTGAAAGTAATAATGCGTCAGGTGCTTGAACTCGGCACGCGCCGCCGAAAACAACTCCTCGCAGGCATGAATGTGGTCGTCCATGGAACCGCCCACGTCGAGTAGCAGCAGTACCTTGACCGTGTTGTGGCGCTCCGGGCGCATCTGCACGTTGAGCAGGCCGGCGTCCCGGGCGGTGTCGCGGATGGTGGCGTCGAGGTCCAGCTCGTCGGCGGCGCCCGAGCGGGCGAAACGACGCAGCCGGCGCAGCGCCATCTTGATGTTGCGGTTATCCAGCTGGCAGTCGTCATCGTAGTCGCGGAAGCGGCGCTCGTCCCACACCTTCACCGCCCGGCGATGGCGCGAGCCGTCCTGGCCGATGCGAATGCCTTCGGGGTTGTAGCCGTAGGCGCCAAAGGGGCTGGTGCCCCCGGTGCCCACCCATTTATTACCGCCGGCGTGGCGCTCGCTCTGTTCTTCGAGGCGTTTCTTGAACGTCTCGATGAGGTTTTCGAGGCCGCCCAACGACTCGATTTCGGCTTTTTCTTCCTCGCTGAGCTGCTTCTCGAATTCACGGCGCAGCCAGTCGTCGGGAATCAGCGCGTCGATGGCGGCGTCCATGTCCTCGATGCCTTCAAACCAGCTGGAAAAGGAACGGTCGAAGCGGTCGAAGTGACGTTCGTCCTTGACCATGATCGTGCGCGCCACCTGATAAAACGCCGACATGTCGGCGAAGACCACGCCCTGGGCCACGGCGGCGTGCAGGTCCAGCAGCTCGCGCAGGGAAACCGGCACCTCGTAGCGGCGCAGTGTGTCAAATAAACCGATAAACATGGCTTAGCGCCCCCGGCGGCGGACCATGAAAGCCAGCCGTTGCAGCAGCTGGGTGTCCTGCTCGTTCTTGATCAGCGCACCGGCCAGCGGCGGCAGCGCCTTGCCGGGATCGCGCTGGTAGAGCGCTTCCCGGGCCAGATCGTCGGCCATCAGCAGCTTCAGCCAGTCGACCAGCTCGGACGTGGAGGGCTTTTTCTTGAGCCCGGGAACCTCGCGCAGGTCAAAAAATACCTGCAGCGCTTCGCTGGCCAGCTCCGGGGCCAGCTCCGGATAGTGCACGTCGAGAATCGCCTGCATGGTGTCGCGGTCGGGAAACTCGATGTAGTGAAAGAAACAGCGGCGCAGAAAAGCGTCGGGCAGTTCCTTTTCGTTATTGGAGGTGATCACGATGATCGGACGGTGCCGGGCGCTGATGGTCTCACCGGTTTCGTGGACGTAAAACGTCATGCGGTCGAGTTCCTGCAGCAGGTCGTTGGGAAACTCGATATCGGCCTTGTCGATTTCGTCGATCAGCAGCACCACGCGCTTGTCGGCGCTGAACGCCTCCCAGAGCTTGCCGGGCTTGATGTAGTTGCCGACGTGCTCGACGCCTTCCACGCCGATCTGGGAATCGCGCAGGCGACTCACCGCATCATATTCGTACAGACCCTGGGTGGCCTTGGTGCTGGATTTGATGTGCCAGGTCAGCAGCCGAGTATCCAGCGAAGCGGCAAGCTCCTCGGCCAGCCGCGTCTTGCCGGTGCCGGGTTCGCCCTTGATCAGCAGCGGGCGCGCCAGGGTAACGGCGGCATCAACCGCCTGTTTGAGAGAATCGGTCGCTACATAGGTAGCGGTGGAATCAAAGGCCATGAATCGTATTCCGGTTAAAGTGTCAGAAAATGACGGGGCATGTCGCTGAAGTCAAACAAGTGTACGAAAGCCGCGTCACGGGGACAAATTATCCGGGCACAGGCGGTGGGTAAGCGCACGCGCGTTGGCGGCTTCAGGCATCGGAGGCCACGAACCACGCCTTCATCACATCGGTGATGGTCGTCATTTGCGCCTCGGTGGTGATGTAGGCGGGCATGGTATAGAGGTAGCGGTTGAACGCCCGTAGCCACACGCCGCGGTCCCGAGCAAAGTCGCGCAGGCCGTCGAGCGCGGCGGCGTCGTGGACTTCGATTACCGCCGCAGCACCCAGCACGCGCACGTCCGCCACCGCGGGGTGGGCGGCAAGCTCGGCGTCCTCGCAAAGCTCTCGGGTCAGCACCTGGCTGAGCCGGGCGATCTTTTCCAGATAGTTCTCTTCTTCAAACACCGCCAGACTCTCAAGCGCCACCCGGCAGGCCAGCGGGTTGCCCATGAAGGTGGGGCCGTGCATAAAGGCGTGGATGTCGCTTTCGCCCTTGAAGGCGTCGTGGACCCGGTCGGTGGCAAGCGTTGCGGCGTGGCCGATATAGCCGCCGGTGAGCCCCTTGGACAGCACCATGATATCCGGCGTCACGTCGGCGTGGTCGGCGGCGAACATCTTGCCGGTGCGGCCGAAGCCGGTGGCCACCTCGTCAAACACCAGCAGCACGTTGAACTCGTCGCACAGCTCGCGCGCGCCGCGCAGGTAGTGCGGCGATGTCATATTGAGCCCGCCGGCGGCCTGCAATAAAGGCTCCATCAGCAGCGCGGCGATCTCGTGATGGTGGGCATCCAGCACCTCGCGCAGGGCGGCGAGGTCGTCTTCCACGTCTTCGGGGGCGGCGTCAAAGGGGGACGTGGGCGCAGGAGCAAAGTAGTGCTGGGGCAGCAGCGAGCTGAACAGCTTGTGCATGCCGTTATCCGGATCGCACACCGCCATGCAACCGCCGGTATCGCCGTGGTAGCCGCGCTTGAGCGCGAGCATGCGGGTTTTCTCGGGGCTGCCGGTGAGGATGTGGTACTGCAGCGCCATTTTCATCGCCACTTCCATGCCCACCGAGCCGCTGTCGATGAAAAACACGTGGTTCAGCCCCGCGGGGGTAATGCGTACCAGCGCTCGGGCAAGCTTTTCGGCGGGGTCGTGGCTCAGCCCTGCGAGCATTACGTGGCTTAAGGTATCCGCCTGCTCGGCGATGGCGCGCACCAGGCGCGGGTGGCGGTAGCCGTGGATCATGCACCACCAGGAGCAGCAGGCGTCCAGCAGCCGCTCGCCGCCCTCAAGCTCAAAATAAACGCCCTCGCCGCCGATGACTTTGGGCACGGCGGGGTCCTGCTCGGTGCGCGGGCTCAGGCGTTGATAGGGATGCCAGACGGGGGAGGTCATGCGGGCTCCTTTAAGGTCAGACGAGAAAGGCTAAGGTAGCCGGCGGCCGCCTCGGCGTTTGGATCTTCAAGATGGGGAATCACGCCCAGGCAGGGCGCGCCGAGCTTTTGCTCCAGCAGCTCAAGGTTGGCGACAAAGCGCGGCGTGTCGGCGGCAAAGTCGGCATCCACCACGCTGCCCACCCAGCCGGCAAGCGTCAGGCCGTCGGCGGCGATGGCTTCCGCGGTGAGCCGCGCGTGGTTCAAGCAGCCAAGGGTTAGCCCCACGGTGAGAATCACCGGAATATCCAGCCGCGCGGCCAGGTCGGCAAAGTCTTCGGCCGCGTTGAGCGGCACCCGCCAGCCGCCGGCGCCTTCGATCAGGCACAAATCCCGTGGGTGGCACTCAAGGGTGATGTGTATGCCGTTGGCCAGGCCGCCGGCGCTGAGCGTGCAGCCGGCCTCATTCGCCGCCAGGTGCGGGGCAATGGCCGGGGCGAAGGCCTGAGGGTTGACGGTGTCATAGTTCACCCCAGGCGCGCTTTGGGCCTGCAGCGCCAGCGCGTCGGCGTTGCGCAAGCCCTCGGGGGTGGCGTCGCTGCCCGAGGCCACGGGCTTTAGCCCCAGCGTGCTCAAGCCCTGGCGGCGGGCGGCGTACAGCAGGGCGCTGGTGACTAGGGTTTTGCCGGCGTCGGTGTTGGTGCCGGTCACAAAGTAGGCGTTCACGGGCGCTCCAGGGTCAGCGTTAAACAACGGTAGCTCACGGGCAGCCCTTCAGGCGTGCGCCGTTGCTCCATGCGTTGGGTGGCCGCCTTGAGATCGCGGCGGGTCAGCCCCGCGCCTTGGGGGCGGGCGATCTGCGCGCCTACGCCCTTGATCGAGGCCATCACCGCGGCCATGTCGGGGTAGTAAAAGCGCTCAAGGTGGGTGTGCTCGCGGGTCACCCTGAGCCCTGCGGCGCGGACTGCGCGGCGGTGGTCGGCTTGGCTTGAGTAGGCCAGCAGCGCCCCGGGGCGCTGGAAGGCCGCGCCGATTTCTTCAAGAGTGCCGTCAAGCAAGGTGGTGAATACTGCGCGCCCGCCGGGGGCTAGCACCCGAGCGAACTCGGCCATGACCGCGTCCATGTCCCGGCACCACTGCAGGGCGAGGTTGGAAAAGATTAGCGCCACGCTTTGGGCATCCGCCGGCAATGCCTCGGCGCTGCCTTCGCGCCAGTTCACCCGCCCGCCGCGCTTTTGCGCTTCAACGAGCATGCCCGGGGCGATGTCCACGCCCGTGACGCAGGCCCCGGGGTAGCGCGCGGCCAGCCGGCGGGTCCAGTCGCCGGTGGCGCAGCCCACGTCCACCACGCTTGCCGCTTCGTCAGGCAATATTTGCCACAGTGCCTCGCCGATATGGCGCTGAGCACTGGCGCGGCGGTCGTAGTGGGCAGCGGCGCGGGAAAACGCCCGCGCTACTCGAGCCTGCCAGTCGCTTTGCACGCTATGGTAGGCATCGTCGCTGGCGTTACGGCTGATATCGCTTAGCGCAAGGGAACTCATAAAACCTCCGCCGGCCGGGTCATATCGGCGGCGATGCGCCGTAGCGCATCAGCCAGCGCCGCGGGCCGAGACACCATGGGGCAGTGACCGGCGTGTGCCAGCCGCTCGTTTGATGCCCTCTCAACAGCGAGCGGCTGACTTAGGAAAGGGTCGTTTTCCCCTGCAAGCGCCGCCACCGGGCAGGGCGGTGCGTTTAGCCGCGCGCGGTTATCCAGCGTTTCCAGCCAGCCAAGCCCCGCGGCGAGCGTCGCGGTATCCGCCGGCGGCGTTTTGCCTAAAAGCGCGTGCAACCGCTTCAGGGCTTCTCGGGGCTCGCCGCTGCTCTGCCAGCGCAAAAAGTGCCGCCAGGCGGCAGCGGGGCTGCGTTCAAAAGCGGAGGTAAACTCGGCAAGGGCTCTGGGGGTAACGCCGTCAGGCGAGCAGAACTGCGCGCCGGCGCCCAGCAGAATAATCCCCCTGGGCGGCGGCAGGTGCTCGGTCATGGCCACGGCTAAAAGCCCGCCCAGCGACCAGCCCACCCACACGCTGTCTTGGGGAAGGCTCGCGGCCATGGCGTGGGCCGTGGCGGTAAGGCTTGTTGGGTCAGCCACCGCAGCGCTGTCGGCACAAGAATTGTCGAAATAGCCCGGCCAGCTGGGCGCGGTAATGCGCACGCCCTCGGGCCAGTGGGGCTGCAAAGGCTGCCAGACTCGGGCGTCCACGCCCCAGCCGTGAAGCAGGGTGAGGTTGATATTGTGGCTCATGGGGTGTCCTCCCGCCGGCAGCGCTCAAGGCCGTCCAGCAGCCGCTCGATGTCGGCCTCCGTGTGCCGAGCGCTCAGGGTAATGCGCAGCCGCGCCTGGCCGCTGGGCACCGTGGGCGGGCGAATCGCACCGACCGCAATGCCGCAGGCGTCCAGAGTTGCCGCCCAGCGTAGGGTGCGCGCCTCATCGCCCAGCATCAGCGGCTGAATGGGGGTAGTAGAGTGCGAAAGCGGCAGGTTCAGCCGCGCGGCTTCCCGGCGGAACAGCGCGACGTTGGCCTCAAGGCGCGCCCGGCGTTCGGGCTCGCCGCGCACGATATTCAGCGCCTCAAGGGTCGCGGCGGTGACCGCGGGCGGCTGAGCGGTGGTGTACACGTAGCTGCGGGCGAACTGGGTGATATGCTCGATCAGCGCGGCGTCGCCGGCGACAAAGGCCCCGCCGGTGCCCAGCGCCTTGCCGAAGGTGCCCACCAGCACGGGCACCTCAGCCGCACTCATACCTTCGGTGCAGCCGCCGCCGGTCTCCCCCAGCACGCCGACGCCGTGGGCGTCGTCGATCATCAGCAGGCCGTCGTGGCGCTGTGCGATGGCGGCAAGCTCGGCG
This sequence comes from Vreelandella jeotgali Hwa, assembly GCF_000334215.1. GTDB lineage: Bacteria > Pseudomonadota > Gammaproteobacteria > Pseudomonadales > Halomonadaceae > Vreelandella > Vreelandella jeotgali. The sequence continues at coordinate 183,894 of NZ_AMQY01000023.1, read as the reverse complement.
ACGTTGGCGATATCGCCGTCCATGCTGAATACGCCGTCGCTGATGATTAGCTTGCGCGGGGCGTCGTGAGAGGCATCGCGAATGGCCTCGCTGCGAGACAGCAGCCGCTCAAGGTCTTCGCCGTCGCGGTGGTGAAAGCGCCGGGAGCGCGCGCCGGCCAGGGCCGCGCCGTCGATCAGGGAGGCATGGTTGAGCCGGTCCTGAAAAATCGCCGTATCGCGGTCGGCCAGCGCCTGAATCACGCCCAGGTTGGCCATGTAGCCGGTGGAGAATACCAATGCCCGCTCGCGGCCCAGCCACTCGGCAAGCTCCTGCTCAAGGGTGTCGTGCACGGCCAGATGCCCGCTGACCAGATGCGAGGCGGCAGCCCCTGCACCGAAGCGGCGTGCGCCGTCGGCGGCGGCTTCGCGCACCCGTGCGTCTTGGGTAAGCCCCAGGTAGTCGTTGCCGGCGAAGTCCAGCGCGGCATCCAGCATGACGCAGCGGGTGCGCCAGCGGCTGGCGGCCTTGCGCGTCTGTTTAGCGGCGACGAAATAGTCGTGCCACGGCTGTGGGGCACTGGCTGAGCGTTCTGCGACTGGCTCAGGCACTGGCGTCCACCGCCAGCTCGCGGGCTTTGGCCAGGTGCATCTGCCGGGCCAGCTGGGCGGCCTCGGCGTCGTCTTCGCCGGCGTGGACGGCGTCGCGGGTTTCCGGGTGCAGGCCGAGCTTGTTAAACAGCGCGCGGTCGCGGTCGGCCTGGGGGTTGTCGGTGGTTAGCAGCTTGTCGCCGTAAAAGATCGAGTTGGCTCCGGCCATAAACGCCAGCGCCTGGGTCGATTCGCTCATGTTCTCGCGTCCGGCAGACAGCCGCACGTGGCTTTGGGGCATCATGATCCGCGCCACGGCGATGGCGCGGATAAATTCCAGCGGGTCGAGGTCTTCGACGTTTTCCAGCGGCGTGCCCGGCACCTTGACCAGCATGTTGATGGGCACGGATTCCGGATGCGGGTTGAGGCTTGCCAGCTGCTGAAGCAGGGCGCTTCTGTCGCGCTCGCTTTCGCCCATGCCCAGAATCCCGCCGGTGCAGACCTTCATCCCTGCACTGCGCACGTGGTCGAGGGTTTCCAGCCGCTCGCCGAAGGTGCGGGTGGTGATAATCTCGCCGTAGTACTCCGGCGAGGTATCGAGGTTGTGGTTGTAGTAGTCGAGCCCCGCCTCGGCGAGCTTGCCGGCCTGCTTATCGCTTACGCTGCCGAGCGTCATGCAGGTCTCAAGCCCCAGCGCTTTCACCTGGCGGACCATTTCTTCCACCACCGGCATATCGCGCTCGCGCGGGCTTTTCCACGCCGCCCCCATGCAAAAACGGCTGGCGCCGGCGTCCCTGGCGGCGCGTGCCTGGGTGACCACCTTTTCTACCTCCATCAGCTTTTCCTTCCCCAGCCCGGTGTTGTAGTGGCCGGATTGGGGGCAGTACTTGCAGTCCTCGGGGCAGGCACCGGTCTTGATCGACAAAAGCGTCGAGACCTGCACCGCGTTGGGCTCGAAATGGGCGCGGTGGGTCTGCTGGGCGCGCAGCAGCAAGTCGTTGAACGGCAGGGCGAACAGCGCGTTGATCTCGTCGATGGACCAGTCGTGGCGTTGGAGGGCGGCTTCGGACACGGGTAAACCTATTTCGTTTTTAAAGTTGACGGGACTTTAGCGACGCGCCGGCTTTAGTGTCAACTTTAAATATGTTTATGGTTTACTAGGTTGGCGTGGTTTCAGGTACGACGATTATGCGAAAGGGCAAAGGCTTCGTCAGCGGTCGGCAGCTGCTTTATACTGCCAGCCTTTTACCCGCTCGGAGGCCATATGGAGACGCCCGACGCCACCTTTACCCGGGGCGAATTCAAGGCGCGCGGCAGCTTCGTGGTGCGCTGCGAGGGCTGCAACTTGCCCGCGCTGAACTGCCTCTGCCCGTACCGGGTAAGCGCCCAAAGCCGTGCTCGGGTATGGCTGATTACCCACCGCATGGAGCACTTCAAGCCCACCAACACCGGCCGGCTGATCGGTGACGTGCTGGATGACACCCGAGTGTTTACCTGGCACCGCACCGAGCCCGACGCCAAGCTGCTGGCGCTGTTGGCAGACCCCCGCTACGCGCCCTTTGTGGTATTTCCCGATGATCAGCCGGACTACGATCACAGCCGCGTGGTGGGTAACGAAGCGGTTGGCCTGGCGCTGGAAGACGACCGCGTGCCGGTGTATATCCTGCTCGACGGCACCTGGCGTCAGGCGCGACGGATCTTTCGCAAAAGCCCCTATCTCGACGCCCTGCCGGTGCTGCCGCTGCGCACCGCGCGGCAAAGCCGCTACCGGCTGCGCAAATCCGCTGCCGCCGAGCATTTAAGCACCGCCGAAGTCGCCGCCGAGCTTCTGCGCCAGAACGGCGATGTTGACGCGGCTGACACACTCGACGACTACTTCGAGGCGTTCAACCAAAGCTACGCTGCCAGCCGTGGCCACCGTAAAATCGAGACGCCGACGCCCGCCATGCAGCGGCTTTTAGCGCGCCAAGCGTCTGCTTAAGCGCTTGTCGTTCTAAAACATACGCTCAACAACGTTCTGGCCAAGGAACCCCGATGTCCTATTTAACGTATTTTAATCGCCTGTTCCCCGTCTGGGCCGTGCTTTTGGCCGCGGTTGCCGTGCTGGTGCCGGACTGGTTCAGCGGACTTGCCGACCAGATCCAGCTGCTGCTGACGGTCATCATGTTTTCCATGGGGCTGACGCTCTCCGGGCGTGACTTTGCCCGGGTGGTGAAATCCCCGGCGCCGATCCTGGTAGGCGTGGCGCTGCAGTTTTTGATTATGCCGCTGGCGGCGCTGTTGATCTCGCTGGCGCTGTCGCTATCGCCTGAGATCACCCTGGGCATGGTGCTGGTGGGGGCCACGGCCGGCGGCACCTCGTCCAACGTGATGACCTGGCTTGCCGGCGGGCACGTGGCGCTATCGGTGTCGATGACCATGGTATCCACGCTGGTGTCGGTGGTTGCCACGCCGCTGCTCACCTGGATGCTGCTGGGGCAAAGCGTGGATGTGCCCACCCTGGGCATGCTTATGAGCATCGCCCAGCTGGTGGTGGTGCCGGTGGCCGTCGGGGTGGTGGTGCATCACTTTCTGGGCGATCGCATAAAGCCGGTTGAGCCGGTGCTGGCCACCCTGGCGATGCTGTCCATCGTGCTGATTATCGCCATCGTGGTGGCGCTGAATGTGGATCGCCTGACCACGCTAGGCCCCGTGGTGGCGCTGGCCGTGGTGCTGCACAACGGTGTGGGGCTGGCCGGCGGCTACGGCATGGCGAAGGCGGCGCATTTTGATGAACGCACCGCGCGCACCATTGCCTTTGAAGTGGGGCTGCAAAACTCCGGGCTGGCGGTCAGCCTTGCCGGGCAGTTTTTCACCGCCGGGGCGGCGCTGCCCGGGGCGATCTTTTCGGTCTGGCACAACGTCTCGGGCTCGGTGCTTGCCGGCTGGTGGAAGCGCCGTGCCGTTCTTGAGGTGCAAGAGCCGGATGCCCGCGAGTCGGGTGAGGTAAACGAATAAATAGCCGGCACCGGCTCTACGTCTGCCGGCGGCGCAAGGCTGAGGCGAACCAATGCCAGCGGCTGATCAGCAAGGCGGTAAAAATCAGTCCGCAGCCGCCAAGCTGTAGAGCCGTCATGGTTTCGCCGAACCACAGGGCGGAAAAAAGTGCCGTCCATACGGCTTCCAGCATTAGAATCACCGAAGCGTGGCTGGGCGTTGTCAGGCTTTGCCCCTTAACCTGGAGGAAAAAGCGCAGCGCGGTGGCCGGGATGGCGCTGGCGATAAACCAGCCCCATATGCCGGGTGTCAGCGCGTAGTCGGCGTTTTCCACGGCAAACGAAAGCGGCGTGAGCACGATACCGACCACCAGCAGCTGCAGAGCGGTGAGGGGCAGCGCCGGGAGGTGGCGTACCACGCGAATATTGGCATTGATCAGTAACGCAAAGCAGCTGGCAGATCCCAGCATGAAAAGTTGCCCGGATTCGAGCCGAAAGCCGTTATTCAACGACAGCAGAGCGAAACCGGCGAGCGCGACCGGTAGCGCTACCCAGGTGGGACGCGGTGGTTTCTCACCAAACAAAAGTAGTGCCACTACGGGGACTAGCAGAATACCCAGGCTATTGATGAAGGCGCTTTCACCCAGGTGATGCGAATGGGCCAGCCCCAGCACCCAAAAGCCGATGGCCGTGCTGAACAGCAGCCCCACCAGTAAGCCGCGGTAAAGTGCTGGCGTGGAGAGCTGACGTAGACCCGGCCAGGCAGGCATGGCCAGCACGGCACCGGCGAGCAAAAAGCGCATGCCGATAAAGCCGATCGGCGGCATGCCGGCAAGCGCCTCCTTGGAGAAAAGCCAGCCGGCGGCGGCAATTAGCGTGGTCAACAGCAGCAGGGCATCGGCCTGCCACAGGGAACGCGGCTGGCTCATGCGCTAGCCAAACAGCGCACCGGCTATGCGGAAGCCGGCGATCCAGGTGCCGACGGCAGAGCCCAGGGTAGCGAGCAGAAAGACCAGCAGGGTGCGCGATACCCGGTTGTGCCACCAGCCCCGCAGCCGGGTGACGTCGTGGCGCAACGTGGCGAAGTCGCGGACCTTGGGCCGGCGGATATACAGCTCCACGCCGGCGGCCACGAAGCCTGCGCCGATGGTGGGGTTGAGCGAGGTCAGCGGGGCGGCAAAGAAGGTTGCCACCACGGTGACCGGATGCGCCAGGGCGGCAACGGTAGCCCCGGCGGAGAGCACGCCGTTGATCAGAAACCATTCGCTGACCAGCTGCCAGCCAAGCTCGCTATTGCGCGAAAAGCCCAGCGCAAAGCCGGCAATCACCAGCAACGAGATTACCCAGGGCAGCGCCTTCCACAGCCGCGACGGCGGCGGCGTGGCTTCGAGGTTTTCGCGCTCTTCCGCCGGGCTTTCCGGCAGCGGCGCTGATAGGTGATCGCCGGTGCCCTGTAGGTGGCCGGCGCCGATAACCACCAGCACGTTGCGGTAGCGCCCGGGCGGCGTGGTTTCGGCCAGGCGCAGCGCCATGTAGCGGTCGCGCTCGCGGATCAGCGGCGTGTAAAGCGCTTCGGATTCGGCGGCAAACTCGCTGAAAGTGGCTTCCAACATGTCGCTTTCCTTGAGCTTTTCTATCTCTTCGGGGGAAATCTTCTGACGCGACATCACGCTGCCCAAAAGCCCCGATAACAGGCCCAGGCGCTGCCACCAGGGCACGCTGTGATAGACCCGCTTGAGCGTGGTGCCCACGTCGCGGTCGATCAGCAGCAGCGGGAGCCGGTGATGCTCGGCCTGCTCCACGGCGGCGCGCATTTCAGCGCCGGGCTGAATACCCGACTGCTCGGCAATGCGCTGCTGGAAGGCGCCCAGTGCCAGGCTGGCGGCGACCATGCCGGCCTTGCCCTGTTTGAAAACCTTGAACAGGTCTTCTTCTCCCATGGCGTCGGGCTGGGTCATGCTCTGGTGGCGGGCGTCGCACAGCTCGATGGCCACGGCGTCAAAGGCGCCGGAATCCAGCAGCGCCTGAACGTCGTCGGCGCTGTCCCGTGAGACGTGGGCGGTGCCCAGCAGCGTGTAGCGGGTGTCGCCGGCACTGATGGTTTGCAACGGCCCGCTGGTGGCGGGCAGCGTTGCGTCGGCAGGTGATAAAACCTGGTCTTCGCTCATGCAGGAGTCTCGATTATCCATAAATGAAAAGGGTGGCTAGCGGCGCCAGAAAGCGGGCGTAAACAGCACCAGCACGGTAAATATCTCCAGGCGACCGAGCAGCATGGCCACGACCAGCACCCATTTGGCCAGATCAGGCATGTTGCCATAGTGGGAGCTGGCCTCGCCCAGCGCCGGGCCCAGATTGTTGAGTGCCGAGCCCACGGCCGACCAGGCGGTGACCTGGTCGACGCCGGAGGCCATGACGCCGACCAGCATCAGGAAAAACAGCATCACGTAGACCGAGAAAAAGCCCCATACTGCCTGGGCGATACTGTCGGGCACGCTGACCTTGCCGATCTTGACCGCGATAACGGCGTTGGGGTGGATCAGGCGCATGATCTCGCGCATGCCCTGCTTGAGAATCAGAATAATGCGGATGACCTTCATCCCGCCGGCGGTAGAGCCGGAACAGCCGCCGACAAAGGCCGCCACAAATAACAAAAACGGCAGGGCGCCGGGCCAGGTGGAAAAGTCGGCCACGGAAAATCCCGAGGTGGTGGCCACCGAGACGACCTCAAACAGCGCGTGGCGCAGCCCCAGGCTGCCCTGGTAGGTGTGGGTCAGCCAGAGCGTGACGCTGGCAATACTCACCAGCCCGAGGAGAAACAGCATCAGAAAGCGGGCTTCCGGGTCTTCAAGGTAGTGCAGCAGGCGCTTTTCCCGCCAGGCAATGAAGTGGAGGCTGAAGCTGAACGCCGAAATCAGCATGAAACCCGCGCAGATCAGCTCGATAGCGGCGCTGTCGAAAAAGCCGATGCTGGCGTCGTGGGTGGAAAAACCGCCGATGGCCACGGTGGAAAAGCTGTGGCCCAGAGCATCAAACCAGCCCATGCCCGCCGCCATGTAGGCGAGCATACAGCTGACGGTGAGAGTGGCGTAGATATACCACAGCGCCTTGGCCGTCTCGGTGATGCGCGGGGTGAGCTTGGAATCCTTGAGCGGACCGGGGATTTCGGTGCGGTACAGCGCCATGCCGCCGACGCCCAGCGTCGGCAGGATAGCCACCGCGAGCACCACGATCCCCATGCCACCGAGCCACTGGAGCTGCTGGCGGTAGTAGCGGATGGATTCGGGCAGAAAGTCGATGCCGGTGATCACCGTCGCGCCGGTAGTGGTCAGCCCCGAAAACGACTCGAATACCGCATCGGTCAACGACAGCGCCGCGTCGCCAAACAGCATCAGCGGCAGCGAGCCGAACAGCGCCAGTACCGTCCAGAACATCGCCGCGATCAGAAAGCCGTCGCGGATGCGCAGCTCCTTGCGCTCGCGGCGGTTGGGCAGGTAAAGCGCTAGGCCGGTGATCACGGTAATCGCAATGCCCAGGGCAAAGGCATCCCACACGCCGTCGCGAAACCAGAGCGATATCAGCATCGGCGGCAGCATGGTGAGGCTGAACAGCATCAGCAACAGCCCCAGAATACGCAGAATCACCCGCAGGCTCATGGTCAGCGTGGCTCCTTGTGGTCATGGTGGCGCAGATGCCGGTTGTCGGCGCTAGAAAAAGCTCAGCCCGACCTGGAACAGGCGTTCCACATCGCGGATGCGGCGCTTGTCGATCACGAACAGAATCACATGGTCGCCGGATTCGATGACGACATCGCGCCGGGCAATCATCACGTTCTTGCCGCGCACGATGGCCCCGATGGTCGTGCCCTCGGGCAGGTCGATATCGCCGATGCTGCGCCCTACCACCCGGGACGACTGCGGATCGCCGTGGGCGATGGCCTCGATGGCTTCGGCCGCGCCCCGGCGGAGCGAGTGGACGTTGACGATATCGCCCCGACGGACGTGGGTCAGCAGACTGCCGATAGTCGCCTGCTGGGGCGAGATGGCGATGTCGATTTCGCCGCCCTGCACCAGATCCACGTAGGCGGCGTTGTTGATCAGCGTCAGCACCTTCTTGGCGCCCAGGCGTTTGGCCAGCAGCGACGACATGATATTGACCTCGTCGTCGTTGGTCAGCGCGCAGAAAATATCGCAGTCCTCGATGTTTTCTTCTTCCAGCAGGCGCTTGCTGGTGGCGCTGCCGTGGAGCACCACGGTGCGATCCAGACGCTCGGACAGCTGGGTGCAGCGTTTCAGCGTGCGTTCGATGATCTTGACCTGGTGGTTGTGCTCCAGATGCTCGGCCAGGCGCTCGCCGATGTTGCCGCCGCCGGCAATGACTACCCGGCGGAAGGTGCGTTCCACGCGCCGCAGCTCGCTCATCACCGCGCGGATATCGCGCCGGGCAGCGAGGAAAAACACCTCGTCGTCGGCCTCGATAACGCTGTCGCCCCGGGGAATGATCGGCCGGTCGCGGCGGTAAATCGCCGCCACCCGGGTATCCACGTTGGGCATGTGGTGGCGCAGAAAGGCGAGGTTCTGACCCACCAGCGGGCCGCCGTAAAACGCCTTGACCGCGACCAGCTGGACGAGCCCGCCGGCAAACTCCAGCACCTGTAGCGCGCCGGGGTGTTCGATCAGGCGGCGCACATGGTCGGTGACCACCTGCTCGGGGCTGATCAGCACGTCGATGGGGATGGCTTCGTGGGCAAAGAGTCCCTTGCGTGTGAGGTAGGCGGTGGTGCGCACCCGGGCGATCTTGGTCGGGGTGCGGAACAGCGTATGGGCCACCTGGCAGGCGATCATGTTGATTTCGTCGGTATTGGTCACCGCGATCAGCATGTCGGCATCTTCACCGCCGGCCTCGCGCTGCACCACGGGGTACGAGCCGGGACCGGTAATGGTGCGGATATCCAGGCGAGTATGCAGTTCGCGCAGCCGCTCGCTGTCGGTATCCACCACGGTGATATCGTTTTCTTCGTGCGCCAGGTGTTCGGCCAGGGTGCCACCGACCTGGCCGGCGCCAAGAATAATGATCTTCATCGGGTTATCGAGGGTCCGTTACCGGGCCGGGAGAGGAAGGCGCTGCGTACCCTTCGGCGTCAGCCGGAGCGGCGGGGCGGGCGCACTTTTGCAGACGAGCATAGAAAAAGCCGTCATGGCTTTCAAGTTGCGGGAAAAGCTGCCGGCCGTCGCCGCTGACCTGCCCCCAGGCCACATCGTCCGGAGTGGTCGCCCTGGCATCCGGCGTACGCGCGAGAAACGCCCGGATGACGTCGGCGTTTTCTTCCGGGAGCACCGAGCAGGTGGCGTAGACCAGCGTGCCGCCTTCCACCAGCAGCGGCCAGAGATTGTCCAGCAGCCGGGCCTGCAGGCCGGCCAGCGAGGCAATGTCGGCGGGGCGGCGCAGGCGCTTGATATCGGGGTGGCGGCGAATGACGCCGCTGCCGGAACAGGGCGCGTCGAGCAGGATGGCGTCGAAGTCGGCATGGCGCCAGTCACCCTGACCGGCGGCATCGGCATGGCGCAGCTCGGCGTTGAGCCCGAGCCGTTCCAGGGTGCTGTCCACCTGGCCCAGCCGCTCGTTATCGCTATCCAGCGCGGTCAGCGCCACGTCGAACTGCTCAAGCAGGTGCGCGGTTTTGCCGCCGGGAGCGCTACAGGCGTCCAGCACCCGGGCGCCGGGGCGCGGGGCCAGCGCCGGCCCCAGCAGAACGGCGCTGAGCTGGGCGGCTTCGTCCTGCACGCTGACCCGCCCCTGGTCAAAGCCGGGCAGCGCGGTTACGTCGCAGGGGCTGTCCAGCGTAATGCCATCCGGTGCATGAGGGCATGGCCGCGCGCTCATGCCCTGCTCGGCGAGCGTGGCCAGATAGGCGTCTCGGTGGCCGTGGCGCGCGTTGACCCGCAGCGTCATGGGGCCGGGGTGGTTATTGGCGTCGGCCAGCGCGCGCCACTGTTCGGGCCAGGCCTGACGCAGCGCGGTCAGCAGCCAGGTCGGGTGGGCCAGCGCGTTGCCGGGCGAGCGGTCGACTTTTGCCTGCAAGGCGGCCGACTCCCGCTGCAGGCGGCGCAGGCAGCCGTTGAGGACCCGGGTGGCCCAGGCCTTGTCCAGCAGTCGCGCCGCGCCGGCGGTTTCACCTACCGCCGCATGGGCGGGAATGCGCATGTACAGCAGCTGGTAGATGCCCAGCAGCAGCAGCGCCTGAATGTCCTGGTCGCGCTTTTTCAGCGGCTGGCGCAAAAGTTCGCCGGCCAGCGCTTCCAGACGCGGCAGGTAGCGGCAGGTGCCAAAACACAGCTCCTTGAGCAGGGCGCGGTCGCGCGGGGCGACGCCCGTCTCGTCCAGCCCGGCAAGCGAGCCCTGCTCCTTGAGCACCGGTGTCAGAGCGCGGGCCGCTGCGGCGCGGACGGCTGTTCCGGTGGCGTTATCCCGTGGGGCATTCATTGGGCAGCTCCCTGCGTTTGATTCGAGGCTTCGGCGGGGCACCCCAGGCGTTTGCCCTCGGCCAGGCGCGGCGGGCGCGCGTTGAGTAGCTCACGGACGGAAAGGGCCTTGCCCCCGGGCAGCTGAGCGCGGGTAACGCGCAGCACTTCATCGCCGCGTTCGCCGCAGGCAATGCGTAGCGCATCGGCGTCCGGCGCGAGCAGCGTGCCGGGCGTTTGTGGCGTGCCGGCGGTGTCCTCGGCGCTGGCCAGCAGCAGCCGCAGGCGGGCGCCGTCCTGATCGAGCGCGCACCAGGCCACCGGCCAGGGGTTGAAGGCGCATACTTTGGCGGCCAGCTCGGCGGCGGGGCGGGAGAAGTCCAGCTCGGCTTCGGCCTTGGACAGCTTGGCCGCGTAGACGACGCCGCTTTCCGGCTGGGGGCTGGCCTCGGCGCGGCCCTCGGTCATGGCGTCAAGCGTTTCGGTAAGCGTCTTGGCGCCGAGCCCGGCCAGGGTATCGTGGAGCTCGCCGCTAGTGGTCGTCGCCGTGATCGGAGTGCGCGCCTCCCGGAGCACATCGCCGGTATCCAGCCCGACATCCATCTGCATGATCGCTACGCCGGATTCGGCGTCTCGGGCTTCGATGGCCCGCTGGATCGGCGCGGCACCGCGCCAGCGCGGCAGCAGCGAGGCGTGGACGTTGATGCACCCGAGGCGCGGAATGTCCAGCACTGCCCGGGGCAGCAGCAGGCCGTAGGCCACCACGACCATCACGTCGGCGTCGAGGGCGGCAAGCTCTGCCTGCGCCTCGGCGTCTTTCAGCGTGGTCGGCTGGTAGATGTCCAGGCCGTGATCCAGCGCCAGCGCCTTGACCGGGCTCGGCGTGAGTTTGCGGCCACGGCCGGCGGGGCGGTCGGGCTGGGTATAAACGCCGATTACCTCGTGGCGACTTTGCAGGAGTGCCTTGAGGCTATCGGCGGCAAAATCCGGCGTGCCGGCGAACACAACGCGCAGTGCTGACATGAAAAGGGTCCCTGAAGAAAACAGCGCTGGAAGAAACGCCCGGCAAGCCAACCGGAAATGAAACGGGCGCCGGAAAAGAGGGCGCCGGAGAAGGTGATCGGCCGACAGCGCAATGGCGCCGGGCGCTTCCGCCTGCCCGCCCGGTTAACGCCGGATGGGCTAGGCGTTCTGCACCGGCTTGTGGTGTTTCTGCATTTTCTTGGCGACGCGCTCGCGCTTCAACGGCGAAAGGTAGTCCACAAAGAGGACGCCTTCCAGGTGGTCCAGCTCGTGCTGAATGCAGTGGGCCAGCAGGTCGTCGGCCTCCAGCTCGTAGTCTTCACCGTCGCGGTTGGTAGCGTTCAGCCGGATGCGCAGGTAGCGCGGCACCTCGGCGTAGTATTCGGGGATCGACAGGCAGCCTTCCGACAGCGGTTCCTTTTCCTCACCCAGGGCGACGTAGCTCGGATTGATGAGCACCAGCGGCTCGTTGCCGGACTCGCTGACGTCCATCACCACAATGCGGCGGTGAACATCGACCTGGGTAGCAGCCAGACCGATACCGCGCGCCTCGTACATGGTTTCCAGCATGTCGTCGACCAGGGTGCGCACCTCGTCGTCAACCTGCTCGACCGGAGCTGCCCTGTTGCGCAGCCGATCGTCGGGAAAGGTGAGTATGGGTAGTTTAGCCATGACGTTATCGTTACCGTTATGCTGATTCTGTTAGGGCATCCAAACCGGGCACAAAAGTCGGGACCGGTTTGTGTGCTTTGCTGCCGGCTATTATATCATGCCCGCCCGGGCGTGCCGACAGCGGCCCGGCGTCAGGCAGGCCGACAGCCGCACCAATCGACAGTCACACCAATCGACAGCCGCACCAACTGGACTCAAGGACACGGCATGGCACGACACAAGCAGCGTAGCAGATCGGGCTGGGGCCCGGCGGCGGTGGGGCTGGCCCTGCTCGGGCTGATGCTGACCCCGCTGGTGGGCACGGCCGCTGCGGCCGACGATATGCAGATGCGCGGCGATGCCCCGTCGCGCTACACGGTCGAGGACGGCGATACGCTCTGGGATATCGCCGGCGAGTTTTTGCAATCGCCCTGGCACTGGTCGCGTCTCTGGCGGAATAACCCGCAAATCGACAATCCACAGCGGATTTATCCCGGCGACGTATTGACGCTGGACCGCTGCGGCGGCCGCCCCTGTCTCAGCCGCGAGCGCGGCCGCCGCGTGGTGAAGCTGTCCCCCGAGATGCGCAAGCTGCCGCGCCGCAAGGCGATAGCGCCGCTGCCAATGAGCGTGCTGCAGGCGTTTTTGCGCAAGCACCGCCTGGTGGATGACGCCAATCCGCCCGACGAGCTGGCGTATGTAATCGCCGGCGACAACAAGCGGCTGGTCAGCGGTGCCGGCGATCGGGTATTTGCCCGTGTCACCGAGGCATCGGCGAGTGCCGCGCTGGCGCCGGGCGAGACGCTGAGCATTTTGCGCACCGGTGAGCACTACCATGACGCGGACGGCACCTCGCTGGGCAGAGAACTGATCGGCATCGGCGAGGGCGTTACCACCGGCCGCGATGACGATGTCATCAGTCTGCGCATCAACAAGGCGGCCCGGGAAGTACGCAACGACGATATCCTGCTGCCGCCGGAGCCGCACCTACGAGCCGATAACCTGACACCCGCCGTACCGCAGCGCGATGTTAGCGGGCATATTATCGGCGTGCCGGGAGGCGTGCGCTTTATCGGCCGCATGCAGATCGTGGCGATCGACCTGGGCACCGAGGACGGCATTCAGCCGGGGCATGTGCTGAGCATCGAGCCGCAGGGCGAAAGCGTTATTGACCCGCGCACCCAGGAGCCGGTTACGCTCCCGGGGAAAGCGGAGGGGTCTCTGGTGGTGTTTCGGCCGTACGACCGGGCCAGCTATGCCATCGTAATGGCCGCCACCAACACCCTGGCAGTGGGTGACAGCGTGCACCCGCCGCGTTGAACATGACGGCTCTTCGAGAATTGGGCAGGGTCATGAGCTCAAGGAGTGGACTCGAGGAATAGGCTCAAGGAATGGGCTCAAGGAATGGGCTCAGGGACTGAGCGGGGAGTATGCTGGGAGTATTCAGGGAGTATGTTGAGAGTATGCTAATAGAATGCAGGGAATGAAAAAGTGAACGCCAGGGAATGGTTGGCCGTTTTTGCGCTGCCGGGGCTGGGCCCCCAGCGACTGGCCGCAGTAATGGCACAGGCGCCGACCTGGCCCGACGACTGGCTGGCGCTGTTGCCTCGCAACGCCGCTGCGGCGCTACGGCTGTGGCTGGAGCACCCGGCGAAAAGCCCGCTGACGCCTGCCATCGAAGAGAGTCTGGCCTGGGAAGAGGCGGCGCCGGAGCGCACCCTGCTGCATCCCGACCATCCGGCCTTTCCCGCGCTTCTGCAAGAGATTGCCGACCCGCCGGCGATACTCTGGGCGCAGGGTGACCTGAGCGCGCTGCACCCGGCCGGCATCGCCATGGTCGGCAGCCGCCGGCCCACGGCCGAAGGAGCCGCCAATGCCCGTACCTTTGCCCGGGAACTGGCGCAGCGCGGTTTTTGCGTGACCAGCGGCATGGCGCTGGGCATTGACGCCGAGGCCCAGCGTGCCGCGCTGGATGCCGGCGGCCCCAGCATTGCCGTGCTGGCGACCGGTATCGACGTGATTTACCCCGCCCGCCACCGCGAGCTTTACCAGCAGCTGGCCACAGCCCCCGGCGGGCTGCTGCTCGCCGAACACCCGCCGGGCACCCGGGCCCATCCGGCGTTTTTCCCGCGCCGCAACCGCCTGGTGACCGGCCTGGGGCTGGGCACCCTGGTGGTCGAGGCGGCCGAAAAGAGCGGCTCGTTGGTGAGCGCCCGCCTGACGCTTGAGCAGGGGCGCGAGCTGTTTGCCCTGCCGGCCTCGCTGCACAACGCCCAGGCGCGCGGGTCGCTGCAGCTGCTGCGCACCGGGGCCAGTCTGGCATGCACTGCCGACGATATTGTCGACGAGCTGGCCCACTGGGGCGACCACTACGCTGCCTGTCGGGCAGGGGCCGTCAGTCCCCCGTCAGCGCCGCCGGAACCCCCATCGCCGGTGCCGCCGTCGGACCCGCTGCTGGGCGCTCTCGGTGCCACGCCCACGCCGCTGGATGTGCTGGTCGAGCAGGCCGAAATGACGGTAGGAGACGTTCAGCAGCGCTTGCTGATGCTCGAGCTGGAAGGTCTGGTCGGTCAGCAGCCGGGCGGCTGGGTACGCCGCTGACGCGCGTGCCGATGGCCCCTGCGGCTGTGATACGATAATCCTCGCCCGCGATCGCCGCCTGCTATTGGCGCTCGGCGACGGGTGTCTGGCTACTGCCGCGAAGGAGCTCCTCATGCCGACGGTTATCCCCGGGACCGCTACGCTGGAAAACGCCGTGACCGCGCTGCGCGACGGCGATGTTATTGCCTGCCCGACCGAAGCTGTCTGGGGGCTCAGCTGCAATCCGCACAACCCGTCGGCACTGACCCGCCTGCTGCGCATGAAGACCCGAGCGCCGGCCAAGGGGTTGATCGTGGTGGCCGCCGATATCGACCAGCTGACGGCCTGGCTGGCGGGGCTCGACTACCGGCTGTACGCGCCCCTGCTGGCCAGCTGGCCGGGGCCGGTGACCTGGCTGGTGCCGGATAACGGCACGGCTCATGCGCTGGTGCGCGGTGACCACGCGACCGTCGCCCTGCGGGTAACCGATCACCCGGGGATGCAGGCGCTGTGCAGAGCGTTCGGCGGGCCGCTGGTGTCTACCTCGGCCAATCGCGCCGGCGAGCCGCCGGCCATGAGCGCTGCCGAAGCCGGCGCCCTGTTCGCCACCGATCAGCGGGACGAGCCGGCAGTGGTACTCGCCGGCGAGCTGGGCGGGCACGAGCGCCCTTCCAGCATCCGGGATCTGGCCAGCGGCCGTGTGCTGCGTGACTGACCCGGCCGACCTGTTAACCCCGGCTTTCCATCCTCCGTTTTAGCCCTGGAGCAACACCGTGGCGCATGAACACCTTGACGATGTAAAACGCTATCTTCTCGATTTGCAGGAGCGCCTGTGCGACGGCATCGCCGAGGCCGACGGCCAGTCGGCCTTCAGGGAAGACAGCTGGGACCGCGAGGCAGGCGGCGGTGGCCGCTCCCGAGTGATTGAAAACGGCAACGTCTTTGAAAAGGGCGGCGTCAACTATTCCCACGTCTACGGGGCGACGCTGCCGCCCTCGGCTACCGCCGCGCGGCCCGAGCTGGCAGGGCGCAGTTTTCATGCCGTGGGCGTTTCCTGGGTGCTGCACCCGGAAAACCCCCACGTTCCCACCAGCCACGGCAACGTGCGCTTTTTGATCGCCGAGAAAGACGGCGAGGCACCGGTATGGTGGTTTGGCGGCGGCTTTGACCTGACGCCGTTCTACCCGGTGCTCGAGGACGTACGCCACTGGCATCGCGTGGCTCGGGCCGCCTGCGAGCCTTTCGGCGAGGATGTTTACCCGCGCTACAAGGCCTGGTGCGACGACTATTTTTATCTCAAGCACCGCGACGAAACCCGCGGCGTGGGCGGGCTCTTCTTTGACGACGTGAACACCGGCGGCTTTGACGACTGCTTTGCCTTCATGCGCGCGGTGGGCGACAGCTTTCTGGATGCCTATGTGCCGATTGTCGAGCGCCGCCGCGACACGCCGTACGGGCAGCGCGAGCGCGACTTTCAGCTGTATCGCCGGGGGCGCTACGTGGAATTCAACCTGGTCTGGGATCGCGGCACTCTATTCGGCCTGCAAAGCGGCGGGCGCACCGAGTCGATACTCATGTCGATGCCGCCGCTGGTCCGCTGGGAATACGCCTACCAGCCGCAGGAAGCCAGCGCGGAAGCCCGGCTGGAGGCCTTTCTGACGCCCCGGGACTGGCTCTCGGACACGCCCTTTGCAGACTCGGTACAGGAGTAATCTCATGGCTGATCGCTATGCCGTATTCGGCAATCCGGTAGCCCATTCGAAGTCGCCGCAGATTCACGCGGCCTTTGCCGACCAGACCGGCCAGTCGTTGCGCTATACCACGGTCGAGGCGCCCGAAGACGATTTTGCCGGCGCCTGGCAGCGCTTTGTGCAAGACGGCGGGCGCGGCGCCAATGTCACCGTGCCGTTCAAGGGTGACGCTTTTGCGCTGAGCGATACCCTCAGCCATCGCGCGCAGCGGGCCGGCGCGGTGAACACGCTGATTATGGGCGGCAACGGGCGCACCTACGGCGACAATACCGACGGCATCGGGCTGGCGCGTGATCTCGCGCATCACGAAGTCACGTTGAAAGGCAAGCGTGTGTTGATGGTCGGCGCCGGCGGAGCGGTACGCGGGGTGTTGGCCCCGCTTCTGGCCGAGAGCCCCCGGGAGCTGATGATCGCCAACCGCACTGCAGCCAAGGCCGTCGCGCTGGCCGAGGCGTTCGCCGATGCCGGACAGGTCAGCGGCGGCGGCCTTGAGGATATTGACGGCGCCTTTGACGTGGTGATCAATGGCTCCAGCGCCAGCCTTTCCGGCGATATGCCGCCGCTGCCCGACGGCCTGTTTGCCGCTGGCGCCAGCGCCTACGACATGATGTACGGCGCCGAGCCCACGGTGTTTCTGCGCTGGGCCGAGGCTCGTGGCGCACGCACTATCGACGGGCTGGGTATGCTGGTGGAGCAGGCGGCCGAGTCGTTCTTTCTCTGGCGCAGCGTGCGCCCGGACACAACCGCCGTGCGCGCCTCGCTGCGCCAGGCGCTGGCCGACGGCTGAAGCGTGGCGTTACCCCTGGCGCCGCTGCGCCAGGCCGACCATGCACATCAGCAGGCCGATCACCGAGGCCATCAGGCCGCCGTTGACCAGAAAGGGCGCGCGTTCGATCCAGGGCGCAAATTCCTGGGCCGACTCGCGGCAGACGCCGGCGACGTAGTCCCAGTGGCCGCCGTCGAGCTGGCAGGCGCGCACGTCTCCCAGCTCCCAGAAGTACAGGCCGAGCATCAGCAGCGGCGGCAGAATCAGTAACAGCAATCCCAGACGTATCATCACATTCCTCGGTTAAGCAGAAGCGGGTGGGGCCGGCAGCGTCAGGGGCGCGGGCAGTCCGGCGTGTGTCCGCGATTGCGGGCGTTTTCATAGGCGTCCAGCGCCCGGGGCATATCGGCCTGGAGTCCGCTGATGCGGTGGCCTTCGCTGGGGTGAGTCGACATCCATTCGGGCGGGCCGCCACCGCCGGCGCGCTGCATGTTCTGCCAGAGATTCACGCTTTCGCGCGGGTCAAAACCGGCGCCGGCCATGAGCTGCAGGCCGATGCGGTCGGCCTCGCTTTCATGGCGCCGCGAAAACGGCAGCAGAATGCCGTACTGCGCGCCCATGCCCAGCAGGCCCATCAGCTGCTCGCCGCCGGCGGATTCCACCCCGGCCGCACTCGACAGCGCCGAGAGCCCCAGCTGGGTCGCGCTTTCGGTCGAGGCGCGTTCGTTGGCGTGGTTGGCGAGTACGTGGCCGACTTCGTGCCCCAGCACCGTGGCCAGCTGGGCCGGGTTGTCGGCGACGTCGAGCATGCCGCTGTTGACGCCGATGTAGCCACCGGGCAGGGCAAAGGCGTTGGGTTCGTCCGCCTTGAAGACTTCCACTTCCCAGCTTTGCCGGCGCTGCTCGGCGGGCAGCTCGTTGACGATGGAACGGGCCACGCACTGCACGTAGCGTTGGCTGTTTTCGTCGGCGGCAGGAAGCTCCTGCTGGTATTGGTCAAACGCCTTGTCGCCCATTTGGTTGAGCTCGTCATCCGACATCAGCAGCAGCTGCGAGCGCCCGGTAGGCGAGGTGGCGCAGCCGGCAAGCGCCGTTATCATCATGGTACCCATGAGCGTGGTACTTAGAGCGGTCACGGCAAGGGAGCGGACGTTTCGCATAAGCGTCTCCTGGTTGATAAGTCGGCGACAGGTCGGCGGGATCACCGGCGTTGAGCATAGCGCTTCAGCACGGCCCTTGAACATGGCCCTTGAATACAGTCCTTAAGGGCAGCCTTTAAAGACATGGCGAGTATAAATCACAACGGAGGAATTTCGATGGATGCCGAGTTGACGCAGCGATTGATGCAGCTGCTGGAACGCGTGGAACACTGGCTGCCGCCCGCGCCGGAGCAGGTTGACTGGACGACCCATGTTGCCGCTCTGTGGCAGCGTCATCCGCTGGGCGGGCAGCTGGTGCCGGTGCCCGTGCGCGACGGTGTGGCGCTGGACGACCTGCTGGGGATCGAGCGCCAGAAGCTCGCGCTGCTGGATAACACCCGGGCGTTTCTCCAGGGTCTGCCGGCCAACCATGCGCTGATGTGGGGCGCTCGGGGCAGCGGCAAGTCATCGCTGGTGCGCGCGCTGCTCAACTCGCTGGCTCCCGAGGGGCTGCGCATGATCCAGATTGACCGCCACGACCTGAGCCGGCTGCCGGCGCTGGTGGAAGAGTTGCGCTATCTGCCGCAGCGCTTTGTGGTGTATTGCGACGACCTGTCGTTCGAGGGCCACGACGATGCCTACAAGGCGCTCAAGAGCGTACTCGACGGCGCGCTCACCGGCCCGCCGGATAACGTGCTGCTGTACGCCACGTCCAACCGCCGCCATCTGCTGCCGGAATCCATGGACGATAATCAGGCATCGCGTCTGGTTGGGGATGAGCTGCATCACGGCGATGCCGTGGAAGAAAAAATCTCGCTGTCGGACCGTTTTGGCCTCTGGCTGGGGTTCCATCCGTTTCAGCAGGATGTCTATCTCCAGGCCTGTGCCCAGTGGGTATCGCAGCTGGGCTCACCGCAGGACTGGGACAGCGCCGCCCGCGCCGAGGCCGTGCGCTACGCCACCCTGCGCGGCGGGCGCAGCGGTCGCGTGGCCTGGCAGTTTGCCAACCACTGGGTCGGCACCCGGCGTTTGCACGCGGCAGCATCCGGTTGATCGGAATGCCGCCCACCTCGGCCGACCGCGGCGAAAAATGCTGAATCACCCGGCGGCCGTCAACAACGGGGCATTCGCGCGACTCGAACAAAGCGGGGTTTGTTTCAGTATTGCTCAGCGCACTGCCTTTCAGGTAGATGGCTCAGCCCACGGCCAAGCCGAATAACGTTCAGAGAGGCGAAACTGACGGCTCAGACCAGGTCAGGCAAGATCAAACAGCAGCAGTTCGGCGTCCCGCTGGCCGGCAACCTCAATCGGCTCGCCGGGACTGAAGGCGGCCGCATCGCCGGCGGCAAGCCTCTCGCCGTTGATGACCGCCTCTCCTTTGGCCACATGCAGCCAGGCATGGCGCACCGGGGGCAGCTCGGCTTGTTCACCGGCTGCAAAGCGGCCCAGATAGAGGTTGACGTCCTGGTTGATACTCACGGAGTCGTTGCGCCCGTCCGGGGAAAGTACCCGCCTCCACTGGCCTTGCCGCTGCTCGGGCGGAAAGGCTTTTTGCTCGTAGTTGGGCGCAATGCCGTGCCGCGCGGGCATGATCCATATCTGCAGAAAATGAAGTTCCTGCTCGCTTGAGTGGTTGAACTCGCTGTGCAGAACGCCGGTGCCCGCCGACATGCGCTGGACATCTCCCGGGCGCATCACCGCGCCGTTGCCCGTGCTGTCCTTGTGGGCCATCTCGCCGTCGAGCACGTAAGAAATGATTTCCATCTCTTCATGGCCGTGGGTGCCAAACCCTTGGCCTGCCTGTACACGGTCTTCGTTGATCACGCGTAACGTGCGAAAGCCCATGTGTTCAGGGTCGAAGTAGTTGGCAAAGGAAAAGGTATGGCGCGAGCGCAGCCAGCCGTGATCAGCATAGCCACGTTCATTGCCGGCGCGGATCAGCATGAGACACTCCTTTCTTGGCTACTGGCCTGGTTATTGGCTTTCATGCCTTTTCACGCACGCCCTGACCGGTCAGGCGATCGCGATCGTGGGGGCGGTCAAGATCAAGAAGCGGCCCCTTGGGCACGATGCCGTTGGGGTTGATGGTGTCGTGGCTCATGTAATAGTGGCGCTGGATATGGTCGAAGTTGACCGTCTCCTTGACCCCCGGCCACTGGTACAGCTCGCGCAGGTAGTTCGACAGGTTGGGGTAGTCTTCAATCCGGCGCAGATTGCACTTGAAATGCCCGTGGTAGACGGCATCAAAGCGAATCAGCGTGGTAAACAGGCGAATATCCGCCTCGGTCAGCCATTCGCCGGCAAGATAACGGTGCTCGGCGAGCCGTGCTTCCATGCGGTCAAGCGCCTCAAACAGCGCTATAACGTGATCTTCATATACGCCCTGATCGGTAGCAAAGCCGGCTTTATACACGCCGTTGTTGATGTGATCGTAAACGTCGGCGTTGACCGCATCGATGGTTTCGCGCAGGTCGTCGGGGTAGAAATCCAGCCGGTTGCCGGTAAGCTCGTCAAACGCCCCGTTGAGCATGCGCACAAGCTCTGCCGATTCGTTGTTGACGATGCGCCCGTCGCTTTTGTCCCACAATGCCGGCACCGTTACCCGCCCGGTGTAGTCCGGACTGGTCAGGGTGTAGAGCTGGTGATGGTAGGCAACGCCGTTGACCGCATCGCCGCTGGAGCCTTCATCGACGTGATACGTCCAGCCGTTTTCCCGCATCAGCGGGCTGGTGTGGGAGACGCCGATCAGACCTTCCAGGCCCTTCAGCTTGCGCATGATCAGCAACCGGTGCGCCCAGGGGCAGGCAAGCGAAACGTAAAGATGAAAACGATCCGCCTCGGCGGTCACCCAGTCGCGCAGCTTTGCGGATTCGCGCACAAACTCACCGCCGTGCTTTTTGGTGTCGTACCACTGGTCGTGCCATTCGCCGTTGATCAAAAGACCCATGATGATTCACTCCGTATGCAAAATCAGCTGCGTGGGATATCAGGCCAGAGCCAGCGAAGGAGAGGGAGAGCGCAGCCCTCCCTCCGCCCGTCGGGCTTAGCGGCTGAGCTTTGCCGCCACCCTGGCTACGTGCTCGCCCTGGAAGCGGGCAATGGTAAGCTCGCGCTCGTCGGGCTGACGCGAGCCGTCGCCGGCAGCGATAGTCGAGGCGCCGTAAGGCGTGCCCCCACCCACCTGGGAGATATCAAAAAGCTCGGAAGTCGCGTAGCCGATCGGCACAATCACCATGCCGTGGTGAGCAAGTGTGGTCCAGGTAGAGGCGATGGTGGTTTCTTCACCGCCGCCGGTGCCGGTCGAGGTAAATACGCTGGCTGCCTTGCCCACCAGACCGCCGCTGGCCCACAAGCCGCCGGTCTGATCAAGGAAGGTACGCATCTGGCCGGACATGTTGCCAAAGCGGGTCGGCGTACCGAAGATAATCGCGTCGTACTCGGCAAGCTCCGCTGGTGAGGCGACCGGGGCCTCCTGATCGGTTTTGCCGCCGGCCGATTCAAAGACGTCAGCCGGCATGGTTTCCGGAACGCGTTTGACCGTAACCTCGACGCCGTCTACCTGACACGCGCCTTCGGCGACGGTGTTCGCCATGGTTTCGATGTGGCCGTACATGGAATGATAAAGCACCAGTACCCTGGTCATTGTTGCTGCCTCCCGGGGAATATCCCCCGCTGTTTGGTTTACAGAAAATACCTTACCTGTTTTATTGCGCTAAAAAATGGCATTATTTAGCGCAAAAAGAACGAATAATTAGATTGATCGCGTAACGTTCGGCCGTTCTCGGGGGCTAACGCCGGCCGGGTGTATCGCTACAAGAGGATGACATGACCCAAAGAATTCCCCGTATCAGCCTGGAGCAGTGGGCCGTCTTGCAGGCGGTAGTGGATGAAGGCAGCTACGCCAGGGCCGCCGAGGCGCTCAGCCGCAGCCCGTCATCGATAAGCTATGTGCTGAAAGGCATGCAGGAGCAGCTGCCGGTGGAGGTATTGACCATGCAGGGGCGCAAGGCAACGCTGTCGCCGGCGGGCAAAACGCTGCTGCGGCAGGCCCGCGCCCTGGTCGATGACGCCTTGAGCCTTGAGTATCTGGCCAGCAACCTGGCCGAAGGCTGGGAAACCGAAATTCGGCTGGCCGTAGAAGCCATCTTTCCCACCGCTCTGCTGAGCCAGGCGTTGGCCGCCTTTGTGCCCGAGAGCCGGGCGTCAAGGGTGCAGCTCATCGAGTCGGTGCTGTCCGGCACTCAGGAGGCCCTGCTTAACGGGGAAGCGGATCTGGTTATTACCCACCGTCCTCCGCCCGGTTTTCTCGGCCAGCCGCTGCTTGACGTGTCGTTTCTGGCGGTAGCGCACCCCGAGCATCCGCTGCATCAGCTTGAGCGTGAGCTGACCCATCACGATCTGCGCGCGCATCGCCAGTTTGTGGTGCGGGACTCAGGGCTCAAGCGGCGCCAGGATGCGGGCTGGCTTGACGCCGAGCAGCGCTGGACCGTGTCCCAACTCAGCACCTCGATTCAGTTTGCCACCGACGGGCTGGGGTTTGCCTGGCTGCCGTATGAGCATATTCGTCGGGAGCTGGAGGCGGGCAGCCTAAAGCCGCTCCCGCTGGTAGAAGGCGGCCAGCGCCAGGAAAAGCTGTTTTTGGTGCATGCCGACCGCAATGCCGCAGGCCCGGCGACCCAGGCGCTGGCCACAACCCTGCAAACGGCCGGACGGCAGTGGCAAAATGCCATGTTACGCTGCACGCCAAGCTGATATTTTTTACCCGCGCTATTGCGCTATTTTACGTACTACCGAATCGGAAGGTCCCATGTCCTCCATGATCCGCCCGGCGTTTGTCACGCTTGCCTGTGCCCTGCTCGTTTCTGCCTGCGCCGGCGCGCCGCCGGATAACGCCGATACCCCGGCGCCTGATTCCAGCGCGGTGTCCGCCCAGCAGTACCGCTGCGAAAGCGGCGCCACGATCACCGCAAGCTATCCCACCGCGGACACCGCCCGCGTCAAATATGAAAACCGTCGTTACGACCTGCAAATCGCGGTGTCCGGTAGCGGCGCGCGTTACGTCGGTGACGAGCTGGAATGGTGGACAAAGGGAGCCGGATCTGGGGCCGAGGGCGTTCTTTTCCAGCACAAGGCGGACGGCACCACCGGCGAGCGGATGGAGCTCTGTACGGCCTCTTGAGCCGATAGGAAATTGGGGCCGTGAAAGTCATCGCAGCATACAGACAGAACCACAGGAGGGCGTATGGCCCGGCTACTCTATGAACTCTGCGGTATCGAAGACGCGCTGCGTTTTTCGCCTTTCTGCTGGCGAATTCGCTATGCGCTGGCGCACAAGGGGCTTGAGGTCAAGACGCGACCCTGGCGTTTCACCGAGAAGGAGGCGCTGGCCTTTGCTCACCACGACAAGGTGCCGGTGCTGGTCGACGGAGACGAAGTCGTTACCGATAGCTACGACATCATGCGCTACCTGGATCATCACTATCCCGAGGCGTCGCTGCTGGGAGAAGGCATGACCGAGGCGCGGGCGCGGTTTTTCAAGCACTACGCCGAGCGTGCCCTGGCTCCGTCCATCATGCAGATCATCATGATGGACCTGTTCAGCGCCATCCATCCCGCTGACCGAGCCTACTTCCGTGAGAATCGGGAAAAGCGCCTTGGCTGCACGCTGGAAGCATTCCACTCTCCGGCCAGGGGGGTTGGCCAGCTGGATGCCGCGCTGGAACCGCTCCGGGGCCAGCTAAAGGCCTCGCCTTTTCTCGACGGACAGGCCCCCGCTGGTGCCGACTATCTGGTTTTCGGCCACTTTATGTGGGCGCGCTGCGCTTCAAACGCTGACCTGATCGCAGAGACCGACCCGGTTCACGGCTGGCAGGAGCGCATGCTGGACCGGCACGGCGGGCTGGGGCGAAACGCACGGCGCATCAGCGATGTCGGGGCCGCCTAGCGGCGGCTTTTGCGCGCCTCCTTGGTGCGGTTGAGCTCGCGCTTTTTGGCTTTGCGCTGGTCGCTGGCGCCGGCCATGTTGTCGTAGGGGTTCTTTCCGGAGCGGAACTCGAAGCGCATGGGCGTACCGCGCACCTTCAACACCTTGCGGAAGGTGTTGGTCAGGTAGCGGCGGTAGGCGTCGGGCAGCGAGCGGGTCTGGTTGCCGTGCACCACGATAACCGGCGGGTTGGTGCCACCCTGGTGGGCCATGCGCAGCTTGATGCGTCGGCCGTGAATCATCGGCGGTGCGTGCTGGGCGACGGCATCCTGCAGCAGCGTGGTCAGCCGGTTGGTCGACCAGTGGGCGTGGGCGGCCTCGAAGGCGCGCTCGATGGACGGATACAGATCGCCCACGGCGGTGCCGTGCAGCGCCGAGACGAAGTGCAGCTCGGCGTAGTCGGCAAAACCCAGCCGGCGCTTGATTTCGGCGCGCATTCTATCCTTGGCTTCGCTTTCCAGCCCGTCCCACTTGTTCACCGCGAGTACCAGGGCGCGACCGCTGGTGAGCACGTAGTCGAGCAAATGCAGGTCCTGTTCGACCAGCCCGGTGCGGGCATCGAGCACCATGACGGCGACGTGGCACTGCTTGATCGCATCCAGCGTCTTGATGATCGAGAACTTCTCGGTGGCTTCGCGCACGCTTTTGCGCCGCCGCACGCCGGCGGTATCCACCAGTACGTAGGGTTTGCCGCGCCGCTCGAAGGGGATCTCGATGGCGTCCCGGGTGGTGCCGGCTTCGTCGTAGACCACCACGCGGTCTTCGCCCAGCAGGCGGTTGACCAGCGTCGACTTGCCCACGTTGGGGCGGCCGATCACACCGATGTGGATGCCGCTGTGGCCGGTATCCACGGGGATCGACTCGTCGCGTTCGGGAAACGGCGCCAGCACCCGGTCGATCAGTCCGGCGACGTTGCGCCCGTGGGCCGCGGCAATGGCATTGGGGTCGCCCATGCCCAGCGTCCAGAAGTCGGCCATGGCCGAGTGTTCTTCGAGCCCGTCGGTCTTGTTGACCACCAGCCAGGTTTTCTTGCGGTTGACCCGCAGGTGGTTGGCAATGGCCTCGTCGGCGACGTTGAGCCCGGTGCGGCCGTCGACCATGAACAGCACGATATCGGCTTCGTCGATAGCCACCAGCGACTGCTCGGCCATGGCGCCGTCGATGCCCTGTTCATCACCGCTGATGCCGCCGGTATCGATGACCGTGTAGTCCTTGCCGCCGAGCACGCCATTGCCGTATTGACGGTCGCGGGTCAGCCCGGGGAAATCGGCTACCAGCGCATCGCGGGAGCGCGTCATGTGATTGAACAGGGTGGACTTGCCCACATTGGGGCGGCCGACCAGGGCTATAACCGGCGTCATGGCGAAACGTCCAGAGTTTCCAGGCTGCCGTCGTTGGCGAGCACGTGGATGGTGCTGTCGTCGGTGACCGGCGCGACGCTGATGCCCGAGCTGTCAACGCGGGTGCGGCCCACCAGTTCGCCCTTGCGGGCGTCGATCAGGTGCAGATAGCCCTCATGGTCGCCCACGGCGATGCGACCGTCGGCAAACGCCGGCGCGGTCAGCCAGCGGCCGGTGAGGTCGTCGTTTTCCCAGAGGCGGTCGCCGCTTCCGGCATCCAGCGCGATGACGCGGCTGTCGTCGCTGACCACAAAGAGGTAATCCCCCACCAGCAGCGGTGTCTTGCGGCTGGATAGCGGGCGCTCCCACATCAGCTCGCCGTTGGTGGCGTTCAGCGCCAGCAGGCGGCCGTTGTAGCTGGTGACGTAGAGTCGGCCGTCCTGGGTGAGCCGCGGCTGGCCGGTGAGGTCCACCAGGCGGTCAACCTCGCTACGCCCCTCGGGAATCGCGACCTGCTGCTGCCACAGCGGTTCACCGCTGCGGTTGTCCAGGGTGACCAGGCGGCCGTTGGCAAAGCCGGCAAAGGTCACGGGGTTGATGGTGCGCGGCGTGCCGGTGCCCCGCAGCGTTAGCGACGGCGTGCTGCTGGTATAGGTCCAGCGCGATTCGCCGGTGCGGCGGTCCAGCGCGGTTACCTGGCCGTCGGTGCTTTGCACCAGCAGCAGGTCGCGGTTGGCCTGGGGCGCGGCCAGCACTTCGCTGGAAACCCGAGCGTGCCAGGCTTCGCTGCCGTCTTTCTGGTTCAGGGCGATAATCCTGCCGTTGCGAGTGCCCAGGTAGACGTGTTCGGCCACCGCCGACAGCCCGCTGGAGACATCCGCGTCGAGCTCGACTTCCCAGTCACGTTTGCCGCTTTGCGTATCCAGCGCTACCACGAGCCCGCGGGCATCGGCCGCAAACAGCCGGTCGCCGTCGCGCGCCGGCGCGACGGGATAGCGCGCCCGCCCGAGGCCGTCGCCGATGCCGGTCGACCAGCGGGTGTCGAGACTCGACGAGGCGTCAATGTCGGTGAGTTCACTGGGCGGATACACGGGGTCGCCCTGGCTGGCGCAGCCGCTGAGTACGGCCACCAGGCCGGCGCCCAGCGTCAGGCGGCGCGTCAGCGATAGCGACGTGCGGAAAAAACGGGGAGCGGTCATGGCGTTGCCTCGTCGGTGCCGCGAAGGGTGGAAGTGGATGCCGCGGGCAGGGATTCGCCGGGTGCGGCATTGCCGGGCAGGCGAGTGCCGGAAGACGGACGCTCGACATCCAGATCCCGGGTGCCCAGGTCATCGAGCTTCATCGCCACGCCGTACAGCGGTTGATCCTGGTCGTCGGCCAGCTGCCGGGCCTGCTGCCAGGCGTCCCGGGCGTCGTCCTCGCGGCCCAGGGCGTAGTAGGCGTCGCCGCGTACGTTGTAACGCTGGGCCGCCAGCGGCTCAACGAGGCTGTCGTCGAGCTGGTCAAGCGCGGCGTCGCCGCGGTCGGCGGCCACATCCAGGCGCGCCAGGCGTAGCCGAGCCAGACTTTTGAGGTACTGCCGCGGCGAGTCGTCGAGCACCTGCTCCAGCGAGGCGCGGGCGCCGTCGGTGTCGTCTTCCTGTACCGCCAGACGTGCATCCAGCAGCAGAGCCAGCTCGGCGTACAGCGAGCCGTCGTTCTTGTCCACCAGCTCTTCGGCGGCGGTTCGGGCGCTGGCCAGTGCCTGGGCGTTGCTGTCGTCGGCGGATTCCAGACCGGCGGTTTGGGCGACCAGCTGCTGATAGCGCAGCGAGGCGTTTTCGGCCTTGCTGTCCTGGTGGTCCTGCCAGGCATTCCAGCCGAATACCCCGGCCCCGGCCAGCACCAGGCCGGCGACCAGCGAGGTGCCGTTTTCCTTCCACCAGCGCTTGATGGCGTCAATCTGCTCTTCTTCGGATCTCAGCTCCGCCACGGGCGGCCTCCTTGAAATGTTGCGTCCCGAACGCCGGCCATGCCGGCTCCCGGCGATGGCGGCAAATGCCGGCAGCTGACGCATCAGCACCGGCAGGTAGCGGCTCAGGTGTTGTGTCGGGGATGTTCTGTCAGCGATGCCAGGGTGTCGGCCAGCCCCGACTGTGCCACGCGCTGCTGCTCGCGATCATCGCGCAGGAACTTGAGTGTCACGGCCTGGTCGGCGCGCTCGTCCTCGCCCAGCAGAATCGCCAGCGGTGCGCCGCTCTTGTCGGCTTTTTTCATGCGGCTCTTGAAGCTGCCGCCGCCGCAGTGCAGCGTCAGGTTGAGCCCGGGCAGGGCCGTGCGCAAGGATTCGGCGAGCGCCAGTGCTTCCGGGGTCGAGGCGTCGTCCATGGGCACCAGGTAGGCATCGCAACCGCCCAGCGCTTCAGCGGGCACCAGGTCGAGGGTTTCCAGCAGCAGTACCAGCCGCTCGATGCCCATGGCGAAGCCTACCGCCGGCGTGGGTTTGCCGCCCAGCTGCTCGACCAGGCCGTCGTAGCGGCCGCCGGCGCAGATGGTGCCCTGGCTGCCCAGCGCATCGGTGGTCCATTCGAACACGGTGCGAGAATAGTAATCCAGACCGCGGACCAGCCGGGGATTGACCACATAGCCGATTCCGGCGGCCTCCAGCAGGGCCTTGAGGCGCTCGAAGTGTTCCCGGGAGGCCTCGTCCAGATGGTCGATCAGCTGCGGCGCGCCGGCGATGACCTCGGCCATTTCGGGGTTCTTGGAATCCAGAATGCGCAGCGGGTTGGTGGTCAGGCGGCGTCGGGAGTCGTCGTCGAGTACCTCCCCGTGCTGCTCGAAGTAGGCCGTCAGGGTATCGCGGTAGGCCGCGCGAGCCTCGGCCGAGCCCAGCGAGTTGAGCTCCAGGGTAACGTGCTCGGCCAGCCCCAGCTCCTGCCACAGGCGGGCAGAAAGCAGAATCACCTCGGCGTCAATGTCCGGCCCGTCCAGCCCGTAGGTTTCCACGCCTACCTGGTGAAACTGGCGATAGCGACCCTTTTGCGGGCGCTCGTGGCGAAACATCGGCCCCTGGTACCAAAGCCGCTGGGTCTGGTTGTGGAGCAGGCCGTGCTGCATGGCCGCGCGCACGCAGCTGGCGGTGCCTTCCGGGCGCAGCGTGAGGCTGTCACCGTTGCGGTCGTCGAAGGTGTACATTTCCTTTTCGACGATATCGGTGACTTCGCCGATGGAGCGGGCAAACAGCGCCGTCTGCTCGACAATCGGCGTGCGGATCTCGGCAAAGCCGTAGCGTGCCATGAGATCGCGCACTCGGGCTTCAAGAAACTGCCAGCGCGGGCTTGCATCGGGCAGCAGGTCGTTCATGCCGCGAATCGCCTGAATCTTTTTAACGGGTTGGTCAGCGGACGGACTCAATGAAAACTCCTTGTCGGGCGCGGGCGGCAGTTTACACGCTGCGGGCGATGGTATCCTGTTCGCGGCGCTGTTTTTCCTGCACCTTGTCGCGGATCAGGCGCTCAAGATCGTCGACCAGGTGGTCGTTGCGCAACTTCTGCGCCGGCTTGCCGTCGAGATACACCAGGTTGGCGGGGCTGCCGCCGGTCAGGCCCAGGTCGCTTTCCTTGGCCTCGCCCGGGCCGTTGACGATACAGCCGATGATCGACACGTCCAGCGGCGTGCGCACGTCGTCCAGGCGTTCCTCGAGCTGGTTCATGGTGCCGATAACGTCGAAGTTCTGGCGCGAGCAGCTGGGGCAGGCCACGAAATTGATGCCCTTGGAGCGCAGCTTGAGGCTCTTGAGCATGTCGAAGCCGACCTTGATCTCTTCGACCGGGTCGGCCGCCAGCGACACGCGCAGAGTGTCGCCGATGCCGTCGCGCAGCAGCATTCCCAGACCGATCGAGGACTTGACCGTGCCCGAGCGCAGGCCGCCGGCTTCGGTGATCCCCAGGTGCAGCGGCTGCTCGATGCGGCTGGCGAGGTCGCGGTAGGCGTCCACGGCCATGAAGACGTCGCTGGCCTTGACGCTGACCTTGAAGTCGGGGAAGTCGAGCCGGTCAAGGTGGTCGATATGGCGCAGCGCGGATTCCACCAGCGCTTCCGGCGTGGGTTCGCCGTACTTGCGCTGCAGCGACTTTTCCAGCGAGCCGGCGTTGACGCCGATGCGCATGGGAATGCCCTTGTCGCGGGCGGCGCTGACCACGGCGCGCACGCGGTCTTCGCGACCGATGTTGCCGGGGTTGATGCGCAGGCAGTCCACGCCCAGCTCGGCCACGCGCAGGGCGATCTTGTGGTCAAAGTGAATATCGGCCACCAGCGGTACGTTGACCGCCTGGCGAATGCGGCCGAACGCCTCGGCGGCATCCATGTCGGGCACCGATACGCGGACGATATCGGCGCCGGCGGTTTCCAGCTGGCGGATCTGGCCGATGGTGGCTTCAACGTCCAGCGTATCGGTGTTGGTCATGCTCTGCACCGAGATCGGCGCACCACCGCCAACCGGCACGTTGCCGACATGGATCTGACGCGATGTGCGGCGTTGAATCGGGGATTGCGCGTGCATACGGCGGGTCACTCTCCCAGGATAAAGCGGGCGACGTTATTGGCACCGGCGCGCTCGGCAAGGTCGATATTCTCGCCCTGATAGCGCAGCTCGACGCCGCTGGCGTTGCCGACGGTTAAACGAAACGGCGGCTGACCTTCCACACTGGCTTCGGTGCCGGGCTGTTGCAGGCCAACAAAGACGCGCTGGTCGCGGGCATCGAATATTTCCGTCCATGATTGCTGGCTGAACGTCAGCGACAGGGTGCGGGTGTCACCCTCCCCATCGTTGACGGTTTCAGCGGTCCCGGCGTCGTTATCGGCGGCCGGGGCGGTGTCCGTGTCTGCCGAATCCTCGGCATCCTGACGGGGGCTGTTATCGGCCACGGCCGCATCGCCGGTGGCCGGCATGTCGCGGTCATTACGGGCGCTGTCGTCCTGAGCGCCGTTATCCTGGATGCCGTCACTCCGGGCGTCCTCGTCCGGGGCAGCCTCATTCAGGGCAGCGTCGTCCCGAGAACTTTTGTCGAGAGCGTTTTCGTCGATAGCGTTATCGTCGAGAGTATTTTCATCCAGAGCGCTTTCATTCACGGGGCTGTCATCCGGGGAGCTGCCATCCCGGCGCGGCGCGTCGGCGTCTTCCCGGCCCGAGGTTGCCACGGTGTCGTCGGACGTCAGGCTGTCGCGGGAAGGCTCGGCGGCGCCGGGGGCTTCCTGCGTGGCCGGGGTGCTATCGCCCCCCAGACCCGGCGGCATACCGCCGCCGCGACTTTGCCACCAGAGCACGGTGACACCGATCAGCCCGGCGATGACCACCAGGGTTACCAGCTTGAACAGCAGCCCGCCCAGCCGCGAAGGCGGGCGCGACACCGCGACCGGCTTGACCTCATGTATGGATTCGGGCTCACCGTGGCGCGCGCTATAGGCCTCCATGATCGGCTGGCTGTCGATTTCCAGGTACTTGGCATAGGTGCGCAGGTAGCCGCGGCGGTAGGTGACCACCGGAATTTCGCTGTAATCATCCTGTTCCAGACCTCTTACCACGGCCTGGCGCAGGTGCAGTGCCAGCGCCGCAGCGTCCAGGGAGATGCCCTGGCGCTCGCGCTCCTGTTGCAGCAGCCTGCCGGGGGAAGCGGCAGGCTGCTCGTCAGCGTGTTCGTCGGTGTGTGTGTCGCTCATGGCTGAGCATCCTTCATCAAGACGGTGATCAGGGCCGTGTGGTGTTCATGCGCTCAAGCTTTTGCTCGTAGTCGGCGGCAAGCGCATCATCGCCACGGGCATAAGCCAGCTCCACGGCCATCTCCAGGGCCTTGCGGGTTGGCCGGGCAAGCTTGAAAAACTCTGCCAGGGCATCATCGGCCCGGTCGTAACGCTTCCGGGACAGTTCCAGTTTGGCCAGGTGAAAATAGCTGGCGGCATGGCGTGGATCAATATGACTTGCCCGGGTCAGACTCTCCCGGGCCTTGCGGGTTTCGTCAAGCGCCATATAACACTGGCCCAGGTTGGTAAAAAGCCGCGCGCGATGCTCGTATCCGGCATCCTTCGAGGCCTTTTCCAGCTGGTTGCAGGCGCCCCGGTAATCCTGTTGCTGGTATAAAAACGCCGCAAAATTGTTGCGCCCCCGGGTGAAGTCGGGATCGGCGGCAATCGCCTTGCGAAAATACTCCCGGGCGAGCGGCTTTTCGCCCTGGCGCTGATACACCATCGCCAGCGCCTGCAGGGTTTCGGCGTTGTCGTCGTCGAGCTCCTGGGCGCGGTCGAGGGCGTCCAGCGCGCGTGTCAGGTTGTTGTTTTCCAGATAGGCAACGCCCAGCCGCGTGTAGGCACGGTTGGCGTTGGCCCCGTCAGCGCTGGAAAGCGACGGAGACGAAGCGCAGCCGCCGAGCGATAGCGTGCCCAGCAGTAGCCAGATAACCGGCGTAACCGGGGAAGCTGCCAGCAGTCGGCGAAAGCGCATCGTGGGTCTCATGGCGGTGAAGTCAGTGGTAATGTCGTCGATAATCGGTTGCAGGGTGCCGGGCGCGGGTGTTCATCAAAGCGCTGTGCTCGGCATAAGTCAAGACAGGCACCAGTCAAGGCCGTGCACAAGTCAGGACAGCATCAGGGCGCATCCAGCTGCACCGACTGGATATAGCGCGCCTGGCGTTTGGTGCGATCCTTGACCCGTCCTACCAGCTGGCCACAGGCGGCGTCGATATCATCGCCCCGCGCGGTGCGGATCGGCGCGGTGTAACCCAGTTCGTCCAGCCAGCGCTGAAAGCGCACGGCCTGGTTGCGCGACGGCGTTTCGTAGCCCGAGTTGGGGAACGGATTGAACGGGATCAGGTTGATCTTGCACGGCAGGTCATGCAGAACCTCGGCCAGTTCCCGGGCATGTTCCTGCTGGTCGTTGACACCGGCGATCAGCGTGTATTCGATGGTGACCTGGCGGTTTTCCGGGCTTTTTTCCAGATAGCGACTGCAGGCGTCCAGCAGCGTCCGAATGTTGTACTTGCGATTCAGCGGGACCAGTTCGTTGCGCAGCTCGTCGTTGGCGGCGTGCAGCGAAATGGCCAGGCTGACGTCGATGTCGTCGCTGAGTTTGTCGATTTTGGGCACCACGCCCGAGGTGGACAGTGTGACCCGGCGCTTGGAGAGGCCGTAGCCGTTATCCTCGAGCATCAGCTGCATGGCCGCGACCACGTTGTCGTAGTTCATCAGCGGCTCGCCCATGCCCATCATCACCACGTTGGTGACCGGGCGCTGGCGGCTGTCGGCGCGGGGAACATCGCTGCGCGAAGCAACCCAGACCTGGCCGATAATCTCGGCCGCGGTCAGGTTGCGCTGAAAGCCCTGCTTGCCCGTGGAGCAGAAGCTGCAGTCCAGCGAGCAGCCCACCTGCGAGGAGACGCAGAGGGTACGGCGCTTGCCGTTGTCGGCGGGAATCAGCACGGTTTCCACGTAGCTGCCGTCTTCCACTTCCAGCACCCACTTCTGCGTGCCGTCCCGGGAGCTGCCTTCATACACCACGCCCGGGCCACGCACCTCGGCCAGGCGTTCCAGCTTTTCCCGCAGCGCCCGGGACAGGTTGGTCATCGCGGCAAAGTCGTCGCAGCCTTCGTGGTGCATCCACTTCATCAGCTGGGTCGCGCGGAATTTTTTCTCGCCGATGGAGAGAAAGAAGGCCTCCAGCTGTGCCCGGGACATACCCAGCAGGTTGACCCGCTCGGCGGTTGCCTCCGGCGTTGCGGTGGCAGCCTCGGAGGCGGTGGCGGAAGTAGCGTCTCGGGGGGCGGCAGTGGTCATGGTGCTCAGCGTCGGAATAAAGGCGGGAGCCGGGCTCCCGCAAAAATGGCCGGCAACGGAAAAGGTTGCCCTGCGGCGCGTATCAGCGCGGGCAGATTTCGTCGTTGCCGAAGAAGTAGGCAATCTCGCGCTCGGCGCTTTCCACGGAGTCGGAGCCGTGAACGGCGTTGGCGTCGATGGTTTCGGCGAAGTCGGCGCGAA
Source organism: Vreelandella jeotgali Hwa (assembly GCF_000334215.1). Lineage (GTDB taxonomy): Bacteria > Pseudomonadota > Gammaproteobacteria > Pseudomonadales > Halomonadaceae > Vreelandella > Vreelandella jeotgali. The sequence goes on along the minus strand of NZ_AMQY01000023.1, from coordinate 150,652 downwards.
TGGTGCCGGCTTCAGCATCTTTCGGGTTGGTAGCGCCCATCAGGTCGCGGTTTTTGGCAATGGCGTCTTCGCCTTCCAGCACCTGAACGATCACCGGGCCCGAGGTCATGAAGCCGACCAGAGCACCGTAGAACGGACGCTCCTTGTGTTCGGCATAGAAGCCGCCGGCGTTTTCTTCGCTCAGGTGCAGCATTTTGCTGGCGACGACCTTGAGGCCCGCTTTCTCGAAGCGGGCAACGATCTCGCCGATGGCGTTCTGAGCGACGGCGTCGGGCTTGATGATGGAAAGCGTACGTTCGTTCGCCATGTTAAGCATTCTCCAGCTGGGGGACGTAAAAGAAGGCCGCCCCGGCGGGCAGGGCGGCAGACAAATTGCGCCGCTGCCCGCCGGGCATTGGCCGGCAGGCAGCGGGAGGAGCAATTATAGCGTTTCAGCGTGGCCGTGAATACTGCCGGCGTCGGCGGGGTTAAACGGTGAAACTTTCGCCGCAGCCGCATTCGTCGGTGACGTTGGGGTTATTGAAGCGGAAATAGCGGTTCAACCCTTCGTTGACGTAGTCGACTTCACTGCCGTCGAGCATCTCCAGCGCATCCGGAGCGACAAACACCCGGGCGCCGTGGTCTTCAAAGCTGATGTCGTCCGCGGCGGTATCGTCAGCGAAGTCAAGCACGTAGCTGTAGCCGGAACAGCCCGACGGCTTGACCGATACGCGTAGGCCAAGGCCTTCGCCGCGTTCGGTAAGCACATGCTGAATCTGCTCGGCAGCAGCCGGCGTGATATTGAGTGTGGCCATGAGTGACCTCCTGTTGAAACCGTCCTGCTGTGAAAAACGTAACGTGAAAAACGCCGAGTGTTGGCGGCGTCATCCGGAGCCTGCGGGGGCAGGCGCCCGCAGGCCGCTTACGGCGTGTTGCAGCACGCCCAGAGCGTGGTCGATATCGGCTTCGGTGGTAAAGCGACCGAAGCTGAAGCGCAGTGACGACAGCGCCAGCGAGCGCGGCACACCCGCGCCCAGCAGCACGTAGGACGGGTCGACGCTCGCCGAGTTGCACGCCGACCCGGTGGATACCGCCACGTCGCGCAGCGCCATCAGCAGCGACTCGCCGTCAATGCCGTCAAACGCCAGATTGATGATGTTGGGGACGTGGTGGCCGTCGCCGGCGTTGTGGTAGATACCACCCGTTTGGGCAATGCCGGCCATAAAACGTTCGGCCAGCCCGGCGATGTGCGCCTGGTCGGCGTCGCCTTCCTGAGCCATGAGCGCAAAAGCCTTGCCCATGCCGGCAATCTGGTGCGTGGGTAGCGTGCCCGAGCGCATGCCGCGCTCGTGGCCGCCGCCGTGAATCAGCGCTTCCACGCGAATATCCGGGTGACGCCGGACGTACAGCGCGCCGACACCCTTGGGGCCGTAGGCCTTGTGCGCCGACAGCGACATGAGGTCAATGCCCTGCGCCTCCACGTCCAGCGGGATGCGGCCGATGGCCTGGGCGGCGTCGCTATGAAAGGCGGCGCCGAACTCGTGGGCCACGGCGGCCAGGGCGGCTATGTCGTTGACGCTGCCCAGCTCGTTGTTGACCGCCATCAGCGACACCAGCGCGGTGTCGTCGCGCATGGCGTGGCGCAGCTGCTCCGGGGTAATACAGCCGTCGGTTCCCGGCGTCAGCCAGGTCACCTCGAAGCCTTCGAGCTCCAGCGCGCTGGCGGTATCCACCACCGCCTTGTGCTCGATGATCGAGGTCACCAGGTGCATGCCGCGCTCGCGATTGGCGCGCATGAAGCCGGTCAGCGCGAGGTTGTCGGCCTCGGTGGCGCCGCTGGTCCAGACGATTTCACGCGGGTCGGCGTGAAGGCTATCGGCGACCTGACGACGCGCCTGTTCCACGGCCTGCTCGGCCTGCCAGCCGAGCATGTGGCTGCGCGATGCCGGGTTGGCGTAGAGCTGATCGACGGTCAGGTAGCGCTGCATGACGGCGGCAACACGATCGTCCACCGGCGTGGTGGCGGCATAGTCGAGATAAACGGGTAGCGAGGGCGTGACATCGGTCATGGCGGTTGACTTCGCGTAAGGAAAGGCGTGGAAGGGCGCCGGCTAGGGCGCGGAGGCCAGGATGCCGGTATCCTGCCCGGTCTGCTGGCGTATGGCGATCTGCTGAACATCGGAGCGCGAGCGAAGCTGCTCGAGAGTTACGTCTTCAAGAAACCGGCGAATCTGGTCGGACAGCTCGCACCAGAGGTGATGCGTCAGGCAGGTATTGCCCTGCTGGCAGTCCGAGAGTCCTTGGCAGCGGGTCGCGTCCACGCTTTCGTCCACGGCGTCCACGATGCTGGAAACGCTGATGGCATCGGGGGCCCGGGTCAGCAGATAGCCGCCGCCCGGCCCGCGTATGCTTTTGACCAGGCCCGAGCGGCGCAGACGGGCAAACAGCTGCTCGAGGTAGGACAGCGAAATCCCCTGGCGCCGAGCGATATCGCCCAGACTGGTGGGCGCAGTGTCGGCGTTGATCGCCAGGTCCAGCATGGCAGTAACGGCGTAGCGGCCCTTGGTGGTCAAGCGCATGACGACCCCCGACGCTCGTCTGAGCGCGTTAAAGATGAAAACACGGCTATTATGGGAAAGCCCGAGCGTCAGGGTCAACCTTTACCGTCGCAGGTATCCGCCTTGTCATGATCCGGCTTGTCGTCGGCCGGGTTGTCATCATGGCGCTGGTTCTCGCCGGCGGCGTGGTCGGCGCAGTTGACCGCGGCTTCGCCCAGCACGGCGGCAAAATCCTCGTTGTGCAGTTCGGGCAGATCGCCATTGCGGTAGCTGGTATCCAGCCGACTGAGCGTTGAGCACATTTGCTCGACGCGTTCGTCAACCGCGTGCATGTGGTCAAGCATGGCCTGCATCGAGCGGGCTACCGGGTCGGGCATGTCCTGGCTGACGCCGTAGGCGTCAAAGCCGAACTTCTGACGCATGGCTTCGCGCCTGTCAGGGTCCACGTCCAGCGACTGCTCGCTATCCGGCTCGGCGCTCTTGACGATCTTGCCGGGAATGCCGACCACGGTGGCACCTTCGGGAACATCCTTTGTAACCACGGCGTTGGAGCCGACCTTGACGCCGGCTTCGAGGGTCAGCGGCCCCAGAATCTTGGCGCCGGCGCCGATGATCACGCCGTCGCCCAGGGTTGGGTGGCGCTTGCCCTTGTGCCAGCTGGTGCCGCCCAGGGTAACGCCGTGATAGAGAGTCACGTCATCGCCGATCAGCGCCGTTTCGCCGATGACGACGCCCATGCCGTGGTCGATGAAAAAGCGTCGGCCGATGGTGGCGCCGGGGTGAATCTCGATACCGGTCAGAAAGCGGGCAAAGGTCGACAGCGTGCGTGCCAGCCACCTGGCGCGCTTGTTCCACAGCCAGTGATGGCAGCGGTGCATGAGCAGCGCATGCAGCCCCGGGTAGTTGGTCAGGACTTCAAAAAAGTTGCGTGCCGCCGGATCGCGGACAAACACGCTGTTGATATCTTCACGCAGGCGTTGAAACATGCGGCCTTTCCTTCAATGGGTGGGGCGTCCGGCGGCAGGGTGCCGGCAGGTCAACACTGGCGGCGCCAATGACCGGATTCAAGGGCGTGGCGGCCGGCTGGCCCGGTCGGTGGCGGCTTTCTCGGTCGCCGTCAGGACGCCACGCAGTATGTTGAGTTCGAGCGCTTCGGGGCGGGCGCGCAGGTACAGCCGCCGCAGGCGCGCCATCAGCTGGCGTGGCTTGTCCGGATCGTGAAAGCCGATGGTTGTCAGCGTTTGCTCAAGGTGGGTGAAATAGCGCTCCAGATCCGCATGGGATACCGGGCGCTGCTCCGGCGGCAGCGTGCTGTCGGGCGCGTCGGCGGTGGGTGCCGACGGCTGTTCCAGCCATTTCATGCGGCATTCATACGCGATCACCTGCACCGCTGACGCCAGATTCAGCGAGCTGAAGTCGGCGTTCACGGGAATATGGATGTGGGCGTGACAGCGGTGGAGCTCATCGTTGGTCAGGCCGCTGTCTTCGCGACCGAAAACCAGCGCGACCCGCGCGCTGTCTGCCTCGCATTCCGCGGGCAGTCGATCGGCCAGCTGTCGGGGCGAGAGCATAGGCCAGGGCAGGGTGCGCGAGCGAGCGCTGGCACCTGCGACCAGGGTGCAGTCGGCCACGGCACTGTCCAGCGTCTCGCTGACACTGGCGCTGTGCAGCAGGTGGTCGGCGCCCGAGGCTCGGGAAATGCTTTCCTGGTCGATAACCTGGCAGCGTGGGGCGACCAGGGCCAGATCGGCCAGCCCCATGTTGTGCATGGCGCGGGCAACGCCGCCGATGTTGCCCGAGTGGCTGGTGCCGATAAGGACGATGCGAAGACGCTCAAGCATGGGGTGACTCGGTAGTGAGTGTCAGTAAATTGCCGGACAAATCCGGGCCCGGACAAATGAAAAGCGCTGTGCGAGAGGGCCCGAGTCTATCATGTCTGCATGGCACCCCGGCACGAGCTCTGCTAGAATCCCGCCGCGAGTACGCCGTTCGCCGTCGTGCTTTATTCCCTTATTGTTTGCGTCCGCGATGTATTTTGCGCGTTCGCTCCCGGCTTCACCGTTCTTTAACAGTCCTGTCTTTAACCTTAACCGTCACAAGGCTCGCCCATGAATCCGATGGTTCAGTTCACGCTGCGCGCAACGCGCAAGGCCGCTGATCAATTTCTCCGTATCCGCGAGCGCATTGAAAACGCTCACGATGCCACCAACCTGACGCAGCTGCTGACCGATACCGCCGGCAAGGCCGAAGCGACTATCGTTCAGCAGCTGGAGCGCGGCTACCCGCAGCACGGCATCGTCGGCCGCTTTACCCAGTACCGCGCCGGCGAGGGCGAGGGTCAGGATACCGTCTGGCACATTGAACCCATGCACGGCGATTCCAGCCTTGCCGTTGCCGGCGTGAATTTCGCGATTTCGGTTGTGTGCCGGGTTAAAGGCAGGCCTGAACACGCGGTGATTATCTGCCCGTTTTCAGATGATGAGTACCTCGCCACCCGCGGCGGCGGTGCCCAGCACAACGACAAGCGCATGCGTGTCAGCAAGGCCACGGCGCTGGGCGGCACCCGCACCGCGCTGAGCCTGCCGCCCACCTGGCTGCGCCAGCGCCATCTGCCCGCTTATATGACGCTGACCCAGCAGCTGGGACCGACCGTCGAAGCCATGGTAGCGACCGGCAGCGGGCTGCTGGATATCTGCGAAGTGGCCGCCGGCCGCGTGGACAGCGCCTTTGTGACCGGACTCAGCGAATCGGACATGTACCCGGGGATGCTGCTGCTAAAGGAATCCGGCGCGCTGATGGGCACCCCCGACGGCCAGCCGGCGCTAAAGCCCGAAGGCGTGCTGATGGCCGCCGGTCCGCGTCTTTACAAGGCCCTGGTCAAGCAGCTGACGCCGCATTTTTAATCCGCCGGTAGTCCTGATCCGCCGGTAGACGTAAACCGACCAATAGTTGTAATCCGCCGGGTCGTATAAGCGTCGCATTAAAAAGCCCCTGTCGATTATGAACTGCACCCCGAAAGTTGGACATCATCCAACCTTCGGGGTGTTTTTGATGGCGAAATATGACGAGAGCTTCAAGCTGCGGGTTATTCAGCAGTGTTTACGCGAGGACATCAGCCAGGGGGAAGTGGCTCGCCAGTATGGCGTGGATGTGTCCACCATCCGGCAATGGCTGGCAACCTATCGACAGCATGGCGTGTCGGGCCTGCGCAAGAAGTACAGTCACCACAGTGCGGCCTTCAAGCGGGAGGTGCTTGAGCGAATGTGGCGGGATGGCTTGTCACAACGCCAGGCTGCGGCCCTGTTCGATATCCGTGAGCGCAGCGCTATTGGCAGATGGGAGCGTCAGTACCATAGTGGGGGTCTGACTGCCCTGGAACCTCAGCGCAAAGGACGCCGCCCGATGTCAAAGAAGCCTCCTTCACCGCCCCTACCTGATAAAGAGCGCTCTCAAGAGGCGTTGCTGAAAGAACTCGCCTACCTGCGTGCCGAGAACGCCTATCTAAAAAGCTCGATGCCTTGATCCAGGCAGAGCAGGACGTGGCGCGAGGCAAAAAGCGCAAGTCGTCCAGGGATTAAGGCATGAGCACACCCTCGCCTTGCTGCTGCGAGCGGCCGGTCTCTCGCGCAGCACGTTTTACTATCAACGCAAGGCCCAGAACACCGGTGACAAATACGCGGCTCTGAAAACGCGTATACGCCAAATCTACGACCACCATCGGGGCGTTACGGTTACCGTCGCATCACCGCGGCCTTGAAACAGGCGGGCGAGACAGTCAACCACAAGACCGTGCAGCGACTGATGAAGAGTCTGGGCCTGAGGTCACTGGTACGCCGAAAACGATACCGATCCTATCGAGGAAGCGCAGGACGAATCGCGCCCAATCTGCTCGATCGTCAGTTCCAGGCACAACGTCCGAACCAGAAGTGGGTCACCGATATCACGGAGTTCAGCGTCAACGGCCAGAAGCTCTATCTATCGCCGGTCATGGATCTCTATAACGGCGAAATCGTGGCCTACCAGACCGGCAAGCGCCCCGTGCTCTCCCTGGTGATCGATATGATGCACAAGGCGTTGACTCGGTTGGAGCCAGCGGACAAGCCGCAGCTGCACTCCGATCAAGGCTGGCATTATCAGCACCCGGCTTACCGGCGCTTGCTGAAGGAGCGATCCCTGATTCAAAGCATGTCACGTAAAGGCAACTGCCTGGACAATGCAGCGATGGAGAGCTTTTTTGGCACCCTCAAGGCCGAGTACTTTTATCTGAATCGGTTTCGAGACGCTTGAGCAACTGCAGCGAGGACTCGACCACTACATCCACTACTATAATCACGAACGCATTAAGTTGACGCTAAAAGGCCTGAGCCCTGTGCAGTACAGGACTCAGGCCTTGGGTGCCAGCTAAATGAACCGTCCAACTTTATGGGGTCAGTTCATTATATATCGGCAGGGGCTTTTGCTTTTTGGTGCTCTTTTGCTTTTTGGTGCTCTTTTGCTTTTTGGTGCTACAGGGAGGCGCTGTATCAAAAAGCGGGCCGGATTATGGCAGCTCTTCCTCTTCTTCGTCCCTGGGTTTCTGCGGCGGAATCAGGTCTTCGCGGCCCAGCTTGAGCGGAATCAGCAGCGCGCCGGAGATGTAGATCGAGGAGAAGGTGCCCACCACGATGCCGATGAGCAGGGCGATGGCAAAGTTCTCGATCATGTCGCCGCCCAGAAACAGCAGGGCGAGCAGCACCAGCAGGGTAGTGCTTGACGTGGCCAGGGTACGCGATAGCGTGGCGTTGATCGACTCGTTGATGATCTTGCCCATGTCGGTGATCTGCGAGGTACGAATGGTTTCGCGGATACGGTCGTAAACCACGATGGTATCGTTAAGCGAGTAGCCAATCACCGCCAGAATCGCGGCCAGCACCGTCAGATCAAACTCGAGACCGAACAGCGCAAAGAGGCCGATAACGATGATGACATCGTGTACCAGGGCCAAAAGCGCGCCGATGGCAAACTTGTACTGAAAGCGAAATGCCACGTAGAGCATGACCACGCCCAGCGCTACCAGCATGCCCAGGCCGCTCTGGTCGCGCAGCTGATCGCCTACCTGGGCGCCGACGAATTCGGCGCGCACCAGGTCAACGCTGGCACCGCTGTCTCGCAGCAGGGCGACGATATTGTGGCCGACCTCGGCGTCAAAGGCCTGTTTCAGCCGGATGAGCACGTCGGTCGTGGCGCCGAAGGTCTGCACGGCGATGTCCTGAAAGCCGTTCTGCTCCAGCACCTGGCGAACGGTATCCAGCGACGGCGCGTTGGCGTAGCGAACTTCCACCAGAGTGCCGCCGGTAAAGTCCAGCCCCAGGTTGAGCTGCTGGATAATCATGGCACCAATCGACACCAGCAGCATGATGCCCGAGAGGGTCAGCGCCCATTGGCGCCGCCCCATGAAGTCGATATGCCGGTTTGTCAGGGATTTCATTACCACCTCTTGAAGTCTGGGCTATGCGCCGGGAGTCAGATCCGGAGCTTTTTCACCGGCTTGCCGCCGTAGGTCAGATTGACCATGGCGCGCGAGACGAGAAGCGCTGTGAACATGGAGGTCAGGATGCCGATGGACAGCGTAACGGCAAAGCCCTTGACCGGCCCGGTGCCGATCGAGAAGAGAATCACCGCGACCAGCAGCGTGGTGATATTGGCATCGATGATGGACGTAAAGGCGCGCTCGTAGCCGGCATGGATAGCCTGCTGGGCCGAAAGGCCGTTGCGCAGCTCTTCGCGGATGCGCTCGAATATCAGCACGTTGGCGTCCACGGCCATGCCCAGCGTCAGCACGATACCGGCAATGCCGGGTAGCGTCAGCGTCGCGCCCAGCATCGACATCACCGCCACCAGCAGCGTCAGGTTAAAGGCCAGCGCAATGTTGGCGAAAATGCCGAACACCTTGTAGCGCACCAGCATGAAGGCCACGACCAGCAGCAGACCCAGCTGTACCGAGAGCAGGCCGCGATCGATGTTCTTCTGTCCGAGGCTGGGGCCGATGGTACGTTCCTGGGCAAAGTAGATCGGTGCGGCCAGCGAGCCCGAGCGCAGCAGCAGGGCCAGCTCCGAGGATTCCGAGGTGGAGTCCAGCCCGGTGATGCGGAAGCTGTTGCCGAAGGCGCTCTGGATGGTCGCCAGGCTGATGATGCCGCGCTCGACGTAGGTGTCGCGGACGGTGGTTTTTTCGCCGGTCTCGGGGTCTTCCTCGACACGGTCGCGGCTTTTATGCTCGATGAACACGACCGCCATGCTGCGCCCGATATTGCTCCGCGTGGCGCGATTCATCAGCGTGCCGCCGGTGCCGTCGAGGTCGATACTGACCTGGGGGCCGCCGTTCTTGTCGAAGCTCTGGTTGGCGCTGGAGACGCTGTCGCCGGTGATGATCACGTCGCGCAGCAGCGTGGCGTCGCGCTGCGGGTTGTTGCGAAAGGCGATGGTTTCGGTCTCGCGCTCGGGGGTATCGGAGCGCGCCTCCAGACGGAACTCGAGGTTGGCCGTGGCACCCACGATGCGCTTGGCCGCCGTGGTGTCCTGAACGCCGGGCAGCTCGACCACGATGCGGCTGGGGCCCTGGCGCTGAACCTTGGGTTCGGCCACGCCCAGCTCGTTGACGCGATTACGCAGCGTGGTGAGGTTCTGTTCGACGGCGTAGTCCTGGATTTCCTTGACCTTTTGGTCGGTCAGCGTCATGACCAGGCGTGCGCCGCGCCCCTCGCCGTCGTTCTGGTAGTCGAAGTCGGGAAACTCGCGGCGGATCAACCCACGCGCGGTGTCGCGGTCGTCAGCGCCGGTAAACTCGAGAGACAGCGAGCGGTCGTTGATCTCGGTATTGCGATAACGGATGCGCTCGTCGCGCAGCAGCTCGCGCATGGCGCTGGCGTTGACTTCCAGGCGCTGAGTCAGAGCCGCGTCCATGTCGACTTCGAGGAGGAAGTGGACACCGCCGCGAAGATCCAGCCCCAGGGTCATGGGCGAGGCGTTGAACGCTTCGAGCCAGCCCGGAGTGGCTTCGGCCAGGTTGAGCGCAACGGTCGCGTCGTTGCCCAGCCGGTCGCTGATGAGGTCGCGGGCAGGTAACTGATCGTCGGTGCTTTCAAGCCGCAGCAGCCACTGATCGCCCTGTTTTTCCACGCCCTTGACGGGAATCTCGCGGTCTTTCAGGGCCTGGGTAATGCGCTCGACCCGGCGCTGGGATAGCGCGCTGTCGCCCTGGGTGCTGATCTGAACGGCGGGGTCCTGGGGAAAGAGGTTGGGAAGCGAGTAAATCAGGCCGGTCAGTAAAACAGCCACAATCAGTAAATACTTCCACAGGGGGTAACGGTTGAGCATGTAAGCCCTGCCTTGAATAACGAACGGAACGCTGCGCGCCGCAGTCGGTGCAGCGCGCAGCAAGGCGTGCCATCGTTTACCCTGGCATCCCCGCCGGGGTGAAGGCGGTGTCCGGCAGGGGCAGAACGGTGGTTAGATGGACTTGATGGTGCCCTTGGGCAGCACGGCGGCAACGGCGCTTTTCTGCACGTTGACGGTAGTGTCGTCCGCCACTTCCATGGTCAGAAACTCGTCGCTGACCTTGGTGATACGGCCCACCAGGCCACCACCGATGACGATTTCGTCACCGGTGTCGAGGTTGCCGATCAGCTGCTTGTGCTGCTTGGCCCGCTTGGCCTGGGGACGCCAGAGCAGGAAGTAGAAGATCACCACGAAACCGACCAGCATGACAATCTGGGCGATCCCGCCGCCGGCAGCGCCACCGGCGTCCTGGGCGTGGGCTTGGGAGATAAGGAAGTCCAGCATTCAAAGCACTCCTGATTTGACGATAAACAAGCATTGGACTGGCCTGACAACAGGCCGATAAAACTGTCATGCGGGAATGACGTGCCGAGTGGCCGGTCAGTCTGGCGCCGGAGGTACGGGCAGGCCACGCCTGGCGTAGAATGTCTCCACGAAGGGCGTCAATGTACCCGCTTCGATTGCCGCGCGCAAATTAGCCATAAGGCGTTGGTAATGGCGCAGATTGTGGATGGTATTGAGCATTGAACCGAGCATCTCGTTGCAGCGGTCCAGGTGATGCAGATAGCTCCGGGAAAAGTGCCGGCAGGTATAGCAGTCGCAGTCGTCTTCCAGCGGCCGGGTGTCGAAGCGGTGGGTCGCGTTGCGGATTCTGACCGTACCTTCGGCGCTGAACAGGTGGCCGTTGCGGGCGTTGCGCGTGGGCATGACGCAGTCGAACATATCCACCCCGCGGCGCACGCCTTCCACCAGGTCCTCGGGCTTGCCCACGCCCATGAGGTAGCGGGGAGTATCGTCGGGCATCCAGCCGGGCAGGTAGTCGAGCACCGCGAGCATGTCTTCCTTGGGCTCGCCCACGGAGAGGCCGCCGATGGCCAGGCCATCAAAACCGATATCCAGAAGCCCCTTGAGCGAGCGCTCACGCAGATCCGCGTGCATGCCACCCTGGATAATTCCGAACAGCGCCGAGGAGGAGTCGCCGTGGGCATCGCGCGAGCGCTGCGCCCAGCGTAGCGAGCGCTCCATGGAACGCTCGGCTTCAACGTAGGTGGCGGGGTAGGGCGTGCATTCGTCAAAGATCATCACCACGTCGGAGCCCAGCGAGCGCTGTACGGCCATGGACTCTTCCGGCCCCATGAAGACCCTGGCGCCGTCCACCGGCGAGCGAAAATGCACGCCTTCTTCGGTGATCTTGCGCGTCTTGCCCAGAGAAAATACCTGAAAACCGCCGGAGTCCGTGAGAATGGGCTTGTCCCACTGAGCAAAGTCGTGCAGGTCGCCGTGGGTTTCGATGACCTTGACCCCGGGGCGCAGCCAGAGGTGGAAGGTGTTGCCCAGGATAATATCGGCGCCGATGTCCTGGACGGATTGCGGTGTCATGCCCTTGACCGTGCCGTAGGTGCCGACCGGCATGAAGGCCGGGGTTTCCACAGCGCCTCGGGGGAATTGCAGCCGCCCGCGGCGGGCGCGGCCATCGCTGGCCAGATGCTCAAAGCGCATGGCGCATTCGTTGCGTTTGTAGGGGTTTTGCATGACAAAAACTCGTGGAGAAAACGGAGACTAAAAAGCGTACCCGGCCCATTCGGCAGCGTGCTATCCGGCGGGCGTTGGAGCGCGGTGGCGGGACAGCAGCATGGCGTCGCCGTAGCTGAAAAAGGCGTAGCGCTCGGCCACCGCCTTACGGTAAGCAGCAAGTGTGGCCTCATAGCCGATAAACGCCGAGACCAGCATCAACAGCGTGGATTCCGGCAGGTGGAAGTTGGTAATCAGCGCGTCCACGCAGCGCCACTCATAGCCGGGATAAATGAAAATAGCGGTTTCGCCGCGATAGGGTGTGATCTCGCCGTGCGCTGCCTGCTCGCTGGCGCTTTCCAGGCAGCGCACGGCGGTGGTGCCCACGGCGATCACGCGCCTGCCCGCAGCACGCGCCGCGCGAACTTTGGCGCAGGCGGTCTGGTCAACGTCGATCCATTCGCTGTGCATGCTGTGGTCGCGTATGTCGTCGGCGCGCACCGGCTGAAAGGTGCCGGCGCCCACGTGCAGGGTGACAAAGGCACTTTCCACGCCCTTCGCCGCCAGGGCGTCCAGCAGCGGCTGGTCAAAATGCAGGCCGGCGGTGGGGGCTGCCACGGCGCCGTCCCGGCGGGCGTACACCGTCTGGTAGCGTTCGCGGTCGCTGCTTTCGTCGTCCCGGGTGATATACGGCGGCAACGGCATGTGCCCGTGGCGTTCCAGCAGCGTGATCATCGGCGTATCGCCGGTAAAGCGCAGCTCAAACAGCGCGCCCTGGCGGCCTTCTACCACGGCGTGAACGTCGCCTTCAAAAACGATCTCGGTGCCCGCTTTGGGCGATTTGCTCGCGCGCAGGTGGGCCAGCCCGCGGTGGATATCCAGAGGGCGCTCCAGCAGCATTTCCACGCGCCCGCCGCTTGTCTTGTGGCCGTGCAGCCGGGCGGGAATGACCCGGGTGTCGTTGAAAACGAGTAAATCCCCGGGCTCCAGCAGCTCCAGCAGGTCGGGAAAGCGGCGGTGGGCCACGTCGCCATCCGGGCCGGCACACAGCAGGCGGCAGTCGCTGCGCTTTTCCGACGGGTAGCGGGCAATCAGCTCTTCGGGTAGCTCGTAGGCAAAGTCGGCACGCTGCATGGCAAGGCTCGTCTGTCATTCGGGAAGGCGTCGCGGAACGCACAGCGGCGTTCTAAAATCGGCCGCACAGGATAGCGCGTCAGAGCGATAAAGTCAGGCGGAATAATTGACCTGATAAGTGGGCAGCGTATAATGCGCGGCTGTTGCCGGTGTGGTGGAATTGGTAGACGCAGTGGATTCAAAATCCGCCGCCTTCGGGCGTGCCGGTTCGAGTCCGGCCACCGGCACCATTGAATATCCGAAAAAGGCTCGACGCTTCAGGCGTCGGGCCTTTTTTTGTGGCTGGGCGCACCATGCCTGAGGTCATGAGCAAAATGATAGGCCTGCCTATCGTGCCAAGCCGTGCCGGTAGGGTGCCGAGAGCATATGGAGTGGCATAGACTCCCTGAGCTCAGGATCCCCAACAGGACGAGCAGGTAGTTCGCCACCGGGCTGTTAGCGCAGGGAGAGGCAGAACGTATATGTGGTGTGGGGGAGAAAGCCTTTTTCGGTATTTTTGGCTGGATGAAAAGCCATGTTTCCTGTCATGGTTGCAGGTATGGAAAGGTCATTTATCGTTTGACTCAAAAAATATGGCCATGCTATAGATCGTTTTGTCCTCGGCCGCTCAAAAACCCAGAATAAAAACGTCCAGTCGGTGTTGAAGAGCGCTCCATGCGAGGCTTCAGTAAGAACAACAATACTTACAAGGAGCAATGCAATGAAAAGGCTTAACCAGTTTGCTTTAACTGGTCTTGCGGCAGGCGTTGCCATGATCGGCATGGTGTCCAGCGCACAAGCCCAAGATCAGTGGACCATGACTACCACATGGCCGGATAATCTTGACCTGATTCAGATTGATCGCCACTGGGCCGAGTTGGTTAACAAACTTGCCGGTGATGATGTAAAGATCAATTTCCGTGCCGGTGGTACGTTGATGCCGGGTACGGAAGTGTTTGATGCCACCGAAACCGGTAGCATTGAAGCAGCAGGTGACTGGCCCGGTTATTGGGCAGGTCGAAGTTCTGCATTCTCGCCATTAGCAACTACCACCAGCCTGTTTAATGGTGTTGACTATCTAAACTGGATAAATGAGTGGGGAGGCTTTGAGCTTTATCAAAAGGTTTATGGCAAGTATAACATGGTCTACTTGCCGTATGGTATTACCAACAATGAGTCGGGCTTCCGGGGAAACACTCCTATCGAAAGCATAGCTGACCTGGAAGGTTTGCGCCTTAGGCTTTCAGGACGTGACCAGGGTCGCGTTCTTGAAGAGCTGGGCGGTACTCAGGTGACTCTGGCTGGTGGTGAGATATATCAGGGTATTGAACGAGGTGTCGTGGATGGGGCCGAGTTTTCAACGCCGGGTGTAGATTACAAGGCAGGGTTTTCCGAAGTCGCTGACTACTGGTCCGTTCCAGGCTGGCACCAGTCTGCCAGTGTCTTCGGCGTAATGATTAATCAGGATGCCTGGGATGCACTTTCTCAAGAAACACAGGAGAAGCTGAAAATTGCTGCTCAGGCCACCATGAGCTGGTCGATAGCATGGTCAGAGCGTCAGTCCACTCAGGGAACCGTAAAGTTCATTGAGGATGGTACAGAGATCAATCAGCTATCTGATGAGGATCTTGAAAAAATTCAGAGCGTAACAAACGAAATGATAGTCAAGGGTTCCTGCGAAAATCCCATGCAGGCGGAAGTCTATCATTCGATGATCAGCTATTTGCAAAACTACTCCAATTGGCGCGACCTTTCAGTGCCTTACAATATGAGTCGCGTTACTGACGATTTGCCATCACTCGAAAAGATTGAAGATTGCATGTAACTTACTTTCAGGCCCTCTTTTAGAGGGCCTCGTTTTGTGGGTTCAATCTTTCTCCCTGACAGGGGCGATAAGAAATTTATAGTTGATTCAAGAGAGTCTTGCTCATGAATGCTATTGCAAAGGCTATTGATGCACTTAATGAAGCATTTGGCCGTCTTGTGGCTCCTCTTGTTGCCATAATTGCCGGAATTGTTGTATATGATATCGCTCTGCGTTTTTTTCTCGGACGACCGAGTGACTGGGCCTTTGATGTGACCAAAATGCTCTTTGGTGTCCACTTCATGCTGATGGCAGCTTATGGGCTCCGTCATCATGTGCATGTTGAGGTAGATGTTCTGAAACGCCTGCTAACGCGCCGTAAACAGGCCGGTATTGAGCTTGCAGGCTATCTGATTTTCTTTGTTCCTTTTATCTGGATGTTGCTTACCTACGGCTGGGCTTTCTTCGAGCGTTCCTTCAGTCGAGGTGAAACCACCTACGGCATGGTGGCCATTCCGGTATATCCGGTTAAAGCAGCACTGGTACTGACTGCCATAATGCTACTTCTCCAGGCCTTCGCAGTTGTTATTCGTGCATTACAGAAGCTGCGTGAAGAGGAGGCTGTATGAGCCCTGAAATTCTGACACTTTTCATGTTCAGTGGTTTGCTTTTGGGGCTCTTTATGGGCCATCCGCTTGCTTTTGTACTCGGGGGTGTGGCCGTACTTGGCGCCTGGCTGGGCCCTGGTGCCAAGACGCTTGGGATAATTATTAACAATATTTATGGCAATGCCATGGATAATTACGTTTTGGTAGCAATACCGTTGTTTATTCTTATGGCACGCTTTCTCAATGATTCGGGCGTGACAGAGAAGATGTTTGAAACAATGCGTTTGCTGCTGGCAAATCTTCGAGGTGGCCTGGCGCTTACTGTCGTTATTGTCTCGGTGCTTTTAGCTGCTACAACAGGCATTGTTGGTGCATCAATTGCTGTGATGGGGATGATTGCTCTGGTTCCCATGCTTAAATATGGATACAACAAACACCTGAGTGCTGGTGTTATTATGGCCAGTGGCTGCCTGGGTATTCTTATCCCACCGAGTATCATGCTTATATTAATGGCTAGCTACTCACCTGTATCGGTTGGTGAGCTTTTTGCGGGAGCGTTGGTGCCCGGCTTGATGTTGGGCTTTATGTATGCACTCTACGTTTTGATTATTTGCCATATAAAACCTTCGTATGGGCCGCTGGTGCCTGCCGAAGAACAGGCTGAAATTAGTTCAGGCAAGTTGTTGAAAATGCTGGTTACGTACGTGTTGCCACCCATGGCTCTCATTCTTGGGGTGTTGGGCTCACTGTTTACCGGTATTGCAACTGCTACTGAAGCATCGGCCATCGGTGTGACCATAGCCTTCCTGTTATTTCTGATTTTTGGTGATCGAAAGCTTTCAACTTGCTATCGCACCATGATTGAAGCCAGTAAAACTACCACTATGGTTATGTTGGTGCTGGTTGGTGCTACGGCTTTTACCGGCGTATTTTCCATAGGCGGGGGCATGGATGTTATCCATACGGTGGTAATGGCAATGCCTGGCGGTAATGTCGGTGCATTGATTCTAATGTTTTTCCTGATCTTTATTCTCGGAATGTTTCTGGATTGGACAGGCATTGTGCTGCTGAGTTTTCCTATCATGTTGCCGATAATAGAGAGCATGGGCGTGGATATGCTTTGGTTTGTGGTTATGGTGGCAGTCGTGCTGCAAACATCTTTCCTTACTCCACCTTTTGGTTACGCACTTTTCTATCTGAAAGGAGTGGCACCCGATGGTGTGGAAACGCTTGATCTTTACCGCGCAGTAGTGCCGTTTTGTCTGCTGATAGTCCTGGCTTGTATGCTTATCGCTTTCTTCCCTGTTTTGGCTACTGGCTTACCATCCGTGTTGCTGAGCCGATAATGTTAACTTTAAGTATGATCAGATGGCCGAAGCTTGGTTTCTGGCTTGGAGTTTCACGAAAAACGTCGCGAACTTTTGAATATATCGTGAGGTAGGTATGAATAAAGAAGTAAAAGGTAATGCGAGTACAGTTCTGGTAACCGGTGCGATGGGCGGCATCGGGCAAGCTCTTTGCAGCATGTTTGCCAGGCAGGCTTTTTCGGTTGTTGTTCATGATATCCATGAGGAGACGTCGGGTTCAGTTACTTCATTTTTGCATACGTTGAAGGAGCAGGGTGCTTCTTTAGTACGATACTGCAAGGCCGACTTGAGCTCCATGGATGATATTGACTCCATGTTCCACGGCCTTGATAAAGATGGTGTTTCAGTTGATGTTCTGGTTAATAACGCCAGTATACAAAAAACAATGCCCATCGAAGACTTTGATGCCGAAACATGGTCCAGTGTGCTGAGCGTTAATCTGACAGCCGTGTATCGCTGTATTCATCATGTTGTTCCTGCCATGAAAAAACGCCAGTGGGGACGCATCATTAATATAGCTTCTGCACATGGTCTGGTAGGGTCAGTCCATAAAGCCGCTTACGTCGCTGCCAAGCATGGCGTAGTAGGGTTGACCAAGGTCGTTGCACTGGAAAATGCCAAGCAGGGTATTACTGCCAACTCCATTTGCCCCGGCTGGACGGAAACTCCGCTGCTCGAACCACAAATTAATGCCAGGGTAGAAGAGCTGGGTGTTTCAAGAGATGAAGCCATATATGACCTGGTGATTGAAAAGCAGCCTAGTGGAACGCTGATTGATCCATCGCGCATCGCTGGGCTGGCTTCTTACCTGGCGAGTGATGTGGCCGACAATGTTACGGGTACTGCCATACCCATAGACAGTGGCTGGACATGCCAGTAACGCCTGTTTTCCGGATGCGACCGTTTCCGGATGAATGTTGCCCCGTTTGCTGCTTCACACTGATGGGTGAGCAGTAGGCGGGGTTGAGCACGGTAATTCTTCCCTGCCTGGGTGACCTATCCCAGCCAGCGTTTTAGCGACTGCCCCGCCTTGTGCCGGTGTTCCGGCTTGATATGCGCGGCGGCCACGCAGATGGCCGCGGCCAGAACGCCCATGTCGTCGGTATACCCCGTGATCGGGATCACGTCGGGAATGGCGTCGATGGGCGAGACAAAGTAGCCCAGCGCGCCGTAAATCGTGGTTTTGACCCAGACAGGGGTGTCCGCGTCCTGTGCCGCGTAATACAGCGTCAGGGCGGGCGACAGCGTGGCTTTGCCCGCCTTTTGTGCGTGTTGGGCGACTTTCCGCCAGAAGCCTCTGTCCGAATACTCGGCCTGATAGGCGCGAGTGGTGTCGTCCAGTGATGCCTCCTGGTCGGTACAGCGAGCTGAGTCCGTCATTTTATCGTCCGGCATTCGGTGAACCTCCGCTGGTACGGCCGGCAGGCGCCGTTGCTGGCCCTTGCCGGCATGGCACTCCGGGATCAGCCGTTCGGCGGCTGTGTGTCCTGACGCGCTTTCTCCGCCGGAAAGCGGGTATCGCGCAGGCTATCCTTGATCTTTTTCAAGTGAGGCAGAAATACCTCACCCCGGCGCAGGGTAACGCCGGTGGCCAGGGTGTCGACCAGCGCCAGCTGGATCATGCGCGAGGTCATGGGCATGTAGTGGTCGGTGTCTTCGGGCGTCGCAACATCAAGGGTGGCGCTGCATTCGTGGGTCAGCGGTGAGCGGGGCGCGGTAATCCCCAATACCACCGCGCCGGCTTCGCGGGCCACTCGGGCAATGTCGACCAGCTCCCGGGTGCGGCCGGTGTAGGAAATCACCACCACAACGTCGCCGGTGTGGCAGGCAGCGGCCACCATACGCTGCATGAGCACGTCGACGTAGGCCATCACCGGCAGGTTGAAGCGGAAGAACTTGTGCTGCGCATCCTGGGCGACGGCACCGGAGGCGCCGAGGCCGAAAAAGTGGATCTGCTTGGCCTGGGTGAGGTAGTCCACCATGCGTTCAACGGCGTCCATGTTGATGTCGCGGCGGGCTTCGTCCAGCGCGGCAATGGTGGCGCCGAAAATCTTGTTGGTGTATTGGCTGGCGTTGTCGCCGGGCTCGACCGCGCGAGTGACGTAGGGCGTGCCGCCGGCCAGGCTCTGCGCCAGCTTGATCTTGAAGTCCGGGTAGCCCTTGGCGCCGAAGTTGCGGCAGAAGCGGTTGACGGTGGGCTCGCTGACGCCGGCGGCCTGAGCCAGGCTGGCAATGCTCAGGCTCGTAGCGGCGGCCGGGTCGTCGATTATCACGCAGGCGACCTTGCGTTCCGAGCGGTTGAGGTCTTCCTGACGCTGGCGTACGCGGTCAAGCAGGTCGTGGGCCATCGGGGTCTCCATAGCGGTGGGCGTCAGGCGGGTCGGGGAGCGTCATCGCGACGGTGGCACAGCTCGACAAAGTCGGGGGCGGGCAGCGGTTTGGCATAGTAGTACCCCTGCATGATTTCGCAGCCAATGGAGCCCAGGTAGTCGGCCTGTTCCCGGGTTTCAATGCCTTCGGCGACGACGTTGCAGCCCACCCCGTGAGCCAGCTGGGTGATGGTCAGGGCCAGCTGGCGATCAACGGGGCTTTGCTCCAGATCCATGACAAAGGCGCGGTCGATCTTGAGCGTCGAGAGCGGCAGGGTTTTCAGATAGGTCAGCGAGGAGTGCCCGGTACCGAAGTCGTCCACGGCCACGGCAATGCCGGCGTCGTGGAGCTGCTCCAGCTGTCGGCGGGCGTTGTGCAGGTCGCTCATGAGGCCGGACTCGGTGACTTCGATACTCAGATGGCTCAGGGCGACGCCGTGCTGCCGTATCCGCGCGAGCAGGGTGTCGGCAAAGTCCGGGCGGCTGAGCTGGTGCGCCGAGACGTTGATGGCAATGTTGAAATCCGGCGATAGCCAGCCGCCTGCCTGCCATTGTGCCAGGTAACCCAGCGTCTGTTCGATGACCCAGCTGCCGATGGCCAAAATGTCACCGCTGGCCTCGGCCATGGGAATGAACAGTCCCGGCGACACCTGGCCCAGCTCGGGGTGGTACCAGCGCAGCAGCGCTTCGGCGCCCATGATGCGGTTTTCCCGGGAACAGATCTTGGGTTGAAACGCCAGCGACATTTCCTCGCGCGCCGGCGCGCCCCGCAGCGCACGCTGCACCTTCAGCCGCTGGCGTTGCTGGTCTTCCAGATCCTGGCTGTAGTGCTGAACGTGGTCGCCATCGCCTTGCGGTATCGCCAGTGCGGCCATTTGCACCAGCCGGTCGGGGTCGAAATGCCCGGCGGATTCGCTGATGCCGATGCGCGCGGTAACGTTGAGCAGCAGGTCGTCCACGGGCAGGCTCTGCTCGAAGATCCGCAGCAGCTCGGTGGCCAGCTCATCGAGCTCGTCGCCGGCCAGCCCCGGCGCTACCACGAGAAATTCGCTGCCGCCCCAGAGCCCGACTTCCCGAGGGTTGTCGAGCGTCTGGTGGAGGGCGTTGCCCAGCCGTTCGAGCAGGCGCTCGACGACGCCATAGCCGTGCAGGCGGATAACGTCGTCAATGCCGTCCACGGCGAGAAACAGCAGCCCCGTCGGGTCGGCGTTTGAGGCCGCTTCGCTCAGCGTCCGCGCCAGCCCGCGGCGGTTGGCCAGCCGGGTCACCGGGTCGGTGTGCGATTCGCGATCGAGCTCTCGGGTACGCCTGGCCACCATCTGCTCCAGGGTAGCCGCCTGCTGATCGCGAATGCTGAAACGCTCTTCAACGTTGAGGGTGTTACGGATGCGCTGCAGCACCTCGTCGTGCTTGAACGGCTTGGTCAGGAAGTCACGCACGCCCATGGCCAGCGCGCGGTGGCGAGTGGCGTCGTCAACCTGCGCCGTCAGCACGATGATCGGGGGCATGTCGTTACCGAAGTGGTCGCGCAGCTGTTCAATGACGCCGTAGCCGTCAAGGTGCGGCATGCGGATGTCGAGCAGCAGCAGGTCGGGTCGTGCTGATCGGCAAT
The DNA here is from genome assembly GCF_000334215.1 of Vreelandella jeotgali Hwa. Lineage (GTDB taxonomy): Bacteria > Pseudomonadota > Gammaproteobacteria > Pseudomonadales > Halomonadaceae > Vreelandella > Vreelandella jeotgali. Next base: position 130,194 of record NZ_AMQY01000023.1, on the reverse strand, counting down.
AGCCCAGCACCTCGCGCGGATCGCTGAGGCCATGAACGTGGTCAAAGCCGTGGTCATCCAGCAGATCCTGCATCATCTCCACGTTGACGGGATTATCGTCAACGACAAGAAGGTGTTTGGTAGCGAGCGTCATGGTTCTTCCCTGGTTGGGTTGCGGGCGCGGTGTGCATCGGCTGCCGGCCTCTAGGTAACAACGTAACGTTCCAGCGTTTCCATGAGTTTAACAATTTCCAGCGGCTTGGTGAGATAGTCGTTGAATCCCGCGTCCAGCGCCCTGTTGATGTCGCGCGGCGTGGCACTGGCGGACAGCGCTATCACCGGCAGGTGCGCCAGCACCGGGTCCCGGCGGAGCGCGGCCAGCGCTTCGTAGCCGTCCATGCCCGGCAGGTGGATGTCCATGATGATCACCGCGGCCGTAGTCGTGCGCAGCATTTCCAGCCCCATTTCGGCGCTGGGCGCAATGCGCAGCGAGAGACCGTCGACGTCGTCGATGATGTCTTCCATCAGCCGCTGGTTGGCGGGGTTGTCTTCGACGTAGATCAGCGTTTGCTGTTGAAAGTCGCCGGCCGGCTGTCGGGTATCATCGCCGCTATCCGCCGTGGATGCCCGGTAGCTGCGGGGCAGGGTAAACCAGAACGTCGAGCCCTCTCCCGGCGTGCTTTCCACCCCCATGCTGCCATCCATGCGTTCGGCCAGTTCCCGGGTAATGGCCAGCCCGATACCGGTGCCTTCGACGGCGCCGTTCTCGGCATCCAGCCGGTTGAACGGCTCAAACAGCTCGTGCTGACGGTGCTCGGCAATGCCCGGGCCGGTGTCGGCAATGCTGATACAGAGCGCGTCGTCGTGCTCGGTGGCGGACACGGCCACCTGACCGTCGGCGCGGTTGTACTTGATGGCGTTGGAGATCAGGTTGAACAGCACCTGCTTGACGCGGGTGTAGTCGGCGTGGATCTGCCATTCCGGCGGCGGCGGGGTGAAGAGAATGCGGATACCCGACGCGTCGGCGTTGGGTTCGAGGGTCTGACAGACATCTTCCATGACATGCGCCAGTGACATGCTTTCAAGCGACAGCGTCATGCGCCCGGATTCGATTTTTGCCAGGTCGAGCACTTCGTTGATCAGACTCAGCAGGTGCTGGCCGCTTTTTTCGATCTGGCCGACCTGACGCGTCTGTTTGTCGCTCAACGGGTTACGTCGGCCGCTGGCCAGCAGCTGGGCAAAGCCGAGAATGGCGTTGAGCGGGGTGCGCAGCTCATGGCTCATGGACGAGAGGAACTCGCTCTTGGCCCGGTTGGCGCGCTGGGCCTGGTCGTTGGCCAGGGCCAGGTCTTCGAGGTTGCGGTCGCGCTCGGCCATTTGCCGGTAGAGGTTGATCAACAGCGCACAGGTGGCGGTAAACGGCGCCAGCCATTCGAGCAGTGCCTCATCCGGGGCCTGGTGGCTGTTGGCAATCGCGTACATGCCGATCAGGTCGTTGCCGCTGTAAATCGGCACGCCCAGATAGTTATCGATTCGAGGGTGGCCGGGCGGGAAGCCGCCGCGCTTGGGATGGTGGTAAAGGTCGTCGGTCATTACCACTTCACCGTGGGCGAACACACGGCCCAGCAGCGTATCGGCGCGGCTCAGCGTCATGTCGCCACTGCGCAGCTGCTCCATCAGCCGGCGCGACGCCGCATTCCAGGAGAGGTCGGTAATCGCGTGGATTTTCAGCGCGTTGCCCTCATTGCCGTGCAGCACTTCGCCTATCAGGGCGTAGTCGCTGTTGGTCAGGTCGCGCAGGGCCTCCATCAGAAACGACCAGAGCTTTTTGCCCGACATCAGTGCCTGGTAGTCGGTAATGCCCTGGTGCAGCACGCTGAGCAGCTCCTGCTCCTTCTGCGTGCGCCGATTGGCGGCCTGAATCTCGCTGAGGTCGGTCAGCACGCCGAGGAATTCGTCCACCTGGCCGTTGTCGTCATGAATCGCGTTGACCGCCAGGTGGACGGGGATCAGGTGCCCGTCCTTGTGCATGGCGTCGACTTCGCGGCCCTTGCCGATCACCCGGGGCTCGTGGCCGGCCAGGTAGCGGTCGATGTAGCCGTCGTGGTGCGGCCGGATATCGGGCGGAGCGAGCATGGCCACGTTATGGCCGACGACGTCCGCCTCCTCATAGCCCAGCAGGTTGAGAGCGAAGGGGTTGATGGCGATGATTCGCCCGTGGCGGTCAATACGGATCTTGGCGGTGGCGCTGGTAAAGAAAATGGTTTCAAAACGCTTGGCCGTGTAGGTCATTTCGGCGGTCAGTCGGGTTTCACGCAGCAGCGCCTCGGCCTGGCCGGCGAGCCCCGCCAGCAGGCGCCGTTCGCGATCGCTGAACGAGCGTGGCCGATAATCGATCAGGCACAGGGTGCCCACCGGCATGTTGTCCAGCGGGCGTAACGGGTGGCCGGCGTAAAAGCGGATGTGGGGCGCATCCTGCACCAGGGGGTTGTCGGCAAAGCGAGGGTCGGTATGCGTATCGGTTACCACCAGCGCATCGTTGGCGGCGACGGCGTGCCCGCAAAAGGAGACGTCGCGACCGGTTTCGGAGACGTCAAGGCCGGCTTTGGCCTTGAACCACTGGCGGTTTTCATCCACCAGCGATACCAGCGCCACGGGGACGCCAAACAGCTCCCGTGCCAGCTCGGTCAGGTGATCCAGGCTTTCTTCTGCCGGGGTATCCAGCACCCTGAGGTTGCGCAGCGCCTGCAAGCGCCGGGCTTCATTGGCAGGTTGATCGGGCGCTTGCATGGGCATCTCCGGCAAGTGGTTGGATAACAAATGTTGTGGCAACAAAGGGTGGGGCAATAAATGCCGGGGCAACAAGGGCTATAGCTCGGGGCTGCTGGCACCTGGCAACATAAAGTTCCTCTATTATAAAGACCCTCTACTATAAAGACTCCCTACAATAACGGCAGATTGATCGCCGGCTTGAGCCCGTGACTGAACTCGATATCCGCCGGCCCGGGGATAATCCGCAAACGGCGTGGTCCCACCCAGGTGCTTGATGGCATAATAACGGGTTTTCACCCTACCGGCGGGCTTTGATCCGAGCGCGGCGCTGGCCGCTCGTGGGCTGATGGGGCCGGAGGGAATGGGCGAGTGCCGCGAATACCGATGCAGGGAGTCCGTGTGTAATGACGCGTGCAATGAAGAACGGAACCGGTGTCTGGCCGTTTCGCAAATGGCTCGCGCTGGGGGCGTTGGCTCTGCTGATACTGCTGCAGTACAAGCTCTGGCTGGGGCGCGGTGGCTGGCAGGAACTCGAACAGGTCAGCGCCCGGGTGGAAGCGCAGGAGGCGGCCAATGCGCCGATGCGCGAGCGAAATGCCCGCCTGGCGGCCGAGGTGAAAGACCTGAAGACCGGCCTGGATGCCGTGGAAGAGCGTGCCCGCAGCGACATGGGCATGGTGCGCGCCGACGAGCAGTTTTTCTGGGTGCCGGGCGTCAGCGCAGACGACACAACGGCGCCCCCCAACCCGGAGGCGTCAACTTCCGGCGGGGAGGGCTCATGAGTTCCGTGACGACCTGGCTGGTGGTGCCGGCGGCGGGGCAGGGCCGGCGCATGGGCGCCGACCGGCCCAAGCAATACCTGCCGTTGGCCGGTGAGACGATGCTGGCGCGGACCCTTGAGCGCCTGCATCTGGCGCTGCCCGACGCTCGGCTGGCGTTATGCCTGGATGAAGACGACGCGCGTTTTACCCCGGAGCAGGTGCCCTTTGCCCGCTGGCAGCGAGTGACCGGCGGAGCCGAGCGCATGGATAGCGTACTCAATGCGCTGCGCAGTCTACCCGCCGACGATGACGACATTGTGCTGGTCCACGACGTTGCCCGCCCCTGTGTGATGCCGGCAGACGTTGGCGCACTTGCCGCTGCGGCGCACGACAGCGTCGATGGCGCCCTGCTGGCCATGCCCGTGGCGGATACCATGAAACGCGCCACGTCCGGCGGTGACTGCGCGGGCACCGAGCCCCGCGACGGCCTCTGGCACGCGCTGACGCCCCAGGGATTCCGCTGCGGCGTGTTGCGCCGGGCGCTGGAAGACGCGCGCGCCCACGGCACCCTGGTGACCGATGAAGCCTCGGCGGTAGAATCGCTCGGGGGCCGGCCCCGACTGGTCAGCGGGCGGCGGGACAACCTCAAGGTGACCCATCCCGACGACCTGGCCCTGGCGGCGGCTGTTCTCGCGTCACAGGAGCTGCCGGAGCATCATGCGGCGGCCGGTACCGCCAATGGCTGAGTTACCCGGCCATTCGCGGCCCGCAAGGATTTTTGCCCTTTTTTGTGACAGGATTTCGCATCCTTTTTGGCTACCAGGAGTTTGCCATGCGCATCGGCCACGGCTTTGACGTTCACCGCTTCGGCCCCGGCGATCATTTGACCATCGGCGGCGTGCAGCTGCCGTTTGATCGAGGGTTTGTCGCTCACTCCGACGGCGATGTGCTGCTGCACGCGCTATGTGACGCCTTGCTGGGCGCTTGTGCATTGGGTGATATCGGCTACCACTTTCCCGATACCGATCCGGCGTGGCAGGGCGCAGACAGCCGCGATCTGCTGCGCCGAGTGCTGATGCTGGTAGACAGCGAAGGCTTCGCGCCGGTGAACCTGGATACCACCCTGATAGCTCAGGCACCAAAAATGGCGCCGCATCTGGCGGCCATGCGCGCCAACATGGCGGACGATCTGCGGCTGTCCTCGGGCCAGGTCAACCTCAAGGCGACCACTACCGAGCGCCTGGGCTTTACCGGCCGCGGTGAGGGTATTGCCGCCGAAGCGGTGGTGCTGCTGACGCGCCGCAGCGGCTCATGAGCCTGGTACTCGACGGGAAGCGCTGCCTAACGGCGGACTTCGGCCCGCCGCGCCCCGGGGGCTATCGTGCCGTGCCCGAGGACTTCGTCGTCGATGAAGTGCTGGATTTCACTCCGGAAGGCCACGGTGAGCACCTTTGGCTGCGTATCGAGAAACGTGACCAAACCACCCGGGATCTGGTAAGAGCGCTGGCGCGACTGTGCGATGTGACGCCCCGGGACGTGGGCTATTCGGGCATGAAAGACCGCTCGGCGATTACCCGCCAATGGCTCAGCGTGCATCTGCCCGGTCTTGACGCGCCGCCGGCGCTGGAAAAGCGGCTGGACGCCCTGGGGTGCCGGGTGCTGGAGCAGGCGCGTCACCCGCGCAAGCTCAAGCGCGGCGTGCATCGTGCCAACCGCTTCTGCCTCAAAGTGACCGGCGAAGCGGTGCAGTCAGGCCACTTTGACGCCCGCTGGCAGGCGCTGTGCGAGCATGGCGTACCCAACTATTTTGGCCCCCAGCGCTTCGGTGCCGGCGGGCGCAATCTGCTACGGGCGCAGGCGCTGTTTGCCCGGGGCTGGCGCAAGCGCGATGACCGCCAGGGCATGCTGCTGTCGAGCGCGCGGAGTTTTCTGTTCAACGAGCTGTTGAGTGCGCGTATGGCGGCGGGCTGCTGGGCGACCCCGCTGGACGGCGACACCCTGATGCTCGACGGAACTCAAAGCCTTTTTACCGCCGAACACATCGACGGCGCATTGCAGCGTCGCGCCGCCGAGCTGGATCTCCACCCGGCGGGACTTTTATGGGGCCGGGATGCGTCGGGGAGCAAGGCTGGCCCAGGAGTCAATGGTGGCTCAGTGACGCAAGGCATCTCGGCTGACGACGCTGACAGCGACACCGTGGCCCCGGCCGAGCGCTTTGAGAAGCAGCTCCGCCGCGACTATCCGGCTCTCTGCGACGGCATTGAACAGGCCGGCGCCAAACCGGCTCGTCGGGCACTGCGGCTGCGTCTGGGCGACCCTCAGCGGGTGCCGCTGGACAACGGCATGCAGCTGACATTCTCCCTGCCGAAAGGCAGCTTTGCCACGGCGGTGCTGCGCGAGCTGATCGACCACCCGGATTTTGCCCCTGTCACCGTGGCTGACAGCTCGGCGCGGCAATGAGCATCAGCGGGCTCTACGGCAGTCCGGAACCGCGGGATGCGGCTTAACGGATGTGTACAAAGACGGATGTTGGACAACGATGAATACTGAACAAGGACGAAATTTTGGGCAAGGACGAATGTTGGGTAAGGAAAGATACATGAGACGCTTTTGCCACCACACCCGGGACGGCTCGGATGCTGGCGTCTGACATGACCCATCGGGCACGGCGCGGCCGGGGCATGACCTCGCAGCGAACCCGGGACCGCATGGTGGAACGCCTGGCGGATCAGGGCATTGTCGACGAGCGCGTGCTGGCGGTCATGGCGGAAGAACCGCGTCATCTGTTCGTGGATGAGGCGCTGGCGCATCGCGCCTATGAGGATACGTCGCTGCCTCTGGGTTTTGGCCAGACGCTGTCGCGGCCGGTCACCGTGGCCCGGATGAGCGAGCTGGTGCATCGAGAAGCGCCCGGGCGCGTATTGGAGCTGGGAACCGGCTCGGGGTATCAGACGCTGATTCTGTCGCGGCTGGTGTCCGGCGTGCATTCCGTGGAGCGGATTCCGGCGCTGTATCAGCGCGCGGCCCGGCGCCTTGAGTCGCTGGGCGCGCCGGCACGGCTGCGCGCCGCCGACGGTCGCCGGGGCTGGCCCGGTGCGGCAATCTTTGACGTTATTTTGCTGACCGCCTGCGCTTCCGCGCTGCCCTCGGCGCTGCTGGAACAGCTCAGCGATGGTGGCGTGCTGATTGCTCCGTTGGCAACGGCCGACGGCGAGCAGTGGCTGACCCGGGTGCGCCGCCACGGCCATACCCTTGAGCAGCAGCGTCTTGAACCCGTGCGCTTTGTGCCCCTGCTCGAAGGCGTCGTGCAAGGCACAGGATAAACTTATGGAACAGGATAATGCCGTGAGCTTACCAGGGGGCCAGCGTCGCACATGGCGTGTTTTTCTGACCGGCGCGGGTATGGGCGCCGCCGATGCCGTGCCCGGTGTTTCCGGCGGCACCATTGCCTTTATCAGCGGTTTTTATACCGAGTTGATTCACACCCTGCGCCGCTTTGGCCCCGGGGCGCTGGGCGTCTGGCGGCGCCAGGGGCTGGCGGGGCTGTGTCGCCACTTGAATCTGGCCTTTCTCATCCCGCTGCTGGCCGGGGTAGCGCTGGCTGCCTTTAGCGTTGCCCATCTTGCCGTCTGGCTGATGGATACCTGGCCGCTGTTGCTGGACGGCTTCTTTTTCGGCCTGGTAGCGGCCTCGGCGCTGGTGGTCAATGAGGCCCGCGAGCGTTTCAAGTGGCGCTATCTGATAGCGCTGGGGCTGGGGCTGTGGCTGGCGCAGGCGCTGCCGTCGCTGATGCCGCTGGTGCTCCAGGTCGGCAGCTCGTCGCTGGCGCTGGTGCTGGCCGGCAGTATAGCGATTGGTGCGATGCTGCTGCCGGGCGTCTCGGGCAGCTTTCTGCTGTTGACCATGGGACTTTATGGCACGGTCATGCAGGCCGTACGCGGTCTCGATCTTCAGGTCATGGCGCTGTTCGGGGGCGGCTGTGTCGTTGGGATCATGCTGTTTTCGCGCCTGTTATCATGGCTGCTGGATCGCTATCATGCGGCCACCATGCAGCTGTTGCTGGGGTTTATCCTCGGCGCGCTGCCGCTTCTCTGGCCCTGGCGCGAGCTGGTACGCTACCAGCTGGGCCCGGACGGGCAGCGGATCCCGCTGGCGCACCGTTATCTGCTGCCCGGCGACTACGCCACGCTGATCGGTGGGTCAGCGCAGACACTGGGCGTGCTGGCGCTGATGCTGGTCGGCGCGGTGCTGGTGGTGGCATTGCATCGCCAGACCAAACGCCGCACGCTTCGCTCCACATCAAACGCTACCCCAACAAGCGCGGAATAACAGGAGACATAGTCCCATGCGCAGGATTTTTGTGATGTCGGTGCTGGCGTTGGCCATTGCCGGTTGCGCCAACCAGCAGGATTCCCGCCCCGAAGTGCGTGATCTGAGCGATACCCCCGGGGTAGCCGAGAGTGTGCCGTCTTACACCGTCAAGGCGGGAGATACCCTCTACGGTATTGCCTGGGAGCACAACCGCGACTATCGCGATCTGGCCGAGATCAACGATATTGACGCGCCGTACAACATCTATCCGGGCCAGGAAATTCGCCTGCAGCCGGGCGGCATTGAGCCGAACGGCAGCGATGAGGCAAACCGGACGCAAACCGCCGCGGTCTCCGGCGGTGCGGTGGCCGCCGGCCTCAATCAGGGGCAAAAGTCTGCCGGGCAGGGCGGTAGCGACTCTCAGCAGGTTGACTGGCTGCTGCCCAACGAGCCGGCAGACACGGCAGACGACGATAAAGCCGGCGGTGACACATCCAAGGATCAAAAAAGCAGCGCCGACGGTACCGCATCAGCGGATGCCGGCAGCGATGACAAAGGCAGCGAAACCGGCAGCGAGACCGATAACCCAGCGTCGAACAAGACCGGGGTTGCCGGAGCGGATTCCCGGGACAAGGCGGACAACACCGCCGCGGCCGGCGACACCGGAAAACAGCGGCAGGATCGCAGCTACGAGCCCGCCGAGGATATCGAGTGGCAGTGGCCCGCTGACGGCAAGCTGGCAGCGCAGTTTGACGAGAAGGGCAGTATCACCGCGGGCATTGATATCGCCGGGGAAAAGGGGCAGTCTGTCAAGGCGGCCGGCCCCGGCATCGTGGTGTATGCCGGCAGCGGTGTGCGCGGCTACGGCAAGCTGGTGTTGCTCAAGCACAACGACCGTTTCCTGTCTGCCTACGCGCACAACGACAGCCTCAACGTCAGCGAAAACGACGTCATCCGGTCGGGAGAAGTGATTGCCACCATGGGCGACAGCGATGCGGACAGCGTCAAGCTGCATTTTGAAGTGCGCAAGGACGGCGAGCCTCAGGACCCGATGACGTATCTGCCTTCGCGCTGAACCGTACTTTGCGCCCCTGACAGCCGTGCCCGACGCACGGCTGACGGTGCCGGTCAGCGGCGCCAACAGGCAACAACCCGGACATACAACAACAAGGCGAGCTGTCCGGCTCGCCAACAATCCCGCTTTTTCACCCGGTCGGCGTGCGTAACCGCGCAGCGTCCTTGTCCAGCGTGGCAAGCGCCGGAACAGGGCCGCAACCGGGCCGGAAAGCGACTGGTGGGTTCAGGGGGAAGCAATAGCGATGAGCACATTGGAGCAGGAGCTGCAGGACGTCGACCTGCATGAGGTGGAAGAAGCGCTAAGCGAGCTGGATGAAAAGCAGACGGCCGCCGAAGACGATGCCTTTGAAAAGGCCCTGGGGCGCGAAAACCGGTCGCAGAACCCCCACCAGAGTCTGGATGCGACCCAGATGTATCTGGATGAAATCGGGTTTTCGCCGCTTCTCACCCCCGACGAAGAGGTTTACTACGGCCGCCTGGCGCGCCAGCAGGACGCCCTGGGGCGCTCGCGCATGATCGAGTCCAACCTGCGGCTGGTGGTCAAGATTGCCCGGCGCTATCTCAATCGTGGGCTGACGCTGCTGGACCTGATCGAGGAAGGCAACCTGGGGCTGATTCGCGCGGTGGAAAAGTTTGATCCTGAACGCGGCTTCCGCTTTTCCACCTATGCGACCTGGTGGATTCGTCAGACCATCGAGCGGGCGCTGATGAACCAGACCCGCACGATTCGCCTGCCGATTCACGTCGTCAAGGAACTCAATATCTACCTGCGTGCCGCCCGCGAGCTGACCCAGCAGCTTGACCACGAACCCACGGCCGAGGAAATTGCCGAGCATCTGGACAAGCCGGTCGCCACGGTCAAGAAAATGCTCGGGCTCAACGAGCGGGTATCGTCGGTGGATTATCCCGTCGGCGGCGACAGCGACAAGCCCCTGTTGGATACCCTGGCCGACAACGATGAGATCGGCCCCGAGGGGTCGCTGGTGGACGGCGACGTCAAGGAGCACGTCGATCACTGGCTGGAGTCGCTGAACGACAAACAGCGCGAGGTCGTTGTGCGGCGCTTTGGCCTGCGCGGCCACGATGCGGCCACCCTGGAAAACGTCGGCGCCGAGATCGGCCTCACGCGTGAACGCGTGCGCCAGATTCAGGTCGAGGCGCTGAAGAAACTGCGCCGATTGCTGGAAAAACAAGGGCTTTCACTTGAATCCATTTTTGAAAGTTGACGCCACTGCTGATTCTCCGCGTCAACCTGTCGAGAACCTCCCATGCGCCCGCTGATCGCCCATATTGACCTTGATGCCTTGCGGCAGAATTACCGCCTGGCGTGTGACTGTGCCCCGCAAAGCCGGTCCGTCGCGGTGGTCAAGGCCGACGGTTACGGTCACGGCGCGCTGGCGTGTGCCCGGGCGCTGGAAGTCCATGCCCCCGCATTTGCCGTGGCCAGCCTGGAAGAAGCTCTCGTCCTGCGCCACGGCGGCATCGAGGCGCCGATTGTGCTGCTGGAGGGTATCTTCAGCGCCGATGAGCTGGCGGCGGTGGATGCCTATCGCCTGTGGATGGCGGTGCACAGCCGCTGGCAGCTGGACGCGCTGCTGGCGTTCACCCCGGACGCGCCGATTCCGGTATGGCTCAAGGTGGATTCCGGCATGCATCGGCTGGGCTTTACGCCCGACGAGGCCGATCGCACCTGGGCGATGTTGCGCGAAGCGCCCCAGGCGGGTGAGCTGCACCTGATGAGCCACTTGGCCACCGCCGATGCCCGCCACAGCGAGCATTACGCTCGCCAACTGGCCTGCGTGCACGATCTGGCCAGGCGGCTGGGCGCGCCCCTGAGCCTGGCGAATTCGCCGGCCACCCTGGCCCATCCGGATGCCCACGCGGCGTTCAATCGGCCCGGGGTGATGCTCTACGGCAGTGATCCGCTGGAAAAGGGCAATGCCGTATCGGCATCGCTGGCACCGGTGATGACGCTGTGCTCGGCGGTGATCGCCCTGCGCGACATTGACCCCGACGAGGTGGTGGGCTACGGCGGCCGCTTTCGTACCGATCGACCCACACGCATTGCGGTGGTCGCGGCCGGCTACGGCGACGGCTACGATCGCCACGCGGCCGACGGCACCCCGGTACTGGTCAACGGTCAGCGTGCGCCCCTGGCGGGCAAGGTGTCCATGGACATGCTGACTGTCGACGTGACCGACCTGGACGGCGTCGACATCGGCAGCGAAGTGGTCCTGTGGGGCCGGGCGACAAACGGCGCGGTGCTATCCGTGGATGAGGTGGCGCGTCATTGCGATACCATCAGCTATACGCTGCTCACCGGTGTGCTGCCCCGGGTGCCACGGCGCTATCACGATTCGCTCCGGCAGCCCGCGCCGGCTCCCTGATGTCAACACGGCGTTCTGCTCGCATCGCTGATGCGCAGCGTCAGGATTTTCTACAGGCGTTTAACTTTCAATGGCAAAATCGCAGTATCCCCGCTCGTTTGCTCATCCGCGCTATTGGCCCACCTGGCTGGCGATTGCTGCCATGCACGCGGCGGCGCGGCTGCCGTGGCGGCTGAAAATGTGGCTGGGCAGCGGCATTGGTCGGCTGGCGTGGCGTTTTGCCCGGCGGCGTCGGGATATTACGGCCAGCAACATTGCACTGTGCTTTCCCGAAAAAAGCGCCGAAGACAGGCGCCGACTGGTTAAAGAGGCGTTTATCGCCAACGGGATCGGGCTGATCGAGACCGCTACCGCCTGGTGTACCAACCCCGACGCCTTGCGCCATCGTGCGGTGTATCTGGGGCAGGACAACATGGCGCGTGCCCGGGCGCAGGGCAAGGGCGTGCTGATTATCGGTATTCATTTCTCGACGCTGGATATGGGCGGCGCCCTGCACTCGCTGTTTTTCCCCGCCGATGCGGTGTACCGGCCCCACGACAACCCGCTGTTCGAGCGCTTCATGACCCGTGCACGCCAGCGCATTTTTGGCGCGACGATTGATCGCCACGATCTGCGCGGCGTGGTGCGGCGGCTCAAGGCCGGCCATGCCGTGTGGTATTCCCCGGATCAGGATTTCGGCCGCGAGGCCAGCGTGTTCGCGCCGTTTTTTGGCCACCAGGCGGCGACCATCAAGCTCACGGCGAAAATTGCCCGCATGACCGGCGCGCCGGTGGTCCCGCTGATGTTTCATCGCAACCCGGATAACGCCACCTATACCCTCGAAGCGCTGCCCGCGCTGGAGAATTTCCCCACCGGCGATGATGTCGCCGATGCGACGCGTATCAATGCCATTATCGAGCAGGCGATTCGTCGGCAGCCCGAGCAGTACCTGTGGCTTCATCGGCGTTTCAAGACCCGCCCCGAAGGCGAGGCGAGCGTTTACTGACCTGCGCCTGGCGCTCAGTCGGCTGCGATAATCTCGAACGAGTGCGTGATGTCGACACCGCCGCCGGCCAGCATGATCGAGGCGCTGCAGTATTTGTCGGCGGACAGCTCCACGGCACGCTGCACCTGTTTTTCCCTGAGCGCGCGGCCGGTGACGATAAAGTGCAGGTGAATCCGGGTGAACACCGATGGCGTGGTGTCGGCGCGTTCGGCGTTGACCTCGGCCACGCAGTCGGTGACATCGGCGCGGGCCTTTTCGAGAATGTTCAGCACGTCGAAGGCGCTGCAGCCGCCGGTGCCCATCAGCAGCATTTCCATGGGGCGCGCGCCGGTATTGCGTCCGCCGTGGTCGGGTGGGCCGTCGATGACGACGCTGTGCCCGCTGCCGGATTCCGCCAGAAACTGGCGGCCGTCGGTCCATTTTACCCGTGCTTGCATGTCATTCTCCGTTTGCATCGTGGATTTGTAGCGATTGATTGGGTTCATCAGCTTTGCAGATGTGCATCCAGTTCGGCCAGCCGTTCGGGGGTTCCCACGTCGATCCAGCGGCCGCTGAAGGATTCGCCGCTGACGCGCCCCTGCTGCATGGCGGCCCTGAGCAGCGGGGCCAGGGCAAAGGCGCCGGCTGGTTGATCCTTGACCAGCGCCGGATCGATCAGGCTCAAACCGGAAAACGTCAGCCGGGGGGAGCCCGAGGCGCTGACCCGGCGCTGGCTCAGGGCAAAATCGCCGGTCGGATGATGGTCGGGATTATTTACCAGCAGCAGGTGCGCCAGGTCACCGTCATGCAGCGCGCTCGGCTCGGGCAGCGCATCGCACCAGACGTCGCCGTTGACGAGTAGAAACGGCGCGTCTCCCAGCAGCGGCAGCGCTGCCTGGATGCCGCCCCCGGTTTCCAGCGGGGTGGCCTCGCGGCTGTAGCGGATCGACAGACCGAAGCGCCGGCCATCGCCCAGCGCGCGAACAATCTGCTCGGCGCGGTAGCTGACGTTAATGATCACTTCGCTGATGCCGGCCGTTGCCAGCCGCTGCAGGTGATGCTCAATCAGCGGCCTGTCGCCGGCTGTCAGCAGTGGCTTGGGGCAGGTGTCGGTCAGCGGGCGCATGCGCGTGCCCCGCCCGGCGGCCAGAATCATGGCTTTCATGTCGGCGCCTCGCTGGCGGTCAGCTGCTTCAAGATCGCCGGGCGCAGCGTGGTGTCGACCCAGCCTGCGATGTTCCGGTGCTCGGGCAGTGCCGCCAGGCTATCGGCCAGATGGTCGAGGAAATGGGGCAGCCGCGCCAGGTAGCCGCTTTTGCCGTCGCGCAGCGTCAGCCGGCAGAAAATTCCCAGTACCTTGAGCGAGCGCTGGGCGGCCACCGCATTGGCCTGGTATAGAAAAGCGCTCTCGCTGATATGGCCGTGCAGCCGGCCATCGGCGCGGGCCTGGCGGTAAAACTGCCCGGTGAGGCGGGCAAACTGCTCGGGCGTCAGGCGCCAGTAGCGCCCGCGCAGCAGTGACACCAGGTCGTAGCTCGGCGGGCCGGCCACGGCATCCTGAAAGTCGATCATGTAGAGTGTGTCGCGGTGGCACATCAGGTTCATGGCATCGAAGTCCCGATGGACGGTAACGGTCGGCCGGGCGAGCGCCTGGTCAAGCAGCGTTCGGCACAATGAGTCCCAGCCGTCCGGTGCCTCGATGCCCAGCCAGGCACGCAGGCACCATTCGGGAAACAGCGCCAGTTCGCGGTTCAATAGTGTTGTCTCGTAGGCCGGCAGGCTGTCGGGGGCGACGCGGTTTTGCAGCTCGGCGAGCAATTCGAGAGCCGCGTCGTATTCCGCCAGCACGGCGGTTTCGTGGGTCAGCCGCGTCTGGAGTGGCGTGTCGCCGAGATCGTCCAGGAGTAGAAAGCCGTCCGCGAGGCTGGCCGCGTGAACCACGGGCACGGGCAGGCCGGCGGCAGCGAGTCGCCGCGCCATGTCCACAAAGGGGCGGCTGTCCTCCTGTTCGGGCGGGGCATCCATGACAATGCGGCTGTTGCCATCGGGAAGCCTCAGACGGAAGTAGCGGCGACAGCTGGCGTCGCCGCTTACGGTAGGTACATCCATTTTTTCCGGCGCCAGGCCGATATGCGCGGCTGCCCAGCGAATCAGGGCATCAAACCGGTCGGGGGACATGCAAGCTCCTTGCTGGTCGGGCATCATGCGGGCTGTATAATACGCCTTCTCGACGCCAAGGATAATGAAGATGGGCAAGCGATTGATGCGCACCGCGCCAATTACGCCGACGCTCGCCGCCATGCTGCTGATGGGGGCGGTGCTGCCGGTGCAGGCGGACGGCGAGATGCTGCCGGCCGAAGCCCTGGACTGGCAGCCCTGGGACGATGAACAGGCCGCCGGGCATGTCTGCGGCGGGCGCTACGTCATGCCGGATTACCGCCTGCCGGCCAACCGCGACCCTCGGGAACTGACTGCTGCTACCCGCGAATCGAACTATTCGACCGACGGCGAAGCGCTGCTGCGCGGTGACGTGGTGCTGCGACGCGGTGACACCCAGCTGGAAGCCGAGCGCATTTTCGTACCCGCCAACCGCGAACGGGTCGAGGCGCGGGGGGACCTGGCCCTGCGCGACGGCCGTGCTCTGGTGCGTGGCAGCGAAGCCACGCTGTCGCTGAACAGCGACCGCGGCGAAGTCGAAAACAGCCATTACGTGCTCTACGACGAGAGCTTGCGCGGTCAGGCCGACAGGCTCGAGCAAACCGGCGAGCAGCAGTATCGTCTGCACGATGCCAGCTTTACCACCTGCGCGCCAGGGGCCAACACCTGGCAGCTGGTAAGCAGTGACATTCGCCTGGATCAGGCCAGCGGTTTTGGTACCGCCCGGAATGCGCGTCTGGAGGTCAAGGACGTGCCGGTCTTTTATTCGCCGTGGCTGCGTTTTCCCATCGACGATCGCCGCCACACCGGTCTGCTGACGCCGACGATCGGCTTTTCCAGCGACCAGCTGGACTATGCCCAGCCGTTTTACTGGAACATCGCGCCCGATCGCGATGCCACCATTACCCCGCGCTGGGTCAGCGACCGGGGTCTGCTGCTGGGGGGCGAGTACCGCTACCTCATGGATAACGGAAAGGGCAGTGTCGAAGGCGCCTGGCTCGGCAATGACCGCGGCGGCTCCGGCGGTGATGCCAATCGCTACGAAGGCGACGACCGCTGGTATATTGATGCCCGGCATACCGGCCGTGTCAGTTCGCGCAGCGATTATCGGCTGCGCTACGGCGCGGCCAGCGACGGGCGCTATTTCAACGACTTCAGCGGCAATTTCGGTGAAAGCGAGCGCAACCGCATGGAGCGCCTGGCGCAGATTGACTACCGCGGCGAGACCTGGCAGCTGGACGCCCGGGCGCAGGGGTATCAGCGCCTGGATGATCCGCTGAGCGATCAGGATAAGCCGTTTTACCGGCTGCCCGCCTTCACCGCCGACGCCCGCTGGCAGCTGGGCCACGGCTTCTACGGCGAGTGGCATTCCTCGGCCGCGTATTTCTGGCGTGACGTGGACGAAACCCAGGTGCCCCGGCGCGAAGCGGCGACCGGCGGGCGGCTGCACCTGGCGCCGACACTCGGGGCGCGCTTCGAGCGGCCCTGGGGCTATATTGAGCCCAAAACCGAGCTGTGGAATACCGCCTATTCGCTGGATTACGGTCGTCTGGATACGTCACGGGATACCGAACCGACGCGCAGCGTCGCGGTCACGTCGGTCGATGCCGGTCTGACCTTCGAGCGCGAGCTGTCGCTGGGGGACGATGCTTACCGCCAGACCCTCGAGCCGCGTCTCAACTATGCGTTTGTGCCGCGTACCGATCAGCGCGACCTGCCCGAATTTGACAGCCGCGAGCGCCCCTTTTCGTGGTCGCAGCTGTGGTCGCCGCACCGCTTTTCCGGGGAAGACCGCGTGGGCGATTTGAATCGTCTCTCCTACGGGGTACAAACCCGCCTGCTCGAAGATGAAAGCGGGCGCGAAAAAGTCTCCGCCGGCATCGGCCAGAGCCTGTATTTCGAGGATCGCCGAGTGGGGCTGGACGGCCGAGACGATGCCCCGATGCCCGAGGACAGCGCCTATGCCAGCCCGGAAAGCTATTATCAGGTAACGCGCGATCGTTCGCCGGTGGTGACTCAGCTCGACTGGCAGATCAATTCGCGCTGGAGCACCGGTGCCCAGTGGCTTTACGATGACGAGCGCAATGTGTCCGAACGCTCCAGTGTCGACCTGCGCTACCGGCATCCGGACGGGCATGTGATGAACCTGGGCTACCGCTGGGAAATCGAAGGTTTTGATCCGGGGCTGGAGCCCGGCGACGACGCCTACCATGACTACGACCGCGAGGAGTGGGATCTGTCCTTCGCCTGGAACGCGAGCCCGGCGATTGATTTGATCGGCCGCTACCTGCACGATCAGACCAACCATCGCCCCCTCGAACAGCTGGCCGGTGTGCAGTGGAACAGCTGCTGTTACGGAATCCAGGCTGTGTGGCGCCGCTGGGTGGATGACAACGACACCGCGCGGGTCGGCGACGACTTCAACGACCGCGGGCTGTTTCTGCGTTTTGTCCTCCACGGCCTTGGCGGCGCGGGGCAGGATGCCGACAGCTATTTTGAACGTACCATTCCGGGCTATCGCCCGCCGGCGCTGTAGGCCGGTGCGGACCCTTTCAAGAGATCAAAGTGCTATGACGACGACAACGCCCCGGCTTTTGCGCGCCACAATGCGCACCAACCGCTTACCCGCCGCGCCGGTTACCGCCCTGTCCGGCAAGGGCGCCGGCCGCCTGGTGCTCTCCGGCACCCTGGCGCTGTGCCTGGGGGCCGGCGCTGCCTTCATGCCATCGGCCGTCAACGCCGCGCCCGCGCCGGATAAGGCCTCAGCGGTTGAGGAAGCATCGGCGGCGGGCGCCAAGCGCCAGCCGCTGGACCATATCGTCGCGGTCGTCAACGACAGCGCCATCATGCGCAGCGAACTGGATAACCGCATTCAGCGTATTCGCCGCAAGGCCGACGGCGGTGCGCTGCCCGCGCGGTCGGATATGGAGCAACAGGTTCTGGACCGCATGGTGCTGGAAGAAATCCAGCTGCAGATGGCCGATGATGCCCGGATGAGCGTGGACGATACCCGCCTTAATCGGCAGCTGCGCGGTATCGCCGAGTCCAACGGCCTCAGCCTGGAGGCGTTTGCCGACCAGCTGGAAGAGGACGGCAGCAGCCTGGCGCAGGTGCGTCGGCAGGTGCGCCGGGAAATGCTGATCCGCAAGGTACAGCAGAGCCAGATCGGTCAGCGCGTGTCGATCAGCAAGCGCGACGTGGAGCGCACTCTGGATCAGCAGGGCAGCAGCGGCAACGTCATCGTGGAGAATCGGGCTCGGCACATCCTGATCGAAGTCAACGCCGAACGCAGCGAGGATGAAGCCCGGGCGCTGGCGGAGAAAACCCGTCGGCGCATTGCGCAGGGCGACGACTTCGCCGCGGTGGCCCGGGAGCTCAGCGATGACGACGGCAGCGCGCTCAACGGCGGCGAGCTCGGCTGGCTGCGCCCGGGTCAGACCGTACCCGCCTTTGAAGACGCCATGCAGGGTCTGTCGGTTGACGAGGTCTCGGAGCCCGTTCGCTCGCAGTTCGGCTTTCACCTCATCGAGGTGGAAGAGCGGCGCCGCCAGCGCGTGAATCAGGAAGAGCGGCGCAAGCAGGCCCGTCAGGCCATGTTCCAGCGTCGCGCCAACGAAGAGATGGACACCTGGCAGCGCGAGATTCGCTCGCAGGCCTTTGTTGATATCCGCTTGTAAGGACGCCCGTATGCCGGCCGCAACCCGCGCTGCCCCCTGCCTGCCGGTGGCCATCACCACCGGCGAACCGGCGGGGATCGGCCCCGAGCTGGTGCTGATGCTGGCGGCAAACGGCACCCTGCCGGCGGCGAGCGTCGCGGTGGGCGACCCGGCGATGCTGGCCCGGCGTGCCGCTCGGTTGGGGCTGGCCGTCACGCCGGTACCCTGCCGCCCCGGCGAGCCGCTGGCGCAGGGTGCCGGCGTCCTGCCGGTGTGGCCGGTGTCGCTCGGGGCGCCCTGTACGCCGGGCGTGACCGAACCGGCCAACGCCGACTACGTACTGGAAACGCTACAGATGGCCGTGGATGCCTGCCGTGACGGCCATGCCGCCGCCATGACCACCGCCCCGCTGCACAAGGGCGTGATCATCGAAGGCGGCTACCCGGACTTTACCGGCCACACCGAATGGCTGCGCGACGCCTGCGGCGTTGAAGACGTCGTCATGCTGCTGGCCACCGACGATGCTCTGCACGCCACCCGCAAAGACTATGCCGGCCCCTCGGCGCTGCGTGTGGCGCTGGCGACGACCCATCTGCCGCTGCGCGAGGTGGCCGATGCCGTGACCGCCGGCTGTATACAGCGTGTGGCGCGGATTTTGCACGCCGACCTGCGCGATCAGTTCGGCATCGCTACGCCGCGTATCGCGGTGTGCGGGCTGAATCCCCACGCCGGCGAGGACGGTCATCTGGGCCGCGAAGAGCTCGACGTCGTGATTCCCGCCCTGGAGGCCCTGCGCGACGAGGGGCTGGATCTGCGCGGTCCCTATCCGGCGGATACGCTATTCACTCCGCGCCATCTGGCCGGCGTCGACGCGGTGCTGGCCATGTACCACGATCAGGGGCTGGCCGTGCTGAAATACGCCGGCTTTGGCAGCGCGGCCAACATTACCCTGGGCCTGCCGCTGGTGCGGACCTCGGTGGATCACGGTACCGCGCTGGATATGGCCGGCACCGGCCAGGCATCGCCTTCAAGCCTGGGCGTAGCCGTGACGCTGGCGCATCAGCTCGCCCAACAGCGCGCGGGCTGAATCGCGCCGACGCTGACTTTTCTCCTCATCCCGGAATCTCGCTTCATGCCATCAATGCCTCACCATCGTGCCCGTAAACGCTTCGGGCAGAACTTTCTTCAGGATACCGGCGTTATCGGCGGCATTGTCGATGCCGTGCAGCCGCGCGCCGGCGAGCGTCTGGTGGAAATCGGCCCCGGCCAGGGAGCGCTGACCCAGCCGCTGCTGGACGCCGTTGGTGAACTGGACGTTATCGAACTCGACCGCGATCTGATTCCCGGACTGCGGGTGCAGTTTTTCAACTACCCGGGCCTGGTGATCCACGAAGGCGACGCGCTGAAGATCGATTTTGCCGAGCTCAAGGGCGACGGTGAGCCGCTGCGCGTGGTAGGCAACCTGCCGTACAACATCGCCACGCCGCTGATTATCCATCTGCTCGGCGAAGGCAGCGCGGTGGCGGATATGCATTTCATGTTGCAAAAAGAGGTGGTCGAGCGGCTGTCGGCCGAGCCCGGCGGCAAGGACTGGGGGCGGCTGTCGGTGATGGCGCAGTATTACTGCCGGGTGGAGCAGCTGTTTAACGTGCCGCCGGAGGCCTTTGTACCGCGCCCGGCGGTGGATTCCGCGATTGTCCGTCTGGCGCCCCATGCCAAGCTGCCGTGCCCGGCCGACGATCCCGCGCTGCTGTTTGATCTGGTCAAGCAGGCGTTCGGCCAGCGGCGTAAAACCCTGCGCAACAATCTCAAGGGCCGGGTCAGCGCCGAGACGCTGGAAACGCTGGACATCGATCCGAGTCGTCGGCCGCAAACCGTCAGGGTTGGCGAGTTTGTTCGCCTGGCCAACCACCTGGCCGGCGCGCCGGGGGAGACGGCCGGTACGGACGGGCAGGAATAGCCGTATGAGCACCTACGTTATCGGCGATCTGCACGGCTGCCGTGATGCCTTTGTCGCGCTGCTGGAAACGCTGTCGTTCGATCCGGCCAAAGATCAAATTTGGCTGGTGGGCGATCTGGTCAACCGCGGGCCGGACTCGCCGGGCTGCGTGCGCGAAGCCCGAGCGTTGGGCGATTCGGTGCGCTGCGTGCTGGGCAACCACGACCTTCACTGTCTGGTCGCCGCCCGTAGCGGCCACCTCAAGCCCGGCAGCGACTTTGCGGCAGTGGCCCATGCCGCCGACGGCGACGCCCTGCTGGACTGGCTGCAGAGCCAGCCGCTGGCCGTACGCCGGGGCAATACCCTGATGACCCACGCCGGCATTATCCCGGCGTGGAGCCTCAGCCGGGCGGAAGCGCTTGCCGCCGAGGTGGAAACCGCGCTTGCCGGCGACCGGTCCGGCGATTTTCTGGCCCGACTGTTCGGCGATGAGCTCCGCCGCTGGCGCGACGAACTGGAGGGGATGGATCGGCTGCGCTGCATTGTCAACGTCATGACGCGCATGCGCTTTATCGATGGCCGGGGGCACCTGGACTTTACCGGCAAGCGCGGCCTGGATAGCGCGCCGGCAGGTTTTCGGCCCTGGTTTTGCTACCCCCGCGACGATGACGCCACGCTGCTGTTCGGCCACTGGGCGGCGCTGGAAGGCCGGACGCCGGGCGCGCAGGTGGACGCTCGGGCGTTGGATACCGGCTGTGCCTGGGGCGGTACGCTTACCGCGCTGGAGCTGGAAAGCGGCCGTCGTATCCAGGTGCCCGGTCTGGTTGAGGAGACAACGCGATGAGCCGGGCAGGTGATAGCGCCCCGGAAGCCGGACTGGACGTTTACCGCGTGGGCGGTGCGGTGCGCGATGCGCTGCTGGGCCGCCCGGTATGGGACAACGACTGGGTGGTTGTCGGCGCCACGCCCGACGCCATGCGCAAGCGAGGCTTCAAGCCCGTGGGCCGCGACTTCCCCGTGTTTCTCCACCCGCAAACCGCCGAGGAATACGCCCTGGCGCGCACCGAGCGCAAGGCCGGCCACGGCTACTCGGGCTTCAGCGTCCACGCCAGCCCCGATGTCACTTTGGAAGACGATCTGGTGCGCCGGGATCTCACGGTCAACGCCATCGCCGAGGCGCCGGACGGCACCCTGGTGGACCCCTACGGCGGCCGCGACGATATCGAACGCCGCCGGCTGCGCCACGTTTCTGCGGCGTTCAGCGAAGACCCGCTGCGGGTGCTGCGCACGGCGCGCTTTCTCGCCCGCTACGCCGAGCTCGGCTTTACCATCGCCGCCGAGACTCGCGCGCTGATGCAAACCGTCAGCGAAAGCGGCGAGCTGGCCCACCTTGCCGCCGAACGCGTGTGGACGGAAAGCGAAAAGGCGCTGGGCGAGCCGCGTCCCGAGGCCTATTTTCGCGCGCTGGAGGAGTGCGGAGCGCTCGACGCCTGGTGGCCGGAGCTCTCGGATACGAGCCTCGACGCCTGCCTTGAGGCCATTCAGACGCTGCCCGACTGGCCGGATTTTGCGCTGGCCCACTGGCGCTACGCTCGCCTGGTCACGCCGCTGGAGGAGGAGGCGCGCATTGGTCTCGCCGAGCGCCTTAAGCTGCCCCGGGCCGTGGCACAGCTGGCCCGCTACAGCGCCGCTACGGCAAGGCTGGTAGAGGCGCCGCTGACCGTTGCGGCGGTGATGGCCTGGCTGAACGGCCAGGACAGCTGGCGCAACCCCGAACGCGCGCGGGCGCAGCTGGCGCTGGTGAAAGTGCTCGCGCCCGAGAAGCACGCAGCGCTTGAGCAGGCCTTTGATCAGGCCGCGGCGGTCAGCCCGCAGACGCTCATGGCGGAAGGCTATAAAGGGGCCGAGCTGGGCAAGCAGATCGCCGTCAGCCGCGGCGAGGCCGTGGCCCGCGCGCTTGCCCACAGCTCGGCGTAGGTCTCGCCGATACGGGGGTGGTGCGCCCGGGGCACCAGCTCGGCGAGCGGCCGGAGCACAAAGGCGTACGCGGTGATATCCGGATGCGGCAGGGCAAAAGCCCGCCCGCCGGGGCCGGTGAACTCGCCGCACAGCTCGCCCACGGCCAGCAGGTCAATATCGATGGGATGGGTGGTTGCCCCGGCGCTTTTCGGCAGGCGGCCCTGAGCACGCTCCTGCGCCATGCACCAGGCTTTTATCTCCGTTGGCGCGGCGTCGCTGAAAAGCGCCACCGCCATATTGTGAAAGACAGACGCCGAACCCGCATCGGGGCGGTTCGCCCCGGTGCTTTCTATATCGATACTTTGTATATCCTCGCTTTGATACACCGGTGAAACCTGTATGGCACCAAAGCGGGCTTCCAGCGCGGCCAGGCAGCGCCGGATGTTGGCGAGGGCGTCGCGGTTGCTGCCCAGCCCCAGCAGTATCTGTCGCGGCTCGCTCACGTCCGGGCTTCGCCTTTTTCGGGCGCCGGCGGGGCAAAACTGCCCCGGGTTATTTCAAGCCCTACGCTTGACGCTGCCGGTACCGCGCCGGGCTTGCGCAGCGTCAGCGTGATGCCGGCAATGCCGAACGCTTCGCGCAGGGTAGCTACCAGCCGTTCGGCAAAGGTTTCCACCAGCTCAAAGCAGTGGTCGGCGGCAAAGCGTTGGATGCGCTCGCAGACGGCCGCGTAGTCCAGCGTCAGCGCCAGATCGTCGGTGGCCGCTGCGGGGCGGATATCGGTGGCCAGCGTGAGATCCAGGCTCAGGCGTTGCTGAACGCTACGCTCCCAGGCGTAAACGCCGATCACGGTGTCCACTTCCAGCGCTTCGATCACGATACGGTCGGTCATGGCGTGGGGGACTCCGTCTCAGCGCCGGCGGGGGCGCGCAGCTGCTCAAGTGGCCAGCGCGGGGTCGCCTGCATTTGGCCAGGGGTATCGCGTTCCCCGGCGGCCAGGCGCTGGGCGCCCACGTAGGCAATCATCGCGCCGTTGTCGGTACAAAAGCGTCCGCGCGGATAAAACGCGGCGGCCCGGCGTTTGGCGCAGGCCTTGGCCAGGCCTTCGCGCAGGCGGGCGTTGGCGCTGACGCCGCCGGCCACCACCAGCCGCTTGAGGCCGGTGTCATCCAGCGCTCGGCGGCATTTGATCGTCAGGGTATCCACCACGGCGTCTTCAAAGGCGCGGGCCACGTCAGCGCGCCCCTGTTCGGTGAGCTCGCCGGCGGCGTTGAGCTTATGGATGGCGGTCAGGGTATGGGTCTTGAGCCCCGAGAAGCTGAAGTCCAGCCCCGGGCGGTCGGTCATCGGCCGGGGGAAGCGCAAGCGCGCGGGGTCGCCCTGTTCGGCCAGCCTGGCGACGTGGGGGCCGCCGGGGTAGGGTAGATCGAGCATTTTGGCGGTCTTGTCGAAGGCTTCGCCGGCGGCGTCGTCCACCGACTCGCCCAGCAGGCGATACTCGCCCAGACCCTGTACCTCTACCAGCTGGGTATGCCCGCCGGATACCAGCAGCGCGACAAAGGGGAACGCCGGGGCGTCGTCTTCCAGCATCGGCGCGAGCAGGTGGCCTTCCATGTGGTGCACGCCCAGGGCGGGAATGTTCAGCCCCCGGGCCATGCCGTGGGCGGTGGCGGCACCCACCATCAGCGCGCCGACCAGCCCCGGGCCGGCGGTATAGGCGATACCGTCGAGCTCGCCGCGGGTCATCCGGGCGTCGGCCAGCACCTGTTCCACCAGTGGCAGCAGTTTGCGGGTGTGGTCCCGCGAGGCCAGCTCCGGCACCACGCCGCCGTAGTCGGCGTGCATGGCTACCTGACTGTAAAGGGCATCGCCCAGAAGGCCATCGCCGCCGCTGAGCGCGGTATCGTAAACGGCTACGCCGGTTTCATCGCAGGATGTTTCAATGCCCAGTACGCGCATAGCGAGCGTTTTCCCGTCCGGTTCAAGGTAGAGGTCATTTACAGGAGCCGGGAGTCTAGCATTTTCCCGCAACGGCGTTGAGGCTGCACCTGGTTGTCAGTTGCAAAAATACCGCTCGACGACTAGAATACGGTGCGCTGTAAAAAAACCGATCGTGCACAGTGGTGCTCAGCGCGCCTTGGGCATGAACGGACTATCCGAACTCAAGACTCCTTAAGGTAGGTGAGTGCTTAATGCCTTCTGTTAAAGTACGTGATAACGAGCCGTTTGACGTCGCGCTGCGTCGTTTCAAGCGTTCCTGTGAAAAAGCCGGCGTTTTGTCCGAGGTTCGTCGTCGTGAAAGCTACGAAAAGCCGACGGCCGAGCGCAAGCGCAAGGCAGCTGCCGCAGTCAAGCGTCACGCCAAGAAGCTTCAGCGTGAACGCAAGCGGTTCGAACGGCTCTATTGATCCGTACGGCAAGAGCGCCCGTTCCGGCCGCTCTTGCCTGGAAGGACAGCAAACGGCCGCCGGTCCGGTGGCCGTTTGTTTTTTCATGGCGTACGGGAAATTGTCGTCCCGCATTCCCCGGGCATAAACGGCTCCGGGCATGGTCGGACACTTGACCGGTATCGGGGCAGCGGACTGTGGTAATGCCAGGGCGTTATGCCGTGCTATTACCGGAGGCCGGGATTTATCCAGCGCCGTGGCGGTCGGAGGCAGATAGCTCATGGCTGGCCGTATTCCCCAGCATTTCATCGATGACCTGCTATCCCGGGTCGACGTGGTTGATATTGTCGGCGCCCGGGTTCAGCTGAAAAAGGCCGGACGCAACCACGCCGGTCTTTGTCCCTTCCATCAGGAAAAGTCGCCCTCGTTTACCGTGAGTGCCGACAAGCAGTTTTATCACTGCTTCGGCTGCGGTGCTCACGGCAATGCGCTGCGCTTTCTGATGGAATACGAGCGGCTGGGGTTTCCCGAGGCGGTGGAACAGCTGGCGACCGGCCTGGGAGTGGAGGTAGAGCGCGAAGGCGCCGACGACCCACACGCTCGGCAGCGCGAACAGAAGCGCAAGCAGGGCGTGAACCTGCTGGAGCTGGCCGCGAGCTTTTATCGCGAGCGCCGTGTCATGCCGGAAGGCAGCGGCGCCCGGAACTATCTGCAGGAGCGCGGCCTGTCGCCCGAGGTCATCGACGCCTACGGCATCGGCTATGCCCCCGACGGCTGGGAGGCGCTCAGGCGCCACCTGAGCGAGCGTGGTGTCAGCGATGCGGTGCAGGTCGAGTACGGGCTGCTGGTGCACCGCGAAGACAGCGGGCGTACCTATGACCGCTTTCGCGATCGGGTGATGTTTCCCATCCGCGATCTGCGCGGGCGTACCGTGGCCTTTGGCGGCCGGCTGCTGGGCGACGGAAAGCCCAAGTATCTGAATTCGCCGGAAACCCCGGTGTTTCACAAGGGGCGCGAGCTGTACGGGCTGTACGAGGCGCGCAAGGCCCCGGGTAAACTCGATCAGCTGGTGATTGTCGAAGGGTACATGGACGTGGTGGCGCTGGCCCAGTTCGGCGTGCGCAACGCCGTGGCCACGCTGGGCACCGCCACCACCGAAGAGCACTTGAAGCGGCTGTTTCGTCTGGTCAACCGGGTAGTGTTCTGCTTTGACGGCGACCGTGCCGGGCGCCAGGCCGCCAGCCGCGCGCTGGATACCGCGCTGCCGCAGATGCTTGACGGCCGCGAGGCGCGCTTTCTGTTTTTGCCCGACGGTGACGATCCCGATGATCTGGTGCGTCGGGAAGGCGCTCAGGCGTTTACCGACCGCGTTACCTGTGCCATGCCGCTGTCGGAGTTTCTTTTTGAGCAGGCGGCAAGCGGTCAGGATCTGCAGACGGTGGAAGGCCGCGAGCGCTTCGCCAGCGATGTGCTGGCCGCGCTGAACCGGGTGCCCGGGGGCATGTTGCAGTCGCTGCTGCTGGAAGAGCTGGCCGAACGCAGCGGCCTGCGTCAGGAGCAGCTGCAGACATTGCTGGCGCGACTCGACACCTCGGCGCCGTCGTCTCCGGCCGGCGCTGCTCCGGATGCGGCGCCGCCCCCTTCGGCGGGCGAGCCGGATGAAACAGCGGAGCGCTGGGCGCTCGAGGTGCTGTCGCCCGAAGGCCGGGTGCTGCAGCTGCTGCTCCACGAGCCGCGCCTGGTCGACGAGCTGCCGCAGGCACTGGAATGGTTGCCGGGCAGCCCCGAGGGCGAGCTCTGCCGAGAGCTGATAGCGCTGCTGCAGGCCGGGCGCTATACCAGCCCGCAGGTGGTGCTGTCGCACTTTCAGGGCAGCGCCCAGGGGCAGACGCTCGCCGTGCTTGCTCGCCGGGAGCTGTTGATTCCGCGCGAGGCGCGAAAAGCCGAACTGGAAGGGCTGGTGGCGCACCTTGAGCGCAAGCATCAGTCGCGCTCGCCGAGGCAGGAATACGACAATCTGCTGGCCCGGGAGCAGGCCGGCGAGAAACTGGACAAATCACAGAAGCAGCGGTTGGCCAGCCTGGTCATGGAACTGGCGGCCGGCCGCTGACAGGCGATCATGCCGTGGGGCAGTGATTCCGCCGGGGCCGGAAAGCAGGAGGCAGGGTTGAACTTTGTCGTCTTCAACACCATCTAGGCAACAAACGCGGGACGCCGGCCCAACCAAACAAGCTAACACACCGCAGTGACCGCGCAAACAGGCTACGCTGGAAACGTGACCGGGGCCAACGCTATACTGTTCGGCTTTCCGGGCGCTTTGGCTACGTCGCTTGCGCGTCAGGTGCTTCATTCTTCTTCGTCGAGATAGGTTTTCTATGGCTGGAAATGCGCAGCAGCAGTCACGTCTGAAGGAGTTGATCGCGCGGGGTAAGGAGCAGGGCTACCTTACCCATGCCGAGGTCAACGACCATCTGCCCGAGGATATTGCCGATCCCGAGCAGGTAGAAGACATCATCGGCATGATCAACGACATGGGTATCA
Source organism: Vreelandella jeotgali Hwa (assembly GCF_000334215.1). Lineage (GTDB taxonomy): Bacteria > Pseudomonadota > Gammaproteobacteria > Pseudomonadales > Halomonadaceae > Vreelandella > Vreelandella jeotgali. The sequence continues at coordinate 103,304 of NZ_AMQY01000023.1, read as the reverse complement.
GCGTTGTCGAGATCGCGCCCGATGAAGATACCTTGATGATGTCGGACCAGTCCACGGACGAGTCGGCCGCCGAGGAAGCCGTCGCCGCCCTGGCCGCGGTGGAAAGCGATGTCGGGCGTACCACCGACCCGGTGCGCATGTACATGCGCGAAATGGGTACGGTCGAGCTGCTGACCCGGGAAGGCGAAATCAAGATTGCCAAGCGCATCGAGGAAGGCACGCGCGGCGTGATGTCGTCGCTGGCGTATCTGCCCGGGGCGGTGGCATCGGTACTTGAAGCCTACGATGCGACCCAGGACGAAGAAGCTCCGGGGCGGCTCTCGGACATTTTCTCCGGCTTTATCGACCCCGACGGCGGTATTCCCGACGTCGCCGAGGCCGAAGAGCCCGAGCCCGTGCCCGATGATCCCGACGCCGAAGACGAAGAAGAGGAAGCCAGCGAAGGCGGCCCCGACCAGGAAGAGGCTCGCGCCCGGTTCGAGCAAATCCGTGAAGTCAACGCCGAAGTCGAGGCTGCGTTCGAGCAATACGGTGCCGGCAGTGACGAGCTCAGGGCCCGTCAGGCGCGGCTCGCCGAGCTGTTTTCGCCGATCAAGCTGGTGCCCAAGCACTTTGAGCGTCTGGTGGGGCAGGTGCGCGTCAGCATCGAGCAGGTGCGTGCCCATGAAAAGACCATCATGCAGCTGTGTGTGAAAAAAGCCAAAGTGCCGCGCAAGACCTTTATCAAGTCGTTCCCGGGCAACGAGTCGCGCAAGGACTGGCTGAGCGAATTTCAGCAAGCCTCGCCGCGCTACGCCGATCGGCTGGAGCCGCTGCGCGCGGATATCGCTCGCTCCCAGCGCAAGATTGCCTTTGAAGAAAACATGGTGCGCCTGAGCGTTGGCGAGCTCAAGGAAGTCAACCGCCAGATGTCCATCGGCGAAGCCAGAGCGCGCCGGGCGAAAAAGGAAATGATCGAGGCCAACCTGCGGCTGGTGATTTCCATTGCCAAGAAGTACACCAACCGCGGGCTGCAGTTTCTGGACCTGATTCAGGAAGGCAACATCGGCCTGATGAAAGCGGTCGACAAGTTCGAATACCGCCGCGGCTACAAGTTCTCGACCTACGCGACCTGGTGGATTCGTCAGGCGATTACCCGCTCGATCGCCGACCAGGCGCGCACCATCCGTATCCCGGTGCACATGATCGAGACCATCAACAAGCTGAATCGCGTCTCGCGCCAAATGCTGCAGGAAATGGGCCGCGAACCCACGCCGGAAGAGCTGGGCGAGCGCCTGGAAATGCCCGAGGACAAGGTGCGCAAGGTGCTCAAGATCGCCAAGGAGCCGATCTCCATGGAGACGCCCATCGGTGACGACGACGACTCGCACCTGGGCGATTTCATCGAGGACAGCACCATGCTGCTGCCCATTGACCTGGCGACGGGCGAGGGTCTGGTCGAGTCAACGCGCAACGTGCTGGGCGGCCTGACCGCGCGCGAAGCCAAGGTGCTGCGCATGCGCTTCGGCATCGACATGAACACCGACCATACGCTGGAAGAGGTGGGCAAACAGTTTGACGTAACGCGGGAGCGTATCCGTCAGATCGAGGCCAAGGCGCTCCGCAAGCTGCGCCACCCCAGCCGCTCCGAACCGCTGCGTTCCTTCCTCGACGAGTAGGTTTCCCACACGAGTCGGTTTCTCACGCTGCACAGCGCGTCGCGCAGCGTGCCCTGTAAAAAGCCCGCCGGTGCATGCACCGGCGGGCTTTACGTTTTAAGGAGCAAATGAGCCCGGTCAGCCGGGCATGGCGGCCTGCTGGCGGTCGCGATGAAGGCGCCGAGCCAGCAGTAGCAGTTCGATCATGGCAAACAGGATCAGGCTGTAGCCCAACAGCTCGACAACTTCTTCGGCCATGCTTTTGACACTGCCCATGTAGCCGTCGCCCATGACCGCCTGCCAGAATATCTTGCGCCCGTACAGCCGCGAAAACGCATAGGTCGTCAGCAGGCCGGCACTGAACAGTCCCAGCGAAAAACTCCCGCTGTATTCGGCCATTTCGGCGCTGAAACGGCGCCGGTGAACCAGTACCCAGGTAATGCTCGGCAGCACGACAAGGGCAACCAGCACTTTCCATACGTGCCGGCCGGCGTAATGATCCAGCAGCGCATCCTGCTCGCGAATCAGCGAAGCGGCGAGAAAAGCCAGCAGCAGCAGGGTGACGTAAGGCCAGACCTTGAGCACCTGGCGGACATACAGCAGGATGGCGCAGCCGCTGGCCAGCACCAGCGACTGGGTCAGCTCGGTCAGGCCCAGCTCTGAAAAGCGGAGCTCGGGCAAATAGCGGGCCTCCAGCAGAGCGATTTGGGCAATCGCCCCGGTAACGATAAAATAAACCAGTGTGCGCAGTACGAGCGCACCGGAGCCGGCAGAAGAGGAAGAAGGAGATGGCATGTGGCGTCCTGGATCGCGTGACCGCTGGAGACGTTGCGGCCGGAAGTTAAACATTCGTCTATGAATGTCATACTATCGCGTTATGCTGCGTTGTGCACGACAACATGACAGTGATACTCATCTGCAACTCATGAGGGGACAAATGGCGATTAGCGTATTTGACCTGTTTCGTATCGGGATTGGCCCGTCAAGCTCGCATACCGTGGGCCCGATGCGCGCAGCTCAGGAGTTTTCTCATGCCCTGACCGATGCCGGCGTGGACCGCGTGGAAGTGACGCTGCGCGGCTCGCTGGCCGCGACCGGACGGGGCCACGGGACCGATAGTGCGGTGATCATGGGGCTGGCCGGAGAAAGCCCCGAAACGATTGATCCCGACAGCATTGATGCCCGGCTGGAAGCGCTGGAAAGCGGCGAGCCGCTGACGCTGCCCCACGGCCAGGCACTCGCCTTTTCACGCCGGGACGATATCCGCTGGGACGACAGCTGCCTGCCGTTTCACCCCAATGCCATGCAGTTGGTGGCCTGGAGCGGCGAGCGTCAGGTCGCCGCCAACACCTACTATTCGCTGGGCGGCGGGTTTTACGTGGATCAGGCGACCGCCGATCGCGGCGGCTGCGATGAAGATACCACCGCGCTGCCGCATGCGTTTACCAGCGCCGTTGAGCTGCTGACGCTGTGCCGGCGTCATGAAATGTCCATCAGCCAGCTGATGATGGCCAACGAGCTCACCTGGCGCAGCGAGTCGGACATCCGCGAGTCGCTTTTGCAAATCTGGTCCGCCATGCGCGACAGCATCGACAAGGGGCTGGAGGCCGACGGCAACCTACCCGGCGGGCTGAATGTGCGCCGCCGAGCGCACCAGCTGCATCAGCAGCTCGAGCAGCCGCAGGATCCGGGACTGATCGTGAGCACGTTTTCGCTGATGGACTGGGTCAACCTCTTTGCGCTGGCGGTCAACGAGGAAAACGCGGCGGGGCGGCGCATGGTAACCGCGCCCACCAACGGCGCGGCGGGCATTGTCCCGGCGGTGCTGGCGTATTATCTCAAGTTTGAGCCCGAAGCCAGCGATGACGACGTGGTCAACTTTCTGCTCACCGCCGGCGCCATCGGCATACTCTGCAAGGAAAACGCCTCGATCTCGGGCGCCGAAGTCGGCTGCCAGGGCGAGGTAGGGTCGGCCTGCGCCATGGCGGCGGCCGGCCTGGCGGAGGTACTCGGCGGCAACGTCGACCAGGTGGAAAATGCCGCCGAAATTGGCCTGGAGCACAACCTGGGGCTGACCTGCGACCCGGTCGGCGGGCTGGTGCAGGTGCCCTGTATCGAGCGCAACGCGATTGCCTCGGTCAAGGCCATCAACGCCGCGCGCATGGCGCTCCACGGCGATGGCGAGCACTTTATCTCGCTGGACAAGGTAATTCGCACCATGCGCGATACCGGCCGCGACATGCAGGAAAAATACAAGGAAACCTCGAAGGGCGGGCTGGCCGTCAACGCCATCGAGTGTTAAGTCGCAGAACGGCCGGACAGGCACCCAAACGCCGGCCAAATGCGGTAATCTGTCCACCGAACACATAATCAAAGGCGTGTGCCGACGCTATCGGCGCACCGCCATGCTGACAACGAGGAGAGTATTAATGAAATCGCGTGCTGCGGTGGCATGGGAAGCCGGCAAACCGCTGGAAATTACCGAGATTGACGTCGAAGGCCCCAAACAGGGCGAGGTGCTGGTGCGCCTGGTCGCCACCAGCGTGTGCCACACCGACGCCTATACGCTTTCCGGCGCCGATCCGGAAGGCAACTTCCCCGCCGTGCTGGGCCACGAGGGCGCGGGCGTCGTCGAGGAAGTCGGCCCGGGCGTGAGCAGCGTGAAGCCCGGCGACCACGTTATTCCGCTCTACACCGCCGAGTGCGGCCAGTGCAAATTCTGCCTGTCGGGCAAGACCAACATGTGCAGTAGCGTTCGGGCGACACAGGGCAAGGGCGTCATGCCCGACGGCACCTCGCGCTTTTCGCTGGACGGCCAAAAGCTGCACCACTACATGGGCTGCTCTACCTTCAGCGAATACACCGTGCTGCCGGAAGTATCGCTGGCAGTGGTGTCGAAGGAAGCGCCGATGGACAAGATCTGCCTGCTGGGCTGCGGCGTGACTACCGGTATCGGCGCGGTGATGAATACCGCCAAGGTCGAGCCCGGCGCCACCGTGGCGGTGTTCGGCCTTGGCGCCATCGGTCTGGCGGTGATCCAGGGCGCGCTGATGGCCAAGGCCAGCCGCATCATTGCCATCGACGTCAACCCGGAGAAATTCAAGCTGGCCGAGCAGTTCGGCGCCACCGATTGCGTCAACCCCAATGATTACAGCGGTTCGATTCAGGAAGTGATTGTCGACCTGACCGACGGCGGCGTGGACTACTCGTTCGAGTGCATCGGCAACGTCAACGTCATGCGCTCGGCGCTTGAATGCTGCCACAAGGGCTGGGGCGAATCGATCATCATCGGTGTGGCCGGCGCCGGCGAGGAAATCGCCACGCGGCCGTTTCAGCTGGTCACCGGACGGGTCTGGAAAGGCTCGGCGTTCGGCGGCGTGAAAGGGCGTACCGAGTTGCCGGGCTATGTTGACCAGTACATGAAAGGCGAGATCAACATCGACGACTTCATTACCCACGACAAGCCGTTCGAGAAGATCAACGACGCCCTCGACCTGCTGCACGCCGGCGAGAGTATTCGTACCGTACTGCACTATTGATCGTAACGGCGCGGTGATCGGGGAGTGTGGCTGACCCACCGCCCGAATATAGACGTCAGTTCCATCTGCGCGGCCCTGGGCCGCGCCTTGCGCGCCAATGCGCGGGTATTAACGGGAGCCTGCCATGAGCATGAGTGAAACCCTGGAGTTAGTGTCGGAAAACCGCAGCTTTGGCGGCCGGCATCAGCGCTATCGGCATTATTCGCGGGCGCTGGACTGCGACATGATTTTTGCCGTCTACCTGCCACCCCAGGCCGAGGACAGTCGGGTGCCGCTGCTGTGGTGGCTGTCGGGGCTGACCTGCAACGACGAAAACTTCATGCAGAAGGCCGGGGCCCAGCGTCTGGCCGCCGAGCTGGGCGTGGCGATTATCTGCCCGGATACCAGCCCCCGGGGCACCAATGTGCCAGGTGAGCACGACAGCTTTGATCTGGGGTCGGGCGCCGGCTTCTACGTCAACGCCACCCAGGCGCCGTGGAAGGCGCACTACCGCATGTACGACTACATTGTGGAAGAGCTGCCTTCGGTCGTCCGGCTGCACTTCCCGGTCAACGGCCGCGAATCCATCAGCGGTCATTCCATGGGAGGGCACGGCGCGCTGATGCTGGCGCTGCGTCATCCCGGCCGTTTCCGCTCGGTATCGGCCTTTTCCCCCGTGGTGAATCCCATGGAGTGCCCCTGGGGGCAGAACGCCTTTCGTCACTACCTGGGCGAGGACAAGTCGCGCTGGCGCCCTTACGACGCCTGCGAGCTGGTCGCCAACGGCGCGTCCCGCCAGCGGCTGTTCATCGATCAGGGCGAGGCCGACAACTTCCTTGACGAACAGCTCAAGCCCGGGCATCTGGAGGCGGTGTGCGAGGCCCACGATCATCCGCTGACGCTGCGTCGCCAGCCGGGCTATGATCACAGCTACTTCTTCATTGCCTCCTTCATTGAAGACCACCTGCGCTACCACGCCGAGCACTTGTATAAGTAAACGCCGCCAACAAACCGCGCCCGCCCGCGCCGGTAAAGAGAGCAGCAAGCGCCGTGGGTCGGCTACCCGGCCGCAAGCGAAGTCCCGCCGTCACGGTCGCTTGCGCCTGGCGGCGGGTGCTTTGGGGCAGCGTCTGGTGCGGCTGCTGGCGCGCCTGGCCGTGGCCTTTATCCTGCTGTCCGTGGCGCTGGTGCTGCTGTTTCGCGTCGTGCCGCTGCCGGGCTCGATGGTCATGGTCGAGCGCAAGGTGCAAAGCTGGGTGGAAAGTTCGCCGATGCGCCTGGACTACCGATGGCGCAGCCGGGAGGCGCTGGCCGATACCGCTAAAATTGCGGTGTTGGCCGCCGAGGATCAGCGGTTTCCCGATCACCACGGTTTTGACCTGGTGGAAATTCGCCGCGCGCTGGCCACTCGCCTCGACGGCGGTGGTCTGCGCGGTGCCAGCACGCTTAGCCAGCAGACCGCCAAGAATGTGTTCCTGTGGAGCGGCCGCAGCTGGCTGCGCAAGGGGCTCGAGGCGTGGTTTACCCTGCTGATCGAGCTGCTTTGGGGCAAGGAACGCATACTCGAAGTCTATCTCAACGTGGCCGAATGGGATCGCGGGGTGTTCGGCCTCGAAGCCGCTTCGCAGCACTACTTCGGCGTGCCGGCGAGCGAGCTTAATGCCCGCCAGGCAAGCCGGCTGGCGGCGATTCTCCCCGCCCCGCGGACCCGCAGCGCCGCCACGCCGTCGCCCGCGGTGGCTCAGCGCAGCCGCTGGATTCGCCGGCAGGTGAGTAACCTGGGCGGCACCCGCTATCTCGAGCGTCTGGACGACGGTTGAACGCACGTCGCCTGACCAGCGTTCCGCTTGCCCGGACCGTCAGGCAAACTTCTCGGGGGCAATATCGGCAATGGCCTCAAAGGCCGGGCGCGCATAGTAGAAACCCTGCTGGACCGGCATGCCGAGATCAACCAGGCAGCGGGACTCTTCCCGGGTTTCGACTCCCTCGGCCACCAGCGCCACGTCGAGGCTTTCGGCCAGGGTGGCAATGCCGCGCAGCAGCGCCTGGCGGCGAGTGTCGGTATCGCAGCCCATCACCAGCTGGCGGTCCACCTTGAGCGTATCCGGACGCAGCTCGGTGAGCAGGTCCAGGTTGGCATAGCCACTGCCGAAATCATCCAGCGAGGTGGTAAATCCCATGGCGCGGTAGCTATCAATGATGCTCCGCATGTGGGCGCGATCCTGGACTCGCTCGGTCTCGGTAATTTCAAAATTGAGCCGTTCGGTGGGCCAGCCCACGCGCCGGGACGTTTCCAGCGTTGCCTTGATGCACGCCTCCGGTTCATAGACCGCGTTGGGCATGAAGTTGATGGACAGCGGCTCCTGCATGCCCAGCCGGCTGGCAAGCTCGATGGCCTTGATGCGACACGCCTGGTCAAAGCGGTACATCAACTCATCGGTCACGCCGTGGAGGATGCTACCGGCGGATTCACCGTTCGGGCCGCGTACCAGAGCCTCGTGGTACACGGTGGTATGCCGGTTGACGTTGACGATGGGCTGGAACGCCATGGTGAAATCAAACGGTACGGGCGTATCGCACCGATTGCAGTGGTGATCAACACGAGCGCAATGATGCTGGGTCATGGTGAATAATGCCTTTGTGTCTGGTCGTGTACGGGAAAGTCTGGTGTTGAAAGGTCCGGTGGCCGGACAGGGCGCGGATTAGCCGGGTGCCGGCACGCGCCGGCCGACATGGGTTGCCGCGTCAGTTACATTTTGAAACATTAAATCAGGAACCTGCGGTAAATGCCAGCGTCCCATGAGCACACTCACAATATCCCATGAGGTTCGATTCATGCCACGCTTTACCGCCCTGTTCTCTGCTGCGCTACTTGCTACCGGCCTGATGGCAGGCGCTGCCCAGGCCCAGCAAACCACAGACGATGCAGCACAGGCCCCGTCGCCCAGCGCCGAAGCGCCGGCTCAGGATTTCAGCGATTCCCAGCTTCAGCAGTTTGCCGATGCGTCGCAGGAAATTGCCGTCGTCTCTCAGGAGTATACCCAGCGTCTGCAATCCGCTGAAGGCGAAGAAGCCCAGCAGGACGTGCGCGCCGAGGCCAACGAGAAAATGATTCAGATCGTTGAGAACAGCGGCCTGGACGTGGATACCTTCAACGCTATCGGTCAGGCGATCCAGCAGGATCCCGAAATGATGCAGCGTGTTCAGAAAATGGCCGGTGACAAGGGCCAGTCCTGAGATCCCGACAGTAGACAATGACTGACCGCCTGAGAGCGGTCGGCCAGCACAAGTCGCTGCCTCGAACGGCGGGAATCCGATCCGCCCCGGCAGCCTTGCGAAAAATCCCGGTGCCGATGCGCCGGGATTTTTTGTGAGTAAAACATCAAGGCTTTACCGGTATAGCCGGGCCACTGCAAAATAGTACCTTACACTGTTTCGACCAGGTTTCAGGGGGCCGCATGGACGCCGATATAATGGAACTCCGCCAGCACATGAGTCAGTTTCCGCCGTTCAATGCGTTGAGCGACGCGCTGCTGGACGAGGTGGCCGGGCAGGTGGAAGTGCGCTACTTCAAGGCCGGCAGCGATGTGTTGCGGCTCAATGAAGAGGCGCGCGAGCTTTGCTACATCCGCAGCGGGGCGGTCGAGGTCTACCGCCGTCAGGGGGATCTGCACAACTGCCTGGGCGAAGGGGATATTTTCGGCCACTTCAACCTGCTGCGCGACCACAAGGTGCGGTTTCCCGCCAGGGCGATCGAAGACACCCTGATCTACTTCATTTCCGACGCGATGTTTATTCAGCTCTGCGAACAGGACGAGCACTTTGCCGACTTTGTCGAGTTGGAGCGTCCGCGTCTGGAAACGGCGGCCAGAGACCAGCGGCAGTCCAACGACATGATGATTACCCGGATTCGCCGCCTGCTGTCCCGCGCGCCGGTGATGGTGGATGTGGATATCAGCGTTCAGGATGCCGCCCTGCGCATGAGCGACGACCAGGCCTCGGCGCTGCTGGTCACACGCGAATGCAGCGCCCAGGATGCGCGCCGTTTCCGCGACGACCAGGGGCGCCATCGCCGGATTCACGGCATCATGACCAACAGCGATTTTCGCACCCGCATCGTGGGCCGCGGATTATCCGCCCAGACGCCGGTCGGCGAAGTGATTTCGCCGGCGCTGCTCAGCGTGCAGGCGGATGTCTCCATCTACGAAGCGATGCTGACCATGCTGCGCAACAATGTTCACCATTTGCCGGTGCTGTATCGCCAGCGGCCCATGGGCATTGTTCACCTGTCGGATATTATTCGCTACGAGACCCACAGCGGGCTCTATCTGGTGAGCAATATCTTCAGCCGCCTGAGCGTTGAAGGCCTGGCGCGGCTGGCACCCGACGTGCGCGCGGCCTTTTCGCGCATGGTGCAGGAAGGCGCCAACTCGCAGATGGTCGGCAGCGCGCTGTCGACCATCGGGCGCAGCTTTGTCCGCCGGCTGTGCGAGCTGGCCGAAGAGTCGCTGGGGCCGCCGCCGGTTTCCTATGCCTTCATGGTCAACGGTTCCATGGCGCGCAACGAGCAAAGCATCGTCACCGATCAGGACAACGCCCTGGTGCTCGACGATACCTTTGACCCGGCGCAGCACGACGACTATTTCCGTCGCCTGGCGGTCTTTGTCACCGACGGGCTGGATGCCTGCGGCTATACCTACTGCAAGGGCGATATCATGGCCACCAACCCCCGCTGGCGCCAGCCGCTGCGGGTGTGGAAAGGCTATTTCCGCGACTGGATGACCCATCCCACCCCCGAAACCCTGCTGCACAGTTCGATTTTCTTCGACCTCGACAGCGCCTTCGGCGAAGCCGGGCTGGTGGAGCAGCTGCAGGATCTGGTCGCCGGGCAGGCGCCGCATTCGCCGCGCTTCCTTGCCGCCATGGCGCGCAATGCGCTCAACCGTACGCCGCCGCTGGGGTTTTTCCGCACCTTCGTCATGGAAAAGGACGGCAAGCACAATAATTCCATCAACCTCAAGCGCCGGGGCACGGCGCCCATGGTCGATGTGATCCGCATTCACGCCCTGGCCTGCGGCTCCAAGGCCCAGAACACCTTTGAGCGGCTGGATGCCATTCATCAGACCCGGGTGCTGGGATCCGGCGTCAGCGACAAACTGCGCTATGCCTTCGAGTTCCTGTGTATGTCGCGCCTGCGCCACCAGGCCATCGATATCGAAAAGAACCGTACGCCGGACAACAACATCGAACCGGAAAACGTCGAAAGCAGCGAGCGCCATACCCTCAAGGACGCTTTCCAGGTCCTCAGCAATGCGCAGAAATTTCTCAAATTCCGCTATCCGCAGCCGTCTGCCAATCCGTCATCGTCAGGGCATCGGGAGCGCTCCTGATGCGCGGCATCCGGCCACGGCACAAGGTGGTTCAGGCCGACTGGGGCGCCTACCTGGGTGACCGCGCGGCCCGTGCCCGGAGCAGCGCCGTACGGGATTTTTTTGCCACGCCGGCTCCGGCTGCCGAGACGCCGATAGACGAAGTGCCGATGGTGGCGCTGGATATGGAAACCACCGGCCTGGACGAGCGTCGCCACGCGATTGTCAGCGTGGGTATGGTGCCATTCACGCTGGGGCGTATTACCCCGGCCCGGCGGCGCTACTGGGTGGTCAAACCGTCGCGGCCGCTGTCCGGCACGTCCATTGCCTACCACCACATTACCCATTCCGAAATTGCCGGCGCGCCGGACTTCGATAGCGTGATCGACGAGCTGCTACCGCTGCTGGCCGGGCGCATTGTGGTGGTGCACTTTCGCAACATTGAGCGCCCCTTTCTCGACGCTGCGGTTCGCGTGCGCCGCGGCGAGGGCGTGCTGTTCCCCATGATCGATACCATGTCGATAGAAGCGCGGCGCTATCGGCAGAGCCTGTGGGCGCGTTTCCGCCGCTGGCTGGGGCGTCCGCCGGTCTCCATCCGGCTCAATGCCAGCCGCGCCCGCTATGGTCTGCCCGCCTACCAGGGACACCATGCGCTGGTCGACGCGCTGGCTACGGCCGAGCTGCTGCAGGCGCAGGTGGCCAGCCACTACCATCCGCAAACCCCGCTGGGCGCTCTGTGGTGCTGATACCGCCGCGCCCGTAACGCTACCGTTCGGCCATGAAAAAGGGCAGCCCGCAGGCTGCCCCAATAGTCAACGGCTGACGGTGGCTACCGTTTAGCCGCGCGGTTCGCTCATCAGTCCCTTGACGATCGAGTAGCACCCGACCAGCAGGATCAGAGCAAACGGCAGGCCGGTGGTGAGTACCGCCGCCTGCAGCGCTTCGAGACCGCCGCCCAGCAGCAGGGCAATGGCGATGAAGCCCTCGATCAGCGCCCAGAAAATGCGCTGCGGTTTGGGCGCGTCGACCTTGCCGCCGGCGGTGATGGAGTCGATTACCAGCGAGCCGGAATCCGACGAGGTGATGAAGAACACCAGCACCAGCACGATACCTACAAAGGATGTAACGGCAGAGAGCGGCAGCTGACCCAGCATTTCGAACAGCTGAAGCTCGTTGGCAGCATCCCTGGCACCTTCAAAACCGGCGAGCAGCTGGTCAATGGCGGTGCTGCCGAAAGCGGTCATCCAGAGTACGGATACCAGCATCGGCACCAGCAGTACGGCGATCAGGAACTCACGCACGCTGCGGCCGCGGCTCACCCGGGCGATAAACATGCCCACGAACGGCGACCAGGAAATCCACCAGGCCCAGTAGAAAGCGGTCCAGCCGCCGACGAAGTTGGAGTCGTCACGGCCGAACGGCATGGAGAGCGCCGGCAATTCCTGGAAGTAGGCCAGCAGGTTATCGAAAAACCCGGTAGCAATAGCCAGAGTTGGGCCTACGCCGATGACAAAGAACAGCAGCAGGAAGGCCAGCGTCATGTTGAGCTGTGAAAGACGCTGCACGCCCTTGTCCACGCCGGCGACCACGGAGCCCAGCGCCACAATGGTAATGCCCAGAATCAGCAGCACCATGGTGACGTTGTTGTTGGGAATGCCGAACAGGTACTCAAGCCCTGCCGATGCCTGGGTCGCGCCCAGCCCCAGCGAGGTTGCCAGACCGAACAGCGTGGCAAACACCGCGAGGATGTCGATGACGTGACCCGGCCAGCCCCAGATACGCTCGCCCAGCACGGGGTAGAAGATCGAGCGCATGGTCAGCGGCAGGCCCTTGTTGTACGAGAACAGCGCCAGTGCCAGAGCCACTACGGCGTAGGTACCCCAGGGATGCAGGCCCCAGTGATAGATGGTGGAAGCCATGCTCAGCCGAATGGCGCCGTCGGTGTCACCTTCGGCGCCGGCCAGCGGTGCCCAGGAGCCGCCGTTGACCGATGTGCCAAAGTGCGTCATCGGCTCGGAAACGCCGTAGAACATCAGGCCGATGCCCATGCCCGCCGCAAACAGCATGGCGAACCAGCCGGCGTAGCTGAAGTCGGGTTTGGCGTCGGCGCCGCCCAGGCGGACCTTGCCCAATGGCGTGAAAATCAGCGCCACGGTGAGTATCACGAAAATATTGGCGGCCAGCAGAAATACCCAGCTGAGGTTATTGGTCAGCCAGCCCTTGGCGCCGGCAAACAGCGGGCCCATCTGGTCGGGCAGTGCCAGGGTGAGTACCACAAAAATCAGAATGACCAGCGCGGAAAAGGTAAAAACCTTGCCGTGCAGGTCAAAGTCGATACCGAATTTGCTCGACTTGATGTTGTCCTGACCGATCACGTAATCCGTGTCGATCAGGTTGGCGGCCCCCGAAGGCGCCGGTATGCCCTGGCCACCGTCTTCCGGCGGTGCCTGGTGCGTATCGTCATTAGCCATGAGCTATCTCTCCTGCAGTTAACGACGTAGGGAAGTTATTTGTCCTGCGGGGCGCGTACCAGAAAGATCGAGCTGCTGGTGCGTGCCGCTACCTTGTCGCCATTGGCGGGAATAATGGCATCGAGTGACCTGGGCAGGTGGGTGGCCATGATGACAAGGTCGGCATTGGTGTCATCCACGGCGTCCACCAGCAGATCATCCATGTTGGCGATCGGATCGGGTGACTGATAGACCTTTGCCGTTACCGGGCGGCCGTGCACCGAATGGCGCTGCTGGGCAAAGGCTTCGAGTTTCTGCTCATACTCGCCGGGCGTACGCGCCACGCTGCTTGGCGTGCCGGTGGTAATGCCCACGTAGGTAATGTTGGCGTCGTAGTGGCGCGCCATGTCGGCGACGACTCCCAACGCCGGTTCCAGTGTGTCCATGTGCGCAAGGTCCACCGGCACCATGATGTGCTGAAACATACTAATCTCCCTGATTTGCTTGCCGAGACGTGTTGTGCTTAAAAAGGCCACGCTGCATGGCGTGGCCTGGTAAGCAAAAGTATCGTCCGGGAAGGACGACCGGGTGGTCGCTTAGCCGTCAATCCACTCGTTGACCATGTCCGGGTGCTCGTCAACCCACTTTTCAGCGGCTGCCGAGGGATCATCGCCTTCTTCCTGCATCAGCATGACGGCGTTCATGTCGTCTGATGACCATTCAAAGTTTTCCAGAATGGCATAGGCGCCGGGCAGGTCGTCTTTCAGTCCCTGGCGTGCAATGGTGTGGATCTGCTCGGCCCCGCCGTAGGTTTCCTTCGGATCGTCGAGGAACTTGAGGTCCCAGCGAGCGAGCATCCAGTGCGGCGTCCAGCCGGTGACGGCGATATCCTCGTTGTTGTCGATGGCGGTCTTGAGGGCAGCGGTCATGGTGGCACCGCTACCGCTGACCAGATCATAGTCGAGGTCGTATTCCTCGACGGTTTTGCCGGTCAGGCGCATGACGCCGGCGCCCGGATCGATACCGGTGATCTTGCCGTCGAAGCTGTCGACGTGATCGTTCATATCGGCGATGGAGTCAACATCGCTGTATTCGGGAACCACCATACCCAGTTTGGCGCCCTCAAGGCTTACGCCCACGTCGACCACGTCATCCTTGAGCTTGGCGTAGTAATCTTCGTGGGTGACGGGCAGCCAGCCGGCGAGGAAGGCATCGGTGTCGCCGGTAGCGACTGATTGCCACATGGCAGCCGCCGTCAGCGACGAGGTCTTGACGTCATAGCCGGCGTCTTCCAGCACGGCTTTCATGACTTCAGTGGAAGCAACGGTGGATGCCCATTCAACGTAGGACAGGTTGACCGTGCCCTTGTCGGCGGCGATGGCGCTGCCGCCTGTTGCCAGGCCGACGCCGGCCAGCAGCGCTACTGAAGCGGTACGGATACGATGGGTCAGTACAGATGTTGTCATGGTGTCTTGGCTCCCTTGTCAAGTGACGCGCACCCTGTTGCCTGAAAATAAAGGTTGTCCTGGCGTATAAGGCGCACGTATTAATGGTTGTATTCATCCGGCGATAGAATCGCCGGATGAATAGGTACCAGCATCATGCAGGCGTGACGACCGCTTGGTCGCTTAGCCGTCAATCCACTCGTTGACCATGTCCGGATGCTCATCAACCCACTCTTCAGCGGCTGCTGCAGGATCATCGCCTTCTTCCTGCATCAGCATGACGGCGTTCATGTCGTCCGGTGACCACTTGAAGTTGTCGAGAATCGCGTAGGCGCCGGGCATGTCGTCCTTCAGCCCCTGGCGGGCGATGGTGTGGAGCTGCTCGGCGCTACCGTAGGTGCCTTTCGGGTCGTCGAGGAACTTGAGGTCCCAGCGAGCGAGCATCCAGTGCGGCGTCCAGCCGGTAATGGCGATATCCTCGTTGTTTTTGATAGCGCTCTGGAGGGCTGCCGTCATGGTGGCACCGCTGCCGCTGACCAGATCATAGTCGAGGTCGTATTCCTCGATGGTCTTTTCGGTCAGGCGCATGACGCCGGCGCCCGGATCGATACCGGTGATCTTGCCGTCGAAGCTGTCGACGTTGTCGTTCATGTCGGCGATGGAATCAACGTCGCTGTATTCGGGAACTACCATGCCGAGTCCGGCACCCTCGAGGTTAATGCCAACGTCGACCAGGTCATCCTTGAGCTTGGCGTAGTAGTCCTCGTGGGTAACGGGTAGCCAGCCGGCGGTGAAGGCGTCGGTATCGCCGGTGGCGACCGACTGCCACATGGCAGCGGCGGACAGCGACGTGGTCTTGACGTCATAGCCGGCGTCTTCCAGCACGGCCTTCACGACTTCGGTGGAGGCCACGGCGGATGCCCACTCAACGTAGGACAGGTTGACCGTGCCCTTGTCGGCAGCGACGGCGGTGCCGCCTGTTGCCAGGCCGGCGCTGGCCAGCAGGGCCACTGAAGCGGTGCGGATACGGTGGGTCAGCACAGATGTTGTCATGGTGTCTTGGCTCCCTTGGGAAGTGACGTGCGCCCTGTTGCCCGGAAATACAAAGCTGTCCGGGAATATAAAGCGCACGTATTGATAGCTGTATGTGACCGGCGAGGTGCCGCCGGAGGGGCGTGTACCAGCATCATGCGGCAGACTGAAGTACAACTTGTACTGTCATTGTCCTGCGTGCGAGTACAGCCTAACACCAGTACAGCGTGGTAATGAAACCACCGCGGATCAAGGCGGGCTTGATCCGGCGGTGTCCTGACGACACGCCGAAAAGGGCGTGCCTAGCTGCGCGAGCCGCGCAGTGACTGGGTCAGTCGGTCCAGCAGCATGGCCAGAATGACCACGGCGATACCGGCCTCGAAGCCGTCACCCGGGCGCAGGCGCTGGATAGCGCGCCAGACTTCACTGCCCAGGCCGTCGGCGCCGATCATGGCCGCGATGACGACCATGGAGAGCGCCAGCATGATGGTCTGGTTGATACCCGCCATCAGCGTCGGCAGCGACAGCGGCAGCTGAACCTTGAACAGCTTCTGGCTCCGGGTGGCGCCGTAGGCATCGGCGGCCTCGATGAGGTCGCTCGGTACCTGGCGGATACCCAGGGTGGTAAAGCGAATCGCCGGCGGCATGGAAAAGATAACCGTGGCGAAGATGGCCGACACCGAGCCGATACCGAAAAACGGAATGGCCGGAATCAGATAGACGAACGCCGGCATGGTCTGCATGAAGTCGAGTACCGGCATGATGCCGCGGTAGAGTCGCTCGGAAAGCGCAGCGGCAATACCCACCGGCAGGGCGATGACCACGGCAACCAGGGTGGCAATCACCACCAGCGTCAGCGTCTCGATCATCGGATCCCAGAGGCCCATGTTCCAGATCAATGCCAGCCCTGCGGCGGCACCGATTGCCAGACGGGTAGAAGAGGCCTTCCAGCAGAGCGCGACGATGATCGCCATCAGCGCCCATTCGGGCAGCCACATCAGCGAGTTATTGAGGCCGTCGATGCCGGTTTGCGTAACGCGGGAAATACCGCGGGTGACGATCGAGTATTCGCTGGTCAGCCAGTTAAGACCGCCCTCGATCCAGCTCCCGAGGGGAATGCGTACGATATCCATTATTGGTCTCCTGCCCGTGCAAGTTCATCCAGAACGGCGCCCTTCACCACGACGCCAAGAAGACGTTCTTCGTCGTCTTCCACGGCAATGGGAAAGCCCTTTTCACTGAACATGGCAAACAGGTTCTGCATGGGCTCATCGGGCTTCACGCGACGGAAGTCCTGAGTCATGTAGTCCAGCACCGTATCAGCGCCCTGGTCGATCGCCTGGCTGGCTGCATCCACTTCCAGTAGACCGAGCAGTTTGCGGTTGCGACCCATGACATAAATGGAATCGATGCTGTTTTCGCGCATCTTGTGCAACACCGTGCGCGGCCCGTCGGTTTCCCTGGCCGTCTCGCGCACGCGGCGCATGGCGTTTTCCGCCGTGAGGATGCGCGACATGTCGACCCCCTCGATGAAACGACGCACGTAGTCATCGGCGGGGTTGGTCAGAATCTCCTCGGGCGTGCCGTTCTGGACGATTTCGCCATCCTTGAGCAGCACGATGCGATCCCCGATGTTGAGCGCTTCGTCGAGGTCGTGGGTAATGAAAACCGTGGTTTTCTGGGTTTCCGCCTGCAGCTGCATGAGCTCCTGCTGCATGTCCTTGCGGATCAGCGGGTCGAGCGCGGAGAACGCCTCGTCCATCAGCAGCACGCTGGCATCGTTGGCCAGTGCCCGTGCCAGGCCGACGCGCTGCTGCATGCCGCCCGACAGCTGGCTGGGATAGGCGTCTTCCCAGCCGTCCAGGCCAACCTGAGCCAGGGAGTTGCGCGCCAGCTTGAAGCGTTCGCTCTTGCTGATGTTACGCACTTCAAGACCGAACTCGGCGTTTTTCTGTACAGTACGGTGGGGGAAGAGGGCGAAGTTCTGGAATACCATGGAAAAATGCCGGCGGCGGCATTCCAGCAGCGCCTTTTCGCTCAGATCGGGGATGTTTTCATCGTCGATGACGATTTCCCCTTCACTGGTGTCGATCAGGCGGTTAAGGCAGCGGATCAGGGTGGATTTGCCCGAGCCGGAAAGCCCCATCACCACCAGCAGCTCGCCTTCGTGGACATCGAAGTCGATGTTGGAAAGCCCCAGCGTCTGGCCGGTCTGCTCGAGTATTTCCGGGCGTTTCATCCCCTGGTTGCGTAGCTCCAGCGCTTTTTCGGGATGCTTGCCAAAAACCTTGCTGAGCCCGCGTACCTTGATTTTGACGTTTTGATTGTCGTCCATAGGCATGCCTGGTTGGTGAAAAGAAATCACGCCCGGGTAAGGCACGACCCCAAACCGGCTGGCCCGGAAAACACCGAGTCAGCTCGGCTGCTGTCGATCACCATAACGAGACAAGGCGTGCAATACGTAAAACAGTATTGCCACGCACTATACATAAATGCCCCGGACCTGTCACAAAGTGTATTCAACGGTACCCGGCGGCTATTTTGTCGGCGCTGTCGCCAATGCCGTCGCGGATATGGCCGGAAACCGCCGAAATCGGCCGGCTGGCAAGCGGAAGCCTGCGCGAGGGTCGCGTCGCATCGAGGTACGTGTCATCGCGGAAAGACAAAATAGAAGAAACGAGAGGGGAATAAGCCGAGTGAGGCAGCCAACCCATTATTAGGCAGGTAAGGCAGGTAAAAACCGGTAAGAAAAGCTGGAAATGAAAAAAAAAGGGCGTAATAAAAACAAGGGGGTAATAAACAGGGGCGCGATGGTGGGCCCAGCCGGACTTGAACCAGCGACCAAAGAATTATGAGTTCTCTGCTCTAACCAACTGAGCTATGGGCCCATCGCGGGAGGGCGCATTGTACCGGATGCGGAAAAGCGAGGCTACACTTGAGCGCCTACCGATGCGAGCCCCCTTCCCGGCTTCGACAAATATCGTGCAACCTGCGCTGTCGCCTTCAACGGCAGGGGCAGCCTGGTTATCCTCCGGTCCGAGTCAAGTGCACTCCTTGAGAGTGACGATACGACCAGAATTCAAAACACGGCAGAGTTTCAAAACACGCCGGATTGTTGGACGGGAGGACAGTCGATGAGCAAGTCCATTGTTGTGGGTTCCACGCTTGCCCTGCTGGGCCTGGGCGGTTTGGCGCTGGGCGCCTGGCAAATTCAGGACCAGCCGAATCAGCCCGAGTACGCCGATATTATTGACGTCGAGGCGCTGACGCACACCGTCGAGACGCCGCGCGAAAAGTGCGAAGAGGTGCAGGTTCAGGAGCCCGTCAGGCAACAGCCTCAGCAGCAGGCGCAAAGCAGCGACCCCAACAAGCTGCTGGGGTCAGCGGCCGGTGCGGTCGTGGGAGGACTCCTGGGTAACCAGGTCGGCGGCGGCAGCGGCAAGGACATTGCCACGGCGGCCGGCGCGATTGGCGGCGGCCTGGCGGGGCGTGAAGTTCAGGAACGGGTGGAAAACCGCCAGCGTGCCGAAGCGGCGGCGTCGCAGCCCAAAACGCGTACGGTCACCCGCGAACAGTGCCGGACCGTCACCGATACCCACGAGGAAACCGACGGCTATAAGGTGTCGTGGCGTGATCAGGGCGGTATGCACACCACCCGCCTGGACGAAAAGCCGAACGGTGATCGCGTTAAGCTGAAAGACGGCTCGCCGGTCTGGAACCAGGCGTCGCAAGGCGCCGACGATGCCTGATGGGACGTTGCCGGTCGGGATCAGCCGCCGGTAGGTGCCAGGCGGTATTCCAGGATGCTGCGGGACTGGCGCAGGTGCTCGGCCAGCCGGGCAATGTTCCGCCGGTCGTGAGTCTGCAGCATCATCTGGTAGTGGAATAGCGCGCCGTTGTCGCTGAGCCGGTAGCTCATGGTTTTAATGGTGCAGTCGTAATGGTTGATCATTTCGCGCACCTGGTCTTCGCCTGCCACCGCGTCGATGGGATAGCAGAGGTCGTGGTGGGCAAACAGCTCCCGCGGCATCAGCGCCTCAACGCGGCGGAACAGCGAGAGCGTCAGTAACGTGCCCAGGGTGGCGACAACGGCGGGGAAAATGAAACCGACGCCGAACAGAAGCCCGAGCACCGAGGTCATCCAGATGGACGCGGCCGTGGTCAGGCCGTGTACCGTCAACCCCTCCTTGAAGATAACCCCCGCGCCGAGGAAGCCGATGCCGGTCATGATCCCCTGGGCCATGCGGGTCGGGTCCGTACGGATCGATGACAGCGGCAGGCTGGCATCCAGCCACTGCGCCTGGTGGGTGGAAACCAGCATCAGCAGCGCCGAAGCCGCGCACACCAGCGCATGGGTGCGAAATCCCGCCGGTCGCCCGTGAAAGCTGCGCTCCAGACCAATCAGACTGCCCGCCAGCCAGGCAGCGCCGAGATATAGCAGCAGAGAGGTTGTATCGTCAGACATGGCGGGCTCCGGGGCAGGGGGCTAACAGCAGGGTAAACAGCATAATGTTACCCGTGTTGCGTTGCCAATACCGACATTGAGCCTAAAAACAATCGGGCAGCCGTCAGGCCGCCCGAATGCAGGTATGGCAAGCCCGGCAGTAAGCAAGGCCGGGCCGGTGTGAGGTGTCCCCAGTGCTGGCTTTAGGGCGTCATGGGATCCGGACGCGGTGTCTTGTCGGTGCTGGGCGGAAGCTCGGGATATTCGATATCCGGCACCTCGCCGGTCAGCGTATGCAGGAAGGCGGCAATATCGCTGACTTCGTCATCCGCGAGTTCGGCGCCCAGCTGGGCCGTGCCCATGACCGAGACTGCTTCTTCCAGGTTCCAGATGGCGCCGGAATGGAAGTAGGGCGCGGTCAGCGCCACGTTACGCAGCGGGGCCGCGCGAAAGACGTATTCGTCGGACGCGGTTTCGGTGACCGAGAAACGCCCCTTGTCGCCGCTGGGCAGTATGTCGCCGCCCGGGCGCGTGACCAGGCCAAACGGATAGTAATCCTGACCGCCGACGTTGGTACCCGCGTGGCAGGAGGAGCAGCCCTTGTCCATGAAAAGCGCCAGGCCGCGCTTTTGCCGGTCGTCGAGGGCGTCGGTATCGCCACGGAGGTAGTTGTCAAACGGCGCGTCCGGGGTAATCAGGGTCGACTCGTAGGCCTCAATGGCGGTGGCCATGTTGTCAAACGATACCGGGCTGTCCTTGTCCGGAAACGCCTGGCCGAAGCGTTCGACGTATTCGGGCATGCTGCCGAGTGTGGCCTCGACCCGTTCGGGCGTGCTGCTCATTTCCACACCGGCCTGTACCGGCCCCTTGGCCTGTTCGGCCAGGTCGGCCGCGCGCCCGTCCCAGAACTGGGCGGCGTTGAATACCGCGTTGAACACGGTGGGGGAGTTGCGTGGCCCTTTTTGCCAGCCGTGACCAATGGCGACCGGCAGATAGTCGTGACCGCCCATGCCCACGTTGTGACAGGTGTTGCAGCTGATCAGGTGGCTGGATGAGAGGCGTGGCTCGAAAAACAGCATTTTGCCCAGCGAGCGTTTAGCATCGGTGGTATCGTTGCCGTCGATTTCCGGCGGCGTCTGAGGTATCGGGCTGAACTGTTCATTGGCACGCTGCTGAAGGTCATCGGCAGACGCGCCAGTTGCGCAAACCAGCAGGCCGGCAGCGGCCAGCATGCTTAACGTGCGGTAGGACATGATGAGATCCCCTGGTGAAAGCATCGACAGCGCCGCAACGCCACGATGGAATAGTGAGTGGCAGCTCGGTGTTGTTTTAATGTCTGCTTAACCATAAAGGTAACCCGGGGGAGGTAGTTTGCCAGCCGTCAGGGGTAGCAAACTCTGTCTTTCTTGACGCACGTCAAAACGCCATGCCGGGGCAGTGCGCGCAGCGGTTCGAACACTCGGCCCCTTTTTCGTGACCTTTCCTCGGGACTTTTTTTCGGGACCTTCTTTTTCAGGATTCAAGCGTGATGTATACGAAAGCGACGGTGTTGAAAGCCACAGCGTTTCTGGCGTCGACCATGCTGCTGGCCGGCAGCCAAAGCGCCATGGCGCTGAGTGTCTCCGGCAGCGCCAATCCCGATGGCTACGGTGTTCAGGCCAGCCAAGGCATTCTGCCGAGCGTGCGCGCGGGGGCCGGGTATTTTTCATCCGATGACAGCGGTCACCATGCGGATATCTACTCCGGCTCGCTGATGTTTTCCCCGCCCCTGCCGGTGGCGGACGTTGAGGTGGGGGCCCGCTATCGTTATCAGACGACCTACTACGGTGACGGCGGCGGCGTGGGCATTGGCGGCTCGCTGTTTGTGCCGACGCCGATACCGCTGCTCAAGGTTGGCGGCCGTGGCTTTTATACCCCCGAAGGCATGACCCACGGCGACCTTGAGGATAGCCGTGAGTACATGGCCGAGGCCCGCATCAAGCTGACGTCGCAGACTTATGCCTTTGGCGGGTATCGGTATTATCGCGCCGACTTTGACCACCGGGGCTCGCACACCCTCGATAAGGGCGCCGTATTCGGCGTCAGCGTGGGCTTTTAGCTCTCTTCCGATCTTGCGGCGTAAGCGCTGGCGCACAGGAACGAGGTTGACTCTCGGACAGTCGTCTGCGAAATATAACCCGTATACAAAAACCAACCTGCTAAGGGACAGTCCATGAGTGCAGTCATTCTATTGGCGCTGGGGCTTGGCTTCATGGCGCTCGGGTACCTGGTGTACTCGAAGTTTATTGCCGAGAAGATTTTTCGGCTGGATCCGGATTTCAAGACGCCGGCTCACGAGTTTGAGGACGGCATCGATTTTGTGCCTACCAACCGCTATGTGCTTTGGGGCCACCACTTTACCTCCGTGGCCGGCGCCGCGCCCATTGTGGGGCCGGCAATCGCGGTGATCTGGGGCTGGCTGCCGGCTGCCCTCTGGGTCGTTATCGGCACCGTTCTGTTTGCCGGCGTGCACGATAGTGGCGCGGTCTGGGCCAGCGTGCGCAACAAGGCGCGCTCGGTAGGTGCCCTGACCGGCGACGTTGTGGGCAAGCGCGCTCGCAGCGTGTTCATGATCGTGATTTTCCTCCTGCTGCTCATGGTCAACGCGGTCTTTGCCGTGGTGATCGCCGGCCTGATGATGGATTTTTCCAGCGCCGTCGTGCCGGTCTGGGGCGCCATTGCCGTGGCGCTGATCATCGGCCAGCTGATCTACCGCCGCATTCTGAGTCTGGGCATGGTGTCGATTATCGGCGTGGTAGCGCTGTACGCGCTGATCGGCATCGGGCCCTCGGTGCCGGTGCAGATGCCCGAGCAGGTGGGCGCGCTGTCCGGCAACGCCGTGTGGATTCTGATCCTGTTCGGCTACGCCGCGATTGCGTCGCTGCTGCCGGTATGGATGCTGTTGCAGCCGCGCGACTACATCAACGGCCTGCAGCTGTTTATCGGGCTGATCATCCTTTACGGCGCTCTGGTAGTGTTCAATCCCTCGCTGGTAGCGCCCATGGTCAATACCGATGTGCCCGAGGGAACGCCGTCGATGCTGCCGTTGCTGTTCGTGACCATTGCCTGCGGGGCGATTTCGGGCTTCCACGGCCTGGTCGCCGGCGGCACCACCTCCAAGCAGCTTAACAAGGAGTCGGACGTACGCTTCGTCGGCTACTTTGGCGCGGTCGGTGAAGGCATGCTGGCGCTGGGTGCGATTCTCGCCGCCACCGCCGGCTTTGCTACCTACGGCGAGTGGAGCGCGATGTACGACGCCTTCGGCAAGGGCGGCGTCAATGCGTTTGTCGAAGGCGGTGCCTACATCATCAGCAACGGCATCGGCCTGCCCGAAGCCACTGCTTCAACGCTGCTGACCGTGATGGCGGCGCTGTTTGCCGGCACCACCATGGATACCGGCCTGCGTCTGCAGCGCTATATCTTTCAGGAATGGGGCGAAATCTATAACCAGCAGTGGATGAAAAAGCCCGCGGTAGCCACGCTGCTGGCGGTTGGCAGCTGCCTGGTGCTGGCCTTCGGTGCCGGCGCCGACGGCTCGGGCGGTCTGATCATCTGGCCGCTGTTTGGCACCACCAACCAGCTGCTGGCGGGACTCACGCTGCTGGTGGTCACGGTCATGCTGCGTCGTCTGGGGCGTCCGACCGTGTATACCCTCGCGCCGCTGGTTTTCCTGCTGGTCATGACAGTGCTGGCGCTGTTTGCCCAGCTGAAAAGCTTCTACATGGCAGAGAACTACTTTTTGCTGGGGCTGGATATCGTGGTGCTGATCGCCTCGATTCTGGTGGCCATGGAGTGTGTGGCCACGCTCAAGCGTCTGCGTCAGGAAAGCGCCGAACAGGCATCCTGATCGCACAGGGGGCGGCCTTCGGGCCGCCCTTTTTACTGAAGCGTCTGTTCTGAGGTTCCTTTGCTGAGACGCCTTTCTCAAGGCTCTATTTCCTGAGGCTCTTTCTTGAAGACCCCTTTCTTGAAATTCTTCTCTTGAGGCTTTTTTCCTGGAATTTCTTGCTTGAGATTCATTGCTTGAGATTCATTGCTTGAGACTCATTGCTTGAAAGTCTGCGCAGGGATGGACGTTATTCATTCGGGAGGCATCATGTCCGACGACGCCGACCTTTCCCGGGGGGAAAGGCTCAAGGCCTGGCTGAGCCGGGCTCGCTACTATGCCGAAGAGTTCTACAGCGCTCCGTATCGGGGTGCTATTGCCCGCGCCAAGCGCGACGAAGACGATCTGTTCATGCTCATGGTGTTTTCCGAGCTGATGGGCGTGCCCAATCCGGTGGGGTATTACACCCTGGAGCTGCAGCCGCTGATGCTGGAACGCTTCCACGACTGGCATCGCCGCATGGGCATGGAACATTCGCCGCTGGATGATATGCGCTGCTGCTGACAGCGCTCGATAACGTAAAGGGCCAACCATGAAGGAACTTCTCGATCGCCGCCTGCTCTGGGTAGGCGGCAAGGGCGGCGTAGGTAAAACCAGCGTTGCCGCGTCGCTGGCGCTGCTGGCGGGTAAACGCGGGCGCAACGTGCTGGTGGTTTCCACCGACCCGGCGCACAGCCTGGGCGATGTTTTTGATCACTCCCTGGGCGATGAGCCGCGCCGGCTGGCGCCGGGGCTCGATGCCATGGAGATTGACCCCGATGCCGAGGTCGAGGCCCACCTCAAACGCGTAACCAGCCAGATGCGACGCTTCACCGTGCCGCGCATGATGGACGAAATGGAACGCCAGATGCGCCTGTCGCGCCAGTCCCCCGGCACCCAGGAAGCCGCGCTGCTGGAGCGCATCGCGCGGCTGGTGGCCGAAGAGGGCGACGCCTACGACCTGATCGTGTTCGATACCGCGCCGACCGGCCACACGCTGCGCCTTTTGAGCCTGCCCGAAGCCATGGCTGCCTGGACCGACGGGCTGCTATCCCACAGCCGCAAGTCCGAGGAACTCAACAAGGTGCTCAAGCACCTGACGCCCAAGGGCGGTCAGGACGTCGCTTCGCCCTTTGCCGACCCGGCAAACGAAGGCGAAAGCGACCTCGACGACCGTGCCCGGTCGATAGCGGAGACGCTGAAGGATCGTCGCCGGCTCTTCATGCAGGCGCGCCGCGCGGTCGAAGATGCGGACATCAGCAACTTCCTGTTCGTGATGACGCCGGAGCGGTTACCGATTCTGGAAACCGTACGCTCGGTGGAGGCACTGAAGGAGGCGGGGATCCCCGTGGCGGCAACGCTGGTCAACCGCGTGATTCCGTCCAGTGCGGACGGCGCGTTCCTAAGCCGCCGCCGTGACCAGGAAGCGCAGTACCTGGCGCGCATTGATCGCGAGCTCGCCGGCTATCCACGCCCGCGGCTGCCCCTGCTGGAAACCGATGTGCAAGGGCTTGAAGTGCTGGAAGACATGGCCGGCCATCTGGAACAGGCCGGCTTTTAGACGGATAGCCAGCAGGGGCTCAGAGCGGAGGGTTGCAGGTAGAAAGCACCAGGCAAAAAGCTTAGAAATGGTCCGCGTGGGCCATTTCCCAGGCGACGGCGTATTCCTCGGGGACGTCGCCGTCGAGAAAAGCGCCGGATTTCACGCTGGGATGCAGGAAGGTGCAGGGACGCGACGGCCCTTTGACCGAGCGGCGGAAAATATGCTGCGGGCCGAGCTCGTCGGGACTTTCCAGCCCCAGGCTGCCCACGATATCCATGAGCGAATCCACGGTGGCTTTTTGGTAGCGGTAAACCCGGTCCCCCTTGGATTCCACATCCAGCGAGCGGCTGCGTGCCGGGTCCTGGGTGGCAACGCCGGTGGGGCAGGTATTGGCGTGGCAGCGTAGCGCCTGAATGCAGCCTACCGAAAACATGAATGCCCGGGCGGCGTTGCACATGTCCGCGCCCAGGGCGAGTTTTTCCACCATGTCGAAGCCCATGGCCACCTTGCCGCTGGCGATCACGGTGATCTCATCGCGTTTGCCGATACCCACCAGACAGTTATGCACGAAGGGCAGGGCTTCATCGATATAGGTGCCGATAAAGTCGGAAAACTCCGTGGGTGCGGCGCCGGTGCCGCCTTCGGCGCCGTCCACGG
This sequence comes from Vreelandella jeotgali Hwa, assembly GCF_000334215.1. GTDB lineage: Bacteria > Pseudomonadota > Gammaproteobacteria > Pseudomonadales > Halomonadaceae > Vreelandella > Vreelandella jeotgali. Next base: position 77,305 of record NZ_AMQY01000023.1, on the reverse strand, counting down.
TGATGAAATCGGGCACGATGCCGGTGTCCAGCATCGCCTTGCACACCGCCATGAACTCGTGGCGCTGGCCGATACAGAGCTTGAAGCCCACCGGCTTGCCGTCGCTCAGCTCGCGTAGCCGCTGAAGGAACCTGAGCATGCCTACGGGGGTATCAAATTCGGGATGCGTGCCTGGCGAGGCGCAGTCCTGACCCTCGGGAATCTCCCGGGTGCTGGCAATTTCGCGGTTGACCTTGCTGCCCGGCAGTAGCCCGCCGTGCCCGGGTTTGGCGCCCTGGGAAATCTTGAGCTCGACCATCCTGACCTGATCGAGGGTGGCCTTCTGCCCGAAGCGTTCGGCATTGAAGGTGCCGTCGTCGTTGCGGCAGCCAAAATAGCCGCTGCCAATTTCCCAGATCAGGTCGCCGCCCTGGGCCTCATGGTAAGGGCTGATGGCGCCTTCGCCGGTGTCCTGGGCAAAGCCGCCGAGCCGGGCGCCGCGGTTCATGGCGGCCACGGCATTGCCGGAGAGCGAGCCAAAGCTCATGGCCGAAATGTTCAGCCGCGACGAGCTGTACGGCTGACGGCACTGGGCGTTGCCGATGGTCACCCGCGCATGCCGGGGCGCCACGGTTCGCGGCGCCATGGAATGCTGCACGAAGTGAAAGCCGGTGTCTTCCATGTCGCGCCGGGTGCCGAACGGCGAGGTATCGCCTTCGCCCTTGGCGCGGGCATTGACGATATCGCGCTGGGCCCGGTTAAAGGGGCGGCCGCTGACGTCGGACTCAAAGAAATACTGGCGCATTTCCGGGCGGATAAACTCGAACAGATAGCGCATGTGGCCGATGACGGGATAGTTGCGCAGGACGTTGCTGCGGGAAGCCAGGTCCCAGGCGCCCAGCGCCCCCAGCACCGGCAGCAGGCACCATAGCCACAGCCATTGGGGTGCCAGAAAGGCAAGAATGATGCCCAGCAGGGCCGAAAGAACCAGAAACGCGTAGTAAATTATCCTTGGTTTGCCGAACATGAACCCCTCGAAGACTGATGTATAACGTGCTGATAAAGGTGTCCGCGTATAGTGCGCGTCTCTGCTGCAACCTTCAATTCATCGGCCGTCGTAGCCAACGGCGATAGCTCTGCCGTTGTCGCCGATTTCCATGCAGATGCCGGATTCACCCCATGAGCAGTTGGCTGGCGGCGCCGCCGCCGACAATCAGCAGGGTAAAGAGGATCAGTCCGAGAATGAAAGGCCGGATACCCAGCGCCTTGAGCTTCTCGATCCGGGTTTCAAAGCCCAGCGCGGCCATCGCCATGGTCATGCCGATCTGCCCCGTCAGCACCAGCGCATCCTGTAGCGCTACCGGCAGCGTGATGACGCTGTTGACGCCCACCATGGCCATGAAGCCGAAGGCAAACCAGGGAATCGGCAGTCGAGCGGTTTCGCCGCTATCGCTTGCTGCCCGGTTGGCGTATTTGCGCAGCCACCACTGGCCGACGATCAGCAAAAAGGGCACCAGCAGCATCACCCGCACCAGCTTGACCACGATGGCGTTGGTCAACGCGTCGGGGCCTACGGCATCACCGGCGGCGATGACCTGGGCGACTTCGTGAACCGTGGCGCCGATATAGACGCCGTAGAGCCCCTCGGTCATGTGCAGTAGCGAATACAGCAGCGGATGGACGACCATCGCCAGCGAGCCGAACAGCACTACGGTAGCCACCGCCATCGACGCCGCTGCCGGGCGTGAACGAATGGTCGCTTCCGTTGCCAGCACCGCCGCGGCGCCGCAGATAGCGCTACCGGCGCTGGTCAGCAGGGTGGTTTCACGGTCCATGCCCAGAAGGCGGGTGCCGATGAAATAGCCCACGACAAGCACGCTGGTGATTACCAGCGCATCCAGCAGGATAATCTTCGGCCCCAGCACGAAAATCTGCTGGACGGTGAGCGAAAAGCCGAACAGCACGATACCGCCGCGCAACAGCCAGCGGGTGGCAAAGCCCAGCCCCGGCCTGGCCGACGTGGCCAGCCCGCGCGCTACCGGCAGGTTGCCGAGTATCAGCCCCAGCAGCAGTGAAAACACCAGCGGGCTGACACCGCTGTCGCTGATGCCGGGCAGCATGGCCATGCCAAAGCCGGCCAGGGTGAGGGCGGTGCAGAGAATCAGACCTTGCCACATGATGAGGGCTCCTTGAGTGGACGTCTGATGCGTATTCTATGCGGCAAAATGCAATCGGGTTATCATTAAATAACCATATAACTGTTCGGTAAAACCGATAAGTAGCGACGCCTGGCCAGAACGAACGCGGCACAAGCGCGCGACGCACCGGGGCGCGACATACCCAGACGCGATAGACCAACCGCTATACCAACACGAGAAAGGACAGTGGCCATGAATCATGGCGTGACGTTTCGCCAGCTACAGGTCTTTGTTGCCGTTACCCGGGAGGGCACGGTGATGGCGGCGGCACGCTATTTGCGTCTGTCGCAGTCGGCCACCAGCCAGGCGCTCGCCGATCTGGAGCGTCAGCTGGGCGTGGCGCTGTTTGAGCGCCCGGGGCGCAAGCTGCGTCTGAACGCCATGGGGCGTCATCTGCTGCCCCGGGCCGAGCGGCTGCTGGACGACATGGCCGATTTGGTCGCGGCCGCCGAAGAGCCGGAAGGTCAGCTGCGCGGCACGCTCAACGTCTCGGCGAGCGCCACGGTGGGGACCTACCTGCTACCGCCGCTGGCCGGGCGCTTCAGCGATGCCCACCCGGGAGTGGATCTGCGCCTCGGGCTGCGCAACACCGGCGAAGTGATTAGCGACCTTTTGCGCTTTGATGCCGACCTGGGGCTGATCGAGGGCCTCTGCCACGAGCCCCGCCTGCAAAGCGAAACCTGGTGCGAAGACCGCCTGGTCGTCATCGCCGCGCCCGGTCATCCGCTGGCGCAGCACCGGGTTGACGATACGCGGCAGCCGCTCAGCGACGCCGAACTGGCCGATGCCGAGTGGATCCTGCGCGAGAACGGCTCGGGGACCCGGGAGATTTTCGAGGCAGCGGTACTGAGTCACGTCACCCGGCTGTCGGTGCGTATGGAGCTCAGCCAGCACGAGGCGATCAAGCAGGCCGTGATGGCGGGGTTCGGGCTGGGGTGTCTGTCGCAGCTGAGCGTGGCCGGTGAGCTGGAGCGCGGCGAGCTGGTGGCGCTGAATCATCGTCTGGCGCTGTCGCGGACCTTTTCGCTGGTGTGGCATCCCGAGCGCTACCGCAGTCCGCTGTGGCAGGCGTTCAAGGTATTTCTCGCCGAGCAGCGCGATGCGCTATAGGCCACGCAGCGCGCGGTAGCCGCCCCACAGCCGGGTGGCCGTGGTGATCAGGCAGGCCAGAGCAAACAGCGTGGCCAGCCAGGCAAAGTGCTCGGGAAACAGGCAGAACAGCACCAGCGCCGCCAGGGTTTCGGTGCCTTCGGTCAGCCCCGCCATGTAGTAAAAGGTCTTCTGCGGGAAGTGCGGGCGTTCGATGCCGCGCCGGCCGGCGACGATGGCAAAAGCCAGAAAGGACGTGCTGGTGCCCATGAAAGCAAAGAGCAAAAACGCCGCCGCCAGCGCATTGGCTGCCGGGTCGGCCAGCGCCATGCCAAACACCACGGCGGCGTAGAAGACAAAATCCAGCCCGATATCCAGAAAGCCGCCGGCATCGCTGGCGTCATCGCTGAGTCGAGCAAGCGCGCCGTCCAGGCCGTCGCCGAGGCGATTGAGCCCGATGGCCAACAGCGCCCAGCCGTAGTATTCCAGCGTCAGCAGCGGCAGCGCGGCCATACCGATCACAAAGGCGATCAGGGTGACCCGGTCCGCTGTGACGTTTGGGTGCAGGCGCTGGGCCAGCCATGCCAGCGGGCGGTGGCTCAGCGGCATGGTGAAACGATCGAGCATGGCAGGCTTCCTGCGGTGGCGGTGTGGCATGACCCGGCGAGGGCGGATCAACAGAGTAGGTTATCGATGAATATATGGGAAACGTTGAATCTGTGGCTGGCAACGGGGCTGGGCGTCGGCTTTGCGCCGCTGGCCCCGGGCACGCTGGGCTCGCTGTGGGGATTGCCGTTGGCGTGGTGGCTGGGCGGCAAGCCTACCGGGCGTCAGGCGCTGATCATTGCGGCACTGGCCATGCTGGCGGTACCGGTATGCCACTGGGCCTCCGTCGCGTTTTTTACCGGCGGCGATGCCGGCAGCATCGTGCTGGATGAAATCGTCGCCTTTCCGCTGGCGCTATTGGGGTGGAGGTCCGGCGCGGCGTTACCGGCCGCCCGGCGCTGGCTCCGGCTGTTGCTGGCGTTTGGCCTGTTTCGCCTGTTCGATGCGCTCAAGCTGCCGCCGGTCAGCTGGGCCGAGATGCTGCCCGGCGGCGTGGGCATTGTCGCCGATGATCTGGTTGCCGCCGGGTTGGCGTGGATTGGCATCGCGGTGCCCCGGTGCATTGGGCGTGTTGCCGGCCAGCGCCAGGGCAAGGGTTAGTCGAAGGTCGGACCGCCGGCTTCATCGCCCCAGACGGCCTCCAGGCGATCATCCCGTCCGCAGCGGAAGCGGTAGAACTTGTAGCGCACCGGGTTCTTGTCGGCGTAATCCTGGTGGTAATCCTCGGCGTCCCAGAAGGTGTCGGCCGGTTCGAGACCGGTGGCCAGAGGCTGATCAAAACGCTCCCGCATGTCGGCAAGCGACGCTTCGGCAAGCTCGCGCTGCTGCTCGTTGCGATAGAAAATCGCCGCGCGATACTGATTGCCGTGATCGCAGAACTGGTAGTTTTCGGCAAAGGGATCGACGTTGCGCCAGAAAACCTGCAGCAGTTCGTCGTAGCCGATCCGGTCGGCATCGTAGGTCACTTCCACGGCTTCGGCATGGCCGGTATTGCCGGACGAAACGGCTTCATAGCCCGGGTCGTCAACGTCACCGCCGGTATAGCCCGAGGTGACGTCAATAACGCCGGACTGGCGATCAAAGGGGGGTTCCATACACCAGAAACAGCCGCCGGCAAATATTGCCTTGCTCACGCTGTCGCTGGCGGTGGCCGATTCATCGGGGTTGTCGGCCGCAGCCGTTGTGGCCGCAAGCCCGGTAGCAAGGGCAGCGGCCAGCGGTAGCAGCCGACGAAGCGAGCGGGACATCAACATACAGACTCCTTATGGACTTCTCGAGTCGAGGTAAAACGTGTTTCCCCCTTGAGTCCATTTGTTGATGTATAAGTTCCGTCGTGCTGTATCGTTTTTGTATATACAATGCAGTGCCCGCCGTAACGGCGGGCAGTCGGCTCAGGCCAGACGCGGGGTCCGGCTGTCGGGCAGCGCCGTGGTATCGTCCAGCTGGAAGGTGCCGATCAGCGTTCTCAGGTGCTGGGCCTGCTGGCGCATTTCGCTGGCCGTGGTCGAGGATTGCTCCACCATGCTGGCGTTTTGCTGGGTCATGGTATCCATCTCACCCACCGCCAGGTTGACCTCGTCGATGCCGTTGCTTTGCTCCTGAGCACCGGAGCTGATCTCGGCCACCACGTTGGCCACGCTGGTGATGTCATCCATGATCTGGCGCATGGTGTCGCCGGCCTGTCCGACAATCTTCTTGCCGTGCTGTGAGCGGTTGATCGAGGTGTCGATAAGCGTACGGATTTCCTGCGCCGACTCGCTTGAGCGGGTTGCCAGTTTGCGAACTTCCTGGGCGACGACCGCAAAGCCGCGACCGTGCTCGCCGGCACGGGCTGCCTCCACGGAAGCATTCAGCGCCAGGATATTGGTCTGGAAGGCAATGGAGTCGATCATGCTGACGATATCGCCGATTTGCGACGAAGAATCGTCGATATCGTGCATGGTCTGCACGACCTGCTGCATGGTTTCATTGCCGTCCCTGGCCACCTCGGCGGTATCGGCGGCCAGCTTGTTGGCCTGCTGGGAATTTTCCGCGCTCTGACCCACCGTGGAGGTGATTTCTTCCATCGCCGATGACGTTTCCTGGAGGTTGGCAGCCGACTGGTCGGTCCGCGAGGCAAGCTCTTCGCTGCTTTGGGCAATTTCGTTGGATGCCTGATAAACGGTATCGGCACTTTCCCGCACGGTCAGCAGCGTTTCCCGGATGCGGGTCATGAAGGCGTTGAACTGTTCCGCCAGCTGACCCACTTCGTCATGGCTGTTGACCGCCATCTGGCGGGTCAGATCGCCCCTGCCTTCGGCAATTTCGTGGGCGATGTCGCCCATCGTGGCCGCCGTGTGTTGAATCTGCCCGACAATACGCCGGGTCACCCAGACGGTTACCGCGACGATGACCGCGAACAGCAGCAGGGACGCGCCGACAATCTTGATCAGCGTCTGGCGCAGGTCGGCATTGGCAGCCGCTCTGATCTCGGCCATTTCGGCGTTGATATCGGTCATGTAGACACCCGCGCCGAGAACCCAGTCCCACTCGGGAATGAGCATGGAGTAGGAGTATTTGGTCTCGACGTCGCCGGTTTCGGGGTTGGGCCAGGCGTATCGGGACACGCCGCCGCCGCTCTGTGCGGTTTCAATCAGGTCGCGCATGAACGGGCGCCCGTTTTCGTCCTCGGCATCCAGCATGGGCGTGCCTTCCTGTTCGGGAACCGCCGACTGGACCAGCATGATGCCGTCCGTATTCAGGGCAAAGACATAGTTGTCGTTCTCGAATCGCAGCTCCCGCAGGCGCTGACGGGCCACCGCCTTGCGTTCCTCGATACTGCCTTCGCCGTTGATAATGGACTGGATCGACGATGCCGCCATCCCCACGATGTTGGAAACGCCTTCAATGCGCGAATCAATCAGCATCTGGCGCTGGTTGGCCAGATGCTCCTCGTTATCCTGGGCGCGTTCCAGGGCTTCTGCGCCGACCAGCCCCACGCAGGCAATCAGCAGTGGCGTAAGTACCAGCATCAGGATCTTGTGCTGGAGGCTTAGTCGTTTCAGCCAGCCAAAACGGCGTGGCTCGGGTGCTTTGGCAATAGCATCGGACTGCATCGTCAAGGCTCTCTCGGGATTGTTGTTGTCGGCGGAATCGGGGTATATGCGGTTCTGACAGGTCTCGAGGCTGGTGTAGGTGACAGCCGAAGACGGCATACCTCTTCGAGGGTATGTGACGTCTATATGTAATAGGTAACAAAGCAGAAATACATTGATACAGGTCAAGGAAGGTTAACGCGGGGTTAAAAGGCGCGTGACCGGTTTCGTAAATTGTTTTGGGTATTGTGTTGACGTTCGGGCGGGGAAAGGCCATGATGCTTGGCAGTTGGTTAGCAAGTCGAACGTTGTCAGCAGCATCGAAGCGCCTCAAGCGTTGAGTCCTGGTGAAAGTTTCTTGTTCTACCCACTGCAATTCGGGTATTACCCGGCTCCATATCTCGCTACATCGAGGATTTCGATAATGGCATCTGGCACCGTTAAGTGGTTTAACGACACTAAAGGCTTCGGCTTCATCTCTCCGGACGACAACGGCGACGACCTGTTCGTCCACTTCTCCGAAATTCAGGCTGAAGGCTTCAAATCCCTGCAGGACGGCCAGAAGGTTACCTTCGACGTCACACAGGGCAAGAAAGGCCTCCAGGCTTCCAACGTTGTCGCAGAAGACTAGTCACAACGACTAAACGCTTTCTGCAGCGTTGGCTGCCGGTTCAACCGGCATGCTGAAAAACCCCGCTACGGCGGGGTTTTTTATTACCCGATACCTGGCGGATAGCCCTTTGATTCGTCTCCTGGTAAGCTGCCGCCCGGGATAAAAAGCGAACACCAGGCTGGAGCCACCATGACCCAACGTAACGAGCTTGTTGTTGAACCGCCGTCAGGCCGGCCGGCCAACGCCTGCGTGCTGATTCTGCACGGCCTGGGGGCCGATGGGCACGACTTTGAGCCCCTGGTCCCTCAGCTGGATTTGCCCGACGATGCCGATGTGCGCTTCATCATGCCCCACGCGCCGCAGCTAGCGGTAACGGTGAACAACGGCATGACCATGCCGGCGTGGTACGACATTCTCTCCATGGATCTGGGGCGCCAGGTGGACACCGCGCAGTTGGATCAGTCGGTCGAGCGTATACAGGCGCTGATTCAGGCGCAGATTGACCAGGGCATTGATAGCCGCCGTATTGTAGTCGCCGGCTTCTCTCAGGGCGGTGCCGTTGCCTACCAGGCAGCCCTGACGTTTGCTCAGCCGCTGGGCGGGCTGCTGGCCATGTCAACCTATCTGGCCAATACCCAGGCGCTGGCCGACAGCACGTCGAATCGTGCGCTGCCTGTCGAGGTCCATCACGGCACGGCGGATCCCGTGGTGCCCGAAAGCCTGGGGCGTGACAGCATCAGGGCGCTTGAGGCTCGCGGCTATGAGATAACGTATCGCTCCTATGAGATGGGCCACGCGCTGTGCCCCGAACAGCTGGGCGACATCAGCCGTTTTTTGCAGGCGCGGCTGAGGTAGCGCCGGGCCTCGCCTGCCGGCTGTATTCTTCCTTTCGCCGGAGACCCGCTTATGACACCCGCCGTTGAGGCTGCCAACCGCGCGCGGATTGCCTTTACCACCCATACTTATAACCACGACGACAGCGCCGCCTCCTACGGTCTTGAAGCCGCCGAAAAGCTGGGCGTGGCGCCCGAGTGCATCTTCAAGACGCTGGTGGTCAGCCTCGACGGCAAGCGCCTGGCGGTGGGGATCGTGCCGGTGGAAAGCCAGCTTGGCCTGAAGCCCATCGCCCGGGCGGCGGGGGCCAAAAAGGCCGCCCTGGCTGCTACCGCCGAGGTCGAGCGTGCTACGGGCTACGTGCTCGGCGGGGTCAGCCCGCTGGGGCAGAAAAAACGCCTGCCCACCTATATCGATGCCTCCGCCGAGGCGCTGGAAACACTCTACGTCAGCGCCGGCAAGCGCGGGTTGGAAATCGCCCTGGCGCCGGCCGATCTGGCCGCGCTTGCCCGGGCGGAATTTGCTCCGCTGGCGGTTTAGCCGCGGGCTTTTCTGGTAAACTGCGCGGCATCCACAAGCTTGCCCCATTGCGATATGCGCCTTGAGGCGGGGAGCGGGTCTGCGCGGGGGTTCTACGCCATGGATGGCGTAGGTAGCGTCCACGGAAGGATTGACAGCGCCCCCTCGCGGTGCCCGCCCCCATCCGGGCGGTAGAAGGCTACGGCTTATGCCGAGCTCGCTTCTTCTTCAAGTACGTGTCGCGTACGTTTTTCAGGTATTTTCCGTGTCGACCACTTCCTTCTCGCGTCTGGCCCTGCCCGACGCTCTGTTGACGAATCTGGATTCGTTGGGCTATCGCGCCATGACGCCGGTGCAGGCGCGAGCGCTGCCCGCCGCGCTCGAAGGGCGCGACGTGCTGGCCCAGGCGCAAACCGGTTCGGGCAAAACCGCCGCCTTTGGTTTGGCGCTTCTGGCCCGGTTGAACCTGGCATCAACCCGCGTGCAGGGTCTGGTGCTGTGCCCCACCCGCGAGCTTGCCGAGCAGGTGAGCGAGGCGCTGCGCGGGCTTGCGCGGCAGCTGGCCAACGTCAAGGTGCTCACGCTTTGCGGCGGCGCGCCCTTTGGCCCCCAGCTGGCTTCCCTGGAGCACGGCGCGCACATCGTGGTGGGCACGCCCGGCCGGGTGGAAGACCACCTGCGCAAGGGCACCCTCGACCTGGGCGGGCTCGCCGCCCTGGTGCTGGACGAGGCCGACCGCATGCTCGATATGGGCTTTCAGGCCGCCATCGATGACATCGTCGCGCAAACCCCGGCGCGTCGGCAGACGCTGTTATTCAGCGCCACCTATCCGGCCGAGGCGGCCGAAGGCGGGCTTGCGGGCTTTACCCGCGGGCTTCTGCGCGAGCCGCATATTGTCCGGGTGGCAGATGCCCACAGTGAGGCCACCATCGAGCAGCATTTTTACTCTCTGCGCGAGCGTAGCGCCACCGATGAAGCTGCGCGACTGGCCGCGCTGCGCCGGCTGCTGCTGCATTACCGGCCGGAGAGCGGCGTGGTGTTTTGCAATACCAAACGCGATACCCACGCCGTGGCCGACGACCTCAATGCGGCGGGCATGAGCGCACTGGCGCTCAACGGCGACCTGGAGCAGAAGGATCGCGAGCGCATACTGGTGATGTTTGCCAACCGCAGCGTGACGCTGCTGGTGGCCACCGACGTCGCCGCCCGAGGGCTGGATATCGACGGCGTCGACGCCGTTTTCAACCTTGAGATAGCCCGTGAACTCGACGTTCATACCCACCGTGTGGGGCGTACCGGCCGCGCCGGCGAGAGCGGCGTGGCCTGCACGCTGGTCAGCGATAAGGATCGCTACCGCCTGCTGCAGCTGGGTGAGAAGCTGGGCGTCGACTACGAGCCGGAGCCGCTGCCCGAGATCGAGGATGCTCGGCCGCTTTGTGCCCCCATGGCCACGCTGCAGCTGGGCGCGGGCAAAAAGGACAAGCTGCGCCCGGGCGATATCCTCGGCGCGCTGACCGGCGACGGCGGCATTGCCGGCGATCAGGTGGGCAAAATCAAGGTGCTCGCCCGCAGCGCCTACGTGGCGGTGGCGCGTGGCGTGGCTGCGCAGGCACTGGCTCGGCTCGAGCAGGACAGGATCAAGGGGCGTAACGTTCGCGTACGCCGCGTTAGTCGCTAACGCACTCGAACACCCGGTACTCGGTTACCCAGCCATGAGGCATTGATGAAAATCCCCCAACGACTCCAGCCGCTGATCGACGACGGCCTGATCAGTGCGGTCGAACAGCAGCTGATGAGCGGCAAGGAAGCCCAGGTCTACGTGGTGCGCTGCGGCGACGAGCGGCGCTGCGCCAAGGTGTTCAAGGAGGCCCAAAAGCGCAGCTTCAAGCAGGCGGCGCAGTATCAGGAAGGCCGCCGCGAGCGCAACAGCCGCCGTGCCCGGGCGATGGCTAAAAAGACCCGCTACGGCCAGCAGCAGCAGGAAGAGGCCTGGCTGACCGCCGAGGTGGATGCCCTCTACCGCCTGGCGGATGCCGGCGTGCATGCGCCTCGACCCCACGGCTTTGTCGACGGCGTGCTGCTGATGGATATGGTCACGGATGCCGACGGCAGCGTCGCCCCCAGGCTGGATGACGTGGTGCTGGATGCCGACACCGCTCGGGCCTACTACCAGAGCCTGCTGGAAGACGTGGTCAGGATGCTCTGCGCCGGGCTGATCCACGGCGATCTGTCGGAGTTCAACGTGCTCGAAGACGCCCGGGGCCCGGTGATTATCGACCTGCCCCAGGCGGTGGACGCCGCCGGCAACAACAGCGCCGAGGCGCTGTTCAAGCGTGACGTCAACAACATACGCGGCTACTTTGCCCGCTTTGCCCCCGAGCTTGCCGATACTCACTACGCCGAGGAAATCTGGGCGCTGTACGAGAGCGGCGAGCTGCACCCGGATTCGCCGCTCACCGGCGAGTTTACCTTTGCCACCCATTTGGCCGATGTCGATGACGTCATGGCGGTCATCGACGACGCCAAAGAAGAAGAGGCCGAGCGCCTGGCGCGGCTGCGCGACGCCGAAGACGACGACGCGTCCGGGTAGTCTGTTGATATTATTAGCGTGTTAATGAGTTGATTGGGTTGAGTGCATTAAGTGCATTAAGTGCATTAAGTGCATTAAGTGCGTTGAGTGAATTGAGTGAATTGAGTGATAAGGAGCACGCCGTTTGATGGTCGAAACCCTTGTCGGTCAGTTTTTTGGCCTGATGGCGCTGGTGCTCTGCGTGCTGGCCTTTGCCAGCCGGCAGGACGACCGCCTGCTGGTGCTGCTGCTCTCGGCCAACGTGGCTTTCGCTTTACAGTTTGCCGTGTTCCACAGCTGGACGGCCGCCGCGCTGTCGCTGCTGGTGCTCGCACGTATTGCGTTGGCGCGCCGCTACCCGAGCAACCTGGCGGCCATGGCCGCGGTGCTGGCGGCAAGCGGGCTGGCCGCCGCGCTGACCTGGCAGAGCCTCGCCGATCTACCGGCTCTCGCGGCGATGGTGCTGGGAACGGTAGGCATGTTTGTGTTCCGCGGGATCGCCATGCGCGTTTTGCTGGGGCTGGCGGCGGTGGCCTGGACCCTCAGCCACCTGATGGTGGGATCAATTGGCGGAGCGCTGGCCGAAATGATGATCATCGTGACCAACGCGGTTACCGTTTATCGCCTGTACCGCGCCAGGCGTCGCTATCCGGGCGTTATCGACTAGTACCCGGCAGGTTTGTTTTCTACAGGAGAGTCCATGTTCAGGCGTGTGTTTCAGCCGTTGTTTGATTTTTTTGAAACGCGTATCTATCCGTATCCCGAAGGCAACGTGACCACGCCGCCAAGGGGGCTGCTGCCGTTTTTGTGGCATTTTTCCCGGCCCCTGCTGCCGATGCTGCTGTGGATGTCGCTGGCGACGGCGTTGGTCTCGGCCTCGGAAGTGGTGTTCTTCCACTATATGGGCGAGCTGGTTGACTGGCTGGCGAGCGTGGACCGCGAGGGCTTCTGGCAGGCCCACGGGCTCAAGTTGATTGGCATCGGCATCCTGGTGCTGGTGGGGCTGCCCCTGCTGGTGCTGCTGCAGTCGCTGGTGACCAACCAGAGCATTTTCGGCAACTACCCGATGATCGGGCGCTGGATTTCCCACCGCCACATGCTCAGCCAGAGCCTGGCGTTCTATCAGGACGAGTTCGCCGGGCGCGTCTCGCAGAAGGTCATGCAGACCGCTTTGGCCATGCGCGAAACGGTGACCAAGGTGATGGACCTGCTGGTCTACGCCATCGTCTACTTTACCGGCGCGGCGATTCTGCTGTTTCAGGCGGATGCCTGGCTGGCGGTGCCGATGCTGATGTGGCTGGTGGGATATCTGGCGATCATGCGCTTTTTTGTCCCGCGCCTGCGCAAGGTGTCCATGGCTCAGGCCAACGCCCGGGCGGTGATGACCGGTCGAGTTGTGGACAGCTACAGCAACATTCAGACCATCAAGCTGTTCGCCGACGCCCGCCACGAGCAGAACTACGCTCGTCAGGCCATGGAAGGCTTCATGACCACGGTGCACAACCAGATGCGCCTGGTAACGCTTCTCAGCGTGTGCCTGACGCTGCTCAACACGCTGCTACTGGTGGGCATGGCGGCAACGGTGCTGGTGGCCTGGTATACCCAGGTAATCTCGCTGGGGGTGCTGGCGATTGCCATTGCGCTGGTAATGCGGGTGCGCTTTATGTCCGACTGGATTCTGCACGAAGTGGCGCGGCTGTTCGAGAACATTGGTACCGTGCAGGACGGCATGAATACCATCGCCCATACGCCCCGGGTGCAGGACGCGCCGGACGCCGGCGAGCTTGTCGTGCCCGAGGGTGAAATTCGCTTTGACGACCTGCACTTTGGCTACGTCGAGGCCGCCGGCGACTACAAGTCGGTGTTTGACGGGCTGGACCTGACGATCAAGCCGGGGGAGAAGGTTGGGCTAATCGGCCGCTCCGGCGCGGGCAAGTCGACCCTTGCCAACCTGCTACTGCGCTTTTTTGATCTTCAGGGCGGGGAAATCCGCATCGACGGGCAAAACATTGCCGAGGTCACCCAGACCTCGCTGCGCCACCAGATCGGTATGGTGACCCAGGATACCTCGCTGCTGCACCGCTCATTGCGCGACAACATCCGCTACGGCAGCCCCGATGCCAGCGAAGAGGCGGTTTGGGCGGCGGTGCGCCAGGCCCACGCCGACGAGTTCATCGATGATCTGGTCGATCCGCAAGGGCGGCGCGGGCTGGACGCCCACGTCGGCGAACGCGGGGTGAAGCTCTCCGGCGGCCAGCGCCAGCGCATCGCCATTGCCCGGGTCCTGCTGAAAAACGCGCCGCTGCTGGTGCTGGATGAAGCCACCTCGGCGCTGGATTCCGAGATCGAGGCGGCGATTCAGGAGCAGCTCGAGCATCTGATGCAGGGCAAGACGGTGATCGCCATCGCCCACCGGCTGTCTACCATTGCCATGCTCGACCGGCTGCTGGTAGTGGACGAGGGCCGCATCGTCGAGGCCGGCAGCCACAGCGAGCTTTTGGCCCAGGGGGGCATTTATGCCCGCCTGTGGCAGCACCAGTCGGGCGGGTTCATTGGTCTGAACGGCGACGAGGAAAGCGCCTAGCCGCGGTGCTTATTCGGCCGTCTGGGGGAATTCGGCGCTGTGGTAGATGTTTTGCACGTCGTCGAGGTCGTGGAGCATGGCCAGCAGCTTTTCCAGCGCCGCCACGTCGTCGCCTTCCACCGGCGTGGTGGTCTGGGGCAAAAACTGGATGTCGTCGGCCTCGAAGTCCAGCTCGCCGAAGGCGTCCACCAGTGCCTTGCGTGCCTGAGCATATTCGGTATGCGGGGCAAACACGGTAATGCGGCCGTCTTCGCACTCGATATCGGTGACGTCGATATCGGCTTCCGTCAGCGCTTCCAGCACGCCTTCCTCGTCTTCCCCGGCGAAAGCGAAAATCGCGCAGTGATCAAACAGGTGGCTGACGCTGCCGGGCGTGCCGAGCTTGCTTTTGTTCTTGGTAAAGCAGCCGCGAATATCGCCGAAGGTGCGGTTGGGGTTGTCGGTGAGGCACTCGATGATAATCATCGCGCTGCCCGGGCCGAAGCCTTCATAGCGTGCCGGCGCAAAGTCCTCGCCGCCGGCACCGGCCGCCTTGTCCAGCGCCTTGTCCACCACATGGCCGGGGACCTGATCCTTCTTGGCGCGGTCGAGCAGGCTGCGCAGCGCCAGGTTGCTGTGGGGGTCGGGGCCGCCGGACTTGGCGCAGACGTAAATCTCGCGCCCGTATTTGCTGTATACCTTGGTCTTCGCAGCGGCCGTTTTGGCCATGTCTTCCTTACGGTTCTGAAATGCCCTACCCATGTTGCAGTCCTGTGTTGGTTCAACGCCGCGCCTGACGCGGCCGACAAGAAGCCTGATTTTACGCCACAAGCGTCGGCGAGGCCATGCCGGACGCCCGGCCGCCTTGTTGGGGGTAAGGCTATAGGCTAAGGTCGACGTTGCATGACACGGGGTGTCCCGCCAGCGGCGGGGCTGAGAGAACACCCGCCGAACCTGAACCTGTTCATACCGGCGAAGGGATGTCAGCGCAGTGCTCGGCCGAGCACCCGGCGTGCGCCCTTTGCCTCTTTCGCTTTCGTGATCAAGAGGCCACACCATGAGTACCGCTTCCCACGCTTCTTCTTCCGCTGCGCTGCCGCTCGATCAGCAAATCGTGCTGGTGACCGGCGCCGGCCGCGGCCTGGGCGCAAGCCTGGCGCGCGCCTTTCTGAACGCCGGCGCCCGCGTCGTCGTCAACTATCGCAACAGCGCCGCCGGCGCCGAGGCCGTGGCCGCCGAGGCGCCGGACCGAGCGCTTGCCGTACAGGCCGACGTGGGCGACGTCGACGCCGTCAAGGCCATGTTTGATGCCGCTCGCGAGCGCTTTGGCAAGCCGGTGACCACGGTGGTCAACAACGCGCTGCCGGATTTCTCCTTCAATGGCGAGGCCCGCCCGGATGCCGATTCGCTGACCTGGGAGCATCTGGAGCAGCAGCTCAAGGGCGTCAACCAGGGCGCGCTCAACGTGATTCAGGGGGCCCTGGCCGGCATGCGCGAACAGGGCTTTGGCCGGGTGATCAACGTGGGTACCAACCTGTTTCAAAACCCCATCGTGCCGTACCACGATTACACCGCCGGCAAGGCCGCGCTGCTCTCGCTGACGCGCACCTTCGCCCACGACCTGGGGCCGGACAACATTACCGTGAACATGATTTCCGGCGGGCTGCTGCGCACCACCGATGCCTCCGCCGAAACGCCCGACGAGGTATTTGATCTGATCGCCGCCAACACGCCGCTGCGCCGGGTGGTCACGCCCGCCGAGTTCGCCGATGCCGCGCTGCTGTTTGCCTCGCCCTGGAGCCGGGCGGTCACCGGGCAGAATCTGGTGGTTGACGGCGGGCTGGTGAAAGACTGATGGCGACTCCTTCCATGCACCTGAACCTGTTTATCATGGGTTGCGGCCACCACCGCGCGGCCTGGCGCCACCCCGATTCCGCCGCCGAGAAAATGGGCGATATTCGCCACTTCGAGTCGCTGGCGCGCACCGCCGAGCGGGGCAAGTTCGACGCGGTATTCTTTGCCGACGGCCACGCGCCGGGCAATGTGGCCGGCGGGCCGCTGTGGTTTCTCGAGCCGCTGACCGCGCTTTCTGCCATGGCGCGCGCCACCGAGCACATCGGCCTGATTTCAACAATTTCGAGCACCTTCTACACGCCGTTTCACGCCGCGCGCATGCTGGCGTCGTTGGACCATATTTCCGGCGGGCGCACGGGCTGGAACCTGGTGACCTCGATGTTCGACGCCGAGGCGCGCAACCACAACTACGCGGCCATGCCGACCCACGCCGAGCGCTACGCCCGCGCCGAAGAGTTTGCCAACACCGCGCTGGCGCTATGGGACAGCTGGGCCGATGACGCCTTGAGCCTTGATCGTGCAGGGCAGTTCGCCGACCCGGACAGGGTCCGGCCGATCAACCACCACGGCGAGCATTTTCTGGTGGACGGCCCGCTGAACGTGCCGCGCCCGCCCCAGGGCCGGCCGGTGCTGTTTCAGGCCGGCGCCTCCGAGCCGGGCCGCGACCTGGCCGCGCGCTATGCCGAGGCGATCTACGCCGTGGCCTACGATCTGGAATCCGCGCAAGCGTACTACCGCGATATTCAGGCGCGGGTGGCCGCCGCCGGCCGCTCGCCGGTGGCGATTATGCCGGGGCTGGTGACCTACGTGGGTTCCACCATGGACGAGGCCCGCGCCCGCCAGCGCGAGCTGGACGAGCTTCTGCCCACGGCGGATTCGCTGCAGCAGCTGTCGACCTTTATCGGCCAGGACTGCAGCGACTGGGAGCTGGACGCGCCCATGCCCAAACTGCCGCCGCTTGACGAGTTCACCGGGCCGAAAGGGCGCTACGCCACCATTCTGCGAATTATCGAGTGCGAACAGCCGACGCTGCGCCAGCTGCTGGGCCGGCTTGCCGCCGGCGGCGGGCACTGCACCATGGTCGGCACGCCGGAAAGCATCGCCGATGAAATGCAGCGCTGGGTGGAGAACGGCGGCGCCGACGGCTTTAACCTGATGCCACCGTCGCTGCCGTCGAGCATTGACGACTTCGTCGACCAGGTCGTGCCGGTACTGCAAAAACGCGGGCTGTGTCGCCAGGACTACAAGGCGACAACCCTGCGCGGGCATTTGGGGCTAACGCGTCCGAAGGCATAAAGCAGAAGGGCGGCCCTGGGGCCGCCATCGTTGAGCTTCGCCGGCTTCTTACGGCGCTCGTCCGAATCGGCGCACCAGAGTGGCCAGGCGGGCAAAGTCGTAGTGCTCGCGGGCGGGCATCGCGCGCATCAGCACCACGGAGGCGGCGACCGGCACCAGCGCGGCGAGCAGGAAGCTTTCCAGCAGGCTGTCGGTGCCGGCCCCCGGGGCGGGAAACATGACGAGCCCGGCGATCAGCCCACAGGCGGTGCTGATCACCGCGTGACGGCCGTCATAGCGGCGGTTGAACAGCCCGAAAAATACCGCAAAAGCCGCCGCCGAGCACAGCAGATCGGCGAGCAAAAACAGGTAGAGCACGCTGTAACCCTGCGACGCGACCAGTGTAATCGGCACCGCGGCGACGACGATCAGCCAGCGGGCAAAACGCATCAGCGTGGCTTCGCTGGCCCGGGGCAGTAGCCGGTGCATGTCCACCGCGATAATGCTTGAGGTGGCGTTGATGGTGGAGTCGGCGCTGCTCATCACCAGCGCCAGCCCCAGCGGAATCAGCGCCAGCGCAAACCACAGCGGTACGCTATCCAGCAGCACGCTGAACAGCGCCACCGAGCCGTCGCCTTCCAGGTCCAGCCCTACAAAGGCGAGGCCGAAAAGCCCCATCATGACGATCACCGGCAGGTTGAACAGCCCGCTGATCCAGAAGCTTTTGCGCAGCACGCGGATATTTTTCGCCGCGTAGATACGCTGCCAGGTGCCCTGGTAGAAAAGCCCGGTGAGCACCACGGCAATAAAGAACGTCAGCCCCGCGCGTACGCCACCGGTATCGGTGACGTCGAGCAGCTCGGGGGCGCGCTGGCGTAGCCCCTCCAGAGTCGGAGCGGCGCCGCCGGCGGCCTGCCAGCCGAAAAACACCAGCAGGGCGAGCAGCGGCAGGATCACCACCATCTGCACCTTGTCGGTGAAGATTGATGCCCGCAGGCCGCCGTAGAAGGTGTAAATCACCGTTGCCAGCATCACCACGCCGGCGGTCAGGCCCAGCGGGATCGGGGCCAGCAGGGTGACCATCTGCGCCACCGCGGTAAGGCTCGCGGCCAGCAGGATAAACAGATAAAACAGCATGATCGAAAGGGTAAAGGCATACATGACGCGCCCGTAGCGGTGGATCACGAACTCGGTGAGCCCGTGGCCTTCGGGAATCAGCTCGCGCATGCGCCGGCCCAGCGGAATCATCACCAGCGGCGGCGCCAGCGAGCCCAGCGCATAGCCCAGCACGGCGCTGATACCGCCCCAGGTCGCGGCCTGGGCCGGGCCAAAGAGTATCCAGGTACCCAGCGAAGTGGCGAGCAATGTCAGTACCGTGGCGCGGGTGTTCTGGGTATTGCGCGCGGCAATGTAGCTATCCAGACCGTCGCGCTGGCGGCGGGCGTAAAGCAGACCGGGAACGGCAAAGGCGGCGGCGCAAAGCACCAGCCAGAGGGCCGTCCAGACAGGGTCAAGTGACATTTGTGCGTCCTCTTTCCTTGGTGGCGGCCGGGTAATGGGCGAATATCGTGGTTGGCACGACCAGGAAGAGGAGAGTGGCAGGTTCTTTCCTTCCCTTCGCCGGTATGACCCGGATCAGGTTCGAAGGGTTACCGGCGCAAAAGCGGCGGATTCTCAGCCCGTAGCGGGCACCCCCAGGAGAATCTCAAGGCTAGGCAGGCGGGGTGGGGATGTCAAACTTTCGGATGGGCTATTGGTTTTTATTCAGCAAAAGTTTTTAGCTATTGTCTATCGAAGATATAGCGCACTTTTGCGTCTGAAACAGCTAGTCTGTAGGTAGAGTAAAAGCAACAGCCGGTACCATTCCGATCGGGCCGGCCGACCGCCGAGCGGCTATCATCGACAAGGAGACGCCAACATGGCTGACGACAACCGCAAACCGACAACAACCGATGCCGGCATCCCCGTGGAAAGCGACGAGCGCTCGCTCACCATCGGACCCGACGGCCCCATCGTGCTGCACGATCACTACCTCATCGAGCAGATGGCCAACTTCAACCGCGAGCGCATTCCCGAGCGCCAGCCCCACGCCAAGGGCAGCGGCGCCTTTGGCCATTTTGAAGTAACCGAGGACGTCAGCCGCTATACCAAAGCCGCGGTGTTTCAGCCCGGCACCCAAACCGAGGTGGTGATGCGCTTTTCCACCGTGGCCGGCGAGCGCGGCAGCCCCGACACCTGGCGCGACCCTCGGGGTTTTTCCATCAAGTTCTACACCTCTGAGGGCAACTACGACATGGTGGGGAACAACACGCCGGTGTTCTTCATCCGTGACCCGCTGAAGTTCCAGCACTTTATCCGCTCGCAGAAGCGCCGGGCGGACAACAATCTGCGCGATAACGACATGCAGTGGGATTTCTGGTCGCTGTCGCCGGAGTCCGCCCACCAGGTGGCCTGGCTGATGGGCGACCGCGGTATCCCCAAAACCTGGCGGCACATGAACGGCTATTCCAGCCACACCTATATGTGGACGAACGCCGAGGGCGAGAAATTCTGGGTCAAGTACCACTTCAAGACCGATCAGGGTATCGAGTGCCTGACGCAGGAAGAGGCCGACCGCCTGGCGGGCGAAGACGGCGATTACCACATGCGCGATCTGTACACCTCGATTGACCGGGGCGACTACCCAAGCTGGACGCTGTACATGCAGATCATGCCGTTCAAGGATGCCGAAACCTATCGCATCAATCCGTTTGATCTGACCAAGGTCTGGCCCCACGAGGACTATCCGCTGATCAAGGTGGGCAAGCTGACGCTGGATACCAACCCGGTGGACAACCACGCCCAGATCGAACAGGCGGCGTTCGAACCCAACAACCTGGTGCCCGGCATCGGCATCAGCCCGGACAAGATGCTGCTGGGCCGCGTGTTCGCCTACGCCGATGCCCACCGTCACCGGCTGGGGTCGAACTACAAGCAGATTCCGGTCAACGCGCCCAAATCGCCGGTCAACAGCTACACCAAGGACGGCGCGATGCAGATGCATACCGTCTCCGACCCGGTGTACGCGCCCAACTCCAAGGGCGGCCCCCAGGCCGACGGCGAACGCTACCCCACGGATTCCAGCTGGGAAGCCGACGGCGACATGGTGCGCGCCGCCTATACGCTGCGCCGCGACGATGACGACTTCGGTCAGGCCAACGCGCTGGTCAACCAGGTGATGGACGAACCCGCCCGGGAGCGGCTGGTCAACAACGTCGTCGGCCACCTGCTGGGCGGCGTCACCGAGCCGGTACTCGAGCGCGCGCTGGACTACTGGCGCAACATCGACGCCGATATCGGCGAACGCATCGCCCGAGGCGTGCGCGCCCAGCAGAACGGCTAGTTGCCGGCACTACGCAGCGCAGCTTCCCGTAGAATCTCTGCCCGTCGGTCGCCCCGGCGGGCTTTTTCCGTTTGGCCGCCGGCTTTTGTGCCGAGCGGCCCAACGGCGCATACTGCCGCATGCCGGCGATCCGCCGGCAGCGTCAATGACCGGATGACTATCTGTCGGCACAAGCCGGAGACAGTTACCGTGGCGCTCTCGGTAAAGCGCTACCGGGAAGACACTGAATATCGAGGAGACACCATGCCGTTTTCGCTATGGCTGTCGCTGGCGGCGGTTTGTACCGCCGGGGCGATGTCGCCGGGGCCGAGCCTTGCGTTGGTGCTGCGCCACACCCTGGGCGGCGGCCGGGCGCCGGGAGTCGTCGCCGGGCTGTTTCATGCGCTGGGGGTAGGCTTTTACGCGCTGCTCACGGTGCTGGGGCTGGGCGCGCTGATGGCGCGTTTTCCGCTGCTGTTTGAAGGCGTGACCGTTGTCGGCGCGGGGTATCTGGCCTGGCTGGGGTTCAAGGCGCTGCGGGCCGGTCGAGCCGCGGCGCTGGATCCCGCATTGGGCGCGACGACCCGGCGCCAGGCCGCGCGGGAAGGCGTGCTGGTGGCACTGGCCAACCCCAAGCTGATTCTTTTCTTCATCGCGCTGCTGAGCCAGTTTGTTCAACCGGACATGAGCCTGGCCGCCAGAGCGATTATCGTGGCGACGGCGATGATGATCGACGGCGCCTGGTACGTGCTGGTGGCCGTGGCGCTGTCGCAGTCCCGGGTGCTGGAGTGGCTGCGTCTGCGTTCCCACTGGATCAACCGCTTCACCGGCGTAATACTGCTGGGCCTGGCGCTGCGCGTGGTCTGGGGTGTCATGGCCGGCGGCCTGGCGGCATAGCGGCCGGGATGCCCGGTATGGACGGGGTCAGCGAACGTCGCCGCGTGTGGCCATCAGGCGGTGCATGAGTTCGTGCCAGCGGTGGCGCACCATCATCGTGGTCAGCCCGGAAAACAGCGCCCAGCTTTTCTTGCGCCAGCCGCTCAGGCGGAGGTTGTGGCCCACCAGCTGCTTCATCAGCCGGTAGTTGTCGAACTCGCGCCACTCGCTGGTAATCGACAGCTGGTGGCGCGACATCACCGGCGCCAGCTCCAGGCGGAACATCCATTCCAGCTCGTGCAGGCTGAGGCCGTGCTGTTCTATGATATCGACCATTGCGGCATAGTCCTGCTCGCCGGGTTCGCGGTCGAGCCAGAGCGGCGCCAGCGCGAGCCAGATATCGCCGCGTTCGTCGACCAGTTGCTGTGCGTTCATGCGCACCTCGAATAGCGGTCCTGCTGCCGGGGCGCGGCAACGCAGGACGAGGGATTTGTCCGGGCATTATCGGGCGCATGCCGGGACGATCGCAAGGGTGGTTGTGGCCGGCGAAAAGCGGACACCCGGCCGCTCGGGGCGTTAGAATATCCCGGCGGCGGCACGCGGAAGCCGATTGAAATGACGGGCCCATTGAGATGCTGGGCCGATTGAGATCCATACAGCGAGGTTTTACGTGATTATCAAACCCAAGGTACGCGGATTTATCTGCACCACGACGCATCCGCAGGGCTGCGAGCAGAACGTACGCGAGCAAATCGAGGCGACCCGCGCCCGGGGGCTGGACAAAAGCCGGGGGCCGAAAAAGGTGCTGGTGATCGGCGCGTCCAGCGGCTATGGCCTGGCAGCGCGGATTACCGCCGCCTTTGGCTACGGCGCCGATACCCTGGGCGTGTTTTTTGAAAAGCCGGGTACCGAAAAGCGTCCGGGCACGGCGGGCTGGTACAACTCGGCGGCGTTTGACCGTTTCGCCTCTGAAGAAGGTCTGTACAGCAAGTCCATCAACGGCGATGCCTTTTCCCACGAGGCTCGGGAAAAAGCCATCGAGCTGATCAAGCAGGACCTGGGCGAAGTCGATCTGGTGGTGTATTCGCTGGCTTCGCCGGTACGCAAGCTGCCCGACAGCGGCGAGGTGAAGCGTTCGGTGCTCAAGCCCATCGGCGATACCTATCGGGCCACCGCCATTGATACCAACAAGGACGTGGTCACGGAAGCCGAAGTCGAACCGGCAACACAGCAGGAAATCGACGACACCGTGGATGTCATGGGTGGCGAAGACTGGGAGCTGTGGATCCAGGCGCTGGACGAGGCCGGGGTGCTGGCCAAAGGCGCGAAAAGTGTGGCCTTCAGCTATATCGGCACCGAAATTACCTGGCCGATTTATTGGCACGGCGCCCTGGGCAAGGCCAAGGAAGACCTGGACCGCGCCGCCGGCGAGATCGACAAGCGCCTGGGGCAGAACGGCGGCAGCGCCAACGTCGCGGTGCTCAAGTCGGTGGTCACCCAGGCCAGCGCCGCGATTCCGGTGATGCCGCTCTACATCGCCATGGTGTATCGCATCATGAAGGAAGAGGGGCTGCACGAAGACCCTGTCGACCAGCTCAACCGGCTGTTCAGCGAGCGCCTGTATGCCGATGGCGCCGTGGACACCGACGACCAGGGCCGCCTGCGGGTGGATGACCGTGAGCTGCGCGACGACGTCCAGGAGCGGTGCAAGGCGCTGTGGCCGGAGGTCAATACCGATAACCTCTACGAGATCACTGACTACGCCGGCTACAAGCACGACTTCCTCAAGCTGTTCGGCTTCGAGCGCGACGACGTCGACTACGACGCCGATGTCAGCCCCGTGGCCTCTTTTGACGTGGTCAGCCTGTAAGGTCGGTCAACTACCTCTCCCTGAAGGGAGAGGCTTGTAACCACAAGCCGGGTTGACCAGGGAAAGCGGTCGCCAGTCCGCTACGTTGATAACAGGTCGTCAGGACTCACCCACGGATGCTTCCTCAGTCCGTGGCTCTGAAAGGTCGGGATCATGCTGGCGCAAGGTAAAACGCCGACGGTTCCGACCGCTGCCACCAGGCAGGAGCCGGTTATCGACATTCCCGAGGGGAGACGGATCGAACGATCCGCGACACAAGGCCCGTAAGGGCATTAACACGGGAGAAAATCGCATGGCGGTTTTCGTATCGGACAAACACAAGCAGCCGTTGATGCCGTGCAGCGAAAAGCGTGCTCGGTTGCTGCTGGAACGCGGTCGCGCCGTGGTGCATAAACGCTACCCGTTCACGATCCGGCTCAGGGATCGGGTGGGCGGCGACACGCAGGCGCTTCGTCTGGGCATTGATCCCGGCAGCAAGGCCACGGGGCTGGCGCTGATGCGTGAATCGGACGGTCGGCAGCGCCATGTGCTGTGCCTGTTCGAGCTTTTGCATCGCGGTTTTCAGATCAAGAAGGCGCTGGAACAGCGCGCCGCGTTCCGCCGCCGTCGCCGTTCGGCCAATCTGCGCTACCGCGCCCCGCGCTTTGATAATCGCACCAGGCCGAAGGGCTGGCTGGCGCCCAGCCTTCAGCACCGGGTCGATACCGTCACGGCCTGGGTGGAGCGGCTGCGCAGGCTTGCACCGATCACCGCACTGGATCAGGAGCTGGTGCGCTTTGATACGCAAAAGCTCGACAACCCGGAGATCGGCGGCGTCGAGTACCAGCAAGGCACGCTGCTCGGTTACGAGGTGCGCGAGTACCTGCTGGAGAAATGGGGGCGGGCATGTGCCTACTGCGGCGCCACCGAGACGCCGCTGGAAATCGAGCATGTCGAGCCACGCAGCCGGGGCGGTTCCAACCGCGTCAGCAATCTGGCTCTGGCGTGTCACGATTGTAATCAGGCCAAAGGCAACCAACCGCTTGGCGACTTCCTTGCCCACGACAAGGGCTTGAAGAAGCGCCTCAAAGCCAATGGTCTGTCGGCGAGCGGGCGGCTGGAGCGCGTACAGCGCCAGTTCAAGCAGCCGCTACGCGATGCCAGCGCGGTCAATGCGACCCGCTGGGCGCTGTTCACTGCACTCAAGGCCACCGGCTTGTCGGTAACGGTGGCCAGCGGTGGTCGCACCAAATACAACCGCCAGCGGCTCGGCATCCCCAAGACCCACGCTCTGGATGCCGCCTGTGTTGGCGCGGTGGAGGCACTGCACGACTGGCCGGTGCCAACGCTGATGATCAAGGCCACCGGACGCGGGAGCTATCAGCGCACGCGGCTGACCCGGCACGGTTTTCCGCGTGGCTACCTGATGCGGCAAAAACAGGTACACGGTTTTCAGACCGGCGATAGGGTCAAGGCCATCGTCCCCGCCGGCAGGAAAGCCGGCACGCATACCGGGCGTGTGGCGGTGCGCAAAACCGGCCGCTTCAACATCCAGACGCCACAGGGGGCAGTGCAGGGCATTTCGCACCAGCATTGCACCCTGATTCAACGCGGTGATGGCTACGGCTACCACCTCACACCATCCATCAACCACAAGGGAGGAGCGGGACAGGCAGTGGCGTAATCCAGGTCGCCCTGCGGGCGACGCGCTATCCCTCCCGGCACTGAAAGTGCCGGGTATCCCGCGCAAATTCTGATGACAACATGGCATACCGGCGCCGCGGGGGATGGCCGGCGCCGGGTCGGGTTTCTGCTGCTGCCGGGTTTTTCCCTGCTGGCCCATGCCGGCGCGCTTGAGCCGCTGCACATGGCCAACCAGCTCAGCGGGCGCATGCTGTATATGACACATACCCTTGGGCTGGATACCGGCGCGGTGCGCAGTGCCGGCCAGCTGGAACTGGGCGTGCCGGGCGGGATGGAAGTGCCGCCCGGCGATATGGATATGCTGCTGGTGTGCGCGCCGACGCCGCTGTCCTACCCCCTGCCGCCGACGCTCAACGACTGGCTGCGGCGCCTGGACAGCCGTCGGGTATTGCTGGGCGGCATCGCCGGGGGGACAGAGGTGCTGGCGCGCTGCGGCCTGTTGGAGGGCTATCACGCCACATTGCCCTGGCCGCGTTTCGAGGCGTTTGCCCAGGCCTACCCCCGGGTGGCGCTGTCGCGTCAGCGTTACGAGCTCGACCGCGACCGGCTGACCTGCGGCGCCGGCACCGCGGCGCTGGACATGATGCTGATGCTGATCGGCCGCCAGCATGGCGCCGAGCTGGCCGGGCAGGTCGCGGCGTATCTCGCCAACGGTGAGGGCGCCGGAGAGCCAGGTCAGGGGGGCAGCAGCTCGTCCCGGGTATCTGCCCACCCCTCGGCCTATACCCCGGCTCGCAACCCGCTGAATCACGCGCCGCAAAGCCTGCTCGACGCCGTGGCGCTGATGCAGGCCAACGTCGAGGAGCCGCTTTCCACCCTGGAACTGGCCGAGCATCTGGGCGTTTCACGCCGCCAGCTGGAGCGCCTGTTCAAAAAGCACCTCCAGGCGGTGCCCAGCCGCTACTACCTCAATCTGCGCCTGCAGCAGGCCCGCCGCCTGTTGCGCGAAAGCGATCGCGCGGTCGGCGATATTGCCCTGGCGACCGGCTTTTCCTCGGGCGCCCACTTTTCCACCGCCTATCGCAATCACTTCGGCATGGCCCCCCGGGAAGAGCGGCTGGTCTGAGACGCGACGGCTCTGTTGCCGACGTTGATGTTTTTGCCCCCTGCGCGGCGATCAAGCCGCAGGCCCCCGATTTCATAACCCGACGTCACATTACTGAAAGTGCGGCGCCCCCGGCGTCCGTATAATGAACGCTATTCCCCACGCAGCAAGCGGAGAGATTTCCATGAGCACGACCCCGACGCGGCAGGATTTTGACTACTACATGGCGCCCAACTATGCGCCCCAGCCGGTGATTCCCGTACGCGGTGAAGGCAGCCGCCTCTGGGATCAGGACGGGCATGAGTATATCGACTTTGCCGGCGGCATCGCGGTCAATGCTCTGGGGCACTGCCATCCGGTGCTGGTGGATGCGCTCAAGTCCCAGGGCGAGACGCTCTGGCACCTGTCCAACGTCTTCACCAACGAGCCGGCGCTCAAGCTGGCCAAAAGCCTGGTCGAGCGCACCTTCGCCGACAGGGTGTTCCTGTGCTCCTCGGGCGGCGAGGCCAACGAGGCGGCGTTCAAGCTGGCGCGGCGCTACGCGGCGGACCACCACGGTGAGCACAAGGACAAGATCATCTCGTTCACCAGGTCCTTTCACGGGCGGACCTTTTTCACCGTCAGCGTCGGCGGTCAGCCCAAGTACTCGCAGGGATTCGGTCCGGTGCCCGGCGGCATTCTCCACGCCGACTACAACGACCTGGACAGCGTGCGCCGGCTGATGGGCGACGATACCTGCGCAATCGTGGTCGAGCCCATGCAGGGCGAGGGCGGTCTGATTCCGGCCGAGCCGGCGTTTTTGCAGGGGCTGCGTCAGCTGTGCGATGAGCACAACGCGCTGCTGGTATTCGACGAGGTGCAGACCGGCGTGGGTCGTACCGGCGAGTTGTACGCCTACCAGCACTACGGCGTCACGCCGGATATCCTGACAAGCGCCAAGGCGCTGGGTGGCGGCTTCCCCGTGGGCGCCATGCTCGCCACCGAGGCCGTGGGCCAGTCGCTCAAGGTGGGTACTCACGGCTCGACCTACGGCGGCAACCCGCTGGCTTCGGCGGTGGCGCTGGCGGCGCTCGAGTTTATCGATACGCCGGAGGTGCTCGAAGGCGTCAAGCGGCGCCATGATCGTCTGCGCGGGCATCTGGAGCGCATTAACGAAAAACATGCGGTATTCAGCGATATTCGCGGCCTGGGCCTGCTGATGGGCGCGCAGATGACCGAGGCCTACGCCGGTCGCGCCAAGGAAATTCTGCCGCTGGCGATCGAAGAAGGCGCCATGGCGCTGGTGGCGGGGCCCGATGTGCTGCGCCTGGCGCCGTCGCTGGTGATGCCCGAGGCCGATATCGACGACGGCATGGCGCGGCTTGAGCGTGCCATCGAACGCCTGGTCGCCAAAGGCTAAACCCCAAGGAGCCAGCCATGCTGATCATCCGACCCGTCGAGCCGGCGGATCTGCCCGCGCTGGAAGCTCTGGCCGGCCATGCCACGCCGCGGCTGACCAACCTGCCGGCGCACCGCGAGCGCCTGGAGGAGCGCGTTGCGCACTCCCGGGCGTCGTTTGCCGGCAAGGTGGATTTCCCCGGCGACGAGCATTACACCTTCGTGCTGGTGGATACCGAAGCCGAGACCGCGGATGGCGCCGTGCTGGGGACGGCGACCGTGCGTGCCCGCGCCGGCGCCAGCGAGGCCTACTATACCTACCGTCAGGAAACCCTGATCCACGCCTCCCAGCAGCTTAACGTACGGCGCGAGGTGCAGACCCTGGCGCTGTCCCACGAGGTGTCGGAAGCCTCACTGCTGTGCGCCATGTCGATCGCCCCACAGTATCGTGGCACCAGCGTGGAAAGCCTGCTGCGCCGGGCCCGGCTGATGTTTGTGGCGCAGTACCCCGAGCGTTTTTCCGATGTGCTGGCGGTGGCGTTCCCCGGCTACCTGGACGACGACGGGGTGTCGCCGTTCTGGGAGAGCATCGGGCGTCACTTTTTTGCCCGCAGCTACCAGGAGATGAACCACATTGCCGGGGTGCGCTCGAAAAGCTTTATTGCCGAGGTCATGCCGCAGTTTCCGCTGTATCTGCCGCTGCTGACGCCGGCGGCGCGGGCGGCCATCGGCCGCGAACATCCGGGTCACGAGCGGGCGCTGAGCGAAATGCTCGCCGAGGGCTTTGTGCGCTCGCGCCATGTGGATATTTTTGATGGCGGTCCGGTGGTCAAGGCCGAACGCAGCCGCCTGGCCACGGTGCGCGGCGCCGCCTGGCACCCGGTGCGTATTCGCCCACAGCACGCGCTGCCCGACGCCGAGCCGGCATTGATCGCCAACCAGCATCGCGAGGGCTTTCGCTGCGTGATCGCGCAATACGCGCTGTCGCCCACCGGCCAGCTGATGCTCACCGACGAGCACGCCGAACAGCTGGGTGTGGAAAAGGGCCGCGCCGTGCTGGCTGCCCCGCTGGGACTGCCCGCCGCCGAAGACGCCCTGGACGAAGGAGAAATGTAATGCGCATCCGACCCATTGCCCGCAACGACCTCGACGGGCTCCAGGCGCTTGCGCAGCAGGCCGGCGTGGGCTTCACCTCGCTGCCGGACAACCGCGAGTTTCTTGCCGGCAAGATCGAGAGCGCCGTCAACGCCTTCGAGGAGCGCACGGCCCGCGATGACCGGCTGTATTTTTTCGTTCTGGAAGACGAGGACAACGGCGAGCTGGCCGGCTGCTGCGCGATTGAAGGCCAGGTCGGTCACGACGTGCCGTTTTATCACTACCGGCTGGGATCGCTGGCGCACTCGTCGGTCCAGCTGGATCTGCACCACACCATCGATACGCTGTTCCTGAGCTCGGATCACACCGGCGATGCCGAAGTCTGCTCGCTGTTTGTGCGGCCGGAATATCGCGGCGAAGCCAACCGCCATCTGCGTAGCGGTGCGCTGCTGTCCAAGGCACGCTGGCTGTTTATCGCCGATTTTCGCGATCGTTTCCCCGACAAGGTGCTGGCGGAAATGCGCGGCCTGTTCGACGACAACAGCCGCAGCCCGTTCTGGGAAAGTCTGGGGCGCCACTTCTTCCCCATGGATTTTGACGAGGCGGACCGCCTGACCGGGCTGGGGCAAAAGAGCTTTATTGGCGAACTGATGCCCAAGTTTCCGATTTACACCACCTTCATGCCCGAAGCGGCCCGCGACTGCATCGGCCAGGTGCATCGCCATACCCGCCCGGCGCTGGAAATGCTCAGGAAAGAAGGGCTGCGCTGGGAAGGCTACATCGACATTTTTGACGGCGGGCCCACGGTCGAAGCCTATATTGACGACGTGCGCGCGGTGCGCAATTCGTGCTGCTACCCCGTGGCAGTGGATGACGCCGCCCCGGAGGAAAGCGTCAGCCGCTGGCTGGCGGCCACGACCCGTATGCAGGGGTTTACCGCCGCCTGGATCGGCCGCGCGCCGGAAGCGGACCGGGTGGTGCTGACCCCCGCCGAAGCCCGCCGTCTGAACGTCACCGCAGGCGATACCCTGCGCCTGCTGGAAACCTGACGGCAACCTGACAAGCCAACCCACCCAGCCAACCCACGGCCAAGGGAGACGCATATGCACGCAACGCAACAGCAATGGATCAACGGTCAATGGCGGGACGGCGGCGCGCCGGTCATGGTCAAGCACGACGGCGTTGCCGGTCGTACGCTGTGGCAGGGCCCGGCCGCCGACGCGTCCCAGGTAGCGGCGGCTGTCAAGGCCGCGCGCAACGCCTTTGCCGGCTGGGCGCGCACGCCCTTTGCCGAGCGTCAGGCGCTGGTCGAGCGTTTTGCCGAGGTCCTCGAGACCCGCCGCGAAGATCTGGCGGTGGCCATTGCCGGAGAAACCGGCAAGCCGCTTTGGGAAGCGCGTACCGAGGTCGGGGCGATGATCGGCAAGGTGGGGCTGTCGCTCCAGGCGCACGCCGAGCGCACCGGCGA
Source organism: Vreelandella jeotgali Hwa (assembly GCF_000334215.1). GTDB lineage: Bacteria > Pseudomonadota > Gammaproteobacteria > Pseudomonadales > Halomonadaceae > Vreelandella > Vreelandella jeotgali. The sequence continues at coordinate 47,357 of NZ_AMQY01000023.1, read as the reverse complement.
GCGCGAAAAACCCGTGGGTGACGCTCGCGCCGTGCTGCGCCATCGCCCTCACGGCGTCATGGCGGTATTCGGGCCGTACAACTTCCCCGGCCATTTGCCCAACGGGCATATCGTCCCGGCGCTGCTGGCGGGTAACGCCGTGGTGTTCAAGCCCAGTGAGCAGGCGCCGCTCACCGCCGACCTGACGCTGCAGTGCTGGCAGGAAGCCGGGCTGCCCGACGGGCTGATCAACCTGGTGCAGGGCGGCGTACCGGTCGGCCAGGCGCTGGCCGGCGATCCGGGCATCGACGGGCTGCTGTTTACCGGCAGCGCCAGGGTCGGCGGTATGCTGCATCGTCAGTTCGCCGACCAGCCCGACAAGATTCTGGCGCTGGAGCTGGGCGGTAATAACCCCCTGGTGGTTCGGGATGTGCCCGACCAGCGGGCGGCGGTACTCACTATTCTGCAGTCGGCACTGGCGTCCGGCGGTCAGCGCTGTACCTGCGCCCGGCGCCTGCTGGTGCCCGAAGGTGCCGTGGGCGACCGCCTGCTGGAAGCGCTGGCAGAGGGCATGCACCAGCTGCGCGTGGCCCAGCCGTTTGACGAGGACAATCCTCCATTTTATGCCGGCCTGGCCAGCGTGGCCGCGGCGGACGAGCTGCTCAACGTCCAGCAGACGCTGGAAGAGCAGGGCGGCACCGTGCTGCACCGCATGCGTCGGCTGGAAGAGGGCACCAGCCTGCTGACGCCGGCGCTGATCGACGTCACCGGGCTCGACGTTCCCGACGAGGAGCACTTTGGCCCGCTGTTGACCGTGCGGCGCTACGCCGACTGGGACCAGGCCATCGAGCTGGCCAATGATACCCGCTACGGCCTTTCCGCCGGGCTGATCGGCGGTGACCAGGCCGACTGGGACGACTTTCTCCTGCGCATTCGCGCCGGGATCGTCAACTGGAACCGACAGACAACCGGCGCGGCGGGCGACGCGCCCTTTGGCGGCGTGGGCGATAGCGGTAACCATCGTCCCAGCGCCTACTACGCCGCGGACTACTGCGCCTACCCGGTGGCTTCCATGGAAACCGATACGCTGGCGCTGCCCGACCAGCTGCCGCCCGGAGTGACGCTATGACCGGCGTGGTGGAAGTCAACTTTGACGGCCTGGTGGGGCCGACCCATAACTATGCTGGCCTGGCGGCGGGTAACGTCGCCTCCCGGCGCCATGCCGGGCGGGTGTCCCATCCCCGGGAAGCCGCGCTTCAGGGGCTGGAAAAGATGCGCGATCTCAGCCGTGCCGGCTACGCTCAGGGCGTTCTGCCGCCCCAGCAGCGCCCGGACCTGGGCTTTCTGCGCCGGCTGGGCTTTACCGGCAGCGTCGGCGAAGTGCTGTCGCAGGCGGACCGCCAGGCGCCGGCGCTGTTGCGCGCGGCCTGTTCGGCCTCGAGCATGTGGACCGCCAACGCCGCCACGGTAACTCCGAGTGTGGATGCGCCGGACGGCCGGGTACACCTGACCCCGGCCAACCTGCAGTCCGGCCTGCACCGCTGTCTGGAGCCGGTGACGACCGGGCGTATACTCCAGGCCATCTTTGCGGATGCAGAACGTTTTGCTCACCATGCGCCGCTGCCGGCCACGCCGGCTTTCGCCGATGAGGGCGCGGCCAACCATACGCGGCTGTGTGCCGAGCATGGCGCGCCGGGGGTGCACCTGTATGTCTACGGCCGCGAGGCGCTGGGTCAGGCGCCCGGCCCCCGCCGTTTTACCGCTCGGCAAACCCGCGAGGCCAGCGAGGCCATCGCCCGCCAGCACGGTCTCGGCGAGGCGCAGACGGTGTTGGCCCGCCAGCACCCCGAGGCCATTGATGCCGGCGTGTTTCACAACGATGTGATCGCCGTGGGCAACGGCCCGGTACTGCTGTATCACGAATGGGCCTTTGCCGATGAAGACGCCACCCTGGCCGCGCTGCGGGAAAAAATGCCCGAGCCGCTGATCCCGGTTCGCGTGCCGGCGGAAGCGGTGAGCCTCGACGACGCCGTCGCCACCTATCTGTTCAACTCCCAGCTGCTGTCCAACCCCGACGGCAGCATGACGCTGGTAGTACCGGGTGAATGTGAGCACAACGAGGCCGTCTGGCGTACCCTCCAGGATCTGATACTCGCCGGGCACAATCCCATCGGCGAGGTTCGGGTCAAGGACGTCAAGCAAAGCATGCAAAACGGCGGTGGCCCCGCCTGTCTACGATTGCGGGTCGCCCTCGGCGAGGCCGAGCGCGCGGCGTTGGGTGGCCGGGTGCTGATGGATGACGCCCTCCATGACGCGCTTGTCGGCTGGGTCGGGCGCCACTATCGCGACCGTCTGGCGCCTGAGGACCTGGCCGATCCGCTGCTGGTGGACGAGTCGCTGGCGGCTCTGGACGAGCTGACCGGCATCCTGCAGCTGGGCGCCATTTATCCCTTTCAGCGCGGCGCCTGACAGGCCGCCTTCGACGGAGACACGCAATTGAGCCAACTGGTGTACTGGCTGGATATGGCCGGCGTTATCGTCTTTGCGCTATCCGGCGTGGTACTGGCCTGCCGCAAACGCATGGATCCGGTGGGCATGCTGGTGCTGGCAGCGGTTACCGGCATCGGTGGCGGCACGCTGCGCGACCTGGTGCTGGGCGTGCGTCCGGTATTCTGGGTGAGCGATCCCACCTATCTGTGGGTAATCGTCGTCACGGTGGGGCTTTCGCTGCTGGGGTTTCACTATATTCATCGCCTGTCGCGCGGATTCATGCCGGTCGCCGATGCCTTCGGGCTGGCGATATTTACCGCCCTGGGCACGCACAAGGCGCTGCAGCTGGGGCACGCCGGTGAGGTTGCCACGCTGATGGGCATGATGACCGGGGTGGCCGGCGGCATGATCCGTGATGTGCTGGCGCGGCGGGTGCCCATGGTGCTGCGCGAGGAGATCTATGCCACGGCGGCGTTCTCCGGTGGAGTGGTATACGTGCTGCTGTATACGCTGGATGTGCCGCTGATGATCACCATCGGCGCCTCGTTGACGGCCACCCTGGGGCTGCGGCTGGCGGCGATTTACTGGGGGCTGGCGCTGCCGGTGTTCGCCTGGGTGACGATTCCGCCCCGGCCGGTCGAGGACGACAGGGCCGTGGCCCAAAAGGCCAAACAACGAGTGCGGATGATTTACCGCGCGCGCAAACGCCGCTAGCGTCCCGCCGGGTGTTCGCCCGGCTGTCCCTTGCCTTCTCCTCAAACGCCGAAAAAGCCCGCGAAAATGCCTGCCGCCACCGGCCTTTTATGGCATGATGCGCAGCCGGAGTCGCGCGCCGGCTGACAATGGCAACGCGGCACGACGCTGCGGCATGGTACATTGCCACCGGGCACCGCCATGCCCTCGTGCGGCAGACTTTTTTGATCACGACTTGATCGCCAACCGATCACTACGCCAGGCAGCAACGCCATGTTCCAGGATTTTTATACACAGCGCGGCGATGACATTGTCATTTCCGCCGAGCAGGCCAGCCGTTTCGCCAAGGGCGTAGCCGGTGACTACAATCCGATCCACAACCCCGATGCGCGGCGCTTCTGTGTGCCGGGCGATCTGCTGTTTGCGCTGGTGCTGGAACGTTTCGGGCTGTCCCGGCACATGGAGTTCTATTTTCTCAGCATGGTGGGTGCCGATACCCCGCTGACGTTTTCCCGGGCGGTGAGCGGCGACATTCACGTTACCGATGCCGCGGGCAAGTGCTATCTGGAAGTGGTACGCAGCGGCGACACGACGTTCGACCGCGACGTGGTGGATGCCTTTACCCGCTGCTATGTGGCGTTTTCGGGGAAAAACTTCCCGCACTATCTGAAACCGCTGATGGAAGCCCACGACGTGATGTTCAATCCCAAGCGTCCGCTGGTGATCTATCACAGCATGGGCTTCACTCTGGAACGGCTGGACGGCCTGGCGCCCGATCTGGCGCTATCGCGTTCCTCGCTGGAAGTGCAGGGCAAGCGTGCCGACGCGCTGCTGGAGTTTGCCATCAGCTCCGCCGGCGAGCCGCTGGGAGTGGGCTCGAAAAAGCTCGTGGTCAGCGGCATCTGCGACTACGACGCCGCGGCGATGGATGCCATCGTCGAAGAGTTCTATCGCCTCAAGGCCGCCTGGGAAGGCGGCTGACGCGCCCCGGCCTCGGTGCCGGCCGGAGCGCTATATGCTGCTGAAAAGCGGCCGGCTTTCGACAAGCATGCGGTGTACCGGCTCAAGCTGGCTTTCGTGTAGCACCATGACGGTCGGCTCCTGCATGAACGCCTGACCCCGCGGCACCAGAAAGGCAAACTCGCCCTCTTCCAGATGAAACTCGTGGAGCTCGCGCAGGCCGTTTTCGGTCCGGCATTCGCTGCTGCGGTAGAAATCGTCCTCGCCGTAGACCAGCCGATGGCACATCTTGAACAGGGTATAAAGCATGAGCCCGGCGTCAAACGCGGGCCAGCGGGCGGGCAGGTTCTCGATATCGTCGTCCAGTTCGACGCCCCTGGCGCGAGCGGAAGCAATGGCTTTGGTCAGCGGCTTGTGAAAAAGGTGGCGCGACGGCACGCGGCGTTCCCCGGTAAAGTCGGCAACGGCCTTTTCCAGGTCGTCGAAGTTTTTCAGCGTATATTCGGTGCCGAGCAGGTCGGACGCCTCGCAGCCGCCGTTTTCCCAGCCGTGCAGTACCCGGAGCGTGAGCAGGCCGCGCTCCATGGGACGCAGGACAAAGACGTAGAGCATGACGCGCAGGTGTAACAGCCGTTCCTGGCTATCGTTATCAAACGCGAGGTAGGGGTCGCTGAACAGCTCGTGCAGGCGGCCTTGAGTGTGTTCCCTGGCTTCACTGTAGGGCATTGGGTATTCCTTGGATCCACATTCCGAATGCTTGCCGGCCGTGCAGCACGCCTGTACTCCAGGGCCAACCGATATCACATATTAGTTATAGCTATATCGAAAAATCAACCGCAGCGAGCATAAAAGTCACGCGGGCAAAACAACCTGCTGCCGGGCACAAGCCGCGATGGTCCCTGCCGTGCTTTCGGGGCCCGCAGTCGTGCCGTTTTATCGTTCATTCATGACGCTCCTGTCGTCGTTTTATACCTCTTCCATACCTCCCTTGGCGTTTTTATCTGATGGCTCTCCGCTTTCGTGAGCGAGTAGCCACTGCTTGCGCTCGAGGCCGCCGGCATAGCCGGTCAGCCGGCCGTTGGCGCCAATAACGCGGTGGCAGGGCACAATAATCGCCAGGGGATTCCTGCCGCTGGCCATGCCGATAGCCCGAGCCGCCGTCGGCTTGCCCAGCTGCGCGGCGATGTCGCCGTAGCCCCGGGTTTCGCCAAAGGGAATATCCCCGAGCGCCTTCCATACCGTTTGTTGAAACGTCGTGCCGGCCGGGGCCAGCGGCAGGTCAAAGGCCTGGCGCGTGCCGGCAAAGTATTCGGCCAGCTGTGTTCGGCAGCGTTCCAGCAGCGGGTGCGCGCGCCGGGTGCCCAGCAGCCCCCGGGAAAATTCCACCCGGGTCAGGCCTTCGTCGCTGGCAACAAGCGTCAGGCGTCCCAGCGGCGAATGCCCGGGCGGATCAAAATAGTCGAGATACATTCGGCCTCCCCGGCGTCCGGCCCGGTGGTTGGCGGTGACTCTATCACTGGGACAGGTTGACCTTGCCGCGCAGCGCCTTGGTTTTGCCCTTGCGGGTCTTGTTATCCAGCCGCTTGCGTTTGGCATTGCGGCTGGGGCGTGTCGGGCGGCGCTTTTTCTGTACCGCAGCCGCGCTTTTGATCAGCGCCTTGAGCCGCGAAAGTGCATCCGCCTTGTTGAGCTCCAGCGTGCGGTTTTTCTGCGCCTTGATGATGATCACGCCGTCCCGGGTAATGCGCTGATCGGACAGAGCCAGAAGGCGCTCCTTGTAAAAGGGCGGCAGCGTCGAGCGGTGAATATCAAAGCGCAGGTGCACGGCGGACGCCACCTTGTTGACGTTCTGCCCGCCGGGCCCCTGGGCGCGCACCTGCTCGATGTCGATTTCCCAATCGGCCAGGGTCACGTTGTTGGATATCTGCAGCACGATACCTCGATCCATTCCTGATAAAGCCTTAAGCGGCCACTGTAACAGGCCGTCGGAAGAAACGTCCGGTTGAAAAGCCGGACAACTAGCCGCATTCACTGCCTGTAACGGCGAATCGCTGGCGTATCCGCTGGATTCACCGCTCGCCATAGGCCGCGGTTCGCCAGCTGCGGTTCGCCATTCGCAGTTGGCGATGCGCAGTTAAAAAGATGCGCAGTTAAAAAACCGTGCAGGCAGTAAAACACAGAGGCCACAGAGGCAGGAGAAAGTATGACAACGCTGGTAATCGGAGCCAACGGCCAGATCGGCAGGCAGTTCTGCGAGCGTGCTCGCCGGGCCGGCGAGCCGGTCAAGGCGATGGTGCGCCGGGAAGAGCAGGCTGAATGGTTTGCCGAGCGCGGTATCGATACCGTGGTGGCGGATCTCGAAGGTGATTTCACCCATGCGTTTGACGGCTGCGACGAGGTGCTGTTTACCGCCGGTTCCGGCCCGCATACCGGGCCGGAAAAAACGCTGCTGATCGATCTTTACGGTGCCATGCGCGCCGTGGATATCGCCGCCGAAAAGGGGGTTGAGCGCTTTATCATGGTCAGTGCCATCCGTGCCGAAGACCCCATGGCCGCGCCGGAAAAGCTGCGCCCCTACATGGCGGCCAAATACGCCGCCGACGCTCACCTGCGTCAGGCCACGGTGCCCCACGCTATCCTCAAGCCCGGCCGCCTGGTCGATGAACCGGCCAGCGAGCGCTTTGCGGCCAGCGTGGAGGAAGCCGGCGAGAACCGTATTTCCCGCGACAACGTGGCCGTGGCGCTGCTGCATACGGTGCAGCAAAAGGCGCTGGCCAACGCCGAGTTCACTCTGCTGGACGGTGAGCGCGGCGTGGCCGACGTCATGGCCTGATTAGCCCTGGTCGAGACGCGCTTTCAGCGACGTCAAAAACGCATGTACCCGAGCGGCGTTGGTGCCCACGTCGCTTTTGCCCAGCCGCGAGGCCGAGCGCATATCCACCCGGGTCATGCCATCTTCGTCGCGCAGGCGCACTACAACGTCGTCCTTGAAGCCGAACCAGCGCGTGGTCGCCGTGGCTTCAAGGCGCCGAGTGTCGACCTCGGCCAAATCCCAGCCGGCGGCCTGCATTTCTGCTCGTGCCGCAGCAAGAACGGTTTTGACCGGCGCCGAGAGCGTTAGCGGCTGGATTTCCGGGTAGGCTTCACGCTGCTGCCTGGCCGTGCTGTTGCCAGGGTAGTCCACCTCGTTGGGCGCATCGTCGCGGGCGTCGGCCACGGCCTCGAAGGCCGGCGGGTCGTCCGTGTCGGTGGTGATGTCGTGAATCGCGGGCACCGCCTGGGCGCGCTGCCAGTGCTGCCAGGGCACGTACATCATGGCCGCCGCGGCGGCAATCACCAGCGCGGCGGCGAGTGCCGGGACGAAGCGGCGCCTAAATACCCCGGCGATCAGCGTTATCAGCCCCACTGCCGCCGCCGCCAGGGCGGTGTAGGTGGCGTAGCGCAGCAGGCTGAAGGCGTTTCCCAGCTCCACCAGCTCGGTGCGGTAGGCCGGGCCTGCCACGGCCAGCAACAGCCCGGCAGCGAGCAGCAGAATGACGCTCGCCCAGGCCAGCCGGCGCGGCCAGAGGCTTTTGCTCGGACGGTCGATAATGGGTTGGTGTGCCATGCAGGATCCCTTATCAAAGTGAAGATTTGTATAATTCAAAGTTCAGTCGTGTACAGCTTGGCAGCCGAGTGTCAGAATTGCACGCGTTGACGCACGCCAGCCGTGCGGCTGTACTTTCTCAAGAGCGTTTTGTTTTCAAGAGCATTTTAGTTTCAGGAGTATTGCGCCATGAGTCAGGTAAAAGCCTACGCCGCCCACACCGAGGATACGCCGCTGGCGCCGCTGAACCTCCAGCGCCGCGAGCTGCGCGACGACGATGTGGCCATCGAGATTCTATACTGTGGGGTTTGCCACAGCGATCTGCATCTGGCCCGCAACGACTGGGGATTCACCCGTTATCCGCTGGTGCCGGGGCATGAAATCGTCGGCCGGGTGACGGCAACGGGCAGCGATGTGACGCGCTTTACTGCCGGTGACATGGTCGGTGTCGGCTGCATGGTAGACGCCTGCGGCGAATGCAAGGCCTGCTACAACGGCGAAGAACAGTATTGCCTCAACGGCACGACCATGACCTATGGCAGCGATGATCGCCACGACGGCACCATGACCCAGGGCGGCTATTCCGGTGCGATTGTCACCCGGGAAGATTTTGTCCTCAGGATGCCCCAGGGCATCGATCCGGCCTCGGCCGCTCCGCTGCTGTGCGCGGGTATTACCACCTATTCGCCGCTGCGCCATCACGGCGTGGGCAAGCGCCACCGGGTCGGCGTTATCGGCATGGGCGGCCTGGGGCACATGGGTGTGAAGCTTGCCCGAGCGCTGGGCGCCGAGGTGACGCTGTTTACCCGCTCCGAAGCCAAGGTGGCAGAGGCCAAGCGCAACGGTGCGCACCATGTCGTGGTGTCCTCCGACGAGGCGCAGATGGAAACCGTGGCCGGCACCTTTGATTTCATGCTGGACACCGTGCCCGTGGCCCACGACATCAACCCCTACCTGGATGCCCTCAAGTACAACGGCACGCATATTCTGGTGGGGTTGATCGAACCCATTGAGCCGACGATTCACGGCGCTCGCCTGATCGGCAAACGCCGCGCCGTTGCCGGCTCGCTGATCGGCGGTATTGCCGAAACCCAGGAGCTGCTGGATTTCTGCGCCGAGCAAGGGATTACCTGCGACGTGGAAATGCTCGATATCCACAACATCAACGAGGCCTACGCGCGCATGGAAAAGGGCGACGTGCGCTACCGCTTTGTTATCGATATGGCGACGCTCAAGGGCGCCGCCTGAGGTACCGGCTCCCGGCCGCGCGGGGTTAGCGCGTCAGCTCGATCAGACGGTCGGGATGGTTGGTGAATATGCCGTCAACGCCCCAGTCCAGCAGCTGCTGCATGTCGTCGTGGTCGTTGGCGGTATAAACGTGTACGCGCAGGTCGTTATCCTGCGCCTGGTGCACAAAATCGGCATCGATGACCGCCTTGCCGTCGTAGCGGACGTTGGTCCCGATGGCGACGGCGTAGTCGGCAATCGCCTCAAAGTCGGCGTCTTCGATGCGGTTCGGCCCCGGTGTCACGCCGGTCCACTCCTCAAGCCGGCCGTCTTCTTCCTCGCTTTCGTCATCCGGGTAGTACCACAGCAGCTGCACCAGCGGCAGCGCAGGGCTCTGTTGGTGCAGCTCAAGCAGGCTTGACCGGTTGAACGACTGCACCAGCACGCGCCCGGACTGGATCATCTCGTATTCCTTGAGTTTGGCCAGCAGGGCCTCTTCAAGCCCGGGGTTCAGCTCGGGCGACTTCACTTCGATGTAGTAGCGGGCGTCGTAGCCGAAGGCGTCAAACACCTCTTCCAGCGTTGCCATACGGGCGCCGGCAAACGCCGTATCGGCGCGTTGCGGATGGGCTTCGTTGAACCAGCTGCCCACGTCCAGCGCCTTCAGCTCGGCCAGCGTATGGTCGTTGATCGCACCGCTGCCGTCGCTGGTGCGCTCGATATCGTCATCGTGGAAAACCACCAGCTTGCCGTCGGCGGTCAGCTGGGCGTCCATTTCCAGGTAGTCCGCGCCCTGGTCCTGCGCCAGGCTAAAGGCGTCAAGCGTGCTTTCCGGCGCATGGCCGCTGGCACCGCGGTGGGCGATGACCTGAAACTCCGCCAGGTCGTCGTGCTGCTGCTCGAGTGCCGGCGACGCGGCCAGCACGGGTGCGGCCATGCCGGCGACCATCAGGCAGGCCAGCGCCGAGCGAGTCAGCGTGGCGCGCAGTGACGTGGAAGGCAGTGATGTGGAAGGCAGTGCTATGGAAGGTAATACAGCGGGAATAAGTCGACGATGCGGCGTCATACGCTAAGCCTCTTGAAGATATTCATTGAACGATCAATCAATATCCTACACGGCCGGCATGGCAACGACCAGACGTGCTGCCGGGCGCGACCGACTACTCGCCGTGCGATGCAGCCTCCGCCGGGGCCTGCCGTTCCGCCTGAATCCGGCTTTCGTAGCTGTAGGGTCCCTGATGATCAAATGAGTGATAGAAGTTACCCTCTGCTGATAGCAAGAGAGCTTCTACAGCAGTTCATCCGGGAGCAGAGACATGGACATCAAGCTGCATAAGCAGGCCACCACCACACCAAAGATCCGTGCTGACATCCAGGCAGCGCCCGCCAGCATCAGCGATAGCGAGTTGGCGCGCCAGTACGGTGTTGGTGATTCGACGATACGCCGTTGGCGGTACCGCGACGATGTTCATGATCGGTCCCATACACGCCATAACCTGCTGGCTACGCTCACGTCCGAGCAGGAGGAAGTGCTGATCGCCGCTCGCGAGTTCCTGCGCCTCGGTCTGGATGACTTGCTCGTCGTGGCACGTGAGTTTCTGAATCCTCGGTTGTCACGCTCCGGCTTGCATCGCATGCTTAAGCGCCGTGAGGTGCCGACACTCGCGGAACTGGCCCGTCAGGATGCCGGAGATGATGGCAAGCCTCGGCACAAGCCCTTCAAGGACTACGAGCCTGGGTATGTGCATGTCGATATCAAGCACCTGCCCCAGATGCCCGACGAGGAGCAAAAGCGCTACCTATATGTTGCCATCGACCGTGCCACACGTTGGGTCTATCTGGAAGTCAGGCGCAGCCAGTCCGCCAGGGATGCCAAGGCGTTCATGAAGTGTGTGGAGGAAAAGGCGCCCTTCACGATCCAGACGGTGCTGACTGACAACGGCAAGTCGTTCACCGATCGCTTCACGCGGGCAGGTGAGCGCAGGCCCAGCGGCCGCCATCCCTTCGATCTGGAGTGCCAGGCCCATGGTATCGACCATCGCCTGATCAAGCCGGGAAGGCCGCAGACGAACGGTATGGTAGAACGGTTCAACGGCCGCATCAGCGACGTGCTGGCCACCCGGCGCTATACCTCAGGCGAGGATCTGGAGCAGACGCTCAAACGCTACGCTTGGCTGTACAATCACCACATCTCGCAGAAGGCACTGCATCATCAATCACCGATTGCGGCGATGAAGGAGTGGCAGGCCAAGCGACCTGAGTTATTTACCAAGCGGGTTGTTAATCACACGGGACCCGACACGTAGCGGCGAGCGATGACGGCGCCGACCAGAATCTGGATCTGGTTGTAGCACATGATCGGCAGCACGATCATGCCGAATCCTGGGTTGCCGGCAAACAGCACCTTGGCCATGGGCAGTCCGGAGGCGAGGCTTTTCTTCGAGCCGCAGAACACCACGGCGGCCTCGTCCGCGAGGCTGAAGCCGAAGCGCCGCGAGACCAGGCGCGCCAGCGTGATTACCACCGCCAGCAACAGCCCGCACAGCGCAATGGCGGCGAAGATCGCCAGCAGCGGCAGCTTTTCCCAGAGCCCGCCAACTACCGATTGCGAGAAGGCGGTATAGACGATCAGCAGGATCACACCCTGATCGTAGCGGCCGGTCAGCGACTTGTAGCGGTAGAGCAGGCCGCCGATCAGGGGGCGCAGGGCCTGACCGGCGGCAAAGGGCAACAGCAGCTGCAGGATAATGTCCCGCAGCGCCTCGCCCACCGCGAAACTGCCGCCGGATGAGCTGACCAGCAGAATCAGCAAAAACGGCGTGAGCATCATGCCGAAGACGTTGGAGGCCGCCGCGCTGCAGATGGCTGCCGGCACGTTGCCGCGTGCCATGGCGGTAAAGGCAATCGACGACGAGACTGCCGAGGGCAGCACGCCCAGGTATAAAAAGCCTACTGCCAGATCGTCGGGGATCAGCGCCGGCGCCAGCAGCGTGACGGGCAGCACCAGCAGCGGAAAGACAATAAACGTCAGCGTCACGATGACGAGATGGAGCCGCCAGTGCATGGCGCCGTTGAGCACTTCGTCCCGGGAGAGGGCAGCGCCGTGAAGAAAAAACAGCATGGCCACGGCGAAAACGCCGGCATGGTCCAGCCAGCCGGCAAGAGGCGGCCGAGCGGGGAAAAACGACGCCAGCGCAATGGTGGCCAGCAGTATCAGCGTAAAGGGGTCGAGGCGTGGACGCATGGGAGCTCCTTGTGTCGGGCCGTTTATGTGGACCCGCTGTCTCCGGGATGGGGTCAGGCAGTTGTGTTAAGTGCCTCAAGGCTGGGGGCCAGCATGGCGCGGGCGGTGCGTTCGGCAGCATCGGCATCGCCACGGTCAACGGCATCCAGCAGGGCAGCGTGCTCGGCGTGGGACGGCTCGGGGAGGTGCCGGCTGCGTTCGGTTTGCTCGATGGTGTCGATAACCGAGTGGGCAAAATACAGGTATAGCGTTGTCAGCGCCGGGTTATGCGCGGCGTCCACCACCGCCAGATGAAAGCGCTCGTCGTGGCGGATGCGTGCGGCAACGTCGTCGCCGGCGTCTTCCCGGGCTTGCAGCGCCTCGTGCATGGTTCGCAGGTCGTCGTCGCTGCGGCGCATGGCGGCCAGGCGCGCGGCGTCGGCTTCCAGCGTCTGGCGGACTTCCAGCTGATCGCGCAGCCGGGCGCGTTCCACCGCGCGAAGCGTATCGCCGGCGCCGCGCAGGGCGCGCACAAAGGTGCCCGCGCCCTGGCGGGTTTCCAGCACGCCGGTATGGCAAAGCACGCGCACGGCTTCGCGCACGGTATTGCGGCTGACATCAAACGTGGCGGCCAGCTCGGCTTCTACCGGCAGGCGCTCGCCCACCGCCCAGCGACCCTGTTCCAGAGCGGCTTGAAGGTGTTCGATGACTTCATCGACCCGGGAAGATCGGTGGCGGCGCGGGTGGGTCATGGCGTCAATTCTCGTGTATTCATCGGATGATTGGTCATCCTATGATTTTTTGCCGCCAAAGCCAAGCGGTTCAGTACCATTCACCTGGGACAAGCAGCCCGGGACAGGCAGCCCCGGATAGGCAGTCAAGCCCGGGCCGATGGTGACCGCGCCCGGCTCGGCTGTGGTCAGCCGCTGTTTTCAACCCTTTTTTTCAATCCTTGCTTTCAACCGCGCTGTTGCGGGCGCCGGGCGCTTCCGGCGCTTCTGTTACGTCATGTCGCTGAGTCCGCTGACCCGGATCACCCGGCGCTGGACGGCCTCGTTGAGTATGCCCTTTCCCGCTTCTATTAGGGTGAGCCATCGCCGGGCGCGGGTCATCCCGGTATACACCAGCTCCCGGGTGAGCACCGGGCTGGTGCTGTCGGGCAGCAGCAGGGCGGTATGCTCAAACTCCGAGCCCTGAGACTTGTGCACCGTCATGGCAAACACCGTTTCGGTGGCGTGGAGCCGCGACGGTAAAACCCAGCGGATGGGCGCCTCCTGGTCGCCCGAGGGAAACGCCACCCGCAGTCGCTGCTGGCCGTTTTCCACCACGTTAAGCGCCATGCCGATATCGCCGTTCATCAGTTTGAGGCTGTAATCGTTTTGGGTGACCAGCACCGGACGTCCTTCGTACCAGCCGTGTTCCAGCGCGGCATCGCCGGCGCTGATAAGGCCCTGCTGGCGCAGCAGTCGGGCAATTCGCAGGTTCAGCTCTTCAACGCCCCAGGGGCCCCGGCGCAGCGCGCACAGCAGCTGAAAGTGGCCGTAGGCGTCAAGCACCGCGCTCGCCCAGGCGCTGTAGGCCTCGGTCTGCTGAGTCAACTCGGTTTGACCACGAGGGCGCTGCTCTTCCAGCACGGTCAGATAGTGCCGGTAACCCCTCCGCGGTGCCTCGCGGTCGAGCCGGTTCGCGCTCGTTTCTGCCGGGCCGCCGTCGAGCACCAGCTTGTTGAAGGCCTGGCTGTGCTCGTCGTTGAGCGACAGGTGGTGCAGGTCGGCGTAGCCGTGGTTCAGCACCCGGCTTACCGTTGGGCCGGACGCACTGTTGATCGCCCGAGCCAGCTGGCCGATGCCGCTGTCTTCGCCAAAGCGATAGCTGTGGCGCAGCATGGCGATGGCCTGATCCAGCGGCTGGCCGTCGGGGTCCAGATAGTCGTTCGGCAGCGGCTGGCCGGTGGCCCGGGCAATCCATTCGGCCGTTGCCGGTGTGTAGTGGCCGGCATCGGCACGGCGGCAGAGGTCGCCGAGGACCGCGCCGGCTTCCACCGAGGCCAGCTGATCCTTGTCGCCCAGCAGTACCAGGCGGGCATTGTCCGGCAGGGCGCGAAGCACGGCGGCGAGCATTTCGATATCCACCATGGAGGCTTCGTCGATCACCAGGACATCAAGGCTCAGGGGGTTGTCGGCATGGTAGCGAAAATGCCGAGTATCCGGCCGCGCGCCGAGTAGCCGGTGCAGGGTGCTAACTTTATCCGGAATGGTTGCGCGTAGTGATTCGTCAACGGGCAACTGACTGACTTGCCTGGCAATGGACTCGCCAAGCCGGGCAGCGGCCTTGCCGGTGGGCGCGGCCAGGCGAATATCCAGCGGGGCGGCGTCGCTTTCGGCCTGCTCCAGCGTCTGCAGCAGCGCCAGCAGGCGCACCACGGTGGTGGTCTTGCCGGTGCCCGGCCCGCCTGTGATTACGGCAAAGGGCTGCCGGGCCGCCAGCGCGCAGGCGGCTTTTTGCCAATTGAGCGAGCCGGCGTTGGCGTCGGGCGCGCCAAATAACGTGTTCAGGGTGCGCCGGGTCAGGTCTGCGTCGTCCTCTGTTGGCTGGCTGTCATCGGCCCGGGCCAGCCGGCGGCTGATCTCGGCGTGCAGCGTTTGTTCGTACTGCCAGTAGCGGCGCAGATAAACTCGCGTGGTCCGGCCATCGTCTTCGCGGACCAGCGGCGAATTACCCGGCCCCTCGCCCATCAGGGCGGGATGTGGCAGGGCCGCTTGCCACTCGGCCAGCGTCAGCGTGGCCAGCAGTTCGCCGGGCAGCGGCGGCGGATCGTCGGGGGTATCACCATCGGGCGGCAGCGACAGCGCCCGGTCGGGCTCGGCCAGGATCGCCGCCAGATCCAGGCAGACGTGGCCCTGGCCCTGCTGGTGGCTGGTCAGGGCCGCCGCGAGCAGCAGCAGCGGCGGCGCCTGCTCTGCCTCGGCGTCGAGAAAGCGCACCAGAGCGCGGTCAAGATCCCGAAGCCAACCCTGTCGCACCCAGGCGGTCAGCAGGGTTAAAAGCGCCGCGGTGTCGTCCAGCGCCGGGTGCCGCCGGGAAGGGGCGGGGCTGTCCGGCGCCCGGGCCGGCGTGGTCGTGGAGGGCTGGCTCATGGGGAAACCTCTTCCTGAGTCGAGCGATGGGGAGAATCATCGGCAGGCGAGCCGGCAAACAGCGCGTCCAGCGCATTGACCAGGCCGGCCGTGGCAGGCTCGGCGTGCACGCCCCGGGCCGGCGTTCCGCTACCGCGTAGAAAGACGGTCATGGCGCCGCCCAGATGCTGTGCCGGGTCGTAGTCGGGCAGGCGGGCTTTCAGCAGCCGGTGCATGGCCAGCAGGTACAGCGCGGACTGGACGTCGTAGCGTTTATTCAGCAGCGCCCGGCGCATGGCGTCGGGGGTATAGGCCTCGTCGTTGTTGCCGAGATAGTTGGATTTCCAGTCCAGAACGTAAAATCGTCCGTCGTGGGCAAAGGCCAGGTCGATAAACCCCTTGAGCATGCCGTTGAGGGTGTCGCGCTCCAGCGCCGGGCGCTCCTGGCCGGTAAGCAAGTGCTGACAGACAATACGGTCAAGCGCCAGGGTATCCACCTGACCGGCGGCAAACCAGAACTCCAGCTCGACCTGGTAGTCGGCAAGCTCGGTGAGCGTCACGTTCCTCGCCGGCGCGGAGGCAGGCAGCGGTAAGCGGGCGCTCACAAGCTCGCTCAGCCAGTCGGCCAGGGCGTCATGCCAGCGTTGCCAGCCGCGCAGCTGAAGGCGTCGGCGCAGCGTATCGTGCAGCGCGTCGGCGTTTTGCGGCACAGTGGCAAAGCCTTCGCGTCCGGCCCATTCCAGCAGGCCGTGCAAAAAGGTGCCGGGGCCGGGGCCGCGGGGAAAGCGGTGCAGATGCGCGGCGGGCTGGCCGGTGGCCTGGTCGTCCCGGGGTTCATCCAGCACTTCCAGCGCCGTGGCGTCCTGCGCCGTGGCCGGCTCGGCAGCCGCGGGCGGTATTTCGGCGGGCCGGGTGAGAGCGCCGGACAGCGTTAGCGCCGAGTAGCTGGCGATCCACCAGTGTTCCCTGGCGCGTCGCGCCGGGGTGCGTGCCGCGATCAGGGCGGCGTCATCCCGGGGCGGGATAAAACGCTCGTCGCTGGCTTCCGGCACTGCCGCAACGCGGATCGGGCCGTTGGTGGCGAGGGCGTCCAGTGCGTCGTTTTCCACGGCTCTGCCGGCCAGCAGGTGCCCCAGGGCGCGTTCGTCCATGTGCTCCAGCGGGGCCACGCCGAGCCAGACGGCATGGCGGGCTCGGGTCAGCGCCACGTAGAGCTTGCGCATGTCTTCGCCCAGGCGTTCGCGGTCGGCGGCGGCCAGGGCGTCGTCATCGGGGTCCAGATGCAGGCGAAGCGTGCCGTCGGCGTCGTGCCGGCGCAGGGGCGTATCGTCCTTTTTGGCGGGCCGGTAGTTGGCGATAAATGGCAGAAACACCAGCGGATATTCCAGCCCCTTGGCCTTGTGAATGGTGACCACCTTGACCAGGTCGGCATCGCTTTCCAGCCGCAGGCGGTGGCTGTCGCCGTAGCGTTCGGGGTCGGCAATGGCCTCGTCGAGGAAACGCAGCAGCGCCTGCTCGCCGTCGAGTTCCTGGCTGGCTTCCTGCAACAGCTCGCCCAGGTGCAGCAGGTCGGTGAGCAAGCGCTCACCGCTGTCGTCTCCGGCGCTGTGCTCGTTCTGGCCGAGCAATCGGGCGGGAATGGCAAAGTCCACCATGATACGGCGCAGCAGCGGCAGCACGCCCCGGCGCTGCCAGAGGCGATGATAACGGTGAAACTGCTCGATCCGCTCTTCCCGGGCGAGCTCGTTGTGCATGAGCCGGTCCAACGCTTCCAGACTCAGGCCCAGCGCCGGCGTGGCCAGCGCCGCGCGCAGCCGTGACTGCGCCTGGCGGGAGCCCGCCGGCGGCTCGCTGCAGGCGGCCAGCCAGTGCGCTACCTGCGGCGCCATGGGCGAGCTGAAGACCTTGTCGCGGTCGGACAGATACACGCTCCTGACCCCGCGACGGGCCAGCGCCTGGCGAATGGCGCGCGCTTCGGTGCCGTTGTTGACCAGCACGGCCATATCCGACGGCTGCAGCGGTGTAAGCGTTTGCTCATCGCGGAAGCCCGCTCGCTGCTCGCGACCGGCGTTGAGTAGGCTGACCATGTGCGAGGCGCAGCCGCTGGCCATGATGTCCTGATACACACCCTTGCCCAGCGGTTTGCCGTCGTCGCTGTTCAGCTGCCAGAAGGTCATGGCGGGCAGGGTCTCGCCGTCCAGCGTGAGCTGTTCGTCACGGCCGCGGGCATCGACGCGGTGGAACGGCAGCGGGTTATCGTTGCCCTGGCGGAACAAAAATGCCCCGCTGGCCTGGTCATCGGCGTAGGCAAGGCAGTGATTGACGGCCTCGACCATGGCCGCGCTGGAACGGAAATTCTTGCCCAGGGTGACATGGCGGCCGGCGGTGTCCCGACGCGCCTGCAGGTAGGTAAAGATATCCGCCCCGCGAAAGGCGTAGATCGCCTGTTTGGGATCGCCGATGAGCATGATGGCGGTGTCCCGACGCGGCGTGGCCACTTCGTAAACGGCGTTGAAAATCCGGTATTGCACCGGGTCGGTGTCCTGAAATTCGTCGATCAGCGCGACCGGGAACTGCTGCCGGATCTGCTCGGCGAGCGCCTCACGGCCCGGGCCCTGGAGCGCGCGGTCCAGGTGGGTGAGCAGGTCGTTGGGGCCCATCTCGGCACGGCGCTCCTGTTCGCTTGCCAGACGCGCCCGGCACCAGTGCACGGCGTGGGTCAGCAGGTCGGCGCGCGGCTCGGGCAGGGCATCCAGCGCCTCGGGCAGGGCCGCCAGCGCCTGCCAGGCCTCGGGGCAGGGCGGCTCGCCGTCCTTCCAGATCTCGGCCATGCCGTCCGGGGTCAGTCGCTGCCAGGCGGCATCGGTCAGCGCGGGACGATCGGCGGCCTCGTTCCCGCTCCACTCGCGCAGCGCGCCCAGCCAGTTTTTGCGGCTGTTGGACTTGAACTTGCGGCCGTCGAAGGCCTTGCGGCCGGCCGCGTCTTCCAGCGCGGGCTCCAGCTCGTCGAGCCAGGCCGGCCAGGGCGCTTTCAGCTCGTTGAGTAGCCGGGTGCGTTCGGCCTCTGCCTCGCGGAGCGTCCGCTCCGGCGGCGGGGCGTCGGGCAGCGCATCGCTTTCGTTCAACAGGTTGCGCAGCGCCTGGTACAGCGCCTCCGGCGAGTCCCAGTGGCGGCTGATTTGGCCCAGGGTAGCGGCGTCCAGCGGATAGTAAAAACAGCGCCAGTAGTCGCGAACTACCTCCTCGATCAGCTCGCTCTGGTCGTGTTCGAGGTCCAGCGAAAACAGGCTGCCGCTGTCGAAGGCGTGCTCTCGCAGCATGCGGTAACACCAGCTGTGAATGGTGGAAACCGCGGCTTCGTCCATCCACTCGGCGGCCAGCGCCAGACGCCGGGCACAGGCGATCCAGGTATCTTCCGGGTACTGGCCGCGCAGGTTCAGCAACAGCGGGTCCAGGGCGCTATCGTCGGCGTCGGCGAGAAACGCATCGGCGGCCTCCACCAGGCGGGTGCGAATGCGTTCGCGCAGCTCCTGGGTGGCGGCGTTGGTAAAGGTGACGACCAGAATTTCCGGGGGCGTCAGCGGGCGCACAAAGGCGGTGTCATCGTCGGGCCGATGGCCGCCGAGTACCAGGCGGACATAAAGCAGCGCGATGGTAAAGGTTTTGCCGGTACCGGCGCTGGCTTCCATCAGGCGGCTGCCGTGCAGCGGCAGCGTCAACGGGTCAAGGGTTGCCGAGGTCATCATCTGTCTCCCGCAGCGGCCTGCGGCGCCGGCCGGTGTTTGACATGGTGGTACAGCGGGGCATACAGCTCGTCGGTAAGACGGGCAAAAGTATGGCCGTGCCGGCTTTCGGCCGCATGCAGCCGATCGAACGTCGGCCACTGGTGGGCCAGGTAGGCGCTGCGGTCGACGTCGCCGGTGTGCCGGTAGCCGCTTTCATAGACGGCGCGGGCAGCGTCGGCCGGGTCCCGTCTGCCGGTATCCGCCGTTTCCAGCCAGGCAAAGGCGGCCGGCGCCGACAGCGGCAGCGGCGCGGTCATGGCATCGCGCCAGTAGGTCATCAGGGTTTCGAGGTGCCGATGCGCGTCATCGGCGTCGAGCGGTGCCAGGCGGACGTGCCCCGCCCGGGAAAGCAGCTGCGTGGTCATGGGCCCGGCCAGGTTGCCGGCGATATGCGCTACCCAGGGCCGAAGCAGCTGATCCCAGCGGTATTTTTTCTGCTTGATGAGGCTCGAACTGGAGAGAATCAGCCGGCAGTAGCTGCCGTCCGCCGCCTGGCGCAGCTCGCCGAGCTGATCGCTGAACGTCAGCGGCGCGTGGTCGTCGGCGGCGTCCAGGTGATGATGCACCTCCCGGGCGTCGTCAACGGTAACGGGCCATTCATCCAGCGCCTCGGCATAGGCGGCGAAGAGGTCGTCCATGGGATCGGCCAGCGAATCGCGCATACGCTCGCCCATGCCGCCGTAGGCCAGCACGCCCTGGCCGGCAAAGCGGGTCAGGGTGGCCTCCAGCGCCTCGGTGCGCGATTCGCCGCGGTCTACCGCGCGGCGCTGGGCGGTAATCAGGCGATCCTGAAGCTGCCAGTTTTCCAGCCCGCTCAGGGTAAAGGGCTCCAGGTCGCGTTCGGCGGCGTCTTCGTGCTCGAAATAGATCCCCAGGCGATCGTTGAAAAACGCCCGGACCGGGTTGCGCAGAAAGCGGGCGAGGGCCGCCAGCGTCAGAGCCCCGTCCGGGGCCCAGGCGGCGAGCGGCGCTGTGTTTGCCGAGTGCTCGCGGTTGGTCGTCGGCGCGTGCGTATCGGGCGCCTGCTGCTGTTTTTCAGGGCCCTGGTCGCGGTGGGCCTGCTGCCATTCATGCACATGGGTCAGCAGCCGGGCGCTGGCCGGCGAGGCGTCGGCAGGCGGCTGAAAATAGGCGCGGCTGAACGGCTGCAGCGGGTGCTGAGTGGTGATGGCGTCGAGCAGCGGCAGGCCGCTCGCGGTCGACCAGCCGGCGGCCAGGTGGTCGCGCAGCTGGCCCACCAGCACCGAGGGCGGCAGCGGGGCATTGTCGATCTGGCTGCGCCCGACCCAGCTGATGTAAAGCTGGTCCCGGGCCGAGAGCAGCGCTTCCAGAAACAGGTAGCGGTCGTCTTCGCGCCGCGAGCGGTCGCCGGGGCGATAGTCCTGGCCCATGAGGTCAAAATCCAGCGGCGGCTGCGAGCGCGGAAAGTCGCCATCGTTCATGCCCAGCAGGCAGACGCGGTTGAATGGAATGGCGCGCATGGGCATCAGGGTGGCGAAGTTGACCGCGCCGGCCAGAAAGCGCTGCGACAGGCTGTGTTCGTCAATCTGCGACAGCCAGTGTTCGCGCACCATGGACAGTGGCAGCGCGTCGTCGAGTCGAGCTTCACGAGTGCTTTCCCAGAGCTGTTCGAGCCCGTTTTCCAGGCTGGCCACCAGGGCGGTTTCCCCGGCGTCGTGGGTGGTGAAAAACGTCTCCAGCAGGGTGCGCAGCCGGGTGACCCAGGCGTCGGCGTTGGCCGGCCGGCAGAGGATTTGCCAGGTGTCTTCGAGCTTTTCCAGCAGGGTGGCCAGCGGGCCGGCCAGGGCGGCGTCGAGCCCGCCGATATCGTCGTAGGGTTCGATACCCTGCCAGCGTTCACCGCCGCCGGTGGCATAGCCCAGCAACAGGCGGCGCAGGCCGAACGCCCAGGTGTTGTGTTCCAGCCCGCCGGGCAACGCCAGGTGCTCGCGCTGTTCGGCATTGAGCCCCCAGCGGATGCCGGCGTCCTCGATCCAGCGGGTCAGGGTGGGCAGGTCCTGTTCGTCCAGGCCAAAGCGCTGGCGCAGAGCGGGCACTTCCAGCAGCTCCAGCACGTCGCTGACCGACAGGCGCAGCTCGGGCAGGCGCAGCAGCTTTTCCAGCGCGATCATCAGCGGCTGGCGCTGGCGGGTGGTCTGGTCCGACAGGGTGAACGGAATATGGCGGGCATCGCCTGGCGGGTACTGGCCGAATACCGCGTCGATATGGGGCGCGTAGCAATCGATATCCGGCACCATGACGATAATGTCCCGGGGCCGCAGGGTCGCATCGGCGCTGAAGGCCGCGAGCAGCTGGTCGTGGAGAATTTCCACTTCGCGCTGGGCGCCGTGGGCCACATGAAAGACCAGGGAGTCGTCGCTGTCGGCCTCCACCGCGGGCCAGTGGCGACGGGTCTCGTCGAGGGGGCGCAGCTCGCGGATATCATCCTGCAGCTGGCTGAGCAGACGCGGGGCTTGAGGGTCGTTGAACGGCTCGAATATGTCGATGCGCAGCGACTGCTGCTCGAAAAGCGGCCGGTAGTCGTCGGTATCGTCGTGTTCGTCGAGCAGGCGCAGGTAGTCCCGGCCCTGCTTGCCCCAGGCCGCCAGCAGCGGCTGGGCGTGTAGATGCAGAGCGCCGTCGGCATCGTTGGTACCGAGGACGTCCAGCTCGCCGGGCTGGCCGACCTTGCGTTCCTGACGGTAGCGGGGGGCGCGGAGCAGGTCCTTGTGCTCGATAATGTCGGCCCAGTAATACTCGCAGGGGTTGTGCACGCAGAGCACGACCTGGCAGCAGCGCGACAGCGCCGCCAGCGCCTCCAGCGTTTGCCGGGGCAGCGAGGAAATGCCGAAGATGATCAGCCGGCGGGGCAACTCCGGCGGGCGGGTCTCGGGGGTCAGCGTTTCGGCGGCGTCAAGAAAGCGCCGGTGGACTTCGGCCCGGCTGCTGGCCAGCCCGCTGTCGCCCTGGGTGGCGGCGACATCGTCGCGCAGCGCCCGCCACAGCGCCGGCTGCCAGCGCTGATGCTCGGCCAGCGGCCGGGCCTCTCCTCGGGCGGTAATCAGGACATCGTCGCCACGGGCCCAGGCGTCGAGCCAGTCGGCGCGGTAGACCTGGTACTGGTCAAACAGATCGGCCAGCCGTTCGGCCAGCTGATAGTGCTTGCGCTGGTCGCGGTCGGTTTCCAGAAAGCGGGCCAGGGGCGCAAATTCGGGCTGCTCGGCCAGCGTGGGCAGCAGGCGCAGCAGCCGCCACACCAGCCGCGATTTGTCGAACGGCGAGGTTTCGGGAACGCCGGCCTGATCGCCTGGCGCATGCTCAAGCACGGTACGGTAGGATTGCCATAGAAAGCGCGCGGGCAGCGTTACATCCAGCGCGGCGGCAATGCCGGCGCCGCCGTCCTGGGCATCTGCCGCCAGTGCGAGCTTGAGCCACTGACCGATGCCGTTGCTCTGGACCAGCAGGGTTTCGTTTTCCAGGGGTGCCAGGGGGTGGCGGCGCATCCACTCAATGGTCAGCCCGCGCAGGTCTTCCAGACGGTTGGCGTGTACCACCATGAAACCGGGAGTCAGCGGCGGGGCGGTCAGCAGTGGCATGGCGGTGTTCCTTCACGGCGTGGACAATGGGCCCATGGTGCCATAGACGCATGTATTGCGGGAGGCGCCTAATGGCACCAGGCTATAGCGCTGTATTATCGCCAGGCGCGCCATCAGCATCCCCGGGTCAATAAAGAGCTCGTAAAACGTTTCAATACAACACGTCGATAAAACGGGCCACGACAAAACGGGCCAGGCAAACAGACCGGCAACAACGGGTCAAAAACAGGAGAAACCATCATGACCGATCAGTCCGACAGTTCACGTCGCTATTCCTCCCAGGTAGTGGACGGCGTGGGCAAGTCGGCCAGCCGCGCGATGCTGCGCGCGGTGGGTTTTAACGACGACGATTTCAACAAGCCTCAGGTGGGCGTGGCCTCGACCTGGAGCATGGTCACCCCGTGCAACAGCCACATCGGCGAGCTCGCCGAGCACGCCCGGGACGGCGCCGACGCCGCCGGCGGCAAGGGGGTGATTTTCAACACCATCACCATCTCCGACGGTATTGCCAACGGTACCGAAGGCATGAAGTATTCGCTGGTGTCCCGCGAGGTGATCGCCGACTCCATCGAGTCGGTTGCCGGCTGCGAGGGCTTTGACGGCGTGGTAGCCATCGGCGGCTGCGACAAGAATATGCCCGGCTGCCTGATGGGACTGGCGCGGCTGGATCGCCCGAGCGTGTTTGTCTACGGTGGCACCATCCAGCCGGGCAGGGGGCACACGGATCTGGTATCGGTGTTCGAGGCCATGGGCGCGCACTCCCGTGGCGATATCGACCGCATCGAGCTCAAGAACATCGAGGAAGAGGCGATTCCCGGCCCCGGCTCCTGCGGCGGCATGTACACCGCCAATACCATGGCCTCGGCCATCGAGGCGCTGGGCATGAGCCTGCCGGGCAGCTCGGCGCAGAATGCCGTTTCCCGCGACAAGCGTGACGACTGCGAGGCCGCCGGCGATGCCGTGCTGACGCTGCTGGCGCGCGACATCAAGCCCTCGAGCATCATGACCCGGGAGGCGTTTGAAAACGCCATCACCGTGGTGATCGCGCTCGGCGGCTCGACCAACGCCGTGCTGCACCTGATCGCCATGGCCCGCACCGTGGGCGTGGATGTATCGCTGGACGACTTTACCGCGATCGGCAAGCGCGTGCCGGTGGTGGCCGACCTGCGCCCCAGCGGCTACTACATGATGAGCGAACTGGTGGCGATTGGCGGTATCCAGCCGCTGATGAAGCTGCTGCTGGACGCCGGTATGCTCCACGGCGACTGCCTCACCGTCACTGGCCGGACGCTGGCCGAGAACCTCGCCGAGGTGGAGGGCTACCCCGACGCGCAGCAGATTATCGCGCCGCTGGACAAGCCGCTGAAGGCCGAAAGCCACCTGCGCATCCTCCACGGCAATCTCGCGCCGGAAGGGTCGGTGGCCAAGATTACCGGCAAGGAAGGCACCCACTTCCGCGGTACGGCGCGGGTGTTCAACTCCGAGGAAGAGGCCCAGGCGGGCATCAACGACGGCACCGTAGTGGCCGGCGACGTGGTGGTGATCCGCTACGAAGGGCCCAAGGGCGGACCGGGCATGCGCGAAATGCTCACGCCGACGTCGGCGATCATGGGTCGCGGGCTGGGCAACGACGTGGCGCTGATTACCGACGGACGCTTTTCCGGCGGCAGCCACGGCTTTGTGGTAGGTCATGTCGCCCCGGAAGCCTTCGACGGTGGTCCGCTGGCGCTGGTGGAGGATGGCGACATCATCACCATCGATGCCGAGGCCAACACCATTGATGCGGCCATCGGCGGGGAAGAGATCGAGCGCCGCCATGCGGCATGGCAGCGCCCGGCGCCGCGCTACAGGAAGGGCGTGCTGGCCAAGTATGCGCGGCTGGTAAGCTCGGCCAGTACCGGGGCAGTCACCGACGAGGACTGACGCCCGCGGGCGTCAGTCCAGCGCTGGCGCCCGGGTCAGCCCTCCGCGCGGCTAACGCGGATGGGCAGTCCCTGGCGTACCGAGGCGCCGCTGACGCCTTCCAGCCAGGTGCCCGCGACATCGCGGGTGGGGTCGGCAAAGCCGAGGTCGTTGATGCTGATGCCGGCACCAACCCAGTCGTTACCGGCGAAGGCTTCGCCGTCAATCCGGTGCTCGCTGGCGCCCAGCTCGGTGTGGCCGAAGCTGTGCTCGATGCCCAGCGCGCCTTTCATCACGCCGTCGCTGACCAAGGCCAGCGCCAGGGCATCGTTGCCCGGGCTTTCGATGCGCACGGTATCGCCGTGGGCAATGCCGTGACGCGCGGCGTCGTCGGTGTGCATCAATACCGGGTTGTACGGCTTGATCATGCGCAGCCGCTCGAGGCCGATGGCGTACGAGTTCATCACGTTGGACTTGTAGGAGAACGCCAGCAGTGGCCAGTCGTCTTCCGGGTATACCTCACGCATCGCGGTGCCGTCGGCAAAACGCGGTTCCTGCAGGCAGGGAGTGCCCGACAGGCGCTCGCCGGTCTGGCTGTTGAAGGTTGTACCCACCTGGGGGTTATACACGCACAGCGCGCGTGACCAGGCGTGGGCGAGCTTCTTGTCGCCGTCAAAGGCGTCCTCGTGGTCTTCAAAGCGCCCGCCACGGGCGTACAGGTACGCGACTCGGCTGCGCTCTTCCACCGGCAGCGTACGTGTCAGCTTGGGCAGCAACGGCTCGATGCCGCTGTGCTGCACGTCGCTCTTGCTGGCTTCGGGTAGCGGCTCGCCCATGTAGGCAATGTTGGCCGCGGCGCGCAGGAAGAAGTCCTCGGCGCGGTTGAGCGGATGCAGCTCGCCATTGGCGTCGGGGATGGCCTTGTCGCCGAAGCCCGGCAGCCCCAGCTGCTTGGCCGTAGCGATGAAGAAGCTCTCCATGCTGATGGGTTCGCCTTCGGCGGTCTTGTCCTGACGCGGCTCGACAATCGGCCAGCAGGCGGTGGTCATTTTGGTCAGGGTGCCGCTCCAGGCGCCGGTAAAGCCCCATACCTCGTACATCACCGAATCCGGCACGATGTAGTCGGCGTAGCGGTTGGTTTCGTTGATGAAACCGTCAACCGCGACGAACAGTCCCAGGTTTTTGGGATCCTTGAGCTTGTCGACAATCGTGGTGTGCAGCCCGGCCTGACCGTACAGCGGGTTGGCCATGCAGCCGATTACCGCCTTGATCGGGTAGGGGTAGCCATCCAGCGCCGAGGACAGCTGCTCGGTGAGGATCGGCGGGGCCAGCGGCCGCCAGGGCGCGCGGGCCGGGTAGGGGTTCTCGCCGGCGTCGACCTTGCGCTGATACTCGGAGGTGTCCTCGTAGGCAAAGCGTGTGCGCGAGACGAATACGCCTTCCGGGCCGCGCTTGCCGGGGAAGTCTGAAAGGTCGTAGCGCGGGCCGCTGCCGGTGCCGTTGAACTTGCCGCCGCCCAGCGCGGCGCCGCCCTGGCGGTTGAAGCTACCCGCGAGCAGGTTGAGCATCATCAGCCCGTAGGCGCCGTAAAAGCCGGTGGCCGACATCATGCCGCCGTGGGTATCGACCACGGCGTCGCGGCCGTAGGCGGCAAAGCGCTCGGCGATGTGCTTGATGACCCGGGCATCGATGCCGCAGTGCTCGGCGTACTCTTCGATGCTGTGCTCGTTGGCGGTGTCGCGCAGTTTGACCAGGCTGCTTTTGACGCTGATGTTGCCGTCGGCTGTTTCGTCGTTGCCGGGAATGACGATGTCACGCTCGACAAACAGCGTGGCCTGGCGCACCTCGCGGCTGGGCTTCAGTTCGCCGTCGCGATTCACGACCATGACGTCGTCGGCATCGCTGCCGGCTTCGACGTTGCCTTCGAGCTTGCCCAGGTCCGAACGGCGCAGGAAGTGCCCCCGGCGCGGGTGTTCCTCGGTTTCGATGACCAGGTGGGTGGCGTTGGTGTGGCCGTTTTCGTTGGCGGCTTCGGTCGCTTCGGGGCTGGGCATGGCCAGGTAGTCGGCGGCGTAGGCTTCGTGCTCGATGAGCCACTGGATCATGGCCATCGCGAAGGCGGTGTCGCTCGACGGACGAATCGGCACCCAGCGGCTGCGTTCGCCGGCTGCGTGGGAGGCGCTGGCGTTCAGGCCGGGGTCGACGACCACGTAGTCGAGATTGCCGGTGGCGCGCGCCTCGGCCAGCAGGCGCCCCTGACGCTTGAAGGGGTTGCCCGCCTGGCTGGGCGCCGTGCCGATGAACAGCGCAAACTTCGCCCGGGTATAGTCGGGTTTGACGTGGGCAAACTTGGCCATGTCGTCCAGCAGCGCGCCGGAGCCCATGCGAAACGCCAGGCCGCAGTAGGAGCCGTGGTGGCCGTAGTTGCGCGTGCCGAAGGCGTTGAAGCCAAAACGCTTGAGGATCGCCGAACGACCGTAGTCGGTGGCCTCCATCATCAGCAGCTGGTTGGCCTTGGGGCCGTACTCGGGGTTGTCGGCATCCACGGGTTCATCGTGGTTGTGGATGGCGCGCAGGCCGTCGACCTGGCCCTCGCCGAACAGATCGCCGCCTTCGCAGATTTCCTCGATGAGGTCTTCAAAGGCGATGCGCTCCCAGCGCCGCTCGCCGCGGCCGCCCACGCGCTTCAGGCAGTGGGTAACGCGGTGGGGGCTGGTGATCTGGCCGATCATGGCGTTGCCCCGGGCGCAGGTGGTCGAGCGCCCGGCAAGCCCCTGTTCCTCGTAGGCGCTGACGCTTTTCAGCGCGTCAGCAACCGGCGTGTGCATGGGCAGATGCGGCTCGCTGGAAAGGGGATGGTAGGGGTTGCCGATACTGCGCAGCACCTGATCGCTTTCGTTATCCACCCGTACCCGCACGCCGCACTTGGTGGTGCAGCCGTAGCACACGGTAAAGGCCATGCGCTGGTCGGGGTTCAGGGTCAGCTCACCGGACTTGAGATCGACGGTATATTCCGGTGCCAGGGAGTTGCCGTGGATATGATGGTCGGGCTTTTCCCCGGCGCTGCCGGATACGCCCTTGGCCATCTTGACCAGCGGGCCGGAATAGCCGGCGGCGAAGGCGGCGGCACCGCCGGTCGCGGCAGCGCCCTTGAGCAGACGACGACGAGAGTTATCCATGGCGGACTCCTTGTGAATCAGCAGAGGCGGAAGCGCTGGACGCCGGTGCGTCGGTCGCCGATGAATGATCAGCGGGGGCCGGGGCATCGCGCCGAGGGTCGAGGGAAGCCTCGCGCCAGGGGACGAAGAGTTCGATCAGCAGCAGGGCAGTGAGCCAGAGGCCGAAGATGCCGATGACGCCGGTCAGGCCGTAGGAGCCGAGGGCGATCTCGTAGTCGTGAAAGCCGGCGCTGTTACGCGCTACGGTCTGCACGTTCATCAGCACGACCCAGCGGAACATCCAGGCGACGTGCAGGGCGAGCAGCCCGAGTATCCAGCCAAAGGCCTTGCGGCGTCCCGGGGCACGGCGGACCAGAAAGGCCAGCACGGCGAGCAGGACTCCGGCGGTGCCGCCCTCGATGGCGGTCGTGCGCCAGGCCGAGCTCTGGTCGACCGAATCCAGCGCCGCGGCGACCGAGCCGGAGACCGCGTTGGCGCCGTCGAGGAACCAGGTCAGGGCGATGAAGCCCGCGACCACGCAGGCGCCTGCCATGATGCCCAGCATCTGCCGGTTGGTATCGGCATTACGCATGCCGGAAAGCCGGTTGAGGAACAGGATCAGACCGCAGACGCCGATGGCGCCGGTGGCCACGAACATCGGCGGCAGCCAGGCGGTGTGCCACAGCGGGCGGCCCTTGACGATGGCGACTTCGGCGCCGGTATAGATCATCATGCCCAGCGAGGTAGCCAGTGCCGCCAGCCCGACCAGCACCATGACCTTGCGCGATACCTGCCAGTTGCCCCAGGCAATCCAGCCGGCAATGCGCGAAAACCAGCTGTCGTTCGCCTGGCTGCGCGCCTTGAGCGCCGGCCGCCAGGCCAGCCAGGCCAGCAGCACGGTACATACCAGGTGCAGCGGCAGCAGAAAGCTACCGATGGACATCCACGACCAGGGCGTGGGGTGGGCGTAAAAGTGCCAGAAGCGTAGCGGCTGGTGCAGGTCGGCCAGCAGCGCTACCGGGGCGACAAGCGTGGTGGACACGCAGGCCAGCAATGCCAGCCGCGAGGTATTAAGCCAGCTTTGCTTGCCCAGGATGATACCCGGCGCCGCGACCCAGAGGCTGGTGTACGACAGCGCGATAAGAAAGAAATACTGTACCGCCCAGGGGTACCAGGCGATGCCATAGCGCGGAACGACGACTTCAGTGACCAAACTCATAGCCCAACTCCTTGCCGGCTTCGTTGATGACATCCCAGATGCCGGGTTCGGCCTCGGGGCGCTGCGTGAAGCGCTCGTCCATGCCCAGGTAGAACACCTGAGGCACGGTGCCCTTTTCCGGCTGGAGTACCATCAGCTCGTCGCGGTGTTTTTCCATCATGCGGCTGATTTCGCTGTCCGGATCACGCATGTTGCCGATCATCCGCGCGCCGCCCACGCAGGATTCAACGCAGGCGGGCAGCAGCCCGGCTTCCAGACGGTGGGCGCAGAAGGTGCACTTGTCTGCGGTCTGGGTCTTTTCGTTGATGAAGCGCGCGTCGTAGGGGCAGGCGTTGACGCAGTAGGCGCAGCCCACGCAGCGGTCGTTGTCGACTACCACGATGCCGTCCTGGCGCTGGTAGGTCGCCTGTACCGGGCAGACCGGCACGCAGGGCGGGTTGTCGCAGTGGTTGCAAAGCCTCGGCAGCATGAAGGTGGCGACTTCGCCGGTGTTTTCTTCTTCGACTTCAAACTGCGACACGATGGTGCGGAAATTGCCCAGCGGGGCATCGTTTTCGATGTGGCAGGACACCGTGCAGGCCTGACAGCCGATGCACTGGCGCAGGTCGATGAGCATACCGTAGCGTTTTGTGGGGTCCCCTTCGCGGCGAGCAGGCTGGTCGTTGATACCGGCGCTGGCCACGCTGGACCAGGGTACCATGGCGGCGCCTGCGCTCAGGCGTGCCAGCTGTCCGAGAAGTGAACGGCGTATGGGATCCATAGCGCCTCCTTGGTAGGGCAGCTCTGAGGCTGCATCAATGAATCGTCGGGTTGTGCTTAGACTACGCCATTCGTATTGGGGAAAAGTTGATGCTCATCAAAGGTTTATATCAGCATTTTTAATGCCTACTTAATCGACTCGGTCAGGTGTTTGTTTCCCCTGGGGTTTTTGCCTGGCTGCCGAACGGCTGCGAGAAAATTTCCGGTGGTTCTGGAGGAGTATTGGAGCGTTTTTTGGCGGGGTTTGGCGGCCGGAGCGAATATCGATCCGCCTGGCAATAAAAAAACCAGTGCATTGCACTGGTTTTGCCGGGTTTCATATCGGAGTGTTTATGCCGGAGTGTTTATGCCGGAGTTTTCATGCCGGGGGCTCATGGGCGTGAGCACCGTGGCGTCGCTGCGTACTCCAGTCCGGTAGGCGAGCAGGCGGCGTTGTGCGCCGCCGCGATGATTCAGCGCAGTGGCGCCTCCGTTTCCAGCGTGCGGTGCAGGACGTTGAGCTCATCGGCGTGAAGGTGCTCAAGGCGGCCGGCCAGCAGGTCGCCGACCTTCTGTACCGGCAGCCCGGCGCGACGGGCAATCTCGCTGCTGCCGAGGTCGGATACGGCGATCAGGCGGGTGACGAGCCGCATCAGGCGCGTGCGGTTTTCCAATTCCCTGACGTCAAAATCGTCAGGGCCGGTTCGTGGAGGGTCGGTCAGTTCTGCCTGGGCAGACGAAGAGGCCGTGCTCATGAGGCTCCAGTAATGACAAATGGCACCCGTAACCATGACGCCGGGGCGGCGGGTTTTCAATATGCCAGCGGGGAAAAATCGTCTTTTTGCTGCGCGCCGCCCGGGCCAGGCTGGTAGACTGATTTTTTGTGCCCGAGGCGTTTTCGTCGAAAGCGCTCGGGCGGTCCGCCGCTATCGAGAGGGAGGCGAGCAATGCCGGATCAGGGGAAAGACGCCGCAAACACGGCAGCCGGGCAGACCCACGCCACGACGTTGGAAAGCCGGCCGGTTGTCGGCGTTATCATGGGATCAAAATCGGACTGGCCGGTGATGGAGCATGCCGTTACCACGCTCGAACGGCTGGGCGTGGCCTGTGAAACCCGAGTTGTGTCGGCGCATCGCACGCCGGATCTGCTGTTTGACTATGCCCGGGATGCCGCCGGTCGCGGCCTTGAGGTCATTGTCGCGGGGGCCGGCGGTGCCGCGCACCTGCCGGGTATGGTGGCCTCGCAGACGCCGCTGCCGGTCTTCGGCGTGCCGGTGGAATCCAAAGCGCTCAAGGGGCTGGATTCGCTGCTTTCCATCGCTCAGATGCCCGGCGGCGTGGCCGTGGGCACCCTGGCCATCGGCAAGTCCGGCGCGACCAACGCCGGGCTGCTGGCTGCCCAGGTTATCGGGCTGAATGATGCCCGGGTCCGCGAGAACGTCGAGGCGTTCCGCGCCGACCAGACCCGCGCCGTCCTCGATAATCCCGATCCGCGTTCGTGACAGGCCGCTGATGTACGACTTTATTATTCTGGGCGGCGGCATCCTGGGGATGTCTACCGCCATGCAGCTCAAGCAGACCTACCCCGACCGCCGTATGCTGCTGGTCGAGAAGGAACCCGCGCCGGCATATCACCAGACGGGCCGCAACAGCGGGGTGATTCATGCCGGAGTGTATTACCCGCCCGGCAGCCGCAAGGCGCAGTTCTGTCAGGCCGGCAATCGCGCTACCCGCGAGTTCTGTGACGCCCACGGCGTTGACTACGAGATACGCGGCAAACTGCTGGTAGCCTGCAACGAGCCGGAAGTTCAGCGCATGCGGATGCTGTGGGAGCGTACCGGCGCCAACGGCCTGGAGCGCGAGTGGCTGGGAGCCGACGCCCTGCGCGAACGCGAGCCGGCAATTAGCGGCATCAGCGGTATCCTTGTGCCGTCCAGCGGGATTGTCGATTATGCGGCCGTGGCCCGCGCCATGGCCGCCGAGTTCGAACGCCTGGGCGGTGATATCCGCTATAACACCGACGTTACCGATATTGTCGAGCGTCGCCAGGAAGTGGTGGTCAGAAGCCGCCGGGATGAGTTCAACACGCGCTATCTGGTGACCTGTTCGGGGCTGATGGCGGATCGCGTGGTGCGGATGCTGGGCAAGACGCCGGGGTTCAGTATCTGCCCGTTTCGCGGGGAGTATTTTCGGCTTGCCGAGCGTCACGCCGATGTCGTCAACCACTTGATCTACCCCATTCCCGATCCGTCGATGCCGTTTCTCGGCGTGCACCTGACGCCCATGATCGACGGCAGCATAACCGTGGGCCCCAATGCGGTGCTGGCGCTCAAGCGCGAAGGGTACCGCTGGCGCGATATATCGCCGCGCGATCTGGCCGCTATGCTGGCCGATCCGGGGATTCGCGGGGTGCTGCGGGCCAACCTGAAGTCCGGGTTGGTGGAGATGAAAAACTCGCTGCACCGGAAGGGCTACCTGGCGCTGGTGCAGAAGTATTGTCCCGAGATCACGCTGGAAGATCTTCAGCCCTGCCCGGCGGGCGTGCGTGCCCAGGCCGTCACCCGCGACGGCCGGCTGGTCGATGACTTTCTATTCGTCAATACGCCTCGCACCGTCAACGTGGGTAACGCACCGTCTCCGGCGGCCACCTCGGCGCTGCCCATCGGCGCTCATATCGTGGAACAGGTGAAGCGCCAGGCAGGCGACGCCTAGCACAGCGCTGTTTCTATCCGTGCGTTTTCTATACTGCTTCTTCTTCCGTCCATGCTTCTTCCATCCATGTTTCTTCTGTTCATGCTGACCCTGTCCGGTCTTTTTCCGTCCGGACCTTTTCCCGTCCGGACCTTCTTGAGTGTCTGTTGACCGCCGATGTTCGATATTTTATCGACATTGGCGTTTTGGATCGGTAATAATTGGAATCGTCGATGATAAGCACGAGGTCATGTCGGGCAGTCCAATAAAAATCGCGGCGAATACCTGGCCCTGAAAACGCCTGATCGCCGGGGCTTGCCTGCCGCTGCATCCTGACTGACAATCGCTAAGGCACGCTTGAGAAAAACGCCCCTGCAGCATCTTCTACAACAACACTGTTTGTACAACAAAGCTGTGATAGAACACCTTTAATAAAAAAATCCTTTATAACAAAAGCTTAACAATACTGGAGGCGCACAATGCGAGTTCTTCCCTACGCGCTGGCGGCTACCGCCATCATGACCGCTCCGCTGGCCGGAGCCGATCAACAGCTGTCCATTGCCACCGGCGGTACCGGCGGGACCTACTATCCCTACGGCGGCGGGCTGGCCGAGCTGATCAACAAGCACCTGGACGGCTATGAAGCCGTCGCCGAGGTCACCGGCGCCTCGGTGGAAAACATGGGGCTGGTCTGGCGCGGCGATTCCGACGTGGCGCTGGCGCTGGCGGACACCGTCTACCAGGCCTATAACGGCACCGAGGATTTTGAAAACCGCCAGCTGGACAACGTCCGCGCTCTGGCGTCGATCTACCCCAACGCCGTGCAGCTGGTCACCATGGACGATTCCGATATCGACTCACTGGATGACCTTGAAGGCAAGACGGTATCGGTCGGCGCGCCGGGCAGCGGCACCGAGCTCAACGTCCGGGCACTGCTCGATGCCAACGGCATCGATTACGACGACTTCGAGCCACGGCGGCTGAACTTCAACGAAACGGCGGATGCGATTCGCGATGACGATATCGACGCCGGCTTCTGGAGTGTGGGCCCTCCCACCAGCTCCATCCTCAACCTGGCGACCACCCGCGACGTGCGTCTGGTCGGTCTGAGCGACGAGGAAGTCAGCAACGCTCTGGAAGAAGAGCCGGTATTTGCGCCCTACGAGCTGCGTGCCGGGATGTACGAAGGCATGGACGAGGCGGTGCAGACCATCGGCGTGCCCAACGTGCTGGTGGCCAGCAGCGAGATGGATGACGAGGTGGCCTACAAAATCACCCGGCTGCTGTTTGAACATACCGACGAGCTGATCGACATTCATCCGGCGGCCAACGACACCACCGTCGAGTTCAGCGTCGACTCCACGCCGATTCCCTTCCAGGCGGGGGCGCTTCGCTACTATGAAGAAGTCGACGCCGACGTGGCCGAAAAGCAGCGCCGCTAACGCGGGTAGCGCGGCATGACAGTCATCCATACGGCCATCATGTTGAGGCGAGCTTTGCGGCTCGCCTCGCTGCTGTTTCTGATCGTTGCCATACCCGGGGCCGGCGCGGCCCAGGCCGATGACGTGCCCCTGCGCTGGTGGCTTCAGGTGGTGCAAGCCGACGGCGAACCGCTGGTGAGCGTGCCGATGCCGCCGAGTGCGGGCTGGTGCATGGCGTGGAATCATTCGGTGGAAGGTTTCACCGTGAACGACTGCTATCGCAACCGCAACGGCCGAATGGTGCTCGAACGCAGCCACCTGCCGGACTTTGCCGCGGGGCTCGATCATATCCCCGGCCGGGGTCGGCAGCGCTCCGACGGGCACGGCGGCTACTGGATCGAGGACATCGACGAGCCGGTGCCGGGTAATCGTTACCGGCTCAGAGTGGGCGGCCCGGCAGTAAATCATCGGCTGATAAGCCGCGGCACGCCCGAGCTGGAAACCCTGGTGCAGCGCGCTCGACAGCGTGGCCTGCCGGTGCAGCTTCCTCGTTCCGGCGATGCCGACATGACCCCGATCTCGCTCAGCGATACCGCTGCCGACCGTGCCGTGACGGTTCAGCTGATTGAGCGCGACCCCGCTGATCCCTGACGTCTCTCCACGCTCCCCGGCTGCCGCACACGGCAGTCGGATTGGCACACCTCATGGACCGGCAGCAGCCCCCGGCGCCATGACCATGCCCCAACAACGAGAATATCCCCATGAGCGAAACGGCTGAATCTCCCGTCATTCCCGGTAGCCAGGCCGATCATTCCCGCCCGATGCTCTGGCTGATCAGCCTGGTCGCCATCGCGCTGTCGCTGTTTCAGCTGTACGCCGCCGGTATCGAGCCGCTGGGGCTTTTCTATCAGCGCAGCATCCATCTGGCGTTTATCATGATGCTGGCTTTTCTGATGCTTCCCGTATTCGGCCCCGGGCGCAAACGCGGGCTGTTCGGCGGGGCGCTGGATCTGGCGTTTTTTGCCGGTGCGGTGATAACCGGCGGCTACCTGGT
The DNA here is from genome assembly GCF_000334215.1 of Vreelandella jeotgali Hwa. Classification (GTDB taxonomy): domain Bacteria; phylum Pseudomonadota; class Gammaproteobacteria; order Pseudomonadales; family Halomonadaceae; genus Vreelandella; species Vreelandella jeotgali. Next base: position 12,519 of record NZ_AMQY01000023.1, on the reverse strand, counting down.
TTTCAACCTGGACGCCATTTTTCAGCGCGCCGGCTTCTGGACGCAGACCGACATCGTGATTGGCTGCATTGCCACTATCACCGTGCTGGAAGCCAGTCGGCGTGCCGTGGGACTGGGCATGACCGCCATCGGTATTATCGCCATTCTCTATGCTCTGGCGGGGCCGCGCGGCGATCTGCCGTGGCTGGGACAGTTCCTGCCCGGGGTGCTTGAGCATCGCGGCTACAACATCGACCGGCTGGTGGGCCAGCTGTATCTGGGGCAGGAGGGCATCTTCGGTCTGCCCATGGGAGTGGCCGCCACCTATATTTTCATCTTTGTGCTGTTTGGCGCTTTTCTGGAAATCACCGGCGCCGGCCAGTTTTTCATCGACCTGGCCTATGCGGCGACCGGTCGCCAGCGCGGCGGGCCGGCCAAGGCGGCGGTCATCGCGTCGGCGGGTATGGGGTCGATTTCCGGCAGCGCCCTGGCCAACGTCGTGACTACCGGCGCCTTTACTATCCCGCTGATGAAACGCCTGGGTTACAAACCCGAGCAGGCGGGGGGCATTGAAGCGGCTGCGTCCACCGGCGGTCAGATCATGCCGCCGCTGATGGGGGCCGGGGCCTTTCTGATCGCCGAATATACCCGGATGCCTTATCTCGATGTGGTCAAGGTCAGCATTCTGCCGGCGGTGATGTATTTCGGCACCGTCTATCTTTTTGTCCATATTATTGCGCTGAAGCAGGGCATGCAGGGCATGGCCAGCGACAAGCTGCCCAAGGTGCGCGATGTGATGGCGACCGGCTGGCATTTCCTGCTGCCGCTGGCGGTGCTGGTATGGTTGCTGGTCATGAATATGTCACCCATGCGCGTGGGCTACTACGCGATTGTGACCATCATCTCCGTGGCGGTGTTGCGCTTTGCGGTGTGGTTCTGGTTTGTTGGCCCCCGGCGCGGCGAGCCGGTGACCGCGCCGCGTCTGTATCGGGCGATTCGCGGCGGGCTGATTCGTCTGCTCCAGGGGCTGGAGCTCGGCGCGCGCAATGCCGTCTCGGTGTCCATGGCCTGTGCGGTGGCGGGGATTATCGTCGGCGTGGTAGGTCTGACGGGGCTGGGGCTCAAGTTTTCGTCGATGATGATTACCCTGTCCGGTGGCCATCTGCTGCTGGCGCTGGTGCTGGTGGTGTTGGCGAGCCTGGTGCTGGGCATGGGGCTACCGGTCACCGCCAGCTACATCGTGCTGATTGTGCTGGTAGGGCCGGCGCTGTCCAACGAGTTTGGCGTGCCTCTGTTGATCGCGCATCTGGTGGTGTTCTGGTATTCGCAGGACTCCAACGTGACGCCGCCAATAGCGCTGGCCGGCTTCGCCGGGTCGGCGATTGCCGGCTCCAAACCCATGCCCACGAGTTTCCAGGCGTGGAAGTTTGCCAAGGGGCTGTACCTGGTGCCGCTGTTCATGGTGTACAACCCCGAGATTATCGTGGGCGGCCCGGTGGCGCTGGTGGTCTGGAGCGCAGTGGGCGGGCTTCTGGCGCTGGGTGCGTTTGCCGCCTCGCTGGAGGGCTATCTGTTCACCCGCTTATCGGCGATAACGCGCCTGATGCTGCTGCCCGGCATTGTCGGCGTGTTTTATCCCGATCTGACGGCCGAGGTGGCCGGCACGGCGCTAATCGTGGTGCTGATGGTCGGCAACTGGCTGGCCAGTCGGCGCGAGTCGTTGCCTGCTACCTGAGCCAGCTCTACAGGCGCCGGTGTATGCTGCCCGGACGCGTTTTCCCGCGCCTGGTCAACGTGCCATAATCCCCGGCAGTGCCGGGGTTGAGCAGATCCTGCCCGTCAGCTGCACGCTGTTGTTATCGGCATTGCACGCCTAGCTGGCGTGTGTGTCCGGCATGCTTTTCCCCAGGCGCCCTGGCGGCGCGTTTTCTGACGTATTTTCCGGAGATTCGACATGGGAGGTTTGACATGAATGTGGGCATACTTGGCGCCGGCCAACTCGGGCAGATGCTGGCGCTTGCGGGCTATCCGCTGGGCAGCCGCTTTACCTTCCTGGACACCACCGGCAGCCACAGTGCGGATCTCGGTGAGATTATCAGCGATCCGCACAACCGCCGGCTGAACGAGTTTCTCGAACGCGTGGACGTGGTAACGCATGAGTTCGAGCATCTTCCCGTGTCGCTGATCCGCGAGATCGAGGCGCATCGCCCGGTGTATCCGAGCAGCCGTGCCATTGCCGTGTGTCAGAACCGGGTGAAGGAAAAAGCGCTGTTCGACCGGCTGGGTATCCCCACGCCCGACTACCGGGTGGTGACCAGCGCCGCCGAGCTGGCGGACGCCGCGCAGACGCTGGGCTGCCCGGTGGTGGCGAAGTCCGCGACCGAGGGCTACGACGGCAAGGGGCAGGCGGTACTCCGGACGCCTGACGCCGCCGGCGACGCCTGGGCGGATATCGGCCACGAGCAGCTGGTTGTGGAGGCGTTCGTGGATTTTGTCCGCGAGGTTTCCATCATCGCCGTACGCGGCCGCGACGGCGCGGTGCAGTTTTATCCCATGGCGGAAAACCAGCACGTCGACGGCATTCTGCGCTATTCGGTAGCGCCGCTGCCCGATCTTGACGCGACCGTACAGCAAACCGCAGACGATTATATCCGCGCGTTGCTCGATGAGCTGGACTACGTTGGCGTCCTGGCGCTGGAGCTGTTTCAGACCCGTGACGGTAAGCTGCTGGCCAACGAGATGGCGCCCCGGGTGCACAACTCCGGGCACTGGACCATGGACGGCGCGGTAACCAGCCAGTTTGAAAACCATCTGCGCGCCGTTCAGGGGCTGCCGCTGGGCGAAACCGCCGCGGTGGCGACCACCTGCATGGCCAACGTGATCGCCCGGGAGCCGGACAGCAGCCGGTTGCTGGGCCAGGCTGACGTGCATCTGCACCGCTACGGCAAGTCGGAACGCGCCGGGCGCAAGCTGGGGCACGTCAACGTGGTGGCACGCGATCATGCCGAGCTGGCGCGCAAACTCGAGGCCTGTGCCGCGCTGCTGCCCGATGCCCCCGAGCCGATGTTCAGCTTTTTGCCGTAATTTGCCGAGCTGGAGCAGAAAGTTGCAGAGCTGGAACAGAAGGAGAGCCGGATCAAAAAACGCCCGGTAGCCAGCCTGCTACCGGGCGTTTCATTGGCCTTTGCCTGTGGTTGGGGCAAAAGCCCCTCAGCGCCGGGTCAACGGCATGAGGGTGACCCGGCGTTGCCGGTTACTCGAAATAGCGTGCCTTGATGTCGTCGTAGGTGCCGTTTTCCTGCAGCGTGTCCAGTGCCTGGTTGAAGGCAGCGGCGAGATCCTCGTTGCGCTGGCGGAAGGCCATGCCGAAGCCGTCGCCGAAGTATTTTTTCGGCTCGGTGATCATGTCGCCGACCACTTCGTAGTCGCGGTTGTCGCTTTCCAGCAGCGTTGACTGGCCCACGGGGTAGTCCAGAAAGACGATATCCAGGCGCTCCGACTCCATATCCAGCACCATGTCGTCGGCGGTGGAGTAGCGGTTGATATCGGCGATATCGCCGTACATGTCGGTGGCGTAGTTATCCTGGAGGGTGCCGCGCTGGACGCCGACGCTCAGGCCGTCCAGGGATTCCTTCGAAGGCTCGTCAAGATCGCTGGACGACGGGATGAACCAGGCCGAAGGCGGGGTGAAATACGGATCGGAGAACAGCACTTTTTTGCGGCGTTTGTCGTTGATGGTCATCGACGACATGATGGCATCGTACTTGCGCGCCATGAGTCCCGGAATGATGCCGTCCCAGCCTTGTACGACCCATTCGCATTCCCGGTTCATCTCGGCGCACATGGCGTTACCCAGCTCAATATCGAAACCGGTGAGCTCGCCTTCGGCGGTACGGAATTCCATCGGCTCGTAGGGGACGTCCACACCGATACGGATCGTATCGTCGGCCTGCGCCTGAGCAGCGGTGGCGGTTGCAACGGCCAGGGTAAGCATCGAAAGGGTGAGTCGTTTTGTCATTATCGTCTCCATGGTATTGCCATGAGGGAGGTCAGGCACTGAGCGCTGCTCCCCGTTTTCGTGACTCCGGCAGGACACCGGAGACAACCTTGTTCGGCGCCGAGGCCGATTCATTGATCCTACCGGCCGCCAGGGCGCCTGACCAGTATTGGCCGGGCACGTTCAGAGCTATTGCCGTCAGCCTTGACCCATCGAGCGAGCCGTCAACCGGTCGGCGAGGGGCGCTATCCATCCATCCCTGGACGCTACCTACGCCATCCCTGGCGTAGAACCCCTCTTCGACCTGTTCCCGGCTCTTCGGGCATGGCCAACCTCGATGGCCATGCGGGCACGTTGTTGACGATCAGTTCAGGGGCTTCAGGTGTGCCATCAGCCGTTTTTCCAGAAAGCGGAAAAAGTACAGCACGGTAAAGGTCAGGCAGAGGTAAATGGCGGCCACGAACAGAAACGCATCGAAGGGCGCGTAAAAGCGTGCATAGATAAAGCGCGCCGCGCCGGTGAGGTCCATCAGGGTGACAACGCTGGCGATGGCGCTGGCATGCAGCATGAAAATGACCTCGTTGCCGTAGGCCGGCAGGGCGCGCCGAAAGGCGCTGGGAATCACAATGCGTCTTAGCGCCAGCATGGGCGACATGCCGTAGGCGCGCGCCGCTTCGATTTCGCCTTTGGGGGTGGCCTTGATCGCCCCCCGGAAAATTTCCGTGGTATAGGCGGCCGTGTTCAGCGTGAAGGCCACCAGCGCCGGGACGAAGGGTTCCTTGACGATGGGCCACAGCCAGGATTCCTGAATGCCTTCGACAAACACCACGCCGTAATAGATCAGATAGAGCTGTACCAGCAGCGGCGTACCGCGAAACACATAGGTATACAGAAAGATCGGCCACTTGATCACACCGCGGCGCGAGCTGCGGCCAATGGCCAGCGGCACGGCCATGACCAGACCGATGATCAGCGACAGGAATACCAGCTGAACGGTGGTGACCAGGCCGTCTCCGTAGTAGGACAGCGTTTGCAGGGTGAAGATGCTGTTGTCGGCAAGGAGGCCGTCCAGCCAGTCGAGAAGCGCTTGCATTAGTCATCCTCCCCGTAGCCGATGCTGTAGCGTTTTTGCAGGCGGGCAAAAATCCATTCCGAGACGCTGGCAATCATCAGATACAGCGCCGCCACGACCAGCATGAAGGTAAACGGCTCGCGGGTGGCCTTGGAGGCTTCGGCGGCGATACGCACCATATCGGCCAGGCCGATAACCGAGACCAGCGCGGTGGTCTTGAGCAGTACCATCCAGTTGTTGGACAGCCCGGGCAGGGCGTGACGCATCATCTGGGGAAAACGGATTCGCCAGAATACCAGCCGCGGGGTCATGCCGTAGGCCTTGCCGGCCTCGATCTGGCCGTTGTCCACGGCCATGAAGGCGCCGCGAAAGGTTTCTCCCATGTAGGCGCCGAAAATCAGCCCGATGGTGACCACGCCGGCAACAAATTCGTTGATATTGATGAAGATGTCGATGCCGGTAGCGTCGTAGAGCGAGTCGGTGAGCGCATTGACGCCGATCTGCCCGCCGAAAAACAGCAGCATCATCAGCACCAGGTCGGGCACGCCGCGAATCAGCGTGGTATACAGCGTGGCCAGACGGTGGGCAACCGTACTATGCGACATCTTGGCACTGGCGGTAACCAGACCCAGCACCAGCGCGAGTATCAGCGACAGCACGGCCAGCGCCAGGGTCACGCCGGCGCCTTCCAGCAGCCTTGGGCCGTAGCCCTGTAAATCCAGCATGGATGTAGTCTCCGGAATCCTCGGAATCAGTATGCGTCGGGCGTCGGGTATCAGTATTTGGGCGCCAAAAACTGCTTGAGGCGCGCTGACTGCGGATTTTTCAGCACCTCGGCAGGGTCGCCGGCTTCTTCGACCTGGCCTTCGTGGAGATACATCACCTGGCTGGAAACGTCCCGGGCAAAGCCCATTTCGTGGGTGACCACCACCATGGTGCGGCCTTCGTCCGCCAGGCCGTGCATGACCTTGAGCACATCGCCGACAAGCTCGGGGTCCAGTGCCGAGGTGGGCTCGTCAAACAGCATGACTTCGGGGTCCATGGCCAGCGCCCGGGCAATCGCGCCGCGCTGCTGCTGTCCGCCGGAAATCTGCGCGGGGTAGGCATCGGCCCGGTGGCTCAGCCCCACTCGTTCGAGCAGCGCTCCGGCGTGTTCCGTGGCTTCCTTGCGCGACTTGCCCAGCACATGGATCGGCGCCTCGATGATATTTTCCAGCACCGTCATGTGCGCCCAGAGGTTGAACCCCTGAAACACCATCGACAGTTTGGCGCGCATGCGCACGACCTGCTTCCAGTCGGCGGGCTCGCGCCCTCGGGCGGTCGATTTGAAGCGCACCGGTTCGCCGTGCACGATCAGCTCGCCGTCGTCGGGCTGTTCCAGCAGATTCATGCAGCGCAGGAAGGTGCTTTTGCCCGACCCCGAGGCGCCAATCAGGGTGATGACATCCCCCTTGTGGGCTTTCAGCGACAGACCTTTCAGCACCTCCGTGTCGCCAAAGCGTTTGGTAATGTTGTTCACTTCAAGGGGAAGGGGCGTGTCGGCCATAAAATAGGCTCCAAAACAGGGGTTACCGTAGCAACGCTGGCGGTCAGTGAGAGCGCTGGCGCCGGCATGATCCGAATCAACGATGGCCGTTACCGGACAACAGGCGTCGATAGTCAGGGACGGCGCCAAAAAAGCAATAATTCTAACAGGGCAGCGTGATCCGGGGCGCAGTGCGCTCGATGTTATCGGGACGTTTTTGTTACCGGGTGCTGCCGGTGGTGCTTAGGGTTGATGACTGTCGTGAGTCGATGCCTGTCGGGATGGCGACGGGCAGGGCGCCGGGGTGACCAGCAGGGCGGCCCGGGCGCCGATTTCAACCTGCGCGTTGGGAAACACAACGTGCAGCGGTGAGTCCTCTACTCTCGTGTCGCCGGCCTGGTCATCCCGGGCCAGACAGGTGCCCGGCTCGAAGGCCGTGAAATTGGGCGTATCCTCGGGGAAACAGAGTGAAAAACCGGCACTATGGCGTATCAGTTCCTGCTCGACGTGAAAGAACGCCATCCCGTCGGTGGGGGCTTCATCCGGCAGTTCGCCCCGGCACAGCGCCTGCAACAGGGTCAGCATGGGGGCCAGCGGTGCCGTATCATTATGCCCGAACGGGGCGACTCGGCCCAGCTCGAGGGTGAAGGCCTGAGCCTTGTGATAATGCTTGCTGTAATGCGAAAACGTCCAGCTGTGCCCTTGCTGATACAGCGCGGCCTGAAGGCCGGCTGCGGCCAGATAGCGCCACTGGGCAGGGTCCGTGGGCGCATCGCCACGGGTCGCGACGGCAAAACGGGGGTACAGGCTTTCGCGTATGGCGGTGTGAAGGTCGTAGTGCAGCGGCGTGAGATGAGCGTGGCGCGCGTAAAACGCATCCACCTGCGCCATGAGCTCGCGGGCGCGGTCGGGTTCCATGCCTTCAGCGTCCAGATCGTGCCGGAAAAGTCGATTCAGGTTGGTATCCACAAAGCGTGTACCGGCGCGCAAAGCGGGTATGTTGCCCAGAATGATCAACAGCGGCGCGCCGAGGCATAACGCGTCGCTTTCGATAGCGCTGAGCAGTTGGCCGATCAGCTCTACCGGCGCGGTTTCATTGCCGTGAATCGCGGCTGACATAATGCAGGCATGCGCATGAGGCGCGCAGTTGGCAGGCTCCAGCTCGAGTACGCCGGGGGCATGCAGCGTATAGCGTGCGGATGGCAAGGTTCCCGATGCCGTATCCGGCCATACTCCATCCAGCGTCCAGTCCAGCCATTCGCTCAGCATTGCTTGCTCCTCTGCTACATCTGTTGCCGTTGATTGTTGTCGCCTGTTTGGCAGCAGTGGTTCCGGGCAGGGTTGCCAACGGAACAGGACTCACCTTTGCGCGCCGCCAATGATGACGCAAGCTTGAGCGTCGTCGCGATGAAAAACCCGGTGCGCAAATGAAAACCGTCCGCGTACCGGTAAAGCCTACAACGGGAGATAACATGGCCGCTTCCGCGCAGCGGGAAAGAATTTATACCGTCGTGGCGCAGATTCCGCCGGGGCGGGTGACCACCTACGGCCGGGTAGCCCGGCTGGCCGACGCGCCCACGCCGCGCATGGTGGGTAGCGCCATGCGTCATCTACCCGAGGACAGCACCCTGCCCTGGCACCGGGTCATAGCCGCTTCGCGCCGGCTGGCCGACCACGGCGGCGCCGAGCGCCAGCGGGAACGGCTTTTAGCCGAAGGTATCAGCTTTACTGCGGCCGGAAAGGTCCCTGAGTCGCGGCTCTGGCCCTGATACGTAGCGGCCAGGGCTATACGCGTCGCGCGGAATGTCATACGCTTGTTTGAAATTGCCCGCGGGGCAGGACAAACCCCCTGTTTCCAGGAGACCGTATGACCGCTTATCCCCAGCTTTTCGAGTCCATTAAGCTTGGTTCGCTGACTCTGGCCAACCGGGTTCTGATGGGATCCATGCACACCAACCTGGAAGAAGTGCCCGGTGGCTTCGAACGCCTGGCGGCTTTTTACGCCGAGCGGGCGCGCGCCGGCGTGTCGCTGATCGTGACCGGCGGTATTGCGCCCAATCCCGAAGGTGCCGTGTTCAAGGGAGCGCATGCGCTTACTCAGGAGGCGCAGCTGCCGGAGCACCGTCAGGTCGTGGATGCCATTCACGCCGAAGGCGGGCATGTGTGTATGCAGATTCTGCATGCCGGGCGCTATGCCTACTCGCCGGAGCCCGTGGCCCCGTCGGCGATTCAGGCGCCCATCAATCCGTTTCCTCCGCGTGCTCTCGAAAGCAGCGAGATCGAACAGCAGGTCGACGACTACGTGCGCTCTGCTCGCCTGGCGCAGCAGGCCGGGTACGACGGCGTCGAGATCATGGGGTCTGAGGGCTACCTGATCAACCAGTTTATCTGTCAGCGCACCAACCAGCGCGATGATGACTGGGGCGGGAGCTTTGCCAACCGCACCCGGTTTGCGCTGGACATCGTACGCCGCATCCGCGAGGCCACCGGCGATGCCTTTGTACTGATCTTCCGTCTGTCGATGATCGACCTGGTCGAAGATGGCAGCACCTGGGAAGAGGTCGTGGCACTGGGTCATGCGCTGGAAGCGGCGGGGGTCGACGCCATCAACACCGGCATTGGCTGGCACGAAGCGCGTGTCCCGACGATTGTCACCAGCGTGCCCCGCGCGGCTTTTACCGCCGTTACCCAGCGCATGAAGGCCGAGCTGGGGGTGCCCCTGATTGCGACCAACCGCATCAACATGCCTGACGTGGCCGAGGGGGTGCTGGTGGACGGGCATGCCGACATGGTGTCCATGGCGCGCCCGTTTCTCGCCGATGCCGACTGGGTCGCCAAGGCGCAGGAAGGCAAGGCCGACGAGATCAATACCTGTATCGCCTGTAACCAGGCCTGTCTCGACCACACCTTTGCCGGCAAGTTGACGTCCTGCCTGGTCAACCCGCGTGCCTGCCATGAAACCGAGCTGGTCGTGGAAGCAGCAGCGTCTGCCCGGCAGGTTGCCGTGGTCGGCGGCGGCCCCGCGGGTCTGGCCGCTGCCGTTACCGCCGCCCGCCGCGGGCATCGCGTGGTGCTGTTTGAGCAGCAGTCGAAGCTGGGCGGTCAGTTCAACCATGCGCGCCGGATTCCCGGCAAGGAAGAATTCAGCGAAACGCTGCGCTATTACCGCGTCATGCTCGACAAGTATGGGGTGGATATTCGTCTGAACACCGCCGCTCGGCCCGAGGTGCTGAACGACTTTGACGAGGTCATACTCGCCACCGGCGTACGCCCGCGGGCAATCGAGCTGCCGGGTATCACCGAGGGTATCGAGGAAGGCCGGGTCTTGAGCTATGCCGAGGCCATCGAACAGCCCGAGCGAGTGGGCCGGCGCGTGGCGATTATCGGTGCCGGGGGTATCGGATTCGACGTGGCAGAGTTGCTGGTCAACCAGGCGGCTACCGCGCTGGATATTGAGGCCTGGTGCCGTGAATGGGGCGTGGACATGGGCGTTGAAGCCCGGGGTGGCTTGGCCGCTCCCGAAACGCCACAGGTTTCCCGGGAGGTTGTCATGCTCCAGCGCAAGACCAGCAAACCCGGAAAAGGGCTGGGCATCACTACCGGCTGGGTACACCGCGCAACGCTGAAAAAGCACGGGGTAAGCATGCTGCCGGGCTGCGAGTACGAACGCATCGATGACTCGGGGCTGCATATCAGCCGCGACGGTGAAGCCCAGTGTCTGGATGTCGATACCATCGTGGTGTGCGCCGGCCAGGAATCGGTACGCGAACTGGTCTCGCCGCTGGAAGCCCAGGGGGTGCATGTCATTGGCGGCGCTGAGGAAGCCGCGGAGCTGGACGCCAAGCGCGCCATTGATCAGGGCACTCGCGTGGCGGCGGCTCTCTGATAGCCTGTTCTGTGCGACGCCGGAGTGAGGCTGTAGTGGCCGGCAGTGACCCGGCCATATACAACCAAAAAAGTCCGCCGGCAGTCGCCGGCGGACTTGCAGGCCTGATGCATCAAAACTCAGGCGTGGGTCTTGCGTTGTATTACCCGGCGGTGGTCCAGGACTGGCACCAGCCCTTGGGCTCGACACTGTGCTGCGGGAAGAGCTGGCAGCCCTTGTTTTCTTCCGTGTAGAACATGCAGTTGGCGCAGTGCTGACCGTCTTCGTACGCGGGATGGTCGCTGGCCTCACTGGCCACTTCCACGTAGTTGAGCGCCTTGGCGTTGCTGGCTGTCGGGTCCAGCCGGGGCAGGGTTTCGGCAAAGGCCGTCTGCGAGAGAATGCCCGCGCCCAGCGGCAGGGCGGCAAGCCCCAGCACGCCGGTGCGCATGAAATCGCGTCGACTCTGATTGGCCATGGTATCTCCTGTTGCTATCGCGTTGGATCACGGTAGTCAGGTGGGGTTTCCACCCGGTGCATCAGGGCGGTTTTATCGATGCCCTGGTAGCCGCCTCTTACGGGCAGTCTTGAACCCATGCTAGCCGAACGCGTCGTAATATGCGACGGGTTTAACGTCATTATGCGGCAAACTGCCACACGGCCGGCGGCATGGCGCTACGCAGCGCACGGATACGCTGATATGCTTATGCACTGTCATGTGGCTTGGCCATCGTCATCCGCAGCCGGCGGTGGGCCGCTGTCGATGCGTCGTCTGCCGCTGCCTTGTTACCCATCTGCGCGTAAAGTATCGCCCAATGCGGGCGGTGATAAAAGCGCGCACCGCAACGCGGTGCCGGGGCAGGGCAATCGCACGTAAAGAAGACGTCTCATTCCAGGCCAAGTAGATGGGCGCGATAGTCGTCAGAGGTAGCCGCAAGGATACGCTTGGTCTTGAAGCTTCCCCTGCGTTTTATCGGATCCAGACGAATGACATTGAGCGTCAATCGCTTGAGAATGGCCAGATTATGTCCCGCATGCGCCGTTCGTGCCCGCATCTGATCATCAGCAAAGGTGACGTCGAGGCACCAGTGTACCTGGTTCTCGATGCGCCAGTGCTGTCGAACTGCCCTGGCCATTTGCTCGGCATTCGGTTCCAGGCTACTGATGTAATAACGGTAGTCACGTTCCATTCTACCCCGGTACTCGCGTGTTGACTCAATAACGGCGAAGCAGCGCATGTCCGGCCAGCGATCAGGCTTTGGCAGGCAGTCCAGCGCATCGAACACGTAGCAACGCCGTGTTTCCAGGCGGCCATGTGCCTTGTTTACCTCCTCCTTGAATTGATGCGGGGTCTGCGATGCCGGTGCCATCCCGAATTGTTCGAAGAAGTCGTCGATTGCCTCCTTGAGTTGCGGTTGGTTCTCCTTGATAGCCAGTACATAGTCGGCCCGCCTCTCGCGGATCGCCTGCGCGATCGAAGGCTGAGTGCCCATGGCGTCGATGGTGACAATGCACCCTTCCAACGCCAGAGTCGCCAGCAGGTCCGGGATGGCGGTCTTCTCGTTAGACCTGGTGGCAGTCGCCTGCTGGCCGAGAATGACGCCAGCATCAGCGGCAAAGGCACTGACGAGGTGCAGAGGCGCTTCGCAGGCCCTGGCCGACCGCCGGCTGGTCTTGCCGTCCAGGGCCACAACCTGAGGCGAGAGGTTGGGCAGAACGCCGTCTATCCAGCGCCGGAAGGTCACTTCGAACTCGCGTGGATCCATCAAACCGAAGAGCCGGGCAAAAGTGTCATGCGATGGGATCCCATTGGGCAGGTTGAGGTATTGACGAAGCCAGGAGAGCTTTTCCCGGGCCCACAATTCAATTTCTTCAAACGTATCGGCGCCAACAAGTACGCCGCAGACGGCGACGGTGAGCAAGTCAGGCAAGGGGTGCTGCACCTGGCTGGAGTGACGTGGGTCGGTAACGCAGGCGAAGATATCCAGAATCGGTGTGGCCGTCTGATGCATCAGGTCCTCTGGTCAAATGCCACAGCTATATCGAATCACTCTGCATGATTCAATTGCGAACGAATCTCG
>NZ_AMQY01000022.1 GCF_000334215.1 Vreelandella jeotgali Hwa | reverse complement strand
GAACGCACGGGCCGTCAGGTGCGTGCTGGTCCGCAAAAGCTCGGGAGAGTTGCCATGCAAAACGCCGTCATTTTGATCAATACCCAACAGGGTCAGGTGAAACCCGTTGCCGAGCGGCTGGCCGATGTAGACGGCATCAGCGAGGTCTACTCAACCTGCGGCCGCTATGACCTGGTAGCGATTGCCCGTACCCGCGATTTTGAAAGCCTCGCCGAGCTGGTGACCGGGCGGCTCAACGCCGTTGAGGGCGTGAGCGATACCGAGACGCTGAACGCCATGCAGGTGCATTCCCGCCATGATCTGGAAAGCATGTTTTCACTGGGCTGGTAGCCGTATCGCTGCCGGAGCCGGCTTGCGGCTCGGTTGTCCCACTCGCTGACAGGAGACTTGACCTTGGCCAGGCTACTACGCTGGCGACGACACGGACGTCGCCTGGGCATCGCGCTCGTGTTTGTGGTTGCCGGTACCGGGCTCTGGCAGTTTCAGGAGCGTCAGTACCGTGATGAATATACATGGATGGGCGTGCCCGGCCAGGAGAGCCTGAAGCTGACAAGTCTGCATCGCGTATTCCGAAACGCGGGGTACCTGGTGGGCTGGTCGGACGTGCGCGTGGGGTCGCTGTGGGTGAGTTATCAGCTCAATGCCGTGGAGGATAGCGATATCGGCTCGCGCCCGTCCTTCCGGTCGGACTGGCGTACGCTATGGCCCGTCAAGACCTCCAGCTATGCCAAAAGCGGCTATGATCGCGGGCACCTGGCGCCCAACTATGCCATTGCTGCCGTCCACGGCCGCGAAGCGCAAGTGGATACGTTTTTCATGAGCAACATGCTGCCGCAGACGCCTGCGCTGAATCGGCAACTTTGGCAACGCCTGGAAGAGGCGGTCATGGATCATTTTGCTCCGCGCTTTGAGCGGCTGCAGGTCATCAGCGGGCCGGTATACCCCGAGCACTTCATGGACAATGTGTTCAACCGGGTCGGGCTGGTCGAAGTTCCCCGGGCGTTTTACAAGATTATCGTGGCGCCGGATGCCAGCCCCGCAAAAGCGCTGGCTTTCATCATGCCACAGGACGTCGAAGGCGATGAGCCGCTGGATGACTACCTGGTCAACATCGACGAGGTGGAAGACAAAACCGGACTGGATTTTTTCCCCGATCTGCCTGACAAGAGGGCACAACAACTGGAAGGGCAGGTTGATCTGCGCGGCTGGGCGCTGGACGATGTGGCCAACAAGCCGGGTCGCTTTCAGTAATAGAGCATTAACAAGAGAGAATCTATCGGGAATAGGGCCAATCGGAAAGAGGGGCAGTTGAAAAGAAGGCAGTTGGAAATAGCGTCAAGCGGGAAGAAGGGCTGAAGAGAGATCGGATGATGCGTGGGCTACCACCGTTGCAGTGGTGCCCGGGAGAGGACTTGAACCTCCACGTCCATACGGACACTAGCACCTGAAGCTAGCGCGTCTACCAATTCCGCCACCCGGGCGCATCATATTGTATCGTGCCGATCGTATTCGCTTGGTGCCCGGGAGAGGACTTGAACCTCCACGTCCATACGGACACTAGCACCTGAAGCTAGCGCGTCTACCAATTCCGCCACCCGGGCGAATACGAGCGTTTAATGCTGCTGCTTTATCAAGTAGCTGTTACGATTATCAAGCAGCTGTTGCTATACCAGAGAATTGAACAGGAGGTTGAACCCGTCGCCTGACTGGTTTGTTGCCTTGGCCTATGGCCATTCCTGCTTTCAGCAGCCGATTGAGCGCTGTTGAAATCGGGAATTGGTGCCCGGGAGAGGACTTGAACCTCCACGTCCATACGGACACTAGCACCTGAAGCTAGCGCGTCTACCAATTCCGCCACCCGGGCAAGTGGCGCGTATAATAACGGCCTGGGCGAAAAATGCAACCCCTTTGTTTGTATGATCAGCTTGTATGGTCAAGGCTGTGCGGTCGAGGCGATAAACCGAGCGGCTGAACCCTGACGCTACCTTGCAGTCACCATGCCCGGCTCCATCGGTCCCTAAGCCTCGTCTGTAAGCCGGGCCCGACAGGTATCCGATCAACCGATGGTTGGGTGATGGCGCGCGCAACGCTATACTGCGCGCATGACCCAACAAACACTATATTGTCCCCACGCTCCGCGCGTCGGGGTTCGTTGCTTGCAGCGCGTCGCGTCTGCCAGTTCTCACCGCTTTCCATGCACGCCCTCAAGGATGCCATCCGCATGAATGAATGGACGTTACGTGATGACGCTCACGCCAGCCGCGAAGCGCACAAGTATTCCAACCCGGCGCCCAGCCGCGAATATCTGCTGGCCGCGCTGGAAGCCTTTGGCAAGCCGCTGACCCATCAGCGGATGAGCGCCGAGCTGGGCCTTGAGGACGAGGACCTCCAGGAAGCTGTCCGCCGCCGTCTGGCGGCCATGGAGCGCGACGGCCAGGTGCTGCGCAATCGGGGCGGCGCGTACGCGCTGATAGACAAGCTCGACCTGATCAAGGGCAAGATTATCGGTCACCGCGAAGGCTTCGGCTTTTTGCTGCGTGACGACGGTAAAAAGCCCGACCTGGTGCTTCAGCCCCGGCAGATGCGCCGCGTTTTTCACGGCGACTACGTGCTGGTGCGCGTCAGCGGCCGCGACCGGCGCGGGCGTGAAGAGGCCACCATCGTCAACGTGCTGGCGCGCAATACGCCCACCATGGTGGGCATTTACCGGCGCAATACGCCGGAGTTCGGCGTGCTGATTCCGGAAAACCCGCGTATCACCCAGGAAGTCATAGTGCCGCATAGCGCCTGTGCCGGCGCTCAGGATGGCCAGGTGGTATCGGTCAACATCACCCAGCAGCCCGAAACCCGGGTGCAGCCGGTGGGCGAAGTGACCGAGGTGCTGGGCGAGCGCATGGACCCCGGCATGGAAATCGACATTGCCATCCGCAGCTACGAGATTCCTGCTGAGTTTCCCCCCGGGGTGATCGACCAGATCGCCTCGATTCCGGCCGAGGTCCAGGAAGAAGACAAGCAAAACCGCATTGACCTGCGCGATGTGCCGCTGGTGACCATCGACGACGAAACGGCCAAGGATTTTGACGATGCCGTTTGCGCGTGGAAAACCGACGCCGGCGATTGGAAGCTGCTGGTAGCGATTGCCGACGTGTCGCACTACGTGCGTCCCGGCGCGCCGCTGGATGACGAAGGCCGCCGGCGGGGTAATTCGGTTTACTTCCCCGGCCAGGTCGTGCCGATGCTGCCCGAGCTGCTGTCCAACGGGCTTTGCTCGCTGAATCCGAAGGTCGACCGGCTGGTCATGGCGTGCGAAATGACGCTGTCGTCCGCCGGCGAGATTAGCGACTATCGTTTCTACGAAGCCGTGATGAACTCGCACGCACGGCTGACGTATAACAAGGTCGCCGCCATGCTCGACCATGAAAGCGAGGAAGGAGCCGCGCTGCGTGACGAGTACAGCGCACTGGTCAAGCCGCTGGAAGACCTGCACGACCTTTACGAAGTGCTCAAGGCGGCACGCAGCGAGCGGGGTGCGCTGGAGTTTGATACCACCGAAACGGCGATCGTCTTCAACGACGAGCGCAAGATTGAAAAGATTGTCCCGCGCAGTCGCAACGACGCCCACAAGATGATCGAGGAGTGCATGCTGGCGGCCAACGTGGCGACCGCCCGCTTTCTCGATACCCACGATCTGCCTGCGCTTTATCGCATCCACGAAAAGCCCTCGGCCGAGCGGCTGGAAAAGCTGCGCCTGTTCCTCAACGAGCTGGGGCTGACTCTGCCCAACGGTGACGATCCTTCGCCCAGTGACTACCGGGCGCTGCGCGAAAGCATTCAGGACCGGCCGGACGCCGACGTAATCCAGACCGTGATGCTGCGTTCAATGAACCAGGCGGTGTATTCACCGCAGAACGAGGGCCACTTCGGTTTGGCGTATGAAGCCTATGCGCACTTTACCTCACCGATTCGCCGCTACCCCGACCTGATTGTCCACCGGGCCATTCGCTCGGTGATACGCGGTCCGCGCAAGACCGATACCGTGCTGCGCGCCGAGGGAGCCCCGGTGCAGCCGCCGAGTCAGTGGTGCCCCTACACCTTTGAGCAGATGCTGGAGCTGGGTGAGCACTGTTCCATGACCGAGCGCCGCGCCGACGACGCCACCCGGGATGTCGAGAGCTGGCTCAAGTGCGAATTCATGTCCGACAAGCTGGGCGAGACGTTTGACGGCAGCGTGGCAGCGGTCACTCAGTTTGGCCTCTTCGTGCGTCTGGATGCGTTTTTCGTCGAAGGGCTGCTGCACATCAGCTCGCTGCCGTCGGACTACTATCACTACGAAGCCGAGCAGCACCGTCTCAAGGGCGAGCATACCGGCACCACCTATCGCCTGGGTGATGCGGTGACCATTCAGGTGGCCAGGGTCGATATGGACGACCGTAAAATCGACTTCACGCTCGCCGATGAACGCCCGCCGCGGCCGAAGCGTCCTTCGCGCAAGCGGCGCAGCGGCGGTAACGGCAAGGATGCCGAAGAGGCTGAAGAGTGAGCGCCGTGGCTTCGTCCAAACGTCGCGGCCCGCGCGCGCCCGACGGGCTGGAGCCGGTCTTCGGCGTTCATGCTCTGGAAGGCCTGCTGCAACGCGGCGTGCCGCTGTCGGAGCTCTGGGTACAGCAGGGCACCGGCAAGCGGTTGCAGGCGCTGGTGGACCAGGCCGTCGAAGCGGGCGCTCGGGTCAAGCCGCAGCCGCGCGAAACGCTCGATCGGCTGACCCGGGGGGCTGCCCACCAGGGTGTTGTGGCGTTTTGCCCGCCGCTGACGGCGGAGTCCGAGGCGTCGCTGATGCTCAGGCTCAACGCATGGTCCGCCGATGAGCCGCCGCTGCTGCTGGTCCTCGATGGCGTGACCGACGTGCACAACTTCGGCGCCTGCCTGCGCAGCGCCGAAGCCGCCGGCGCTCACGGCGTGCTGGTAGCGAAGGACAAGGCGGCGCCGCTGAACGCCACCGTGCGCAAGGTCGCCTGTGGCGCCGCCGAGACGATTCCGGTTTACCAGGTCACCAATCTGGCGCGTGCACTGGCTGCCTTGAAGGATGCCGGGGTATGGATTACCGGCACCGCCGGTGAAAGTCGCGAGAGCGTATACGACGTCGACCTGACCAGCCCCACGGCGCTGATCATGGGTGCCGAAGGCAAGGGCATGCGCCGCCTGACCCGGAATGCCTGCGACTACCTGGCCTGTCTGCCCATGGCGGGGCAGGTGTCGAGCCTGAACGTCTCCGTGGCGACCGGCATCTGTCTGTTTGAAGCCTTGCGTCAGCGCCAACTTGCAAGTTAAACGCCTATTCCCTAGAATGCGTGCGCCCGCTTGTATGGCAAGCGGGCGCTTTTGTTTTGCTTGACGTGACCAACCGGAAACGAAGCCCGAATCGGCGGCCGGTTTACAACATCAAGCCCAACTCCTTGCTTCCATGAGGCCGAGTGCCCAGCGGAAGCTGCCAAACCGCAAGGAGATTCCATGCGTCATTACGAAATCGTGTTCATGGTCCATCCGGATCAGAGCGAGCAGGTGCCGGCCATGGTCGAGCGCTACACCGGCATCGTCACCGACAACGGCGGTACCGTGCATCGCCTCGAGGATTGGGGTCGCCGCCACATGGCCTACCCGATCAACAAGATCCACAAGGCCCACTACGTGCTGATGAACGTTGAGTGTGAGAGCGCGACGCTCGAGGAGATTGAAAACATCTTCCGCTTCAACGACGCCATCATCCGCAGCCTCGTGCTGCGCTGCAAGGAGGCGGTAACCGAAGCCTCGCCGATGATGAAGCCGGTTGAAGACAAGCGTCAGCGCCGCGACGACAAGCCGCGTAACGACAAACCGCGCGCCGAGTCTGCCTGAGACACACTCGCCGGAGCCCCCAGGGCTCCCACTGACCGTACGTATTAAGGAGCTACTCCATGGCACGTTTTTTCCGTCGCCGCAAGTTCTGCCGCTTTACCGCTGAAGGCGTCAAGCAGATCGATTACAAGGATCTGGATACGCTGAAAGCCTATATCACCGAAACCGGCAAGATTGTCCCCAGCCGTATCACCGGCACCAAGGGACGCTACCAGCGTCAGCTGGCCGGCGCTGTCAAGCGCGCGCGCTACCTGGCCCTGCTGCCCTACACCGATAGCCACCAGTAAGCCGTCCGCGTCATGCTGGCTTTTGCCCGTTGGCTGATGCAGCGCCCGACCCAGGCGATCGGCGCGGCGGCCCTGGCGTCGCTGGTGCCCTGGCTGTTCTGGATCGGCGCGGCGATTGCCGCTTTGGTCACCCTGCGCAAGGGCTTTACCGCGGCGTTGCCGGTCATCATCGCGGCGGCCATTCCGGCCGGCTGGTGGTGGACCCAGGGCGACGTTGTGCCCCTGGCAAGCGTTTTGCTGGTAACGCTGATGGGCGTTGTCCTGCGCGAACGCATGCGTTGGGGCGAAGCCCTGATCGCGGGGACGCTGGCCTGTGCCGGCATGATCCAGCTGGGCATTTTCAGCCCGCCCGCGGGCACCGAGGCCATGCTGGAGCAGATGCGCAACAGCTCGGCGGAGTTTGACCGCCTGCTGACCGACTTCGGCCAGCAGGGGTATGACACCACAACGCTGGCCCATCTGGTCGTTAACGGCATTACCGGGCTGGTGGTACTGCTGGCCGCCGTTATATCGCTGGCGATCGCCCGCAGCTGGCAGGCCGGCCTGTATAACCCCGGCGGCTTTCGCGAGGAGTTCCATGCCCTGCGTCTGGCCCCGCGGGAGCTGGCCGTGCTCGCCGCTCTGGGGTTGGCCACCATGCTCGTCGGCATGGAAGGCTTTGTCCTGCTGGGCTGGGTGCCGCTGCTGATTGCCGGTGTGGCGCTGGTACACGGTATTCTGGGATTAAGGGAGATGAACGGGCTGTGGCTCGGCGCATTTTATCTGCTGCTGATTACCACCTGGCCCATGATTCTCATTGTGCTGCTGTCAGGGCTGATTGATTCGTTCGCCAACGTTCGCGCACGCCTTGCCCGCAGCAACTGACAGTAGCAACTGACGAGAGGTTTACGAGATGGAAGTCATTCTGCTCGACAAAATTGGCAAGCTGGGTAGCCTGGGTGACAAGGTCACCGTCAAGCCCGGTTACGGTCGTAACTACCTGGTGCCCTACGGCCACGCCGTACCGGCTACCAAGGACAACATCGCCGCGTTTGAAGCGCAGCGCGCCGAGCTCGAAAAGCAGGCCGCCGAGCGCAAGGCCGAAGCTGAAGCTCGCGCCGAGCAGCTCAACGACATCGAGCTGTCGCTGGTCTCCAAGTCTGGTGATGAAGGCAAGCTGTTCGGGTCCATCGGTCCGCGCGATCTGGCCGATGCGATCACGTCCGCCGGCATCGACGTAGCCAAGCGCGAAGTTCGCATGCCGCAGGGACCGCTGCGCCAGACCGGTGAATATGACATCGAGCTGCATCTGCACGCCGAAGTCAACGCCGTGGTGCGTATCATCGTTGTGGGTGAATAAGCCCGCCGGATGATGCTGCCATAACGGGGCTGTGGCGTGTTGCGCCGTGGTTCATGGCGATATAATGCAGCCCCTGGCGATGTAAAAGAGCGCGGAGGATAGGTATCCTCCGCGCTCTTTTTTGTCTCGCAGCGGGGACGCGGGTGCTTTTGAAGATCGCAGCGCCTGATAAACTGGCGATGCACAATGCCGCCGCGCCACCCCGACGTGCTGAACGCTCGGTGTGTTCACCATCCCTGTTCAAATGCTGTCGTCCAACTGCCGAGGAGACCTCCATGCCAGCGCCGTCTGTGGATCAGGAAACGGAAGCGCTCAAGCTGCCGCCGCATTCTCTGGAAGCCGAGCAGTCGGTGCTGGGCGGGCTGCTGCTCGACAACCCGGCCTGGGATCATATCTCCGACCGGCTCGTGGCGGATGATTTCTATCGCTACGAGCATCGTCTGGTGTTCAACGTCATGATGCACCTGGCGGAGGCAGGGCAGCCGCTTGACGTAGTGACGCTGTCCGAAGCGCTGGAGGCGCGCGATCAGCTCGAAGCCGTGGGCGGGCTCGGGTTTCTGGCCGAGTTGGCTCGGAATACGCCGTCGGCAAGCAACATTCGCGCCTACGCCGATATCGTGCGCGAACGCGCCACCCTGAGAAAACTGATCCGCGCGGCCGGCCAGATTGCGGACGGCGCCTTTGCCTCCCAGGGGCGACCCGCCGACGAGCTGCTCAATGAAGCCGAGCGGCTGGTATTCCAGATTTCCGAAGAGCGGCCCAAAACCGGCGGCCCCCTGGGGATGAGCGATCTGCTGACCAAGGCGGTCGACCGCATCGACGAGCTGTTCAACCTCAAGGGTGAGATGACCGGGCTGTCGTCGGGATTTCGTGACCTTGACGACATGACCACCGGGCTTCAGCCGTCCGATCTGGTGATCCTCGCCGGCCGTCCCTCAATGGGCAAAACGGCCATGGCGATGAATCTGGTCGAGCACGCGGTTATCTCCGACGACAGGCCGGTGATGGTGTTTTCCATGGAGATGCCCGCCGAATCGCTGATGCTGCGGATGCTGTCATCGCTGGGGCGTATCGACCAGACCCGGGTGCGCACCG
This sequence comes from Vreelandella jeotgali Hwa, assembly GCF_000334215.1. GTDB lineage: Bacteria > Pseudomonadota > Gammaproteobacteria > Pseudomonadales > Halomonadaceae > Vreelandella > Vreelandella jeotgali. Next base: position 37,082 of record NZ_AMQY01000022.1, on the reverse strand, counting down.
GTCAGCTGGAAGACGAAGACTGGCCGCGGCTGACCTCGGCGGTCAACCTGCTCAAGGACAAGCAGCTGTTCATCGACGACACCGCCGCACTGTCGCCCAACGAGATGCGGTCGCGTATCCGCCGTGTTGTACGCGAACAGGGCAATATGTCGCTGATCATGATCGACTACCTGCAGCTGATGCAGATTCCCGGCTTTTCCGAAAATCGCACCGGGGAAATTTCGGAAATATCCCGTTCGCTCAAGGGGCTGGCCAAGGAGTTCGGTTGCCCGGTGGTGGCGCTCTCGCAGCTTAACCGCTCGCTGGAACAGCGCCCCAACAAACGTCCGGTCATGTCGGACCTGCGTGAATCCGGCGCCATCGAACAGGATGCCGACGTTATCGCCTTTGTGTATCGCGATGAGGTGTACAACCCGGATAACCCCGACAACCAGGGGCTGGCCGAGCTGATTATCGGCAAGCAGCGTAACGGCCCGATCGGTACGGTGCACATGGCCTTCATCGGCAAATACACGCGTTTTGAAGATCTGGCACCGGATACCTATGGCGAGGCCTTTGGCGACTGACGTGGATTGCCAGGGCGCTTGAGACTCGCGGGTGAGCACGTATAATGCGCGACTTTCAACGGCGCCGCGAGCGTCGGTGCGCCGTTGCGATGCAGCTTTTACAGGATACGTTTCACAAAGCACGTTTCACAAAGAATGTTTCAGATCCAGGCCGGGCTATCCCGTAATGGGATGCCCATCAGCAAGAGGACACAGGATGGCAGGTGGTTTCAGTCGCGGAAAACGCACGCGAACGCCCAAATTCGAGGCTCGGGGCGAGCTTCAGGCTGTAGAGCGTGAAGGGCCGTTCAAGGAATGGCTGGGGATGCCCGACCTCTATCGCTACGCGCTGACGGTCGATGGCGAGGCGTACAGCTACCAGACCGAGGACACCGAGCTCCCTGTGGCCGTCGGTGACCGGGTCGTGCTGCGCTACAAGGAAACCCGCGCGGGCCGGTGGGTCGATCGCAACTCGCTGGGCAAGGCCATTGATCCGTCGGAATATCGCTAGCTTCACGTTGTTCTGTGATTATACAGGGTAGCGAAAGCGTATAATTTTTCTGCCCGGCCGACCAAAAGTGCTATCATCGTGTCCATGACAACACCTGTTATGGAGATTCCATGAGCGCTAACGTCGCCAAAGACCAGCCGGGCGAAGGACGCCTGGCCCATGCCGATACCGATCATCCGCCGATAGCCCCGGCGAAAGTCGGCGTGGTGATCGCCAACCTCGGCACGCCGGATGATACCGACTACTGGTCCATGCGGCGCTATCTGGGAGAGTTTCTTTCGGACCAGCGCGTGGTGGATTACGCCCGCTGGAAGTGGCAGCCGATTCTACAGCTGATTATTCTCACCCGGCGGCCGTTCCTGTCCGGCCAGGCCTACAAAAGCATCTGGAATACCGAGCGCGATGAAAGTCCGCTGCTGACCATTACCCGCGCGCAGCGCGACCGCTTCTCCGAGCGTATGAAGGATCTGTACGGCGACAACGTGGAAGTGGACTTCTGCATGCGCTATGGCAATCCGTCCACGGAAAGCGTGCTCAACCGCATGGCGGAAAAGGGCTGCGAGCGCATCGTGTTCTTTCCGCTTTACCCGCAGTACGGCTCGCCGACCACCGCCACGGCCAATGACCAGGCCTTTCGTACGCTGATGAAGATGAAATGGCAGCCGTCGATCCGCACGGTGCCGGCCTACTTTGACCATCCCGGCTATCTGCGCGCGCTGGCGGCGTCGGTGACCGATGTCTATCAGCCGCTGGAAACGCCGCCTACCAAACTGGTTGCCAGCTACCACGGCGTTCCCGAGCGTTACCTCCTCGACGGTGACCCCTACCATTGCCACTGCCAGAAAACCACGCGCCTGCTACGTGAGCAGCTGGGCTGGGAAAAGGGCGATATCGATACCACCTTCCAGTCCAAGTTTGGCCCGGAAAAATGGGTGGGGCCGGCAACGGTGGAGCACGTCGCCGAACTGGCCAAACAGGGGCACAAGCATATTGCGGTGATTTCCCCGGCATTCGCCTCGGACTGCGTGGAAACCCTCGAAGAAATCGAGCAGGAAATTCGCGACAGCTTTATGGACGCCGGCGGCGAAACCTTTACCTACGTGCCCTGCCTCAACGACCGCGACGATCACATCGACGCCCTGGTCGACATTGCCAACAACGAGCTGGGCGGCTGGCTGCGTTAACGCCGCCTTGCTCCAGTGCCTTGCCAACGCCGCTTCCTGCGGCGTTTTTTCTCCCTGATGTACAAGTGTTGTACGCGGCGTGTAGGATGTAGCGATACACTCACGCGGCGAGCCAATCATGCAGCGTAAAGCCGATCTGCCAAGCAAAACCTGCGCCTGTTGCCGGCGACCGTTCAGCTGGCGCCGGAAATGGGCGCGTAGCTGGGACGAGGTGCGCTACTGCAGCCAGCGCTGCCGCCGCCAGGCGCGCGCCGCACGCCGACACCGGGAGATGTCGCCATGACCCAGCCCCTGACCGATATCATCTGGCTCCACGATGATCTGCGCGTGGCGGATAACCTGCTGCTGCATTTTGCCTCGCCGCCCGAAGCCATGCTGGTGGTGTATGTACTGGACGAACGCAAGCTGGCCCCCTGGCATCCGGACGACGAGGGAATGCGGCTGGGACCCGCGCGTATCCGCTTTCTGTGGCAAAGCGTCATGGAGCTGCGCGGCCAGTTACTCCGCCTGGGTAGTGATTTGCTGGTGAAAATCGGCTCGCCGGCCGATGAGATGGCGGCGCTGTGCCAAGCGCTACGTCCGCGTCGGGTGCGTGTCAGCCATTCGCCCTGTGCCGACGAGGCCGCCGACATTGACGCCCTGCGCGCGCAGCTGTCGGCGGGCACAGAGCTCGATGTTATCGATAACAACACCCTCATCGACGCCGGCTCGCTACCGTTTGCCTGGCAGGAGTGGCCCGGCAGTTTTTCCGCCTTTCGCCGTCGCGTGGAAAAGGACAACGAGATTCCCGCACCGCTGGCCGCGCCGGTAACACTCCCGCCCTGGCCGGACGATGCCTCGCGAGGCTTTCCGCCGCTGCAGCATCTGTGCCGGGAAAGCGCCAACTGGCAGGCCGACCCGCGCGGCGAATTCGACTACGGCGGCGGTGAAGCGGCCGGCCATGCCCGGCTTCAGGATTATCTCTGGGCGCACGAGGCCATTGGCGAACAGGCCGGCCCGGCGTATTACAAACAGACCCGCAACGGCCTGGCGGGCGCGGATTTTTCGACCCGGTTCTCCGCCTGGCTGTCGCGCGGCTGTCTGTCCCCGCGTCAGGTCCATCAGGCCGTCAAGGACTGGGAAGCGAGCCACGGGCAATGCGAGTCGAGCTACTGGATCACTTTTGAACTGCTGTGGCGCGACTATTTCCATCATGCCGCCGAGCTGGACGGTGCCGGGCTCTTTGGTCGTCGAGCCCTGCCGCCGCTCAACGATGCCTTCAACGCCTGGCGGGCAGGTCGCACCGGCATCCCCTTTATCGATGCGGCCATGATCGAGCTGTCGTCCACCGGCTTTTTATCCAACCGTGCCCGGCAGAACGTCGCCAGCTACCTGGTCAAGGATCTAAAGGTGGACTGGCGGCTGGGCGCTGCCTGGTTCGAGCACTGCCTGATTGACTTCGATGCGCCGAGCAACTGGGGCAACTGGCGCTATGTGGGCGGCACCGGCCGCGATCCGCGCCGCAATCGCTACTTTAATGTCCTCGGCCAGGCCGACCGCTACGATCCCGCAGGGCATTACGTGGCACGCTGGCTCCCGGCGCTGGTCGATCTGCCCGCCGATCAGCGTCACCGCCCCTGGCAAAAAGCCCCCGAACATTTTGCCCGGCCTCTTGCCGAGCCGTACGACTGAACGACATCGGGGGTGGCGTTGCTCGCCCTTGTGGGGGATGATCAGCAGCCTGATTCGTCAGCATTGAGGAGCGCCATCGTGTTTTTACCCCTACGTTTACGCCGACCCCGTATCCACCGCTTTACCGCACCGCTTTTGGGGCTGGGGTTGGTGGCGGGCGCGGTTCACGCCGCCCCCTCGCTGATGACCGAAGTGGATAGCCAGGCCCCCGAGTCGGTTACCGCGTCCTCCGAAGCGGATCAGCGCAGGGCCGGCTTCAACGCCTGGCTGGCCGACTTTCGCTACGAGGCAGCGCAGCAGGGCATTCGCCAGCGGACCCTGGACCGGGTGCTGGGTAACGTCAGCTATCGGGCCGACATCATCGAGCACGACCGCTCCCAGCCGGAGTTCGTACGCCCGATCTGGGAGTATCTGGATACCGCCGTGTCGAGTACCCGGATCAACGCCGGCCGCGAAAAGCTCGAGGCCCAACGCGATACCGCCCGGCAAATGCAGCAGCGCTACGGCGTGCCGGCCGAGGTCATCGTCGCTATCTGGGGCATCGAGAGTCATTACGGCAGCCACTTCGGCGACTATTCCACCCTGAACGCGCTGGCCACGCTGGGATTTGACGGGCGCCGCGACGACTTTGCCCGCAAGGAACTGCTGGCCGCGCTCAAAATTATCCAGGCCGGGGATATTTCAGCGGCCGGGATGCAGGGCTCCTGGGCCGGCGCCATGGGCCATACCCAGTTTCTCCCTTCCAGCTTTCTGGCCTATGCGGTGGACGGCGACGGTGATGGCCAGCGGGATATCTGGCGCAGCATTCCCGACGTCATGGCCTCCACGGCCCACTATCTGGCAGAGGCGGGCTGGCAGGCCGGCGAGCCCTGGGGCACCGAGGTAAGCCTTCCCGACGATTTTGACTATACCGCGACCGGGCAGAACAGCACGGCCGACTGGCGTGAGCGGGGCGTTCGCGCGGTCAACGGAAAGCTCCCCGATTTTGCCGGTGCCAAGGTGATCGTGCCTGCCGGCGCCGAAGGGCCGGCGTTTTTGACCGGTCCCAACTTCCGCAGCATCCTGCGCTACAACAACGCCACCAGCTATGCGCTGGCCGTAGCCAAGCTGAGCGACGCCATCGCCGGGCGCGAGGGGGTTGTCCAGAGCTGGCCCAGGGAGCAGGCGCCGCTGTCCCGCGATGACGTGTTTCGGCTCCAGCAGCTCCTCGGCCGGGCCGGCTACGGCGTGGGCCAGGCCGACGGCATCATGGGGCCCAACACCCGCAAGGGGCTGCGTCAGTTTCAGCGCAGTCAGGGGCTGACGCCCGACGGCTTTGCCACCCAGGCGCTGCTTGAGCGGCTGGAGAATCGCCAGGGAGACGCATCATGATCGTTCCACGACTTCCCGGGACTCTACAACCAACGCGCGTTGTGGCCGGTCTGATAACCGGCTGCCTGTTGACCGTCGGCGTCGCGTTAGCCGACGACTCGCCGGAAGCCTTTGGCTGGGTACAGAAGGCCGACATCAAGCCCTGGGATATCAAGGTCAAGGCCAAGCTCGACAGCGGGGCGTTAACATCGTCTCTGGATGCCCGGGATATTGAGCCTTTTGAACAGGACGGTGAGGACTGGGTGCGCTTTCGCTTCGAGCTGCAAGATGAAGACAGCGGCGAAACCGTTACCCGGGAAGTCGAACGTCCGCTTTTCCGTACCCTGGCCGTGCGCGGTGCGGGTGGCCGGGATGAGCGGCCGGTAGTGCTGCTCAATCTGTGCATCGGCGATACCGTTTACGAAGAGCAGTTCAGCCTGCGCGACCGTAGCGATATGCTTTACCCGGCGCTACTGGGACGGCGCACCATTCGCCATCTCGGCTATCTGAATGTAGACAGCACGTTTACCCACGACGCCGAATGCGGCGAAGATGCCGACTTCGTTGCCCATGAGCCCGGAGACGACGCGGAATAACCCCGGCTGGCGAGTCCGGGCTAGAAAAGCCGCGAGAGCAGGGCGGTCACGGCGGTTTCGACCCGCAGTATACGCGGCCCCAGGTGCATTCCCCGGCATCCCGCAGCGAGCAGCTGCTCGATTTCCCAGTCGATAAAGCCGCCTTCGGGGCCTATCGCAAGCAGCGTTGGCCGGGTCAGACCACGCGGGCAGGCCTCGGCCATGCCCGGATGGGCGACCAGCCCCTGCCGGTGAGCCAGCAGGCCGGGCAGCACATCTTCAACAAAGGGGCGAAAGCCCCGGCGTAGCGTCACCTGCGGCATGATTGTGTCCCGGGCCTGCTCGAGCCCCAATACCAGGTGCTCGTGAATTTTCTCGGCGGTCAGTTCCGGCGACTGCCAGTAGCTTTTCTCCACCCGGCGGGTATGCAGCAGTGTGATCTCCTTGACCCCCAGCGCAGTGACATGCTCCAGCGTTCGCGCCAGCATGCGCGGGCGCGGTAGCGCCAGCACCAGGTGCACCGGCAGCGCCGGCGGTGGCGCCTCGGTCAGGGCGCCAGGATGAAAATGCGCGCTGTCATGGTCGAGCCGGGTCAGCTCGGCCCTGCCCATCCCGGCGCCGGCAATGCCCACGGTCAGCGTCTGGCCCGGAGCGGCGCGGTGGACGTCGTGCAGGTGGCGCAATCGGCGCGGATCATTGATCGTGGCGCTGCCGTCGGCAGTGATATCGTCGGGGCTGAGAAGTAACAGATTCATGGGCGGCCGATACCTGGCTGATAGGGTGAGACCAATCCGCCGTGGCTATGCGGGCCGGGCGCCTGGCTGTGGCATAATACCCCACGCAGCGCGCGCTGCGAATGCCGCAGCGGCCAACCCCATTCGAGTTGGAAGGAACAGCATGAAGGTTTTAATGATCGGCGGCGGTGGCCGCGAGCACGCGCTGGCGTGGAAGTTGGCGCAGTCCGCAAAGGTGGAGCAGGTCCTTGTCGCCCCCGGCAATGCGGGCACGGCCAACGAACCGGGGTTGGCCAATGTGGAAGTGGCTGCGACGGATATCGACGGCCTGGTGACGCTGGCGCAGCAGGAACAGATAGCGCTTACCGTAGTGGGCCCCGAGGCGCCGCTGGTCGAGGGCGTGGTGGATCGCTTCCAGGCGGCTGGCCTGACGATTTTTGGCCCCGACCGGGCGGCCGCGGAACTCGAAGGTTCCAAGTCCTTTGCCAAGGATTTTCTCGCCCGCCACGCGATTCCTTCCGCCGACTACCAAACCTTTACCGAGGTCGCCCCGGCGCTGGAGTACCTGCACGCCAAAGGGGCGCCGATTGTGATCAAGGCCGACGGCTTGGCGTCGGGCAAGGGCGTGATTGTGGCTGGAAGCATTGCCGAAGCCGAAGCGGCCATCCGCGATATGCTCGAGGACGACGCCTTTGGCGGAGCCGGCGCCCGGGTAGTGATCGAGGAATTTCTGCAGGGCGAAGAAGCCAGCTTTATCGTCATGGTCGATGGCGACAACGTGGTGCCCATGGCCACCAGCCAGGACCACAAGCGCGCCTTCGACGGCGATACCGGGCCCAACACCGGCGGCATGGGCGCGTACTCTCCGGCGCCGGTGGTCACGCCCGACGTGGATGCGCGCATCATGCAGCAGGTGATTATCCCCACCGTGCGGGGCATGGCCGCCGATGGTCGACCCTACAGCGGCTTCCTGTACGCCGGCCTGATGATCGACCGCGAGGGCAACCCGCGGGTGATCGAATTCAACTGTCGCTTTGGCGATCCCGAAACCCAGCCGATCATGCTGCGCTTGGAATCGGACCTGGCCGACCTCTGCCTGGCCGGTGCCCGGGGCGAGCTGGCCGGCCGCGAATGCCGCTGGGACAGCCGTGCGGCGGTCGGCGTAGTGCTGGCCGCCGGCGGCTATCCCGGCAGCTATGAAAAAGGCCACGCAATTACCGGCATCGACGCCGCCGACCAGGGCGGCAGCAAGGTCTTTCACGCCGGCACCGCGCTCGACGCGGCCGGCAATGTCACCACCGCCGGCGGGCGCGTACTCTGCGTTACCGCTCTGGGCGAGAGCGTGCGCGACGCCAGCGCCGCCGCCTATCGGGGTGTGGACAGCATTCACTGGCAGGACGTGGCGTATCGTCGCGATATTGCCCACCGCGCCATCGCGCGGGAATCCACCGAGGCCGAACCGGCCGGGGCTCAGGGACGCTAATGTCACGCGAGTATCCGATTATTGCCGTGACCGGCTCTTCCGGCGCCGGCACCACCACCATGCGGCGCAGCTTTGAGCGCATCTTCCAGCGTGAGGACGTTCACGCTGCCATGGTCGACGGCGATGCTTTCCATCGCTATACCCGCGATGATCTGCATCGTATGTACTGCGCCGAGCCGGAGCGTTACGAAACGCTTTCCCACTTTGCCGTCGAAGCCAACCTCATGGGGCAGCTGGAAGAGCTGTTCAGCGAGTATGGCGACCAGGGGAGCGGCCATTATCGTCACTATATTCATGCCGAGGACAAGCAGAAGATCGAAGCCGGCTATCAGGTGGGCACCTTTACCGAATGGCGGCCGCTGCCCGCGGGGACCGATCTGCTGTTCTACGAAGGGCTGCACGGCGGGCTGGTGAGCGAGGAGCATGACATTGCCCGCCACGTGGATCTGCTGATTGGCGTGGCGCCGGCGATGAACCTGGAATGGATCCAGAAAATCGATCGCGACACCCGCATGCGCGGCTACTCCCAGGAAGCGGTGATCGATACCATCCTCGGGCGCATGGGCGACTACGTACGCTGTATTCAGCCGCAGTTTTCCCGCACGCACATCAACCTGCATCGCGTGCCCGTGGTGGATACCTCCAACCCGTTTGAAGTTCAGGACGTCCCCACCGACGGTGAATCCTTCGTGGTGATTCGCTTTCGCGAGCATTCCCGGGTCGATTTTCCCTGGCTGCTGGCGATGATACAGGACTCGTTCATGACCCGGCCGCATACGCTGGTCGTACCCGGCGCGCGGCTGGCGCTGGCGCTTGAGCTGATTCTCGGGCCGCTGCTGCGTCAGCTGCTGGCCGAACGGCGTTTTGGGTAAGCCGAGCTGGAGTCGTGGCAGCGTGATGTCCGGGCAGGTTGCCGGAGACAGGGCGAGCGCCGGATGGCGTGCGCCGCTCAAAAACGCTAACGTCGAGGTTTAACGCGCGGTCTCGATCGCGCCTTCGAGGATTGCAAGGAGGGATAGTGATGGAATGTTTGTTCTGCAGGATGGTCCAGCGCGAAGTGCCCGCCGATATCGTTTACGAAGACGAGCATGTGCTGGCGTTCAATGACATCAACCCCCAGGCGCCCACCCATGTGCTGATTATCCCCAAAAAGCACATCGCGACGCTCAACGATGTCAACGACAGCGATCTGGAAACCGTGGGACGCCTGCAGTACGTGGCCGCAAAGCTGGCCCGGGACAACGGCTTTGCCGAAGACGGCTACCGCGTGGTGATGAACTGCAACCGGGCTGGCGGCCAGACCGTTTACCACATCCACATGCACCTGCTCGGCGGCCGTGAATTCAGCTGGCCGGCGGGCTGAAAAAACATCGGGACGAAAACCCGGGAAGAAAACAAAAAAGGCGCCATTGGGCGCCTTTTTTGATGGTGCGTACAGTGCGCTACGCTATCAGGCGTCAATGCGCTTGTACTTCATCCGCTTGGGCGTGTCGTTGCCCACACGCTTCTTGTGGTCGGCTTCGTACTCGGTGTAGTTGCCGGCGAAGAATTCCACGTGCGATTCGCCTTCGAACGCCAGAATATGCGTGGCGATGCGGTCGAGGAACCAGCGGTCGTGAGAGATCACCAGGGCGCAGCCGGGGAAGGCCAGCAGCGCTTCCTCCAGCGCGCGCAGCGTCTCGATGTCCAGGTCGTTGGAGGGTTCGTCAAGCAGCAGCACGTTGGCACCCTGCTTGAGCGTCTGCGCCAGCTGCAGGCGACCGCGTTCGCCGCCGGAGAGCTCGTCGAGACGCTTTTGCTGGTCGTTGCCCTTGAAGTTGAAGCGGCCCACATAGGCGCGCGAGGGCACTTCGTAGCCGTTGATGCTGAGGATATCCTGGCCGTCGGATACCGCTTCCCAGACGGTCTGCTTGTTTTCCATGTCGTCGCGCAGCTGCTCGACGTAGGCAATGTCCACGGTTTCGCCCAGCACGACGTCGCCGGCGTCGGGCTGTTCGTCGCCGTTGATCAGCTTGAACATGGTCGACTTGCCCGCGCCGTTGCCGCCGACGATGCCGACGATCGCGCCCGGCGGGACGGAAAAGGTCAGATCCTCGTACAGCAGCTTGTCGTCAAAGCGCTTGGCGACGTTGTCAAACTCGATGACCTTGTCGCCCAGACGCGGACCGGGCGGAATGTAGATCTCGTTGGTTTCGTTGCGCTTCTGGAACTCGCCGGACTGCATTTCTTCAAAGCGGTTGAGGCGCGCCTTGCTCTTGGCCTGGCGGCCCTTGGCGTTGGAGCGCACCCATTCCAGCTCTTTCTTGATGGCCTTCTGGCGCGAGGCTTCCTGCTTTTCTTCCTGCGCCAGGCGGGCTTCCTTCTGCTCCAGCCACTGGGAGTAGTTGCCTTCGAAGGGGATGCCTTCGCCGCGGTCGAGCTCGAGAATCCAGCCGGCGACGTTGTCAAGGAAGTAGCGGTCGTGGGTAATCGCCACTACGGTGCCGCTGTAGTCGTGCAGGAAGCGCTCCAGCCAGGCCACGGACTCGGCGTCCAGGTGGTTGGTGGGCTCGTCGAGCAGCAGCATGTCGGGGCCCGAGAGCAGCAGGCGGCACAGCGCCACGCGGCGGCGCTCACCGCCGGACAGATTGCCCACAACCGCTTCCCAGGGCGGCAGGCGCAGCGCCTCGGCGGCAACTTCCAGCTTGCGCTCGATGTTGTGCGCGTCGGCGGCTTCGATGACGTTTTCCAGCTCGGCCTGCTCGGTGGCCAGGGCGTCGAAATCGGCGTCCGGCTCGGCGTAGGCCATGTACACTGCTTCGAGCTTTTCCTGGGCTTCCTTGACCGCTCCCAGCGCCTCTTCCACGGTATCGCGAACGTTCTTGTCGTCGTCGAGCTCGGGCTCCTGGGGCAGGTAGCCCACGTTCAGGCCCGGCATCGGACGGGCTTCGCCTTCAAACTCGGTATCGACGCCGGCCATGATGCGCAGCAGCGTCGACTTGCCCGCGCCGTTCAGGCCCAACACGCCGATCTTGGCACCGGGGAAGAACGACAGCGAAATGTCCTTGAGGATTTGCTTTTTGGGCGGCACGATCTTGCCGACCTTGTTCATCGTGTAGACGTATTGCGCCATGAATATCCGATAGGTTGGTAAACGAAAGCGGTGGCCACCGACGCGTGGATGACCCGGGCGATGGCGCCGGGGCGGATCAGGTCACGCGGTCGGGGATTGACTGACAGGGCCACGATGATAGTGCCGGATGGCGGCAAAGGCCAGCGCAGCCGGCAATCGCCTCTTGCTCTTTTCCCTTCTTCCTTGCTTTCTTCCTTCCTCTATTTCCCTCTGTCTTTCCTATTCCTCGGCGTGGGCGCGCTTGAGCGCGTCCAGTTCCTGCCGGGCTTCGACGCGCTCGGTGACGTCCTTCTGTACGCCGATGTAATACATCAGGTTATCGCCTTCGTCGAAAACCGGGGTAATCGACAGCTCGTTGTAGAACATGCTGCCGTCCTTGCGATAGTTGCGCAGCACCTCGCGGGAAGGCAGGCCGTCCTTGAGCGCCTGGCGAATGGCGCCCAGTGCCTGCTGGTCGCGGTCGTCGCCCTGCAAAAAGCGGCAGTCGCGGTAGAGAATTTCGTCCGCGCTGTAGCCGGTCAGGCGTTCAAACCCCTTGTTGACGTAGATCAGGATGTTTTCATCGCCTTCCTGTTCGGCAACCACAATGCCGTCTTCCGAGGCGTCGACAATGCGTTCAAGCAGCTCCGGGCTGATCAAGGGAGATCGTTTCATGAAAAGTCCTGTATGGCTTCAGTCCTGGGTATTCTGCCGGCGAGCAGTGCCGGGCCGTGGAGCCCTGCCGGCTACTCGACTTCGGGCAGTGCGCGGGCGCTGAAAAAGGCCGCCAGCGCCGCCGCGGCGAGTGCCGCCAGCAGCGCGGCACTGCCCAGCCACTGGGCAAGGGCACCGAGTATGCTACCAAACAGCAACATTAAACCACCGGTCAACGTGTTGGAAAGCGCGACATACAGTGCGCGCCTGTCCTGGCCGGCCATGTCCACCACATAGGTTTTGCGCCCGATGCGCACGCCATGATGCACAATCACCAACAGCCCGTATACCAGCGCATAGGGCAGGGCCTGCGTCGACCAGTCGCCGGGCAGCCGGACAAGACCGGCGCCCAGCAGGCAGCAGATCAGCGTACCCAGCGCGGCGGTACACATCACCTTGCGGCTGGAAGCGTCGGCGCGCTTGCCCCAGACGGGGCTGGCGATCATGCCGGCGACGCCGGAAATCACCACTAAAAGCCCCAGCCCGCCGAGTTCGGCGCCACTTTGCTGCTGGCCCAGCAGGGCGATGTACGGCAGCGCCAGCGCGCTCGACAGCAGCAGCGTCCGCGATAGATTGAAATGCAGAAAGGTGCGGTCTTCCCGGAGTAGCGACAGGCCCAGCTTGAGACTGTCCCAGGCGTTTTCGCCGCCGTCCACGGCGCCGGGCTGCTCGACAATCCGTGCGGCGCACAGCGCATTCAGCGCCCAGCCCAGGGCAGCAACGCCGAGCAGCACTGCCAGCGCCAGTTCGCCGGGGCGGTCGTCAAACAGCATCAGCACGCCGCCGGCGGCCAGGGTGACACCGCCGGCCACGCTGCCGCTATAGCCCATCAGCGTGCCGCGGCGCTTTTTGGCGATGGTTTTGCCCATGACATCCTTGGTGGCAATCGAGGACAGACCGCGAGCGAGTGACAGCGCCACCAGAGCCGCCAGCACCAGCGCACCGCCAGGGCTCCCCTGTCCCGCCAGTGCCAGACCCGCCAGGCCCAGGGCGGAAACCGCCTGGAACGCGCCGCCGGCGACCCAGACCCACTTGCGCTGCGGCTGTAAACGGATGAAGCCGGCGATAAACAGCTGGGGCAGCAGCGCCCCGGCCTCGCGGATGGGAACCAAAAGGCCTACCATCCACACCGGTGCGCCGATGACGCCCAACAGCCAGGGCAGCACCAGCCGGGCGCTGGAAAGTTCGTCGGCCAGCTTGTTGCCCAGCGCCGCCCAGAGGTGGCGCATGAAGTTGGCGGGTTGATCGCTGCAGGCGCCGTCGGGAATGTCGTCGCACATGCGGCTGTCTTCGTCACCGGTCAGCCATTCGTACAGGCGTGACTGGGAAATGTCGGGATCGGCCATGAAAACTCCCAGGCTGTTATGCTGCGGACCAACTTTTGCAGGGGCCAACTGTACCCGCTCATGGCGCAATGTCACGTTTTCCGTCGAGATCAGTAGAGAAAGGGGTTGGGCGTATGGCGCAAGACCGTCAGGCAATGCTTTACGGCCTGGGCGCGGTGGCGCTCTGGTCGACCGTGGCGACCGCGTTCAAGGTGGCGCTGGGCTACATGACGCCGCTGGCGCTGATCTGGTACGCCGCGCTGGTTTCCTGGGCGCTGATGGGCGCGCTGGTGGTCAAGCGCGGCCAGCTCGGCCGGGCGCTGTCGCGCGGCTGGCGCACGGCGCTGTGGGCGGGGTTGATGAACCCGCTCGCCTACTATCTGGTGCTGTTTGCCGCCTACGACCGCCTGCCGGGCCAGGAAGCCATGGCGCTGAACTATACCTGGGCGCTGGCCATGGCGTTTCTGGCGGTGCCGATTCTGGGCCAGCGGCTCACCCGCATGGACGTGGTCGCCGGGCTGATCGCCTACGCCGGGGTCTGGGTGATCGCCACGCGCGGCGCGGTGCTGGATGTCGCTTTCGCCGACCCGCTGGGCGTGGCGTTCGCGCTGGCCTCCACGCTGCTGTGGGCGCTGTACTGGCTGTTGAATACCCGGGATGCGCGCGAGCCGCTGGTGGGCCAGTGGCAGAACTTCAGCGTGGGCCTGCCGGTGCTTACCGCGCTGATGCTCGCCGGTCCGGGCTTTGAATGGCACGGCTGGCGGGCGTTGTCGGCCGGGGTTTACGTGGGCCTGTTTGAAATGGGCGTGGCGTTTATCCTCTGGCAGCTGGCCATGCACAAGGTCTCGCGCACGGCCAAAGTCTCCAACCTGATTTTCCTGTCGCCGCCGGTGTCGCTGCTGCTGCTTTATGGGGTGGTCGGCGAGCCGATTCGGGCTTCCACGCTGGTGGGGCTGGCGCTGATTCTCGGCGGCTTGCTGCTGCAACAGCGCCAGAAGGCGTGACGCGGCTCGCGTTTGGCTCAGTGCTCGGCGGCTTTCAACAGCGGCTGGAGCACCGGCCAGACGTTATCCAGCACTCGTGGCTGGGCTTGGGCCGTGGGATGGATGCCGTCGTCCTGCATCAGCGACTCGTCCAGCGCGATGGTATCGAGGAGAAAGGGCAGCAGCGCCACCTGATAATCGGCCGCCAGGCGGGGATAGACGCGGGTAAAAGCGTCGCGGTAGGCCTCGCCGTAGTTGGGCGGAATGTCGATGCCCAGCAGTAAAACCCGGGCGTCTGCCGCGCGGCTTTGCTCGATCATCTGCGCCAGGTTGGCGTAAAGCTCGTCGGGCGGCAGGCCGCGCAGGCCGTCATTGCCGCCCAGCTCCAGCGCGACAAGCTCGGGGGCGTGCTGCTCCAGCAGTTCGGGCAGGCGCGCAGCGGCGCCGCTGCTGGTTTCACCGCTGATGCTGGCGTTGACGACCCTGGCTCTGTCGTCAAGCCGCTGGCGCAACAGGTTCACCCAGCCGGCGTCTTGCTCGATGTTGTGCGCCGCGCTTAGGCTGTCGCCCATGACCAGCAGCGTCGGACGCGTATCGGCGGCGGCCGATGCGGCCGTGAGCAGGACCAGAACGACAAGCGCAGCGCCAACGGCGCGCTTTTGCCACTCCTCTTTTTTTCTCGGGATACACACTTTCATGTCGGACTCCTCTTCTGCTGCCGCGCCGTTGATTCATGCCGCCGGCCTGACCCAGCGCGTGACAAGCGGGGCAGATACCCTTGCCATCCTACACGAGCTTTCCCTGGACATAGCGGCGGGGGAGAGCGTCGCCATCCTGGGCAAAAGCGGTTCGGGCAAGTCGACCCTGCTGGGGCTGTTGGCCGGGCTGGATACACCCAACGAGGGCGAGCTGGCGCTGTTCGGCGAGCCGCTCGGCGCGCTGGATGAAGATAATCGTGCTGCGCTCCGCGCCGGGCGCGTGGGGTTTGTGTTCCAGAACTTTCAGCTGTTACCCACGCTGACCGCGCAGGAAAACGTGGCGCTGCCGCTGGAGCTGGCGCCCGGCGGTAATCGACGCGTCGCCGCGCGGCAGTGGCTCTCCCGGGTGGGACTGGGCGAGCGCACTGCACATCTGCCCAAACAGCTGTCCGGGGGTGAGCAGCAGCGCGTGGCCCTGGCCCGGGCGTTTGTCACCGACCCCGAGCTGGTGCTGGCCGATGAACCCACCGGCAACCTTGACCCGGAGACCGGCGCGGCGGTGATCGAGCTGCTGTTTTCGCTGAACCGCGAAGCCGGCACCACCCTGGTGCTGGTGACCCACGATAACGCCCTGGCGCGGCGCTGCAGCCGCTGCCTGCGACTGGAGAACGGGCGTCTAAGCGCGTTTGATCCCGACACTCGAGAGGCCACGCCATGACCCCGGCTCTGCGGCTGGCGTTGACCAGTCTCAAGCGCGACCTGCGCGCTCCCGATGTGCGCGCGCTGTTCGTCGCGCTGGTGCTGGCGGTGGCCGCCGCGACGATGATTGCTTTTTTTCTCGACCGTCTGGAAGGCGGCCTGGAGCGTCAGGCGGGGCAGCTGTTGGGCGGCGACCTGGTGCTGGAGCAGCCCGAGCCGTTCGACGACTCGCTGGTGGAGCGGCTGCAGGACGCCGGCCTGGCGGTCAGTCGTCAGGTGGAAATGTCCTCCATGTTGCAGCGCGACGAGCGCTTCCAGCTGGCCAGCCTCAAGGCGGTAGACAGTAGCTGGCCGCTTTACGGCAGCTCACGAGTGGCAGGCGGGGATACAACACAAAGCCTCGAGCGCCCGCCCGAGGCCGGTCGTGTCTGGGCCGATCCGCGGCTGAAATCCCTGCTGGGGCTGGGCATTGGCGATACGCTTCGAGTCGGCGAGGCCGAGCTCCAGGTCAGCGGTTTTATCCAGCGCGAGGCCAATCCTTCCGGCGGCTTTGGCAGCTTCAACCCGCGGCTGATGCTCAACGCGGCCGATCTGGCGGCCACTGGCCTGGTGCAGCCCGGCTCCCGGATCGACTATTCGCTGCTGGGCGCCGGCGCGCCCGAGGCGCTGGACAGTTTGGCGCCGCTACTCGATCGGCTGCGCGAAAACGGAGTGCAGGTGCGCGATGTGCGCAACGACCGTCCGCGGCTGGGGAGCGCGCTGAACCGAGCGGAAAGCTATCTGGGTATTGCCGGGCTGGCGGCGGTGCTGCTGGCCGGAGTAGCCGTGGCGATGGCCAGCCGGCGCTATGTGGAACGCCACCTGGACACCGCCGCGCTGCTGCGCTGCTTTGGCGCCAGTCAGCGCCAGCTGACGCTGATTTTTGCCGGCCAGCTGGCGGGGCTGGCGCTGGTGGCCTCGCTGCTGGGCGCGCTGGCCGGGCTGGTCGGGCAGGCGCTGCTGGTATGGCTGCTGGCGGACTTTCTGCCGTTGACCCTGCCCGCGCCGGGGCCGGCGCCGCTGTTTCTGGGAGTGTTGACCGCGCTGGCGGTGCTGGTGGGCTTTGCCGGGCCGGCGCTGCTGCGCATCAAGCGCGTTAGCGCGCTGAAGGTCTTGCGCCGGGAGCTGGACCCGCTGCCGCCGTCGGCCTGGCTGGTCACGGCGGCAGCGGCGACGGTGTTTGGCGGGCTGCTGTGGCTGTATTCCGCCAGCTTCAGCCTCGCCGTGACGCTGTTGCTCGGCGGTATGCTGGCGCTGGGTGTGCTCTGGGTCTGCGCCAGGCTGCTGTTGAGCGGCGTGCTGGCGCTTGCCGGGCGGCTGTCCGGGCGCTCCGAGATGTCGCGGGCGCTACGCCTGGGGGGCCGCCAGCTGGCGCGCCGGCGCCAGGCCGGGCTGGGCCAGCTGCTGGCCTTTGCCATCACGTTTTTTGCCATGGCGATGATGGTGCTGGTACGCGGCGACTTGCTCTCCACCTGGCAGGCACGGCTGCCCGACAACACGCCCAACTATTTCGCCATCAACATTCAGCCCGGCGAGCGCGAGGCATTTGCCGACGCTATCGATTCGGACGTCGAGTCGCAAAGCGCCCTGTATCCCATGGTGCGCGGGCGCATTAACCGGATAAACGGCCAGCCGCCGCAGGAAACGCTACCGCCCGATGCCCGGGGTGATGACGCCCTGCGCCGGACGTTGAATCTGACCTGGCGAGCCGAGGTGCCCGACGGTAACCGGGTGGTGGCCGGGGAGTGGTTTGCCGATGCCGCCGCTGACCACAGCGCCTCGGCGGACAACGCGCCCGGCGGCTGGCTGGAGGCGGTGGATACCGGGCCGGCACGGACGCCGGTGCCGATTTCGCTGCAGGACGGTCTGGCCGAGCGGCTGCACCTGACGCTGGGCGATACGCTGACGTTCCGTATCGGCAGCGAGTCGCTGACCGCACGCATTACCAGCCTGCGCAGCCTCGACTGGGACAGCTTTACGCCCAACTTTTACGTGATTTTTCCGCCGGGCATTCTCAATGACTTTGCCCACAGCTACATCACCGCGTTTTACTTGCCGGAGGGCAACCCGGCGCTGGTTAATCGGCTGATCGAGCGTTTTCCGGGAGTGTCACTGCTCAACGTGGATGCGCTACTGGGCCAGGTGCGTGACGTGCTCTCGCAGGTCACGCGCGCCGTGGAGCTGATTCTGGTGCTGGTGCTGCTGGCCGGCGTTAGCGTGCTCTACGCGGCGTTGACGGCCAGCCAGCCGGCCCGCGCCCACGAAAGCGGGCTGCTGCGCGTCTTTGGCGCCGGCAACCGGCTGATCTCGCGTATGCAGGGCGCCGAATTTGCTCTGCTGGGCGGCGCCAGCGGGCTATTGGGTGCCGCGCTGGCGGAGCTGGCGACGGCGCTGCTGTCCGGGTACTGGCTGGATCTGCCGGTGCGCTTTCACGGCTGGGTATGGCTCGTACTGCCGCCGGGAGGCGCCTTGCTGATCGGCGCTATCGGCCATGCGCTGTCGCGGGGGCTGCGCCGTCAGGCCCCGGCCGCCAGCCTGACACTGGTCGAAGAGGTGTGAGCGCTGCAAATCGATAAACATCGCGCAAGTACCGGTGCTGGCGTAGAGAGCCGAGCCTCCCGGCATTACCATGAACGCTGTTCGATAAATCGGCCTGTATTCAGGAGACGCCATGTCAGCGCATAACGAAAACGCCATCGCCGGCGATAGCCACCGCCAGCGTCGTCGCCGGCTGCTGGCCGCACTGGGCACGGGAATGGCCGGGGCCTATGTCGCGCCAACGCTGTTCAGCGTGGGGCAGGCCCGTGCCAGTAGCAGCTATTCAAGCATCAGCTATTCACGGCCGAGTTATTCACGCCCCAGCTATTCGCGTCCCTCGGGCTATGAAGGGAACCACCGTAGGCGTGTGCGAGAGTATAAAGATGATCCGACACTGATTTTGGAAGATATTATTCTTGGGCCACCGGATCGTTAATGCGTCACCTGGCTGTTGATGTGATGTTACCTGGCCTGGATTTTTGTCTGCGAGTCTATAATGCTCCGGACGTACTGGAAGCCCTGACGCTGGCTCTTTCGGGTTGGTCCCTGATGACGCGCCCGGCTGATGGGCCGGCACCGGAGTTGTACGTCTATCGCGACGCCGACGGGCTATGGCAGAGCGATCCAGGCACCGACGAAGAATTCCGGTTACCGTCGCCGGCCTCGGCCGCCTGTAGCCTGGCGGCGGATCTGCTGTCCCGGCGCCTGGAACACGACGCCGAGCTGATAGGGTTGCACTGCGGCAGCGTTGAGATCAACGGCCGGCTGGCGTTGTTTCCGCAAGGCAGCAGGGCGGGCAAGTCGACGCTGTCTACCGCGTTTGCCGCCGCCGGCTATCGAATTTTCGGCGACGATGTGCTGGGACTAACGCCCGATGGAGAGGGCGTGGCAATGGGGGTAGCGCCGCGCCTGCGCTTGCCGCTGCCGGCCTCGTTACCGGCGGAATTGACCCGCTACATCGGCCGTCATGCCGGCCCGAGTGACGATCGTTATCGCTATGTGCTGCCCTTCGAAGGCGGGCTGGCGCAGTCGGGTGAAACCTGCCCGGTAGGCGCTCTGGTACTGCTGGAGCGCAGCGATACGCCCGTTAGGCCGGAGGCGGTCAAATTATCCCCGGGGGACGGGCTATTGCAGCTGCTGTGCCAGAACTTCGCCCGGGAAACCTTGCCGCAGGCCCTGATGGCGCGATTTTTGCCGTTGATGGAGCGGGTACCCTGTTTACTGCTGCGTTATAGCGACCCGCTGGCAGGCGCTCGGCATCTGGCCAGCGTTCTGGAAGGAGAGGGCGACGCCGGTGCCATTGAGCCCGCGCCAACGTTTGCGCCGCCGGAGGATAACGCCCGGCTTTTGCCCGTGGAAAGAACCACGCTATGGCAGCCGAGTGCCGGGGTCGATACCTATCCGCTGGGGGACGAGCTGTTCCTGATTCAGCTGTCCGCCGGCGTGATTCATCGCTTGAACCTCACCGGGCGGCTGGTTTGGCAGCTGCTCGGAGAAGAGCCGCTGGCGGTGGATGAGCTGGGCGCGCTGCTGGCCGAGCATTTCTGCCGCCCCGAAGCCGAGGTTGGCGATGATGTGGCTGCGCTCATGGCGGCGCTCCACGGGGCCGGCCTGGTCGAGCCGGCCGAGGCCGGCTAGCCGCGCAGCGACATGATGCGCCAACCACGCTCTCTCGCCGCCTGGCGCAGGTTGTCGTCGGGGTCCACGGCCACGGGGTTGTCGACAATTTCCAGCAGCGGCAGGTCGTTGTGCGAGTCGCTGTAAAACCAGGCATCGTCCAGGGTGTCGGGCTGCGTGTCCAGCCACTGGTGCAGGCGGGTTACCTTGCCGTCGCGGAAGCTGGGGGTGCCGGCGACTCGGCCGGTATAGCGGCCGTTGTGCACTTCGGGCTCCACGGCGATAAGGTGGTCGATGCCCAGGCGTTCGGCGATCGGGTCGGTAATAAACCGGTTGGTGGCGGTAATAATCAGCAGGGTATCGCCCTGGGCGCGGTGACGCGCAATCAGCTCTTCGGCGCGGGGGAGAATATGCGGCTCGATCTTGGCGACCATGAACTGCTGGTGCCAGGCCGCGAGCTGTTCCGGCGTGTTGTCCGCCAGCGGCTTCAACGCCACGGCCAGAAAGGCGTTGATATCCAGGGTGCCGGCTTCGTAGTCGGCCATGAAACGCTCGTTGGCCTCGCGGTAGGCGTTGGCATCCACCGCCCCCTGTTCGAGCAAAAACTCCCCCCAGGCGTGGTCGCTATCGATGGATAGCAGGGTGTTATCCAGATCGAAAATGGCCAGACTCACGGCATTCCCCTTGAACGTTGATGACAGATCCCGGTACGCCACGGACCTCGCGTGGCTTGAGGACGACGGGCGTCGCGGCGGGATTATGGCAAATGCGGCGGGGTTTTCCCATCGGGCAGCGGTGTTTGCCTTCCGCTGGCCCTGCGCCGGTTGGATGATGGCCTTCCGGACTATTGCCAGTTCTGTCAAATTTGTGAAAAAATGGGCGTAATTAACATTTTATCAAGGTGACGTCCGTGATCGACGCAGACGGCTTTCGCCCCAACGTTGGCATCATCATTGCCAACACCCGAGGGCAGCTGCTTTGGGCGCGTCGGGTCGGGCAAAATGCGTGGCAGTTTCCCCAGGGAGGCATCAAGGCAGACGAGACACCTCAGCAAGCTCTTTTGCGTGAGTTATACGAAGAAATCGGTCTCGAAGCCGATGATGTGGCCATTGTTGGCTCTACCCGGGGATGGCTGCGCTACCGCCTCCCGCGACGCATGATACGCACACGTTCAAGGCCGGTGTGTATCGGCCAGAAACAGAAATGGTATCTCCTCCGGATCCGCTGTCAGGACAGTCGGATCTGCATGACATCCACGCCCGACCCCGAGTTCGACGGCTGGCGCTGGGTGAGCTACTGGTACCCGCTTGGGCAGGTTGTGCCGTTCAAGCGTGAAGTCTACCGGCGCGCGCTGCGCGAGCTTTCGCCGCGTCTTCAGCGCCTTGCCCGGGAGGGAACGTATTAGTCGCGGGCAGCACCCAACCCACAGCGAGGCCCCTGAAGTGAACAGTAAAACGTCCATGCTGAAGGTGCTGCGCCGCGTTATTCAGGAGGTCAACGGCGCGCGCCACCTCAACGCCGCTCTGGCCACGATGGTGCGTCGCATCCGCAAGGCCATGCAGACGGATGTATGCTCGTTTTACCTGTACGACGAGGCCGTTGATTCGCTGGTGCTGATGGAAACCATCGGCCTGCGTACCCAGGCGGTGGGTCAGGTGGTGCTGCCCCGGGGTGAAGGGCTGGTCGGGCTGGTTGCCATGCGCAGCGAGCCCCTGAACCTGGAGGATGCCCAGACCCATCCGCAGTTTCGCTATTTTGAATCCACCGGTGAAGAGCGCTACTCGAGCTTTCTGGGCATTCCCATCATTCACCAGCGGCGCATGCTGGGCGTGCTGGTGGTGCAGCAGGCCGAGAAGCGCCGCTACACCGACGAAGACGAGGCTTTTCTGGTTACCATGGCGGCTCAGCTGTCCGGCGTACTCGCTCATGCCCTGGCTACCGGGCATGTGACCCGGCCAGCGCAGGCCAAACGCCAGGTCATGTTCAAGGGCGTTCCGGCCTCGCCGGGTATTGCCATGGGTGAGGCCGTTGTCATCGCGCCGCCCGCCGATCTGAATAGCGTTCCGGACCTGATTCCCAGCGATGAAGCCTTTGAAGTCGCCCGCCTGAAAGAGGCCATCGCCAGCACCCGCGAAGAAATCCGCGCGGCCGGTCGCCGGCTGGCCAAGCGCATATCCGCCCAGGAACTCGCCCTCTTTGATGTCTATCAGCAGATGCTGGGCGAATCGGCGCTCTCCACCGAGGTGGAAAAGCGTATCCGCGAAGGGCAGTGGGCGCCCGGGGCGCTGGCCGACGTGGTGCGCCGTCACGTTCAGTACCTGGAGCGGGTGGACGACGACTATCTGCGCGAGCGCGCCGCCGATGTGCGCGACCTCGGGCGCCGGGTGCTCTCGCACCTGCAGGAGGATACGCCCTCCAGGCCGGACGTCTATCCCGACAACACCGTGCTCGTCGGCGACGAGATCAGCGTAGCGCTGCTGGGTGAAGTCCCCAGAGACAAGCTGATGGGGGTGGTGTCGGTACGCGGCTCCAGCACCTCGCACGTGGCGATTGTCGCCCGCGCCATGGGTATTCCCACGGTGCTGGGCATGACCGAGTTGCCGCTGCCACGCCTGTCCGGCGCACCGGTCGTTGTCGACGGCCACCGCGGCCGGCTGTTTGTGCGCCCGGGGCCGGAGCTGGAAAACCACTACGCTACCCTGGTCGCCGAAGAGCGCGAGCTTAGCGAGCTGCTGGAATACGAACAGGACCGGCCCAGTGCCACCACCGACGGCTATGCCATGCCGCTGATGGTGAATACCGGCCTGGCGGTGGATGCCATCGGGGTGCTGAAAAACCGCATCAGCGGGGTGGGGCTGTACCGCACCGAGGTGCCGTTCATGATCACGGAGCGGTTTCCCGGCGAAAAGGAGCAGACCCGCCTTTACCGCGACCAGCTCGAGGGTTTTGCGCCGCTGCCGGTGGTCATGCGTACCCTGGATATCGGCGGTGACAAGGATCTGCCGTACTTCCCCATCGACGAGGCCAATCCCTTTCTGGGCTGGCGCGGCATGCGCGTGACGCTGGATCATCCCGAGGTGCTGATGGTGCAGCTGCGCGCCATGCTGCGGGCGTCGCTGGGGCTCAATAACCTCTACGTTCTGCTGCCCATGATCACCAACGTGGCCGAGGTGGACGAGGCGCTGGGCCTGCTCGAGCGCGCGATTATCGAGCTGGGCGAAGAGGGCACCGCCGTCGACCGCCCTCGGGTGGGCGTGATGATCGAGGTGCCGGCGACGCTGTACCAGATGGATGCGCTGGCCAGTCGGGTCGATTTTTTCTCGGTGGGCAGCAACGATTTGACCCAGTATCTCCTCGCCGTGGATCGCAACAACGCGCGGGTGTCCAACCTCTACGATGCCCTCCACCCGGCGCTGTTGACGGCCCTCGATAGACTCGCCCGGGACGCTCAGCGGCTGGGCAGGCCCATCAGCCTCTGCGGCGAACTGGCCGGCGACCCGGCCGGAGCGCTGCTGCTCATGGCCATGGGCTTTACCGGGCTGTCGATGAACGCGCCCAACCTGCCCAAGGTGCGCGCCGCCATCCGTCGCGTGGCCTTCAGCGATGCGCGCAATCTGCTCGATGAGATTATCCGTCTGGATACCCCCGAGGATGTCCATCGGCATCTGAAAGGGCGCATGGCGCAGTGGCAGCTGGCTCACCTGCTGCCCCCCGAGGATGATTGATCGACGCCGGCGGTTCGCCGGTGCCGCGAGCCGGCATCGTCAGCCGATAGCCTCTGACGCGCTGCCGATAAACTGCCCACCTTGCATAAAACGCTGCTCGGTCATGGCAACGCGTCCGGCGGCGGTTACGCTCAGCCAGGTCGTGGCGCGAGTTCCGTAGGTGTCCCCGCGAATGAACGCTGACGACAGCGTGCGCTCCAGTGACAGGCCCACGCCGGTATCGGGCAGGGCTGAATCCGCTGCCTGGCGGTCGTCCTGAATCGCGGCCAGCGCGGGGCCGGGGAAGTCGCCATGTGCCGGCCACTGCCGGGCAGCGTGGCGCAGCGCCTCCACCTTGGGCCAGGGCGTATCCAGATCCGCATTGGAAAGGCCGTGAATTCCGGGGGCCACCGTGTTGAGCGTGGCGGCACCGCGGCGGTGATGCAGGTGCCAGAGGCGCTCGGGGGTGGCCACCAACAGGTTGAAACCGGCGTATTGGTGGGCGCTGTTTGCCAGTTCATCCAGCCAGCGGGGCAGGTGGCGGCAGGTAAGCGCCCGGCAAACCAGTTCGCCTCGGCTGGGGGCGTTTGCCGGGGTTTCTTCTCCGGGGTCGCGGACGTTGGTCAGCGCCGCCACGGTGCCGAAGGCGTTGGCGGCCAGCCAGGTGCCACCGGCCTGTTCGTCGCGGCCGCCCAGCAGCGTTATCTGCGGTGCGCTTGCCGTTGCCCAGCGGTGCAGCGGCGCGGCAGGCCGGGCATGAAACTCGTCGCGGTTGCCGATCAGGCGCAGCGGCACAGGCGTACCGGGTTGCCAATCAAGGGCGAGCAAACACATGGGGATCTCCTGGCAGGGCTGTGGCATTTAACATCAATCACTCGGGCGAGCCGTCAACAGGTCGGCGAGGGGCGCTATGAATCCATCCCTGGACGCTATCTACGCCATCCCTGGCGTAGAACCCCTCTTCGACCTGTCCCCGGCTCTTCGGGCACAGCCAACGGCGATAGCCCTGGGTTTCCGGGAGTATGGGGATCGTGACAGGCTATCGGCACCCGGTTAGACTGGCCCGCTGAGCGCCGGGCGGCCCGGCGACCTGCAGCATTGCCATGTCAGGGTGGGTGTTTTGCCTGGCAACAGCTTACTCAATGCCTGGCAGCGTAACAAAGGAGACCCGGTACCATGAGTCTTTTACTTACCCTGGTGGGATATCTGGCACTGGGTGCCGCGGCCGGTACGCTCGCCGGTCTGTTCGGTGTCGGCGGCGGTATTATCATTGTGCCGGCGCTGGTGTTTGCGTTTGGCTTGCAGGACATCGCCCCAGAAGTGGTGGTGCATCTGGCCGTGGGCACGTCGCTTGCCACGATCGTGGTCACCGGCGCGTCGTCGGCGTACGGCCATTGGCAGAAAGCCAGCATTTATCTGCCCTGGCTCAAGGTGCTGCTGCCGGGGTTGGTGCTGGGTGCGGTGCTCGGCGTTTTTGTGGCCGGCGGGCTCTCGGCCACCGTGCTGGGCACGCTGTTCGGCGTATTTGTCGTGCTGGTAGCGGTCAAAATGCTGCTGGGTATTGCACCCAAACCCGGCAGCGCCCCGCCGGGCACCCTGGCCATGGGCGTTGCCGGGGCGGTCATCGGCAGTGTATCGGCGCTGTTCGGCATCGGCGGGGGGACGTTGACGGTGCCCTGGCTGTCGCGCTGCGGCGCGAGCATGACGCGTGCCGTGGGAACCTCGGCCGCCTGCGGGCTGCCCATTGCTCTGGCCGGGGCGTTGACGTTCATCGTCGTGGGGCAGGGCAACCCGCTGCTGCCGGCTGCCGCTACCGGGTTTGTGATGTGGCCGGCGTTTTTCGGCGTGGTACTGGCCAGCGTGCCCTTCGCCCGCGTCGGGGTTAAGCTGGCCCACGTTTTGCCCGCACAAGTCATGCGCTACGCCTTTGCCGCGCTGCTGCTGGTCGTGGGCGTGCGCTTTATTGTCAGTTAATTTCCGCGTTTTCTTCCCTGTTTGCTGTTTGAGGCCCGCCGCCAATGATTGCCTATCCCGCGATTGACCCCGTTGCCGTATCGCTCGGTCCGTTGCAGGTGCACTGGTATGGGCTGATGTATGTGGTGGGCTTTGTGGCCGCCTGGTGGCTGGGCGGGCGCCGGGCGGCCCGCTTCGGTCTGACCCGGGACGATGTCAGCGACTTCCTGTTTTACGCCGCCCTGGGCGTGGTGCTCGGCGGCCGGCTGGGCTACGCGCTGTTTTACGGCCTCGGCCAGTGGGCCGACGATCCGCTGTGGATTTTCCGCGTCTGGGATGGCGGCATGAGCTTTCACGGTGGGCTGCTCGGCGTGCTGTTGGCATCCGGCTGGTTTGCGTATAAAAAGCGTCTGGCGTTTTTTACCCTGACGGATTTCGTGGCCCCGCTGGTGCCCGTTGGCCTGGGCGCCGGGCGTATCGGCAATTTCATCAATCACGAGCTCCCGGGGCGGGTCACCTCGCTGCCCTGGGGTATGCCGTTTCCCGGCACGGCGGGGCAGCCGCGCCATCCGTCCGCGCTTTACGAAGCCGTGCTGGAAGGCGCGGTGCTGTTTGCACTGCTGTGGTGGATCTCGGCTCGGCCGCGTCGTCGCGGGCTCGTATCCGGCGTGTTTCTTATCGGCTATGGCGTGTGCCGCTTTGCCGTCGAGTTTGTCCGCCGGCCGGATCCCCAGCTGGGCTTTATCGCCTTTGACTGGCTGACCATGGGGCAGCTATTGACGCTGCCGATGATGGCTTTTGGCCTGATACTGGTGGTCTGGTCGCGCCGGCAGGCGGTCGATGTAAGTCTTGATCCCGGTACACAATCGCCGGCCGATAAGGCAGACTGACGCCCCTGAAACTGCCCTCAACGGAGCGCCCTGTCATGGCAACCGCAACGCCCCCGCTGGAACAGCCGTATCTTGACCTGATGCGCAAGGTGCTCGACGAAGGCACCCACCGCGACGACCGCACCGGCACCGGCACGCGCTCGGTGTTCGGTCATCAGATGCGCTTTGACCTGTCCCGGGGCTTTCCGGCGCTGACCACCAAAAAACTCCACCTGCGTTCGATCATCCACGAGCTGCTGTGGTTTTTAAGCGGCGATACCAATATCGCCTACCTGCAGGCAAACGGCGTGCGCATCTGGAACGAATGGGCCGATGACAACGGCGATCTGGGGCCGACGTATGGCTATCAGTGGCGCAGCTGGCCGCGCCCGGACGGCGGCCACGTCGACCAGATCCGCCAGGTGGTGGAGCAGATTCGCACCCACCCGCAGTCGCGGCGTTTGATCGTGTCGGCGTGGAATCCGGCGCAGGTGGATGACATGCAGCTGCCGCCTTGCCACTGCCTCTTCCAGTTTTACGTGGCCGACGGCCGACTTTCGTGCCAGCTCTACCAGCGCAGCGCGGATATCTTTCTGGGGGTGCCGTTCAATATCGCCAGCTATGCGCTGCTGCTGAGCATGGTGGCGCAGGTTACCGGTCTTGCGCCCGGGGAGTTTATCCACACCCTGGGCGATGCCCACCTCTATAGCAATCATCTGAAACAGGCTCGGG
The DNA here is from genome assembly GCF_000334215.1 of Vreelandella jeotgali Hwa. Taxonomy (GTDB): domain Bacteria; phylum Pseudomonadota; class Gammaproteobacteria; order Pseudomonadales; family Halomonadaceae; genus Vreelandella; species Vreelandella jeotgali. The sequence goes on along the minus strand of NZ_AMQY01000022.1, from coordinate 10,067 downwards.
AGCAGCTGTCGCGTACGCCCAGGGCGGCGCCTCGGCTGGCGCTGACGCCGAACGTGGATGAGCTGACGGACTTCACCTTCGACGATATTCAGCTGGAGGGCTACGACGCCCACCCGTCCATCAAGGCGAAGGTAGCCGTATGATCGCTGATCAAAGCACCAGCAGGAACACAGCTGAGCAGACGGTTGGGAGCACCGGCGTCGCCGTCTCGCTACCGACCCGAACGCCCATCGCCATGATTGCCGCCATGTCGCAAAACCGCGTTATCGGCGTGGATGGCGACCTGCCCTGGCATCTGCCCGACGATCTGCGCTTTTTCAAGCGCATGACCCGAGGCAAGCCGGTGATCATGGGGCGCCGAACCTTTGACTCCATCGGTCGGGCGCTGCCGGAGCGGCTGAATATCGTGGTAACGCGGGATGCCGAGCTGGCGCCGCCGGACGTGGTGGTTTGCCATAGCCTCGAACGGGCGCTGGCGCTGGCCGATGATCGGGCCGTGGAAGACGGTGCCGAAGAAATCATGGTGATGGGCGGCGGCGAGATATACGCCCAGGCCATGCCCTGTGCCCGGCGGCTGTATATCACCGAAGTCGCCACCCGGGTACAGGGCGATGCGGTTTTTCCCGAGATTGATTCGGCGCAATGGGACGAGACCGGCCGCGAAGCCGGAACCCGGGCGCAGGGCCAGCCGGCCTACGAGTTTGTGATCTATCAACGCCGAAGCGACCCGGCCGGGATTGTCAATCCAGGCCAATCGATAACGTAACAGCGAGGACGCAACGGATGCCTGTACGTGTGACGCATCTGCTGGATGATCTGGAAGCGCGGCTGGGCAAGGCGTACCGCGACATAGCCGCGCTGCGCGAGGAAAACCGGCAGCTCAGGGCGGATCTGGCGCTGCGCGATGCGCCGGACCGTGAACATTGGCCGGCGTCTTCGGCCAACTCGCACACCCGGCCTGCCGATGACGCAACGGCTGCCACCGCCGAAAATGCCAACACGGAAAAAACGCTCATGGAACACGCCAACCCGGACGCTCTCAATACCGACACCGCCGACGACATCAATACGGCCGAAGCGCCGCAGGCCCCGGCAAAAGAGGCCGAAGCACCCGTCCCGCCGTCGCCCCGGGCGCTACTGGAACAATGGCATAGCCGCTACCCACAAGCCTTTGCCAACGATCATGTTCGCCCGCTGAAAATCGGCATTCACCAGGACCTAGCGCGCCACGAGCCCTGGTCGAAAAAGCTGATCCGCCGGGCGCTGGCCTGCTATGTCAACAGGCCGAGCTACACCAGGGCGGTACGCAAGGACGCGGCGCGCATTGACCTGGACGGTAACCCGGCCGGTACCGTGGACGAGGTCGCCGCCCAGGCAGCAGAGGAAAAGCGCCGGTGGGCGATGAGCGCGAAACGGCAAAAGACCGGTTCGCAGAAAGACGGGGCAACAAGCCGGAAGCGCCAGGCAAAATCGGCCGCAACGTCCGAAGCGCCGGCAGCGGAACATAAAAAGCACAAGCTAGACCGTCAAAAGTCGGCACCCAAAGCCGCCGAGCCCTTGAGCATGGACGAAAAGCTCGCCAGCCTGCAGCGCCGCTTTGGCAACTGAGTCGTTATAACGTCCGAACGTGTATTGGAGCGCTGGTCAAGATGCGCTGGCCTCAGACATCCCGGGAGCGCTATCGTTCAATGAAGCGTCGATAAAACGTAAAAAAACAGCGTTTTTTCTATTGCGTTCTTTTTTTGGCCGGTATAAAGTCGCAATTGCGAGCATTGCAACAACTCAAGGCTTGAAAACATCACGGCGATTTCGGCTGATATGTGCCGAAGGCCAAGGTCATTATTCAGGCCGTACGGCAGGCGTCATGCCTGACAGACTGATCGAAACAGCAAGCTAGTCAAGGAACCAATCCCATGAAAAAGACACTTCTGGCCACTGCCATCGCGGGCGCTGCCTTTGCTTCCGGCGCCCAGGCGGCGACGATTTACAACGAAGACGGCACTAAGCTCGACCTTTACGGCAATATCCAGATTGCCTATAAAAATCAGAAAGATGCTGCAGGTGATAGCAAGGATGAGCTGTTTGACAACGGCTCAACCGTTGGCTTCTCCGGCGAGCACCTGATCACTCGCGATCTGAAAGGCTACTTCAAGGCCGAATTCGAGCACGAAGCCGACGAAGCCAAGGGCGCAGGTAACGGCCTGACCGACGGTGACCAGGCCTACACAGGCCTGAAAGGCAACTTCGGCGACCTGCGCGTGGGTTCCTGGGATCCGCTGATCGACGACTGGATTCAGGATCCGATCACCAATAACGAATACTTTGACGCCTCCGATTCCAACGGCCTTATCGTGGGCCTCGAAAATCGCGAAGGCAACAAGGTGTCCTACACCTCACCTTCCTTCAGCGGTTTTCAGTTCGCCGTGGGTACCCAGTTTGAAGGCGATGCTGAGAGCTATAAGGGCGAAGCGTTTGGCTTTGATAAAGTAGCAAAGGAATCTGACAGTAACGCTTCGTTCTTTGGCGGTGCCAAGTATACTGCTGGCGCGTTCTCTATCGCTGCTGTGTATGACAACCTCGATAATAACGACGGAACTTACACTGTTACTTCGACTCCTGCTCCTACTCCTTCCACTTTCGACTACGATGCCGGCGATCAGTACGGTATCACCGCGCAGTACACCGTCGATACGCTTCGCCTCTCTCTGAAAGCCGAGCGATTTGACGCCGGTGAAGATGCTGTAGCAGACGTTGACTTTTACGGCTTTGGCGCGCGTTATGGTTATGGCATGGGCGATATCTATGGTGCCTATCAGTATGTCGACCAGGACAGCACTTCTGTTGCCAGTAGCGAAAGCAGCAACGAGGTTATCCTTGGCGCAACCTATAATCTCTCCGATGCTATGTATACCTTTGTCGAGGCTGCGACGTACGATCGTGACGAAGATGCCAAAGACGGCGTTGCCGTGGGCGCGGTTTACCTCTTTTAAACCGTTACCGACCCCGCACGGCAGGGCGATAGTGCGCCCTGCCGGGGTTGATAAAGCTGTAGACCTGTTCAAAAGGTACCTCACCAACAGGCATCTAACAGCACAAAAGCCGGCCCTGGGGTCGGCTTTTTTGTTATCCTGGTGATGTTTTTTCGTAAGCCGACAAGCGAGTATCGCCCATGAAACCCGCAGTTATTTTTACCCTGGCGCTGGGCCTTGGTGTCGTCAGCGCTCCGGCGCTGGCCAGTGAAATGCAGGATCGCTTTCGTGAAGAGGGCCAGCAGATCGATCTGACGCGTTTTCTCCAGTCCGACAATGACGTGCGCAGCGACAGCTTTCTCTACGGCCGCGTGCACCAGCACGACTTCACCGTGGAAAAGGACGGTACCTATACGTTTGCCAGCCATGTCTCGGGTGGTGAATCCGAGGACTACCGCGTGGCTGCCACGCTTCTGGACGACAGCGGCAAGGTCGTCGCGCGCGGTAAAGGTCTAGGCAATGCCGGCGGGCTTGAGCTGACCCAACAGCTGGCAAAGGGTGACTATACGCTGCGAGTGGAAGGCCACAAGTTTGGCTCCAGCGGCAACGCCGGCGGCAATAGCTTTTTCGTCACGGTGGAAGGCACCGACGTCGACGGCGGGGTTTCCCGTGGCGACGGCATTGCCTTCGTGGGTAACCGCCGTGAGGGCGGTAAAACCGCCTTTGTGCGTCGCTCCAGCGCCGTGGCCGCAGTTGCGCCGCCGTCGTCCGGCTCACCGCAGAAGCAGGCAGAAGCGCCGGCAGCCGCGAGCGCTGAGCCCGAGGCAGACGCGGCCCCCCCGGCTACCGAAAAGCCGAGCGAGTCGGACCCAGCCCCGGCTAACAGCGCCGACCGTAAAGACACTGCGTCACAACAGCAAAGCTTTGAAGAAGTCGTCACCGACGTCAAGATCCGCGCCAGCGGCGAGGTGATGACGTTCAAGGTGCTGGAAAAGGGCACCGTGGCCGTGACCACTTCCACCTTCTCCGGCAATGAAGGCACCTATCGCATTGAAGCCGAGATACTGGATAGCGAGGGAAACGTGGTGGCTCGGGATGCCGGTGAAGGCTTTGACGGTGATGTCGACCTGCGAAGCGAGCTGGAACCCGGCGAGTACCGCGTTCGCGTCAAGGGACAGAAATTTGGCGGCGCCGGAAGCGGTGTCAATAACTACGAGCTCAAGGTTCAGCAGCTCGATTGACGCAAGATGGCGCCGGATAGGAAGACTCGTGCCGCTGTCATGTTGACGGCGGCACGAGTTGTTTAGGCATGTAACAGGAAGCGCTTAAAAGGTGAACTTGACCATGCCCTGGAAGCGCAGCGCGTCGCCGTCGCGGCCGTCGGCCACTTCGCGGGTATGGTAGCCGGCTTCCATGCCGTAGCTGACGTGATCCATGGGCGACCAGATATAGTTGAGATGCACGGCCTCGAACTGCTTGTTGGCGCTCTCGGCGCCGCTCAGCCCGGCATCACGTACATCGTCCAGGTCGGCGCGGGAGATGCCGTAGCCCAGGTTAACCGCGCCGGGACCCACGGCCAGGCTGGCGCCCAGGTTGGCGCCCCAGGCGCTGATGGTTTCAACCTCATCGCCGTCGACAAACGCGGGCGCCGTGGGGTTGTTCTGCATGTACTCGCCGATGCCGTCGCCGTAGGTGACCACGCCGCGCAGCGTGAGCGCATCGGTAGCCTTGAAGCGTGCCGCGGTGCTCACACCCCAGCCCATGGCGCTATCGTCCACATTGTCGTTGCTAACGCTGAGCCGGCGGCCCACAGCCGCAGCGGAATACGCCAGACGGTCGCTGGCTGCCTGATAGCGCAGTGTGAGATCGGGCATGGACTGCCGGGCGCCATCATCGACCTTGTAGACGCCTCGCGCCTTGTTGAAGCCGCTGGCGACGCTATCGCGATAGTCTTCGGCGTCGGGGTTTTCCATGGCGATGTGCACGTTGCCCATGGAATACCGCAGCTGCGCCTTGCGTCCGCTTTTGCTCTGACCGGGGCTGGGGGCAAAATCGACAATCGGCGTGCGGCTCAGGCGGCTGCCGAAGTTGGTCCAGGTTTTACCCGCGAGTACATTCTTCCAGCTGCCGTAGGCGTGGCGCAGGCGCAGGTCGCCGCCGTTGGGCGGATTGTTCATCCAGTCGACTTCGATTCTGGTTTCCAGCGGGCTGCCTTCCACGGGGGTTAGCGTCTTGAAGCCCAGACGGCTCTGGTAGGGATGCATGTTGAAGTGGTCGTCGCTGGCCTGCTGACCGTCGATCAGAATTTTCGGCCGCGCTGCCAGGTCGCCCAGATTATTATCGGAATCGTAGATCATGTCGAGCTTGGTAAAGCCGTAAAGACTGACCGTGGTGTCACCGGCCTGAAAATCCACCGCGCCAGCCGATTGGCTGATCAGCAGCGCCAGCATGCCGGCGGGCAGGGCGGTGCGGGTCAAGCGAAAATAACCTGTCATGGCAGCGTATCCTTGTATCGAGAGTGGCCCGCCGATAACCGGCCAGGCGGAGTGTTGCGTACGCCGGACAAGAATACGGGGCATCTGACCCTGGCCATGTTGATTGCGGTCAACTTTAGCGTTTTTTACCGCATAATAATTATTTAGTAGTTAAATAATCGGTCGTTAAACATTAAATTACTATTATTATATTGATGTGCGTCCTGTTGTTGATGTGCAGCATGCCGGGAGCATTTCCAGCGCTTTAACTCTCCACCCGGGGGCGTGTTTCCTGTAACCTGATGCACCAGCGTGGTAATGATCAGGTACTGTTGACACAGCCCAGTTTACAAAGCCCGGTTTACCAAGCCCGTTTTTATGAATCTTTTCTTATGAAGCTCTTTTTACAAGACGGCTTTACGGGCTCAGTGCAGGGTCATGGGGCGCTGCCGTGCCGCCAATGTCAGTCGGGCCACGCGCTCATGCTAGGGTCAACCGGCAAGCAGGACTTCTTTGTCAGCCAAGGGCTTTCCTGATGAATCGTTATAGCCTCAACCATCCGGCATAGGATAGCGCGTGTCGCGAATGCACAGTACAGCCAAACAAAACGGAGCGCGGTGGTGGGGATGGCTCTCCGCTCGTTCGCTGCGTGGGCGTCTGGTGCTGGGGCTTGCCTTTACCTGGGTATTGCTGGTTGCGGTGGTGCTGGCCATGGCCTGGCATCTGGGCAAAAACATGGTGCAGGAGACCAGCCTGTCGCACCTGCGCTACGAGACCGGCATGCTGGCGGATGAAATTACCCACCAGGTGCAATCGCGCACTACCGCGCTCGAGCACGTTGCCGAGATCGCCGAAGGCTTGACGTCCAGGGAATCATTGCAGCGGCGATTGGAGCATAACAATGCGCTGCTGGAATGGTTTGAACGGCTGATTGTGACCGGCCCCGAGGGCAGGGTTAAAGCAAGCTGGCCCTTGATTGGAGCGGCCGCGGATGGCGGCAACAGCCTGGATATTGCCGACCGGGCCTATTTTCGCATGATCAAGGGCACCCGCCATGCCCATGTCAGCGAGCCTTTTATCGGGCGGGCCAGCCGTATTCCCATGGTGTTGATCGGCGTGCCGCGATGGGACGCCAACGGCGACTTTGCCGGTATTGTGGGTGGCGCCATGAGCCTGCGCAGTAGCGGGCTTTTCGCTCGTCTGGCGCGACAGCAGGGCGGTAACGGCAGCTATGTATCCATATTCACGGCGTCGGGGAAGCTGCTCTACCATCCGGATCGCGATCAGATCATGTCCCGCATTACCGATGTCTCGGCCAACCCCAACCTGCCCCTGGCCATGAGCGGTTGGGAAGGCGACGCCGTGGGCAAGCTGTTCAGCGGTCAGCCGGGATTGCAGTCGTATGCTCAGGTCTGGCCGGCCGGCTGGGTCGTCGGGCGATTCATGACGCTGGATCAGGCTCAGCTGCCGCTGGCCGATTTTATTCAGCGGCTGTGGTGGATTTGGGTGCTGATGGCGCTATGGATGATGCCGCTTTTGTGGTGGGTGCTGGGACGCATGCTCAAGGTACTGCAGCACCTTGAGACGCAGATCGGTGAAGTGGGACACGGGCGCCGTGAGAGTATCGACCTGACCAGCGATGTTGATGAGTTCCAGGAAATCGCCACAACGTTCAACGCCGTGGAAGCCGAGCGCAAGACGCTGCTGACCAGCCTTCAGGAGCGTGAGGCGTTTCTCAACGCGATTCTCGATGCCACCCCGCTGGGTATGTTCGTGGCCGACTTTGACGGCGAGTTTACCTATATGAATCCGGCCCTGCTGCAGGTGCTGGGCCTGGCGTCTACCACCACTACCTCTCAGTGGCTGGAGTACGTCCATCCGGACGACCGGGACGGCACCCACGACATGTGGCGCCACAGTTTGGCTACCAACAACGAGTTCCTGCGTCAGTTGCGTTTTGTCCGCCCGGACGGCGCGGTGCTCTGGCTGGAGGTGCATGCCCGAGTGGTGATGCTGTCACGGGGCGGTTTCTCGCTGGGATTTGTCGGCACCATGAAGGATATTACCCAGCGCCGCGAAGACGAAGCTCTGGCGCGCTGGGAAGCCGAACACGACCCACTGACCGGGCTGCTGAATCGTCGCGGTTTTGATCGCCGGCTGGGCGAAGCCTTTGCCGAGTTCCAGAAAACCAGCACGCCCTCGGCGCTGCTGCTGTTTGACCTTGACCACTTCAAGCCCATCAACGATGAAGGCGGGCATGCCCTGGGCGATGAAATGCTGCGCCGCATTGGCCAGATCGTCGCCTGGGAAGTACGCCGTAGTGACCACGTGGCCCGCCAGGGCGGTGACGAGTTTGCCGTGCTGTTGCCCAGCTGCACGCTGAGCCAGGCCGAAAAAATTGCCGACTCCCTGCGTCTGGCGGTCAGCGATATCAGCGTGGCCAGCGAGGGCAGGGAATACCATGTCACGCTGAGCCTCGGCGTTACCACTTTCAGCGACAGCGACCAGACAGTGGAAGAAGCGCTGTCCCGCGCGGATGCCGCCAGCTACGAGGCCAAGGCGCGGGGCCGCAATGCTGTCGTGGTAAGCCTTCCCGACGATAACGATCATACGGCGATGCTGTTCGACTGATGTATCTGCTGGATACCTTCGCGCGCACCCTGGCCGTGACGCTGCCGGTTTTTGTCATGGTGTTTGTCGGCCAGGGGCTGAGGCGCATCGGCTGGATTGACGCCGGATTTGTGGCCACGGCCTCGACCCTGGTGTTCAAGGCCACGCTGCCGGCGCTGGTTTTTCTCAGCCTGATCCGGGCGGACCCGGGCGTAGCGCTTAACCTTCCGCTGCTGGCCTTCTTTGCTTTGGCGACCTTCGGTCAGTTTGCCCTGTGTTGGGGGTGGGCGCGCTATCGCCTGGTCAGAGCCGACCGAGGTGTCTATATCCAGGGTGCGTTTCGCGGTAACTGTGGCATTGTCGGGCTGGCGCTGGCTCAGGCCATGTACGGCGACTACGGCCTGTCGGCCGGCAGCGTGCTGCTGGGGCTGGTCATCGTGCTGTATAACAGCCTCTCGGTCGTGGCGCTGCTGGTGCACCAGCCAGGGCAGTCGAGCCACCCGGGCACATTGTTCCGTAACATCGCTACCAATCCGCTGATTCTGGCGGTCATCGCCGCACTGCCGTTTGTGGCTCTGGATATCACCCTGCCCGGGTGGGTCATGGAGACCGGCGACCTCTTTGCCTCGCTGACACTGCCGCTGGCGCTGATCTGTATCGGGGGTTCGCTGTCCATCGCCTCGGTACGTGAAAGTGGACAGATAGCGGTTAGTGCCAGCCTGTTCAAGATGCTCTGGCTACCGGGACTGGCCACCCTGGCGGCATTTTTGGTGGGGTTCGACGGCCGCGAGCTGGGGCTGCTGTTTCTTTATTTTGCCAGCCCCACGGCTGCCGGCAGCTTTGTCATGGTCAGAGTACTGGGCGGCAACCCGGCGCTGGCGGCCAACATCATTGCCATGACCACCCTGGCCGCCAGCGTCACGATTACGCTGGGCATTTTTGCTTTGCAGATCGCCGGGTGGATTTAGCTTCTGCCGGCCAGCAACGATAGTTGGCGCACGCCTCCGGTTAGGTTACACTGTGCGCGCTTTTAAGCGCCTGCCTAGGCGTTGCCTGTATAGCATTGCCTCTATTTCACTGAGTGCCGCACAGAGAGCACAGCATAGAGCAAAGCCCCTATAGCTCAGCTGGATAGAGCGTCCCCCTCCTAAGGGGAAGGCCCCAGGTTCGAATCCTGGTAGGGGTACCAAAAAGGACATATAAAACGGCCACCTGGCTAACATGCCGGGTGGCCGTTTTTCTTTGCGTGTGGCTTTAGCAAAAATCCGCGTAAACCTCCGCCCCAATGCGGGCGGAGATACAAGCGGGAACTGCGAAGCAGTTCTATTCTGGTGTCTTCTGCCCCTGAACATAGGCTTTAAGCGTCTCGATAGTGGCGCCGCCTGCACTACAGGCGAAATACGACCGCGACCACAGCGCGGCGTTTTTGCTCAAACGCGGGATATGCGTATTCAGGTAACGCACGCGTCGAGACGACGTGGACTTCAAGTTGTTGACCAGTACGCTGATCGACAGCTTCGGCGGATATTCCACGAGCAAATGGACGTGATCTTGCTCGCCATCGAACTCAAGGATGCGGCAGTCGAGCTTTTCACAAGCAGACTCAAACGCCTCCTGAAGCTGGCCGATCATGTAGCCGTCGAACACCTTGCGGCGATACTTCGTTGTGAAGATGAGGTGAACAACCAGCCGCGTGACGCTGTGCCTACCTAGTCGGTAGTCTTCTTGTACACTCACTTGCTTTTCTCCGTTTTATACCTTAATTTATAGGCATTGTAGCAGTGAGCACTGACATGCTGAAGGCCATCAAAGTACGTATTTACCCCACCACCGAACAGGCGGATTTACTGAACCGCCAGTTCGGTTCGGTGCGCTTTGTGTACAATACCGGCCTTCGCATCATGTCCCATCGCTATAAGCGTCACGGCCAGTCATTGAATGCCAAACATGACATCAAGAAACTATTGCCCGTGGCGAAAAAGTCTCGAAAGTACGGCTGGTTGAAAAAGGCGGA
>NZ_AMQY01000021.1 GCF_000334215.1 Vreelandella jeotgali Hwa | reverse complement strand
AGGGCACGGTTGCTTGTTGCCAAAGCGCACGAGCGGGTAGCCAACGCCCGCAAGGACTTCCAGCACAAACTGTCCCGACAGATCGTTGACGACAACCAAGCGGTGATCGTCGAGACGCTAAAGGTCAAGAACATGATGAAAAATGCCAGACTCGCCAGGCACATTGGCGATGCGTCCTGGCATGCCTTGATCGAAAAGTTGGCATACAAGGCAGAGGAAAAGGGGAAGCACCTGATCAAACTTGACCAATGGTTCCCCGGTTCCAAAACGTGTCACGTATGCCAACACAAAAGCGACACCATGCCGCTAAACATCCGGTCGTGGGCGTGCCCCACCTGCCATACACGTCATGATCGAGACATTAACGCGGCGCGGAACATCAAGCATCAAGGTATCAAGCAGTTAAAGACGGCAGGGCTGTCCGTCTCTGCCCACTGAGGCTCGCGTAAAGCCGGCACATGGTCGGTAGCAGCCGTTGAAGTGGGAAGCCCCGTCCGTGACGCGTTAGCGCTTAGGGCGGGGAGCAGTCACTCCTTGTAAACCGGGAACCGGCCGCAGAGCTCGGCTACCTGGTTCTTGACGCTTGCTTCAATAGCGGCGGTATCGTCGCCGGCGGCGAGTACGTCGAGCACATCGCAGATCCAGCCGGCCAAGCGGCGGCATTCCTCTTCACCAAAGCCGCGTGTGGTCACGGCAGGAGTACCGATGCGCAGGCCCGAGGTCACAAACGGGCTTTGTGGATCGTTCGGCACGGCGTTTTTGTTGACGGTGATGTTGGCTCGGCCAAGCGCGGCGTCGGCGTCCTTGCCGGTAACACCCTGCTTGATCAGCGAAAGCAGAAAGAGATGGTCCTCGGTGCCGCCGGAAACAATATCCAGGCCGTGATCGACGAAGACTTTGGCCATTGCCTGGGCGTTTTTGATCACCTGCTGCTGGTAGGTCTTGAACTCGGGGGTCATGGCTTCCCGGAAGCACACTGCCTTGGCGGCAATGACATGCTCCAGCGGGCCGCCTTGGCTGCCGGGGAAAACCGCCGACTGGATTTTTTTCTCCATTGCCTCGTCGTTTTCGGCGGACAGAATTATACCGCCGCGGGGGCCGCGCAGAGTCTTGTGCGTTGTCGAGGTGACGACGTGGGCGTGGGGCAGCGGCGTTTCATATACGCCGGCCGCGACCAGCCCGGCAACGTGGGCCATATCCACCAGCAGGTAAGCGCCTACTTCATCGGCAATCCGGCGGAAACTCGCCCAGTCGACCACATGAGAATAGGCCGAAAAGCCGGCAATAATCATCTTCGGCTGGTGCTGGCGGGCCAGCTCCGCAACCTGGTCGTAATCGATCAGCCCGCTGTCGTCCAGGCCGTACTGGATGGCGTTGTAGTGCTTGCCGGAAAAACTCGGGCGGGCGCCGTGGGTCAGGTGGCCGCCGGCGTCAAGACTCATGCCGAGAATGGTATCGCCAGGCTTGATCAGCGCCTGGAACACTGCGGCGTTGGCCTGGGAGCCGGAGTGTGGCTGAACGTTGGCATAGGTGGCGTCAAACAGTTCCCTGGCGTAGTCAATCGCCAGGTTTTCGACCACGTCGACAAACTCGCAGCCGCCGTAGTAGCGCTTGCCGGGATACCCTTCGGCGTATTTGTTGGTCAGCTGGGTACCCTGAGCCTCCATGACGCGGGGGCTGGCGTAGTTCTCCGAGGCGATCAGCTCAATGTGGTCTTCCTGACGCTGGGCCTCCTGGTTCATGGCGTCGTTCAGGGCGTCATCAAATCCGGCAATGGTCATGCTACGGCTAAACATCGGCGTTACACCTCATTATCTCGTCATCAAAGAGAAACTCGATTGCAATTTGCCATGATAACGCAGCCCCCGATCGGTTTCATCGCATGTTGTGTAGCGAGTGAATAAATCTCATTCACGAAAATACCGGTTTGTGCAAAGTCTGACGATTGGCAGGGGAACTTATGCCGTCCCTGGCTCGTCTGTGGTAGGCGCCACGGTGAATACAGCGCCCGGTGCTACCCTCGGTAACGGCCTCTCTGTTACACTGCGCCGATTATTTTACCGGTCACAAACGTCTCTGTTTTTTCAACCCTATTTTTCAACCTTCAACGGTGACTCCTTCCATGGCAAAGCAACAGGAAGCCACGGACCTGCAGCGGGCGCTAAAAGCCTGCAAAGGGTCGTTTGTTGCGGTGGGCTTTTTCAGTATGTTCGTCAACCTGCTGATGCTCGTGCCGCCGATGTATATGCTTCAGGTATACGATCGCGTTCTATCCACCCAGAGCGAAGACACCCTCTTGATGCTGACGCTGCTGGTGATATTCCTGTTTGCCATCATGGGCGGGCTTCAGCTGGTGCGTTCGCGTATTCTGGTGCGTGTGGGCAACCGCCTGGACACGATGATCAACGAGCGTCTCTACAGCGCCATGTTTCGCCGTAGCCTGATGGCCCAGGGCGGGCAAAGCGCCCAGCCGCTCAGCGATCTGACCTCGCTGCGCCAGTTTCTGACCGGTAACAGCCTGTTTGCCTTTTTTGACGCCCCCTGGGTGCCGATATACATCGGCGTGATGTTTCTGTTTCACCCCTGGCTGGGCGTTTTTGCCATCTGTGCCGGTATCATTCTGGTGGGGCTGGCGGTCGCCAACGAAAAGTCCACCCAGAAGCTTTTATCCGAAGCCAACAGCGAGCACATCCAGGCTCAGAATTTGGCCAACTCAAACCTGCGCAATGCTGAAGTACTGCATGCCATGGGCATGCTGCCGGGGATCATGGGTCGCTGGTCAAAGCGCCACCACGAATTTCTGGCCAAACAGTCAAAGGCCAGTGATCGCGCCGGCGCGCTGACCAACACTTCCAAGGTGTTTCGCATGATGGCGCAGTCGCTGATTCTGGGGCTGGCAGCGCTGCTGGTGCTCAAGGGCGAGCTGACGGGCGGTATGGTAATCGCCGGCTCCATTCTGATGGGCCGTGCACTGGCGCCGATTGACCAGATGATCGGCGGCTGGAAGGGCTTTGTCAGCGCGCGTGGCGCTCACAAACGCCTTAACGAACTCTTGGAGCAGATCCCCGACCAACAGCGGCGTATGTCGCTGCCCACGCCGGAAGGTTATATAGACGTGGAAAACGTCGCCGCGGCGCCGCCCGGAACGCGCATGGCCACCATTCGCGGCATCAACTTCAGCGTCGAAAAAGGCGAGCATATCGGCATCATCGGGCCCAGCGCAGCGGGTAAATCGACGCTGGCGCGGGTACTGCTGGGTGTCTGGCCCAGCATGGTGGGGGATGTGCGCCTTGACGGCGGCGACATCACACAATACAACCGCGATGAGCTCGGCCCGCATCTTGGCTATCTGCCGCAGGATATTGAGCTGTTCGACGGCTCCATCAGTGAGAATATCGCCCGTTTTGGCGATGTTGACCCGGAAAAGGTGGTCGATGCCGCCAAAAAGGCCGGGGTTCATGAGATGATCCTGGAGTTATCCAACGGCTACGATACAGTTATTTCAGCGGGTACCGGCTCGCTGTCCGGCGGCCAGCGTCAGCGGGTAGGGCTGGCCAGGGCGCTTTACGGCAACCCCGTTCTCACCGTGCTGGACGAACCCAACGCCAACCTTGACGATGCCGGCGAGCGTGCGCTGGGCGATGCCATTGCCAGGATCAAGGCCGAAGGCACCACACTGTTTGTTGTCAGCCATCGCCAAAGCGTACTCAAGCACATGGACAAGCTGCTTGTGATGAAAGATGGCCAGCTCAGCATGTTTGGCCCCCGCGATCAGGTACTGGCCCAGTTTGCCCGAAAGCCGAAAGGCAAGATCGCCCAGCAGCAAAGCGCCGGTAAACTGTCCGCCGTGAGTGGCGGAAGCGGCAGCGAGGAATCCTGAAATGAGTGACAAGCCAGATAATAGCCGCGATAGCACCCAGGCGACCGGCGGAGAAAAGCGCCAGATGCCCGCGCGTCAGGAAATTGACGTCACGCCCAAAGGGCCCGCCACCATTGAGGGCGAAGCCACCGAAACCCTGCCTACCAGCGACAAGGGCTATCGTGGTCTGGGCTTTGCCGTGTTGCTGATTGCTCTGGGAGGCTTTGTGCTCTGGGCGACCACGGCCACGTTGGCCGTAGCGGTTGTTGCGCCGGGGGATGTCTCCGTGGCCTCGTTCAAGCGCACCATTCAGCACCTGGAAGGTGGGGTGGTCGACAAGCTGCCGGTAGAAGACGGCGACCATGTGGAAGCCGGTGATCCATTGCTGGTGCTCAGCGACACCCAGGTACGCTCTCAGCGCGATATCGCTCGCTCCAACTACCTGATCAACCGGGCAATGGAGGTGCGGCTGCTGGCCGAGCAGCAGGGCGCGGATACACTGACCATCCCCGACGAGCTGAAAAACGCCGATAGCCCGCGTATTCAGCAGATCCTTGCCGTTCAACAAGGGCTTTTTCACGCCCGCCGCCAGTCCTATGAAAGTACGCTGGAGTCGTTGGACGAGCAGAACAAGCAGATGCAGGAGCAAATCAAGGGACTGAAAGAGCGTATCGGGGTGAATAACCGCCGTATTGCCTCGCTCAACGAAGAAGCCGACGATTTTCGCTCGTTGTACGACGAGGGGCTGGGGGACAATCAGCGCCTGCGCGAACTCAAGCGTCAGATTCTGCAATACGAAGGCAGCAATGCCGAGTTCAAGTCCAACATTGCCCAGCTGCGCTCCAAGATCAGCGAAAACCGTGCCGAACGCGAGATTCGCAAGCAGGATTTCCAGAAAGAAGTCGGTGAGCAACTGCGCCAGGCGCAGGCCAAAATTGCCGAAGCGGAAGAAAGGGTTACCTCGCTGACCGACCAGCTGGATCGCACCGTCATTCGCTCGCCGGTATCGGGTACCGTAGTTGGCCGCAAGGTACATTCCGTGGGTGCCGTGATTGGGAGCGGCAAGCCGATCATGGAAGTTGTGCCGTCAAGCGATAGCTTTGTGGTCGAGGCCCGGGTGCCGACCAAGGACATCGACCATGTTTATCCCGGCCAATATGCCGAGATCCGTTTTTCGGCGTTCAACCAGAAAACCACCACCACTATTGCCGGCGAGGTGATCCACGTCAGCGCTGATAGCTTCAAGGACGAAGCCACCGGTCAACGCTACTATAAGGCGCGGGTGGAAGTGACGCGGGAAGGCAAAAAGGAAATGACCGAGAAGATGCACCTGTTGTCGGGTATGCCCGCCGAAGTGATGATTCGTACCGGTGAACGGACCTTTGCCAGCTATATCGCCAAGCCTATTGCCGATATGCTTTCTCGCGCCATGCAGGAGGACTGATGTCGACACCTACGCACGGCCAGCCGACATATAACAGGCCAGTACCCAACAGGACAGCACCCCTGGCACGCGCCATTGCCGTCGCCGTCGCTGGCCTACTGACCGCTGCTCCCGTTCAGGCGCAGGAGACAGCGGTCGGCAGCTCTGCCGACGAGGTCAAGGCCGACGACCAGGCCATTGCCGAATTTGCCGACCTTCAGCAGGCAGCCGGTGAGTCCACGCGGCCAACAACGCTGCCTTCGCTGCCCGAACTTTTTGCTCGCGCTCTTGAGCACGACGCCAAACTCTCACAGCAGCGTCATGAACTGGCCGCTACCCGAGAAGAACAGCCCATTGCTCGCTCGCAGTTGCTGCCCCAGCTCAGCGCCAGCGGCGGCTACCTGTGGCAGGACACCACCAACGTCCAAACCGAGCGTGAAGATGGTCCCCTCAGTAATGCGCGCCCGGGTGAGTACACCGAAGATTACTGGCGTGTTCAGCTGTCACAGCCTTTGTTCAGCGTCAAGAGCTGGCGCAACCAGGGCAAGGCCGACGCTCAGGTAGAAGCCGCCGAGCTCAAGCTGGCCACCGCCGAGCGCGATCTGGCGCTGGATGTCAGCAAAGCCTACGTTCAGGCTTATCTGGCGTCTCAGCGGTTGGGACTGCTGGACTCGCAGAAGGAGTCGTTGGAGCTACAGGTACGCCAGGCAAAGCGATCCTACGAGCTGGGCGTGGGTAACCGGGTGGACCTGCTGGAGTCCCGCTCCCGCATGGACCAGACCGCCGCCGACACCGTCGAAGCTCAGAACGAGCTCGATAATGCCCTGAGCGAGTTACAGCGCCTGACCGGCATCCGCCCGGACATGAGCCGGCTGGCGCTGAAGGATCTATCCGATGTGGTGCTCAAGCGCAAGTGGGGCGGCGTCGACGATTGGATCGACCGCACCAAGGGCAATCTCGACGTCCAGCGGGCGCGCAAGGAGAAAGAGGTTACCAAAGCCGACACGGCTACGCGCCGGGGCGGCTACTATCCTGAAATGAACCTCAATCTCAGCTACAGCGATCGCCACAGCGAAGACGAGCTGCGTACCAGCGAAGACTACAGCGCCCAGGTAGAAGTCAGCATGCCGCTGTACCAGGGTGGTCGCACCAACGCCCGGGTTCGCCAGGGCGAAAAGCGCATCAAGGCCGGGCAGGCCGCGGTAGACAACCAGCGCAACCTTGCCGCCCAGGAAGTTCGCAAGCGCCTGCGTGCGATCAACGGCGGCGTTCGCCGGATGGACGCCCTCCAGGAAGCCATCGACTCCAGCCAGCTGTTTCTGGACGCTGCCCAGCGCGGCGAGCAGCTGGGCCTACGTGACCTGGTTGACGTGCTCGATGCCCGCGCCAGTCTTTATGATCAGCGTATCAAGTATGTCGATACCCTGGGTGACTACGCTATCAACCGGTTGAATCTACAGTCCGCTGTGGGAGATCTGGACCGCAACGACCTCAACGACATCATGTCGTTATTGGCCTCAATGACCCAAGCTATACCGCAAAATACCACAGCGAGCGGTGACGAAGCCGAGTTGCTGTCAGAATCCGAACCGGGCTAACGCATTAACGTGTCACGTAGAGTGCAAAGCAGCGATTGGCTGCGCCGTGCCATGCGCAGCTTCGACGCTGGTACTGCCATGTTGGTATGCATAGCCGTGCTTTGGCTGATGCCTGGCCTAAGCCTAAATAACGAAGAGTATTTGTTTCTCAGTTTACTGGGCTGTCTCCTCCTGCCGGCGGTAGGTGAAATGCTGGGGCTTTATCAGCCCTGGCGCGGGCGCAGCCTCTACACCATGCTTGGCGTCTACGCCCTGAGCTGGCTGGTGGCGCTGACCCTGCTTAGCCTGCTGCTTGTGCTGACTCATAGCACCCAAAGTTTCTCGCGGCTGTGGATGGGCAACGCTGCACTTGTCACCCTGGCCACTGGCTGCGTGCTACGCAGCCTGCTGTACTACTGGCTTCGCCGGATTCGCGCACGGGGGGATAACCTCAAACGAGTGCTGCTAATCGGTCGGCAAAGCAACGTCGACCGTCTCAAGCAGCGCACTGACGATATGGCTCACGCCGGCTACGGTGTTACCCAAACGTGCGTTGACGATCAGACCACCGACTGCCTGGCGCAGGTGCAGCAACTGCTGGAGAAGTGTTCTTTCCAACGCAACTTTGACGAAGTCTGGCTCAGCTTTCCTCTTAGTGAAGGCGATAAGGTTCGTCAGCTTGCTGCCTTGTTGATCGGTATACCCGTTAGCGTGCGTTACTTCCCCGACCTGACCGACATCCGCCTGCTTAACCACCGCATGGCGCAGGTTGTTGGGCTCTATTCGCTGGAACTTAACTACAGCCCACTGGACAGCACGCCGGTGCGGCTGATCAAGGCGCTGGAAGACCGTCTGCTGGGCGCAGCGCTGTTCATCGGCTTTCTTCCCGTCATGTTGCTCGTTGCGCTGCTGGTGCGCTTACAAATGGGCGGGCCGGTACTGTTCAAACAATATCGCCACGGCATTGATGGCAAGCGCTTCAGGATTTACAAGTTTCGCAGCATGAAACAGCACGCCAGCAGCGACCACACGGCTCAGGCCACGGATGATGATCCGCGTATCACACGTTTGGGAGCGTTTTTGCGCCGCACCAGCCTCGATGAGCTGCCGCAGCTATACAACGTGCTTCAGGGGCGTATGTCGCTCGTGGGTCCACGTCCTCATGCCATGGACCACAATGAGTACTACAAGGACGTCATCGAAGACTACATGCAGCGTCACCGGGCAAAGCCGGGCATGACTGGCTGGGCACAGGTCCATGGCTGGCGCGGCCATACCCGCGGGCTTGGCGACATGAAAAAGCGCGTGGAGTATGACCTCTATTATATCGACAACTGGTCGTTGGGGATGGATCTCAAAATACTCGCGATGACTGCCGTGAAAGGTTTTTTTAACCGCAAGCCGTAAGTCTGCCTAACGCCAATAGCCCCGATGCATGGAAAGCCGTGGCTTGAGCCAGGCCGGCATGAGGCGCTCGGCGCGACCCAGCCGGTAGCCGGCGTATTTCAGCAGCGTGCGCAGGGCGGCCTCCGGCAGCCGCCAGGGCGCACGCTGCACAAGATACTTCGCCTCGCTGCGCACAAAACGAGCGCCTTCCCCCTCCGGTTTGCCCAGCCTTGCCAGTAGCCACGCCTCGCGGCCGTGCAGTACGCCGATATCAAAGTAGCGTTTGGCCTCTTCACCCAGCGTGTAGTTATGCGAATGGTACACGCATGCCTCGGCGCAGTAGGTCAGACGCCAGCCGTACTGCAACAGCCGCGCACCGGCGATCATGTCCTCGCTTAAGATCGTCCCGTGGGGAAAGCCGCCGGCGTCAATCAGCGCCTGGCGACGGTAGGCGGCAAAAGAGTTGGACAAAAACGCGGTTTTAATCCCCAGCCGGGGAATATCCGCGTTGCTGGCGGTATACGAATGCGCGGGGTAGTTAAAGCGCCGCGCGTGGGCGGCGATGTGGCTGGCATCGGCCTGGGACAACTGGCGGCCAAAGGCTGCACCTACGCTGGGGTCGTCAAACGCGGCGACCAGCTGTTGCATCGCTTGGGCATCCACGGGCAGAGCATCCTGGGTGAGAAACACGGCAATGTCCTCATGCATCAGGTACAGCATTTCATCTCGTGTTTTGCCGTGGCCAAACGCCGCCCGTTCGATGACGCGTACCTGCGCTCCGGCTCGGCGAGCCAGCTCGGCGGTCTCATCGGTTGAAGACGAGTCCACTACGTAAAGCGTGGCGTCACCCAATAGCGGCGCAACACGCTCAAGCCATGTGCGCCATAGAGCACCGGCATTTAGCGTGGGAACACAAATGGCCAAGTGTGAGGAAGCTCCGGCTGACATGATTAATAGACTCGGCAAATATACAAAAAAGTGCAACGTGAAAGCGCGCCAACATATCACGTTGGGTAAGTCACTGTCCTGTGCCATGATAGCGCCTGTTTGAATCGCCGCACGGCGAGTTTGCTGCCTTTGCGTCGGTAAATAATACTGCCCTGACCACTCATGAAGCCCATTTTGTGACTATTCTCAGCCCGTTTGCCGCGTTTTGTCCCACGCTTGGTTTTTCACTCAGCCGCCGAACACGGCGTAAATTCTGTGTTTCGGCTGTCTATCAGGCCGTGCGCCGCACGGAGCCAGGCACTGCTTTGGCCGCTGGCGGGAGGCAGCCATGAAAGGTACCGCAGTAGGGCCGCGTCTTAAGCAAAAGCTGGGTACGCTGATGGCCCTGCTACGCCACGGCGATTGGGGAGGCATTGGCGAGCGCCTGCGGCGCTATATGGCGCGGCTGGGTATTCCGCTGGCATCGCCTCAACAGCGGCGTTTGGCAGCTTGCCGTGCTGGAGTCGATATTCTCTGCTCGCCGCAGTGTACAACGGCAGCTCGGCGTTTGGGCGTCGTGTTGGAGCAGTTGGGCATGGCACCCGTACGTGTTGTAGCGGACGGCAGCGGCACAGGCTCCAAAAGGCTCTGCTGGGTACTTTGCCCTGAAGCGTTTGCGCGGCTGCCGGCCTGTTACATTGCCTGGCCCAGTGCACCGTCTGCAGATGATACAAACGTGGACACACAAACGCCTGAGCAAGCGCCTGCGCATGCGTATGATGCGCGCCTGCCCGGTGCCGTGGTCGTTATCAGCCATACCCAGGCCGGCCTGCGCGAGATCCAGGAAGACGCCGGGCTGGGCCACGGCCAACTGTATTGGGTGCCGCTGGAGCCTGGCACGGCTTCAGCTGACGTCGCCGCGCCTACCCCCGTGGCGTTCTACGTGGCCCGCATGTTGGTCGCGCTGGATGTTCTCCCCCCCGAAGTGTTGGAAGCCCCCGAGGTTAAGTCTTTGCCCTTTGCGCCGGCGGCGCTTGAGCAGGGCGTGGGGCTCTCGCTACCGGAAACCTGGCAGCGCCAGGCGGCTTTCAAGGCGAGTTTCCCCGGCTATCCGGTATTCCCTGGGCTACGCCATCATCAGGGCTGGCGCGGCTGTGCGCTAAGCTACCGGTATTTGGCTCGACGCGCGCTAGAGGCAGACCTTGCGCGGCTTGAAGTGCGCGAAGACGATGCCCTGCTGGACGCCGCCGCTGCCAAGCGCTGGGCGCAGGCAAGCGCGCTGTTTGACGCAAGCGATGACTACGACATTCTTAGCGGGTTGATCGCCGATGTTGCCGAGCACATGACCGTGCTTGACGCCTTCAGTCGTGACGGTGAGGACTACCTGGTGATTGACTGCATGACCAGCACAGTATGCAACCGCTACGGCCACCGTGCCATACGCCTGCTGGCGGAGTGGCCGTTCGCCGACGCCGACGACAGCAACACCGTCGACCGCTACCTGGAACGCCAGCAGATTCGTGTGCTGGTGCCGCTGCCGTTTATTGCCACCCACCGGCCAGACGGCCACTCCACGCTGTGGCATTTTCAGAACACCACCTACGACGACATGATCGCCAACAGCGAGCAAACCCTGTGCCAGGCGTTTGCTCGCACGGCCCTGCGTGATTAATTAGTGAGCCGGCTTGTTGGGGCCTGCATACCCTTCGGGGTTCGCCAGCTGCCAGCGCCAAGTGTCGGCCAGCATATCATCAAGCCCGCGGCTGGCCTGCCAGCCAAGCTCTTGATAAGCTCGGGCCGGGTCAGCCCAGCACTCGGCGATATCTCCTTCCCGGCGTGGTTCCACGCGGTATGGCACCGGCTGGCCGGAGGCGTGCTCAAACGCCTGTACCATATCCAGCACCGAATAGCCGCGTCCGGTTCCCAGGTTCCAAACGCTAGCCCCGCTGCGTGAAACCAGCACGTTCATGGCCGCCAAGTGCCCCTCGACCAGGTCCAGCACGTGTATATAGTCACGCACGCCGGTGCCGTCCGGCGTGGGGTAGTCATTGCCGAATACTGACAGTGCCTCGCGCCGGCCAACGGCCACCTGAGCAATAAACGGCACCAGGTTATTGGGCTTGCCGTTGGGATCTTCACCGATCCTCCCGCTGGCATGCGCGCCCACCGGGTTAAAATAGCGTAGCAGAGCAATCGACCAGCGCTCATCGGCTCGGGCCAGGTCTTGCAGCATGTTTTCTACCATGAGCTTTGACGTGCCGTAAGGGTTAGTCGGCCGGCCCGTGGGTAGCCCCTCGTGAATGGGCAGGGGCTGGCCGTTACCGTATACCGTTGCCGACGAGCTGAACACCAGCCGATAAACGCCGGCAGTTGCCATGGCTTGGCACAGCGTCAGCGTGCCGAAAACGTTGTTCTCATAATAGCGCAGCGGCTCGGCCACGCTTTCGCCCACGGCTTTTAGCCCGGCAAAATGCAGCACGTGGCTAATGGCGTACTGGGCAAACAGTGCATCCAGGCACTGCCGGTCGCGAATGTCTCCCTCAACAAACTCAGGCGCCGTGCCGGCCAGCTTTGCCACGCGGCGCAGCGACTCTTGGCTAGCGTTGGCCAGGTTATCCAGCACAACCACTGCATAGCCGGCTTCCAGCAGGGTAAGCACCATGTGCGAGCCGATATAGCCCGCGCCGCCGGTGACCAAGACGGCTTTTTCTTTTGATGACATCTTGTCGCGTGCTCCCAAATCGTTTTGTCTCTGTGCGGCCAGTGTAACGCTAATGAGTAGCGCGTTGGGTAAGCCCATCAGCTGTGGCATGATAGCGTTGTTTTGTTTTACGCCAACTCCTTACGCCACTCCCCCCCCCTGCGATGAAGTCATTTTTGTGAATACAGTCAGCCTGCTTATCCGCACCCTCGACCGCCCGGCACAGCTTGCTGAGGCGCTGGAGTCCGTGCGTGCTCAAACCTATCGTCCGCTGGAAGTTATTGTCGTCAACGACGGCGGCAGGCCCGTTGAGTACGTGTTGAGTGCCAAGCTTGGTGAGCAGAACGATGATACCCAGGCTGCGTTACGCTGGCGCTACCATGCTCACTCCAAACGGCAGGGGCGCAGCGTCGCGGCCAATAGGGCGCTATCGCTTGCCAGCGGCGAGTGGGTTATATTTCTCGACGACGACGATTGGATCGAGCCTGATCACATTGAGCGCTTAGTAAGAGTGTTAAAAGATGATGCCGCTCGCGGAGGCACGTTGCTTGCCGCCTATGCTGACACTCGTTGTTACCGCAACGGCGATGCCTTGGAGGCACCATTCTTTGCTCGGGACTTTGATCCTATAGCACTGGCTGAACAGAACTATCTGCCTATCCACGCGGTACTGTTAGCACGGCGTGCATACGAGGCCGGCTGTCGCTTTAGCCCCCAGCTGTCTCTGTATGAGGATTGGCATTTCTGGCTACAGGTGGCACGCCAAGGAGATATGCAGCGCGTGCCTGGGGCTACCGCCTGCTACCGGCTGGATATTAGTGGCGTCGGTGGTGGCCATGATATTGACTACCTCCCACAGTACGTGGCTTTTTTGCGTGAAGCGCTGCCCGTCTTAAGCGATAAGCAGCTAATTCATCTGCATCACGCCGTACGTAAGCTCGGGCAGGCCCAAGCTGATCTTTTACAGCAGCAGACCCACAACCAGAAACTGGAGCAGCACATTGCCGTGCTCGAGAAAAGCAGCTTGCGCTGGCGACTGGTGCGAACAGCTAAGCGAGTAGCGCGCAAAGGCGTTACTTTCGCCGACTTACTGCGTCACGGCGATTGGCATGGTATCCAACAGCGTTTGCAGCGTTATTTGGGACGTGTCGGACTGGATCAGGTCGCTCGCCGCCAGCGTCACTTAAGCAAGTGTCAACCCGGCGTGGATATCCTCTGCACCCGGCATACTGAGTTTGTCGCTCGTCGCATCAAGGTCTCGCTGGCGCAGTTGGGGATTGCCCCAGTGCAGATCATCAGCGACGGTTCTGGAGCTTCCTCGAAGCGGCTGTGCATTGTGGTGTGTCCACAAATGTTTACTCGCATGCCGCGCTGCTATATTGCCCTGCAAATGGAGCAGTCGGTTAGCTCGCGCTGGTTTAACAAGAGTTATATCAGTCGTCTGTTCAATGCTATGGCAGTGATGGACTACTCGCAAACCAACCTGCGCTACCTACAGGAAACTGCAGGACTAAGTCACAAATACCTTTACTACACGCCCATCTCCAACTTGCCGCCGAACGAGCTAGCTGCGGAAACGGCACCGTCGCCTGAATACGTCGTCGCTTTCTATGGTGATGCCAATACCCCGCGCCGCCAAAAGTTTCTGCAGGCACTGGAAGAGCGCTTTAGCGTTCTGCGCATCAGCGAGGTTTTTGGTGAGTCGCTTTATGATCAATTACGCCGCGCGAAGGTGGTGGTCAATATTCACTACTACGAAGGGGCGCTGCTGGAAACCACACGACTATATGAATGCCTCTCGCTGGGGCTTGCGGTGATCTCAGAAACCAGTGTGGATATGAGCGAGCACACAGCGATTAAGTCTTGGGTGCGCTTTACTCCAGTTGACGACGTCGTTGCAATGGCTGATGCCGTTGCAGCTGAACTTGATGCGCAGCAGATGGGTAATTTACCGGCTGCCCCAGAAGACGATCTGGCCAATTTTCACTTCTACTTTACACGCATGCTCGTGGCGTTGGGTGTGGTACCCCCTGCGGTACTAGACACACTACCGATGCCGATTGCGCCGTCACTGTTGAGTCAAGGTGTGGGTCTTTCGCTGCCAGAAACACATACGCGTCATGCCGCTTTTCAGCGTGCCCATCCCGGCTATCCGGTATTCCCTGGGCTACGCCATCATCAGGGCTGGCGCGGCTGTGCGCTAAGCTACCGGTATTTGGCTCGACGCGCGCTAGAGGCAGACCTTGCGCGGCTTGAAGTGCGCGAAGACGATGCCCTGCTGGACGCCGCCGCTGCCAAGCGCTGGGCGCAGGCAAGCGCGCTGTTTGACGCAAGCGATGACTACGACATTCTTAGCGGGTTGATCGCCGATGTTGCCGAGCACATGACCGTGCTTGACGCCTTCAGTCGTGACGGTGAGGACTACCTGGTGATTGACTGCATGACCAGCACAGTATGCAACCGCTACGGCCACCGTGCCATACGCCTGCTGGCGGAGTGGCCGTTCGCCGACGCCGACGACAGCAACACCGTCGACCGCTACCTGGAACGCCAGCAGGTTCGCGTGCTGGTGCCGCTACCGTTTATTGCCACCCACCGGCCGGATGCACAATCCACTCTCTGGCACTTTGACAACACCACCTACGACGACATGATCAGCGCCAGCGAAGCGGTGCTGTATCAGGCGTTCAAGCGTTTTCAAACGCCTTAAGCGCCGCGCCCCAGCCAGCGCTTAAGGCGCGTTAGCCAGCGCCAGCCGCGGGTAGCATAAATGGTGTCCAGCATGGCGTTAGCGTGCTCGGCCTCAGGCGCTGAAGCGTTTGTCCGGGCAGCGGCCAGCGCCGCTTCGCAGCGCACAAGCGCCATATCCTGCTGCGACGGTAGCGGCGGCCAGCTTGCCGGCGTAAAGGCGTTCAATATATGCAGCGCCTCGGCAGCCTGCACGTCCAGCCCCAGGGTATAGCTGCGGTAAATGTTAAGCCCGGAAATTTGCGCGTCGTAGCGCTGGCTTTGCAGCTGGGAGGCAAAGCAGGCCATTGCCTCGCGCTTGGCCTGCCAGTGCGGGGTAATATCGATAAAGTCGGTCACCGTAAGCGGCAGGCCAATCTCATACAGCGCCAGGCGCAGCTCGGCCTCTTCGTGCTGCTGGCGGTGCGTGTCGGCGTAGCGCTGTGCGGCCTGCATTGCCGCGTCGCACACCGCGCGGTGGTCCGGGTGAATTTCCCAGGGCGAGGGCGCGAACACCAGCGTGGGGCGCAGGCGCTCAAGGGTGTCGCCTACCTGTTGAGTCAGCTCGGGTAGCGCGGCTTCAAGCCCGCGGTCGGCGTAGTGCCACTGGGCAGGCGCGAGGTAGCCCAGCAGCGATGCCGCCGCATGGGACTCTCCCAACCGGTCGTGGCCGCTTTCGTCCCGGCTGACAATCACCACCTCTATCTCGGCGCCGGCAGCGGCCAGCATGGCCAAAGTGCCGCCGCAGCCAAACACTTCGTCGTCGGAGTGGGGGGCCAGCACCAGCACCCGTTCGGCGTGCAGGCGGGTGGGGCTATAGGGCACGTACCAGGCTTCTCGCATTTATGCTGTCCTTGTTTGCCGTCGTCTTGGTCGACCATCCGTCTTTAACGAAAGTCCGTATCGCCGCCCATCAGCCACCAGCGCCCGGCGGGCTCCATGCCTTGCTCGCTGCCGTTCACACAGCTGCCGGGCACCACCACGTCGGTGTCTTCCAGCGTCGGGCGACTGGGGGCAAGGGCGCTTGCCACCGTGGGCGTCAGCCAGGCGGTTAGCTGCCCGGCACCTAGCCTGGCGGTAATATGGCGCGCCACGCTAATCACGCGAGCCATAGCTCCAGGCGGCGCGATAAGGTCCAGCAGTTCGGCGTGCTCGCCGTGGTGGCGCAATACGCAAATGCCCACGGGGCGGCGGGTGAGCCTTGCAGTGATCAGCCAGCGGGCGTAGTAGCAGTGGGGCGCGGTGGCGTAGCGGTGCTCAAGCCAAGCGGCGCTCCGTTCGCCGATGACGGCATGAGGCAGGCCTTCACACATGGCGCCCCACAGCGCATCAGTCGTGGCGGCGTCGGCATCAGTCAGCGGTCGGGCGGTATCCCGCCAGGCGCGGCGCGGTGCGGCGGGCCAGCTGGCTTGGCGGATTGCATCCGGCTGGCAGTACAGCGCAAGCGCTCGGCCCAGGCGGGCGTGGCGCGCATGGGGGAAGCCAAACGCATATCGGTAGGCGTGGTGGGCCTCACTGCCCACGGCCTCGCCAAAAAACGCCTGCACGGCGTGATAAAACGGCCCGCGCCGGTTTAGTATTCCACGGTAGGCCGGATCAACCATCACATCGCCCATTTGCACGGCGTTAAAGCGCGCTGCCCCGTCGTGGCAGTGGCGCGGCATGCCGCCGTTAAATGCCACGATGCGCTCGCCGTCCAGGCATACCGTGCCCGGGCTTTTTGCCAGGCGGTACTTCCATGCCCACTGCTCCGGGCTCATGGCCTCGCCAAAGCTGCGGGCAAACAGCTCAAGCAGTGCGGGGGTGTCGTCGTCCCGCGCCCAGCGGGTATGCAGGTTAAGCTCGCTCATATTGCGCTCACTCGTCCGCGGTTGCCGCTACGCTAGCCACTTGCCATTGGTGGGGCAGCACCACCAAGCCTCGGGCGGCATTGTGCTGGGTAACGTAAAAACTGGTGATCGGGTCAACCCACTCATAGCTGTGCAGCCCGCGCTCGCAGAATAAATACGCGCCGATATGGTATTCGCCCTTGAGCAGTGCAGCTTGAGGAAACAGCAGCGTGACCAGGCCTTCGCCCCGGGCGTTGCGCTCAAGGGTCAGACCTGCATCCCAGCTGCCGGCGCTGGTGATGATTTGCCCCGCCGGGGTAGAGATGGTCACTGCTACGCTGGGGCAGGGCAGCGCCGGGTCGCTGGCAAAGGTAACGCTGACGCTGATGTCGCTTTGTCCGCTTTCGGCGGGGTGTTGGGGGGTTGCCGGCTGGTCGTCAATGGCAAGTTCGGTATGTAAAATCCGTGCGCCACCGGTGGGCGTGGCGCGCTGCTCAATGCTGTCGGCGGCGCTTTCGCGCACCGTGTGGCTGCTGGCTTCGCTGCCGGCCAAAAACTGCTCGTAGCGCGGCACCACAAGTGAGGGTGCGCCGTCGGCAACTACCTCGCCGCCTTCTACCCATAGCGCGCGCTCGCACAGCGATTCCACCTGATACATGGAGTGCGAGCAAAATAGAATCGTCGCGCCGGTATTGCGCAGCGCCATTATGCGATCGAACGATTTGCGCGCAAAAGCGCCGTCACCTACCGAAAGCGCTTCGTCAATCACCAAAATATCAGGCGAGACGCTGGTAGCCACGGCAAACGCCAGGCGCACGTACATGCCGCTGGAGTAGGTTTTCACCGGCTGGTTGATAAAATCGCCAATGCCCGAGAAAGTGTGGATGTCCTCCATGCGCGCGTCCACCTCATCGCGGTTGAGCCCGGCAATCGAGGCTGACATATACACATTTTCGCGTCCGGTAAACTCCGGGTTGAAGCCCGAGCCCAGCTCCAGCAGCGCGGCCACCTTGCCGTTGATGGTGACCTCGCCGCTGCTCGGCGCCAGAGTTTCGCACACCAGCTGCAGAAGTGTTGACTTGCCCGCGCCGTTGCGCCCCACTAGGCCTATCACTTCCCCTTGGCCGATGGTCAGGTTCAGAGGCCTAATGCCTTGAACGGTGTCAAAACGGGCAAAGCGGCGCAGGGTGTTAAACTGCAGTAGCAGCCGGTCCAGCGGCCGATGGTAGCGGTAAAAGGTTTTACCCACGCCTTTTAGCTCAATGGCCGGTGCGCCTTCGCGCTGTGGGGTGGCGCTGTCAGCGTGCTGATCAAAGGACATCGGCAAAGCCTCCGCGCAGTTTCTGAAACAGCCAGTAGCCCGAGGCCAGCACCACCGCCGCCAGCAGGTATAGCCCAGCAAGCGCAGTAACGCTTGGCCACTGGTGCATGAACACTACGTCGCGCATCTGGGTAATCAGCAGCGCCAGGGGGTTGCACAGGTACAACGGCTGCCATTTTTCCGGCACTTGGCTGAGCGGGTAAAAAATCGGCGACAAAAACATCAGAATCGAAGTTAAAACGGCGGTCAGTGGGGCCAGGTCGCGCAGGTAAACCCCCAATGCCGAGAGCCACATGGCCGCCCCGCTCATCAGTACTATATAAGGCAGAAGTACCAGCGGTAGGGCCAGCCAGGTAACGCTGGCCCCGGCGAGAAAGGTGGTTAGCACCAGCAGCAGCGCCATGCTGATGGCCGCCTGAAAGCTGGCCGCCAGCACACAGGTCCAAGGCAGTAGCGGCAGCGGAAACACCACCTTGGTGACCAGGTTGGGCTGGTCGACTACCAGCCCTGGCGCCCGGGAGATCACTTCGGCAAACCAGTTGAAGATCAAAAGCCCGGCAAACACCTGCAAGGAAAAGTCCATTTTTGCCGAGCCGGTCGCCTCGACTGGCCATTTCAGCTGGAAAAAGCCGTAAAACACCAGGGTGAAAGCCGAGAGCATGATCAGCGGCGAAATAACCGTCCAGCCAAGGCCCAGCAGTGAGCCGCGGTAGCGGCTAACCACATCGCGTTTAGTAAACTGCCAGAGTAAATAACGGTGAGGAAACACGGACCTCTCACTGAAGTTGGGAAACATGGTCAGAAATAAACGGAGCATTGTACCGCGCGCCATGGGTGAATGCATCCGCCGCCCGTGAGCGCTCTAGCTCGCTTTTTCAGGGGCTTGCAAAAAATGGAAACAGCGTTTTTTAATATATTTTTTTGTTTAAGTGGTTGTTTTTCATGCTTTAATTGGCTTGTTGGTGTTTTGATGAGCAAAAACTTGTGTGGCCGACCGATGATAAGGTTGCATCTGGCGCACAAGAAAGGCATATTGCGGCCCGTGGAAGTTAAAAGGCTTAATGCGGCCTGTGGCAGTGTCTCGTAATTCATTCGGTCACATGGTGCATACAGGGTGCTACCAGGCGCCTGAACTTCCGGGAAACGTCGCGAGGCCCGTATAGCGCAGTGCTACTGTTTCCCTTTTGTGCTAGTGTTATGCCAAGGTTCGGCATGAAGCCGCCAACCTCCATGACAACGTTGTCTATATAGAAAGAAAGGAGATTTATCTCAATGGCTATCACACAAGACCAGAAGACAGCCCTGCTGGGTGTTACGTCTTTCATGTTTGACTACGCACCGGATCAAGCCTCTTTTGATCGCTTTGAAAGCACCATTGAAGCTAACCCGAGCTTCTACGCTCTGGGCAGTGGTCTCGCGCAAACTGAAGCTTTTACTAGCCAGTTTGCCGATGGTGCAACGGACTCTGATAAGGCCGGTGTTATCCTGAACCGTTTGGGTCTTGAAGATGGTTCAGAAGGCTACAAAACCGGTATGGACTTCATCAGTGCTCGCCTCGATGATGGCGCTGACTTCGGCCAAGTTGTGATTGAGATCGGCGAAAAAATGCTTGCCGACGAGCAGCTGGAAGAACTTGAATCAGCTTCTGCAACGCTGAAGAATAAGATTGACGTCGCCAATGCTTACCTCGAAAGCGGCGTTGAAGGCTACAGCAGCGAGACTCTGCCGGTCCTGCTGGACGGTATTGACGAAACGCAACAGTCCGTTAATGACGCGAAAGCATCTATCGAAGAGATCGCTCCGGATGAGCCTGGCGTTTCCGGCGATACTTTCAGTCTCACTGACGCCATTAGCAAGGCTGATACAGACGAAGGTCTGCCGGCCGACTACGAGCTGTCCGGTACCTCTGCTGACCTCGGCGCACTGGCGATTGCCGGTATCGACGACGCTGTTGCCAACGCGCAGAGCATCGTGGACGGCGCTGCGAACGCTGCCGATCTGGGTGATCTCGATGCGTCCTACACCATCGAAGACAGCCTCGAAAACGTTGCCGCCGCTGACGACAGCGTGCTGGACGGCGTTGACTACGCGCTGACCAACGAAGCCGGCGAGCTGACAGGTCTGAGCGACGAGGAAGTGGCACTGGTCGAAGGGGCAACGAACTCCGACGACTACACCTTCCCGACAGGCGAAGATCTGGAACTGACCGGCGATACCGACAACATCGTCGCGTCCGATTACCAGCTGGCCGACGGCGAAACCGAAGCTGACGTGGTTCGTTCCACCGACGGTGACGACACCATCAATGCTGTCGCTTCCGGCCTGACCAGCGAGCGCACCCTGAACCCGGCCGACCAGATCGACGGCGGTGAAGGTAACGACACGCTGGTAGTCGAGCAGTCCGGCGACTTCACCGGCTTCACCGGCGACGGCGGCATGACCAACGTCGAAAACATTGAAATCACCAGCACGTCCAACCTGAGCCGTTCTTTCGACGCCTCGGATGTTGAAGGCGTTGAGTCCATCAGCATTGACGCCAACGACCAGAACTACACCGTGTCTGATCTGGCCGCCGCTGGCCTGAACGTCGCCGCTACCGGCATGGACGACGACACGCTGACCGTCGGTTTCACCTCTGCTGCTGTGGAAGGCGACGCCGATGCGCTGTCGCTTGAAGCGACTGACCTGGGTGACGAAGACAACAGCGTGACCGTGGCTGCCGCAGGCATCGAAGAGCTGAGCATTGCTTCCGACGGCACTGCCAACGCGCTCGATCTCGATGGCGGCGCTGACCTGGAAACGCTGAACGTGTCCGGCGATGCCGACCTGGGCGTGACCAACGTGGCTACCAGCCTGACCGACGTAGACGGCGCAGCCGCGGCTGGCGATCTGGCGCTGGACCTGAGCAATGCCGACGAGCTGGAAAGCGTGTCTACAGGCGCCGGCGATGACAACGTGACTGTTGGCGGTGGCTTCGCTGTTAACGCCACGTTCAACGGTGGCGAAGGAGACGATACCCTCGCACTGGCAGGTGACGTTGGCACCAAGCAGCCGACCATCAGCGGTTTTGAAACCCTCAACCTGACCGACGCCCAGGGCACCATCGCCGGTAGCAACGTGACAGGTCTTGAGGCGCTGGGCGTTCGTGACGGTTTGACCGATGATCTGCTGGTCTCCAATGTCGCGGCTCCGTCCATGAACATCGAGCTGGCCCAGACCGAGGGTGGCAGCTACAGCAGTGGTAACACACTGACTTACTCCGAGGCGTCTGACCTGACCGTCAGCACCGCCAACCTGGACGCTGACGCAACCAGCAACGCCAGCATCGGCACCAATGTGGCTGCCTCCAAGGCGACCAGCCTGGTGGTAGACGTGGCCGCCAACACGGACCTGTCGGGCAACGTCACTGTCAACACTGCGACCAGCGCCACGGTTAACGTGGCCGAGGACGCTGCTCTGGCGTCCGGCGCTACCGTCTCTGCCGACGCCGCTACCAATGCCACGCTGGACTTTGATTCTGAAGTGACCGGCGCGCTGAACTTTGCCAAGGCCACTGACGTTTCCCTGACGTCCAGCGCTGCTCAGTCGGCGCTGAACCTGCAGGCCAACGCTGCGCAGTCGCTGACTATCGACAGCATCGCGGCAACCACGCTGGCCGGCAGCGCTTCGCTGGCCAGCCTTGGTACCCTGACGCTGAACGGCATCGGCCGCTTCGACGGCACTGGCGTTGCACTGGGTGCCGAGTCGTCCTCTGTCACCATCGACGCTACCAACGTGCAAGAAGACAATGCTGGTAGTGGTTCCGTTATCGCCACGATCGGTGGCTTTGCCGACGGTGGCGGTCAGGCAGTCGTAAACGGCTCCGAGCTGCGTGCCAACGAGCTGACTATCGGCGACGGTCGTAACGAAGTGATCGTGACGGGCGGTGAAGAAAACGACACCGTTGAATACAACACCGTGATCGGTGAAGGTGATGAAGCTGCGATCAACATCGACCTGGGTGACATCAGCGGTGGAGACTCGCTGAAGCTGGCTGACGGCGCCAACGACTTCAGCAATGCCAACGTGACGCTGAGCGGCGTGGATGCGATTGAAGCTGGTTCTAGCGGCAATGATCTGACGCTGAACGCCGACGTGGTATCCGGTCAGGATATTACGCTGGGTGATAACACAGCGTTTGGCGATGTCACGCTGAACGGCACCGACGGGGCTGACACCATCGACTTCAGCGGTATCACGGCTCAACTCTCTGCGACAACAAATGTGCTGGAGATCAACGGTGGTGAAGGCAACGACACTATCACCGTTGCCGATTCAGTCATGTCCGGCACTGAATCTGCTGCTGTTCAGGAAGTCGTCGGTGGTGCCGGCCAGGACACAATCGTGCTGAACACAGCGACCGATGCTGGTGAAGAAGCTGTTGTCGTCTACGAAGCCACCAACGCGACGGAAATGGCAGCTGAGGGCGGCGACACCCTTCAGAACTTCAGCGACGGTTCTGACGTGATCCAGTTTGCCTCGGGTCTTCTCACTGCGTCTGGTGATGCAGCCCTTAATGCAACTGGTGCATCTGTGCAGGAAACCTCTGCCGATGCTAACTTCGCAAGTGCAGTTTCTGATTCCAGCTCCGCTGGTGTCATTGAAATCTCCAGTGAGTTTACTGGCGATATGAATGCGACTGACGTGGCGGCCTTCCTGGAAGACGGCACAGTGGCTTCCGACATGGCTGTGGTCTTTGCTGTTGACGATGGCACGGATACTTACATGTGGCACTTCGACGGTAGCGTCGACAGCGATGCAACCGCTGCTACTGAAGTGGCTGATAATGAGCTGACGTTGGTTGGTACCATCCAGGGTGAAGCCGATCTTGCTACGGACGCTTCTAGCTTCGACATTGCCTAACGCTCCCTGTTGATGCGGAAACGAAGGCCCCCCTGACGGGGGCCTTTTTAATGAATGCAAGGAATTCCCATGCAACTGAATCGACTTTTTGCCGAGGCGCAGAAGCACCATCAGAAAGGGCAGTTGGCGCAGGCAAAGAAGCGTTATGAGCAAGTGCTCACCCACAAGGCGGATCACGGACTGGCACGCCTGTTTCTGGCCCTGGTGCTGCAGCAGGCCGGACAGATCCGCGATGCGGTGGCCGAGGCCCGCCGGGCGATGGCGGATATGCCCGGCCCGGATGTGGGCACCCTGGTCAACTACGGCGTGATCATGAAAAACGCAGGTCAGCTGGAGGAGGCCGAACAGGCCTACCGGCAGGCCCTGCAGCAGGCCCCCGGCAACCGTACCGCCAAGGCCAACCTGGCCACCCTGCAACTGATGACGGGCAAGTGGCCCGAGGCCGAGCAGACCTTTCTGGAACTGACCGAAACCCTGGAGGAGCCTGCCCCCTGGCTCAACCTGGCGCGTATTGCCATCAAGCGCGAGGACGTTGACCGCGCTGCCGAGTGTTTGCAGCAGGCCGAGGATATTCACCCCAAACACCCGGATATACCCTTCCTGCGCGCCCAGGTCAGCCATCAGGAACACGACGACGCTCAGACCTTTGCACACCTGGCCAAGGCCTTGCAGCGTCAGCCTTCTCATGGTGAAGCCTGGCAATTGCTGCAAAGGCTTGACCCCGGCGTGTTGACGCTGCCCGTCATCGCCAAGCTCGCTCAGGGCCTGGCGGATACCGGCGTGCAGCAGGCGACGCTTTTGGCCACGGCAGTGGATATCTGCCGCAAGAACCTGGTGTGGCCGCCCCTGACGGCGCTTGAGGCGCTGTTGACCCAGGCGCTGGACAAACCCCTCACGCAGAATCCCAGCGTCTCCACCTGCTTTACCCTGCTGGGCGCCGATGTGCCGCAGCGCGGCCACCTGAAGGCCGCGGCAGCGACCTGGCACCAGATTACACGTCAGGCTACCCCCTTTGCCCCACGAGCCTTGCCGACGCTTGAAGACGGACGAAAGCTGCGTGTCGGCTTTGTGAGTTCGGACCTTCGCAGTCACGCGGTGGGCTTTCTGGTGGTGGGCTTGATGGAACATCTGCCCAAGGACAAGACCGAGTGGTTTGTCTACAACAACAGCTTCAGCGATGACAGCGAAACCCGCACGCGCATTCGTCAGGGCGTCGATCGTTTTGTCAATATTGCCCCCCTGACCACGGCCGAGGCCGCCGAGCGTATCCGTGATGACGAGATCGATGTTCTGGTCGATCTCAACGGCATGACCCGCGACACCCGCGCCGAAGTGCTCGCGTTACGCCCCGCACCAATTCAGCTGACCTGGCTGGGCATGCCCGGCACCCTGGGCGCCCCCGAGGTGGATTATATTCTCGGCGACCCCTGGGTCACCTACGCCGGGAATGCCGAGGGCTTCGCCGAACAGGTCATCCAGCTGCCCCGAAGCTACCAGCCCAACGACTACCAGCCTCCCGTCCTGGAGTTGGCCGGTCGCCGTTCCGATCACGCCCTGCCGGAAGATGCGGCGGTCTTCTGCTGCTTCAATCAGCACTACAAGATCTCGCCGGACACCTTTGCCCTCTGGTGTCGCATCCTTAAGCAGGTGGAAGGTAGCGTGCTCTGGTTGTTGGACACCAAGAGCGATGCCCAGCGTGAGCGCCTCTACCAGCAGCTGGACAAGGCGGGAATTGCGCGGGAGCGCCTGGTTCTGGCAGGGCACAAGCCCCAGGCCGAACACATCGCGCGGATTTCGCTTGCTGACCTGGTGCTGGATACCTGGCCTTACAACGCCCACACCACCTGCTCCGACGCGCTGCGTAGCGGCGTACCCGTGGTCACACTACCGGGGGAAACCTTTGCCGCCCGCGTGGCCGCCAGCATTCTGCACTACGGTGACCTGGCCGAGTGGATCGTCGAGACACCCGATGCCTACGTGGAAAAAGCTGTGGCCTTTGCCCAGCAGTCTCGGGAGGTAATAGAAGCGCAAAAGCACCAGGTACGCGAGACCTACTGGCAGAGCGCCATGGTCGATAATACCGCCTTTGGCCAGCAGCTGGAGGCCCTGTGCCATCAGCTGCATGCGCACCATGCACAAGGCCACTCAGCCCGCCCCTGGCGGCTGGAACCGGATCTTACCCTGGTGCCGCTGGATCCGGCCACGGCGCCTGTCCCGGCTGCCCCAGCGCCGAAAAAACCGACAGTTTCGCCGGCATCCTCAGCGACGCCTTCGCGAGCGGGAACAGCATCATCGGTGAATCAGCGCCTGGATAATCTAACGCGTCTGCAGAAGGAGGTGATCGGGCTTGATCAAGCGCCTTTATTGGTGGACGTGGGCGCGGCGGCTTTCGATTGGGACAAGCAGCTTTTTGATCCCCTGGTGGAGGCAGGGTTGATGCGGACACTGGGGTTTGAGCCTGATCCGAAAAGTTTTGCCAAGCTTCAGCAGCAATCAGCAGCGCACCGTCAATACGTTGATCAAGCCGTGGGCAATGGTTCGCCGGGACAATTCCATTTATGCAATGGCCCCCACATGAACTCGCTATTGCCGCCTAATACACCCGTAGTCGAAGGCATCCTTGGTTACCAGACAGCCAAGGTGGTTGAGACACTTTCCGTAGAGACGGTCGCGCTGAACGATGTTCAGGAAGCGGATGGCGTGGCCATGATCAAGCTCGATACGCAAGGCACCGAGCTAGATATTCTTCAGCATGCCGAGCGTCACTTCAAAAGTGTGGTAGTTCTGCAATTTGAAGCATCCATGCTACCCATGTATGAAAATCAACCTTCCTTGTTCACCTTAGGCGCCTGGCTGGAAGAGCAAGGATTTATCATGCATAGCCTAGCGAAGCAGCAGCCGGGTAGATACGTGTCAGGGAAAAAAGGTCTTGAGGTCAATACGCAAAGCCAGTTGCTGGAAGTCGATCCTGTCTTCATTCCCTCGCCCTTGCGCTGGCATGATTTGGCGGCATCAGAGCTGCTGAATTTGGCATTTTTGATGCACGCGCTTTATCGCGCCCATGATGTCAGTCTTAGGGCGCTGGTGACCCTGGATCAACGCGACAACGGGCAGCGTGCCGAGGCCTACGCGGCCTACCTCAAGGAGGCCGGCTACCATGCGTGATCATCCCCGTATCCTGGTTACCGGCGGGGCCGGTTTTCTTGGCTCCCACCTTTGCGATCGCCTGCTGGACGCCGGCCATGAAGTGCTCTGCGTGGACAACTGCTACACCGGGGACAAAAGCAACATCTACCACCTGATCAACCATCCCCGTTTCGAGTTCATGCGCCACGACATCACCTTTCCGCTCTACGTGGAAGTGGATGCCATCTATAACCTGGCGTGCCCGGCATCCCCGATTCACTACCAGCGAGACCCGGTGCAGACCACCAAAACCTCGGTGGTGGGCACCATCAATATGCTGGGCCTGGCCAAGCGGTTGAAGATTCCCATGCTGCAGGCCTCAACTTCTGAAGTGTACGGTGACCCGAACGTGCATCCCCAGCCGGAAAGCTACTGGGGAAACGTGAACCCCATCGGGCCACGGGCCTGCTACGATGAAGGCAAGCGCTGCGCGGAAACGCTGTGCTTCGATTACTACCGCCAGCATGGCCTAACCATCAAGGTGGTGCGGATCTTCAACACCTACGGCCCGCGCATGCACCCCCATGACGGGCGGGTGGTGTCCAACTTCATCCGTCAGGCCCTACACGGCGAGCCCATCACCCTGTACGGCGACGGCGAGCAGACGCGCAGCTTTTGTTACGTCGATGATCTGGTGGACGGCTTGATGCGCATGATGGATACCGACGTGAGCATAACCGGCCCCATCAACCTGGGCAACCCGGTCGAGTTCACCATGCGTGAACTGGCCGAGAAGGTGTTGCAACTGTCAGGCTCTGGCACTTCGTTGGTGCATGAGCCATTACCCGAGGATGATCCTAAGCAACGCCAGCCGGATATTAGCCTGGCACGCAAGGCACTGGATTGGGAGCCCAAGGTGACGCTTCATGAAGGCTTGAAAGCCACGGTGAATTATTTCAAGGAGGCACGCGGTGTTTGACTGGTATGAACGCCTGATCCCCATCCAGCCAAGCCAGCACCGGCAGCTTGGCTGGCTGCCGGCCAGAAGCCTGGCGATGGTGTCCCACCGGCAATGGTTGCCGGCCTGCCTCGGCGATCTGAGCCAGGCCGCCGCCCACGTTCCCACCGCTGTGCTGGAACGCGAGGGGCAGCTTTCACCAGTCGTATTGATGTCGCTGTTGCCCCACCAGAACCACTACCTGACCGAACAGGGGCAGGCGCGTGAGGACTATGTGCCGCTAGTATTGAGACCGTATCCTTTCGCGCGTGCCACGATCACAGAAAGACAATCGCCGACGCTGTGTATTGAGGCTAGCCATTTGGTCGAGTTGGATACGCCGGGTGCCGAGCCGTTGTTCGAGAACGGGCAACTGGCGCCGCCGGTACAAAAGATCATGCAGATGCTCGATGCCATTGCGCGGGACCACGAGGTGGGTCGTGCCGCCTGCCAACTTCTGCAGCAGAAAGGCCTGCTCGAAGACTGGCCCTTGAATGTCCGTTACGGAAACGAGGTGACACGTATCGAAGGGCTGCGCAAAGCCGATCTCGATGCGCTCAACGGCCTGTCACGGGAAGACTTTGCCGATCTGCAAAAGCACTACGCGGCAGCCCTGGCGTATACCCAGAACGTCTCCACCCACCAATTAGGGCGGCTCAAGCAGTGGGCGGCCCAGCAGCGGCCCGCCGCCGGGGCGGGAGGAATTCCCGAGAGCCTGGACAGCTTCTTCGGAAAAGAAGACGACGACCTGACCTTTGATTTCGACTAAACGAGGAAAATGATCATGGCCAAGCAGGACGACAAGCAGAACACCCTCACCATCGACGGCACGGGCTACAACGTGGCCGACCTGAGCGAGAACGCGCAGAACCAGGTGCTGAACCTGCGGGTGACCGACCAGGAAATCGAGCAGCTCCAGCGTCAGCTGGCGATCCATCAAACGGCGCGGAGGGCCTATGCCCAGGCGCTGAGTGACGAGCTGCCGAAAGGCAAGAACTGAAGCAGAAACCCTCGACATCGGTCGGGGGTTTTTTGTGGTTGGAGCGGTAAAAACCGGCCAAAATCCGGCCGCAGGCGGCCAAAAATGGCCTGTTATAAGCACTTATTCGCCGGTCAATGAAATCAACGGGTTACAGCACGCTAAAATGCCGTTTGTTTGACAGGATGATGACGCGGGTTTCTGTCCAAAACAATGCAGAATGAATCATTTTCCGGTTCTCTGCTTATAAAAAACGCCCGCCGGCGTAAAACCGAACGGGCGTTGGAAAAGTTATACAAGCTCGCGCTTATTTAGTCACGCAGCGGACGTTCCTTCGTGTTGCGATGACGTTTCACACCGCTGATCAGGTAGAAGGTTGTGATCTCGCTGGCGGACTTCTCCTGGTCGACCATGCCGTTGTAGCTGGTGTAGTGGACCGTGGTCTCGGTGGCCTCGATCAGTTCGCCGACGTCCACGTCGCCGCTGTCGAGTTCGATATAAACGTCGTCCCCCGGCGTGGGCTCGTAGTTCGGGTCGAGGATCGCCAGTTGATCGGGCTTGACGAAAGGTGCAAAATCGTTGTGCTGCGGTTCAAAGCCTGTCAATTGTTTCATAGTAGGTTCGGTTCCTTGCGATGGTGCAATAAAGGGCAGTCTGTTGAGTCGTCCGGGATGATGGCCCGGGTGATGAACGCAATCAGACCTGTTCGTGGCAGTGCCTGCCGTAGAAACTCGTCGCGTGTCAGTGGTTGCTGCCACTGATCCGGCGAGTTGAGAATGACGCTTCCGTCCGGTGAGCCGATGACGACGGCGACGTTTCGACCTTCGTCATGTCGCCGGGTCAGCCAGTGGCGTTGCCGGGTGCTTAGCGTCGTGCGTACCGGCGTGTTCGCCCGCCTGGGCAGTGCCGGTACGTATTTATACTCGATCCATAAATCTCCTCCTTTGGCTGAGTAATAGGCATCGGCCACGCCGCCTTCATAGTTGTCGTTGATCTTCCAGCGGTAGATCGCAGAAGGCAGTTGCCGATGGACGGCACTGATGAACCCGTGTTCGTTCATACAGCTCACCCTACAAGACAGGAGCTGGCCTTTCAACCAGTGTGTTGCCTGTCGATGTGTTATCACTTTAACCGAGCTCGGTAGGCGGACAAGGGATAAAAGGTAAATTGTGCGAAAAAATTTCTGCGATAAAAGCGGAGCACTCGCCATGTCAATCAGGCCCCTTTTGAAGGTCAAATGAACGTAAAAGCGAATGCTCCCCGCTATCGGCGCGGGCATCGATGGAGCACTCGTCTGGTTCCCGTTCGTCCCGCGAGGTGTTGATAGGTGACGAAAAAAGGCCGAGTGCTCCTCGATACCCGCCCCGGAGGGCGGGTTGACGGTTACGCGTCGGCGGTACTGACGCTTTCCTTGTGGCTGTCGCCCTTGTCACCGGCCAGGGCGTCGGTGCCGCCTTCGACCAGGCCTTCGTAGAGGCGTTTGGCTTCGGCGTACAGGTCCTCTCCGGCCCAGCCGGCGAAGTCCACCTTGAAGTTGTGGTAGGGCTGACCCTGCTTGTTTTTCTCGGGCGAGGACTGGAGGGTCCAGACCGAGGCAAAGCGGGCGGCATCCGGGTTCTTCAGCTGGATCGCGGAGTTCCAGCCCTTCGACACCCGCTGCTTCGAGCCGCTCATGTAGATCAGCACCGGGGCTTCCGGGTTGCCGTCGTCGTCGAGCTTCAGGCACTTGTGGATCGCCGTATCGACAACGTCGTACTGCTCGGCCGGCAGGCCCTGGGCGTCCAGGTGCTTCTGGGCATCGGCCTCGTTGTCGAAGCTGCCTTCAAAACCGCCGCCGAACTTGCGCTTCTTGAAAATCTGCCACTTCTGCTCGAATTGCAGGTTGATGACAAACGCGAAGTCGTAGACCTCGCCGGTCAGGCTGTTGAAGATATGGCCGGTCTCGGCGCCCTCGATGAACTTGGGTGAGGACTTGTCGATCTGCGGCGAGAGCTGCTGGATCAGGTCAAGGCGCGGAATCGCCAGATCGTCGGTGCCGACGTTTTCGTTGCCCATGCCGGCGTCCTGTTGCAGGTGCGCGGGCAGGGCGCCGTCGTTGTCCTGGAGGAAGGTGGCGACGGATTTTGTGGGTGCGTTCTTCTCGGTAGCCATGATGGGGCTCCTTTGCGGTTCAATTGCACAGTTGCACAGTCAGGCAGGACCCGGTCGATCCCGCTGTGACCTATTATACGCATACTTGGATCAAAACATCCATAGCTTATAAAATTTAATAGATGTCTAGTTGGCTCGCATGTTCACCTTGCGCTGCACGTAGGGCTCCACGCCGGGGACTTCCTGCTCCATTTGCAGCATCTCCCGGTAGGGGCCGGTCGACACGCGACGCTGGAGCATATACATGGCGTCGTGCTGCTTGATGAAGTCGTAAAGTTGCTCCCAGTCGGTGACGTTGGGCATGGTCTGCTCGGTCACCGACACGCTGGTACCCGCCACCCGGGCATGCTCCAGCCCGGCAGTGTCGAGAGCTTCCAGTACCGCGGATTCGCTGTGGAAGATGTCGTTGTTGAGCGCTTTCAGGCGCTCATTAAGCATGCGCTTTTCCTCACGCAGCTGCTCGTGGTGGGCGATCAGGTCTCCCAGGTTGCTCATGCTGCATCCTCCTGGTCGTCTTCGTCGTCGGTGTCCGCTTCCCATTGGAGGAAGGTGACCAGCTCGTTCAGTGCCTCGTCGATGGCGGCGCGGTCTTCGTGGGCGCGTTCCAGGGCGCGGTCCAGCTTGGTGTCCGCCGAACGAATCTCGCGCTGGACGGTGGCCAGATCGCGCATCTCGCTGTCGTCTTCGTCATTGACCATTGCCGTGGTGATGGCGTTGGCCTCGTAGTGCAGGCCCTTGAGCGTGCTGCGAGCTTCTTCCTCCTTCGTGCCCTTGGTGCCCAGACGGGTCTTCGCTGCCTTGAGGCGCTTGGCCGCCTCGAAGATCAGCTCGGCGTTGTGGGTAGCGATTTTGGAGTTGGTGGTGCTGGTAAAAGTGGCCATGATCAGGCTCCTTGTGCGTTGGCTTGGGTGCTTGCGGCGAATACGGTGAGGAGGTTATCCATGCGTGACACCTTGCCGCCGAGTTTTTCGTACACGTCCTGTTCGCGTGTATCCTGCGCAGCGATCATGATGGTCTCGGTCCGCTGCGTTTGACCGGCCCGGTCGATACGGGCGTTGAACTGCTGGAACCACTCGGCGTTGTACGTCGGCGAGGTCCAGATGGTGCGGGTGCCGCGGGTGAGCGTGAGCCCGTGCCCCGCGGCCTGGGGATGAGCGAAGATGTAGTGAATCTCGCCGGCCTGGAAGGCGTTGACGGTTTCGACCCGCTTGGCCACCGGCACGTCGCCGTCGATCACCGCGAAGTTCAGCTTGCGTTTGGCGGCTTCGGCCATGAGCTGATCGCGCTGGTGCCGCCAGTTGAAGGCCACGAGCGCCTGGGGTGCCTCCATTGCCAGGTCCAGGGCGAGCTTCACGCGACTGTCGTCGAGGACGTGGTACGCGCCTTCTTCGCCATAGACCGCTCCGCTGCATAGCTGCAACAATTTATTGACCTTCGCCCCGGCGTGAACGGCACTCACCAGCTCCCCGGACTCCAGCTCCAGCGCCGCTTCGTCGAGCATCTCGCGGTACTGGGCCATGAGCTTGGGCGGCAGCCGGGTGGTGACGGTGTAGGCCACGTTCTCCGGCATGTCGATACAGTCGCGGAGCTTGTGCCGAACGGTAATGTCGTGGATTTTATCGGCGACGATCAGCTCGGCATCGGGTTTGTCCACCCAGTCGACGTGATGGCTGCCCGGGACGTTGTGGTTGGGCACGGGGGTACAGACCTGGGCACGAAAGCCCCAGAACGCCCGGCCCAGGCGCACGCCGTCGTCGACGAGGAACACCGGATGCCAGATGTCGCAGATGCCGTTGCTGTTTGGCGTGCCCGACAGCGCCCACCTGACATCGAAGTGGTGCCGCAGGGCGGCGAGCCGCTTGGACCGCTGCGTGGTGCGGTGCTTGAACGCGGTGAACTCATCGACCACCAGCACGTCGCAGGCGTCCACCAGCGATTGGCCCTCGTCGGTCAGGTTGCCCTGGGTATCGATCATCCATTTCACGGCGTCGTGATTGGTGACGATAATGTCCGCTTCCAGTGCCTCGGGTAGTTGCCGCTTGCGCTTGGTGGTGTAGACGACGGCAGCGGATAGCTGAGGTGTCCATTTCTCGCAGTCACCGACCCAGGCGGTTTCGAGTATCGACAGGGTGCCCAGGACCAGCATCCGGCGGGCAGAGCCTGCCGCCTTGCGCCGGGCAAACGCTTCGAGGTGGCTGCGCGACTTGCCCGCCCCCGGGTCCGAGGTGTCGAGGGATCGGTCGTTTTTGGCGAGGTGGTCAACGGTGATCTCCTGGTGCCGGTAAAGGGGCGCGAGGTCAGCTGTCATTGACGGCCTCCATGCACTGTTCGATCTGGTTGAGTTGGGTGATGGCGTCATCGAGGGCGTTGTGGTGCGTGCCCACGCGCTTGACTGTCTCGAATTTGCCCAGGCGCTGGGTGACATCCTTCAGGGTGCGCAGGTCCCGGGCCGTCCAGAACTGCCACGGGCAGGGGATGCCGGCTTCCTTGAAGGCGTGTTCGAGGAAGGCGATGTCGAAATTCGCGCCGTTGCCCCAGGGGTAAAGCCGGTCGTTGTCGTCACCCTGGAGCGTGTACCAGTCGGCAAACTGGCCAAGTGTGTCGGACAGCGTTGGGGCGTTGTCGCATGCGTCCATCGTTTGCCGATAAATATCGCCTTGTGTTTTCCACCAGTTGACCGTGTCTTCGTCGATCATCCGGCCTTGCTGGCTATAGACGTTGCAGTAGCTGAGATACGTGGCCGTTTCGCCGTTCGACAATCGAGCGGCGGCCGCGATGGCAAGGATCACGCCGTCGGGACGTGTAGCGAGGGTTTCGAGGTCGATGGATACGTGAATATCGGTCATGGATGATGGTGTCCTGTGTGAGCGATGGCTTTGTTGAGCGTGTCGTAGTCGGCAACCCATTGGGACGGTTCGCCGTCGATTGATAGGTAGACGCCGTAGAAGTCGGGCTCCTCGCCCTCGTTGACGTCGGTGACGTGTTGGCCGTCAGTGCCGGGTTCGATGCGTCTGGCACCGATCCGGTACATGCCCTGCGATGAGGGGATCATCAGGTCGTTCATGCGGCGTCTCCCTGTTGTGACTCGCGGCAGTCGGCGATGTAGTGAATGTCTTTGGTCTCGTTGCCCGGCAGCACGGCACGATTGATGACCACCCGCACGACCTTGTGGTGGGTGTAGCGGAACTGCGTGAACAGCGAGTGGGCCACCACGTCGAGGTAGTGGCTATCGTCGAGCTGGTCGCGCCGGCAGACGCGATGGTCGGTGGATGGCAGCCGGCGGTGCGTACCGTCGGCCGCGGCGAGGATGATGTCGAGATGGAAAATGACGCTAAGCACTTGTCGCTCCTTCGATGCAGCGCTCGCGGACATCGAGTAGGGTGGTGAGTGTCATGGGTTACGTCTCCTGGTAGGCGTAGGGGCACGCGGGCTCGTCAAAGCCTTCCTGCACCCTGGCGTGGGGGCAGAACTTGCAGGCGTGCATCGAGGGTTTCGGCGGGAACTTCGTCGCCGTGGTCATTTCGTTGGCTCGGCGGTCGATCATCGGCTTGAGCAACATGGCCCGCTCGCGGGTGTAGGTGTTGCTCATCCTGTCGTTCTGGTCGACGTACTCGAACCAGGTTTCGATGAACTCCAGCTCCGGGTAGCGCATGAAGGCGCCGATGGCGTAGGTCATTCCCTGCTGGTTGTGCTTGAGTTCGTTGTTGAATTTCCTTCCACTTTTCCAGTCGTGGACGCGGGCCGAGGTGTCGCTGTCGAACTCGATGGCGTCGAGCTTCATCCGGGTCCAGACGTCCTTGCCGAAGAAGTCGGTGGTGGTCCAGTCCCGGGTAAAGCCCCAGTTGCCTTCGACGCCGACGCGACCTTCTTCATACGCCGAGCGCAGCCCGCCGATGATCTTCTCGAAGGGCGCCAGGTTGACC
The DNA here is from genome assembly GCF_000334215.1 of Vreelandella jeotgali Hwa. Classification (GTDB taxonomy): domain Bacteria; phylum Pseudomonadota; class Gammaproteobacteria; order Pseudomonadales; family Halomonadaceae; genus Vreelandella; species Vreelandella jeotgali. The sequence continues at coordinate 68,891 of NZ_AMQY01000021.1, read as the reverse complement.
GACTTCATGCCGGCCGGGAGCCGCAGGCCCTTGAGGTCGTCGTGCTCGCCCTGGATAAAGTTTTCGATGTGCTCGTGGATCATCGTCCCGCGCTCGGCGGCCGGGCCCGACGGGTCGGGCATCTTTTCGACGTTCTTGAGGTAGATCGAGTAGGGGCAGCTCTCAAACTGCATCAACCGCGAAAACGACCAGGTCGGCACCGGGCCCAGCGGCGCGGTGAGCAGGTCGGTGGTTCGTTGTTCCTCGGCCTCGGCGGCGGCTTTCATGCGGCCCTTGATCGCGGCCGGGTTGAAGGTATCGCCGGCGTCGGCCGGCTTTGTCTCCTCGGGGTTCAGGGTCGTGGGTTTTTTGAAGTTCTTCGGGTCGAAGGTCTGATCGGTCATGGTGGCCTCAGTGCATCAGCGGGTGGGGGTCGTTGTGGCTGTCCTGCTGGACCTCGTAGGCGATGGCGTCGCTTTCCAGCTCCTGGTGTTCCTCGGCGTTGAGTTGCCAGTGAACCAGGGTGGTTGCCTTGCGCTTGCCGCTTTTGGTCCGGCGACGCTTGAAGATCACGTCGCGGCGAACCAGGGCGTTTTGCAGCTTGATCGCGGCGATGGTGTCCTCGAAGATCACCTCGAAGCAGACGTGCAGGGCTTCCAGGGTGACCATCGCGGGCTCCTCGCCGAGGGCCGCGTCCTTCCAGGCGTTCAGGCAGGTGGTGGCGATCTTCTGGCGCATGGCCTTGTCCGGCGTGGTGGCGGATTCGCAGTCCTCGATGCGGTAGAAGAACGTCAGATCGCCGGTGTTGATGGCGTGGGCGAACTGGTCCATCGACGACATGGCGGCGATGCGCATGCTCTCCTTGGCGTCGTTGTTGCGCTCGGTCCGCGCTACCTGCTCGTCGAAGTCGTAGGTCAGCATCAGGCCGGCGAAACTGCCCAGCTCGTCCTCGATCCGGTCGTTCTGGATCGCGGTACGAATCTCGGGGTAGGTGACCTCCAGCCGTTCCATCTGCGGCGGCGCGATGTTGAAACGCCGGTCGCCCTTCTCCACGGGAATCACGTCGGTGTGGTTGGAGAAGAAGATGTAGTTGGTGTAGCTGTCCACCGAGCGGACGTTGGAACGCATGGCCCGGATGTTCACCTCGTCGGCAGTGATGTCGTCCTTCATCTTGTTGAGCAGCTTGCCCGACTGCTTCGAGTCCTTGAGCCGGAACTCCTCCCAGATCAGGAACAGCGCTTCCTCCTGGTAGGCGTTGAACTGCTCCTCCAGGTGGTCGAGGCGTTTGCGGATGGTGTACGGCTTGCCCATGATCGGGCGCAGAATCCGCTCGTAGAAAATGCCCTTGCCGGTGCCCGGCACGCCGCTGAATACCCAGGCGGTGTGGGCCTTGCGACGTTCCTGCATGGCGAAGGCCAGCCAGTTGATGAACGCCTCGAAGTCGTCGTGGGACGAGCCGCAGATGTGAAACAGCACCTTGTAGATGGTGGGGCACAGCTGCTGCATGTTCTCGGCGGCCTGGCCGAGGGTCAGCGCCTGGTGGTGGGGCATGACCATCGGCGGGTTTCTGATGATCTCCGTCGGGGTAAAGGTGTTGATGACCCTGTTGTCGAAGTCCACCTCGACGGTGCTGTGCGGGTCGAAGCGGATGCGCCATGACGGAATGGCATCGGGCGGCGTGGTGCCGAAATCCGCCATCCAGTCCTCGATGCTCTGCCGCGAAATCTCGTTGATGTCGTGGACGGTGTTGTGCGCGGGGATGTACTCGACGGCGAACAGCGCATCGCGTTCGGGGTCGCGGATCAGCAGCGGTTTGACTTCGTTCACCTGGCGTATCTTGTCGCCGTGAGCTTCCACGTATTCGTTGTAGGCGTCCTGGTCGGCGGCCTTGAGCAAAAACGGCTGCTCGCCCTTGAAGTTGTAGATGATCTCGGGGTTGCCGGCCGGGCACCAGTAGGCCCGGGAATCGCCGCCGTTGACGTTCCAGTAGGCGAACTCGTCGGTCACATGCTCCAGCTTGACGGTCATCGTCGTCGGGTTGGTCAACACGCGCTGACGTTCGCCGCCCACGGTCATGGTGCGGCTGCGCGGTTTGAATTTGGACAGGCCCTCCTTGCGACGCAGCTGGTTGAGCAGGCGGTTGACTCTGCCCTCCAGCGCCGGGCGGTCCACGGCCATTGCCGGGGTGGCCAGGTTGCAGGTGTGCTGCGACTTCTTGACCAGCGCCCAGCGGTCCTCGTGGGACTCGAAGGGGTCCTGGGTGCCTTCGCCGAAGGTGGGCGGGGCGATGTAGATGAGCTGGGCGTTGCGGGCCACCACCGGATCGACGATCCACTTGACGTTCATCTTGCTGTCCTGGAGCTTGATGCGGTCGGTGATGTCCTCGCAGGCGAAGTTGAGGTGCTTGAGGTAGCCTTCCATGTGACTCGGGTGAACCGCCGAGTCCAGCAGGAAGAAGAAGTGCAGGCCGATCTCGCCCGAGGCATTGATGCCGGTCGAGCTGGAGGCGTTGACGATGTAGCTGGTCGCGCTCAGCGGCTCGGGCAGCAGGTTGACGACGTTTTCCGCGGCCCGGACCAGATCGGCCTGGGTGATGTTGTCCTGCAGTGGGGTGTCGGGCATCCAGCCGTCGATGTCCAGCACCATGAGAGACGTGGCCGCCCGGGTGTCGCATTTGCCGGCGCGGGATTGCCTGTTGATGGGCTCCTTGAGCGGGCCCTTGATCAGGGCATTGCCGGCCTTGGCGTTATCGACCAGCAGGTCCTTGAGTTCCTGCAATCCTTCGAGGTTGCTGCCGACGTTGTACGACAGCGAGCTGACGGTCTTGACCTGGGGGTAGGGCTCTGTACCTTCGGTGGTGACGGTTTTCGATAGCCGGAGCTTGTTGGCTGCGGGAGCGATAAAGTTGATCGGTGCAGACATGAAACTCTCCGGGATGGAAATAAATATGCTAGGCGTATAATTGTAGGCCATCGCCGCGCTGCCCGATAGCCCGTGACCTACTTGTCGTAGCTCCGGGATATGCCGCCCTCGCCATCCAGCGGCAGGTCGGAGCACCATGAGGGTGGTGTTCGCAGGGCGTTTATCATCGTGCCGAAATCATCCTCGGCGGTGTCGTCGGGGACCACGGCGATCACTTCGTCGTGGACGTTGAGGACGACGCGGCCGCCGTGCGGAGTGATGGCTCGGTTGATGTCGAGCATCTGTTGGAACAGCACGATGCGGGACAGTGCCTGGGTGATATTCTCCACGAGCTTGGGGCCATATAGCCGCGTCCAGAACCGGCCGTTGTGGTACTCGAAGCCGCCTTCGTCGTCCGTGCGCAGGCCCGGGTACTGGAGCGCCATACCGTTGGGCATGATGATGGCGTTGCGGGTGATCCGCAGCGGGCCCCAGTCGCCGTCGTGGCCCATGTACATATCGGCGATGGCCTGCTGTGCCTGCTGCCAGTACAGCGGGATCATGTAGTTGATGGTGCGGTAGGTCTGTACCACGTTGCGGGCTTCCTGATCCGAGTAGATGACCGGCGGCCCGCCCAGCATGCCGGCGGCCATGTTGTCGCGGAACCGATTGTGCCCTTGTCCATAACCAAGTCCTAATACACAGACCTTACCGATGAACCGCTCGTGTGGGTTGTCGGCCTTGCTGATCGGCCGGCCGTACAGCTCGGTGGCGAAGTGCGAATAGACGTCACCGCCGGTGCGAAAGACGTGGAGCAGTTCTTCCTGGCCGGCGAGCCATGCAAGCATCCGCGCCTCGATGTTGGATGAGTCCGCCACGGCCACCATGTAACCGTCCGGGGAGCACAGGGAGGTGCGCAGCGCCGATCCGCGGTTCATGTTCTGGACGTTCAGCTTCTCGGAACCGCCGTACCTGCCCGTCGCTGCGGAGTAGTAGTTCAACGGCATGGGCATCCTGCCGCCGCAGATCGACGCGGTTTCCAGGAACCGATCGGCCCGGCGAATCTCCCCGGCCGACTTGGCGGCGACGCGTCCATCGAACAGGTGCTTGAGGCCCGGGTTGGCGTCGCGCATCTGCTGAAAGCCCAGGTCGGCCTTGCCCAGCGCCGGCTTCATCTTTCCTGTTTGCAGGTCGGCCTTTTCGATGATGGCCACGCCGTTCTTTTCCAGCAGCGCCTGGAACTTCGGGTTGGAGTTGAGGGTGGATTCGGCCACGCCGGCGGCGTCGATGATCGCCTGGCGGTCGGCGATCCAGCCGTCGCGGGCTTCGAGCAGCTGCTCGCGGTCAAGCTCCAACAGCGGCTGGCACGCCATCTGGGTGGTGAGGTGGATGATCTCCAGCTCGTCCTCCGGGTAGAAGGGCGCCATGCGCAGGAAGGCGGCGTGGGTCAGGTCGACGTCCTGGATGCAGTATTCCGCCATCGAGTCGAGCAGCTCCGGGTCGCCGTAAAGCTGTTCGGTGGTCACGTTGCGGAAGTTGACCAGCTCCTCGCCCTTGCGCATCGACGGGTCCCCCGGCCAAAGGCGTTCGGCCAGGTCCTTCAGCCCGTGCTTGCGGTTGGGGAACATGCCCCGGGACATCGCCAGGGTGTCCAGGTAGAGCGCCGGGTACAGCCCCCAGAAGTGGTGCAGGATGAAGCCGTCGAAGTTGGTGTTGTGGCACAGAAGGGCGATGGGTTTGTCGGCGTTGTCAAACAGCTCGCGCAGCTCGTCCTCCAGCACGTCCGGCGCGATCCATTGCGTTGCGCCGTTGTCCACCTTGACCCCGACGCCGTGCAGCGAGAAGTCGGGATGGTCGAGGTAGGTGTAGGTGTTCATGGCCTGGAGGCTGAGCGAGCAGCCGGTGCCGAAGAACGCCTCGAAGTCGAGTGTGACGAGCGTGTAGTCCCTGCCGAAGATGTTCATGTCGTCTCCCTAGTGAACGGTGGAGGAGGGCGCGGTGCCTTCTTCCATCAGGTGTTTGGCGACGGCGGTGATCGCGTCGGGGATCGCTTTCATGGCCTGTTCGGTCATCGTCGAGGAATCCATGTCGACGGCAGCAAACAGCATGATGGCCACGATCCGCAGGCGGTCATCGGGGTTGGGATATTGGGTGGCAGCCTGATCCAGGGTGTTGGCGATGGATCGGTAGAAATCGGGATTGTTTTCCAGCTGCCGGACGATCTGTTCGACGGGTTGAACCATCAGGCATCCTCGAATCGGTGCATTTGGGCGCTGAGGTCGTTGTCGGCTTCTTCCTCCTCCAGCGCCGCGGCGTAGGCTTCCAGGATATCGACGGCCTCGGCCGGCTGAATCAGCAGGCGGCGCAGTGCCTCGGGCTGGTTGTCGATCACCCAGTCGATGTAATGATCGACAAGCGCCTCGTCTTCCTCGTCGGTCAGCGCCTGGACGGTGCGGTTGACCGTGGTCATGGAGGCGTTGCGGAAGTCTTCATCGGCGTCGTAATCGAGAGGGTTGGGCATGGTGTCACTCGCTCTGCGTGTTATTGCGTTCGTGAAAAGCCGCTTCGCCGGTGAGCCCCGCGTACGCGGCGAGGTCCTGGTAGTTGTCGGCGCGGTAGTCGCCCTGCTGTGAGCGGACGAGCTTCAGCAGGCACATGAACAGCCAGCCCCGCTCCTCGGTATCCAGGGCGCCGTCGCCGGTGACGGCGATGAAGGCGTCGACAGTGGCCGCCATGCTGCGTTCGCCGGACGGCTTGTCGTAGGTGTTGGCTCGGTCGGCCATGTGCTGCTTGGCCTGGGCCAGAATGTCGTTGGCGGTCATGAGGCTGTCGGTGTGGGGCGCTTGCATATCAGCCGATCTCCGGGCGGTTGTCGAACAGGTCCCAGCAGGCCTGCCATAACAGGTGCATTTCCATGTCATCTCGTGACTTTTCGAGAATGTCGCTGAACAGCATGCCGCTTTCCGTCAGCTCCCGGGCCAAAGCGTCCACGCTGATGGACCTGAGCTGGTGGGCCAGGAACGGATCGTCGTTGATGACGGCCCGGGTCGGGGGTTCGTTGTTGCCGCTTTGGGCAACGGCGTCGATGTGCTCGCATTGAATCTCCAACTCGATCCGGCCCGAGCCGTTGGTCCACAGGTACGAGGCGGTCTTCGTCGAGGCGTCGAGGATCGAGGTCACGGCGTTGAGGGCCGGGCTGCTTTCACCCGAGTCACCCATCAGTTCTCGGATTTTGGGAAGGATTTGACGGGTCAGGATGTGATGTTCCAGCTCACTTAGCTGCACTTGCACGGTATTCATGGTGTTTTGTCTCCTTTTTTCCCTGGTGGGAAGTCGTCTTCCATGTTGAACACGGCCTGGCGCTCCCTGCGGGTCAGGCTCAGCAGCAGCTTGTAGTCGAGCGTGGTCTGCTGCTGGTTGTAGCCGGTCAGCACCGACATTCGGTGCGCGGGGATTTTCTTCCTGACGTATTCCCAGGTCAGTTTCAGGCTTTGCTTGCGATGCGGGCGGAGTTGGCAGGGCCGCTTGATGCCGTTCCTCCTGCAAAAGATTCTGACGTTGTGCCGGTTGAAGCCGATCTCGTCCGCGATCTTCGCGCCGGGCCAGTTGCGCTCCTCCATCAGGTATCTGATCCGGTCGCTGGTGTCCGCGTCGATGCGTTTCCGTGACGGCGGCGCGCTCGGCCTGGCATCGAAGTAGTCGCCGAGAGCTGAGGTGTCGCGGTCGAACCTGCCAAACTTCATCGGCCGCTACTCCCCATGCCCCCGGTGCCGGGGTCGGTGCTTTTCAGGTCGGACACTTCGCCGGCGTGGCTGTCGAGGCGTTTGACTTGCAGCGTGGGGTCGATCATTCGATCTCCTTGTTGACGGTCAAAGTAATTCATCCCGCACGATGCGGACGTCGCGGGGTGCCCGAATGACCAGCCGTGGCTGGCCCTTGACGATGTTGACCTGAATCGAGACGTCGTCGCCGATATGCACGATCTCGTTGTGGGTCCGAGTGATGGCCAGCCGGGACATGCCCGGCCGGGATTCAAGTGTTTGGGTCATGTCAGATTGGCTCCCGGTGACAGAAGAGCATTGCCGGATTCGACGGTGTGCAGCTCGCTGACGGCGTCGACCATGTCGGCCTGGGTCATGCCCATGAACGTCTCCAGGATGTAGGCCGCTTCGTCGGGGTACATATACAGAATGTCGCTGAGGTCCATGTCGGCCATGTCGTAGCCGTCGAGCATGGGCATTTGCACTTCGGTTGGGTCGCGCTCCGCCGGCACCGCGTTCCACTCCATTGCGATCAGACGGTTGACCAGGTACGCGACCCAGGTCAGGTCCTGACTTTCCAGCGACGAGTGCTGGTCGTAGTAGCCGACGCAGATGTTGGTGCATTCCGATATGGTGTCCATGAAGGAGCAGCTATCGGTGAAGGAGCCGGTCGGATCGGGCTCGCACTGCCTGTCGATGGCGTCAGCGATGTGCGTTGCGAATAATTCCGAACAGCAGCGATCGCCCATCTGGTGGGTGATGATGTCCGTGGTGCCCATGCGGTCGAAACTGAGCATCATGTCGATGCCCGTGTACCGCTCGGGCTCGTGCTTGATCGACCATTCGCTGCCAAGGCGCCCGATTTCCTCGTCGCGGAAAAAGCAGTACAGGCCTTCCACGCCCGCCTCGATCAGATTGAGCAGGACCCAGATGCCGGTGCCGTCGTCGGCGCCCAGCACGTCGCCCTTGCCGGGATCGGCCAGTTCGATCAGCCCGTTCTCGATGGACAGGGTCTGTGTCAGCCGGGGATTGATCGCGGTGTCGCGGTGGACCGTGTCGGTATGCGCGGTAAACGCGACCGAGGGCGCCTTGCCGATGGATACGAACAGGTTGCCGTAGGCGTCGACGGTCGGGTCGAGCGGCATGATCAGGTTGTCGATCAGCGCCTCGTCACCTTCGCTCCGTGCCGAACGGCGATAGGTGAGAATCTCGACCAGGATGTCGATGCTGACGGGCGTTGCTTCGATAGCGTCGAAGGCTGTCACGGGGTCGTGCTTCTTCATGAAGGCCATTGTTCTGTCCTCTGGTGCGATAGAGTATAAGCGTGGCGAGTTATTATGGTCAAGCGGCGTCATCGGCTTCCACCAGTTCTGCGGTCCGCAGGTCGTCGGGGTGATGGAGGACGCTGTACGGGCGCTCTGTTTCGTTGTCGATGTCGTCCTCGTGGACCCAGCCGCCGAGTTCCTCGGCGTAGATGGCGTCCCTGATCGACACGATGCAGTGGTCGTGCAGAACCACGAACTCTGCGTCGGGGTCGACGGCTTCGGGGATGTTGTTGCCGGTTTCGATGTGGTCGGTCAGTACCCATTCCTCGATGTCGTCGACCATCATGCAGTCGTCCTGCTCCTCCACGGTGCCGCTGTGGTCGCGGCACAGGCCGACCTGTTCCAGTTCGGTGTCGGTGGTGCGGTCGGTGATGTGGCTGATGCGGAGTATGCCGCAGCTTGTCTGTACACTGACGTCGTGGTCCAGGTGCTCGCAGTCGCAGTCCCGGTGCAGCTCGACCGAGCCGTCCTCGTCGAGGGCGTCCACGTAGTCGTCCTCGATGCAGCTGTCGCAGACGTGTTCGTCCACGCTGTCCACGAAGGTCATGTCGTCCTCATCAAAGCGGTCCCCGCAGTTGTGGCATTCGATGTGGTTGCTGTGGAGGTCGATGTAGCCGTCGTCGTAGTCCGCCTCGAACGGGCCGCCGATGGTCAGCTCGTCGGTGGAGTGATTGACGTCCACGCCGAGGTTGTTGCTGTCGATGTAGGGGCACAGAATCTTGCCCGGGGTGTTCAGCCGGATCAGGGGGATGGGCAGATTGGCCAGCGCGTTGGGGCATTGCATGTAGCCGTTCTCGGTCAGCCATTCCTCCAGGATCGCCCTGGCGGCCGGCATCCAGTCGGCGCCGTAGACGCTCGGGTAGGTGTTGACCTCGGCGTTGGTCAGGACCCGGGCGGCGGGGCGGCCGTTGTTGGCCAGCGCGTAGACCAGCTCCACGCCACCGGAGCCGTCCTCGAAGAACAGCGCCTCCATCGGGTGCCGCCAGGTGTCGTTCTCATCGAAGGTGTCGCCGAAGCGATCCTCGCCGTGGGCCATGCAGCTGTCCGGCCCGTTCATGTAGACCCAGCGGGCTTCTTCCGGGTCGCGTGTTGTCCTGATCTCGACGCGGGAGGCCGACTGCATCTCGGCGACCATGTCCTTCAGCTCCTGGTCGTTGATGTCGGCGTTCTTCATCACCCGGCGAATGTATTTGCCCGGCTTCATCACCGACTGGACGTCGTTGTCGCCCTTGGTGGCGTTCTCGGTGTAGGCCACCTTGCCGGCGTTTGCGCCCTTGACCGCCAGGTGCGGGACCTCGGCGGCGTAGACATCGGCGGGGATGTGTTGCCGAACGGCCGGGGGCAGTTCCGTGTACTCGCTGTCACTGATGCGTTTCAGTTCCCGGAGCGCGTACAGCGGGATCTTGTCGGCCTGGATCACGTTGCCGACCGGTTCCCTGAGTACGTGCCCGCCCAGCGAGGCGTAGCCACGGGGGAAGCCGAAGTAGTTCATGTTCGGCGCCGTGTCCCTGTTCAGGCCGATGTAGGGTGCGCCGAGGATGTCCAGTGCGCTTGTGTCCATGTCCGGCAGTTCCTCGTTGATCAGCCGGATGTACTCGCCGGTGGGCGGGATATGCGCGATGCTGAACCGGGTGCTTCCCTGCTGGGCCAGATAGCTTTCGATGGTCTCGATGGGGCGCCTTTCCGCCAGGCTGTTGATGCTGGCGACGGTATGCGGGTCGTAGCCTTCCGGCAGGTTGATGTTGTTGAGTTCAATGGTGCCCAGGCCCACGTCGTAGGCGATCAGGACCAGCTCGATATCATAGCCAATCTGGTTCGCTTGCAGATTGCGTGGAACCCCCCACTCGTCCAGCTGCTGTGTGGCGTGGTGCATCATGTACAGCCAGGTCTTCAGCTCCGAGTGGCTGGGGGCCTGCTCCAGGTACTTGTCGAATACGGTCAGAGTGTTCATTGCGCTGCTCCTGCGCCGGTGGGATTGATGACGTTGGCTCGCGCCGTGGTGTAGAGCTGGTCGGCGTTCAGCGTCGGGTTGGCGTCGGCCTGCTTCAGGGCATCGAGGGCCTCGCGGTGAGAGGCAATCTGCGATTGAAGATCGGCGAGGCGCTGGGCCAGGTTGGGTGACGGGTTGGGAAACGCCCGGTGGATGTCGTCGAGGAACACCGCCACGCGGTCGTAGTCGATGCGTTCCGGGTCGAAGTTGTAGGGGCAGAAGTACCGGGCGAGGCGGTATTGGCTCTCGGCGAGCTGGATGGCGGTGCTGTTGGCAACTTTGCTGAGCGGGTTGTGGGTAGCGGTCATTTTCAAGGTCCTCTTGGGCTATCAATATATGTCCTGCGTATCATTTTGGGCGCAGGTTGCCCGTGTACGGCCGGCGTGCGCCGGGGCCGTGGCGAAGGATGTCTCGGTGAGTGTCGGGTTATGCGGCGGTCAGCTCCTGGTTGTGGTGGATGGCAGCGATGTCGCTGATATAGAGCGTGCGGATCGAGCGCAGATGGAACGGGATACCGCGCCAGGTGCCGTCCATCTCCACTTCGGGGTGAGTGCAAAGGACCCGGGTGCCGTCGGTCAGGGTGACAATCGAGCCCCACTGCAACGGCGGCGCCGGTACGGGTTCCGGGTCGGGCAGGTGTCGGATGGCGGTGCGGGGCACGAGTATCTGGTCCATGCCGCAGCGGATCAGCGCGTACTGCGGGTTGCTGTCCAGGATGCGGACCAGCACGATTGTCAGGCCTCTGGCCGCGGGCCATGTGTTCGGGTCGATGAGTTCCACGCGCATGGCTGTCTCCCTGTGCAGGGCTTCTATTCGGGCAAGTTGTTGGCGTGCGCTGCTGAGTCTCATGTCTATATGTCCTCCAGGACGGATTGCATGCTGAGGTCGGTGGCCGTGGCGCCGTCCTCGGTTGCGTCGTCGCTTTGCCAGCGCACCGGGGTGGCGATTTTGCCCTGACCCAGGAATATCTGCGGGAATACCGAGTCGTCGTGTTCCGTTTCCCGGGCCAGTTCGTGCAGGGTTTCGCTATCCAGCTCCCTGGCCACTTCAAGGGCGGTCAACTGCCAGATGACGGGGGTCACCGGGTTGATGCGCTTGTGGTACAGCAACGGAATGACCTGCGGGCTCAGGTTGTGTGGCGGATTGGCGAGCACGTTGAAGAACTTGCCGGGTGTTTCGCTTCGCTCGGCCAATGTGTCCCAGAACGCCTGAGCAGCGCGGCGGGTGACATGGGTCCGGCGAAAGCCACGCAGCCATTTCCTGACCGTGTTTTCCCGGACGCCGAAGCGGGCGGCCAGGTAGTCGATGGGCACGCGAGCTTCCTTCTGGAACGCGATGACCTCGTTGCGGTTGACCGCTCTGTTTACCTTCAGCCTGTAACCCCTGTCGTGGAACGCAGCACGCAGGGTGTTGGGGCTGATTTCCAGGCCGGCTGCAACGGTTTCGACGGTGTGACCCGGTTCGAGGTACTTCTGGTACGCGGCATCGGCCGCTTCGTCCTCGCCGGGTGGGAACGCTTTATGGTTGGCCATTGATGTCTCCTTGATGGGGGTAGACTAACACCTATGCGAATAATGGAAAATCCATTCGCGGGATGAAAGTCCCGTTTATGTAGGATGACCGTTAATTTGGAATGGTGAAGAATCTCCTTAAAGTGCTGTTTATAAAGAGCTTATAGGCTGTATGGGTATGTCCAACAAGTTATTGAAGTTCGCTCCAGAAAACCTGTTTTTGGGTATATTCAGAGTGGGATGAGTACCATGTTGCTCTCAATGTGGTGGTCGTACCCATAAGCAGGGATGCACAGGGCCGTAATGCTCCGGTGCAGAATGCCGCTGACACAGGGCAGTAAAGCGCCCAGTGACGCCGCTTAGCGGTTGATGTGCTCCGCAATGCCGACGGCCACACAGAGCACAGCAAAAGTGCTCACGAAGAAGGCCACAAGGCCTGTGACGCCTGCCACGGGACAGGAGAGAAATGTCAAGTGTTCCATGCCCAGATTGGCAAAAAACAGGGGTGGATTGCCCCACCACGAGGGATTTGTGCTGAGGAGTGCGCAATTCATGGTTGACCATCCTGTGTCGAGTGAAGAAGGGCGAAGGGCGCAGGACCCGTGGCGAGGGACGAAGGGCGAGGGACGTTTGTTTTTTTGTGAAATCAATTTACCTACTTGTTGGACATACGCATAAGTCCTATAACCGATTTGAGATCAGCGACTTACGGCGTTTTTTCGACAATCCAAACTAACGGTCGTCCTACCAGAACGGGAGTTTCGTCCCGGAAAGTCATTTACCGATATATGCAAATCGAAGGAGCTACGACTCGAACCGGATCAAGGAACGCATCGAGCCGTACCGCTTTGTCCAGGGGTAAAACGACGAGGTATTGGCTTCCCCGGGCCGAGGTGGCCAGGAAACCGGCAACGGTTGGGGCAAACGACACAGGGCGCAGGGTCCGCTGCTGTTTCATTGCTGCCGCATCAATGGCGAACGATCGGGTGCCAGGGCGCACGCTCTATAAAGTCGTGTTGCAGATTGCCGAGGTCGGTCGGCAGATTGAACTGATCTACCTCGATGCTGTTGCCCCCGCTTCGGTGCTCCCTGTCGCGTGATGCAAAAACCGTGCCAAAAGCCTTGGCCCTTGTTCCTGTCCAAATGGAACTTGCCTAGTTGTTGGACACGCCAGGTTTTTCTTTAAGCGCTTTTATATCAGCGACTTACAGCAATTTTGGCTCGGTCCAAAATAATGGTAGTCCTACATGGGTCAAACGAAAAGTTATCGTTTTTCGCGGTTTTTATTCCAAAGCGGCCCAAGGCAGCGCTCATTGGCGGGACAGACAAGGGGGAACCAACCCTTCCGCCGCAGAACGCTGCCCTGGACCGTTTCGGCATCCAGCCATCGGCCCGTGACCCGATTCAAAACCTCAAATGAAAAAAGCCCCGGGCCAATCGACCCGGGGCAGGCGACTCACGCCGATGTTTTTCTTCCAACTGTCCCTGTGCTTCACGACTGTGAGTCATTGACCGATCAGTGCCTCGGCAATCGCCTCTTCTCGAAGGCCGATCAGCACCCGCCAGCGAAAGGCAGCCTGTGAATTGTCGCCGAACACCCGAACCGCTCGGCTCAGGTGCATGTGTAAATCGTAAAAGCTCGTCATGTTCTGGCTCCTGTGTCGATTGAGCCGTTTCCTGTGTCGAATGTCGTGTGTCCCGTGTTACTTGATCCGGGACCCTGATTCGCATTGAAGCCAAGCGACCCGTGTCACCCGACAACCGACCATTGACTCTTGACTGGCCTCAAAACCCATCAAGCCAATCAACAATCAACACATATCGATCAACCAATCACACAAAATAAAAGACAAAACGCAAAGACGCAGACGCCCGGGGTGGACGCGACGCAAGGACGCAGAGTCGGTGGGTGGACGCGACGCTGTTGTGGCCCGCGACGCAGGGGTCAGGTGTGAATGTCGGGGTGTAACCGATCTCGCTCGGTCAGGCGCTTACGACCAGGCAGATGGGTTCGTCGGCCTCCATCCGGCGCTTGAGAAACGCGAGGTCCTTGCGGTCCAGGATGCCCTTGCCATCGCAGCGGAAGCATTTCTCGTTGCCGAAGTGCCCGCGATGGGCGGTGTAGCGCCCGCGACCCAGGCAGTGAGGGCAGGTGCCGCCCTCGTTGTGCTCGGCCTTCTCACGCGGCAGCGCCATGAGATCGGCAACCGGGTTGCGTGGCCTGGTGACCACGGCAATGCCCGGCGCCGTGCGGTAATGCGGCTTGCCACGATGGTCAGTGCCGATGTGTGTCCAGCCTTTGGGGATGGACGGTGCAGCCGGTTCGGCGAACTGCTCGGCGATGGCAGCGAGCCTGGTGAGTGATGTACTCATGGTGATCCTCCTTGGCGACGGTGGGGGGCCGAAGCCCCCCGATTGATGGTTATTGGTTGTCGAAGTTGGACAGCTCGGCGAGCATGTTCAGCGCCTTGCTATCGAGTTGCTTCTTCAGCTCCATCGGGCGAGCCGCGATCCACTGGTCACGAAGCTCGGCACGACGGTTGCTGGCTTCTTCCTTCTCGTCGATGGTGTAGAACTCGCCGACGTTGGCGTACCAGTACGGCGCACCGCGCCGGTTGAGCATCTTCCACACCGGGTTGAGCCGACGCTGCTCGTCTTCCATGTCCTCCAGCAGGTCGTCCAGATCACCCAGCTCGTTGTTGGCGATCCGAATGGCCTCCTGGAAACGCTCACCGGGATCGAAGCCGTCGAGCCCTGTGGTGTCGTTGCTGGCCAGCCAGTGATCGACGCGACCGAGCTGCATGAGCATGCCTTCATCGCTGCCGGCGTATTGCTCGCTTGAGGGACGCTGTGCGTAGGCTGTTGCGCGTTCCAGGTCCTGATGGAGCTGGTCGATGGTCTTGGACAGCCGGCGATGAATCTTGACGAGCCCGCGATACACCTTATTGGTGCCGAAGAACTTCTTGATGCCTTCAGCGTCCAGCTGCTCCTTCAGGTGAGCCCGCTTTTCCTTGGCGGTGCGAGCGGGATCATCGCTCATGTCATCCATGACCGGCTCAACCCAGCCATCGAAGTGGCGATCCTCGATGTGCTCACGCGCTGCCACGTTGATGACCTGGAATTGCGCGTTGGTGGGTTTGTTACCGTCGTTGGCTGTGATCTCCTCGACGAACGTGTCCATCGCTTCTTCGAGCGAGCAGCCGACGGTCATCGCCGCAGCTTCAACGGTGGGGTCGGCCATTGTGTCGCCGACGTCCTGCCACGGCTTGCTCTCTGCAACCTCTACGCGAGTGGTGGCTTCCGAGAAGTCACCGTCGACGCGATTCCAGCCGTAGGCAGCGAACACCGAGCGGAACGTATCAAGCCGGTCATGCAGGTCGCGTGCGACGCTGATGGGCTCAACGTCCTCGCCAAGCCCCATGTGGTTCAGGGCGAAGCGTGCGAGGAGATATTGCGTAGCGCCCTGATACAGGAAGGGCAGAGCACGCAGCGCATCCATGCCTGGTGCTTGCCAGCGACCGCTGTTGCGACCGAACGGGTCCTTGACGTACTCGGCAGGGCGGTCATGCAGCTCAAGCAGGAAGGTGTCGAGCTGCTGGTGGCCATCCCACTCTGTCCATGCACCGGGAAAGCGTGCTGTCTTGACCGCGAACGCCAGTGCCTTGTGTTGAATGGGCTGAGTAGTAGTGCTAGTTTGAACGAACATGATCATTTCCTTTTCACAGGGTGATAATGTGCTTGGCCCCCGGGTGGGGGCCAATCCAAGGTTCCAGTGGCTTGGAACCCGGATCGCGTGGAACCGAAACACGAATCCGGGTCGGCGCCCCTTTCGCACAGGGACTCCACACCCGAACACGCGATTTTTGCCCCAGGTCCCGACTCCCTTAACCGGGGTCTGGGCTTTTTTGTTACCGATACCGCTTTTCCCGCATCCCTTGAAAACCGTCCTGCGTAATCCGACCGGAAAAAATTTCTGCGCAAAATTTGCCGCTGGATGCACGCCCTGCGCTGGGTGGGGTATGCTGTGGGTACAGGAACAAGGAGGAAGGAACGTATGGCCGACGCCAGTAACAACGAAGTGCAGACAACCAACCATCGACGTTCCGAGAACTATATTGACGAGTATGTGACAAAGTTTTCCATGTCAGGGTTGGAGACAGATGGCGAGCGGTATGTACACCTTCGGCTTGGACGAACAAGCATGGACGTTGGAGGGGAAAAACATACTTTTGACGACAATGGCAACTTGACTTCTATAGCCCCCAAAGACCTTGAGGTGTATCGCCTGAATGTTGCCGGACTGACGCTGCCACTCAGCCTTGTACAAGAACTGAGAGACGCATTTACGGAGGCCCTGGAGGAACCGCATGACGGCTCTGAGGACTGAAGGGGGAGTACAGCCGTCGTTAAGGTCGTCAAGAACCAGCAGTCCGCGGTCCGAAACGCCGTACTCAGGGTCTGAAAGTGATTCGGCGGAGCGTGTAGCTAAACGGTTTGAGAGGGCTACTAGGTACAACGAGCCACGGCCTAGCTATGTCTACGCGACCACAAAGCCGTTTACAGACAAGGCAAAGGCCGATAAGGAGAAACACATGGCAAGCGACATTACACGCGAGGAGCTGGACGCTAAATTTAGTGAACATTCGGCCCGTGCTGATGCGCGTTTCCACGAGTTTCTCAAGGACGCAGAGACTCAGCGCCGCGAACAGCGCGAGGAAATGCACGAGTTTCTGACCGAGGTACGGAAGGCTAATACGGATGTACGCCTGGAAGTATCCGAACTCAAGCAGCATATCGCCGCTTCACGGCTAAGTTCCGTGCATTGGTCGATAGGTACGATATTGACGCTAACCGCGGTTATTATTGGTGCCTTCGGCCTTTGGAGCCAGCTCGCCTAACGAACAACACAACCTCTTTTAGGCCAACACCCCGCCATTGCCGCGGGGTTTTTTACACTCTACAATATACGCCAAGCATATATAGACGTTGGTGTACGCATGGCGTTTGACCCCAAAGAGATGACCGAGCAGCAGCTGCTGAACATGGAAAACGACGCCGACCTTGGCGCCGTCGATCTTCCGCGCATATCGGCTCAGCTCAGGTACTTCGTGGCGGCTCGCGTCGGCGGGATGTCGGCCAGCGATGCGGCGCGTGAAGCCGGGGCCCATCCGTCCACCGGCGCGACCTGGGACAAGCTGCCCGAGGTCCAGGCCCACATGCAGCACTACGATCGGGAAATGAGCGAACAGGTGATGCCCCGGGTGAAGTTCGGCAAGGAAGACGCCCACCAGATGTACATAAACTCGTACCACCTGGCGGGCACCAGCGCCGAAATGACCCGGGCCACGGACTCGCTGGTGAAGTTGCACAAGCTGTTGGACGATCCGGCGGAGGACCAGAAGCAGGTCAACACGCCGCAGCAGCTTGAAGGGTTGAGCACCCAGCAGTTGCTCCACCTGGCGGCGATGGGCATGGATTCCCTGCAACCCGGCGAGGTGTACGACGCCGAGGATGTGACCGACGAGGATACCGATGGCGAGCTATGAAGGGCGCCGGTTCAAGCGAACCGATCCGATGCCGCGCATGAAGGTGGCCACCGGCGATCAGCGCAAGGTGAAGTGCCAGTATTGCAGCGAGTGTGAGCAGGAAACCCCCGAGACCCTGCTGAAGGATGGCGTCTGCGTCTATTGCCGCACCGAGGAAGTGGCCGAGCACGCCAAGCTGGCCGCCGAGGATCAGCAGGACAGGGAATCCCGGCTGGAGGCTGAGCGTCGTGAGCGCCAGGAGATGTACCGGCAGAACCAGGAGGCCGAGGCCCAACGTGCCCGCGTCGCCCGGGAGAAGGAAGCCGAGACACAGCGCGAGTTCGACCGGCAGGAGGAGGCTAAGCGGGAATTGGCCCGCCGGCAGTTGGCCCACGACCATCTGCTGCCGTTGGTGATGCGCACGAACCCCGACTATCAGCCCGGATGGGTCCACAAGGACATCTGCGAGCATCTTGAGTGGTTCAGCAACGCCGTGGCCGCCGGGGAAAGCCCCCGGCTGATGATCAGCATGCCGCCCAGGTCGGGGAAATCTGAGCTGGCTTCTCGGGTGTTTCCCGCGTGGCACCTGGGCCGGAACCCGAAACACGAGATCATCTCCTGTTCCTACGCCGGCAGCTTGGCCAACGACTTCAGCCGGAAAGTGCGCGGCCTGCTGCGCGAGAAAAGCTACCAGACGGTGTTCCCCGAGGTGTCGCTGTCCAAGGACAGCCAGTCGGTCGAGGTGTGGAGCACGAACCACGAGGGTGGTTACGTAGCTGCTGGGGTAGGCGGGCCCATAACCGGCAGGGGCTGTTCTGTCCTTATAATCGATGATCCCCTGAAAAACCGCGCCGATGCCGAGAGCGAAACGACCCGGGAAGGTATCTGGGACTGGTACAGGTCGACGGCCTACACCCGTCTGGCACCCGGCGGTGGTGTGATCTGTATGATGACCCGCTGGCATGATGCGGACCTGGGCGGCAAGCTCCTTGAGCAGATGGCCGACGGCGAGGGTGATCAGTGGCGGGTGGTGAGCTACCCGGCGATTGCCGAGCATGACGAGCTGTTTCGCAAGCAGGGCGAGGCGCTGCACCCGGAGCGATTTCCGATCACGGCGTTGGAGCAGATCAAGCGCACCATCGGCCCGCGTGACTGGTCGGCGCTGTACCAGCAGAACCCGGTGGCCGACGACGGCGATTACTTCAAGAAGGAAGACTTTTCGTGGTTCATGCAGCACGAGTTGCCGCCGCTTGAGGAGATGAACTTCTACACGGCCTGGGACCTGGCCATCGGGCAGACCGAGCAGAACGACTTTACCGTTGGATTAACGGTCGGCGTGGACCGCAAGGACAACATCTTCGTGGTGGATGTGCAGCGCGGCCGGTGGCGGACGCTGGAGATCGTGGAGAAGATGCTGGAGGTGCAGAAGGTCTGGCAGAGCAAGCTGGTGGGCATCGAACGGGGCCACATTCTGATGACGATGGGCCCGATTCTGGAGAAGCGCATCCGGGAAACGCGAACCATGATGCCCATTGAGGAGCTGCGCCCCGGCCGGCAGGACAAGATTGCCCGGGCACGGCCGTTCCAGGCGCGTATGCAGCAGCGCCGGGTGTTCTTCCGCAAGCACTGTGACGCCACGATGGCGCTGGTGGCCGAGATGATGCGCTTCCCCAACGGGCAGTTCGACGACCAAGTGGACTCCGCTGCGTGGATAGGTCAGCTTTTAATGCACTTCACGTCCACGCGTGAAAGAAAACAGCCGCCAAAACGCTCCTGGCGTGATAAACTGTCCAAAACTATACGCAACACGGATAAACCGTCAGCGATGACGTCGTAGGAGAAACCATGCTGCCGAACAAAGTGACCCCCGAAGCGATGGAAGCGCGTATTGCTGCTACGCAGTACACGCACCCGGAAGGCACAACCCTGACCTTCTGCATCCTGCACCTCGACAACGGATATACCGTTACCGGCGAGTCGGCTTGTGTCGACCCGGCCAACTTTGACGCCGAGCTGGGCCGGAAGATCGCCCACGAGCAGGCGTTCGACAAGCTCTGGCCGCTGTTTGGCTTTTTGCTGGCCGAGGATCGTTACCGCGAGGCAGGTGACAGCAAGGCCACCGGCCTGGACTTTGGCGAAGCGCTGAAGATTCTTCGAGCCGGCGGCGCTGTGAAGCGGGCCGGCTGGAATGGCCAGGGCATGTACGTTTTCTGGCTTCAGGGCAGCAACACCATCGCCAAAATCCACGGGTTCGGGTTTGGCGAGTATATGGGGGAGCCCGTGTTCCGGGACGCGTTGTTCATGTACACGGCCAACGGGGAACTTGTCCCCTGGTCTGTGGCGCAGTCTGACGCACTGGCAGAGGACTGGGAGATAGTGCAATGAAGTTTGAAGCAGCTTTTGCGTATCTCAAGCGTGGCCATGATCTGGCACTGCCCGAGTGGGGTGGTTTCTGGCGTTGGAACGACGAGAAGAAGACCGTGATGATGCACACCCGCCGTGGCCAGGTCATCGACATGCGCGACACCGACAACATGGATTACACCATTGGTTTCATGTTCCGCGACGACTGGCAGCTGGTGAAGGACGAGTTCTCTACCGAGCATGCGGCATCGCGTCTGGAGGGATCGGTATGAAGATCAACCCCGCGTTCAAACCCTACCAGTCCAAGCCGGTGACCCGGTACGCGCACCGGATCGAAGACGCCGACGAGCTGACGAAGGTGGGCGAGGCGAGCTACACCATTTCGCTCCATGACGAGATGGTGGAGTTCAAGGCGTACGAGCCGCCGGTCGCCGGTGACTTCATCGTCTGGCTCAAGGACGACGACATTTACCACTGCTCGCGGGCCGTGTTCCACGAGCGCAACCACGTCGAGGACTGATACGGCATGGCAGAGGCGACCCCAGACAGCGGCGAAGAGAAGGTAGTAGCCCGGAAACAGTGGGCGCATTACGTCCGCGCCCGGGACAATGGCCACAACGACTACGTTGACCTGGCCAGGAAGTGCGACGCTTTCTACCGCGGTGACCAGTGGTCGGACGCCGACCGCAAGAAGCTGGAGGATGAGGGCCGCCCGGCCATGACGTTCAACCTGGTGCTGTCGACCATCAATACGGCGCTGGGCGAGCAGGCCAGCCGGGAGATGCAGGTCGGCTTTCTGCCCAAGCGGGATTCCACCCGCGACGGCGCCCTGGTGCTGGGCCGGGTGGCGCAGTCCATCATGCAGGCCAACGACTACCACTTCATCGAGAACTTCGTGTTTGCCGACGGCATGATCCAGGACCGCGGCTACTTCGACGTGCGCGTCAGTTTCCAGGAAAACCTGATGGGCGACGTATCGATCAAGCACCTCGATCCGCTGACCGTGATTCCCGACCCGGAAGGCAAGGAGATGGACCCGTCGACGTGGAACGAGGTCATGGTGACCTGGTGGATGTCGCTTGACGAGCTGGCGACCAAGTACGGCCAGGACAAGTCCGACTCCCTCCAGTCCATCGTCGGTTCCGGCGATCACCACGCCTATGACTCCGTGCGCTTCGGCACGGGCCGCTTCGGCGGCGAGCAGTTCCTGTCCCCGGGGTCTCACGGCATCGAGGGGCTCGACGACCGGACCATCCGCAGCGTGCGGGTGATCGAACGGCAGCACTACCAGTGGGTCGATGAGTACGTGCTGGTGGACCCGGACACCGGGGACATGCGCGAGGTCCCGCAGCAGATGGGCGAGGACGAAGTGACCCGGCTGGCCGAGACCTATGGCGTGCAGGTCATCAAGCGCCCCGGGCGGAAGGTCCGTTGGACGGTCACCGCCGACGACGTGGTGCTCTACGACGACTGGTCGCTCTACCGTACCTTTACGGTGATCCCGTACTTCCCCTACTACCGCCGCGGCAATCCCTTCGGCATGGTGAGAAACCTGCTGAATCCCCAGGAGTTCTACAACAAGGCTCGCAGCCAGGAGCTGCACATCGTCAACACCACGGCCAACTCGGGCTGGATTACCGAGGAAGGTTCGCTGGTGAACATGACCGAGGACGAGCTTTCCGAGAAGGGCGCCGAGACCGGCCTACACCTGGTCTACGCCAAGAACTACCAGCCGCCTCAGAAGATTCAGCCCAACCATGTGCCGTCCGGCCTGGATCGGATTTCCGACAAGACGGGCATGGCGATCCAGCAGATCAGCGGTGTCAACGAGGGCATGCTCGGCCAGGCCAGTGCCGAGGTGTCCGGCGTGGCGATGGAGCGCAAGACGCAGCGCGGCCAGATTCAGCTGGGCCAGCCGTTCAAGCACCTCGAATATAGCCGCCGGCTGGTGGGCCACAAGCTCCTTGAGCTGGTCCAGGACTTCTACACCGAGGAGCGCACGGTCAGCATCCTGCACCCGGATAACCCGGACGAGCGCGAGGAGAAGCTGATCATCAACCAGATCGACGAGACCGGCGAAGTGCTCAACAACGTCACCGCCGGGCGCTATGACGTCTCGATTACGTCGCTGCCGACCCGCGATAACGCCGACGAGGACGAGTTCGGCCAGCTGATGCAGCTGCGCAAGGAAGGCGGTGTGGCGATCCCCGACGACGCCATCATTCGGCGTTCCAACCTGACCGACCGCGACGAGCTGGCCGACCGGGTCCAGGAGATGATGGGGCAGGCCGAGCCGACCGACGAAGAGATCGAGATGCAGCAGAAAATGCAGCAGCTTGAGATCGGCAAGCTCGAAGGCGAACTGGCCAAGCTCCAGGCACAGGCCGAACAGGCAAGCGCATCCGCCGAGAAGGACAAGGCGTCCGCCGAGAAGACGGCCGGTGGTGAGCAGTCGCCGGAAATGTCCCTCGAACGCGACCGCCTCGAAGCCGAGGTGGCACTCAAGCGCGAGGAGCTGCTGACCCGGCTGCGGCTGTCTGATATGACGCTGTCTTCCAAGGGGCAGAGCGAGAAACTGCGGGTGGCCTCCGACATGGCCCGTACCCGTTTCCAGGGCGAAACCCAACTGGCCGCCGCCCAGGCCAATCGATCCAACCCTGCCGAAAAGGAGCCTGACAATGGCTAAAGATGCACAGGACGAAGCGACCCCGGAGATGGACTATGGCGACCTTTACAACCAGGAAGACCCGGTTGATAGCCTTGGCGACCTTGATCTTGGTGACGAACTGGAGTCCGATCGAACCACAGATGAAGGCGCTGATTACGGTGCTGCTGATTCTGGCGATACTGGGGGAGACGCCGACACCGCCGACGACGATGGAGATTCGGCCGCCGAGGGCGGCGCAGAGGCCGAGGGCCAGCAGGAAGCAGACGCCGAAGGAGAGGACGCTGACTCTGCTGAGGGCGATGCTGGTGACGACGACGCTGAGGCTGACGATGATGCGGATAAATCGACGCCTGAACCGGATCAGAAGCCGAAGGATAAGCAGCCGGTAATCCCCAAGTCGCGCTTCGATCAGCGCACGGCCCAGCTGCGGGCCGCCGAGCGTCAGTTGGAGGAAACCCAGTCGAAGCTCAAGGAGATCGAGTCCGAGAAGGCCAAAGCCGAGCGCGAGGCCAACACGCTCAGCGACGAGCAGATTCAGGAGAAGATGAACGCGGCCAACTCGGCGCTGGTTGAGGGCAACACCGAGGAGGCGGCGAAACTCCAGTCCGAAGTGTTCACCGCCATGCGCCAGGGCAGCGAGCCGGCCGAGGGCGGCCAGTCCGGCCAGCAGGTCGACCCGGACAAGATTGCCGCCGATGTCCGTGACCAGATGGCGTTCGAGCAGACGCTGGAGTCGATCTACGAGGAATACCCGGCGCTGAACGAGAACTCCGACAACTTCGACGAGGCCATCAGCCAGGAGGCCGTGGAGCTACAGGCGTTCTACTTCCAGCAGGGTTACACCCGCAGCCAGTCCACCGAGCGGGCCGTGGCTGCCGTGACCCGGATTCATGACCTGGAGTCGGCCAAGCAGGAGCCCGCGCCGGCCGAGAAGAAGGGCGCTTCCAAGGCCGATATGGCGAAGAAGGCCCAGCAGCAGTCGCGCAGGGAGAAGGTCGACAAGGCCCGCAAGGCGCCGCCCGAGGCATCCTCGGCCACGCCGCAGCAGGAAAGCGGGTCGCAGGACGTCGACGTGAATACCCTGACGGTGGAAGACTGGTCCGCGCTGCCGGACTCGGTCCGCTCGCGGTTGATGGGCGACGCGATTTAATGGGCCATTATTGGCTGTAGGTGATGCCGATACGCTGAGCTGGGGGTAGCCTCAAACTGGCCGAATCCATCACTCGCCACGCCCAACCGCGGCGGTTTGAACTGGAGGTTCCAGGACCGGCGCTCGGCTTGTGACATATTCATGACTTCGCGGGTGCTGAACACACGGGGGCAGTTTGTCACGGTATAGGGATTGCAGTTTTTCATGAAAACCCTTGCACCAAAAGATATGCTGTGAGAATATAGAGTTACTGAAGGTTCGCTGCTTTCAGTTTTCAGTAATGCGATTGTATGTAGATTCTCTCTCAGAGTACCTCTGAGTTCCTTGTGAGAGTGCATCAAACCCTGGCTCCGGCTGGGGTTTTTTGCTACGAGTCCTGAAAACTCTCAGCCATTTCTGCCAGCCTGCGCATTAAAGGGGTATCGTTTCTGCTTTTGTGGTGGGCCTCGGGGTACAGCATGGCGATCAGGCAATACCGCCTCTGGTCAGGCGAAGTTCTTTTCCATCGAATCTGCAATAGCGGCAAATGCCTCACCGGGCGTCTGACCCGTATGCGTTTCAGGAGCCGCGGTTTTTTGCTTGGCCAGCCGCCTTATTGTCACAGCATTGGAGCGCGCCAATGCCAGGTTGCGGCGAAGTTCAAGTAAACCCAATTCTTCGGCTTCGGGGCGATCGACGATTTCCAACACGTCCCGCACGTTTGCTTCCACGCTTCTTAGCGACGCTTCCAGCCCCTGGGCAGCATCCAGTCCCGGTTCGGTGCCCGCAGGCATTTCCGTCAAACGGATGATGTCGAATCTGAGTAGCCTGGAAAGCCGGTGTGCCATGCTGTTCATCCGCTTGATGGATCGGCGTAGTTCCGCATCCTCGTTCCTTGCTGCGGATTTTTTAACCAGCGGTGCGTGCGACATACCGGATTCTATTGCAGCGGAGGCAGTGCTAACGCCGCCAGAAAACGCTGCAAGGAAGCCGATCGCAACACCAATGCCTGTTTTTTGGAACGCCATATCACTTCTCCTAGCTACATACCTGCACGATAGCCTTTTGGCGAATTGCCGCCAAGTTTTAATGGCTGTGCCGGAGGGGTCATTATTATAGGCACCCGCCTCGTGTATGGCAAAATCGTTTGCCTTTCTTTATCCGCTATGCGATTATATACGTGCGGGTAGCTCCACGACACGGGCCAGGGTCGTCCCCTCAACAGCGCTCTTTTTACGGTAGTCCCCGACACGGACAGAAGCGGTAGACAAGATGACCAACGAATTGAGCCTGGCGAGCAGCTAAGTCCTCGCGGGCAGAACAGCGAGATTGACATGGCTAACACGAACTTTGCGGCCCTGACCGACGAACAGAAGACCGCGTGGGGCATGGATTTCTGGGCGCACGCCCGAAACCGCTCCTTCATCAACAAGTTCCTCGGCAAGTCCGAGAACTCGATGATCCACCACATTACCGAGCTGCGTAAGGACAAGAAGGGCGCCCGAGCGGTGATGACCCTTGTTGCCGATATGCAGGGCGACGGTGTGGTCGGCGACAACACGCTGGAAGGCAACGAGGAAGAACTCAAGTCCTTCGATACCGTGATCGGTATTGATCAGCTGCGTAACGCCAACCGCCTCGAAGGCCGCATGGCCGACCAGAAGTCCATCGTGAACTTCCGTCGCCAGTCGCGGGATAAGCTGGCCTATTGGCTGGGTGACCGCCTGGACCAGATGGCGTTTCTGTCGCTGTCCAGCATGCCGTTCACCAAGCAGACCAACGGCAAGAACCGTTCCGGCTCCAACCTGGAGAATCTGGAGTTTGCCGAGGCGTCTCCCGCGCCGACGACCAACCGTCAGTTTTACCTGGGTGCCGACGGCAATATCGTCCAGGGCACCGGCTTTGATGCGCCGGACGGCAAGCTGACCCCGCTGACCTACAAGTCCCTCGTGCGGATGAAGGCCAACGCCAAGGACAACTACCTCAAGCCGCTGCGCAGCAACGGTGGCGAGGACCTGTACATGGTGTTCGTGACCCCGCAGGGCATGGCCGATCTGCGCCTTGACCCGGACTTCATCCAGAACGTCCGCCACGCCGGCGCTCGCGGCAAGGCCAACGACCTGTTCTCCGGCGCTTCCAGCGTTGTGGTCGACGGCATGGTGATCCACGAGTATCGCCACGTCTTCTCCAACGAAGCCGCCGCTGACGGTGACCGGTTCGGCGAGACGTCCGGCAATGACACCGGCCAGCGTGCCCTGTTCTGCGGCGCTCAGGCGCTGGGCATGGCCGACATCGGCGCGGCCGAGTGGGTCGAGGACGTCTTCGACTACGAAAACGAGCTGGGTATCTCGGTCTCGAAAATCTTCGGCTTCCTGAACCCGCAGTTCAAGGGCAATCTGTCGAGCTTCGATACCAAGGAGAACTTCGGCGTGATGGTGCTGGATACGGCGCTGTCGATCTACAGCTAATACCCCGGCAGGGTGTTTTTGGGCCGCTTCGCGGCGGCCCCTTTTTGGAGAGTGACATGACACAGTACGTTTCTGATCATGACCTCCAGGTGGTGGCCAACGGTGTCACCGCCCGCTTCAAAGCCGGGGTGCCGCGCCCACTTCGCCCGTCGCTGGTCAATCCGGCGATGGGTATGGGCGTGCAGCCGGTGGATGGCGACGTGGAGGCCAAGTCCGAGCCGAAGGCGAGCGAGCCTGCTCCCGAGCAGGATACCGATGAGCCAAACATCGGGATGGTTGTCGAGGCGCTGAAGACCATCAAGGCCCGTGGCAATACGGAAGACGTGACCGCCAACGGCGAGGTCCGCATGAACGTCCTGACGGCCGAGGTCGGCTTTGACGTTTCTACCGACGATCGGGAAGCGGCCAAGCAGCTGATCGAGGAGTAGTCTCATGGCTGTACAAGCCAAGTCGGTATTGCATCGCGCACAGACGCTGATCCAGGACAACACCGGCATTCGCTGGCCGTTGCCCGAGCTGGCCCAGTGGTTGAACGACGCGACGCGAGAGGTGGCACTGCACAAGCCGTCCGCCTCCTCGAAAAGCGTGGTTTTGTCACTGGAAAACGGCACCCGGCAAACAATCCCGGCCGGTGCCCTCATGCTGCTGCGGATCATCAGGAACCTGGGGTCGTCCAGCACCGAGTCGAACCGCAAGGGCGGCCGTGCCGTCCGGCTGGTGAACCGCGACGTGTTGGATACCCAGCATCCCGACTGGCACGACGAGTCGATTTCGCCGTTTTCCTCGACGGTCAAGCACTTCGTCTTTGATGAGTCCGACCCGTGCGCGTTTTACGTGTTTCCGGGCAATGACGGTAGGGGCAAGGTCGAAGCGCTGGTATCACAGGCGCCGACGCCCATCCATGACTCCGGCACCAAACTGGAGGACTACAACATGGACGTCCCGCTGCCCGACATCTATACCAACGCCGTTCTGGACTATGTCCTGTACCGGGCCTACTCCAAGGACGCGAGCTTTGCCGAGAACATGGAACGGGCGTCGTCCCACTATAAGGCGTTTGCGGCATCGTTGGGTCTCAGGACACAGGCCGAGATGTCCGACGGCGCGAACAATGCCCCGCACCGGGTGACTCGTGACCGTGCCGGCACCGTGGGAGGCTGAACGTGATCGACCTCAACCATGAGCTGCTGGGTGATGTGCTGCTTGCTGCGCCGGGCTGTCCGGACATGACCGCCGAGAAGGCGATCGCCCGGGCCGCTCGGCAGTTTTGTACGGACACTCACGCCTGGCGGGTCACCACGGAATCCCAGCCGGTCATCAAGGGGCTGCGCGAAGTGGAGCTGTCGGTGCCGGCTGAGTGCGGCGTGGTCCGCCCCTACTGGGTGAAGCTCGGTGACAAGCAGTTGCTGGGTATTTCGCCGACGAAGGCCACGGTCGAGGACGGTGAGCCCAGCGGCTACTACATTACGCCGGCCGGGGTCCTGGAACTGGACTGCGTGCCCAAGGAATCCGTGGTCCAGGACGCGCTGGTCGCGCACATGGCGGTGGCCCCCAAGCGGGGCGAAGCCGTATTGGCCGACGAGCTGGAGCCGTTCCTTGAGACCATCCAGTCGCTGGCCGAAGGCTACCTGTTGATGATGCCCTCGGCCGAGTGGTCCAACCGCCGTGCGGCAAGCGATATGTTCAGCATGTACCAGAACGGCGTGACCGCCGGCCGGCGCTTTGGTCAGCAGCGCAACCAGGCGATCAATCGGAAGGTGGCATATGGCGGCATCTGAGGTCGACTTCGTGCTGGTGGATCGCCGCGAGATGTTGCGCGATCACTTTGCGCTGCTGGACGAGGGCGTGCAGGCGGTCGGTGTTCGGACACCGTCCGATGATGTCTGCGCCGGCGATGTCTACGCCGCGGCGTTGCGGGGCGAGTGCGAGGTCAGGCTGATCCGGGTCGGGGAAGTCGTCAGCGGCTTCATGGCTACGGCGGCCTCTACCGGGCTCGACGGGTCCCACTCGCTGTACATCTGGATGCTTTACCTGGAGCCCGGGATCCCGGACAGCATGCCCGATGTGGTGTCGGAGTTGGACTTTGTGGCGATGGAGCAGGGCTGTACTCGCGTGGAGTTCGCCACAACCCGCCCGGCCTGGGAACGCAAATTGAAGAAGCTCGGGTATAGCCCGAGCCTCCTCGTATTTCGTAAGGAGCTTCGCTGATGGGTGGTCTTTTTGGGGGCGGTTCCAGTCCCAGCAAACCGGAAATGTCCAAGGCGGAAAAAGCCCAGCATGCGGTGTCCGCTGCCGAGTGGGACCATTACAAGGAAACGTACGCGCCGCTGGAGAAGGAGTACCTCAGCGATTCCCGGAAGAACTTCGAGGATCGTAGCCGCGCCCAGGCGTCCAGTGCTGTCATGCGCGAGGGCACTGACGCGCTAAGGCTATCGGCACTTGGCGGCGGTACGTCAAAAGCGGCTGGCAGTTTGGGTCAAGCGGTGGCCGAGAGTAATGTCAGAGCGACCAGTGAGGCGCAGCAGAAGCGTGACGCTCGTATGGCCGGGGCGCTTGGCGTAGGCCGCGAGTTGGCGGCGGATACTGAACAGTCTTTGTCGGCACTGGGTCGTACCGGCGCCCAACAGAGCATCCAACGCATGCAGTCTGAAGCCAAAGCCGAGGCCAGGAAGCAGCAGGCTTACTCTCAGGCGATTGGACAGGTCGCCGGGGCCGGCGCGTCCATGTACTCCGGCGGTGCCGGTGGCAGCGGTACCGGCAAATACTGGTCTCAGGAAGGCGGGGTTACGACTGCCGAGAAAGTTCCCGAGAGTATCTTCTAGGAGGCGTTCAGCATGGCGAATAAACGTGAAGGCCGAGAACGTGCGGCGAACGGCCCTAACCAGAACCTTTACAGGAGCGTCGAGCACAAGAACCGTTATAGCTCTGTCAAGGACTATAAGGAGCGGTCAAGCCAGTCCAAACCCGAAGGCGGATGGCCTATCTTCGGGAATGAAAAACAGCCCGAGCCTTCCGGCTATCAGGACGATGGCTCCTACCGCCTCAATACCAATATCTCCGAGGACAAGGCCAATAACGAAGCCGCCCGTGTCAGTCGTGAGCAGTTTGAGCGGTACATGGAAGACTTTGCGCCGCAGGAGGACGCGCTCGCCGGCACGCTCGGGGACAAGACCGCCGAACAAGCTGCCGAGGACGCCAAAAAGCAGTCGGTCCGTAGCCGTGAAGCGTTGGAACGTATGCGGCAACGCTACGGCACTTCCATATCCGGCCAACAGCGGCAGTCGGAATCTCGCACCAATCAGCGTCAGTCGACCCTTGGTCAGCTGTCCGCGAAGAATACCGGCCGTCAGCTCGACGAGCAGCGTAACTACAACCTCAAGGGCACGATGTTGAATATCGGTAACAACATCTCGTCCAGCGCGATGGGTGGCTTGACGGAATCGGCCCAGAACGCCTCGGCTCGTAAAACGCAGTATGAGCAGGCCAAGGACCAGCATGATGCCCAGCAGAAACAGCAGACGGCGAGCACCATCGGCACTATGGCGACCATCGCCGCAATGATCTGGTAAAGGGTGGACACATGAGCATAGCCACAGCACTTAATGCCGGCGCCAATACCTTCATGAAGGTGCAGGATTACAAGCAGAAGCAGGAACTGCGGGACCTCAAGAAGGAGAGCTACGGTCTCCGCAACGAAGGGCGCCGGCTGGATAACCGCTTTGCTCGTGAGTCCTACGACTACCGCATGGATCAGGAGGAGGGCCTTGGTCGTACCAGGCAGGCCCAGGCTGATAAGGCGGAGACGATGGCGTTTGTCGAGAGGGCTACGGCACCTTTCCAGATCAGCGAAGCGGAGTCTGATGCCAAGTACGCCAACCAGCGGTATGCAACCGAGGTCAACAAGACGGCCAAGGAAGGCGCCAAGGCAACTTCTGCTGCTTCTCAAGCCAGGCGTGATCTGTCTACCGAGCAGTCCGACATTAAGGCTACCAACGCCGAGAATCTCAGGATCGCTCAAGAAGAACACCAGGAAAGATTTAACGCCGTCAGGGGCAACATCTTCAAGGTGATTGAGGGTGCCGACGGTGACCTGTCGGTCATGAATGATAACCCCAAGACGATGGGCTCGTTTTTGGGGCTTGTGAACAATTCCACCGGGGAGCAGGGGCCGAAGTTTGTCGACGGCGTCTATGACAGCCAAAACAACTCTTTTGTCCTACAGCCCCGGGCGAGTGAGGACTCGGACTCTGCCCCGGACCCGGTCCGAATCTCGGCTGACGAGGCCATGACCGTCATGTCTTCGGCCGAGAACATGGAAGACATGCAGGCGATGGTTGCTGACTATAACAGCGCTGAGGAAGAAGTTGGCCGACAGGTTACTGGTCAAATCCAGCGGCACGCTCAAACCATCGGCAAGATCAACCAGGAGCGTGACGTTGTATCCGAGGCTTCCGACGCTCGTCCTGCTATTGAAACCTTGAACGTGAGGTCTGCTGAGCTTCAGAGCGAGATTGAACAGCTGGAGTCGCAATCCTACCCTGGCCACGGCCCTGGTGGCGAGCGAGAGGACCGCCAAGCTAAAATCGACGAGCTGAAGGAGCAAAAACGGGCTGTGGATGGCAGCATCCAGCATTACCGCGAGCAGTTTGGCGACTACGCTGACATGCCCCAGAGCGATCTTAGCCGGGTGGACAAACGCTTGAAGGACGCCGAGCAGCAACAAGGGCAGAGTACCGTCCAGACGCTTTCCAATATCAACAGGAGGGCTGCTGAAGCCCGGCAGGAGAGCCGAAAAGACAGCGATCTTTCCCTGTCGCAAGCGACTGACAACGTGTTTGGTTTATCCGGCAGCCCGGCTGCGCAGTCTGGTTCTGAAAGGTTGCAGAGCCGAGTCGACGATGCCGAGAATCACTCCAGGCTGTTCGATATTCAGCAGGACGTAATGGATGACGTTTTTGAGCCCTATCAGGACCAGGTAGACGCGGCAGAAGACGGTTACGACGCAGAGGAGCTTCAAGGCCAGTTGACCCAGGCCAGGGATTCCATCAAGACGTTCCTGGCTCGCAACAAGTTGTTTGCCAACCGTGCTGTCGGTTCCCGGCAGGACAAGAACTACTTTCGCGCCTCTATATCCATTGCCTTGAAACGGGCGATGGCCCCCGGGTCAACGGCCGACGCCGGCGAATACATGAAAGGCCTGCTTGAGAACCGCAACCCGAAAACCGTTGTGGCGGCGTCGAACTTCGTCAACGACGAGGGCTTCCAGGATGTCCCGCCGGACCAGCGTGGCGGCGCCATCGACTATTTTGTGAAGCTCATGGAAGACGGAATGTCGGGCGATAGAGCAAAAGGCCAGGCCCTGAAAGCGGCTCAACAGGGTAAAATCCCCACTCAAGCGAACACAGTGCCTCCATCGCTGGGCAACCTCGGGGTGAACTGACGGGCTCGCAGTAACAAACAGCTATGCGTATAATGGGCGGCAGACACCGCCCTTTTTTATGCCCGGAGCTGTTATGGCCGATAGGAAAACTCCCGACTACGTTATCGACGGCGATACCTTTGAGGACCCGGATGTTGGCCGCGTCCGCGTATCCGGCGTTGACACTCCCGAAGATACCCCGGGCCACGGGGCCGAGGTTGGCGGCGTACAGGCAACCGAGCTGGCCCGTCAGACGCTTGACCGAGGGTACACGCTCGGTGACGAAGAAGGGGAGACCTACGGCCGCACCATTCGATCGGTCTACGACGATGAGGGCCGCAACCTGGGCAACACCATGCTCCGGCAGGGTATGGGCTCGCGGACCAAATGGAGCGGCCCCGAGCAGGACGCCGCTGTGGGGCTTGGCGTTGTAGACGATATGCTCGGGCGTGAGGCGTCACCCGAGATCGAGTCGCTCAAGCAGTCGGTGCAGGCCAACCGGGAACGCAACATCGAGCGGCTGTTCAGCGGCGAGTTTGACGACAGGCTTCGCAACCAGAGCTTTGAGTACCTGGGCCACAAGGACGGCACGGGCTCCCGAGCGTTTGATCGCGGTGTGGCCCAGCTACGAGCGTCCGGCAATGCGTTCATGCAGGCGTTTGGCGATGTCACCGGCATCGACACGCTGAGCGAAAAAGGGCGCGAAGGCGTTGACGCCGCGATGCTGGACGCCATCCGCAATCCGGCCACCGTAGAGTCATGGGACGACGTCGACGGCCTTGCAGACCTGGGCACCTATGCAATGGAACGTGGCGTTGCCGAGACCCCGGGTCTGGCTCTGGATGCCGCGGCCGCTCTTGGCACTGCCGGCGCGTCAGTACCCGCATCCATTGGCACCAGGGCTCTCAGGGCCGGTATCGGCAAAGCGCTTATGCGGCGCACGGCCGGCTCCGAGGCAGTGAGCCAGGCGTCGGCTATTTCCACCAGGGCAGCCGCCAAACTTGGCGGCGGCGCCTCGATGTACGTGCAGCAGACCGGCGGCACCGTCCTTGATCAGGAGGCCGCAGGCGTCGATGCTCCGGGTCGGGCTTTCGTGATCGGTGCGCTTCAGACCGGCCTTGAATACACCGCAGCCAAAAGCATTCTGGGTGATGTCGGCAGGAAGTTCGGGGCCGGCGAAGACATTGATTCCATCGCCAAATACTTCGCGTCCACGGCGGAATCCGTTGGCCACGGTGCCAGCCGCGAAGGGCTGACCGAATTTACCCAGTCGCTGATCGGTGAGCTGAACAAGATCGATGCGACCGAGGGTCGCTACGAGCTGGACCCGGAGCGGTTGCTTGAGGGCACGATCACCGGCGCAACCGTTGGCGGTGGTTTTGGCGGTGCCGTCGCCGGCGTGGGCAACATCGGCGGCTTGCTTCAGGGCGCGGATCGCTCGGCCAGCGGTATGGAACCTTCGGAGGAGGAGGCCCCCGCCGAGGCGCCCGAGCCGGAGGCTGACGCGGCACCGGAACAGCCTGGCCCGGAACGAAACCCGATGCCCGATCGGCAGTCGGCAACCAGCCCGGGACCGGACCCCGTGCCCGGGCGCAACCGGCAGGCGGTCGAAAGCGAAACGGTGGACGACCTTGTAGCCAAGAGCGGGGGCACAGACCCCGAGCCGCCGTCCAGCATTGCCGCGCAGATGCGCGAGACGCCGGACAAGGCCAGGTACATCGCGCCGAAGAACGTCAACGACGGCGTTACCATCCGCAAGCTCTTTGAGGAGTTCGGCAACGACGCCTACTACCGGCGCACCGATGACGGCGGCATCAACATCTCGCTGTCCCGTGAGGCGGCCCGCAACGCGCCGACTTCGGCTTCCGACGCGGATCAGGCGGCCAATCTTGAGTATGGCCAGAGCAAGGCCGATGCGCTGAATAATGCTACCGAGGATGACCCGCTGACGGTGGTGCGCGAGCGCAACGAAGACGGTGACCCGGTAAAGGACTACGTCACGACCGGCAAGCTGGCCGACGAAGCCGTCAGCAAGGCTCGCGCCGAAGGCCGGGATGCAGATGCCGTTGACCCGGTGCAGGCTCAATCGGAACGCGCTGCTCAATACCAGGCCGAGGTCGATGCGGCTCGCAATGCCGACGTGCAGCAGCAGCCCCGGCAGCAGGCACCCGTTGCAACCGACGCACCGTCGCCGGGCCGTCCGCAACCCACGCGCCTTGATCTGGATAACACGTCGGATGTCCCGCAGCGCGACAACCGCCCGCTGATCGACGAAGCGTCCCGGCAGGGCGTGGACCCGTCGCTGTACATTGAGCAACAGGATCGGGTCAGCGAGGAGGTGCTGCGCCGGGACCTGCAAAGCAAGCTCAACGAGCCGTTGGCCGATGATCCCAACACCCGGCTGAAGTCGGCGCTCGACGGCCGTGAGCTGTCCGACCTCGACATGCAGCAGCTCAAGAAGGTCGCCCGGGCGATGGGCATGAAGGAGCTGCCGAAAAAGGCGGCCGGGTTCGAGACCGACGGCACGTCGGAGACTGCCGGCCGGGCCCGCCACAAGGCCGTTTCGGCCATCGCTCAAAAATTGGGCAACTGGAAGCGCGGCAAGGACTCGAACGACAAGGCTGCCCCGCTGCCCAGCAACCTGCGTTTCCTTGAGGGCCTGGTCCCCGAGGTCAAGCAGATCGAGCAGATGCGGGACGAGGGCCGCATCAGGAATCGCGGCGAATACCAGTCGGCCGCTCGCGGCCTGATCCCGAGCCAGAAGGAAATCCGCCAGCGGCTGGCGAAGATGGACGAATCCGAGCTGGCCGAGCTGATGCAGACCGCCCGGGTCCGCCACGATGGCAAGTTCGGCAGCCCGAAGGTCCGCTTTGAGCAGGGCGAGCAGCTTCGCGGTGGGCTGCTGGGGGCAGCGACCAGTGATAGTAGGCCCGGTGCGGACGCCGGGTCGACGGATACCCTGGCCGAAGCGAACCGGCAGCGTCGGGAAGCCGAGCAGATCGAGGAGCAGGATCGTCGAGTTGTTGAGCCGGCGAACCGGGAGCTGACCGCCGAGCAGGAGGAACGTGCCAAAGGCCTCGAAGGGCTCGGTATGGGGGCACAGGCCGCTCGGGCCATCGTGAACTCCGAGCAGATTCAGCGCGAAGGCACCACCGAGGTGGAAGACCCGGCCCGGGACCGTCGCGTTCTTCGCGGCGCGGCGGCCGGGGCCATCTACTCGGAGCTGACCGGCGAAACGTCCGGCCCCGGGCTTCAGACGGCGATTAGCCAGGGGTCCCACGGCGAGGTAGCCGGCGACGCTCTGGCGGCGGCCGATGTGTCGGCGCTGGATGGCCGCAGCATGATCAATTCCATGCTGGATGCCGCCGACATTACCGACCCGTCGGCCCGCGACGAAGCGGTGGAGACCATGACCAACTCGGCCATCGAGTCTCCCGAGCAGCTGATCAGCGGGCTGTCGGACCAGCTCGACATGATGCAGCCGGCGCAGCACTCGCGCACCGGCCCGATTGATCGCCAGCCGGAGGTGAAAACGGCCAGCGGCTCCGGCGTCTCCGATCAGGGGCCGACAACTCGTGGCGAGCAGGAAATGTCAGATGCCAGGTTCTTTGGCGGGCTGCTCAACGCCATGCGCTATCGCCGTGACAGGACCGGCACCCTGGAGTCCGTAGGCGCGTCTACCGAGAAGGTCGAGTCCGGCCGGGCGTCGGATCAGGCGGTGCGTTCCAAGGCGCGTACCAAACGGCTGGCCGATGAGAACGGCAACCCGCAGAACCTGGCTGACCTGACTGTGCGGTCTTCCGATGGCAAGGAAGCTCATCGCGTGTTCGACATGGTGGGTCTGGCCGAATACGCCCAGAGCGGCGAGACGGCGCCGGCCACACCGGCCCAGGCGTACCGCAACCTGTTGGCCAACCTGAGCCGCATGGTCGACGGCCCGCACTCCTGGCAAAGTCTCCCGGGCAATGAGCGGTCGCCGTTTATCCAGTCGCTGCGCAGCGACTATTTCGTCCCGCCCAACGTGATTATCCACGAGGGCGACAGCGGCCCGGTGACCTTCGGCGAAGCCCAGCGGGCGCACTACGAGCAGGTGAGCAACCAGCGGGAAGCTGCCCGTATCGGCAACGAACTGGAGCGCAATGCGGATCGCCAGACGGCCCGCCGCAAGGCGCTGGGTGCGTTGACGTCGCGCATCACTCGCGGGTTGAAGGGGCTGGATGCCGAGCAGCAGCTGGCTACCCTGATGTCGCTGAATGACGCGCTCAACAACATCAACGGCATGCGCAACGACGTGGGCGATGGCATGGACACGCGGCAGGTGGTCGAGACCGTCGCCGAGCTTCAGCCGGAGACGCAGCGGCAGATGCGCGAGCTTCAGCAGTCCCGCGTCGACCGGCTGCGCGACGAGCATGATCGGTTGCAGGGGCCCAGCAACACGCTTGAGCTGAACCCGTTTCAGCTGGCTCAGGCGAGCGTCGAGATGGCCGACGGCTGGGCGGAAAACGCCTCGTCGCTGGCAACGCTTGGCCGGGTCCGCAAACGCATTTCGCAGGTCAAGCAAAAGCTGGCGGACGCCGAGTCGCTGCTCAATAACCTGCCCGAAACCGAGGTGTCCCGGCAGACGGAACCGCTCGACACCGCGACGGTGGATCAGAACCGCAGCATTGCCCGATCGTTCAAGCTCCAGGACGCCGAGGCGCGTCGGCTGGGGTTGAGCATCGACGAGGACCTCAACGGCGAGGTGGCGTTCGGCACCCTGATGGACGGCTACAGCCGGGACCGCCATGCGGCCATCGCCTATTCACGCATGCTGGATGAGACCGGCCGCCTGGAATCCGAGAACGACCCGAAGGTGTCGAACATCGCCCGGCAGCTCATGGACGAGGGCGACTCCTACGACGATGCGTTTGCCGAGGCGGAGGACCTGGCCGAAAAGACGGACGGCATGGCCCAGGAGGGCGACGATGGCGGCCGCCCCGAGGAAGAAGCGCCCCGTGGCGATACGGCCGACAGTGCCGGCAACCAGATGTACGCGGTCAGGAACGAGGACGGCAGCTACGAGGGCCGACAGGTTCCCGACGAAGAAGCCGAGGATCGCAACGATCCCTACGAGACCGATCCGGCCAACGAGGCGCTTGGGTCGCTGGCCAGGGCTCGTCGCCGCTCGACCGACCTGGCCAAACAGATCGAGCAGTTCTTTGATAGCGGTGGCGAGGTCAAGCGGCTTGCTCCCGGCCTCGATCCGCACGCAAAACTGCTGTCGCTTTACCACGACAGGACGGGCCCCAGGGGGCCGGGCGCCAATGCGCCGCTGATGCCCCGCGACCAGCGGGTCCAGACCAACAAGCAGGCGTTCATCGACAAGCAGAACGCCATCAAGGCGCAGGGCCACGGCACGTCGGCGGCGAAGACCGACCGGCTGGAAACGCTCCACCGGACCTTCGGCGACGGTGATTTCCACGTCGAGGGCGCCAAGTACAGCAGCGAGGTGGAGTCGTTCGTCTCCCAGGTGGTCAACGACTTCCGGTCCACCGGCCGCCCGGTGATGGTCACCGTGGGCAAGGACGCCTCGCAGATCGGTGACATTCTCACGAAGCGCGGGCTCCTCGACGAGGAAAACGCGAAGCGGGCCACGGACTCGTTGGCTACCGGCCGGGCCGGGCACAACCCGATGTACATGCCCGCCGGGGATTTTGTCGTGGTGTCGCTGCCGGCCCAGCCGATGCGCTCCAACGTCAACGCCAACATCCGCTGGCATCACCAGCTGGGCCACGAGCTTGGCCACCTGGTTTTTGACGACTATGCGCAGTCGCTGGCGAACACGCCGGCCATGCGCGATCAGGTCTATGGCGCGTTTCAGGAGGCGACCGGCCTGGACCCCGAGGCCAGCGGCAACGCGACGGTGTTCAAGGAGTGGTTTGCCGACCAGACCGCGAACCACGCCATTGAGCGGTCGCTGAATCTCGCGGAACGTGGTGTCGAAGGTGGCAAAACCAAGCCGTCGGCATTTGAACACATGGCCAACCTGCTGCGCGGCCTCTGGGAGCGGGTTCAGTCACTGGTGCCGCGATTCAATCGTTCCGAGAGCTTTGCGTCGTTCGTCAACGCCATCCGTGAAGGGCAGATTACCAAGGGTAACGAGGACACCAAGGGGCGCCGCGCCAGTGCCATCAAGGGCAACTACGCCGAGGCGCGTCGTGATGCCCAGGCTCAGCTGGCCGACCTTCAGCAGCGTGCCGTCGATGCGCGAAAGGGGCTGGAGAGCGGCTCCATGCGCAAGGAAGCCCACGACGCCATCATTGGCGATGTGATGCGCCGCAGCCAGCGGATCAATCAGGGGTTGCAGGAGGCCCGCGCCGAAGGCCAGCGACAGCGTCTCGGCGAGCGCACCGATGACTTTGCCGTGGAGCATTACAAGGGCACGCCGGGCGAGAACGTGATGAAGCTCAACCGGCTGAATCAGCAGATAAAGCGTGGCAGTCACACCCTGACATCCAACTCGCTGACCCGGGCCTCGGGCAAGCTGGTTCGCACGGCTATTGCGCAGATCGAATCGTTTCATCCCGAACTGGCCAAGCGGCTCTACACCCGCTCCGCGACAGATCGGTCTTCTATTGGCGAGCAGGATTTTGACAATAAGTCGAACGCGCTGCGCAACCGTTGGGCCGGGCAGATGGAACGCAGCTTCCAGCGGATTTATGACGCCGCCGGCATCAAGGGGCTCAAAAAGGGCAAGGAGAAGCAGGCGGCGGTGCGCAAGGCGATCCAGGACTTCGAGGACGGTCGGATTCACACTCGGGGTGGTGCTGAGATTGCCAAGATGGTCAACGCCTTTGGCCAGGATGCTCGCAACGAGGGCCTGCGGTCGGTGGCCATCGACGAGAACCGCCCGCCGGTCGCCCTGAACCACATGGCGGTGGATAAGGACCGCGCCCGGTTCGGCGAACTGATCCGGGAAGCGTTCCCCGAGGCGTCCGACAAGGAGTTGAACAAACGGACCGAGATGCTGCTCGACAGCCAGGGGAACTCGGAGTTTGCTGTTGCGCCTGGGATGCCGGTGTCGTACCACGATACCAGCCGCAGGATGATGGAGCGGCTGGGCGCCCGGCGTCTGCGCGAGGAAGGGTTCCTCAACGACCGGTCCGATGCGGTTATGTACCACTTCATCGACGGCCTGGCCAAGCGGACCGCGTGGGAGGCCAACTTCGGCGGCCACACGCGCCGAGTCAATAACCCCGCCGAGGAGAACTCGCGGCTCGCCGGCTTTGAGGACCCGCAGGGCAACTTTGCCGAGCGGCAGGGGCTGGTCAACGAGGAGGGGTTGTATTACGACCCCAACGGCGAGTTCCACCGCATGATGGACGAAGTGGAGCAGAATCACGGTCCTGAAGCCACTGACAGGATCAACAAGCTACTTGATGGCGTATTGGGCCGCACTACATCGTCGATGCCGCGTGATATACGCAACGTCAACGATTGGGTCACCGCATGGACGAGCTTCACGATCCTTGGCTTTTCCGGTCTGGCATCGTTCGCTGAAGGTGGGCTGCCCTATGCCCGGGCGCACGGTCGCGTGGGTCTGATGGAAGGCGTGCGCGGTTTGCCTGATGCTTGGCGGATGGCAAAGGACATGGGCGTGGTGATGAGCGATGCCAGCGAGCGGATCATGTGGCAGACGATGGGCGACAACTACGAGTCGTCGACGTTGAACAAAATCGGTACGACGTTCTTCAAGTACAATGGCCAGCAGGTGGTGACCAACACCGTGCGGGCGCTGGGCGTGTCCTTCGGCATGCGGTACTTGCTCAAGAGCGCCGAGATCGGTGACACCCAGGCACTGTCGCAGCTGGGCGTAACGGCGGAGGAAGTGCGGGCCTGGGACCGGCAGGGGCGTCCGTCCTGGACCGCCGGGGCGGATTCGGCAACTAACCATACGGCGGGGCGAGTGGAGGCGGCTATTTCGCAGTTTGTACGTGAGGGTAGCTCGGAGCCGAGCAAGTTCCAGAACCCGGGATGGTTCAATAATCCGTACTTCAAGGCGTTCTGGATGATCAAACGCTATATGTACGCCTACGGCGAGGGCATCATCGGCGGCATGTGGCGCCAGGGCAAACGCCAGTGGGCCCGGAGCGAAGGGCTGCCCGCCGAGCAGCGAGCGTTTCTGGCTGCGGCGCCGGCGCTGGCGTTTGCTGCGGCGACGATCCCGCTGGCGATGGTGGGCACCGAAATCAGGGAGTGGATGCGGCCGATCACCACCGGGCGGCCGGGCAAGGACATCGAAGACTACGGCGGCCCGACAGAGTACGCCAAGTACCTGTTCTCCCGCGCCGGGGGCTTTGGGCCGCTGGAAGTGCTGCTCTCGATGCGCGAGCAGTCGCAGTGGGGCAATTCACCCATCGGCTCGTTCTCTCCGGTGGCCGGCAAGGCCGAGATGCTGCTGGACTGGGGCGCCGAGGGCTACTCCAACGACAAGATGCTCAACAAGGTCAGGAAGATGACGCCGGTGGCCAACCAGTTCCCGGCGCTGTTCAAGTAGGCAGCAAAAAGAAGGCCGGAGGCTATCACCCCCGGCCTTTTGTGGCGTACAATATACGCTGAGATAATACCATTCATTCGGGGGCTATATGGCAGCTTTTTCCGACTACCTTGAAGAAGGCATCCTGGACCACACGCTGCGAGGGCAGAGTCTGCCCACGCCGGCGACCATCTACCTGGCGCTCTATACGTCGGACCCTACCGACGCCGCGACCGGCAACGAGGTGACCGACTCGGCCTATGTCCGTCAGGACACGGCCAAGGGCGATTCGATCAGCGCCGGCTGGTCGTCTCCGGCCACGTCCGGCGAGGGCTACGCGGTGAGCAACGCCAAGGTGTTGCAGTTCCCGCCGATTGCCGACGGCTCGGTGACCATTACCCACTATGCACTCTATGACGCCCAGACCGACGGCAACCTGCTGTACCACGGCGAGTTCACCGTCTCCAAGACGCTGGAGATCAACGACGTGCTTTCCGTCGACATCGGCGGGCTCCAGGTCATCCTGCGGTAAGGGTAACTCATGTCGGCCTTGCTTGACGGACAGCTGCTTAACGGTACGACCTATCCCCCGCGTCATTCGTGGGCGTGGGGATGGGCGCGTGCCGAGGCGTCCGCGACGGCAGAGCCGGTCGTCAACCGGGTGTATTCCGACGCCCGGGGCGATGCGTTAGCGCATGCAGAGATTGATAACGCCGGCTACAAGCGGGCGTTTTTGGCCGGCACGTCGGAAGCCGGTGCCGAGACCGATATTGTTGCCACCCGCTATGCGCCGGTCGACGGCGTGGCGAGTGGCGAGGCTGCTACGACAGCCAGAATAGTAGGGCTGGTCTACGTTTCTGCCCGGGCTCGGGCCGAGGCAAACACCACCGGGCGTGGCGAGCGGGCCCAGCAGTTTGTGGGTACGACGTCGGCTTATGCAGAAGCGGTTGCGGATGAACTGCTGACACGTCGCCACGCAAGGGTCGATGGCCGCAAGCTGCCGGGACAGGCCCGAACCTGGCTTGCCGAATCTGCGGTTGATCGGCTGCACGTCAAGCAGCAGTACGCCCGCAGTACAGTGGTGGGGCGTTCCTACACTCGCGCTATACCCAACGCGACTATCGGCCGGGGCCGTCTTGAGATCGGTTCCACGATCACGGCCGAGAACCTCAAGGTCAACATTTACCACGATTTTCGTGGCAGCACCGCAGCGGTCGCAGAGGGCGTCTCAAAGCCCGACCGTCTACGCATCATTATCGGCGGGGCGCTGGGCACTGCCGAGGCGCGTCTGGCCCCGACCATCGAGCGTGACGGTGAGCGGTACAGCTACAACAGCGGTTTGGCCGCAGCCGATGCAACAACTGTTGACCAGGCGTACGTAGCTCGCCGGCTACGCTCTGAACCAATGAAAGCCGAGGCGCTTTGGGGCAGTGCGGAGACCTATTGGGTCCGGGGCGTGCGCGGTTCCAGCCATGCGGAGGCTGACACCTGGACAGACGTTGACGTCAACCTTTGGCAATGGGGAGAGGGTAAGGCAGCCGCATCAGCGACGGTCGAAGCGGAGTGGCGTCATTACCGCTGGCGGGTGGCGTCAGATGGGGTAGCCACAGCGGTTGCCGAGACTGCCGCAGAGATGACGCGCAGTCGGTGGGGTGACAAGCAGGACGTGACGGCGTTGGCATCAAGCGACGCGGTGCCCTATGCCGAGCGGCGGGTTGCCGGTGGCACTGAGGCCCGGGCCGACTGTACCGAGACGGCGAACGTCATTCGGCCGGGGGTCCCCGAGGCTGCCGAGGCGCAAGCCGATATTGACGCCGGCCGCTACGCCGAGGCGTTCATGTTCGGTGCTTCCGAGGCCCTTGCCGGGGTTGAGTTCGACGTCTGGGTCAACCGGTTCCGCAACGGTGCAAGCGAGAGCGAAGCCGCAACGACAGCCGACGGCGTGGCCAACCGTTGCGTGCATGGTCCTGTCGAGGGCGTTGCGGCCTCCGGCATCGAGGCTCACGTCGAGCGGTTCATGGGTGCCGATGTCAGGGCGAAGGCCGAGACGCGGGGCGACAACTGGGTCATGTCCTACGCCCGAGCGGGCGTTCATGCCATCGCAGCGGTGGACATTGTGGCTCACGGCTATCGCGGCCGCCTGATGACGGGGGCCATTGAGGCGCAGGCGGAGACCATCGGTAACGGCCTGCGTTTTGTGATTGGCGTTGCTGACCCGGAACCCGGCGTTGCCTGCACGTCGCGGTTTATCTATCGCATCAACATCGACGGCGACGCGCCCGTCCGCCGCACCATTGAACTGCCGCCGAGCATGCGCCACTTGGCTCTGCCGGCGTCCAACCGGGAGTACCGCGTGACATGAAGACGTTTCGCAAACAGCCCCGTGACTACCTGGACTACGACATCGACCTGTCCGATTGGCTCGCGCCGGGCGACCGGGTTCAGGACGTCAAGGTGGAAGCGCCGGACGGCATCGAGCTGGTCAGCACGGGGTATAGCGACACCCAGGTCAAGCTATGGATTCGCGGTGGTAAAAGCGGCCAGAGCTACAAGTTCTCGCCGCTGATTTATACCGACTCCCGCGAGAAGGAAGTCGATTTCATGATCGTTGTGGTGGATATGTAATGGCACAGCTCTTTTTCAACAATGCTCGCGGGGCGCTTGACGCTCCCATCGCGGCCGAGGACACCACGGTCCGGGTGGCTGACCCGGTAGGACTGCCGGCCACGCTTGCCGACGGCGACTATTTCCTGTTGACGGTCTACAAGGATTCCCGGCGCTACGGCGAGGACCACGAGGTCGTGAAAGTCACGGCGGTCACCGCCGAAAGCCAGCCGACGGTCCACGTTTGCACCGTGGAACGCGGCGTGGAGCAGGCGGCCGTTGACCATGTGGTTGGTGAGCCGGTCGAGGCCCGGGTGACGGCCGGGACGATTGAGCGGCTGGTGGAAGACGCCAAGCCTACGCCTATTGGCACTTCTGACTGGCCCGTGACTCTGAGTTATGACGGCAACGGTAATCTGGAAACGGCTGTTTATTCTTGCGGTGATTCACGGGTCAAGCAGACGCTTTCTTACGACGGTGAGGGAAGCTTGGAGTCCGTGCTGTTTGAGAAAAGCGCCGATGCCGGGAGTTCCTGGACAACCGTGGGTACGCAAACGCTTAACTATGACGAAGAAGGGTCGCTAACTTCAACGGGGTGGAATTGATATGGGTGCTATTGAAATAGCCGGCATTGGCAAACTGGACGGTAAGGTTTCTACCCTACAGACACAAATGGACGATCTACGTAGTGGCCAAGCCAAGAACATAGTCAGGAACTTCATACTGGGCCTTGATGGCGAAAAAGATGCAAGCCTGCTCGACGACTATTTACAGGACAGCATCTACTCCCGAGGGTGGAGGGCTGTTTTAAGTTCCCCGGATGATCTAGGGATGATATTTCAGGTAGGAGTTGCCACTAAAGCTGTCTTTTCAAGCCCAGTAGCTATGGGCGATTTTGCAGATAACAAGAAGGCTATGGACCTTTGGGTGGCAGATAGTGGTTTGG
This sequence comes from Vreelandella jeotgali Hwa, assembly GCF_000334215.1. Classification (GTDB taxonomy): domain Bacteria; phylum Pseudomonadota; class Gammaproteobacteria; order Pseudomonadales; family Halomonadaceae; genus Vreelandella; species Vreelandella jeotgali. The sequence goes on along the minus strand of NZ_AMQY01000021.1, from coordinate 25,786 downwards.
TAGAAAGAGCCTCGGATGTCACCGTAGCTGTTGAAGCTATCTCTTCCAGCGACGTGGCTATGGGCGTTTTGGCGTCTGATTCTACGGCTATGAACACGTTTGCTTCCAATCCTTCCGTGTTGGACCTGTTAGAGGCAAGTCCGGTGGCCACGGCTGCTATCGCTTCCAGCAAAATGGCTGCTGGCAAATACATTGCTGGGCAATCAGGGCTTGACCCCACTTCATATAGCGATCTTTCGGCTATAACCAAAGATTCGTCTGCTATGGAAGCGGCCTCCAATAGTCAAGAAGCTATGGATATGGTTGCCTCCAACAGTGGCTTGATGGAGGCGGTATTATCCAGCAGCGCTGCTGTAACAGCGCTCGACAACACTTCTCCTATCAAAGTTCCTGAAATAACTGAGGATGATCCCAGAGTCATATTCTCAGGCCAGCACTCTAGCAATCATGCGTTTAGAGCCTTTGACAGGAACGCGTCAAATACTTGGGCCCAAAGGGGGCTTGCGACAAACGGAGCCTGGGTCGGTTGGGAGTTTGATAATCCAGTTTGGTGTTACAAGGTAGAGTTTCGCAACACTAACGTGAACCTTGATAACCCGGACGGGGTTGTTATCGAGGGTGCTGATTCTGTCGATGGCGAATGGGAAGAAGCGGCAGCTATTACTCTTGGTTCATCTTCAAGCCTGTTTAGCCGTACTATGGAAACTGGGGTCGGTAGGAAGAAGTTTTGGCGCCTGAGAACAACAAGAGGGACGGTGAACGAACAGTATGGCTTTTCCATCCTCCAGTTTTACTGCAAGTAACGGTGGCTTTATGAATCTGTTAATCAGAAAATCACAGCCCGAGGCGCTTGTTAGGGACTCCTATTCTCCCGGCAAGGGCGAGCAGGTCGTTCCGGCTTTGCCTGGCCTTACGGTCGAGGAATACTCGCCGAAGATCATCGCCAATCTGTTGCCAGCACTTGAGTCGGCTGTGTTCCGCGTCAAGCGAGAAGCGACCGAGCGCATCGAGGAGCTGGAGTGGCGCATCCAGCGGGCCAGGGAACGTGATTCCATCGGCGCGGACGGTGAGTCGGAGGCTGATGTGCTCCGGGAACGTGAGGCGGTTCGCCGGGCCAGCAACCGGGCCGAGGATTACCTGGCCGAGCTGGAGAACGAGAAGGAAATTCGGTCCTACGCTTTCGATGTGCTGCCCAGCGACTATCCGCCCGTGACGGCCACCACGCGGCTGACGTTCATGCGCCGGTTCACCGATCAGGAGCGGGCCGATATTCGTGCCGAGCGTGACAATGGCAGCAATCAGGACCTTCTGGACTTCTGGGAGCTGCTGACGCTGGCCTCAAGTGTTCGGCTTACCGACCCGGACATTGTGGAGGGCGTCAATATGCTGGAAACCAACGGGCTGATTGCCAAGGGCCGGGCAGATGAAGTGCTTGCTGTCTAAACTGTGTCCATTTTTATTCGCCTCGCTGTTATTGGCCGGTTGCTCCTCGATTGAAACGCCGCTGGACGACGGCTACCAGTTCGGTGATCTGGGTGAGTGGCGGGCGCAATACTGCCAGGACCCCAGTCCGATGCTGCGCTCGGCGCTGCTGGCCCTGGCCGCTCGCCGGGGGCTGAAGCTGCCCGCTGAGGGCATTTGTACCGGACTATCAGCTCTCGAATAAATCAGCGTGGCTCCCGGTACGTGCCAACTGGAGCTGGTCGTCGACTACGCGGTATAACAAAAGCCAGTCCGGCTCGATATGCGCGTCACGATAACCAGCCCAGTTGCCTCTAAGTGAGTGGTCCTGGTAATGGTCGGGGAGTGGACGTTCCTCTATCAACAGAGATAGCAGCGTGCGTAGTTTCCCCATATCCTTATCGCGCTTTTTCACTCGTTTTACGTCGCGCTTGAATTGACTTGTACGTACTGGAGAGAGCATCAGATGTCCAAATCATCAAACAAGGCGTCGGCGCTGCGAAACTGTTTGGTGTTGCCCGAATCCATGTCTTCGAGCGCTTTAGCGGTTGTTTGGTTGGGCACTTGCACGGCAAAAGGCAGCCGCTGTTCATCTGCTATGCGCAGCATGAGCAGCCTTATGGCGTCTGAAACAGAAAGGCCCATTGATTCCAGGGCAGCCGTGGCGCGCTCTTTGGTTTCAGAGTCAATTCTTGCCCTTACGACGTCTTTAGCAGCCATGACGACCTCCTTCGTAGCTTCATTGTAGCTACAATAATAGCCTGGTTTCTTCCATGAATCTACCGGAGCCGTTTAATGCAGGCACGCTTCCTCACCGAACTTGATACGCGCTGGGTGCCGCGGGACACGGATGCCCCGTGGCTGGAGAAAAGCAGCCGGAAGTACATGCTGTTGGCCCCGCTGGCCGTGGAGATCGACGGGGAGTGGTACGAGGTGCCCACGGGCTACATTTACGACCAGTCGAGTGTGCCCAAGGTCGCCCGGATGTTCTACTCGCCGGGTTTCCACGAGGCGGCCCGGGCGTCGGCCGTCCATGACTATTTGTATTCTCACCTCTGGCAGACCGTTTCCAAGGAGTTCGCCGACAGCGCCCTCCGTGCTCTGATGCTGGCCGACAATGCCAGCTACGGCGACGCTCGGCGTTTCTACTGGGCCACGCACCTGTTTGGCAAGGGCGGATGGTCGCACGGCGGCGTCTTGTAAGGTAAAATATACGCATTGAGTATCACTCATCAATGCAGCCAGGATTTCGTATGCCGAACCGAATCCCGCCGGACATCTTTTCGTTCATCGCCGTGATGGTGGTGAGCGCCGTCAGCGGCATCGTATCCATCATCCATCGGATTACAAATGGCCATCCGGCTTCGCTTTTGTGGGTGGTCGGAGAAATTATGGCAGCCGTTCTTGCGGGCTATCTGGCGTCGCAGACCTACCCCTTCTTGACCGACAAGCTGCCGGAGTTCGTCCGGCCCATCGTGTTCGTGTCGATCTGCGCGTACAGCGGCGGCCGGTTGATGGAGACGGCGGAAAGGGTGTTCTACAGCAAGCTGCCGGGAGGCTACCAATGAGTTTCGACGACGTGTTTGAGCGCCTGCTGGGCAACGAAGGCGGCTTCCAGAACGACCGCGAGGACCGGGGCAACTGGACCACCGGGGTAGTGGGCCAGGGCCAGCTCAAGGGCACCCGCTACGGGATCAGTGCCATGAGTTACCCGGACGAGGATATTCGGGGGCTGTCGAAGGACCGTGCGAAGTTTCTCTACCGCCGTGACTTCTGGGACCGCATCGGCGCGGACAAGCTCCACACGGCCATTGGCTATCAGCTGATGGACGCCGCCATCAATCACGGCACCGGCAATGCCATTCGGATGCTCCAGCGCGGCGTCGATGTGGCCGACGACGGCAGCTTTGGCCCGGCAACTCGCCAGGCGGTGCAGGAGCGGGGCGTGGACGACACGCTCAAGCTGTTCAACGCCGAGCGGATCATGTTTTTCACGAAGATCAGCACCTTTGGCCGCTACGGCAAGGGCTGGATGCGCCGGGTGGCCCAGAACCTGCGTTACGCGGCCGACGACTACAACGCCCCCTGGTACGGACAGGTGAACTATGCGGCTTGAGATCAACAGTTTTGGGGGCATGGTTCCTCTGGTCAAGGACCTTGCGCTATCCGACAAGTTCGGCTCTTATGCGTGCAACGTCCGCTTTGACAAGGGCGTACTGTCGCCCGGTAGCTTCAAGCTGAAGGATGCGCCCGACTACCCGTACAGCAAGACGAGCGGCACGGGCATCAGGTCGGTTGCCAAGTTGTTCGAGGACGGTACTCGGCTGGGGCTTTCCGAGCCCGAAGGGTCCGAGGCGTTTCCATCCCCGCTTGAGGTGACGGACAAATGGGGGCGCGTCTATTTCATGTCGGGCAGCGGCCCGTCGTTTTCCACGACCGACAACTATTCGCCTGGCCAGCTCAACATCAATCCGATCAGCTATCGCTTGGGTGTTGAGCCGCCGGACGATGCGCCCCGTGCGGACGTTACCAGTTCGGCGGCCAGCACGTCCGCCAGCGGTGGCGGCGATGAAGGCGGCGGTGACTCCGGCGGTGATGGTTCCGGTGACGGCTCTGGAGATGGCGGCGACGGCTCCGGTGACGATACGGCCGAGGATGAGGGCGGCGACGCCGACGAGGTGGACGTGGCCTACATCTACGCATTTGTCGACAAGTACGGCCATGAAGGGCCGCCCAGCCCGCCGTCTGATCCGGTAACCGTGTTCTACGACGTGGATTTTTCGGTGGCTTTGCGATTCCCTAGCCAGCATCCTCACGGCGGCAACTACACTGGTGGCTTACGCCGTGTTTACCGAGCTTCCTACGATGGTTCGTCCAGCGCCTGGCAGTTTTTGATCGACATTCCCATCACCGAGAAGGCCCACAGCGACTCGTTGCCTGTTGGCGAGGAAGGCGAGCAGCTTGTCAGTGAGGACTGGAACCCGGCGCCGAGAGCGATGCGCAGCCTTTGTCTTGTGGCGTCGTCATTTGCGGCCGGCATGCTGGAGCACCATTTGCGGTTTTCCGAGCTGAAGTTGCCGCACGCCTGGCCCGAGGAGTACAGCTTCCCGCTCAAATACAGTCCGGTGAAGCTGTTGCCGATGAACAATGGGCTGCTTGTGCTGACGTCTGGCCGTCCTTATTGGGCGGAGGGCACTGACCCGGGCTCTGCCATTCCTCGGGAATTACCGATCAACGCCCCGTGCTTATCACCGGAATCCGTTGTGGATGTCGATGGTGTGGCCATGTATATGTCACCGGACGGCATCATCGCGGTGTCCCAGGCCCAGGGGCAGTTGGTTTCGGCGTCGTTCATTGACCGCGCCGGTGTCGCTGATCTGGTCGACGAGGGCTGCACGGCGTTTTCCGTCGAAGGGCGCTATGTGTTCTCCACTGCGGACGGTCGATGGATGTCATTCACAACTGACGGCGGCTTCGTCGAACACAAGATGGGGTACTCGCCCGGTGACTTCAGGAGCGTGACGTTCAGCGTTCGGGACAACCGGCACTATTTCGCGTTTCGCAACGGGCAGATTCGTACAGTGGACCTGTCTTCCAACAGTGATTCCGCCGAGTGGGTCTCCAAGGTGTTCCATTCAACGCCGGTCAGTTTTTCCGCCATGCGGCTTGAGGCGGACAGCTACCCGGTTCCGGTCGAAGTGATCGCCAGCTCCCCGGGCCAGGACGACCAGACGTTCGAGTTTGAAGTCGGCGACGCTTATATCCACCGGCTCCCCTGCATGTTTGGCACGCACTGGAAGTTGAGGGTCAAGGTGCCGGACGACAACCACGTTCACCGGGCCGTCATGGCTCAGTCCGGTCTGGAGAGTGCCTGATGGGTCGAACTCGCGTATACCATACCCGCATACCACAGCTGACCACCCAGAACGACATCAAGGAGGCGCTTGAAGTCCGGTTGGGCCGTCGTGGTGACCCGATGGATAGGGCGGTGACACTTCGTGATCTGGTCGATTCGGACCTCGACATCAGGGCGTTTCGCAAGGGGGCGACTTACGAGCTGGGCAAGGACGAGAAACCTGATGGCACGGTCATCCCGGACAAGCCGATGGGGTTCATTGCTCAGCCCCAGTTTGGCGGCATTAACCTGTTGTGGGACCTGTCCAGCAAGCACTTCAAGATGGCCTACGCTGAGATATACCGCGGCACCAAGGCTGACGGCAGTGATCGATCGCTTCTGGCCACGTCCAAAGGGTCGACGTTTTTCGACGTCCTCGATGAGAAGGACGAGACGACCTACTACTACTGGGTCCGGTTTCACTCCGTTACTGACCACGTCGGTCCGTTGACGGGGCCCGAGGAGGCTAGTGTCCTGCCGCTGGTATCCGACGTTATTGACCGGATCGAGGGCGAGATTACCGAGACGGAGCTGTCCGACGAACTCAATACCCGCATTGACGTTATTGAGCGCGATATAACCGACCTGGACACAGGGCTGTACGAGGAGATCGAGGAGCGCAAGACAGCCGACGAGCAAATGATCGAGAAGGTCGATAAGCAGGTGGCCAACCTTGAGGGGTCTATTTCGTCGGTTACTCGCAGGGTCAATACTGAGGTCGAACGCATCGATGGGCGTATAACGTCGACGGCTAGTGCAGTGGACACTGTTCAATCGAATCTTGAGAGCGGTTTGTCGTCAGTTCGTAGGGACATGAACACTCGTGCCGAGACGGTAGATGGCAAGTTTCGAGGTGTGGCCAATGATATAAACGAGGTCCAGACCAAGTCCAAGAAGAACATCGCTGCCGTAAAACGGGAGATGACGACCGAGATTGACGAGGTGGATGACACCGTCAAGTCCATGTATACGCTGCGGGTGCAGTCGGGAGATAAAATTTCCGGCTTTGGTTTGTCAAATGACGGGAGTCAGTCGGACTTTGCTGTTATTGCCGATCGTTTTGCCATTGTCCATAACTACGGTAGTACCAAAACCTCGCCGTTTTTTGTAGAGCGCGGCACCGTTTACATGAAAACGGCCATGATCAAGGATGCAACGATCCAGGAGGGTCAGCTTGGGCCTATATCCATTGGCAAGTTGGAGGACAGTAGTGGCAGACCGATCACGACTGTCGCCGGCAAGATCAGGGCTAATGCTGTGGATACGGATAACTTGCACGTTGCCGAAGCGGCGAAGTTTTCCGGTGATGTGAAGTCCCGGAGTTTCAGGAACGGTAGTCGTGGTTGGGCCTTGTGGCAAAACGGTGATTTTCAGGCGAATAACGCCAAGCTCAACAACATGACAGCCAGCGGTGTGATTAAAGGGTCTTCCATTAAGGGGTCGACCATAGAGGGGTCGCTTTTTTCCGGCTCGTCATTCGTTTCCCCGACGGAAGCCGGGAGACCGTATCTTGGCACCGCGTCCTTGTTGCAATGGGACGACAGGTTTTCTTCGTACGGCAATACCTACTCGGACTGGGTCGATATTCGCAGCTACGACTATCGTGACACTAACCACTACCGTCGTTTCCGTCGTCGAAAAATTGACGGCAGGGTCGATGTTTCTTTGCAAAAACCCTACGACAAAGTTGCGATCAAGGTTTATGACGGGTATAGCAAGATTGTTGATACCGGCATATTTGAAGGCAACGAAACTGGTTCCGGTTACGGGTGGTCAGCGTCTTCCGGGCACAGTACCTACGAATCCTGTACGGATACTTGTGCTGGCCAGCAGTGCAGCACGCACCATTCTGAACCGCACATGAACTTTGTGATAGACGGGCTCCCGTACTCGGGCAATAGCAGGCTCAGGTTTCAGGTGTATACACAACACCGGGGGAGCGTCAGTGCTTCGGTTTACGCTAAAAACGACTATTGAGGTGTCGGCTTGTATAGCAGGGTTTTGTATCCGGGTGAGATTGATCCCCCGACTACTATAATGGTGTCGGGGTCCTTGTATTCGGCCCAGGTGTCACAGGCAGCGGGTGCTTTGGCGGAGGGCGTTCGGTCCAGGGGTTATAGCTGCACCGTTTGTTGCCCCGGGGTCTCTCGTACGTTTTCCCGAGCGGACCAGCAGGGGAACTACGAGGACTTCGACACGACGTTCGATGTCACCATTGTTGATATGGGGCAGTATCTGGGCGGCACCGGATTCCGGCAGGGCGGTCTGCCCGATCTAGCGTTTGACCGCTGTGTATTTTTCACGCCGGTAGCCGAGCCGGCTATTGCGTTTTCCGAGCCGATGGACTTTGAGCTTGAGCAGCGCAGGAGCGTCAGCGTCAGGCTGCAAGCCAACCTTGGCATCAACACCCATCTCGCGGCGCCCAGCCTGCTTCGTCAGGCGGGGTCCCAGCAGATGCTGTCGGCGTCGTCGAATGAAGTGCTTTACTACCTCGAAAACGGTGAGCCCGTCCCCCAATCGCTTGTTGATGAAAGGGCCCTCTTTCATGGGCAGATGGGGAGCGACAGGGTGCCTCAGCTGGAGCGAACTCTATGGTAGCCTGGATTGCGCCTGACGTTTTACGGAACCCGTCGCTTGCTCGGTTCAAGGGCCAGCAGGACTTCGAGGCGCTCAGCGCCATTGGCTCTTTTCTGGGCGGCCTGGCGGTGGATCAGTCCGGTGTCCTGCAATGGCCGTTCCCTGTCGAGCCGCTTCTGGACCAGTCCGAGGGGCCGGTTGAACGCCTGTCGATTTCCGAGTGCATGGATGCCCGGGCCCGGCAGGTGCTGGCTCAGGCAGACGGTCAAGTGGCCGTTCAGTGTGCCAGCGACATTGACTCGGTTGCCGTTGCGGCTGCGCTGGTGAAGCACGCCGAGGCTCCTGGTGATGTGGTTGTTCGGTACACGACGTCCAGCTATAAACGGTATCCCGAGTTCTACGACACCATTCTTCCGAACCTTGGGGTATCGCTCGAAGATCGGACGGGCAACGATCTTGTCGGCTCATCAGCCACGCCGTATTGCGATGGCCGGTGCGGCGACGATTTTCAGGCGGCCTATGAGCGTTCCACGCTTGCCGGCATGCGTGACATTATCGAGGGCGGTTCCGTCCAGGATGCCATCGAGGCTGTTGCGTTGCGTGGGGGCAGCAACCCGCGTTCCGTGGCCCTTGCAGAGGAAGGAATGCGTCGATGGGCTGACGCTGTTCCGTTCCATGTCGATAGCCCCTGGGCGTTTTTCGTCGCGCTGTTCCGGTTTTGCCATACCCAGCACGACTCGGTTCTGGGCATCATGATGGAGCCGGATACCCGGGGCGCGTTTCAGGCCAGGGTGCCGTTTTTTGATTCGCCGGTTTTTACTCGGGCTTCGGCGGAGGTTGCTTGTCGAGGGCCTGTTTTCACGGAAAGCGAACAGGCGCTTGAGCTGAGACAGTACGCGCTGGATGTGTTCGGTGATGAGGCGTGGTTTGAACGCGAGCGCCCGATTGTCACGTACTATGTTTACAACTCGGGCAGGATAAAGTCGCACTGTCTCGATGCCAGCGGCGAGGCGCACAGCTATCGCTCGTTTTTTGAAGTCGCTATCGGGGCGGCGTTCGATTGGGTGTCATGATCCAGGGCGTCTGAAGCATCACCGACCATTGAGCCCGCCGCATCCGCGGCTTCCAGCAGCGATTCCCGGCTGAGGTGACTGTACCGCTCGGTCGTGGTGATCTGCGTGTGCCCCAGAATCTGCTGTACTTCATAGATGGACCGGCCGTTGTTGATCAGGAAACTGGCGAAGCTGTGGCGAAGGTCATGGATACGGACGTCTTCCAGGCCGGCACGGCGACGGGCCGTGTTCCACGACGCGTAGATGAACTCGTACGGTTTGCGCGTTTGGGGGTTCGGGAATATCCACGGGCAGCCCTCGTACCTGGGCACCTGGTCAAGCATCCTCAATGCGGCGTTGGATAGCGGCACGAACCGCGTCTTGCCCGACTTGTTGCGCTCGATCCGCCACAGCCGCATGCTCCTATCAATATCCTTCCATTGCGCGTGGGTGACTTCGCTTTTGCGTGCGCCGGTCAGCAACAGCATCATCACGATGTATTTGACCGTGGGCGCATCCGACTGATCCAGCGCCTTGAGCAGTCGCTGGGCCTCCTCGTTGGTGAGGTAGCGTTCGCGCTTGTTGTTCATCGGGAACGACTCGATCTTGTTGGTCGGGTTCCTGTTGACGCCGTGCGCTTCCCACTTGATCGCGCAGTTGTAGATGAAGCGGACCAGTATCAGGATTCGATTGGTCGAGGACGGCTTGTGCGCCCGGCGATGTTTCGAGATCAGATTGACGATGTCGCCACGCGCCACTTCATCCATGTGCAACCGGCCGATGGCCGGCAGTATGTGGTTACGCAGCATGCTTTCATCGGATTTCCAGCTGCGCTTGTAGCTTTGGGCATAGGGCATGTAGTGCGTGTTGACGAACTCCTCGAACCGCGGCACATCTCGAAGCGCCGCCTGTTCCTCGAACGGGTCTTCGCCCAGGGCGATACGCCCCTTCAGCTGATTGGCACGCGTCCGCATTTCGGTCAGCTTGACCGTTTTGGCATCGGCGAGGCGACGCTGGACCCATTTGGTCCGATAGTTGCGATAGCGAAGGTGGAACGAGCGCTTGTTGGCCCGCACTTCCAGGCAGAGTCCCGGGCACTCGGTATCGTAGTAATTTTCGCGCTGCTTGCCGGTCGGCAGGGGAGCGCTGTTGACGAATTTCTGCGTCAGGTTTTTTCGTGGCATGATGGTTGTCTCAATGTTCCCATGAGTGTTCAGGAAGAATCCTAAATGATTCAAAATGAAAAATACAACCGTGAAAGTGTCGAGCCGCTTACCCATACCGAACGGTCGGGCCTTGTCATCCGCTCATTGCGCAACTTTTTTGGCATGAGCCAGGGGGCACTGGCCGAGGCTTCCGGGGTGTCGCGTCCGACGATCAGTCGACTGGAAAAGCTACAGGCAAACCGATCGATTCGCACGTCAACGCTCGATGACGTTATGCAGGTCTTTTTCGACAGGGGTGTGGAACTACACGTTTTGCACAACGACGTCAAAATAGTGTTGCCCGAAGCGTCAATGCTGGATGCCGCCGATGCGATTAAATACCACCCGAAATAAGTGACGCGTGTTTTACAATTTCATGACGAATATAGTGCGCCAAGTCGCTGAAAATAAAGGTGTATCAGTATAGAGAATAAATATGTCAATCGCAGCTCGTTTGACAGTTTGATGACAGCACCAAGGAAGGCAGTAAACATGGAGAGAAAAGTCAGCAGAAACAATCATCTGGGAGACAGGGAATAACGCAGTCTCACTGCGGGTGTCGAAGTCGCTGAAGGCACCGCTGACGACGACACGTTTGAAGCAGCGCTGGGAACTCTCGATAGCTTTGACCGCGTTGATGGTGGCGAAGGTACCGATACGCTGAAGTCACAAGTGGACGCTAACGGCAATTCTTCTGTGACGCTTGACCCCATCGTGTCCAATGTAGAGAACTTCTACTTTTTGGCGGCTGATTCAGACGCGTCCGACACCAACACGCTTACTGCTGAAATGAAAGACGTTACCAGCGTTGAGCAGGTTTGGGCTGACCGTATGCAAGCCAACTTGACTGCTGACAATGTCGAAAATGCGGCAGTAGCAGGTGTCATCAATGGCGGTAAAAACGGTAACAGCTCTCCTGTTACTGGTCAGCCGTACACGTTCACCATGAACTACCAAGACGATGCCCTCGACGATGCCGACTACACCCAAGCAGTAGCATTGGATAATGCGAACGCGCAGCTGGCTGTTGAAGCAAATAACACTTCCGGCCCGGACGACACTATTACTGGTCTGGAGCTGGACCTGACAGGTGACAACAAGGTTGTGCTCGCGGGTACTGACCTGAATGCAGCAGCCTTGACGACTGTCACCACGACAGGCTCTGGCAGCATTGACCTCGACATGACCAGCAACGCAGCCGCTAATCACGACATCACGTTAGGTGACGGCGATGATACGCTGCGCATTGACGGTACGAACCTGGATGCGCAAGACGCCATTGACTTGGGCGCAGGTGAGAACGCTCTGCTGCTGGGTAGCATTGCCGATGAGTCAAACTTGAACGCTCTGACACTGGATGGTGTTAGTAACTATCAAGCGCTTGGCTTCACCGACGATCTGGCAATCGGCGGCGGCTCTGCCGGTACTGATGCAAATCTTGATATCGGTTCTCTTGACGAACTGACATTCGAGGGCGCTGTTGATGCAAACGCATCTGGCAGCGCAGGACTGAACGTCACGACAGCAGCATCCGAGCTGACGATCAACACGGAAGGTGCTGTAGGTGGCACTGCTGCACCCAACTTGTCCGTAAGCGAAGGCGTCTCCTCTCTCGTTCTTAACGCTGAAGATGCTGTTACGCTGGATGATGTGTCCAACGAGGCCACACCCGATAACGATACGCTCGAATCCCTGACGCTCAATGACGTCAGTGAAGACGGCGATGTCGCATACGACGTTGACCTTGGTGTTGGTGAGGACGTAGCTGGTCTGTCGACGATTGTTCTCGATGGCCAAGCTGAAACGAACTACACCATCAATGCAGCAGCGGCTAACTTCGGCTCTGAGGTCACCATCCAGCTGAACGATGCCGGCATCGACGGCGTCGGCTCTACTGATGCACTCGACTACAGCAACGCAACCAACACCGTTCGTGAAACCTTCCAGTTCACTGGCGAGAACATCGGCGATGTTACTATTGGAAGCTTTGATGTAGGTGAGTCTGGTGGTGCGGACCGTCTGGACTTCAGCCAATTTGAAGGTGTCGACAGCTTGCAGGATGTTGCTGTCACCCTGAGCGGCGGCGGCAGCAATGTTGAGATCACTGCAACGGCAGATCAGTTTGATGGGACCATTGAGCTGACTGGCGTGGATAATGTTACAGCTGTCGAAGACAACGCTTTCGACTTCGCCTAAGCACCCAGTGCTTACCCATACGGCCTGACCGTATGACCAATAAAGGGGCGCTCCGGCGCCCCTTTTTTATTGTTTGCCGTGCCTGCCGACCCTCACCGCATGGACGACAGGCCCCGCGAGACACCGCCCGTCTCGCTGACTGATATATCGGGAACGCCATGACTGCTGCCACCAGCCCCGGGCGAGAGGCACTGGACGCCTTTGCCGACTCGCTGACTCCGCTCACCACACCGCAGCTGCTGCAAAAGGGCCGCGAGCTGCTGAAGGCAAAACGCCTGCACGAAGCCGCCGCACTTTACTTTACCCTGATTAACCATGACCCCCATTGCATGCCCGGCTACCTGCACTTGATGCGCCTGCTCAAAAAGGCCCGCCGCCCGGACGCCGTGGAACAGATCCTCCGAAGGGGCCTGACGGCCCTGCCCGACGAACCCCTGCTGTGGAAAGCCCTGGTCAACCACGCCCTCAAAAACCGCTCCGGCGGGAAGGCACGCCAGGGCCTGCAACAGCTCGACCGCCTGGAGCCGGGCACATCATCCACGCTGGGACTCCACGCCCAATTCGAGCTGGCCCAGGGCCACCTCCAGCAGGCACTCCCCCTGATCCGCCGGGCCGTGGAACAGCGGGCAGCAACACCGCCTCCCGCAAAGGACGTCGACCCGTCCGAGCCCTTCGACATCGAGGCCAACACCCGGACCCTCTGGACCACGCTTGCTGCCCTGCACAAGGCCGGCGTGCATGCCTTCCCGTGCTTCGGCACGCTGCTGGGACTGGAACGCGACGGCCACCTCATGCCCCACGACAAGGACATGGACCTGGGATTGCCGCATAACGAAATGAACGCCGCCATCGTCGTCATGCAGGAAGCCGGCTGGACGGAGACCCCCAGAACGTACCCCGGCATCAACCCCCGCGCCTTCTCCCGCGACGGAATAGTGATCGACCTGTTCGGCTTTATCCACGACGCCGAGGCCAATGTCGCCTACACCGGCATCTGGATGAAAGGCGTCCCGTTTCACGACAACCTGGTCCATCGCTTTGCCCCCATCCACCTGCATACCCAGCGCAGTGAAGCCGGGCTCTACTGGCAACTACAGGACCCCCACGCCTTCCTGGCCGCGCACTACGGCCCGTGGCAACAGCTCGACACCGCCTTTGCCAGCTTCGCCGAAGACCGCAACGCCACCGGCATGACGCCCCTGCGGGAATACTTCGTCTGGACACGCGTGCTCAAGGATTGGAACGCCGACAAGATTCCGCTGCTGCAACGCTACCTGGCCAGCATGCGAGAGTGGCAGCCGGATGACCCGCTGTTGCCCCGGCTTGCTCGCCACCTCGACGCCGATACGGCATCGGAAGGCACATGACCCGTGTTCTGACCTACGGCACCTTCGACGTACTGCACGCCGGCCACATCCACCTGCTGCAACGGGCTCGGGCCCTGGGCGATCATCTCACTGTTGGCCTGTCCACCGACGCTTTCAACCAGCAGAAGCACAAGGAAGCGCTGTTGCCCTTTGAACAGCGCCACACCGTGCTGAGCGCCATCCGCCACGTCGATGCGGTGATAGCCGAACACCACTGGGAACAAAAAATCCGCGATATCCGCGACCATGCCATTGATATTTTTGTCATGGGCGACGACTGGCAGGGCGAGTTTGACTGCCTGCGACCGCACTGCGACGTGGTATACCTGCCGCGCACCCCGGCGATATCCTCCACGTCCCTGCGCACCCACCTGACACAAGGAGCCGATGATGTTCCGCCAACCGCACATCCTCCAGCACCAGGCGCATAGCGACCTGCGCCTGTTACCCACTGCCGATTACCGCTTTGCCGGCGGCGAGCTGTTCATGCCCGTGGTCTACACGGAAATGGCCGACGTGGCCCGTGAATATCCGCTGGTGTTCCTGAAAGATCGCGCCTTGCCGGTGGCCCTGATGGGCATCGAGGACGGCGTGAACGCCTACGTCGATGACGATGGTCAATGGCTCGCCACCTACGTCCCGGGCCGCGTGCGGGCCTACCCGTTTGCTTTAACGGCGATGAAGGAAAAGCCCGACCAAATGGCCATTGCCTTCGACACCGAGGCGGAGCAGTTGACCCGCGATGAAGGCCAACCGCTGTTCACCTCGGACGGCAAGCCGGGGACCGCGCTGCAAGGACGAATCGACCTGCTCCAACAGATGCAGCAGCAGGAAGCTCGCACCGCGCAGATGGTCAAGACCCTGCGAGAGGTCGGCATCCTCGTGGAACGCGCGATCCGTGTTAAGCGTCACGACGGCGAAGTCGGCCAACTGACCGGCGTGGAAGCCGTGGACGAGAAGATGCTCAACAACCTGTCATTGGACACTTTCGGTGAGCTGCGTGACCAGGGACTATTGCCGCTGATCTATGCCCACCTGCTGAGCATGGCGAACCTTCGCCACGGCGCGATTGCCGGGAAATACCCGCAGCTGGCCCAGAGTCAAAGTGGCCAGACGCCGACCAACCTGGACGAAATGTTCGGGGAAGGGGATGACGACGAACTAACATTCGATTTTGATTGAGGAATGCGTGCAGTGACGAATTGGGGGCGTAGAGAGCCCCGTTTTTAGCCACGATACCGGCCATGAAGGTTATCCATCGCATGACGGCGATAGGGCTCCTGAAATGCCCCGAGAAGCGTGTTTTTCAGCGGATATGAGCGATGTGGTATGATGGAGGCAACGTACAGGAGCACGCATGGCCACCAATCACCACGACACCGGATACAAAGAGCTCTTCAGTCACCCCGAGTTGGTGGAGCAGCTGGTCGACGGCTTTGCGCCGAGCGAGATTGCCGCGTTGATGGATTTCTCCACGCTTGAGCAGCACAACGGCCACTACATTACGCCGCTCTACGAAGAGAAAATCGAGGACGTGGTCTGGTCGGTGGACGCGACATGGGAAGGCGTCACCCAGCGGGTCTACCTGTATATCCTGCTGGAGTTCCAATCATCAGTGGATCAGCGCATGCCACTGCGGATGATGCACTACGTTGCCAGCTTCCATGATCACCTGATCAAAAACGGCGTCACCACGGCAAGGAAGGGGCTTCCGCCGGTATTTCCGATCGTGCTCTATAACGGCAACCAGCCCTGGACGGCGGTAGAAGACGTCTATCAGATGGTACGCCCCAAGCCGCCGGGCTTTCTGCGCGCTTACCAGCCACATTTGCGCTATTATCTGGTAGAAGAACGCAGCTATAGCGACGAAGAGCTGGCCGAACGTAATAGCCCGTTGAGCGGTGTGTTCGGGGTAGAAAACGCCAAGGCAGGCTACGAGGCACTACAAAGCGCCGTTGATCGTATGCTGGCGAGTATTCAGGCACACCCGCACAAGGAACGCATGGATGAAATCATCACCCGCTGGTTTAAGCGACATTTGAAATGGCTGGGTACCGATGTCGGCGCGGATAAGTTGAGCAGTTTGATGGAGGATCGAGATATGTTGGCAGACAATCTGGAAAGCTGGGCCAAGCGGGAGCGTCAGGAAGGCGTTAATGAAGGCGTGCAGCAGGGTCGAGTTGATAGCCTGCGCAGCCTGATCACCTTGAAGTTTAATGGCGTGCCAGACTGGGCCGAGCAGCGTATTGATGCCGCCAGTAATGATCAGCTGAAGAAATGGACAGAAAATATCCTGAAGGCTGATAGCCTGGAAGCCGTGTTCAAGGACTGATCGGCCCTCTTTAAGCGATCTATAACGAGCCATGTCCCTTGGGTGGGTGAGGTGGACCCAATCAGTTGGACAGCTTGAAGGCGCCCTTAAGCTCTGATCCGGCTGTATTCCCGGCTCAAGCTGCCAGGGTCGTGACCTGTTGGTAGTGCACCTGATTCGGCGTGTGGTAATCAAGGCTCTGATGATACCGAGTCCGGTTGTAATGCCGAAAATATCGGCTGAGCGCCTGCTTCAAGTGATGGCCGTCCTCGAAGGCCGTGAGGTAGACGCATTCGTACTTGACGCTACGCCAGAGCCGTTCCACGAAAATATTGTCATGGTAGCAGCCCTTGCCGTCCATGCTGATACGGATGCCATGCTCCTTGAGCACACCGGTGAAGGCATCGCTGGTGAATTGAACGCCCTGGTCGGTGTTGAAGATCTCCGGCGTTCCGTGGCGTTGTAGCGCTTCCTCAAGCGCGTCAATACAGAAGTCCGTGTCCATGGTGTTGGAGACCCGCCAGGACAGCACCTTGCGGCTGTACCAGTCGATGATGGCGACCAGATACATGAAGCCCCGAGCCAGCGGAAGATAGGTAATATCCGTTGCCCACACCTGGTTGGGCCGATCTATCCTGAGGCCTTTCAGCAGATATGGATGGATCCTGTGCCCATCGCCCGGGATGCTGGTTCTCGGGCGCGGATACACCGCCTGAATCCCCATGATGCGCATCAGGCGCTGCACCCGCTTCCGATTCACCCGGTAGCCCTGGTGCTGCAGGTGAACCCGCATCTTGCGAGAGCCATAGTACGGCGTTTCCAGGTGCTGTTGATCCAGCCGGTACATCATGTCGAGATCCTCCTGACGCGGCGCACGCGGGATGTAATACACCGAGGAGCGACTCAGCTTGAGCAGCTCACATTGGCGTGAAGTGCTGACCTGGGGGTGGCCACGCTCGATCATCGTCAATCGGTGTTGACGGCTTACTGATCGAGCTTGCGCGATAAAAAATCGCGTTCCACCGTCAGTCGGCCTATCTCGCGGTAAAGCTCGTCGCTGCTTGGCTCGTTGGACGGTTTTTTCGTCTTTTTCCCGCCCTCGAAGAGGTCGGTCGCGTTTTCCAGCAGCTCCCGCTTCCATGTACTCACCATGGTGGGGTGAACCTGAAAGCGAGCGGCTATTTCAGACGTGGTCTGCTCGCCCTTGAGGGCGGCCAGAGCGACTTTTGACTTGAACGATGCGCTGTAATGATTACGTTTTTTGCTCATGATTTGTCTCCTCATGGAGATGGTGAATCAGAGCTTGGGCACCTGTCCAAATTTTGGGGTCCACTTCAGCCACTACACTGCTTCGTTCAATTGAGTTGAGCTCTTACGGGAAAACCGGCGATCAACACCTGACCCGTAGGAAGCACCCAAAAACCGAGTGTAAACGCAGACCTTCAGCGCGAAGGCTCCGCCAGTACCGGTACGGCAAGGAGGTCACGAGGTGTCATGCCGTCTTGCGGCATGCAGTAACGCAGGGATGCTATGATGCCCGCGGCGGTGCTTGACAGCAAAACGGGATGACAGTCATGCAAAAAAGTAGCGGGAGATTCCCGAGCGCGAGATGGCGCTCGAGCTGGGTGTTGGCGTGTGTGGTAACGACGGCGGTAGTAGCCGCCTGGTGGCGCGCAACACCGGTGTTGTTTTTTAGCGGGCGGAGTGCGCTGATCGACTGGAACTATACCCAGCTTCTTTTTACTTACGCCGAGGGCTTTGTCAAGCGTGGATTGTTGGGCACGATGTTGTCGGCTTTTCCCGGCGCTTTGTCTTACTTTGAGGCCGGCGTGGTGTCTTATCTGCTGCTGGGTGTGCTGGCCGCTACCATGGTGGTGTTTTGGGTGCGTATTTGGCACCGGCAGGACAGGCGGCTGGGCATGCTACTGATGCTGATGGTGGCGCTGGCCTCACCGGCAACGATTGGGCATTTTGCACTGGATGTAGGCCGGAGCGATGTCGTGGTGTATACCCTGGCCATCTGCCTGTTGCTGGCATTGAGCCGCCAGCGGATGCTTGGCCGTGGGCTGGCAGCTGCGCTGGTACTGGGGGGTAACGCGACGGCGATACTGATCCACGAGGCGGCGTTTTTCATGATCATGCCGATAACGCTGATGGCCTGGCATTACCGAGACTCGGCAAGACCGGCGGTGTGGGCGCAAGGGGCGGTATTGGCGGCGCTGGTGGGGCTAACCTACTGGGTGTCTACTCACGGTGCCTACGAGGCCCGACCGCTGGCCGCGCACCTGGCCGATATGCAGGCCATGCACGGCGAGCATGTGACCAAAGGCTCGCTTAGCGTGGTGCACCGCACCGGCATTGAAGAAAACATTCAGCGCACCCTGGAAGAAGGCTTTAATCGCCGGCGTCTGGTGCACCATTTGGCGCTGGCGCTATTGCTGCTGCCGTTTGGCGGTTTAAGCCTGAAGGTGCTGGCGGCAGTGCGCGGGGAGCTTTCGCCCAGGGCGTGGCTGTGGCTGGTATCGGCGCTGTCGCCGCTGGCGCTGTACCCGCTGGGGCACGATCATTTTCGCTGGTGGGCGCTGGTGCTAACTAACCTGATGCTGGTGTTTGGCCTTTTGTGTTATCTCAAACCTACGCTTTGCCTCAAGGCCGCTGCCTGCCTGGAGGCAAAGCGGCGCTGGGCGCTTGGCGTGGTGGCTTTGGGGCTCATTAGCGGCCCGCTGGGCGTGGTGACAAGCTTTGATATCACGCCAGCGCTGGTCGCAAGGTTAAGCGGTGCGCTGGCGTTTTTTGCCGGCTAACGGCGGGGCGAATAGCCGTCAGGCCTACTCAAACACGCCGCTAAAGCCGGGGGTCCGTTTCATCTCCAGGTAGGAGCGCACGGCATCCTCGGTAAAGCTGTAGCGCAGGGTGCGAATAAAGTCATCGAGGGGGATACTGCCGTCTTTTTTCACCAGGTACAGATGCTCGTGCCGGGTGTAGTAGCGCACTGCAAAAACGCGGTAGGCCTCGGGGTGTTGCTCAAGGTGTTTGAGTACCGCCAGCGGGGCGCGCTGCACGCCGTAGCTGACGTCTTGCCAGCGTAGAGGGTGGCGGGCACCTGCCAGCGCCTGTGCGGGGGTTAGCTCGCATACGTCTTGTGTGCAGACGTCTTCGTAGCCGGCCATGGCGGCGGTATGGGTAAAGATCAGGTCGGGGTCGAGCCGTTCCAGGTAGTCCGGCGAGGGCTTGTGAATGGCGGTTTCCGGCGTGTTGAGCCCGACCAGGTCGTATTTTTTGCCCTTGGCCCAGTAGGCAAAGCGCCCGGCTTCGGTGAGGGCGATGGTGGTGTCTGCGCTCAGGTATTCATTGAGATAGTAGGAAAAATAGTAAATGTACTGATTGCCCTGAAGCGCACGGATAATGCCGGCGGCGCTGTGCGCCTGGCCGCCGGCAAACACCAGCGCGAGCGCGGCAGCGCCGGCTTGCAGCAGCCGGCGGGGCCTGGCAGCCAGCTGCCGCAGGCCGGCGATGGCGGCGGGCAGCAGGGCCGCCCAGAGCATCAGCACCACGGTGGCCGGCGCCTGAAAACGAAACGCGGCGTTTTGGCTTTGGGTGGCAAACAAAAAGGCGGCTAGCAGCGCTGCCGCCGGCAAGGCGGCGGTTAGCATGCGCCGCCGCCCGGCGTTTAGCGCGAGCCCCGCCAGCGCGAGCACGGCCAGCAGCCGGTTGGCCCATAGCCAGTCCAGGTGCGGTGACAGCCCCGGCAGCGTGGTGACTGAGGTGCTTTTGACGTAAAGCGGCAGCGGCAGCAGGTGGCCAAAGTAGGCGTAGCGCCAGCAAAAGTAAGCGATGCCTACGGCGGCGCTTGCCAGCGCGGCGGTCAGGTAGGGTTTGAGCATGCGCTGGTGCCAGGCAAGGTACAGGCCAACGAGCGTGGCGGTCACGCCCATGAGTACGCCGTCCGGGCGCAGCAGCCCCAGCGTAATCCCCAGCACCGGTACCCAGGGCAGCCCGCGCCGGGGGCGGGTGTACAGCAGATAAAACGTGGCGGCGACAAAAGCGCCGTAAAACGCCGTGCTAAAGCCGGCCAGCGAGGCCTGGGCCACCTGGGAGCAGAGCGCCACGGCCACCAGCACGGCGTTGGCCAGGTACCACCCGCGCCCGTGACATGCCGGTGCCAGCAGCCGCCCGGCGAGAAAGACGATTCCCCCCAGTCCCAGGCCGTTGAACAGGCCGGCGGCGACGGCTACGTCCAGCCCCAGATAGTGGGCGCCGGCCAGCAGTGCCATCCAGAGGAAGTCCGTCGCGCCTTCGGCCGGCGGGCCACCGGGGAAGTAGGCGATGCCGTTGCCCTGGGCCAGACTCTCGGCGTAGATGTAGAGAATATAGGCGTCTTCGTGTAGGTGGCCGCTCAGCAGCAGGTACCCCGTAGCGGCAAGGTAGAGAACCAGCGTGACCGCCGGAAATAGCAGCGCGCGGGGTGTCAGGGCGTGGGGCATGGGAAGGCTGTGTGTAGTTGACTGGCGCATATTACGGTGTCGTATGGGGAATTCGCTGCCAGCGGGGGCCTTGGCGAAGCATCAGGCCGGTATCCACGTGCTGCAGCATAGGGATATCGCCGCGGGTGTCGCCGTAGGCGTAGGTAGTAGGCGGCGCGGTGGCGGCGATAAGCGGGGCGATGCGGCGGACTTTTTCGGCGCCGTGGCAGTTGCGCCCGGCAAGTTTGCCGGTGGCGCGGCCTGCGGCGTCGGCTGCCAGTGAGCTGCACACCACGCGAGAGAAGCCGGCCTGGCGTGCCCAGGCATTGAGGTAGACGTCCAGCGAGGCGCTGACCAGCACGCACTCATGCCCCTGAGCCTGATGCCAGCGCAGCTTGGCCATGCCGTGTTCGCGCAGCATGTCGGGAAGAACTTCATTGCTGAAGCGCTGGCCCAGCGCTTGAAGCTCGGCCATGGCGTAGCCGGCAAGGTAACGCTTGAGCACCATGGGCTTGGCCACGTCGTTGCGCAGCAGGCCGGCGAGGTAAGCGCCCAGCACCGGGCTCAACAAGGCGAGTTTGGCGTAGTAAGCCGGCGTTCCGACGACAAAGCGGAGAAACGGCATCAGCGTATCGCCTTGTGTCAGCGTGCCGTCAAAGTCGAAAAAGGCCATGGGGTGCTGTGCAGGTGCTTCCCGGCTCATAGCGACATGCGCTTGAACAGCGCCTCGGGAATGTGCTTGATAATCAGCATGATGGGGCGCCAGAACCACGGCAGGTAAACGACGTTTGCGCCCTTGTGCATGGCGCGCACAATGCCCTGGGCGACCCGTTCGGGAGTGGCCCACAGCGGCCCGCCCTTGTTCAGGCCGGCGGTCATGGGGGTGTCGACAAAGCCTGGCTTGATGGTCACTACGGCCACGTTGGCGCCGGCCAGGCGGTTGCGTAGCCCCTGCAGGAATATCGCCACCATGCCCTTGGCCGCGCCGTACACGTAGTTGCTTTGGCGGCCGCGGTCGCCGGCTACCGAGCCGATCACCGCGATCACGCCGTGCTGCTGCTGTTCCAGGCGGTTGGCCAGGTGGGTCAGCAGGCTGATCACGCTGAGCGCGTTGGTGTTAATTTGCTCCAGCGCGGTGTTGGCATCGGCGCTGCAGGCTTGCTGGTCGGGCAGGGTGCCGTGTGCGATCAGCACCGCGTCGATGCCGCCCAGGTGCTGCTCGGCGGCGTCGATCAGCTCGGCATGCCGGGCGCTGTCGGTCAGATCGGCGCAGCTGCCGTCTATGCGCTGGGCGCTGCCGGCTCTGACGTTAAGGTCGTCGAGCAGGGCGTCGAGCTTTTGCGGCTGGCGGCCCACGCAGTAAAGCGAGGCGCCCTGGGCGACCAGCCGGCGGGCGACCTGTTCGGCAATCGCCGAGGTGGCGCCCAGCAGCACGACGCGCCGCAGCGGGCGTTTGGCGGGGCGCAAGGAGAAAAGGCTCATGGAGTGACTCGCTGCCAGAAACGGGAAGAAAAACCGGGATCAATAAACTCGCTGAAGGCTTCCCACTGAGGAAAGCCGGACTGAAACAGCGCTGCTGGCATGCGGGCATCCTTGGCCGGATACAGCGCACCGCCTGCCTGGCTGACGATGGTGTCCAGGTCGGCCAGCAGGCTTTGCGTGGCGCGGCCGCGGTTGGGAAAGTCCAGCGCCAGAGTGGTGCCCGGGCGGGCAAAGGATAGCATTCCCGCCGCCGGTGCGTGGCCAAAGGTTTTGAGCACGGCCAAAAACGAGCCTTGCCGGCGTCGCGCAATGGCGTTCAGCAGCTCGGCGGTGGCGCTTTCGGCCGCCTCGGGAGGGATGACGCACTGGTATTGATAAAACCCGCGCCGGCCGTAAATCCGGTTCCAGTGCTGGATGGCGTCCAGCGGGTAAAAAAACGGCACGTAGTGGCTGAGCGTGCCCGCCGGGTGGGTCGGCTGGCGGTAATACAGCGCATTGAAGGCCCGCAGGCTGATGCCGTTAACCAGCGAAAAAGGCGGGTCGATGGGCATGCGTTTGCGGCTTTCCTTGAAGTTTGGCAGCCGCGCCTGGGCGGGGGCGTGCTGGCCGGCCATGAGAATGCCGCGCCCCTGGGCGCTGCCGCGGGCCAAACAGTCAATCCAGGCCACGGTGTAGGGCCAGTTGGCCTCTGCCTCGCGGTTCAGCGGCCAGAAGGCGTCCAGGTTCGTAAAGCGCCAAGAGGCCATATTCAGCCAGGGGTTGTGGATGGGCATCAGCTGTAGCTCTACCTGCTGAATCAGGCCGGTAAGCCCCAGCCCGCCGACGGTAGCGGCAAACCAGCCGCCGGGGTCGCTTGGGCCGCAGTGAATAACGCTGCCGTCGCTGCGCCACAGGGTAAGGTGGCGTACGTGGTGGCCAAAGCTTCCCGCTACGTGGTGGTTTTTACCGTGCACGTCGTTGGCCACGGCACCGCCCACGGTGGCCCAGCGCGTGCCCGGCGTACAGGGCAAAAACCAGCCCTGAGGCACGGTGAGGGCCAGCACGTCGGCCAGGGTGGCGCCGGCTTCGCAGCGTAAAATGCCGCGCTCGGGGTCAAATTCAATAAAGCGGTCCAGCCCCCGAGTTAACAGCAGGGTGCCGTGTTCGGTGAGGCAGACATCGCCATAGCTGCGGCCGTTGCCGTGGGCCAGCAGCGGGCGCGGTAGGCGGTCAGGCACGCCGGCACCGCGCTGGGTTAGCGCGTAGGTGGCGTTTGGTGTGACCTTGGGCAGCCGGTTCCAGGAAAGCGGGGTCATGGCGTGGTCTCCGTGGTGGCTGTGTCGTGGCGGCTGCGCATCAGGCAGCAAAGCCCCAGCGCTACGGCAAACCAGAGAGTCGCCAGGCGAATAAACACCGTGGCGGCCACGGCGGTGGGCGTGGCCATGCCGCTAACTACCAGTAGCGATACCATGACCGCCTCGGCGCTGCCCAGCCCCCCGGGGAGAAAGCTTAGCGCCCCCGCAAGCATGGCCAGCGCATAGACAAAGCAGGCGAAAGCCAGGCTGACGTCCGCCCCCAGCCAGCCTAGTATCCAGTAAAAGGCCAGCGCTTCGGCGCTCCAGGCAGCCAGGCTGAGTAAGCTGGCAAGCACGAGTAAGTGTGGGCGGTGGCAGCGCCGAGCGCGCAGCAGTATGTCGGCCAGCTGCGCGAGCAGGCCGGCGAGTTTGCCGCGGCGGGCCGTGGCGTAGCGGTATACCGCCGAGAGCAGCCCGCGGCTGGAAATACACGCCAGCGCCACGACGATGCCCAGCCCGCCTGCGAGTATCAGCGCGTGTGCCTCGGGGTAGTGGGCCAGCCCGAATAATGTAAGCAACACAACTGCCACCAGGTCGGACAGGCGCTCGCTGATAAAGGCGGCAAAGGTTGCCGGGTAGGGCACGCCGTGGGGTTTGAGCAGTACGCCGCGAAACGCTTCGCCGGCCTTGCCGGGGGTGGTGGTCAGCGCAAAGCCGCTGAGATAAATGCGCAGGCTGGTGGGCCAGGCAACGGCGTGCCCCAGCTGCGTCAAGTAGAGCTGCCAGCGCACAAAGCGCAGCCCGTAGTTCACAAGCGAAAGTGCCAGCGCCAGTAGAGTGCCCGCTATGCCCACCTGCACAAAAGCACGGGCCACTTCTTGCCAGCCGCCCCAAAGCGAAGCGGCCAGATAGCCGGCCATGGCGACGCTGATGGACATGATCAGCGCGCGTAGCTGCCAGGCCTTGAGCGATCGCTGGGTCATGTCAGCACCCAGAGGGTAGAGGCCAGCCAGGCGCCGAGGGTTATCAGCAGGTGCGGGTCTTGCATCAGATCTCTGGCGGTGTCGTTGCCCTTGGCGCGGCGATGCAGCAGGAACACGTAGCGGAAAATGCCGTAGAGCACAAAGGGTAGCGTGTAGATCAGGTTATCGCTGCCGTGGACGGCCACGGCCTGTGCTGACACCGTATACAGCCCGTAGGTAAGAATGGTGCAGGCGGCGGTGACGGCAATAAACTGTTCCAGCATGGCGGGGCTGTAGTCATCCAGTACGCGCCGGGTCAGGTTGCGGTCGGCGTGGGTGTTCTCCAGGACTAAAAGCTCGGCGCGGCGTTTGGCAAAGCCCAAAAACAGCGTCACCATCAGCCCGCAGAGCAGTAGCCAGGCAGAAGGCTCGATACCCAGCCCGGCGGTGCCGGCGAGTATGCGCAGCATAAAGCCGCCGGAAATCAAAAATACGTCAAGAATCACCACGTGTTTGAGCCGCCAGGAGTAAAACACGTTGAGCACAAGGTAGGCGGCGACGCACAGCGCCACGTTGGGGCTGACCAGCAGCGATACCCCAAGCGACAGCAACGCCAGCCCCGTCAGCAGCCGCTTGGCAAAGTTGGGGGAGATGGCACTGCTGGGCAGCGGCCGGTGGCGTTTGACGGGATGTTCACGGTCCGCCGCGACGTCCAAGAGGTCGTTCAAAACGTAAACGGCGCTTGCCATGCAGCTAAAGGCGATAAAGACCAGCAGCGCTTGGCCCAGCGTTATCAGGCTCCACTGGTGGGCAAACAGAGGGCCCAGGAACACAAAGCCGTTTTTGAGATATTGGTGGGGGCGCATCAGCTGGATGACATGCCGCATCATAAGGCGCTTCCGGTACTGGTCAACGTGGGCGTAAAGAAGTTGAATTCTACGGTAATTGTGCCTGAAATGCCCGCGCATACCGGCGGTAGGGTATTCGGTCGGCGTCAGGCTGGTAGTATGATGCCTTTCTC
Source organism: Vreelandella jeotgali Hwa (assembly GCF_000334215.1). Taxonomy (GTDB): domain Bacteria; phylum Pseudomonadota; class Gammaproteobacteria; order Pseudomonadales; family Halomonadaceae; genus Vreelandella; species Vreelandella jeotgali. The sequence continues at coordinate 520 of NZ_AMQY01000021.1, read as the reverse complement.
GTTTCACTTGATAAATGAAGAGAGCGACATGCCTCAATGGATTGCTTTGTCTCCCCGTCAGCACGGACATATGTGCCAGCTTCCCCGAGACGGCTATCATTTTGCCGCAGGCCAAACCGTAGCCGCCGTGCTGCTGGCGAATCTTCACGCCTGCTGCCGCTCGCGAGCTTGCGATAGCTCGCGGGCCGCTACTCGGTGGGGCTGAGGGTACTGATTAAGTGGCTATGGTGCCCCTGGGTCGCTATCTTGAGATTATCGCTACCGATATCGCCAGAAGCTGTCACTTTCACGCAATAACATCTGGTCGCAGCGCTTTGGGAGGCGTTGTGGTAGCCAGTGGTTGCGCGATTCAATGCTGTGACTGTACGGCTTATGAGTTGATGTAAAATATTGGGCAGGGTACTGTGTCGCAAAAAATACCCATTTGTGTGACAAAATGCTGCGTTGTGGTACGGGTCCCCTTGCTGGCCGCACACTGGTTGTTGTTGTTATTTCGGAAACGACGGCTTCTCCCGCCCCC
>NZ_AMQY01000020.1 GCF_000334215.1 Vreelandella jeotgali Hwa | reverse complement strand
ACCCCCCCCCCCCCCTAAGAGGTAATAGCATGCTATTGCGGGAATTACTCAAAAAAGAAAACAACAATCTGGATATATTCAGAGTTCTTGCGGCGTTATTGGTTATTTATGGTCATGCGTATGCTATTTTGCCAAATCCTGGAAGAAGTGATGTTATAGGTCGTCTGCTGGGTTTTGACTACTCGGGGTCTCTTGCTGTTAAGGTTTTCTTTTTCTTGAGTGGGCTGGTGGTGACGAACAGTCTGATGGGGAAGCGAAATGTATTTCAGTTCGTTATTTCTAGGACGTTCCGAATATGGCCTGCTTTTATCGTCGTGCTGATGGTAAGTTCTCTGTTGCTCGGGTCGTTGTTTACCAGTTTGCCGTTAGGCACTTATTTTATGCATGAGAAAATGCATGACTATGTTACACACACCGGGCTAATGAGCGTACGTTACGCTTTGCCTGGCGTATTTGAGGATATGACCAGAAGTGCGGTGAACGGATCTTTATGGTCAATTCCCTATGAAGTCGCAGCATACATCATTCTTTTGTGCCTTTTTCTGCTTAGAGTTCTGGATGTCAGGCCTGCTGCCACTTTTGTCTTTCTGCTGATACTGGTCGATGCCGCGCTGGGCAATACGATACTTTTTACCTGGTTGCCAGATAACGCCGAGGTGATTACTTTGGCGCCGTGCTTTGCTTTTGGTGCTCTACTGGCATTGTGGAAAGATAGAGTTACTATTAGTATATCACTGTGTGTTGGCGCCTGGGGGCTTTACTGGATGCTAGATGCCAGTGCGTTTAACTATTATTTTTTCTACGCTGCGTTTTTCTTGAGTATCTTGTACCTGTCCGGGCTAGAAATGGTGATTGCATTAAAGCCTAAAGTCGACGTATCTTACGGGGTTTATTTGTGGGGATGGCCTACCCAGCAGGTTTTCGCTTATTTTTTCGTGGATTATGGGCTAAGATTTAACCAGTTGGGAGCGATGATAGTTGCCTTATTGCTGGGGTGGGCATCTTGGCACCTGATTGAGAAGCGGTCTATGCGATTTGGCTCCAAGTTGAGCCGTGATCTTTCAGGTTTAATGAGTAAAACGTCCGTAGAGAAATATAATACCGGTTCGGTTCAGCCTGGTGACCAGAACTAGAGAACGTTAACAATTAGGTCAGCCATATAATGGCTGATACAAGACAGAGTATTGACTGGTAATTTCTTGCCAGTCGCTCATAACGTGTAGAAAACCGCCTGAATTTTTTGATTTTCTGAAAGAATTTTTCTACCAGATTGCGGTCCTGATAGCAGTGCCAATCGACTTCGATGCGTGCCCGGCGATTCCTTTTGGGAGGAATCACTGACTCTGCCCCCACGGCCTGAATGGTGGCTCGTAAAGCCATCGAATCATATCCCTTGTCACCCAGCACCGCTTGTGAACTGATCCCATAAAGTTGGGCGGTTCATTCAACTGGCACCCAAGGCCTGAGTCCTGTACTGCACAGGGCTCAGGCCTTTTAGCGTCAACTTAATGCGTTCGTGATTATAGTAGTGGATGTAGTGGTCGAGTCCTCGCTGCAGTTGCTCAAGCGTCTCGAACCGATTCAGATAAAAGTACTCGGCCTTGAGGGTGCCAAAAAAGCTCTCCATCGCTGCATTGTCCAGGTAGTTGCCTTTACGTGACATACTTTGAATCAGGGATCGCTCCTTCAGCAAGCGCCGGTAAGCCGGATGCTGATAATGCCAGCCTTGATCGGAGTGCAGCTGCGGCTTGTCCGCTGGCTCCAACCGAGTCAACGCCTTGTGCATCATATCGATCACCAGGGAGAGCACGGGGCGTTTGCCGGTCTGGTAGGCCACGATCTCGCCGTTATAGAGATCCATGACCGGCGATAGATAGAGCTTCTGGCCGTTGACGCTGAACTCCGTGATATCGGTGACCCACTTCTGGTTCGGACGTTGTGCTTGGAACTGACGATCGAGCAGATTGGGCGCGATTCGTCCTACGCTTCCTTGATAGGGTCGGTATCGTTTTCGGCGTACCAGTGACCTCAGGCCCAGACTCTTCATCAGTCGCTGCACGGTCTTGTGGTTGACTGTCTCGCCCGCCTGTTTCAAGGCCGCGGTGATGCGACGGTAACCGTAACGCCCCCGATGGTGGTCGTAGATTTGGCGTATATGCGTTTTCAGAGCCGCGTCTTTGTCACCGGTGTTCCGGGCCTTGCGTTGATAGTAAAACGTGCTGCGCGAGAGACCGGCCGCTCGCAGCAGCAAGGCGAGGGGGTGCTCATGCCTTAATCCCTGGACGACTTGCGCTTTTTGCCTCGCGCGACGTCCTGCTCTGCCTGGATCAAGGCATCGAGCTTTTTTAGATAGTGTAGTGGTCAAGCATTTTTGGCCACGGCGTTTTGAGCATTCCAGTACATGGTTTCAGCCGCATTGGGCGGCGTCCTTTGCGCTGAGGTTCCAGGGCAGTCAGACCCCCACTATGGTACTGACGCTCCCATCTGCCAATAGCGCTGCGCTCACGGATATCGAACAGGGCCGCAGCCTGGCGTTGTGACAAGCCATCCCGCCACATTCGCTCAAGCACCTCCCGCTTGAAGGCCGCACTGTGGTGACTGTACTTCTTGCGCAGGCCCGACACGCCATGCTGTCGATAGGTTGCCAGCCATTGCCGGATGGTGGACACATCCACGCCATACTGGCGAGCCACTTCCCCCTGGCTGATGTCCTCGCGTAAACACTGCTGAATAACCCGCAGCTTGAAGCTCTCGTCATATTTCGCCATCAAAAACACCCCGAAGGTTGGATGATGTCCAACTTTCGGGGTGCAGTTCATTTTTTGCCGCTCCCTGCTGATGAACTCTGACAATACTGCCATCGGTCATCAGCTGCTCTAGGTCGGGATCATCGGCTAACGTGTCGAAAATCTGTTGCCATACGCCTTTCCTGGCTCAGCGGTTATAGTGCATATAAGCCGTCTGCCAACGTCCGAACGCGTCGGGCAGGTCGCGCCAGGGAGCGCCTGTCCGGGCAATCCAGAGGAAGGCTTCGACGAATAGCCGGTTGTCCTTGGCTGTCACCCCACGGTCTGAAGCCTTGCCGTGAAGAAGGGGCTCAATTCGACGCCATTGATCATCACGTGGAAGTAACCGAACCATACCTATGCTCAAAGGTTTCCATGATGGGCCGGATCAGCGCTCACCATCAATTGTTAACATTCTCTAGCTTTGCGGCTCAAGCTACGCTGAGGTATTGGCCAACTATATATCACGCGGGCAAAAGCGCTTAGTGGTGTTCTCGGAGGATTTAGGCGCGCCGCATTCGCCGCTGCTGGCCGCGCCTAAATCTCCTCACGGAGCTGATCTCTACCTACGGTATGAACCGCCCCGAGTTTTCTGGAGGCTCGTGGGTTTGAGTCACGCCGCGATGGCTGACTCGGTTCTTTGCTGATAATACATGCTTTCAGCTTCAGCTGGTGGCACATAGCCAATCGGTTCAAGTAAGCGCCTATAATTGAACCAGTCGACCCATTCGAGCGTAGCGAACTCGACGTCGTTGACGCTGCGCCACGGTCCGGATTGACGGGTCACTTCTGTCTTGAACAGGCCAATCACGGTCTCGGCCGTGGCGTTATCATAGGAGCTGCCGACGCGCCCAACAGAGGGCGTTATGTCGGCATCGTTCAGGCGCCTGGAATACCGAAACGATAGATACTGAACGCCGCGATCACTGTGGTGAATCAGCGCGGCCTCGCGACCGGGCACGCGATCACAGATGGCTTGCTCCAGGGCATCGAGTACGAGCGTGGTGTTCGGCGCGCTGCTGACTTTCCAGCCGATAATGCGCCGTGCGAACGCGTCGATCACGAAGGCGACATGGACAAAGCCACTACGGGTCGCCACATACGTAAAATCCGAGATCCACAAACGATTCGGCTGCGGCGCGCTAAAGTCGCGTTTGACGTGGTCTGCCGGACTCGGCTGATCCGTATTGGACACCGTCGTTTTGGGCGTGCGGCCGCGCACAGTGCCTTGCAGACCCATCCGGCGCATCAGGCGCTCGACCGTGCAACGCGCCACGGACCAACCCTCTCGTAGCAACGCGTGCCAGACCTTGCGCGCGCCGTAGACCCGAAAATTATCCGCCCAGATCGGGCGGATAGCCTTGCGCAGCGCGGCATCACGCTTCGCACGTGCCGACTGCCGGGCGGGATCGGCTTGTTGAGTCTTAATTGCGCGATAGGTCGACGGCGCGATTGGCAGTACGCGGCAGATCGGCTCGACACCGTAGACATCGCGGTAATCGTCGATAAAGGCCACCATGATTAGCGTCGGCGGTCGAGCTCCGCCTGGGCAAAATACGCCGAGGCCTTGCGCAGGATCTCGTTGGCGCGCTTTAACTCACGATTCTCGCGCTCAAGCACCTTGATGCGCTCGCGCTCGTCGGTGGTCTGGCCGTCACGCAGCCCGCGATCGCGCTCGGCTTGTCGAACCCAATGACGCAGCGTCTCGGCAGTACAGCCGATCTTGCCGGCAATCGAGCTGATCGCCGCCCACTGCGAGGCGTAATCGGCCTGGTGTTCGAATACCATTCGGACTGCACGGTCACGCACTTCCGGAGAATAACGGTTGCTCTGTTTCATGGCTCCATTGTCTCAAGAGTTGGAGCCTCCGGTATTCTCGGGGCGGTTCAAGGTTTGCTTTTGCCCGGTGGCTGGTTTTTCTGGGCGCCGGTTGGGGTACGGGGTTGTTTTTAACGCTGCCGGCCCCAAATTTAGGAATCAGCGGATTAAATGCCCGTATTTTGCATCAAGGAGCTCTTACATGGCGGAATCACAAACGCTTACCATTGACGGCACCGAATATAAGCTGGACGCGCTAAGCGAAACGGCGCGCCAGCAGGCGGCCAACCTGCGCGTTACCGATGAAGAAATCGAGCGTCTTCGGCGCCAGCTTGCTATTACACAGACGGCACGCGGAGCCTATGCCCGTGCTTTGAGCGAAGAGCTGCCCCAAAAGCACTGAGTACATTAGCTATGGCAGGTGTCTTGGTGTCGCTAAGCCAAGTGCTGGCAAGCGGCACTATAGATCCGAGAGGAAGCAACCGGCATGACGCGTGCGCTATTCAATGCTTTGAGCTTGATAAAAGTCTTCGGGGCAGCGCTGGTGATGACCTCGCACTATGCCGGCACATACTTTTCGGCTTCGTTTTACAGTTACGGTACGGGCTGTTTTTTCGTCGTGGCCGGGTACTATGCGCTGAACTGGGAGCGTAGCCGCGGTATCTATTATGTGCTGAAACGCTTGGTGCGGCTTTACCCGGCGTATTTATTGGCCATACTGGTGTATTTGTTTGCACGCACGATTCCGCTGGAGGAATGGCCTGTCCTGGTGAGCCACCACTTGGCATTTTTGCTTACGACATCTGACCAAGCGACTGTTTTTGCGCTCAACCCGCCTTTCTGGTCGTTGCCGGTTTTTTTTACATTTTTTGCACTGGTGGCCTGTTTGCCGCGCTTTGTGCCGCGCGCTTGGCAGGTTCTGGCGCTTATGATCATGTCGGCGGCAGCAGTTGCGTTGGGCTTGGGTCAGTGGCGAAACGGGTACCTAGAGCTCTTGGTTTGGCCTTTGCACTTATATGCGTTTTGGCTGGGGGGTTGGCTAGGGCATCTGGCGCATTTCAGCCCTAACGGCATGCGCCATCGCTATACGCTACTGGCGGCCATGCTGATGGTGGGCATAGTAGTGTGTGGGGCGACTTATGAAACACTGGTTCAGGCCGTGTTTTACGGGGAAACCTATGCCTATCGTGGCGCCATGGTGCTAGCCTATTCTGCCCTGTTTTGGTGCGTTAGCCGCAGCCCGTTGATTTTGGGGCGGCTTGCGGTACTTAACTTTCTAGGCATCATTAGCTTTGGCGTGTATCTGTTTCATAGCCTGCCACCGCTGTGGCTCCAGACGCTTTTACCAGCGGTGCCGGCCGCTATTATCTCTGTTGTTTTATCCATGGCGTTAGCCTGGTTTTCCTGGCGCTATGTGGAGGCGCCGCTGCAACGTTTTTGTAAGCCGCGGTTGGCACGTTGGCATGCTCGGCGTCAGCAAAGCACTAGTTAAGGCGTCAGGGTAACAGCGCCGCCTTGGCCAGATAGAACACAGAAAACGTATATACTCCCAAGGAGCCTGACAGGTGAAAATTCTGGTAACCGGCGGGGCGGGTTTTATCGGCTCTGCGGTCGTACGCCACTTGCTTAACGACACTCAGCACGCGGTGGTTAATGTCGATGCGTTGACCTATGCCGGCAACCTGGAGTCGCTTGCCGGCGTGGCTGCTAGCCCACGCTATGCGTTTGAACACGCCGATATTAACGACGCTGCGGCCATGGCGGGGGTGCTGGCCGAACATCAGCCGGATGTGGTGATGCACCTGGCGGCGGAGTCTCACGTGGACCGTTCCATCGACGGCCCGGCGGCGTTTATGTACACCAATATCATGGGCACCTATACGCTGCTGGAAGCCGCGCGTACCTACTGGCAGGCGCTGCAGCAAAGCGCGCCGGAAAAAGCCGCCGGGTTCCGCTTTCATCACGTCTCCACCGATGAGGTCTACGGCGACCTGAAAGACCCGGAAGAGCTGTTTACCGAAGAGACCTCTTACGCGCCCAGCTCGCCGTATTCCGCGAGCAAGGCAAGCTCGGACCATCTAGTGCGCGCCTGGCAGCGTACGTTCGGCCTGCCGGTGGTGCTGAGCAACTGCTCCAACAACTACGGGCCGTATCATTTCCCCGAAAAGCTCATCCCGCTGATGATCCTGAACGCTCTGGCAGGCAAGCCGCTGCCGGTGTACGGCAACGGCCAGCAAGTGCGCGACTGGCTGTACGTGGAAGATCACGCCCGGGCGCTTGTCCGCGTAGCCCTTGAGGGCTACAGCGGCGAGACCTACAACATCGGCGGCCACAACGAGAAAACCAACCTTGAAGTGGTGCACACTCTGTGCGATCTGCTCGACGAGCAGGCTCCAGGCGATGCTCCGTACCGCGAGCTGATTACCTTTGTAGCCGACCGCCCGGGCCACGACCTGCGCTACGCCATTGATGCCGGCAAGATCGAACGCGAGCTGGGCTGGTGCCCGGCAGAAACCTTCGAGACCGGCCTGCGCAAAACCGTGCAGTGGTATTTAAATAACCGCGAGTGGTGGCAGCGGGTGCAGGACGGCAGCTATCAGGGCCAACGGCTGGGGGTGCTGTAATGGCGGATAAGACAGATGCGGGTAAAAAAACCATTCTGGTCACCGGCGGCAACGGCCAGGCGGGCTTTGAGCTGCGCCGCTCGCTCGCGCCACTGGGTCAGGTGCTAGCGCCTGACCGCCAAGAGCTGGACTTGAGCGATGCTGCCGCCGTTGATGCCTGGCTTGAATGCCACACGCCAGGCTTGATCGTTAACGCCGCGGCCTATACGGCGGTAGACAAGGCCGAAGACGAGCCCGAGTTTGCCCGCCGGCTCAACGCCGAGCTTCCGGCGCAGCTGGCGGCGTATTGCGCGCGCCATGGCAAGTGGCTGGTGCACTATTCATCTGACTACGTTTACAGCGGCGAAGGCGATATCTCTTGGCAGGAAGAAGCCGTCACTGCGCCGGTGAATACTTACGGCGCGACCAAGCGCGACGGTGACGTAGCCGTGGCGCAAGGCGGCAGCGAGCACCTGATTTTGCGAACCAGCTGGGTGTATAGCGCGCCGGGCAAGAACTTTGTGAACACCATGCTGCGCCTGGGCGCCGAGCGCGAGGCGCTAAGCGTGGTGGCCGACCAGATCGGCACGCCCACGCCGGCACGGCTGATCGCCCAGATAACCGCTTTGGCGCTGGCGCCTTGGGGGCATAATGGCTGTGCGGCCGTGGCTAGCGGCGTGTATCATTTGGCACCGCGCGGCGAGACCAGCTGGTGTGAGGTGGCCCGGGCGACCTTTGTGGAAGCCGCAAGGCTGGGCGTGCCGCTTGCCATTACCCCCGAGGCGGTGGCTCCGATTGCCACGGCGGACTACCCCACGCCGGCGCGCCGGCCGCTGAATTCGCGGCTTGACGTCAGTAAGCTGGAAAGTGCGCTGGGCGTGACGCTGCCGGATTGGCGTGAGGCGCTTACGCTTACGCTCGAAGAAATTACTGTTTAATAACCACAGGGACCCACCATGCAGCGCAAAGGCATTATTCTCGCCGGTGGCAGTGGCACCCGCCTGCACCCGATTACCCGAGGGGTTTCCAAGCAGCTGTTGCCTATCTATGACAAGCCGATGATTTACTACCCCATTTCGGTTCTAATGTTGGCGGGAATCCGCGATATTTTGATTATCTCCACTCCGGAAGACTTGCCCCAGTACCAGGCCCTGCTGGGCAGCGGTGAGGCCTTTGGCGTGCGCTTTGATTACGCCGTGCAGCCCACGCCGGACGGATTGGCCCAGGCGTTTTTGATCGGTGAAGAGTTTATCGGCGACTCGCCGGTGTGCCTGGTGCTGGGCGATAATATCTTCCACGGCCAGCACTTCTCCGACCAGCTCAAGCGTGCGGCCGATCAGTCCAGCGGCGCGACGGTATTTGGCTATCGGGTCAACGACCCTGAGCGCTTTGGCGTGGTGGAATTTGATGCCGACGGTCGCGCTGTCAGCATCGAGGAAAAGCCCGAAGTGGCTAAATCACCCTATGCGGTGACTGGGCTGTATTTTTACGATAACGACGTCGTTGATATTGCCCGGACGGTCACGCCGTCAGCGCGCGGCGAGCTGGAAATTACCAGCATTAACAATGCCTACCTGGAACGCGGTGATCTTAGCGTGGAGCGCCTGGGCCGCGGCTTTGCGTGGCTGGATACTGGTACTCACGATAGTCTGCTGGAGGCCAGCCAGTATGTGCAGACCATCGAACATCGCCAAGGGTTGAAAGTGGCCTGCCTGGAAGAGATTGCCTGGCTGCAGGGTTGGCTGAGCGATGCCGAGCTGGAAAACGCGGCTGAGCAGCTGAAGAAAACCGGCTACGGACAGTATCTCAAGCGCCGCCTGCAAGCGGTAAAGGAGGGGATGTAATGCACGCAGAAAAAACCGCTCTGCCGGAGGTCTTAATTCTCGAGCCCAGGGTCTTCGGCGATGCCCGAGGTTTTTTCATGGAAAGCTTCAACCAGCGGGCCTTTGAGGAGGCTACCGGCTGCAAGCGCGAGTTTGTTCAGGATAACCATTCGCGCTCGCGTCAGGGTGTATTACGCGGTATTCACTATCAGCTTGAACAACCCCAGGGCAAGCTGGTGCGTGTCACTCATGGCGTGGTGTGGGACGTAGCTGTGGACCTTCGCCGCTCATCGCGGCGATTCGGTCAATGGGTGGGCGTAGAACTTTCTGCCGAAAACAATCGCCAACTGTGGGTGCCCGAAGGTTTTGGCCACGGCTTTGTGGTGCTTTCTGAAACGGCGGACTTTCTCTACAAGACTACCGATTACTATCACCCCGAATCCGAACGTAGCATCCGCTTTGACGATCCTGACCTGAGCATTGCCTGGCCGGATGCCGGCGTCGAGCTTGCATTATCGGATAAAGACCTCGCCGGCGGTACGCTTGCCGATGCCGAAATGTTTGATTAAGGTCATTGGCATACGCTTAAGAGAATGCACGTTTGAGATAGAAAACAACGAGTTTACTGTTTATAGCCGGCTTGGTATTGAAACGGCTGTCAGCTTGAATGTGCTCAGGTATTTCTGGCCGATGCTTTCTGAGCATTCCGATTCACTGCTCCGGCCGCATTGGGCAGCATTTCGTTGTGACAAGCAGCGTTGTACGCTTGTCTACCGATCCTGCGCAATGATGCAGGCTGGCGGTCAGGAAGACTGGGGTGGGCGTGCATTAGAAATGCCCGCCGGCTGAATGCCGTGCGGGCGTTCCAATAGCTCTACAGCGGTTATGTCGTTCAATCGCGGCGTTTGCGATCCTTCGGCGGCCGCTGGACATCAACGATGGGGATGCAGTTCTCGATTTCGTCCGTCGGTGTTTCCCGATCGTCCATCGCCTGGTAGCTGGTGAAGCGGACAGCGCGCTCGCCGGCTTCTATCAGCGCACCGATGAACACCTCCCCGCTTTTCAGCTCCAGGTAAACATCATCGCCGGGTTCCGGCTCAAGAGACCGGTCGATAACGGCCAGGTCGCCTTTTTTGAGGAAAGGGCGGTAGTTGCCACTTTGCGGCTCAAGCCCGATCAGCCGTTCCGGCGCTCCACTGTACCGGATAGTGGCGCTGTGCAGCGGCAACTTCTGGGGGCCATCGAGCGAGAATACGGTGATCGTGACATCGCGAGCGGTGTTGCCCGGCGTGTGGTTGAGCACGTCCAGCTCCGGGTCAATGTCCCAGGGGTCGACTTCCAGAAGGCGGGCGAAGCGGATGGCGGCCTCGTAGTTCAAGGCGATGTGGCCGTTGATATACTGCGCCACGGCGCCCTGCTTCATGCCGAGGGCTTCGGCCAGGCTGGTCTGGGTCATGTTCAGCTGCTTCTTTTTCGCTTCGTAGAGCCGTTTGAGCCGCGCGGCGTTACGGCGATCGTTTTCAGTAATCGTGCGATTGGACATGGAGCTTTCTCCTGATCCGTGAATTTGTAACTCTACTTTAATAAGCTTAACGTATTCTGTCAATAGTCAGCGTATAAAATTCGCAGAATTTCGGGTGAGCGTCTCCAGGCCCCTTCGTTTGCGCCTTGTGGTGTAGGTCGTGGCAGTGAATAGCTGTGTCAAAGGCGCAGCAAAGCCAACCGCGAGCAAGGTCTACCGGGGAGAGTCAAGTCGGCATGAGGCATGCGATTTAAGCCCCACACAGTCTGGGGGTATTTTTCGAGGAAGGGGGGCGATTTGCCCTTTGACGATGATTTCCGAGTTCAGGGTTGAGGCAGACGCGGTGGGGCGGTATTAGCGCGGACGTGCCACCGACCTGCGGGCCGATGGCACGGAAAGGGGAAAAACGGCTGCCAACGGATTAAGTAGGTCGGAAAGCAGGTAGGTCAGGAGACCCAAGGCCCTTCTACCAGCCTTCCTGACCGCCCAGCAGGGCGCGGATGTTGTTGTTCAGCGGCAGGCGGAAGTCGGCTGTGCCAAGAACGCGCGCATTCTGGGCGCGTACTACCCGGGCACTGACGTAGACATAATCCTCTCCTCTGGCATAAGTGCCCATGAGAATGGAACGGCTATTATAGCGCTCGCTCAGTCGCTTGATCTTGCGCGAGAGGATCAGTTCGCCTACCTGCTTGTCGATGAACAGGCTGTCGCGCATCTTGACTTCGCTTACCCTGAGGCCCTGACGCGACAGAGCTGATGCCACCAGCTCCGAGCTGATACGCCCAAATGTCGAGGACTCGGAAAGGTCATCGATATTGACAAAGGTGGCGGCAATCATGGGCTGGTAGCGGGCCATGTCCGAGTTGCTGCTGACCATTTGCCGGGCGGCCTTGTGTGCCAACTCTGACAGGTTCGGTTCAGGCTTGTCGGAAGACGACGCATTGTTGCCGGTAGCAAATGGGCCCAGAGTACCGCAACCGCTCAATAGCAGGGCAGCGGCTACAATGAGGACGCTGCTGATCAGGCGCTTGGGTGACAGAATGTGGCGTGAGGCAGTCTTGTGAAGCATGGTATTACCAGGAGTCGGAAACGGAAACGGTAGGTACAACTTCGGGCTCATAGTGCCGGCGGTCGCCACGGTTGGTATAGTAAATGTTGGACGATGAGTAGAGAATACGGTCGTCTTCGACGGCCTGCACGGTAATAATGGTTTCTTCATTGCCGGTATAGGTCCAGCTGCCGCTGGTAATATCGGCGCCAATGGCGGCGGGAATCAGCCCGAGTGCCGGTTCGCTCCACTGGTTGATGGGGATGGTGGCGACGGCAACGCCGCCGGCCAGAGCCGTAAAGGCGCCCGCGGGTGGTCGTACGAAACCGCGATCCCGATGGTTGACCACTTCGATATGAAACTCGAGCGTTACGCTGTTGGCCGTCGGTGCGGTGGTGACGCTGGCCCCGCGGGATACCAGTCGGCTGGTCAGCAGGTCTTCAAAACCGCGATTGAATTCGCCGCCGGTATGCACCTCGGGAACGTCGCTATCTCCGCTGATATAGATATCGCGCAGGCGCAGCAGATTGCTGCCGAGAATACCGCTGGCTTCGTGACCGGCGAGGACGTCCCAGTGGTGGGCGGCCTGCATCCGCTGTTGCTCGGTGTACGGGTAGGTGGTAGCAATCGGCGCCTGAGCCGTATTGGCATAAAAGCAGCCGCCCAGGGGTAATACCAGGGCAGCCAGCGCCAGCGGTGCCAGCAGGCGGTGGGCAGCGTGTAGGCGGGCAGGGCCCGGTGCGCCGGCGTGGTGCGAAGGTGGTAGAGTCGGCACTGGCGGAATCCTTATCGCGAGAAAAGCGTCATCAGGGCATGATCGGGCAGGCCGAATACGGGCCTCGCCGGGAGTAGTTTGCCATGCCCGGTCTTCATCGGCTACGTGCACGAAAACTTGAATAAGCGATACACTCTCCATGTTAGCAAGAATTCATGCTTGATAACCCTCACGCTGGATCAACATCCCGGCCTTGCGCCGCTTTTTCGCCCGTACCATTTCTGTTCATTACGTCCCGCCAGGCTCGACCGACACCATGATTGAAGACCACCGCGAAGGTTCGAAACACAATTCGCTGCTGAAGGCGGCGCCGGAAGACGATAGCGATAGCGCCTGGATGGTGAGCTATATCGATATCATGACGCTGCTGGTGGCCCTGTTCGTGATTATTATCGTGGCGGCAGAGTCTGCCAATCCCGGCTGGCTGACGCACGAATCGCTTCCCGACGCAGAGCCGGAATATCAACAGCCGCTGGAACTGGGCGTGCCGCTCCCCGACGCATTGGACGCTCGGCGGCGCAAGCCACTGCGTGCCCCGGACGAGCTCTGGCCGGCCAGCGTCACCGTGGCGATGGGCGTGGCCGGGCTGCCGAAGCGGATTCCGGCGCCGCCGGTGCTACTGGCGCGCCCGGGCGAGGAGGCCGATCCTCCGCCGCCGCTGCACGACGGGCTGTTGCTGCCCGCGCTGCTGCCGGCGGACGTATCAGAGCCGAAGGCGCCACAGCTGCCCGAGGTAATGCTCGCCGGTGCGGATGATCCGTCTGCGCCCGTGGCCGACTACCTGGTGGTGCTCACCGACCATCCGCCTGTCAACGCCGAGCCGCTGTCCAGCGAGGCGCTGGAGAGTGCCCGGGCGCTGTCGGATGCGCTGCCGCAGCGCCAGCAGGAGGCGCCCTATTTGCCGGACCTGGACGGCGTGGAAGCCTCCCGAGTGAGCGAGGGCATCAATCTGCGCGTGCAGAACAAGTTGCTTTTCGACAGTGCCGAGGCCGACCTGAGCGACTCGGGCGTGGCGGTGGCTGCCAGCCTGGTGGATACCATCGAGCGTTATGACGGTGAGGTCTCGGTAGAAGGGCATTCGGACAGTCGCTCCATCAATACCGAGGCCTATCCTTCCAACTGGGCGCTGTCGAGCGCGCGGGCCATCGCCATTGTGCAGGCGCTGGAGGAGGCCGGCGTTGACCCCGAACGGCTGCGTGCCGTCGGCCTGGCCGCCACGCGACCGCTGGCCGATAACGATACGGCGAAAGGCCGGGCGCGAAATCGTCGGGTTGAAGTCGTGATCCATCTGGAATGATCGGGCCGGCTGCCGGTGGCTTAATACGGTTTTAATACGCCTTTGGCATGCTGCCGCCCAGGGGCAAAGGAGTCGCTATGCATGTACTGCTGGTGGAAGATGATGCGCTGGTCGCGTCGGGCATTCGCGCGGGGCTGGCCACCTTCGATTTCGTCGTTGACAGCGTTCCCAGTATCCGGGAAGCGTGCCAGGCCATGCAGTCGGTGCAAAGCGACGTGGTGATTCTGGATCGCGGTCTGCCCGACGGCGACGGTATGCAGCTGCTGGAAGAGTGGCGCGCCGCCGGAATTGCCATGCCGGTGCTGATTCTCACCGCCCGGGACGCCGTACGTGACCGGGTGGATGGCCTGCAAAGCGGCGCCGATGATTACCTGGTCAAACCGTTCGATCTGGATGAGCTGGTGGCGCGTCTGTACGCCTTGCTGCGCCGCGCGGCGGGGCGTGCCAGCGGCGTGATTCATCACGGGGCGCTGGCGCTCGATCCCGCTGCTCGCCAGGTGAGCGTCGGCGGTGAGCCGGTGACGCTTTCACGCCGCGAGCTGGTACTGCTGGAGGCCTTTCTGTATGCCCCGCGTACCGTGCTGTCGGCCAGCCAGCTGCGCGATAGCCTGTACGGGCTCAACGATGACGTCGAAAGCAACGCGCTGAACGTGCATATTCACCACCTGCGCCGCAAATTGGGCAATGGCCTGATCGAAACCGTGCGCGGCCTGGGCTATCGCCTGGGCAGCGCCGATGCGGTGGCGGTGCCCGGCGGCCAGCGCGGCCCATCCCGCTGAGGTCGGCCATGAGTCTGCGCGCCCGCCTGCTGCTGACCCTTGGCCTGACTCTGGCTCTGTTATGGGCCAGCGCAGCTGCCTGGCTGATGCGCGACCTCGAAGACAAGCTGGTGGAAACCCTGGATCAGCGGCTGGCGCAGTCGGCGCGCACCGTGGCCGGGCTGATGCTGCAGCTGCCGCCGGATGTGTGGCAGCAGGCGGACCGGCATTCGCTGTCGATTCCGGCCATTGAGGGGCTGGCGTGCCAGGTGCACTCGCCCCGGGGCGAAATCATGGCGCGCACCCACGGCGACCTTGAGGGTGTGCTGACGCCGGACGAACCGGGGCACGCCTACCGCAAGGCGGACGGCATTACCTGGCGTGTTTTTACCTATGAGCGCGGCGGGCTGACGATCACCACCGCCGACCGTATCGACGAGCGCGACGCCCTGATGCGCGGCGTGCTGCGCGTCGCCGTGGTGCCGTTCATCGTCGCGCTGCTCGGGAGTCTGATAGCGCTGTGGGTAACGGTGTGGCGCGGGCTGGCGCCGTTGTCACGCCTGCGCGAGTCGCTGTCGCACCGCGATCCGGACACGCTGACGCCGGTGGAAGAGAGCGGCCTTCCGGCCGAAATCCGCCCGCTGGTGGATACGCTCAACGGGCTGCTGTTGCGGGTAAACCAGGCTTTCAGCCGTGAGCAGCGTTTTACCAGCGATGTGGCCCACGAGCTGCGCACGCCGCTCACCGCCATCAAGACTCACGTCCAGGTGGCCAGGCGCGTCAGGGGCGACGACGCGGCCGATGCGCTGCAACACGCCGAGCAGGGCATCGTGCGGCTGAGCCGCACCCTGGATCAGCTATTATTGCTGGCGCGGGTGGAAAGCCGCCATCCCGATGCCGGCGAAACCGGCGAAGTAGCCGCCGTGGCGGCCTGTGCCGCCGAGGATACCGGCTACCCGGAACGCATTGAGCTACTCCGGGAATGGCCCTCGGCGCGGTTGCTGGTGCCCCACGAACTGGCGGTGACCGCACTGCGCAACGTGCTTGATAACGCCTTGCGCCACGGGCCGGCGGATTCCCCGGTCTGGCTGGAGGCCCATCTGATGCCGGCGGGCGATGGCCACCCGGAGGCGTCGGGCACGCAGCCCGGAGGAGCGCCGGCCGATGCCTGGTGCACGCGGGAGCTGGCGTTTTGCGTGCGCGATGCGGGTGACGGCCTGTCCCCCGAGGCGCTGGAGCAGCTGACCTGGCGTTTCTGGCGCGCGGGCAGTGCCGAAGGCAGCGGCCTCGGGCTCGCGATTGTCGCGGCCATTGCCGAGCGCTTTGGCGGGCGTTTGAGATTCGAGAGCCCCGAAGGCCAGGGGCTTGGCGTAGAATTCATTGTGCCGGCCGTAATCCCTGACGAAGGATAAGCGGCACATCAGCCCCGACCGCGTTAATGCGGCGGGGAAACAATAACGCAAGGGAGACCGTGATGAACAAGAAGATGCTCAGCGGGCTTGGCCTGCTAGTGAGTGCCGGTATGTATGCCAGCACCGCCACGGCGCTGGAAGGCGACCCCGAACGCGGCAAGGACGTGTCGGGTATCTGTGTGGCCTGCCATCAGCAGGACGGCATGGGCAAGGAGAATGCCGGTGCCCAGCCCTGGCCGCGACTGGCAGGGCTGCCGGAAGCCTATATCCGCAAGCAGTTGCACGACATGGATAACGGCGAGCGCAAGAACGCCAGCATGGGGCCGATTCTGGCCCAGCTCGACGACCAGGAAATGGCCGACGTGGCGGCGTACTATGCGCAGCTGGCCCCCTGGCCCGAGCTGCCCACGGCCTATCATGCGCCCGACGCGGATGATCAGGCCGAGTGGCTGGCGGAGCGCGGCAACTGGGAAGACGGGAACTTTGTCCCCGCCTGCAGCCAGTGCCACGGCCCCAACGCCCAGGGCGTAGGGGCCACGTTTCCGCCGCTGGCCGGTCAGCATGCAAGCTATCTCAAGCTGCAGCTCGAGCACTGGCGCAAGGGAGATCGTCACAACGACCCCAACGAGCTGATGGCCGGCGTGGCCAATCGCCTGGATGAAGATCAGATCGACATGATCGCGGAATACTATGCCACGCTACCCGAGCGCATCGAAGCCCGGGGCAACGGGCAAGAGGAGGACGCACAATGAGCCGCAACACACTCCGTTTCCCGCAGGCCAACCGTCTTGTATCAGCCGTTTCACTAGCCTCCGTGGCCGGGGTTACCGCGCTGGGGCTGTCGCTCGCCGCCGCGGCACAGGACGACGGTGTCGAACGCGACTACCAGGTGCAGTTGCCGGAACCGCCCGATGGCGAGGTGACCTTTACGCCGCCGGCCGAGTCCGATCTGGGCGATGATGAATACGCGCGGATGGTGCGTCGCGGGCGTGACCTCTTCCTGAACACCCAGGAGCTGCGCGGCGAAAACGTCTTCAACGACCAGAACTGCGCCAACTGCCACGTGGATGCCGGGCGTCTGGCAAATTCGGCGCCCATGTGGGCCGCCTACGGCGTGTATCCGGCCTATCGCGGTAAAAACGATATGGTCAACACGCTCTCCGACCGTATTCAGGGGTGCTTTACCTACTCCATGAACGGCAAGCCGCCGGAAAAGGGCAGCGAGCCGCTGGTCGCCATTCAAACCTATATGCACTGGCTGGCGACGGATGTGCCCAACAACACATCCATCCCCGGGCGTAGCTACCCGACGGTGGAAGAGACCGATCGTGAGCCCGACCGTGAGCAGGGGGCGGAGATTTATGCCAACCAGTGCGCCGTCTGCCACGGCGACAACGGCCAGGGCCAGAAGGTCGGCGAAACCCAGGTATTCCCGCCGCTCTGGGGTGACGGGGCGTACAACTGGGGCGCGGGCATGCACCGCATCAACACCGCGGCCAACTTCATCAAGGCCAACATGCCGCTGAGCAAGCCGTACTCGCTGAGCGACCAGCAGGCCTGGGACGTGGCGGCTTTCGTCAACAGCCACGAGCGCCCGCAGGATCCGCGTCGTCGCACGGTCGACTCCCAGGACAGGACCCAGGAGCTGTTCCACCAGCACCACGGGCTTTACGGCCAGGAAATCGACGGCCATCGCCTGGGCAGTCATACGGATTTCGGTGACAACCCCGACCCCGTCGACGGCTAAACCGACACTGCAAGTATGCCCACAACCTACCCCCGCGACCCCGAAGGTCGCGGGGGTTTTTCAGGTCGGGCTTGTGGGAAGCTTTACCCATCTGCGCGTAAAGCATCGTCCAATGCGGGCGGTGATAAAAGCGCGCACCGCAACGCGG
>NZ_AMQY01000019.1 GCF_000334215.1 Vreelandella jeotgali Hwa | reverse complement strand
GGGTGCTTCGCTGCCCATCATCTCGATCAGGTCCTGCCGGTTGGGCATGCCCTGGACTTTTTCGAGGCCACTACCGTCGTTGCGCCGGTAGGCGCTGGTGGGCGTGGCGTACAGCCCCAGGCTTTCAAACAGCTGATTGTTGTCATAAACCTGCTCTTCAAACCTGGCGGGCTGGGCGTCCGGGGCGATCGAGCCGCCTTCCTTCTGCTCCTTCAGCGCCCTGGCCGGGTCGTCGTCGGCAAGCAGCGTGGCGGCCTTGGCGGGGCTGTCATCGGCAAGAATGCCCACCATGATATGGCGCATCTGAACGCGGCCGGTTCTGACCCAGGGGCGAGCCGCTTCCCATAGCTGCTGGCAGTAGGGGCAGTTGGCGTCGGTAAAGGTATAGATGACCCGCGGGGCATCGTGGTCGCCGTCCTGAATCCAGTGGCTGTCTGCCAGCCGCTCCCAGGTTTCAGCGTCCAGCGGCTCGCGAACATACTTGTCCAGCTGTGATTCGGTGAGGTTGTTGCCGCTGGCATCCATCATCGTACCGACAATGGCATGGTCGCCGTCGGGCGTCAGGTACACGGCCATCTCCTGCCCCCGGGCGCTGGCGCCGAAGCCGGTGAGCCCGCCGGGCGCGTCGAAGCGTTCGTGGATTTCCAGGCCCTGCTGTGTCAACGCCTGAACCGGCGCAGGCAGCGGCTCGTCGGCGAGTGCGTTGCCCGCGCCGCCAACCAGGCCGATGGCCAGTGCCGTGACGCTCAGCGCATGGAGCGGTGTATGCAACCCTGTACGCAACCGCATAGGGAAAAGCATAGGGGAAAGCGTATGGGGAAGCGTGGTGGAAATCGTGGTGGAAAGCGTATGAACAAGCCGTGATCTCATGGGTATCCTTTTCTCCGGCATGCCCTGTTGGGCCATGCCCGGTAATGATGTCTGGCGTTATCTGGCCCTGTCCGGGGTCATTCTGGCAGTCAGGGATTACCCCCTGATTAGGCCGGCGGCGAGCAAAAGTTGATCAACCCTGCAGATCAGGTACCAAATTGTTACAGTGAGCGGCTGACGCCAGCGTCAGTCAATCGGCAAGATGTCTTCCTGAAACAGGTTATCCTCCATGCATTGCCCCTTTTGTGGTGACAACGACACCCGCGTGAGTGACTCGCGCCTGGTGGCCGATGGTGACCAGGTGCGCCGCCGGCGCCAGTGCGCCAGCTGCCACGAGCGCTTTACCACCTATGAAACCGCCGAGCTGATCATGCCCCGCGTGATCAAGTCCGACGGTTCCCGGGAAAGCTTTGATGAGCACAAGCTGCGCGCGGGCATACTGCGCGCGCTGGAAAAGCGCCCGGTGAGTGCCGAGTCCATCGAGTCGGCGGTCGAGCGTATTCGCCAGTCATTGCGCGCTCGCGGCGATCGTGAAATCAACGCTCGTGACATCGGCGAGCGGGTCATGGAGGCGCTGAATACCCTGGATCAGGTGGCCTATATCCGCTTTGCCTCGGTCTACCGCAAGTTTCAGGACCTGAACGAGTTTCGCGCCGAGATCGACCGTCTGGCGCAAACCCCGTCGCCGTCGTCGGATACCCCTTCCTCCGATACCCATTGCTTTGATACCCCTTCCTCCGATGGAGAGCCTTGAATCATGGCCACATTTTCCATCGCTGACCGCGAGCACATGGCCCGGGCGCTGCGCCTGGCCCGGGAGGGGCTGTATACCTGCGATCCCAACCCGCGGGTTGGCTGCGTGCTGGCAGCGGCCGAAGCCGACGTTGACGCGGACAAGGCCCGTAAAAAAGACGCTGCTGAAAGCGCATCAAGCGTTGCCGCTCGGGTCGTAGGTGAAGGGTTCCATCGCTGCGCCGGCGACGCCCACGCCGAAGTCAACGCGCTGCAGCAGGCCGGCGAGCATGCCCGGGGCGCCACGGCCTATGTAACGCTGGAGCCGTGCTCGCACACCGGGCGCACCGGCCCCTGCGCTCGGGCGCTGGTGGAAGCTGGTGTGGCGCGGGTGGTAGTGGCCATGCAGGACCCCAACCCCAGAGTGAGCGGCCAGGGCATTGCGCTACTGGAAGAAGCCGGGGTTGCGGTGGATGTGGGGCTGCTGGAAAGCGACGCTCGCGACATCAACCCCGGGTTCATCGCCCGCATGACCCGCCGGCGGCCCTTTGTGCGGCTGAAAATGGCCATGAGCCTGGACGGGCGCACGGCGATGGGGTCGGGGGAGTCCCAATGGATTACCGGACCGGAAGCACGCACCTCGGTGCAGCGCCTGCGGGCGCGTTCCAGCGCGGTGATGAGCGGCGTCGAGTCGGTGATCATGGATGACTCCCGCCTGACGCTACGCGCCGGCCAGCTGGATTTGACCAATGCCGATGAGGTGGTGCGCCGTCAGCCGCTGCGGGTGATTGTCGATACCCGCCTGCGTCTGCCCCGAGCGGCGGCCTGTCTGAGCGAGCCGGGACGCACCCTGGTGGTGACGGTGCCCGGCCACGATGCCGGCAAGCGGGCGGCGCTGGAAGCCGCCGGCGCCGATGTCGTCAGCCTGGCGCCAGATGCCGCTGGCCGCGTGGATCTGGTCAACCTGATGAACCATCTGGCCGTCGAGGAAGACGTCAACGAACTGCTGCTGGAAACCGGCGCCACCCTGGCCGGCGCCATGCTCGAGGCCGGCCTGATCGACGAGCTCTGGCTGTTCATGGCGCCGACGCTGCTGGGCGGCGGCGCTCGCGGGCTTTTTGCGCTGCCGGGGCTGGAGCGCATGGCTGACCGGCATCAGCTGACGATTGACGATATTCGCGCGGTAGGCCAGGACTATCGGATTATTGCGACGCCGCTCCCGACTGGCGCTGCCGGTTCTGGCAAGGTACCCTGACGCGCAGTTATTCACCGGGTAATAGCCCTTCAGGGTGAGACCGCTGCAAGGCAGCACACGATCACGATTGAGGTCGTCGTGCGCGCACCGTGGCGTTTTCGGCATTGCAAAACAGACTGGGAGATTCCATGGCGCAATCCTCCGCCGGGGGCCTGGCCCCCATCGCCGATCTGGTCGACGATATTCGCCAGGGCAAGATGGTGATTCTCATGGATGACGAGGATCGCGAAAACGAAGGCGATATCATCATGGCCGCCGAGAAGGTCGAGGCCGAGCATATCAACTTCATGGCGCGTTTTGCCCGGGGCCTGATTTGCCTGCCCATGGCGCGGGAGCGCTGCGAGCAGCTGAGCCTGCCGCTGATGGTGCGCGACAACAATTCCGGCTTTGGCACCAAGTTCACGCTGTCCATCGAAGCTACCGAAGGCGTGACCACGGGGATTTCCGCCGCCGACCGAGCGCGCACCGTGCAGGCCGCGGTCGCCCCCACGGCGCGGCCGGCGGATATTGTCCAGCCCGGGCATATTTTCCCGCTGATGGCGGAGCCAGGCGGCGTGCTGCGCCGCGCCGGCCACACCGAGGCCGCCTGTGATCTGGCGTCGCTGGCCGGATGCGACCCCAGCGGCGTGATCTGTGAAGTGATGAACGACGACGGCAGCATGGCGCGCCGCCCGGAGCTGGAAGCCTTTGCCGAAGCCCACGGTATTCGCATGGGCACCATCGCCGATCTGATTCACTATCGCATCGTCAACGAGCAGACGGTCGACCTGCTGGAAACACGGCCCCAGCGAACCGTCCACGGCGACATGACGCTGCACGTCTTCCGTGATCGCATCCAGGGCGCGCACCACCTGGCGCTGGTCAACGGCAAGCCCGAGCCGATCGAGCCGACCACCGTGCGGGTTCATCTGGCCGATACCCTGCGCGACGTGCTGGGGCTTCTGCAGGATGACCGTAACCGCTGGGATGCCGGCCAGGCGCTGGCCGAAATAGCCGGCAGCGATCCCGGGGTGTTTGTGCTGATCGACGCCAACTCACCCTCGCAGGATCTCAAGGACCAGCTGGACGCCTTTCTCGAACGCGTGCGCCGGCCGCGCACCAGCGATTCCGACGGGGCGGGCAACTATCTGACCATCGGCACCGGCTCGCAGATTCTGCGCCATCTGGGTGTGGGCAGGATGCGCCTGCTCAGCTCGCCGTGGAAATTTTCCGCGCTTTCCGGCTTTGATCTGGAAGTCGTCGAGCGCTTTGAACCGAACAACAAGGCCTGAGCGCCTTAACCGCAGGAAGACATGATGGAACCGCTCGCCCAAATTGAAGGCAATTTTTTCGACGTCAACGGCCGCTATGCCATTGTGGTAGGGCGTTTTAATCATCACGTGGTGGACAGCCTGGTGGAAGGCGCCGTTGACAGCCTGGTACGCCACGGTGTGGATTCGGAGAATATTCAGCTGATCCATGCTCCCGGCGCCTGGGAGCTGCCGCTCGCGGTCAAGCGCGTGCTCAAGGTGGCAAAGCCCGATGCGGTCATCGCCCTCGGCGCGGTGATTCGCGGGGGGACGCCGCATTTCGACTACGTTGCCGGCAGCTGCAACTCGGCCATGAACAGCCTCCAGCTGGAGCATGATACCCCGGTGGCCAACGGCGTGCTGACGGTGGAGTCCATCGAGCAGGCGATCGAGCGCGCCGGGACCAAGGCCGGTAACAAGGGCACCGAAGCGGCCATGGCCGCCATGGAAATGGTGTCGCTGCTGCGCACGGTAGGAGAGGCCGAATGAGCCAGCAACGTCAGCAGCCGTCGGACGCCCGGCAGGGCCGCCACGCCGCTCGTGAGCTTGCCGTTCAGGGGCTTTACCAGTGGCAGATGACCGGCAAGTCGATTACTGCCGTGGAAGCCGAGTTCAAGAGCCAGACACCCGATGACGACCTGGCGCCCCACGAAAACTGGGCCGCCGTGATGAATATCGCCGATCAGGCGCTGTTTTCCGAGCTGTTGCACGGCACGGCCGGCCTGAAGGGCGAGCTGGACAGCCATATTGCCCCGGTACTCGACCGCCGGCTGGAAGACCTGGGCTCGGTGGAGCTGGCCATCCTGCGCCTGGGCGCCTACGAAATGGCCCGCCGCCCGCAGGTGCCGTACCGCGTGGTGATCAACGAAGGCGTGGAACTGGCCAAGTCGCTGGGGGCGACCGACGCGCATAAATACGTCAACGGCATTCTGGACAAGCTGGCCAACCGCCTGCGCAGTGCCGAAGTCACGGCGCGCGGCGCCGGGCGCTGACGCCTGCCGCTGCCCCGGAGGACCCTTTCGTGTTCAAGAGGCCGCTGTGCTTGCCGAATTCGATCTGATTCGACGCTATTTCACCACCGCTGCCGCGGCGCCATCGTCGGCCAACCCGGTGGCGCTGGGCATCGGTGACGATGCCAGCGTGCTGGCGCCGACGGCGGGGCAGGAGCTGGCCATCAGCGTGGATACCTCGGTGGCCGACGTGCACTTTCCCGCCGATGCGCCGGCCCACGCCGTAGGGCATCGCGCCCTGGCGGTAGCGGTGAGCGACCTGGCGGCCATGGGCGCGCGCTCGCGCTGGTGCTGGATGGCGCTGACGCTGGACGAGCGGCGCTTCGCCGACGACTCCGCCGCGGACGCCTGGCTGAGCGACTACGCCAAGGGCTTTCTCGCGGGTTGCTCGGCCTATCCGGCCGCGCTGGTCGGGGGCGATGTGACATCGGGCTCGCTGGCGATCAGCGTGACGGTTGCCGGTGAAGTACCCGCCGGCCAGGCGCTGACGCGCAGCGGCGCGGCCGTCGGCGATGTGATTGCCGTGACCGGGTCGCTGGGCGGCGGCGCCGGCGGCCTGGCGCTGTGGCAACGCGGCGAGCGCGATTTGACTCACCCCTTGCTGCGACGTTACCTGCTGCCCGAGCCCCGGCTGGAAGGCGGTATGGCACTGCGCGGGCTGGCTTCCAGCGTCATGGATATTTCCGACGGCCTGATCGCGGACCTGGGACATATTCGCCGCGCTTCGCGTGTTGATGCCGCTCTGGATGCGGACGCCCTGCCCTTGGCGGACGGCCTGGAAGAGGCGCTGGGCACAGAAGCCGCCCGGCGTGCAGCGCTGTCCGGCGGCGATGATTATGAACTGCTGGTGACGCTGCCGCCGTCCCAGTTGGCTCGGGCACAGGCCCTGCTGGGTAACATGGGGATGGCCCTGACCGCTGTCGGTCGCTGCGTTCCCCCCGGCGAGGGAGACGAGGCGTCCTGCGCGGGTATCACCGGTTGGCAGCATTTTACCTCGGCGCCCGGAGGGCAATCATGAACCGTGCCCCCGGAAGCGTCTGGCGGCGCCCGACCCATTTTTTTGCCTTTGGCCTGGGTAGCGGGGCGGTGCCCTGGGCGCCGGGTACCTTTGGCACCCTGGCCGCGATTCCGTTTTTCTGGCTGATGGCCGACCTGTCGCTTAGCTGGTATTGGGGCGTGGTGTTTGTTGCCTTCGTCATGGGGGTGTGGCTGTGCGACAAGACCTCCAACGATCTGGGCGTGCACGACCATTCAGGCATTGTCTGGGACGAGTTCGTCGGCTATTGGATCACCATGGCCGCCGTGCCGTTTTCCTGGGAGGCGGCGCTCTGGGGTTTTGCCATTTTCCGCGTGTTTGACGTCTTCAAGCCCTGGCCGATTCGCTGGGCCGACCGCCGCGTGGCGGGGGGGTTTGGCATCATGATCGATGATGTCATGGCCGGTCTCTACGCCTGGAGCACCATGCACCTCTGGTTCTGGCTGCACTAGCCGAGGGCCTGCTTCAATCCTTTCCCGATCCCTTTCCTCGCTCCTCTCGATTGCCCGAGACGGACGTCCGGCGATTGCCGACCGACATCATTCTGACCAGGCGCGCAGGCCGAGCGGCGGCGCACTAAAAAGGCCGGGTGCCGGAGTCGTACTCCAGCACCCGGCCTTCAAAGCCGGACGTTGGCGCGTCGATCGCTAGTCGATCAGGGGCAGCAGTGACTCTATGCTGCCGCGCGCATCGCCGTAGTACATGCGCGTGTTGTCCTTGAAGAACAGCGGGTTTTCGATGCCGGAATAGCCGGTTCCCTGACCCCGCTTACACACGAATACCTGCTCGGCTTCCCAGACCCTGAGTACCGGCATGCCGGCGATGGGGCTGTTGGGATCTTCCTGCGCCGCCGGGTTGACGATATCGTTGGAGCCAATAACGATAACCACGTCGGTCGACGCGAAGTCGTCGTTGATCTCGTCCATTTCGAGCACGATATCGTAAGGTACCCGGGCCTCGGCCAGCAGGACGTTCATGTGGCCGGGCAGACGACCCGCAACCGGATGAATACCGAAGCGTATTTCCTTGCCGGCATCGCGCAGCTTGCGCACCAGGTCGCTGACCGCGCTTTGCGCCTGGGCGACGGCCATGCCGTAGCCCGGCACGATGATCACCCTGTCGGCCTCGTTGAGCGCGCTGGCCACGCCGCCGGTGTCAATCGCGACCTGCTCGCCCTCGATCTCGGCCGCCGGCCCCTGGCTGCCGCCGAAGCCGCCCAGAATCACGTTGATGAACTTGCGGTTCATGGCCTTGCACATGATGTAGGAGAGAATCGCACCCGAGGAGCCCACCAGGGCACCGGTAACGATCAGCAGGTCGCTGGAGAGCGTAAAGCCGATCGCCGCCGCGGCCCAGCCGGAGTAGCTGTTGAGCATGGACACCACCACCGGCATATCGGCGCCGCCGATGCCCATGATCAGGTGCCAACCGATGAAAAACGCCAGCAGTGCCAGCAGCAGAAGCGTCCAGACGCCTGCGCCGTTAAGGTACAGCGCTGCCAGCAGCACGCTCAGCCCCGTGGCGCCGGCGTTGAGCGCATGGCCGCCGGGAAACTGCCGGGGTTTGCCGTCGATCTTGCCGGACAGCTTGCCGAAGGCGATCACCGAGCCGGTGAAGGTCAGCGCCCCGATGAAGATACCCAGTACGACTTCGACCTGCAGAAACGTCAGCTCCGCCGGGGTCTTTTCGGCGACCAGCGCGGCAAAGGCAGAAAACGACTCGTTGACGTTGCCGGCTGCCTGAGAGGCGAGTACCCGGCGACGCTCCAGGTCGGCGTTAAGGCCGATGAAGACCGCAGCCAGCCCCACGAAGGAGTGCAGTGCCGCGACCAGCTGGGGCATCTGGGTCATCTCGACGCGTTTGGCGATATAGGCGCCTACGCCGCCGCCGATCACCACCAGCGGAATAATCCAGCCGAAGCCGCCGACGCCGGGGCCGAGGGCGGTAAATACCACGGCGATGGCCATGCCGATAATGCCATACCAGACCGCGCGCTTGGCTTTCTCCTGGTTACTCAGCCCGCCCAGGGAAAGAATAAACAGAACACTGGCCGCAATGGCAGCGGCAGTGACGAATTGTTGTCCCAACATTGACTAGTCTCCGCTGCTTCAGGATTTCTGGAACATGGCGAGCATGCGCCGTGTTACCAGAAAACCACCAAAAATATTGATCGATGCCATCAGTACCGCGATACCGGAGAGCAGGGCCACGACCCAGCTGCCGGAACCAATCTGCAGAATGGCCCCCAGAATAACGATGCTGGAGATCGCGTTGGTCACCGCCATCAGCGGTGTGTGCAGGGCGTGGCTGACGTTCCAGATGACCTGGTAGCCAACGAAGCAGGACAGGGCAAAGACAATAAAGTGCTGCATGAAGGAGGGCGGCGCGACCATGCCCAGCAGCAGCATCAGCACACCGCCGACCGCGAGCATGGCCGCCTGGCTTAGCGTTTGCTTTTTGAACGCCGCCTGCTCGGCCGCCTGTTTTTCTTCCCGGGTCGGCTCCGGTTCCTTTGGCTCGGGCTTCGCCGCGGCGATCGCCTGTACCTTCGGCGGCGGTGGCGGGTAGGTAACCTCGCCCTGATGGGTCACCGTCACGCCACGGATGACGTCGTCTTCCATGTCGTGGACGACTTGGCCGTCCTTTTCCGGCGTCAGGTCGTTGAGCATGTGACGAATGTTGTTGCCGTACAGCAACGAGGCCTGGGTCGCCATGCGCGACGGGAAGTCGGTGAAGCCGGTAACGATAACGCCGTTGTCGGTCACGACGCGCTCATCGACCACGGTGCTGTCGCAGTTGCCGCCGCGTTCGGCGGCCAGGTCGATAACCACCGACCCGGGCTTCATGGCCGCAACCATGTCGTCAAGCCACAGCTTGGGAGCCGGGCGGCCGGGAATCAGCGCGGTAGTGATGACGATATCCACTTCCGGCGCCTGCTCACGGAACAGTGCCAGCTGTTTTTCGCGGAATTCGGGGCTTGACGGCGAGGCGTAGCCGCCGCTTTCGGAACCGTCCTGGCTGTCCTCGAAGTCGAGGAACAGAAACTCCGCGCCCATGGATTCGATCTGTTCGGCCACTTCCGGGCGTACGTCAAAGGCGCGCACGACCGCGCCCAGGCTGGTCGCGGTGCCGATGGCGGAAAGCCCGGCCACCCCGGCGCCGACCACCAGCACCTTGGCCGGCGGTACCTTGCCGGCGGCGGTTACCTGGCCGGTAAAGAAGCGGCCAAACTGGTTGCCCGCCTCCATGACCGCGCGGTAGCCGACAATGTTGGCGGTGGATGACAGCGCATCCATCTTCTGCGCGCGGGAAATACGCGGCACCATGTCCATGGCGATAACCGTGGCACCGGTTTCCCGGCAGCGTTCCAGCATTGCCTCGTTCTGGGCCGGCCAGAAAAACGCGATCAGCGTCTGGTCCTCGCGCAGGTAGCCCGCCTCGGTTTCGTCGGGCTCGCGCACCTTGATGACGATGTCCACCGCTTGCCAAAGCGCCTCGGCGCCTTCCACCACGGTAACGCCGGCATCGCGGTAGGCCTGGTCGGTAAAGTCTGCCGCCGCACCGGCGCCGGCTTCGACACAGCACTCGTGGCCGAGCTTTTGTATCTGCCGCGCACTTTCGGGCGTCAGCGCAACGCGCGCTTCATGTTCTGCACGCTCTCTGGGTGCACCAATGATCACGATAGACTCCTTTTTTGTTCGCCCTTATCCGGCGGACAGGAACGGTCGGTGATGTCGTTGCATGACGTTATCGCTGGCTGTTTCAGCGCTTGATGCCGTCAGCCCTGTTTATTCTGCGTGCATGCTGTCAGAGGTTCTGCCATTGCGATACTGGCACATAGTCGGGCACGAAGGGTACTTTTTTGCCGATTTTGGGCGATGGTGCGCCGTATGGAAGGTCGTGTATTCAAGGTGCGACAAAGGGGCTTTTTATCCACGCTGCGCCAGCGGGGCGCTCTCGCTGCGAGGCGGAGAGAACGTCACCGGTGGATGACCGACAACCATTGAAGTTTTGCCCGCGCGCCCGCATCCCTGTAGTCAACCGCCCGGCAGCCATACCGCCGGCGTTGACTAACGGAGGGCGCATGAGCGACCAGGATTTTGACCGCGACGACCAGGTTCCCGACCGGGAAGCTCAGGATGAGTCCGCGGCGTATAACAAGGCCGGCGAGCCGGGCGACAGCGACCGGCAGGACGACACTGCGCAAGACGGCGATACTCTGACCCGCGGCGCCTCGGAGACGCCGGATCAGGACGATGACGATCAACAACGCTATCGTTCCGACGGCGAGCAGGTACACGATATCGTCCCGGCCAGCGAGATGCTGCCGGAGCGTATCTATCTGCTGCCCATCAACAACCGGCCGTTTTTCCCGGCGCAGGTGCAGCCGTTGCTGATCAACCGCGAGCGCTGGGAAGAAACCATGAAGCGGCTGGGCAACACGCCGCATCACACCATCGGGGTGGCGTTTGTCGGTGATACCGGCGGTGCGCCGGACGCCGACGACTTCCCCGAGATGGGCACCGCCGTGAAGGTGCACAAGCTCAAGGCGGAAGACGACCAGATCCAGTTTATCGCTCAGGGGCTGCAGCGCTTCAGGATCAAGCGCTGGCTGTCGCGTCAGCCGCCGTACCTGGTGGAAGTGACCTACCCCGAAGAGCCCGTGGATGCGGAAAACGAGGAAACCCGCGCCTACGCCATGGCGGTGATCAACGGCATCAAGGAGCTGTTGCCGATCAATCCGCTGTACGGCGAAGAGCTCAAGCACTACCTGAATCGCTTCAGCCCCAACCAGCCCGGGCCCCTGACCGATTTCGCCGCCGCCATTACCTCGGCCAAGGGACCGGCGCTGCAGGATGTGCTGGCCACGCTGCCGGTTATCGATCGCATGCAGAAAGTGCTGCCGCTGCTGCGCAAGGAAATCGATGTCGCGCAGCTGCAAAGCGAGATCAGCGAGCAGGTCAATGCGCAGATACAGGATCGCCAGCGGGAGTTTTTCCTCCGCGAGCAGCTCAAGGTGATCCAGCGCGAGCTGGGCATTTCCCGGGACGACCGCGAAAACGACGTCGAGACGTTTCGTGCCCGGCTGGAAGGGCTGGATGTTCCCGAGCGTGTCCAGGAGCGCATTGACGAGGAGCTGGGCAAGCTGAGCATGCTGGAAACCGGCTCGCCGGAATACGGCACCACGCGCAACTACCTGGACTGGCTGACCAGCCTGCCCTGGGGCATTACCAGCGACGACAAGCTGGATCTCAACCAAGCCCGCGAAGTGCTCAATCGCGATCACGACGGGCTGGAAGAAGTGAAGGAGCGCATTGTCGAGTTTCTCGCCGAAGGCACCTTCAAGGGCGACGTTGGCGGCTCGATACTGCTGCTTGTCGGCCCGCCCGGGGTGGGCAAAACCTCGGTGGGACGCTCGATTGCCGACGCCCTGGGCCGCAAGTTCTACCGTTTCTCGGTGGGTGGCATGCGCGACGAAGCCGAAATCAAGGGCCACCGGCGCACCTACATTGGTGCCATGCCGGGCAAGTTCGTCCATGCCTTCAAGGAAGTCGAGGTGGAAAACCCGGTGATCATGCTCGACGAGGTGGACAAACTCGGCCAGTCGTTCCAGGGCGACCCGGCCTCGGCGCTTTTGGAAGTGCTGGACCCCGAGCAGAACGTCGACTTTCTCGACCACTATCTCGATGTGCGCATGGATCTGTCGAAGGTGCTGTTTGTGTGTACCGCCAACACCGTGGACTCGATTCCGCGTGCGCTGGTGGATCGCATGGAGCAGATCCGGCTGTCGGGCTATATCGCCGAGGAAAAGATCGCCATTGCCAAGCATCACCTCTGGCCCAAGCTGCTCAAGCGCAACAAACTGAGCAAGAAGCGCATCAACCTGACCGATGCGGCGCTTCGGCAGGTGATCGAGGGCTACGCCCGCGAAGCCGGGGTGCGGCAGCTGGAAAAACAGCTCCACCGCATTGTGCGCAAGGCGGCGGTCAAGCTGCTGGAAGGCGAGGAAGACGCGTCCACGTCATCGGTCCGGGTATCGGTCAAGAACCTGGAAGACTTCCTGGGAGCACCGCTTTTCCGCAAGGAAAAAGTGCTCAAGGGCGAGGGCGTGGTCACCGGGCTCGCCTGGACCTCAATGGGCGGAGCAACGCTGCCTATCGAGGCGACCCGGGTGCATTCGCTGGAACGTGGCTTAAAGCTCACCGGACAGCTGGGCGATGTGATGAAGGAATCCGCCAATATTGCCTACAGCTATACGCTGGGTCACTTGAAAGAGCACGGGGCGCCGGCGGATGTATTCGATTCGGCCTTTGTGCACCTGCACGTTCCCGAAGGCGCCACGCCCAAGGATGGCCCCTCCGCCGGGGTCTCAATGACCACGGCGCTGCTGTCCATGGCGCGGCGTCAGCCCATCGACCGGCCGCTGGCCATGACCGGCGAGCTCACGCTGACCGGCCAGGTACTGCCGGTAGGCGGCATTCGCGAAAAGGTAATCGCCGCGCGGCGCAGCAGCATATACGAGGTGATTCTGCCCGCTGCCAACCGCCGCGACTACGACGAGCTGCCGGACTTCCTGCGCGAGGGCATGACGGTGCACTTTGCCGACCGCTATCGCGACGTGGCCAGGGTGGTATTCGCTTGAAGTTGCAAAACCGGTTTAACACGGCTGAATTAAAACGACCGATGTAACACGATCGATGTAACACAAGGCAACCCAAAAGCCGGTGCGGTTTACCTTTATACGCCTGGCATTGCTTTTTGTGAGTCAATGCAGCAAAGACCCGTATTTTTTACCGGTTTTGCTGCATTTTTTAATAAATCCTGTCTTTTGCCCACTACGACAGGCGCTATAATGCCGCGCTCAAAAAAGGAAACAATAGGCATGTAATGCGCCAGAATTACCCCGTTAATCAAAAGGAATACGTGCTCGGCGACGACGAGGTGCTGATCTCGCGATCGGACCTCCAGGGCAATATCGTCTACGCCAACGCCGTTTTTGTGACCGTCAGCGGGTATTCCCGCGACGAACTGCTGGGAGCGCCGCATAGTATTCTGCGCCACCCGGATATCCCCCCGCCGGTATTCGCCGATCTGTGGAAAACCCTCAAAGCCGGCCATACCTGGCAGGGAGTGCTGAAAAACCGGCGCAAGGGCGGCGGCTTCTACTGGGTTTACGCGACCGTCGCGCCGCTGCGCGAGAACGGACAGGTAGTGGGCTATACCTCGGTCCGGCGCCGGGCCTCGGCGGCGTCGATACGTCGTGCGACAGCGGTTTACGCCGATATGTGGCAGCACAACGGCAAGCTTCGCGGCCACGTATTGAGGCGCGGCACTCTTTACCGCAGCGGCGTGCGCGGCTGGTTCGAGCGCACTAGTCTGACGAGTATCAAGGCCCGGCTGGGCGGCATGGTGCTGACCTTTGTGGTGCTGTTGATGCTGGTAGGGGCGCTGGGGACCTACGGCCTTCAGTCCGCCGGCCAGCGTCTTGAGCGGTTGAATCAGTCCGCGCTGGATAACATCGCCAGCCTGCAGTTCATCGACAAGGCTCTGAACCGCGAGGCGGATCGCATCCGGCCGGCCGTGCTGGATAGCCGCAGTGCCGATCTGGGGCAGCTGCAAAGCGAGTGGCAGGACAAGCGTGACGCCATCAACGATCAATGGCAGCGCTATGATGGGGCAAGCGAGCTGGACAGCGCGCCCAAGCAGGCTTTTCGTACCAGCTTCAAGCAGCTGCGCGATGACATCACTGCGGCTTACGCTGAGCTGGGCGACGACGACGGCTACGCGGCTTATCAGCGCTTCAACAAGCGTATCGAGCCGGCCGTCGACGAGCTTGGCGAGCGCGTGTCGGCGCTGGTCGAACAGCAGCGCGACCAGGCGGGAACTGTGATGCAAACCGCCCGCGACGACCAGCAGCGGATGCTGATGTGGCAGGCCGGGCTGATTATCGGAGGTATCGTGCTTACGGTGGCGCTGAGTCTGCTGCTGATACGCTCGCTGGTGCGTTCGCTGGATGATGCCCGCCGGGTGATGTTCCAGATCGCCGCGGGCAACCTGACCGCCAGGGTCGACACCAACCGCAGCGACGAGCTGGGCGAAATGCTCAACACCGTGGATACCATGCGCGTATCGCTCGCCAGCATCGCCGAGGAGGTGGATGCACGGGTCCGGGTCGTCAAGCCGGCCGCCGAGCAGATTGCCGAGGATAACGAAGATCTGTCGGCGCGCACCGAGCAGCAGGCCGCCTCGCTGCAAGAGACCGCCGCGAGCATGGACGAGCTGACCGCCACGGTGCAGCAGAATACCGGCAACGCCCGGGAGGCCACGCGTCTCGCCGAAGACAACGCGCGCGCCTCGCTGGCTACCGGCGAGCAGGTACAGGCGCTAGTGGCGCGCATGGAGCATATTGCCGAAAGCTCGGCGCGGATGGATGGCATCATCAGCGCGATCGACAGCATCGCTTTTCAGACCAACATTCTGGCGCTCAATGCCTCGGTCGAGGCGGCGCGTGCCGGCGAAGCCGGGCGCGGGTTTGCCGTAGTGGCCGACGAAGTCCGCACTCTTGCCGGACGTAGCGCCGGCTCGGCCAGCGAAATTCGCACGCTGATCCAGAATACCCACCAGGAGGTGGAAGGTGGGCGCCACGATGTCAGGGAAACCGGACAGGCGCTGGAAGACGTGGTCGCTCAGGTTCGTCAGGTCAGCGAGCTGATCCAGGATATCAGCCAGGCCTCGGAAGAGCAGAGCAACGGCATCGGCGAGGTCAACACCGCCGTGAACGAGATGGACCGGGTGACCCAGCAGAATACCGCCCAGGTACAGGGAGTCGCCACCTCGGCCGGCCAGCTGACCACCGAGGCCCAGGCCATGGCCAACGTGGTGGAAGCTTTCCGCATTGAAGGCGGCCAACGGGCGTCACGCACCGAAGCGCTGCCCTCGGCAGGGCCCGGGGGTAATGCGATGGGCTCCGGCCGCCGCTAGCTTCAACGCACAGAACCGACTGCCTGACCTGCCGGAAGCGGGTCAGGCGCCGAGCCTGTCGAGCGTGGTACGCGCAAAGTTCAGCAGCGAGCGGTAATGCTTCTGTTCGAGCACACTTTGCACGATGCGATCATCGATCGATAGATAATCATGTACGAGTACGTTGCGCAGGCCGATAACCCGCCGCCAGGGCACGGATGTTGAGTCCGGCTCGGCCTCGCTGAGTCGTTCAAAAGCGCTCATGACGTTTTCACAGGGCATGCCGGTAAGTTGGCGAGCGCGCTGTTTGGCAATGCCAATGCAGCTTTCGATCAACAGGTGCAGAATGCGCTCGGCTGCACTGCGTTCGATGCGTGTCCAATCACGCTCGCCCAGTACTGTTGCCAGCGCTTCCAGATCCAGTTCGCAGTCGTTTAAATGCTGGTGCTGGCTGGTGATGTAAGCATTGTGCGTATCAGGCATAGATCCCTTCCGGATGCAGGTAGTCCACTTCCCAGAACGACAGGATGCGGGCTTCCTGGCGCATGCGTTCGCCCGGGTTCCTGTCGACCAGCAGTATGCCGTCGGTGAGGACGCTGACGCAGAGCGGAATCGGGGCCTGATTCATGTCCGCGATGCTCAGCATGTCGTCGGCAAGCGCCAACTCCTGTTGCCAGTCAAGCGCCAGCATTTCCGGGCGCAGACGCCGCTCCAGTGGATCGTCGATCCAGTCGCTGAAGGCCACGGCCAGGTCATAATCGCTTTGCGCGTGATGGTCGCCTCTGGCGCGTGACCCATACAGCCAGAGCGCGGCCAGGCTCGGGTGTTGCTCCGCGAGGTGTATCAGGCGCTGGATAAGCGGATCACTGTCCTGTCTCAAGACTCTATTCCTTCGCGTTGGGCGCGCAGGCGGTCCCGGGCGATATAAAGCGCGGCAATGGCGCGGGCTTCATGGAAGTCATCCCGGGCGAGCAGGGCGTCAATATCGTCAAGCGAGTGTGATTCCACCACCATGGGTTCGGGCTCGTCGCCGGGCAGGCGCTTGTCGTAGAGATCGCTGGCCAGCAGCACGTTCATGCGGTGGCTCATGTAGTTGGGCGCCTGAGAAAGCTGGCACAGCGGTTCGATGTAGCGCGCGCCAACGCCGCACTCTTCCATCAGCTCGCGGTTGGCGGCGGTCGGGGCATCCTCGCCCGGGTCGATCAGGCCCTTGGGCAGGGTGAGGACATAGTCCTCGAAGCCCGCGGCGTATTCGCGGATCAGCAGGACGGTATCCGGGTCGGGCATGGCGACGACCATGACCGCGCCGCGGCCCTTGCCGCTCAGGCGCTCAAAGCGGCGTTCCACGCCGTTGGAAAAACGCAGATCAAGCGCTTCGGCCTGGAACAGGCGGCTTTGGGACACGGGTTCGCGGGCGATGATCTCGGGTTTTTGCGGGGCATCGGGAGGCTGGTGCGCTGACATGCTATCTCCGTTTCAGGCCAGTTCGGGGTAGCGGCCGCTGGCAGAATGGCTGACGCTGCGAACGCGGACGGGCGATCGTGAATCAGCGGTCGTTGAGCTATCATCGATAGTCTACAATAGCACGCTTGCGCCGGCTGCCGCAGACGGCGTCCCGGGTTTCAGTGCCAATAGGATTCAATGCCGACAGGATTCAACGCTGACAGGGGCTTAATGCTGACAGGGCTTAATGCTGACAGGTTAAACAACGATAGGGTTTAACACCGACGGGAGTCGCGATGATCGACTGGCAAGCCATCGACACCGTATTGCTGGACATGGACGGCACGCTGCTGGATCTGCACTTTGACAGTCATTTTTGGCTGGAACATTTGCCCCGCCGTTATGTTGAGCTTCACCAGCTGGATGAAGCCTCCCGGCGCGAGCTGGAAACGCGCATTGTGGGTGAGCAGGGTACGCTGGACTGGTACAGCCTGGCCTACTGGCGGCGCGAGCTGGACGTCGATATTGTCGCGCTCAAGCGCGAAGTGCAGCACCTGATCGGCCTGCGCGGCGGCGCCATGGATTTTTTGCAGTGGCTCAAAAACGCTCATCCCCGGGTGGTGCTGGCCACCAATGCCGATCGCGAAAGCCTGGCCCTCAAGCTGCCGCTGACCGGGCTTGAGCCCTATCTCGACACTATCGTATCGTCCCAGGATGTGCGCGCCGCCAAGGAAGACCAGGCGTTCTGGCAGGCGCTGCAGGACCGCGAGCCGTTTGACCCGGCGCGCACGCTGTTTATTGACGATAATCCGCGCGTGTTGCAAAGCGCCCGAACCTTCGGCATCCGCTATTTGCTGGGCATCCGGCAGCCCAACAGCCAGCGCCCGGAACGCACACTGAGCGAGTTTGCGGCGCTGGATCATTTTGCCGATATTTATCCCGGCAACGCGGCGCCCGCCGTAAAGGATCAGCCGGCAAAATAGGCCAGGGAAAGGCAGACAGAGGGCAGAAGGTAAAAAGGTAAAGAGGGCAGAGGGTAAAAAGTCAGGAGGCAAACGGTATGGCAGAGAGCGTACGCCTGGACAAGTGGCTATGGGCCGCCCGGTTCTTCAAGACCCGCCAGCTGGCGAAAAAGGCCATCGAGGGCGGCAAGGTCCACTACGATGGCGACCGGGTTAAAAACAGCAAACTGGTGGAAGTCGGTGCGCTGATTCGCGTGCCGCAGGGGTTTGTCAGCCTGGAAGTCCGCGTGACGGGACTTTCCAGCCAGCGCCGCGGTGCCCCCGAAGCGCGGCTGCTCTACGAGGAAACCCCGGAAAGCGTCGAGCACCGCGAGCACGAGGCCGAAGTACGCCGGCTGAACAACCAGATGATGCAGCATCCCAAACGGCGCCCGGACAAGAAAGAGCGCCGCGATATCAAGAATTTTCAGCGCCGTCAGGGCGAGTAGCCCGACGACCCGATCACCCGATGAAATAGAGTCCCATGTCCGACCAGATACAGCGGTTCCTGTTTGATAACACCAACGTGCGCGGTGAAATCGTCACGCTGGAAAAAGCCTACGGCGACGTGCTCAGCCGTCATGCCTACCCCGACGCGGTCAACCAGCTGCTGGGCGAATTGCTGGCGGCCGTGGGGCTGTTGACCGATACCGTGAAGCTCGACGGCGTGATGAGTATTGAAGTGCGCGGCTCGGGCTCGCTGACGCTGCTGATGGCCGAATCCAACCCCGGCGGTGAGCTGCGTGCGGTGGCCCGGGTGGCCGAAGAGGCGGCGCTGCCCGAATCCGGCGCTACCTTCCGCGAGATGGTCGGCGAAGGTCAGATCGTCATCACCCTGGACCCGCGAGAGGGCAACCGCTACCAGGGCATCGTGGCGCTGGATCATCCCACCCTGGCCGGCTGCCTGGAGGCCTACTTCAGCCAGTCGGAACAGCTGCCCACCCGGCTATGGCTGGCCGCCGACGGCAAGCGCGCCGGTGGGCTTCTACTGCAGCGCCTGCCCCATGAAGCGCAAAATCAGGACACCGATGCCTGGGAGCGGAGCGTCCAGCTGGCGGACACCATCAAGCCCGACGAGCTGCTGGGGCTGGAGCAGCGGGACGTGCTGTATCGGCTGTATCACGAAGAAACCCTGCGCGTGTTTGACCCCAAAGCGCTGCGCTTCAGCTGTACCTGTTCGCGCGAGCGCATGGCCAACGGCCTTTTGACGCTGGGCGCCGAGGAGCTGCGCGATATTGTCCGGGAGCAGGGCGCGATCGAGACACAGTGCCACTTCTGCCATTCGCGTTATCGCTACGCCGCCGCCGACGTTGAAGCGCTGCTTGACGGCGACCCGGATGCGCCATCGCCCAGGGTGCACTGATACCTCAGATTGTATAACTCATATCCCATACCTCGTGCCGCGTTCCCTTTCCACATTTCCATTCCCCGATTCTCCCTTTCCTGTTCGCCGGGAGCCGGCGGTGCGTATCGCCGGGTTTTGATAGGGGGCTGGGGTAGGCCCGTAGGCTGAAACGTTGTTGCAGGTATTAAAAGGATCAATGTTTGTACATTGGTCTTTTTTATTGGCATTTGTGTACAGGGTTGGTGCTATTCTAGTCAGGGTAAAATCCACGGTAAATGCCCACGGTAAAAGCCATGAACAAAGCTGATGGTAAAAACCGATGGCAAAAGTCCGCACGACCGCAAGGAGGTCTGACATGAAACGCCGCCACTTTATCGGCCTGGCCGGACTGACCGGCGCCGCCGCTGCACTGCCGGGGGTCGCCTTTGGCTACCCGAGCGTTGACCTGACGGCGGCCGACGATGTCGAGCCGCTGGAACTCAGCGACAGCGAATGGCGCGAGCGCCTGTCCAACGCCGAGTACCGGGTGCTGCGCGAGAGCGACACGGAGAAAGCTTTCTCCAGCCCGCTGGATGATGAAACCCGAGACGGGGAGTTTCGCTGCGCGGCGTGCGATCTGGTGCTGTTCAAGAGCGCGATGAAATACGACTCGGGCACCGGCTGGCCGAGCTTTTTCCGCCACGTGGAAGGGCACCTGCTCAGCGAGCTCGATTTCAGCATGGTCTGGCCGCGTGCCGAATATCACTGCGCCCGCTGCGGCGGCCACCAGGGCCACATCTTTGATGACGGCCCCGAGCCCACCGGCCTGCGCTGGTGCAACAACGGCACCGCGCTGCGCTTCGTGGCGGCATAGCTGCCGGCGATGCAGCAGCTGACGGGCGGGTTAACGCGATGCTTTGGCGAGTGTGATACCTTGTGGCCTTTCTTCAATGCTGCATGGGGTAGTTGCGATATATGAGTGTCAATCAGCGTATTATGGAGCGCCTGGCGGACGAGCTGAGCGTTCGCACGCCCCAGGTAACGGCAACGGTGGCGTTACTCGATGAAGGCGCTACCGTGCCCTTCATCGCGCGCTACCGTAAGGAAGTGACCGGTGCGCTGGATGATAGCCAGCTGCGTCAGCTCGATGAACGCCTACGCTATCTACGCGAGTTGGAAGAGCGCCGCGAAGCGGTCATCGCCACGATTGACGACCAGGGCAAGCTGACCCCGGAGCTCAAGGCCGACCTTGCCGCCGCCGACACCAAGCAGCGGCTGGAAGACCTGTACCGCCCGTACAGGAAAAAGCGCCGCACCAAAGCGCAAATGGCCCGTGAAGCCGGGCTGACGCCGCTGGCCGATGCGCTTCTCAACGATCCGGGGCTGGACCCGGAGCACGAAGCCGAGGCCTATCTGCGTCCGGCCGAGGGCGAAACGCCGGCCGTGGCAGACGCCAGGGCAGCGCTCGACGGCGCCCGGCAGATTCTGATGGAACGCTTTGCCGAAGACGCCGAGCTGATCGGCCAGCTGCGCGAGCGCCTATGGCAGGAAGGCGAGCTGTCATCTCGGGTGCTGGACGGTCAGGAGCGCGAGGGCGCCAAGTTTGCCGACTATTTCGAGCACGATGAGAAACTGGCCAAGGTGCCTTCGCACCGCGCGTTGGCGATGTTTCGCGGGCGCAACGAGGGCGTTTTGCACCTGGCGATTCGCCTGCCCGGCGAAGATGAAGCGCCGATCCACCCGGCGCAGGTCGCTATTGCCCGGCAGGCGGGCATTACGCTGGTCGCGCCGGATGCCGAACGTCGCCCCGGCGACAAGTGGCTTTTCGACGTGGTGCGCTGGACCTGGCGGGTCAAGCTCTATACCGCACTGGAAACCGAACTGCTGGGCCGGCTGCGCGAACAGGCCGAGCTGACCGCCATCGAGGTGTTTGCCGCCAACCTCAAGGATCTGCTGCTGGCCGCGCCGGCCGGCCCCAGAGCCACGCTGGCGATCGACCCGGGGCTGCGCACCGGCTGCAAGATCGCGGTGGTAGACGCCACCGGGCGGTTTCTCACCCATACCGCGATCTATCCCCATGCGCCGAAAAACCAGTGGCGCGAATCGCTGGAGGTGCTGGCGCGCCTGGTCAAGCAGCACGACGTGGCGCTGATCGCCGTGGGCAACGGCACCGCCAGCCGCGAGACCGACAAACTCGCCGGCGAGCTGCTCAAGGCGCTGCCCGCCTCGCAGCAGGTCAACAAGGTCATGGTCTCCGAAGCCGGCGCCTCGGTGTATTCGGCCTCGGAATACGCCTCCCGGGAAATGCCCGATCTCGATGTCACCGTGCGTGGCGCGGTTTCCATCGCCCGCCGCCTCCAGGACCCGCTCGCCGAGCTGGTCAAGATCGAGCCCAAATCCATCGGCGTAGGCCAGTATCAGCACGACGTTTCCCAGCTGCAGCTGTCGAAAAGCCTGGAAGCGGTGATCGAGGACTGCGTCAACGCCGTGGGGGTCGATCTCAATACCGCCTCCAGCGCGCTGCTCTCCCGGGTGGCGGGGCTGTCGTCGACGCTGGCGGACAACATTGTGGCCGAGCGCAACCGCCAGGGCACCTTCAGCAGTCGCAAGGCGCTGCTGGACGTCAATCGCCTGGGGCCGAAAACCTTTGAGCAGTGTGCGGGCTTTTTGCGCGTCACCGGCGGCGACAACCCGCTGGACGCCAGCGCCGTGCACCCCGAGGCCTACCCGCTGGTGGAGCGCATCGCCGGCCGGAGCGGCCGCGAGCTGAGGGGGCTGATCGGCGATAGCGCGACGCTCAAGTCGCTCAAGCCGGCTGACTTTGCCGACGAGCACTTTGGCGTGCCCACGGTCACCGATATTCTCGCCGAGCTGGACAAGCCCGGTCGGGATCCGCGCCCGGCGTTCAAGGCCGCCGAGTTCCGCGAAGGCGTGGAGACCCTCAACGACCTCACGCCGGGCATGGTGCTGGAAGGCAGCGTGACCAATGTGACGCACTTTGGCGCCTTTGTGGATATCGGCGTGCATCAGGATGGTCTGGTGCATATTTCGGCGCTCGCCGACCGCTTTGTCGAAGACCCGCGCAGCGTGGTCAAGGCCGGCGATATCGTCAGCGTCAAGGTCATGAACGTCGATATCCCGCGCAAGCGTATCGGGCTTTCCATGCGCATGGACGACCAGCCCGATGAGGATGACGGCGCCCGGGCCGGGAAGAGCGAAAGTCGCGGAAATGCCCCCAAAGCGCGCCGCAAGGGCGAGAAAAAGCCCGATGCCGGCGACGACGTGGGAGCGCTGGGAGCGGCGCTGCTGAAAGCGCGCGGCGACAAATAGCCCGGTGTTTCCGGCGTGAGAGACGTCCTGCCTTGAAGGCCCGCCAATCGGCCGCATATTACCGGCGTCAGGTGCTGCCAGCGGGCGGTGCCCGTGCCGATTTCATTCCGACCCGCGGTGGCGGGTCGCCCAACAAGGAGTTCTTCCCTTGTCTGAACCATTCACCGTGCCGTCCACGCTGGCGCACCGTATTCAGCAGCTATGGCCCACCGCGCGTGCCGGTCGCCTGGGCCGGTTACGTCGGGGCATCGAGAAAGAGGGGCTGCGCGTCGGCGCCGATGGGCACATCGCACAGACGCCGCATCCCGAGGCGCTGGGCTCCAAGCTGACGCACCCGCACATTACCACCGACTATTCCGAATCCCTGCTGGAATACATTACCCCGGTATTCAGCGAGCCCCGGGATGCGCTGTCATTTCTGACCGACCTGCATGCCTACAGCTACCGCCACCTGGACGGCGAGTGGATCTGGCCGGCAAGCATGCCGTCGCGGCTGACGGGCAACGACAGCGTGCCCATCGCCGACTACGGCAGCTCCAACTCCGGCGTCATGAAGCATGTTTATCGCAAGGGGCTGGACGTGCGCTACGGGCGCATCATGCAGGCGATTGCCGGGGTGCACTATAATATCTCGCTGCCCGATGAGATGTGGCAGGCGCTGCGCGACGTCGAGGGAGCGGGAGAGACGGCGTTCAATGATTACCGCTCGACGCGTTATTTCGGCCTGATCCGCAACTTCCGCCGCCACAGCTGGCTGTTGCTCTACCTGTTCGGCGCTTCGCCGGCCATCGACAAGAGCTTTCTCGACGGCGGCAGGATGCCCGACAAGCTGCAACCGCTGGATGACGAAACCTATATGGCGCCGTTCGCCACGACGCTGCGCATGTCCGATCTGGGCTATCAGAATACGGTGCAGGAGCAGCTGCGGATCTGCTTCAACTCGCTGCCCAACTACGTGAATACCCTGCGCAACGCGATTTCCACGCCCTGGCCGGACTATCAGGCGATGGGCGTCAAGGTGGACGGCGACTGGCAACAGCTCAACGCCAACATCCTGCAGATCGAAAACGAATACTACAGCGATATTCGCCCCAAGCGCGTGGCCGCCAAGGGAGAAACCCCGAGTCAGGCGCTGGAAGCCGGCGGCGTGGAGTATATCGAGGTGCGCTGTCTGGATCTGGACCCGTTTGAGCCGCTGGGTGTCAGCGAGCCTCAGATGCGCTTTCTGGATACGTTTTTGATGTGGTGTCTGCTCAGCGAAAGCCCCTGGATTTCCGACGAGGAGTGCGATCATCTGGACGACAATCGTCGTCTGGTTGTAGAGCGCGGTCGCGACCCGGCGCTGTGCCTCAACCGGGGCGGTGAGTCCGTCAGCCTGCGCGACTGGGGAGAGCAGATTGTCGGTGAAATGCAGCCGGTTGCCGAGCTGCTGGATGCCGATGAAGACGGCACGCCGCACCTGGAAGCGCTGGCCGCTCTGGCGCCGCGCTTGCAGGATGCCGGTTTGACGCCCTCCGCCCGGTTGCTGGAACGGCTGCGCGACGAAGAGACATCGTTCAGCGATCTCGTGCTGTCACTGGCCAACGACCAGGCCGACATGCTGCGCCGGCAGTCGGATGAGACCCGGGAAACCGTACTGGCACAGCAGGCGGTGACGTCGCACCAGCAGCAGCGCGACATGGAAGCCGCCGAAGAGCCGTCCTTCGACGACTTCTTGTCCGACTACTTTGCCCGCGCACGCGAGTCCTATGCCGTGACGCCGCTGAGTGATCTCCCGTGATGGCCGTATCGGGAGCGTGGCGGCAGATGGCGCTGGGCGGCGTGGCCCTGTGTCTGCTGATGATGGCCGTGGCGCTGGGGCTGGAGCACATCGGCGGGCTCGAGCCCTGCCCGCTGTGCGTGTTTCAACGTATCGGCGTCATCGCCACCGGGGTCGTTCTGGCCGTGGCCGCCGGCCATCATCCGGCGGGGCGTAGCGGGCGCGGGCTCTACGCGCTGCTGGCGCTGGTGGCCGTGGCCGGCGGTGGTTTTGTCGCCGGCCGTCACGTCTGGCTACAGTCGTTGCCGGCAGACCAGGTACCCAGCTGCGGGCCCGGGCTGGACTACATGCTCGAAGTGCTGCCCATGCAGGAAGTTATCGCCACGGTGCTGTCGGGCTCGGGCGAATGCGCCAACATAGCGGCGTCCTTCGCCGGACTCTCGCTACCGGCCTGGACGCTGATCGGATTCATCGGCCTGGCGTGCTTTCCGCTGGCGATGCTGTGGCAGGCGTACAGGCAAACCAGCTGAAGCCCGGCGGGGCAGCGTGCCCCGCCGGGAAGCCGGCTCCCGGCGCTAGGCGCCAGGGGCCGGTTCGACTGCCTTGCCGTTACCGCTACGCCGCCGCTCGCCGAGTATCAGCAGGCAGGGCGTGAGCAGTAGCGTCAGGCCGGTGGCGAAGATCAGCCCGCCGGCAATGGCGCTGGACATCTGTTCCCACCACTGGGTGGATGGCGCGTTGAAGCCCAGCGCCGGCGCCATGAGGTTGACGTTAACGCCCAGCACCATGG
The DNA here is from genome assembly GCF_000334215.1 of Vreelandella jeotgali Hwa. Taxonomy (GTDB): domain Bacteria; phylum Pseudomonadota; class Gammaproteobacteria; order Pseudomonadales; family Halomonadaceae; genus Vreelandella; species Vreelandella jeotgali. The sequence continues at coordinate 5,822 of NZ_AMQY01000019.1, read as the reverse complement.
GCATTAGCCCCAGCACCGTGGTGATCGCCGTCAGCAACACCGGGCGCAGGCGCAGGCACCCGGCCTCAAGCGCGGCGTCCCGCGGCGTCATCCGCTCGCGGCGGAGCTCGTTGTAGGTGTCGATCAGCACAATGTTGTTGTTCACCACGATGCCCGCCAGCGCAATAATGCCCATTCCCACCATGACGATGCCAAACGCCTGGCCGGTGACCAGCAAACCGATCAGCACCCCGGCAGTGGAAAACACGATGGCCGACAGCACCAGCGCGGCCTGATAGAAGCTGTTGAACTGGGTCACCAGAATCAGCGCCATCAGGGCAACGGCCACGCCAAAGGCGCCCATGAGAAACTGCGAGGCTTCCTGCTGGTCTTCCTGTTCGCCGGCGACCTTGACCCGTACCGCCTCGGGCAGGGTGTCCTGCATTTGCTCGAACAGCGCATCGAGCCGCTCGGCGGATTGGGCGCCGGGTTCCAGATCGGCCTTGATCGTCACCGCCCGGCGCCCGTTGATGCGGTTGAGCGTGCCGACTCGCGGCCCGGGGGCGATATCTACAAAGTGGGTAATCGGCACCTGACCCCGGGGCGTGTTGAGGGTCAGCTGTTCCAGCTGGTTGAGCGAGCGCCAGCCCTCGGGTAGCCGCACGCGAATATCGACTTCGTCGTTGGCGGTGTGCGGGCGGTATTCGGCAACCTTCAGGCCGTTGGTCAGCAGCTGCACGGCGCTGCCCACGGTGGTGACGTCGGCGCCCAGCCGCGCGGCGGCTTCGCGGTCAACGTCAATGCGCCACTCCACGCCGGGCAGGCTGCGGTTATCCTCGATATCAATGAAGCCGCCCAGCTCGTGCATGGCGGTTTTCAGCTGTTCCACGGCGCGATCGGCCTTTTTCGGCTCGGCCGCGCTGACTTCCAGCTGCACGGGCTTGCCGCTGGTCGGGCCTTTCTTGTCTTCCTGCGCTTCCAGCACGATACCGGGCAGCGACTCGGTGCGTTCCAGCATGTCGTCGAGAATCGCCTGCGCCGGGCGGCGCTGGTACCAGTCGGTAAACTGGAACTGGAGAACGCCGATGACGTCATTGCCCAGCTGTTCGTTGGGCGTGGCAAAGGAGCGGGCATAGAGCGCATCGACTTCGTCCATGCTGCCCAGGCGCTTTTCCACCCGGCGGACAATGGCATCGGTTTCCTCGGCGGAAAAATCCCCGCGGGCCCGCACCAGTAGCTGGGCGCTGTCGGGCTCAACGCTGGGAAAGAAATCCACGCCGTGGTTAAACCGCGCGTAGCCGCTGTAGGCCGTCGCCATCAGCAGCACGGCGATCAGCACAATCCAGCCGGGGTGCTGCAGGAGCTTGTCCAGCAAGCGACGGTAGCCGCGCCCGAAGGCCGTCGCGCCGGCGGCTGTGTCGTCACCCTCGGATGCGTGGCGAGGCGCGCGGTGGCGGGTGAAAACACGTCCCAGCGTAGGCAGGAAAATCAGCGCCATGACCAGCGAGGCCAGCAGGCAGATGACCACCGTGGCCGGCAGATACTTCATGAATTGCCCGACCACGCCGGGCCAGAACAGCAGCGGCAGAAACACTACCAGGGTGGTGGCGGTGGAGGCGATCACCGGCCAGCTCATGCGCGTGGCCGCCGACAGCCAGGCGTCGCTCGGGGTCATGCCGTCGCGCAGGTGCCGGTCGGCCAGTTCGCTGACCACAATGGCGCCGTCTACCAGCATGCCCGCCACCAGTATCAGCCCGAACAGCACTACGATGTTCAAGGTAAAGCCCAGCGCCCAGATCAACATGATGCCGGTGAGAAAGGCGCCGGGAATCGTCAGGCCCACCAGCAGCGAGGTGCGCCAGCCCATCGCTGCAACCACCACCAGCAGCACCAGCAATACGGCGGTCAGCACGTTGTTGAGCAGCTCGCCGAGCATGTCTTCCACGGTCGTGGACTGATCGAGGATGGTGGTAACGTCAAGCGCTTCGGGGAAGGTCGCGCTGGCTTCTTCCATCAGCGCATCAACCGCCCGGGTCGTGGCAATGATGTTGGCGCCGGCGCGTTTGGATATTTCCAGCACCACCGCGGGCTTGCCGGCGATCCGGGCAAAGCCTTCCGGATCCTTGAAGGTGGGATGAATCCAGGCCACGTCGCCGAAGGTCACCACGCTGTCGTCCTCGACCTTGACCGGAATATCCATTACATCGTCCAGGTTTTCGATGATACCGGGTACCTTGAGCGGCGAGCGTCCGGCGCCGGTGTCGAGGCTGCCCGCCGCAACAAGGCGATTATTATTGCGCACCCGATTGATCAGGGTGTCGAAGTTCAGCCCGTAGCTGGACAGCACCAGCGGGTCCACGACAATTTCCAGCAGGTCGTCGCGCTCCCCGGCAATTTCCACTTCGAGTACGTCGGCAATGCCTTCGATGCGGTCCTTCAGCTGACGGGCAACGGCGACCCGGTCGCGGAGATCAAGCTCGCCGGAAAGCCCCAGCGTCAGGACGGGAAACTCGGAGACGTTGACTTCGTTGACCCGGGGTTCGTTGGCGGCATCGGGCAGGCTGCTCCGGGCGATATCGACCTTTTCGCGCACGTCGGCCAGGGCGGTATTGGCGTCAAAGCCGGCGTCGAACTCCAGGGTGATGGAGGCGTGGCCCTGGCTGGCCTGGGCGGTAAACTTGTCCAGACCTTCGATCCCTCTCAGCTCGTGCTCCATGGGCCGGATCAGGAGGCGTTCGCCGTCTTCCGGACTCACGCCGTCCAGCGTCATCGAGACATAAATCACCGGGATCGTGACGTCGGGGTTGGCTTCCTTGGGAATCGCCTGCCAGGCCACCGTGCCGGACAGCAGGAGGCCGGCCAGCAGCATCAGGGTGGTGCGCGCCCGGGTCATGGCGGCGTTGATCAGCTGGCGCATCAGCGTGAACTCCCGGTTGCCGGGGCTGCCTCGGTGTCGTCCGACATCTCCTCGGCCGGTACGCTTTCTACCTTTTCGCCGGGTTCCACCAGGCCGGCGCCCAGGGTGATCAGGCGGACCGGGTCAGGCAGTCCGGCAACGTGGGCCGTGTCGGTATCGGCACTGATCAGGTCAACGGCGGTCTGCTGAACACGGTCATGGCGATCAACGTGGCGTACGCCGAGCTCACCGCTGTCATCCAGTCGCAGCAGCGCGGGCGACAGTTCGTGAACCCGGCGGGACGGCAGTTCGATGCTCAGCTCGGCGCTGCTGCCGGCCAGCCGCCGATGGTCGGGATTATCCAGCGTCACTTCGATGTAAAAGCTGCGCGTTGCGTCATCGGCGCGGCTGGCGATATGCGTCAGCGTGCCGTGGAGCTTGTCGCCGTTCAGCAGCCGAGCGGTGACATCCAGACCTTCTTCCAGCGACGCTACGTCCTGCTGGGGGACCTGGCCGATGCCCTTCAGGGTAGCGTCATCGATCAGCCGGCCCCACTGTTCGCCGGGTTGCACCAGCTCGCCGGGGTCAACGCTGACGCGCTCAAGCAGGCCGTCAAACGGCGCCTGGGGGCGAGTATCGTCGCGCTGTTTTTCCAGCCGGGCGACCTCGGCAACGCCCTGGCTGAGTGTCGCTTCCAGCCGCAGAAGTTCGGGTTTCGACATCAGGTCACGCTGGCGCAGCTTCTGCGCCCCGGCCAGCTCGGCCCGGGCGAGTTCGACGTTGTCCCGGGCTTCCTGCAGACGCTGGGGCAGGGCGTTGTTGTCCAGCACCAGCAGGGTGTCCCCGGTTTTGACGCGCTGCCCCTGGCGAACCGGCTTGTCTTCCACGATCCCTTCAACACGCGCCCGCAGCGCCACGTCGCGGTTGGCTTCCAGCTGGCCCTGCAGGGTCTCGACCGGGGTATACGCCACGCTTTCGAGCTGCCGGGTTTCAACCCGCGTGGGCGTGTCCGGCGCGTCTTCGCGCTCCGGCGCCTGGCTGTTGAATGACTCAAAATCCCCCAGCGCGAGCCACAGCACCAGGGCCAGCAACAGCAGGCTTGCCAGCACGTAGGAAAAGGGCAGTCGTGAAAGTCGGTGCCGCATGGGGCATGGCCTCTTGATCGTGTCATGGGCTTGTAGCGCCCGGCGTGGGCACCACACAAAACGTGACGCAGGCTAACGCGCCATCCGCAAAAGTGCTATATGGCAGGGCGTGGGGACCGCCGCCTACGGCCAAGGTCTGGACCGCTGTTGATTGTGTTTTTACCCAGCGGCGCATAATATCGAAACGTCGCAGCGTTCGGCACGGCCGAGCGCGAGGGCGAAACCACCAAGGAGCAATGATGAAAGAGCCAGTACGTATTGCGATTACCGGCGGTGCCGGCCAGATTAGCTATTCTCTCGTTTTCCGCATTGCCGCGGGCGACATGCTGGGGCCGGATCAGCCCGTCATTCTCCAGCTGCTGGAAATTCCGCCGGCCATGGATGCGCTGAACGGCGTGGTCATGGAGCTTAACGACTGCGCTTTCCCGCTGGTCCAGGATATTGTCGCCAGCGACGACCCCAACGTCGCGTTCAAGGACGCCGACTTTGCGCTGCTGGTCGGCTCGCGTCCGCGTGGCCCGGGCATGGAACGCAAGGACCTGCTGGAAGCCAACGCCGCGATCTTCTCCGTTCAGGGCAAGGCGCTCAACGACGCTGCCAGCCGCGATGTGCGCGTGCTGGTAGTGGGTAACCCGGCCAACACCAACGCGCTGATTGCATCGTGCAACGCGCCGGACCTCGACGCCGGCCAGTTTACCGCGATGACCCGCCTTGACCATAACCGCGCGTTGACGCAGCTGGCGCAGCAAACCGGCAAGCACGTCAACGACGTGGAAAGCCTGATTGTCTGGGGTAACCACAGTGCTACCCAGTATCCCGATATCGCCCAGTGCCGGGTCGATGGCAAGCCGGCCCTCGATCTGGTCGAGCGCGACTGGTACGAAAACGACTTTATTCCCACCGTGCAGCAGCGTGGCGCGGCCATCATCAAGGCCCGCGGCGCGTCCTCGGCCGCCTCTGCCGCCTCAGCCGCGATTGATCACATGCGCGACTGGGCGCAGGGCTGCGACGGTATCGTCAGCATGTCGATTCCCGCCGACGGCAGCTACGGCATCGAAGAAGGCATCATTTATTCCTTCCCGGTGCGCTGCAAGGGCGGCAGTTACGAAATCGTCCAGGGCTTTGAAATCGACGCCTTCAGCCGGGAGAAAATGCAGGCCACCGAGCAGGAGCTGCGCGAAGAGCGCGAAGCCGTCGCTCATCTGCTCGGCTAACGCGGCCCGCGTGAAGCAAGTCGGTTAATACGAGCCGATTAAAACCGGGCAAATTGCCCGGCTGGCATAACCGCTGAAATGCCTGTACGCCCCCTGCCGGAAGCCCGTCAGGGGGCTTTTTGTTGCCGGGGTTTGCTGCCGCAGGGAGCTGCTGCGCATAGCTGTCACGTATAGCCGTCACAGTGAATGGAATATGCAGACCGATATAATGCCTTGTGTCGGCCGCGTGGGATTGTCTAGCTTAAGGAGACGCAGCAGTGGAATTCTCCTCTGCTCCGACACGGCGCCTGCCTCCTGTTGTGTTTCAGGGCGCCAAGAAAGGAGACGACGTATGACATTGCCTGACACTCCCCGCCCGCCGCGCACCGCGCTTTGGGCGAGGGTTCCTGGGTCACCCCGAGAACCTTCCTGCTTCGACACGCCTTCACTGGACCGTGGCGATTAGGCCACAGCCCCCGATCCAGTCGCTCCACAGGCTACCCCCGCCAGTCCGGCGGTTTCGATATTCCTGGCCGCGTTGATATCGCGGTCAATGGCCTGGCCGCAGCCATCGCAGTGCCAGTGGCGCTGCGATAGCGGCAGCTTTTT
>NZ_AMQY01000018.1 GCF_000334215.1 Vreelandella jeotgali Hwa | reverse complement strand
AAATAACGCTTCTCATTTACTTGAGGCTAAATAGCGAAATTGATCGATAGCTGACCAATTTAAATAACCTCTAGCTATCGGTTATTTCTATTCTATTCCGAAGTGTGATTGATAGTGCGGAGCAAGGCGACCAAACGCTGACCTAATTGAGAACCGTTCTAGTTATGCGATAGCCCTACCCCGGCACCGCGTTGCGGTGCGCACTTTTATCACCGCCCGCATTGGGCGATGCTTTACGCGCGGATGGGTAACCGGTTTTATAGCCGGCCCGGTTAGCGGACGAGCGGGAATGGCTTGCAGCGCTCTGTTGTCGCCTCGCCTGATGGCACTTCCCGGCAACTTTTTCCTGCAACTTTGGTCGTGATATGCCGCGTTTATCGACATGCCGTGTCATTATAGGCAGGCATTGACAGCATCGGCACCGGCGCTGGTGCGGCATTTTGTATGGCGAAGGAGATACATTCATGTTCAACGAGGCCCTGGCTAACGAGCGTTGCCGCTGGCCCCAATGGCGCGACAAGCTGCGTACTCCGCAAGAGGCAGCCGCGCTGATCAAGGACGGCATGACGGTAGGGATGAGCGGCTTTACCCGAGCGGGCGAAGCCAAGGAAGTGCCTCGTGCGCTGGCCGAGCGGGCCGGCAACGAGCCGCTGTCGATCACCCTGATGACCGGCGCCTCGCTGGGCAATGACCTCGACCGTATGTTGACCGAGGCCAACGCGCTGTCGCGGCGGATGCCGTTCCAGGTCGACGCCACGCTGCGCCGCGCGATCAACGACGGCAGCGTGATGTTCATGGACCAGCATCTGTCCGAAACGGTGGAGCTGCTGCGCAACCGCCAGCTGGCCAATATGGATGTCGCGGTCATCGAAGCCTGCGCTATCACCGAAGACGGCTACATTGTGCCGACCACTTCCGTGGGCAACTCGGCCAGCTATGCGATATTGGCGGACAAGGTCATCATCGAGCTGAATCTGGATTCGCCCGCCGCGCTGGAAGGGATGCACGACATCTATATCCCCCAGATGCGTCCCACGCGCACGCCGATCCCCGTGGTCGCGGCGGATTCGCGCATCGGCACGCCGCACATTCCCATCGACTCCGAGAGCATCGAGGCCATCGTCGTCACCCAGGGCCACGACAGCCCGTCGACGGTACTGCCGCCGGATGCCGATACCAGGTCCATCGCCGATCATCTGATCAGCTTCTTTGCCGATGAAGTCCGCGACGGCCGCCTGACGCCGTCGCTGCTGCCGTTGCAGGCCGGCATTGGCAGCATGGCCAACGCCGTCATGAGCGGGCTCGCCGAGGGTCCCTTCGAGCACCTCAGCATGTATTCCGAAGTGCTTCAGGACTCCACTTTCGACCTGCTCGACAGCGGCAAGCTGGACTTTGCCTCGGGCTGCTCGATTACCCTGTCCGAAGATTGCGGTAAGCGCGTTTGGGAGAACCTCGACCACTATCGCGATCGGCTGGTGCTGCGTCCGCAGGAGCTGTCCAACCATCCGGGTATCGTGCGCCGGCTGGGTATTATTTCGATCAATACCGCGCTGGAGATGGATATCTACGGCAACGTCAACTCGACCCACGTTGGCGGTACCAAAATGATGAACGGCATCGGCGGTTCCGGGGATTTTGCCCGCAACGCCCAGCTGTCGGTGTTTGTCAGCAAGTCGCTGGCCAAGGGCGGCGATATTTCCAGCATCGTTCCCTTTGTCAGCCATGTGGATCACACCGAGCACGACGTTGACGTCCTGGTGACCGAGCACGGCCTGGCCGATCTGCGTGGTCTGGCGCCGCGCGAGCGCGCTGTTGAAGTGATCGAAAAATGCGTCGCACCGATATACCGCCCGGCGCTGCGCGACTACTTCAGCGAAGCCTGCCAGCGCGGCGGGCACACCCCGCACTGTCTGGAACAGGCCCTTGCCTGGCATATCGCCATGGAAAAGGAAGGCAATATGCGTCGCTTCCAGTACGTGGAAAAAGCTCAGGCCATCGGTTAGCGCCGGGTTTCAGCGGCGTGGCGGGCTATCCCGCAGGCACATCGCTCAAGCGCTGCGAGTGTTCGGGCGAGTGACGATGAACAGCGCCACGCCGCTGAAGAGAACCGCGAGTGCGGCCAGTAGCCAGGGATGTGCATTGCCCACCCAAAGGATGACAAAGCTCAGGGTCAGCAGGAGACAGGCGGTGACCTTGGCGCGGAACGGAATCGCACGTTCCTCACGCCAGGCGCAGAGGTAGGGGCCAAAACGCGGATGGCCCTGCAACCAGCCGGCAAGCCGGGGCGACCCCTTGGTGGCTGCCCAGAGTGCCAGCAGGAGAAACGGCGTGGTGGGCAATAGCGGCAGCACAATGCCGGCGGTGCCAAGGCCGATAAACAGGTAAGCCAGTGTGCACCAGACGAGAGCGGGAATACGCATACCGGGCCTCCTCGAATCGGCCATGCCTCAGACGCCGGCAAGCCAGGAAAGCGCGCTGTGTTGTAGGGCGGCTCCGAGTATATAGGCAAATACCGCGACCGCAGCAACAGCAAATGCCGCGCGGATAGCCGGCGTTGCGCCGCGCTTGATCGCCACCGTACCCAGCACGATATACACCACCAGCGCCACTATCTTGGCCGTGAGCCAGCCCGGCAGCGGCCAGAAATTCAGCATCACGGCAAGCGCCACCCCCAGCGCCAGCAGCGCCGTATCAATAATGTGCGGCGCAATCCTGACCCAGCGTGCCTTCAGCATGCTGCTGCCGTTGACCGACCAGAACGCCCGCCAGATAAAAAAGGCCAGGCTCAGGCAGGCTGCGGTGATGTGCAGGTGTTTAACGACGGTATAGCTTTCCATGAGTGATGGATCCCGATTCAGGCGTATCAGTCAGCGTGCGCGCCGGGCGAAGTCGGTCTAGCCGTCCTTGCCGTCCGGCCGGGCGCGCAGCAGGGGAACGGCATAATACAGGATATAAACCAGATAGCTGATACACCACGCCAGAATCACCAGGCTGTAAACCCAGTGACTGGACTGCGGATACAGCCACAGCCATACCGAACGCATCAGCGCCGCGAACAGCATCAGCGCCAGTGCCACGCCGATCCCCGGCAGGGTCCGGATGGTCCGCCCGGTATGCCCCAGCGACACCCGCGACATCATCGAGAGCATCATGGTGCCCATACCGCCGATGGCCAGCGCGTGCAGCGCGGTTTCCACCCGCTGACCGCCCGCGTGCTCAACGGCCCACATGATCAGCCCCAGCGGAATGAAGGCATAGCTGGCATGTAGCCCCCAGAGCAGCGGCTCGTGACGGATATTGTGGTGATACCAGCGTGACAGCCGCCAGGCGTTGGCCGTGCCGGCCAACAGCAGCATGGGCAGCAGCATTGCGTGGGCCGCTCCGACGCCAGCCGCGGAGAGAATCTGCAGCAGGAGCACGGCGATGACGCTCCCCAGGCTGGCCGTTTCGAGCCAGGGCAGCCGTTCAGGCTGGCTGATGCCGAGTTTGCGCGAGGTAAAAAACGGAATGACCCGCCCGCCGAGAAACACCATCAGGAGGGTAATCAACAGCATGGCCGAATGGCTGGCTTCACGCAGCAGGGTGCCATTGCTCCACTGTGCGCCCAGGTGCATGGCGACGTTGGTGCCCGCCAGCGCCAGCAGCAGCGGAACAAAGCCCAGGTTGCGCCACATGCGCACGGCCAGCACGCGCCGCGCCATGGCCAGCGCGACCAGAGGGAGAAAGGCCACATCGACCACCAGCAGCAACATCGGCGGCAGCGTATTGCCGTAGGCCAGCAGCAGCCTGCCGGCCAGCCAGAGTGTTGCCAGGCCGAACAGCGGCCAGCCTTTCAGCCCGGGCTGCCCCGTCCAGTTTTGCACCGCGGTCATCAGAAAACCGGTGATAATCGCGCTGCCGAAGCCGATCAGCATCTCGTGGGGGTGCCACCAGAGCATGCCGCCGTAGGGCGACAGCCAGAGGTTGCCGTTCCAGAAGGCCAGCCATACCAGCATGGCCAGCACGCTGAATAGCGCGCCCAGCAGGAAAAACGGACGAAAGGCCAGACGCATGAGCGGGACATGATGCTTCAGGGAGGTATCCTGCATGGGGCAATTCCTGACGGTTTTACTCGGGTTTGCCCAGCATACGAAAAATGCATCTGAAATGCATGACCTGCGTCAACGTGTTGCAGCCATGCCCCCGGTTCGCGTTGGGCATTGCCCGGGAGCGAACAACGTCGCGGGCGGTTTTCGTATCCGCGCATGGTGATGGCTACAGATATGGCTGAAAGACCCCGCGCCGTCTCCGGCGCGGGGCCTACGTCATGGATGCCGGGGGCGCGACCGGATCATGAGGTAACGGCCCGCATGCGGCGGCGGAGCAGGGGGCCGACGATATACGGCAGAATAATGCCCAGCCCGGCAAGCGCCCAAAGGCTGATGGCCAGCCCGCTGCCCCAGAGGATCGTCCAGTCGCCGTTGGACACATCCAGCGCATGGCGCAGGTTCTTTTCCATTTCCGGGCCCAGCAGCAGGCCGAGGATGACCGGTACCAGAGGGATTTCCAGCTTGCGCAGCACATAGCCGCCAACGCCGAAGGCCACCATGAAGTACAGGTCGAAGGTGGTGTTGCTGATCGAGTAAATGCCGACAAAGGCCACCATGGTGACAACCGGCAGCAGGTACTTCGGCGGTACCGACAGCAGCTTGACGAAAATGCCCACCAGCGGAATGTTCAACAGCAGCAGCAGGAAGTTACCGATGAGCAGCGCGGCAATCACGCCCCAGACGATGTCGGCGTTTTGCGTGAACATCAGCGGCCCGGGGGTAATATTCAGCGAGATGAGCAGTGCCAGCAGAACGGCTGTCGTGCCGCTGCCGGGTACGCCCAGCGTCAGCATGGGCACCAGAGCCCCGCTGGACGCGCCGTTGTTACCCGCTTCGGGGCCGGCTACGCCGCGCGGATCGCCTTCGCCGAAGTAGCCTTTCCGGCCTACCAGGCGTTTTTCCAGGGTATAGCCGATAAAGCTGCCCAGCGAGGCGCCGGCACCGGGCAGTACGCCGGCGATGAAGCCGAGGACGCCGCCGCGCAGGCTCGACGGAATGATGCCTTTTATATCGCTGAAGGAAAGCGACAGCTTGTTGACCGTCATGCCGGGGGTGTCGCCGCTGGCGCGTGCCTCGATAAAGAAGAGCAGCTCCGATATGGCGAAGAGCCCCACAATCGCAATAATAAAGTCCACCCCCTCGTACAGCTCCAGCACCCCGAAGGTAAAGCGCTGCACGCCGGTGTTATCGATTCCGACGGTGGCAATCATCAGGCCGATGCAGGCGGCGACGATGGTCTTGACGGGGTTCTTGCCGGTAATGCCGCCCAGGGTGGCGAAAGCCAGCAAAAAGAGAGCAAAGTACTCGGCGGGGCCGAAGGTCAGAGCAAATTTGGCGAGCAGCGGTGCCAGCAGTATCAGCCCGACGGTAGCCACCAGACTGCCGATAAACGACGCCACGGCGGATACTGCCAGGGCTTCGGCCGCCTTGCCCCGACGCGCCATGGGGTAGCCGTCCAGGCAGGTCATCATGGCCGGTTCGTCGCCGGGGATGTTGAGCAGGATGGAGGAAATCCGCCCGCCGTACATCGCGCCGGCGTAGACCGACGTCAGCATGATCAGTGCCGTTTCCGGCTCCAGCCCCAGTGAAAACGCCAGCGGGATCAGGATAGCGACACCGTTGGCGGGCCCCAGCCCGGGTAGCGCCCCGATCAGCGTGCCCAGAAAGGCCCCCAGCAGGGCAAACATGAGGTTGTGCGGTGCCAGCGCAACGCTGAAACCGTCCATCAGATAGCCGAGTGTCTCCATCAGCCCACCTCCAGGAAGTCCAGAAGACCCAGCGGCAATGCCAGATCCAGCGCAAAGTTGAACAGCAGAAAGACCACAACGCCGGCTATCAGGCCGGTGAGGTAGGCCGATAGCGGCGTTGCCCCCATGCGCCAGCACAGCGTGCCCACGGCCAGCGTCGTGCTGATGATAAAGCCCAGCGGGGCCAGCAGCAGGGCATACAGCACCAACACCACCACGGCAATGATCAGCTCGATGCCGGTACGGCTCAGCGGCCAGGCGTTATCCGGATCCGGACGTACTACCAGATAGAGGCTCGACAGCCCCAGAACCCCGGCCAGCAAGAGCGGAAAGGTCTCGGGGCCAACGGCCCCGGAGCCGCCAAACGGCTCCGGAAGCTGCGTGGCGCCCTGGCCGTAGGCCACCGCCAGGGCGATCAGCAAAATGCCGAGAATACGGTCATTGAGCCGGCTCATTTCACCAGCCCGATTTCCCGGGAGAGCTGTTCGATGTCATCGATCTGGTCGTGCACGAAGCGGTCAAACTCCTCGGCGCTCATGTGGAACGGCATCAGACCGTTCTGGGTCATGACGTCTTTCCACTTGTCGCTTTCGTAGATGGTGTCCATGGCGTCGACCCAGTATTCCCGAGCGTCGTCCGAGATGCCGGCCGGCATGTAAAAGCCGCGCCAGTTGGGGCCAAGAGCGTCAATGCCCTGTTCACGCGCGGTGGGAATATCGCTGAATTCGCCGGGCAGGCGGTCTTCCGAGAGTACCGCCAGGATGCGCAGGTCACCGGATTCCATAAAGCCGCGGGCTTCGGAAGTATCCCCGGTAAAGGCGTCAACGTGGCCGCCGACGACCTGAGTCATGGCTTCGCCCCCGTTGTTGTACGACAGATAGGGGATGCTCGGCAGCTTTTCGACATCGGCGGCCTTTGCCGCAATGAGTACCTTCAGGTGGTCCCAGCCACCCTTGGCGCTGCCGCCGGCAAACTTGACGTTGCGCGGGTCCTTGCGCAGGGCGTCCATCAGATCGGGCAGGTCGTCATACGGCGAATCGTCCGCTACGGCAATCACGCCGTAATCCGCTCCCAGTGCGCCGACCCAGTTCACCATGTCGGCACTCATGCCGGGAAACTGTTCCTGCGCCAGGCGGGTTGTGGTCGCCGTGGAGGCCGCTACCAGCGTCTGGTCGTCGCCTTCGCGCTTGCTCACGGTATGGGCATAGGCAACGCCGCCGCCGGCACCGGCCATGTTGGTGGTCTGTACGCTGCGTGGCACCAGATCCAGCGTCTCCATCACGTCACCGACGCTGCGGCAGGTGAAGTCCCAGCCGCCACCCGGATCGGCGGGCGCGATACACTCCACCTTGCCCTCGGGTTCAAAGGCCATCAGTCCGCTGCTGCCGACGGCCAGCATGGCTGATGCCATCAGCACCAGCGGCGCTTTGCGGCCGATACCCCGGAACGCTGATTTCTTCGCTGTAACAGGCATGGAATGGTTCTCCTGGTTGTACTGCTGTTTGCAGAGTTTGTTGTCAGAGTTCGTTGACACAGTTCGTTGTCAGAGTTCGCTGTCCAACGTTGCTGCGCTCGATCGAGCGCGGGGTTTAACCTTACAGTTCTGTAAGGTAGAATCATCGTTCTTCAGGGTGAAAGTTAAGTGGGATAATCGACCCGGTCAACATGCTGAGCCGCTGCCTAAACCAAAGTTGTAGGCAGGGTGTTGCGTGGTGCTCGGGAGCATTGCGTAAAAGCCGACTCGTAAACACAAGCTCATAAAAACAGACTTGTAAAAACAGGCCCGCAAAGCCAGGCCTGAAAAGCAGGGCCGCAAACAGGGAGGCCAACCAACATGGCGCAGGACAGGGTCGAAGCCGTCGAACGTGCGTTGACGGTGATGGACGTTTTCGACAGCGGCGAGGGTTACAGTCTGGCGGCGCTGGCTGGGCATACCGGCTTTTACAAAAGCACTCTGTTGCGTCTGCTGGGGTCGCTGGCGCGTTTTGGCTATGTGTGCCGGACAGAAGACGGTCGCTGGCAGCTGGGGGAGACCCCCGCTCGACTTGCCCGACGCTATGCCGGCGGGCAGGGCCTGCTGGTGCGGGTCGAGCCCTGTCTGACGGCGCTGGCTGAACAGCTGGGCGAAACCGCATCGCTTGTTGAAGCCACACCCCGGGGCGCCGAATGTCGCCTGGCGGTACTTCCCGACCAGGCGTTGCGCCATGATCTGTATGCGGGAATGCAGTGGGCATGCGAGACGCCGGACAGCCCTTGCCCGGTGATTCCGGGAGGCGTCATGCTGAGCGTGGCGCTGCCACAGAGCCGGCCCAAGCGCTGGCTGACCCTGTCCGGTCCGGCAGGGCGGGTACCCGAGACCCGGGCGCTGGCGCTGCTCGAGGAAGCCGTCGCCCGCCTGACGGCCGATGATCAACCCGGCAGCGCGTCGACGACTGCCTGATAATGCCGAGGGCTCTGCCGTGAACATCGTGCTGATTGAAGACGACGCCATGCTCGCCCGGACGCTCGACGAGCTGCTGCGTGCCGAAGGGCACAGCATCGAGCACCTCGATCACGGTGACCGGGCCATGACGTTGCTGGCGCCGCCGCGCGCCGGTGATGCCGGACATGACGCGGACCTGGTGGTGCTGGACCTGAATTTGCCCGGGGCCGGCGGGCTGGACGTGCTCGCGGCGCTGCGACGCCACGATACGCACACGCCGGTGCTGATTCTGACGGCGCGTGACGGGGTCGAGGACCGCGTGCGCGGGCTGGACCTGGGCGCCGATGACTACCTGGCCAAGCCCTTTGCCCTGAGCGAGCTGGAAGCCCGCGTGCGGGCGCTGTTGCGCCGGCGTGGACGCAGCGGTCCGGTGACGTTCGGGCCGCTCGAATTCGATAGCACCACGCTGTCGTTTCGCTGCCACGGGGAGCCGTTGGCGCTGCCCGGCCGCGAGCAGCGCCTGCTGGCCTGCCTGCTTCACCACGCCGGCCGGCCGGTCGCAAAGGCGCGTCTGGTCCAGGAGGCGTTCGGAGCCGACAACGTCGGCGATAACGCCGTGGAAGTGTATATCCATCGCTTGCGCAAGCGCCTGCCCGAGCCGCTGGTGCTGCGCACCGTGCGCGGGCTGGGGTATGTACTGGATACCCGCTCGTGACGCCGGCCAAAAGCCTTTACGGGCGGCTGCTGGTCTGGCTGTCGCTGCCTCTGATTGCGCTGGGTAGCCTGCTGTTTACCCAGGCATGGCGGGATTCCCGAGCGGCGGCGGACCATGCGTTTGACCGCCTGCTGCAGGCGGCCACGCTGAGCATAGCCGAGCAGGTCCAGTGGCAGGATGATGAGCTGTGGCTGGATCTGCCGCCGGCCGCCCTGCAAATGCTCTCGGGCCGGGATCAGGAGCGCGTGTTTTATACCCTGGTCGATGACAGTGGCCGCTATATTACCGGCAATGCGCGACTGCCTGCCTACGCCGGGTCGCGTTCGCCGGAAGCGGATACGGTGGTCTATCAGGACGTCCAGTGGCTGGGCATGACCGTGCGCGAAGGCATACGCCCCACGCGGCTGGAAGGGTGGCAGAACCGCGAGCGCTTTACCGTCCGCGTTGCGCATACCCGTGAAGGGCGCCAGCGGCTTGCCGGTGACCTCTGGTGGAACAGTCTTGCGGCCATTCTGGGGATGGGATTGCTGTCGCTGGCGTTGCTGTTGCTGGCCGTCCGCGCGGCGCTGGCGCCGCTGACCCGCTTGCGCCACGCCATCCGCTCGCGCCACCCCCGCTCGCTGTCGCCGTTGACCCTGATCCTGCCGGGGGAGCTGGCCGAGCTGCGCGACGTTATCAACCAGCTGCTGGCCAGAATGCGCCGCGTGCGCACCAACCAGGAACGCTTTATCGGTGATGCGTCGCACCAGCTGCGTACGCCGCTGGCGGGGATATCCGCGCGTGCCGAGCTGGCGCTGCGTCAGGACTCTCCCGAGCAGTGGCATGAGGCCCTGAGCACCATACAGATGACCAGTGAACGCACCGGGCGCCTGGCCACCCAGCTACTCTCACTGACGCGGCTGGATAATCCGGAATACGCGCCGGCACCCGAACGTCTCGACCTCAATGGCCACGCGCGTCAGGCGCTGCACGAGCACTGGCCGGCATTTCATCAGGCGCAGGTTGATCTGGGGCTGGACAGCGCCGACCAGCCGGTCACGGTGAAGGCCACGCCCTGGCTGCTGGACGAAGCCCTGAACAACCTGCTGGATAACGCCCGGCGCTACGGCGCCGACCGCGTTACCGTACGAACCCTGAGCGCGCCGCCGGCTATCCAGGTGGAGGATAACGGCGTGGGCATTGCGCCGGCGCAGCGGCGGCTGGCCCTGCGGCCCTTCCATCGGCTATACGACGACCCCGGCGGCTCGGGGTTGGGGCTTGCCATTGTCGACAGCATTGCCCGGCATCACGGCGCCCGACTGGTATTGGATGACAGCGAACAAGGAGCCGGCCTGTGTGTAACGCTAAGTTTTGCCAACGCCGCGGAATAAGGCATCGGGTTCTGGGCCGGCTGCTGGCCCTCTGGGTGCTGGCGTGGAGTCACGCGGCCGGCGCCGATGAGGCCCAAACGCTGCATCTGCCGGCCGCCGATCCCATGTCGCCCTCCCGCTCGTTGGCGATCCATGCAGCGCTGGATATGCCCCAGGCCACGCCCCTGATCA
Organism: Vreelandella jeotgali Hwa; assembly: GCF_000334215.1. Lineage (GTDB taxonomy): Bacteria > Pseudomonadota > Gammaproteobacteria > Pseudomonadales > Halomonadaceae > Vreelandella > Vreelandella jeotgali. Next base: position 146,845 of record NZ_AMQY01000018.1, on the reverse strand, counting down.
AGGCGTTTCACCGGCATTATCCGCAAATTGACGTGCGCTATCGCAACATGAGCACGTTGGAACTCTACCAGGGATTCCTGCGCGACCCGCAGGGTGTCGACGTGGTGATCTCTTCGGCCATGCCCTGGCAGTTTTCGCTGGCCAACGACGGCCATGCCCGCGCGCTGGCGCCGAAAACGCTGGATCACTGGCCGGAATGGGCGCAATGGCGCCGCGAGCTGGTGGCGTTTACCTTCGAGCCGGTGGTCATGGTGTATCACCGGAAGCTTACGGATGTGGCCAAGCCGCCGACCAACCATGCCCGGCTGCTGAGTCTGTTACAGGAGCATCAGGACCGGCTGCGGGGGCGGGTAGCCACCTATGATCCGGCGGAAAGCGGGGCAGGCTACAGCTACGCCATGGAAGACGCCCGGCTGTCGCCGCGTTACCGCGAGTTGGTGGCGGCGCTGGGAGGCGTGAAAGCCAACCTGGAAACCACCACCTCACGGATGCTGGAAGGGCTGGCCAGCGGGCGCTACTGGCTGGGCTATAATCTGCTGGGCAGCTACGCCAGAGCCTTTGTTGATCGGCATCCTCAGCTGGAGTACGTGATTCCCGACGACTATGCCCTTGTTGTACAGCGCCTGGCGTTCATCGCCGATGAGGCGCCCCATCCACAAGCGGCCGAACGGTTCATGCGTTTTCTGGTAAGTCGCCGGGGGCAGCAGGTTATCGATCGCGACACCACCCTGGGCGCCGTGCACCCGGCGGTGGTCGACCGATCCGCGCAGCAGCGAGCGTCATCCCATAGCGCCCTCCGGCCCATGGAGCTTGATCCGCAGCTGCTGGCTGCGCTGGACCGCCTCAAGCGCCGAGCGCTGTTATCGCGCTGGCAGCGTGCTTTTCAGCAGGGGAAAGCGTCTCCGGCAATCGCGGAATAACCTTGTATAGATTTCGCGCATTGTTTGTATAGGGTAAAATAAATATGTAAAAGGATTGGTGAGCGTTAGTATGATGACTCAGCCGTTTCAATCGGCAAAAACGTGATAAATGTCAAAAATCATCGTTTACAAAATTCCATACTGAAACACCATGAGGACACAGTCCGTTGCGATATAGCGGCTGTGAACATGGCGATACGGACTCCCCGTTCCTGTCACGATAAAGCCCTTCCGGAGATACTGATGCTTGCCCACCAACGCGAAGCGCGTCTTGTTGACGCCATGATGCAGCACACCCTGTGCATCACCTTTACTCCCGAGGGGCTGGTGACCCACGCCAGCCGGCCGTTCATGGATGCGCTTGGCTATCAGTGGGACGAGATCAAGGGGCAGCACCACCGCATTTTCTGTACCCCCGAGGATGTCAGCTCGGCCGACTATCAGGCATTCTGGAAAACGCTCCGCGCCGGTCATGCGCAGTCGGGTACCTTTTGCCGCCTGAATCGCAACGGTGAAGAGACCTGGCTTGAGGCGCATTATTTCCCGGTAACCAACCGTCGCGGCAAGGTGACCGAAATCGTCAAGGTGGCCAACGATGTCACCGCCGAGCATCAGCGCGCCTCCTCCCGGCAGGCTATTCTTCAGGCGCTGGAACAGTCCATGGCGGTGATCGAATTTCATCCCGACGGCACCATCATGCACGCCAATCAGAACTTTCTGGATGCGGTGGGCTATCGGATGAGCGACCTCGCAGGCCAGCATCACCGCATGCTGTGTACCGAGGCGTTTTACCGCGAGCACCCGGATTTCTGGGACCGCCTGGCCAGCGATGAATACCGCAAGGGACGCTTCGAGCGGATAACCTCTCGGGGAGAAAGCATCTGGCTGGAAGCCACGTATAACCCAGTGAAGGATGACCGCGGGCGAGTGGTGAAAGTCGTCAAGTTTGCTTCCGACGTAACCGATGAAGTGGAGCAGGCAAAAGCCGCCAGTCGTGCCGTGGAATCCGCTCGGGCAACGTCGACCCAGACCACGGAAATTGCCGCCAACGGCCTGACGCACCTGCAGAACGTGGTCTCCGGGGCGCAGAAAACCGCCAACGAGGTCGATGCCGCCCGGCAGATGATGGCAACGCTGCGCGAGCAGGCGACCAATATCAATCAGATTACCGGCGCGATTTCGCGGATTGCTTCGCAGACCAATCTGCTGTCGCTCAACGCGGCGGTGGAAGCGGCTCGCGCCGGCGAGCAGGGCAAGGGATTTTCCGTGGTGGCCAGCGAGGTGCGGAGCCTGGCGAACAGTGCCAGCGAGTCGGCGCGGCAGATCAACGAGGTTCTGACGGAAAACCAGAACCTCACGGCCAGCGCGGCGACCAAGATGAACGACGTGGTGGAAGTCAGCCAGCAGAGTCAGACGCACATCAACGACATTGAAAGTATTGTCAATGAAATTCTGACCGGTGCCCGCGACGTTTCACAATCCATTGATCAGCTGGCATCCTGATGTTCAACGACCGTGACTGATCGACGTCCGTTATCCGGCTCGGCTGTTTAGATCAGTTGTCCAGCTCGGTTTTCCAGGACCGATGATTGCCCGATCGCTGATTGGCGGAGGCTTCATGGCATCAGCATTGACGTTATTGTATGTCTATTATGACGGCGCCTGCCCGATATGCCGGCGCGACCGAGCGCGCTATGAACGCTGGGCGGGCGAGACCGGCGACTCGGTAAAATGGTGCGACCTCAACCAGTACGGCGAGCATTTGCGTGCCATCGGCGTCGACCCGAATGTCGCGCTGATGTCGCTGCACCTGGAAGATGAAAACGGCCATTTGTATGACGGCATCGACGCCTACGTACTGCTGATGCAGCGCGTACCGCGCTTGCGGCCGGCCGCTTTTTTGATGGGTCTGCCCGGCGTCAAGGGCGTGCTCACCGTTTTGTACCGTCGCTGGGTCCGCCGGCGGCTCAGGCGCGAAGGCCGCTTGCCCGATTAGTCCTCGCCCTTGCCGTGACCGCTCGGCTTGCCGCTATCTCCCAGACGTTCCCCCATCTGCACTTTGGCGCCGGCGGTAAAATCGTCAAACGACACCGGGCTGGCGCTGCACATCACTACCGTGGACCCGAGTTTGAAACGCCCCAGCTCCGCCCCTTTTTCCAGCCGAATCGGCTGATCCAGACGGGTACGCTGGGGCGTGCCGGCAAGCGGGGTGACCTGCCCGGCCCAGACGGTTTCAATCGCAGCGACGATCATCGCTCCCACCAGCACCACCGCCAGCGGGCCATGCTCGGTATCAAAAAGGCACACCAGTCGCTCGTTGCGCGCAAAAAGCCCCGGCACGTGTTCAGCCGTTGCCTGATTGACCGAGAACAGCCGCCCGGGCACGTAGATCGTCTCGCGCAGGGTGCCGCTAACCGGCATGTGAACGCGGTGATAGTCCCGCGGCGAGAGGTACACCGTGGCAAAGCTGCCGCCGGTGAAGGTTTCCGCCAGCGCCGCATCTCCGCCCAGCAGCGCTCGAACGGAAAAACGCTGCCCCTTGGCTTGAATCAGCTCGCCGGCGGCAATGCGCCCGTAGCGCGACAGCGCGCCGTCGGCGGGGCTGGTGATGCCTTCACCGATGGGCCGAGCGCCGTGTTTCAGCGCCCGGGTGAAAAAGTCGTTGAAGCTGGCGTAGGCGCGGTAATCCGGCTCCAGCGCCTCGCGCATGTCGACGTTGAAGCGCCGGATAAAGGCGCTGATCAGGGCGTTTTTCAGCCCTACTGTGCGGCACTCGGCAAGGCTGCCTACAAGCCGTGAAAGGGCGTGGTGGGGCAGCGGGTATTGCATCAGCGCAAAGGCTTTTCGGGAAAGCGTCACGGGCGTTGGTTCCACTATTGGGCAGGCGTTAATTTGAGTAGGCGCTGGTTCAGGCAGACGCCAGGCGGCCATTGCCCTGGCGGGTTTCTCGGCGTCGGAGACAGGGCAGCAGGGGCGCTATCTCCGACGCCAGTGCGGATGGATCAGGTTTCAATCGGCGTATCGTCGCGGTTGCCCCATTCGCCCCAGGAGCCGGCATAGCCACGAATGTTCAGGCCCAGCGCACGGCCGACCAGCCAGGTGAAGGCGCTGCGGTGATGCCCCTGACAGTGGGTGGCAATTTCCATGTCCGGGGTGATGCCCATGGCCTCGAGCTCGGTGATCATTTCCGCATAGCCGCGCATGCGCAGGTCCCGCGCCGGGTCCATGGCGTTGACCCACTCCATGTTGACGGCACCGGGAATGTGGCCCAGGTGCTTGTTGTTGCCTTTTTCGCCGTTATATTCCGCCGGTGAGCGGGCATCCCAGATGGCGAAATCCCTGTCGTCCAGCCGCTCCTTGATCTCATCGCCGGTAATACGCGTATCGGGATGGAGAATGTCGGCGCGGTAGTTGGACGGCGTGGGCGCGGTCGGCTCGGTGCTTTGCTCGAAGCCGTCGGCGCGCCAGGCGTGAATGCCGCCGTTGAGATAGGAGTAGCGCGTATGGCCGATCAGCTCCAGCGTCCACAGCAGCCGCGCGGCAAAGCCGCCGCCCTCGTCATCGTAGGCCACAACGTGGGTATCCCGGGTCAGCCCCAGGGCGCTGAACAGGGCGGACAGAGTCTCGACGTCCGGCGCGTCGCTGGGAATCGGCGCATGCCCGTGCATCAGGCGCCGGCCTTCCAGAAAGACGGCGCCCGGGACATGGCCCCGGCTGTAGCTGCCGGGGTCCTTGGGGACGTCAACAATCAGCAGCTGAGGGTCGTCAAGGTGGGCGTGTAGCGTTTCCGGCTCGACGATCAGCGGCAGCTGGTTGGTTTCAGAGCTCTGTTGCGGGGTGTTCATGGCAGTTCCTGGTTGGCAAATCGGGAGTTAGCGGGACCTTTCCAGGCTGGCGAGAATCCGCCGGTAGCTGGCAAAGCGCTCTGGGTGGATGGTGCCTGCCTCCACGGCGGCAAGTAAAGCACAGCCCGGCTCACTTTGGTGGCGGCAGTCGCGAAAGCGGCAGCGGCCCAGGTAGGGGCGAAACTCGACAAACCCGGCGGTCACGGTGTCGGCATCCAGGTGTGTCAGGCCGAACTCGCGGATGCCGGGGGAGTCGATGAGCACGCCGCCTTCGGCCTCGGGCATGGCGTAAAGCCGGGCGGTGGTGGTGGTGTGGGTGCCCGTGCGCGACTCCTCGGACAGCGCGCCGATACGCAGGGTTTCGTCGGGCAACAGGCGATCAATCAGCGAAGATTTGCCCACCCCGCTTTGCCCGACCAGTACCGAGGTGCGCCCGGCCAGCTGCCGGTGCAGCGCACCCAGCCCGCCCGGCCGTGCCGTGGTGGCGTTGACCACCGGATAGCCGAGCGCCCGATAGCGCTCCAGAAGCTGGCCCGGCTCGCCGCCGTCGTCGGGCAGCAGGTCGCTTTTATTGAGTACCAGCACCGGGGCAATGCCGGTTGCCTCGGCGGCGACCAGGTAGCGGTCGATGAGATTGGCGTAGGGCACGGGCTCCACGGCAAACACGATGAGAATTTGATCCACGTTGGCCGCCACGGGCTTCAGCCTGCCCTGAAAATCCGGGCGGGAGAGCACGCTGTCGCGTTCGGTGGCGGCGACCACCACGCCGGAGCCGTCCTCGCCCTCGCGCCAGATCACCACGTCGCCGGTGACCAGCCCCTGGAGGTTGGCGCGCAGGTGGCAGCGCACCGCCGCACCGCTTTGGCTGCGTACTTCCACGGTGCGGCCAAAGTGCGCGATGATGCGGCCGCTTTGCTCGGCGCCGTACTCGCCGGCAGCGAGCTGCTCGGCCTCTTTGGCCTGGTGTTTGGCGGCGCGCTTTTCGCGCTCGGCCTGGATCTTTTCCACGCGCCAGCGCTGCTGGCGAGTCAGTTTGCGTTTGCTCATGGCCACCTGTTGAAGGAGTAAAAGGCTGTGGGCGGGCATCGCTGCCGCGCCCGCTAGTGTAACGGGTTTGACGCTACGGCGTGATGGATTTACCCGCGTTGAACCCGCCCATCGGACAAGGCCGCTTGCGCGCGAGGCCAAAGCCGTCACAATGACGCCATTTACCCGCAATGTTACGACAAACTGGAGCCGCCATGAGCGATGCACCGCGCAAGGATCTACTCATCTGGATCGATCTGGAAATGACCGGGCTGGACCCGAACAGGGAGCGCATTATCGAGGTGGCTACGCTGGTGACCGATAGTCAACTCAACACCGTGGCGGAAGGGCCGGTGATTGCGGTGAAACAGCCCGATAGCCTGCTGGAGCAGATGGACGACTGGAACCGCAAGACCCACGGCGACTCCGGGCTGGTCAAACGCGTTCAGGAAAGCACCGCAAGCCCGGCCGAAGCCGAGGCGCAGACGCTGGCATTTTTGCGCGAATACGTCGCGCCGGGCACCTCGCCCATGTGCGGCAACAGCATTCACCAGGATCGACGCTTTCTGGAGCGGGAAATGCCCGAGCTCTGGGCGTTTTTCCACTACCGCAACCTGGACGTGTCCACGATCAAGGAGCTGATCAAGCGCTGGAACCCTGACGCGGCCAAAGGCTTTCAAAAGCGCAATGTCCACCTGGCAATGGACGACATCAAGGAGTCCATCGAGGAGCTGGCCCACTACCGCAAGACCTTCTTGAAGACGTCGTGAGGTGAAAACGCCGTGAGGTGAAAGCGGCCGACTAACCGGCGGTGGCGATGCGCCGGGCGGCCTTGTCGCGCTGTTCGGCCAGCGCCCAGGCGACGTGCTCGCGTACCAGCTCGCTGGGATAGGCGCGCCGGGCCATCAGGGCCGCCTCCACGGCCTCGCTGTAGGGGGCGTTGCCCAGCGCCACGGCGATGTTGCGCAGCCAGCGTACATAGCCGATGCGGCGAATGGCGCTGCCGGCGGTTTTATCCAGAAACTCCTGCTCGCCCCAGGCGAATAGCGTCAGCAGCTCGGCGCATTCGAGGTCGTGGCGGGGGTAGAAGTCGTCTTCCCGAGTGGGGTTGGCAAAGCGGGTGAAGGGGCAGAACAGCTGGCAGTCGTCGCAGCCGTAGATGCGGTTGCCCATGGCGCGGCGGTGCTCTTCGGGGATCGCGCCGTGCAGCTCGATGGTGAGATACGAGATGCACTTGCGTGCGTCCACCACGCCGTCGTCGACGATGGCGCCGGTAGGGCAGGCGACCTGGCAGCTGTTGCAGCTGCCGCAGTGGTCGCGGGCGAACGGGGCATCCACGGGCAGCGGCAGGTCGGTGTAAAGCTCGCCGAGAAAGAACAGCGAGCCGGCTTTGGGGTTGAGCAGCATGGCGTTCTTGCCAAACCAGCCGAGGCCGGCCTTCTGCGCCAGCGCCCGTTCCATGACCGGGGCGGAGTCGACGAAGGCGCGGTAGCCGATTGTGCCCACGCGCTCCTCGATACGTTTGGCCAGCGCGGCCAGGCGCTTGCGCATCAGCTTGTGGTAGTCCCGGCCCAACGCGTAGCGCGACACATAGGCGCTTTCGGGCCGCCTGAGCACTTCGATACTGGCCATATCTTCGGGCAGGTAGTCCATGCGCACGCTGATGACTCGGACGGTACCGGGCTCCAGCTCGGCGGGGCGGGTGCGTTTGGTCCCGTGTTTGGCCATGAAGCCCATTTCGCCCTGGTAGCCCTGGTCCAGCCAGGCGTTCAGGTGAGCCTCGTGGTCGCCGCCGGGGCCTTGGGTCAGGTCGGTGTCGGTAATGCCGACCTGCTGAAAACCCAGGTCGTCGCCCCAGTCCTTGATCTCGCGCGCCAGGTCGGCCAGCTCGCACGTTGAAAGCGGCGGCGTCGCCGGGGTCGCGGTGTCATTATGCGGGGGAACGGAAGCGGTCATGGCGGGTCAGGTCAGGGAGGAAGCAGGGAGAAAACGGCTGCCATGCTAACGTACAAGCGGCGCCTATCGAAATACGGCGCCCCGGCTGATGCCTTTTTCGTACCTGCGATTTACCACTGCTATTTACCGACAGCGGTTTAGCACTGCTACCGGCAATGAGGATACGCCTGTGACTCTTGATGCCCTGCGTCCCCTGTATACCGCCCGCCAGGTCGGCAAGCTTGACCGGCGTACCATGGCTGCCGGCATTGAAGGCTTCGCCCTGATGCAGCGCGCTGCTTTCAGCGCCTGGCAGGTATTCCACGAGCGCTGGCCCGACGCACGTTCGCTGAGCGTACTCTGCGGCGGGGGCCACAACGGCGGCGACGGCTATATTATTGCCGCTCTGGCGGCTCAGGCCGGGCTGTCGGTGGAGTGTCTGGCGCTCAAGCCGGTCGCCGAACTTGACGGCGACGCGGCGCGGGCGTCGGCCACGGCCGAAGCGGCGGGCGTCGACCTTATTTCCTGGCACAACGATGCGCGTATGGCGGGCGATGTTGTGGTCGATGCCATGCTCGGCACCGGGCTGTCGGGCGAGGTGAAGGGCGCGTACGGCCGGGCCATTGATGCCGTCAACCGCGCGGGCAAACCGGTATTGTCGGTGGATATTCCCTCGGGGCTGGCCGCCGACACCGGGGCGATGCTGGGCAGGGCTGTTCACGCCGACGCCACGGTGACCTTTATCGGCGACAAGCTGGGGCTGCATACCGGCCAGGCGCCGGCCCATACCGGTGAGATGGTGTTTTGCCCGCTGGGCGTTAATGCCCGGGCGTTTTTCGATATTGTGCCGCGGGGCGTGCTTCTGCACGAGCAGCAGCTGGCCGGGGCGCTGGCGCCGCGTCGGCGCACCGCGCACAAGGGCGAGATGGGGCATGTGCTGGTGCTGGGTGGCGCACCCGGCATGGGCGGGGCGGCGCTGATCGCTTCTCAAACCGCCGCGCGTCTGGGGGCCGGCAGAGTGAGTCTGGCTACTGCGCCGGCGCATGTGAGCGCCAGCCTGACCCGCTGCCCGGAAGTCATGGCCCACGGGGTGCGCGGCGGCGCCGATGTGGCTGAACTGATCAACCGGAGCAGCGTGATCGTCGTAGGCCCCGGCATCGGCCAGGGCGCCTGGGGCCAGGCGATGCTGGGCGCCGCGCTGGAAAGTCGCAAGCCCCTGGTGGTGGATGCCGATGCGTTGAACCTGGTGGCCAGCCGCTTTACCCGCGAGCAGCGCGATGACTGGGTGCTGACGCCGCACCCCGGCGAGGCCGGCCGTTTGCTGGGTATCAGCGCCGCCGAGGTAGAGGCTGATCGCCCCGCAGCGGTAGAGGCGTTGCGGCAGCGCTACGGCGGCAGCGTGGTGCTCAAGGGCGCAGGCAGCCTGGTCGCCGGCTCCGGCGGTCTGGCGGTTTGCCCCTACGGCAACCCGGGCATGGCCAGCGGCGGTATGGGCGATGCGCTTGCCGGCATGCTGGGCGCCTTGGCGGGCCAGTTCGGCATGCAGGATGACACCGTCCGCACCGGCGTGCTGGTTCATGCGCTGGCGGCGAACATGGCCGCCAACGATCAGGGGGAACGTGGTTTGCTGGCGAGTGATCTGGCATCCTGTGCGCGCCGGCTGATTAATCCCCGCTCAGCCTGATATCGCTACTGACTCGATACAACTGACTCGATACGACTCACTCGACGACGAACGCGATTACTTCCAACCGCAACAAGGTACGACCCGCCATGCAGGTGACACTTTCCGATGAAACAGGGCAGGTTGCGTTGGGCGAAGCCCTGGGCCGTCTTTTCCAGGGGCGTGGGCGCCTTTATCTGCACGGCGATCTGGGCGCAGGCAAGACCACGTTGACGCGGGGTATACTCCGCGCTCATGGCCACCGGGGCGCGGTGAAAAGCCCCACCTATACACTGGTTGAGCCCTACGAGCTCAATGGGCAGCGGGTTTACCATCTGGATTTATACCGCCTGGGCGATCCGGAAGAGCTGGAGTTCATCGGCGGGCGCGACCTGCTCGCCGATGACGCCCTGTGCGTGGTGGAGTGGCCCGGCCGGGGAGAGGGCTGGCTGCCGCCGGCGGACGTCAACCTGAGCCTTGAAGTGGCGGGGAGCGGTCGCCGCGCCTGCATCCGGAGTGCCAGCCCCCGCGGCCAGGCGTTATTGGCCGAGCTTGATGACGTCTGGGGCGATGCCGGGAGCGGCGCGTGATGGCGGCAGGCAGCGGCAAGTACGGGCTGCGTCGGGCGGTGGTCGCGGCGGTGGCGTGTGTCGGTCTGTTGGCCGCTGGCGCCTCAACCGCCGCCACGGTGGACAGCATGCGCCTGTGGGCGGCACCGGACCACGCCCGGCTGGTGTTTGACCTGTCCCAACCTGCCGAGGCCGACGTGTTTTCTCTGGCATCGCCGTCGCGTCTGGTGATTGACCTGGCCGACAGCGACCTGGAGGCAGATGTTGACAGTCTGCCGCTCGACGATAGCGCGATTTCGGCGGTGCGCACCGGGGTGCGCGACGGCGATGACCTGCGCGTGGTGCTGGAGCTGAATCGCGAAGTCGAGCCGCGCAACTTCAGCCTGGCGCCCAACGAGGAATACGGCCACCGCCTGGTGGTGGATCTGGAATACCCCGGCGAAAGCGCAGTGGAAAATCCCATTGATCCCATCGAGTCGATGATCCGCGAGCAGGAAATCGCCGCCGAGCGGGCCCATACCAAGGCCCGGGCGCTGGGCGAAGAACCCGACGATGTCGCGGTGGCCGACAAGGCCGAGCCGCATCCCAGGCGCGATATCATTATCGCGGTGGATGCCGGCCACGGCGGTGAAGACGCCGGCGCAACCGGCCCCGCCGGGACTCGTGAGAAGGATGTGGTGCTCGAGATTAGCCAGCGGCTGGCCGCCCGCATCAATGCCGCCGAAGGCTTCAAGGCGGTGATGATCCGCGATGGCGATTACTACCTGGGACTGCGCCAGCGCACCCGGCTGGCTCGGGAGCAGAAGGTCGATTTTTTCGTCTCCATTCACGCCGATGCGTTCAACAGCCCCCGGCCCAAGGGCAGCTCGGTCTATGCGCTGTCCCAGCGCGGGGCCACCTCGGAAACCGCCCAGTGGCTGGCCGACAGCGAAAACCGCTCGGACCTGGTCGGCGGCGTGGAGGGCGGCCTGTCTCTCGACGACAAGGACCAGGTATTGCGCGGCGTGCTGCTGGATCTGACCATGACCGCCACGCTCAACGATTCGCTGACCATTGGCGGCCAGGTACTGGACCAGCTGTCGCAGATTAACGACCTGCACAAGTCCCGGGTTGAGCAGGCCGGTTTTGTCGTGCTGAAATCGCCGGATATCCCCTCGCTGCTGGTGGAAACCGGCTTTATATCCAACCCGGCGGAAGAAAAGCGCCTTGGCTCTCCGTCGCATCAGGATAGCCTCGCCAGGGCGGTATTCACCGGCGTACGCAAGCACTTTGCCCGGCATCCGCCGCCGGCCAGCCTGCTGGCCTGGCAGCAGGACCACGAGCGCCGGCCGGGCAGCGACGAATACCGCATCGAATCCGGCGATACGCTTTCGACCATCGCCGCCGACCAGGGCGTGCCGGTCAGCCGGCTGCGCGAGGCCAACGAGCTCAATGGCGATGTGATCCGTGTGGGGCAGGTGCTGCGTATTCCCGGATCGTGACGCGGCTGGCGGCCAGGCGTTATCCCCGGGTCGCCGAGGGGCTTCGGCGACGGTTCCGATCATCGGCTCTGGAGGTATGTGTTGGAGACTAACGAGGCGGTGACGCCGAAGATTCAGGTACTCGCGCCGCGCCTGGCCAACCAGATTGCCGCCGGGGAAGTGGTAGAGCGCCCGGCGGCGGTCGCCAAGGAGCTGATGGAGAACGCCATCGATGCGGCGGCCCGGCGCGTTGAGGTTGACGTCGAGCAGGGCGGGGCGCGGCTGATCCGCGTGCGCGACGACGGCGTGGGCATCGCCGAAGGCGACATGGCGCTGGCGCTGTCGCGCCATGCCACCAGCAAGATCGAGGATCTGGACGACCTGGAGGGCGTCAGCTCGCTGGGCTTTCGCGGCGAGGCGTTGGCGTCCATCAGCTCGGTATCGCGTCTCGCGCTGACGTCCAATGCGCTGGACGATCCGCGCAACGGCTACCGCGTTACCGCCGAAGGCCGAGGCATGGAGGCCCGGGTGGCACCCGCGCCGCATCCGCGCGGAACCAGCGTGGAAGTGCGCGACCTGTTCTTCAACACTCCGGCACGGCGCAAGTTCCTGCGCACCGAAAAAACCGAATTTGCCCACCTGGAAGAGGCGTTTCGTCGCCAGGCGCTGTCGCGCTATGACCTGGCCTGGACGCTGCGCCACAACCATAAAACCGTGCATCAGCTGCCGCCGGGGGATTCCCCGGCGGCCCGGGAGCGGCGGATTGCGTCGCTGCTGGGTAAAACCTTTATCGAACATGCCCGCTACATCGAGCGCCAGGTCGGTGAGCTGCGCCTGTCCGGCTGGGTCGGGCTGCCCACGCATTCGCGTCGTCAGGCCGATCAGCAGTATTTTTTCGTCAACGGCCGGGTGGTGCGCGATCGGCTGGTGGCGCATGCGGTGCGCCAGGCCTACCGCGATGTGCTGTACAACGGCCGACATCCGGTATTTGTTCTGTACCTTGACGTTGACCCCGACGTGGTGGATGTCAACGTTCACCCCACCAAGCATGAGGTGCGCTTTCGCGACGGGCGCACGGTGCATGACTTCCTCTTCTCCAGCCTGCATCGCTGCCTGGCCGATACTCGGCCGGATTCATCGGAAGATGAGGTCGCCGAGACGGCGGCATACGCGGCAGCGGGCGATGACCAGGCGGAAGCTCATGCCACGCCGGCCGACAGCGGTCGTCTCGAGCAGCAGGGTATGGTGCTGGCGCCGAGTACGGACCGGCATCCCGGCGCGGCGCGGGTGCGGCGCTTCATGCAGGGCTATCAGGCGCTGCACCCCGACCACGAAGAGACGCTGCTGACCCCGCGTGCGCCGGAAGGTGACAGCGCCTCGGAAGTTCGGCCTGCGCCGGTGTCCATGCCCGATCAGGATCCCGCCGCGCCGCCGCCGCTGGGCTACGCGCTGGGGCAGCTACACGGGGTTTTCATCCTGGCCGAGAACGCCGGCGGGCTGGTGGTCGTGGATATGCACGCGGCTCACGAGCGCATTGTCTACGAGCGCATGAAGCGACAGCTGGACGATACCGGCATTGACGTTCAGCCGCTGCTGGTGCCGGTGTCGATGGCCGCCAGCCGCCATGAAGTGGCGATTGCCGAAAGCGAAACCGACGCTATCGAAAAGCTCGGCATCGTGCTCGATATGGCCGGGCCCGAAACGCTGCTGATCCGTCAGCTGCCGGCGCTGCTGGCCGGTGCCGACGCCGACGCTCTGGTGCGGGCCATACTGGAAGAGCTGGAACGCTACGGCCGTTCCCGCCAGGTTGAGGCGCGGATCCACGAGCTGCTTTCCACCATGGCGTGCCACGGCAGCGTACGCGCCAACCGGCGCCTGACCGTCGACGAGATGAACGCGCTGTTGCGCGACATGGAACGCACCGAGCGCAGCGACCAATGCAATCACGGCCGCCCCACCTGGACGCAGATGAACATGCAGGCGTTGGATCGGTTATTTCTACGTGGCCAGTAATCGGCCACAAGCGGCCAGTAAGCGGCCACAAGCGGCCAGTAAGCGGCCACAGGCGACGACGATACGAGGAGTCTGATACGTCATGAGTAGCGGGGATACACGCCCACCGGCGGTTTTTCTGATGGGGCCCACCGCCTCCGGCAAGACCGATGCGGCGATTGCCCTGCACGAACGCCTGGGCTGCGAGATTATCAGCGTGGATTCGGCGATGGTATATCGCGGGCTGGATATCGGCAGCGCCAAACCCGGCGCCGATGAGCTCGCCCGGGCGCCGCATCGCCTGATCGATATCCGCGACCCGGCCGATCCCTATTCGGCCGCTGACTTTCGCGGTGATGCCCTGGAGCAGATGCGCGACATCACCGCGCGCGGCAAAACGCCGCTGCTGACCGGCGGCACCATGCTGTACTACAAGCAGCTGGTGGACGGCGTGAACAACCTGCCGCCGTCCGACCCGAGCATCCGCGCCCGGCTGGAAGACGAGCGCGCCCGCGACGGCCTCGCGGGCCTGCATCGGCGCCTGGGGCAGGTCGATCCGGCGTCCGCCGAGCGGCTTCACCCCAACGATCCCCAGCGCATTTTGCGCGCCCTGGAAGTCTACGAGGCGAGCGGGCGCCCGCTGACCGAACTGTGGGCCGAGCAGCGCCCGGAAACCTTTCCCTGGCGGGTATTGTCCATAGCGCTGGCGCCCGCCGAACGCCGGGTATTGCACCAGCGTATTGCCGCTCGTTTCCACGCGATGCTCGAGGCAGGGTTGATTGACGAGGTAACCGCCCTAAGAAACCGGGGTAGCCTGCACTCCGGCATGCCGTCGATGAAAAGTGTGGGCTATCGTCAGGTATGGCAATACCTCGACGGTGAGTTTGACCGGCAGACCCTGACGACACGCGGTATCATTGCGACCCGTCAGTTGGCCAAGCGGCAACTGACCTGGCTGCGGCGCTGGCCGGACCTGCACTGGGTGGATACGTTATCTGCCGAGGCGCAGGCCAGGGTGCTGGCGCTGGTGGAAGACCGCGTCGGCTAAACCGTTCGCGCAAAGTCGTGCGTGAACGCAGTGCTTAGCGTAAGATACCCGTTTTATAACGCCTGTTGTCGAGCAGCAATGAGCCGGATATCGGGGAATCATACTGCAGGGTGCCTCGGGCGCACGTTTAATAACCAACTCCAACGACAGTTTTAGGGAGAGCACCATGTCCAAAGGGCAGTCCCTTCAAGACCCGTACTTGAACATCTTGCGCAAGGAGCGCATTCCGGTTTCCATTTTTCTGGTGAACGGCATCAAGCTCCAGGGGCAGATTGAATCCTTTGATCAGTTTGTCATCCTGCTGCGCAACACGGTCAGCCAGATGGTCTACAAGCACGCGATTTCCACCGTGGTGCCGTCGCGTACGGTGCGCCTGCCGGCGCAGGACGCTGCTGATGAAGGCGACGAAGAGGCTTGATGAGTTTGCATACGCCGGTTCAGCCCGCGAGGTATTGATTGTTTTTTGAACGCCCCAAGGCCGGGGAAACGGCCGTGCTGGTGCACGTTGACTTTCAGGACGAGCAGGACCGGGAAGACCCGGGCGAGTTTCTCGAGCTGGTCAGGTCGGCCGGCGCCGAGGTCGCAACCCTGTTGACGGCGAGCCGTAACCGCCCGGATTCGCGTAGCTTTATCGGTTCGGGCAAACTGGGCGAGCTGCGTTCGATGATGGCGGCGCACGGCGCCGACCTGGTGATTTTCAACCACGGCCTGAGCCCGTCCCAGCAGCGTAACCTGGAGCAGGAACTCGCCTGCCGGGTGCTCGACCGCACCGGGTTGATTCTGGATATTTTCGCCCAGCGGGCGCGTACCCATGAGGGCAAGCTGCAGGTCGAGCTGGCCCAGCTGGAATATGCCTCAACGCGGCTGGTGCGCGGCTGGACACACCTGGAGCGTCAGGCCGGCGGTATCGGTCTGCGCGGTCCCGGCGAAACCCAGCTGGAAACCGACCGGCGGCTTTTGCGCGGGCGGATCAAGGCGATCCACAAACGTCTGGACAAGGTGCGTAAACAGCGCGAGCAGAGCCGTCGCGCCAGGGCACGTGCCGAAATCAGCAGCATTTCGCTGGTGGGCTATACCAACGCGGGGAAGTCGACGCTGTTCAACGCCCTGACCGAGGCGCGGGTGTATCAGGCCGACAAGCTGTTCGCGACCCTGGACCCGACGCTGCGGCGTCTGGAGATCGACGATGTAGGGCCGGTGGTCATGGCCGATACCGTCGGCTTTATCCGCCACTTGCCCCATAAGCTGGTCGAGGCATTTCAGGCGACGCTGCAGGAGGCCGCCGACGCCTCGCTGCTGGTTCATGTGATCGACGCCTCGGACCCCGACCGCGACCTGAACGTCGAGCAGGTCGACGGCGTGCTCAAGGAAATCGGCGCCGATGACGTGCCCGTGCTCAAGGTCATGAACAAGATTGACCGGCTGGACAGCGCGCCGCGTATCGAGCGCGACGGCGACGGGGTACCCGAAGCCGTGTGGCTCTCGGCCCGGGACTCGCGGGGGCTGGACCTGCTCTACCAGGCGCTGACTGAGCGCCTGGCGGATGACGTGATAGACTTTTCGCTGACCCTGGCGCCGGAGCAGGGCCGGCTTCGCGCCGGCCTGCACGAGCTGAACGCCGTGCGCGACGAGCAGTTCGACGACCAGGGGCGCCCGATGATCAACGTGCGCCTGCAGCGGCGCGACTTCAATCAGCTGATGGCCAGGCTGGGGGAGCGCGCGGAGACCTATTTGCCCGAGGCGCTGCAAGAGCCGGCCGACTGGTAATGCCGGGTGCGACCCGGCAGCTAGTATGCCGTAAGGCCGGTGAGGCAGCGGGCCTTGATGCCTGAACACTCAACCGCAACAGGAAGAAAAGCACGGCGTCGCGGCTGAATGCGTGGACGCTGCGTGCCGGTGAACCCTTGATGGAGATGAAGTATGGCCTGGAATGAGCCTGGTGGTGGCGACCAGCACGACCCGTGGAGCAGCGGTGGTCGACGCAAGGGCGGCGGCAACCGCGGGGGAGGCAATGGAGGTAACAACCAGGGGCCTCCCGACCTGGACGAAGCGCTGAAAAAGTTTCAGCAAAAAATCAACAGCCTGCTGGGCAAGCACAGGAAAGGCGGCGGTCGCAACGGCGGCGGTGATAACGGCGGCGGCAAGTCGCGCAGCGCCTTTACCCTGCCGGGGCTGCTGATCATCGTGGCGCTGGCCATCTGGGCAGCCTCCGGTTTCTACCTGGTGGATCAGGCCGAGCGTGGCGTGGTGCTGCGCTTCGGCAAATTCCAGGAAGTGGTCACACCGGGTCTGCAGTGGAATCCGCCGCTGGTGGACGACGTGCGCATGGTCAACGTGACCCGGGTGCGCTCGCTGACCCAGACCCAGTCGATGCTGACCCGCGATGAGAATATCGTGAAGGTCGAAATCTCGGCGCAGTATCGGGTATCCGACCCGGGCAATTTCATGCTCAACGTGCGCGACCCGAACCTGTCGATCGAAAACGCGCTGGATTCCTCGCTGCGCCACGTCGTGGGCGGCACCGACATGATCGATATCCTGACATCGGGGCGTGAAATCCTCGGCAGCTCGGTGGCCAGCCGTCTGCAAACCTATCTGGATAACTACGACGTGGGTATTCAGCTGCAGACCATCAACATCGAGTCGACGTCGGCGCCCGAGCCGGTGATCGATGCCTTTGATGACGTTATCCGCGCCCGTGAGGATCGTCAGCGGACCATCAACAAGGGCATTGCCTACGCCAACGCGATTATCCCCGAAGCTCAGGGTCAGGCGCAGCGCCTGGTCGAGCAGGGGCAGGGCTACCGCGAGTCGGTGGTGGCTGAAGCCCAGGGTCAGGCCAACCGCTTTACCTCGCTACTCTCGGAATATCGCAACTCGCCCGAGACCATGCGCGAGCGCCTGTACATCGAGGCGATCGAAGAAGTCTTCGGTTCAACGCCCAAGGTGCTGCTGGATACCGGCGACAACGCCCCGCTGATGTACCTGCCGCTGGACAAGCTGCGCGGCAATAGCGGCGCCTCGAGCAGCGATGAAGCGCTGGACCCCGACGTGCTGAAGAATATGCCGTCGTCCAACAACAGCGACTTTGACTATCGTTCCGGTAGCAGCCGTTCGGGCAGCACTTCCGGAAATACGTCCAGCAACACTTCCAACAACACTTCCAACAGAACGTCCATCCGCAGGGAGGGCCGGTAAATGATCAATAATCGTTCCCTGCTGATCGTCGGCGGTTTGGCCGTCGCCGCCTGGCTTGCGAGTAACAGCCTCTATGTCGTCGATGAGACCCAGCGCGCGGTGAAGCTGCGCTTTGGTGAGGTGGTCGAGGACAACATTGAGCCCGGGCTCCATTTCAAGGTGCCGGTGACCAACACCATCCGCAAGTTTGATACGCGGCTGCTGACGCTGGATACCGATACCAGCCGCTATCTGACTCGCGAGCAGAAGGCCGTGATCGTTGACTCCTATGTCAAATGGGAAGTCATTGACCCCAAGCTGTATTACGAAGCCACCGCGGGCGATGAAACCATGGCCGTGCGGCTGATTCAGCCGCGCGTGGACGAGAGCCTGCGTAACGCCTTCGGTCGCCTGGAGTTGCAGCAGATCATCGCCGAGAACCGGGATGATCTGATGACCGGTCCGCGCAAGGACCTCGACGACTTGATGCGCGAAGAGCTGGGCGTGGCCATCCGCGATATCCGCATCAAGCGTATCGACCTGCCCGAAGACGTCTCCGCCGCGGTATTTGAGCGCATGCGCTCCGAGCGTGAGCGCGAAGCCCGCGAGTGGCGTGCCCAGGGTCAGGAAGAGGCCGAGCGGATTCAGGCCAACGCCGACCGCCGTCGCCAGGTACTGCTGGCCCAGGCGCGGGAGCGCGCTGAAACCCTGCGGGGTGAAGGCGACGCGGAAGCGGCCCGAATCTACTCCAACGCCTACGAGCAGGATGCCGAGTTCTTTGCTTTCTGGCGGAGTCTCAACGCCTACCGCAAGAGCTTTGAAGGTGACGACAACCTGCTGGTGCTGGAGCCGGATAGCGAGTTCTTCCGCTACCTGAACAGCGCCATGCCGGACTCGGTCAGCGCCGAGTAGCCGCCACCGCGGCCGGGTGAACGGGGTTCATCCGGCCGTCAAACATGGTAGACTTGAGTAACCGGGCGTCGCCCGGTTTTTTTGTGGCCTCACGTTGAGGGCATGTCGTCATGGATCGTCGTCATATATGACGGTCGTTATAAATGGTAGCCATGCCGGCGATGCCCGTCCGAGGCTGTCACCGTCGTCTTGCAGGAATGTTGACAATGACCATCGCTGACCGCTGGCTGCTGCCCGACGGCATGGATGAGGTGCTGCCGCCGCAGGCAAGCCGCATGGAAGAGCTCCGCCGCGGGCTGCTGGATCTTTACCATCGCTGGGGCTACGACCAGGTCATGCCGCCCCCCGCCGAATTTCTCGATTCGCTGCTGACCGGCACCGGCACTGACCTCGACTTGCAAACGTTCAAGCTGACCGACCAGCTTACCGGGCGCATGATGGGCGCGACCGCCGACGTTACGCCCCAGGTGGCGCGGATGGACGCGCATTCGCTGCGGCGCGAAGGCCCGGTGCGGCTGTGCTACTGCACCAGCGTCATGCGCGCCAGCGCCGATCCGTACCAGGGCGGGCGCAGCCCGGTGCAGGTCGGCGTGGAGCTGTTTGGCCATGCCGGACTGGATGCCGACAGCGAGATCATTCATTTGGCGCTGGAAAGCCTGGCCGCCGCGGGTGCCGGCGAAGTCCACCTGGCGCTGGGGCACATTGGCATCTACCGCAGTCTGGTCGAAGCCGCTGCCCTGGATCGTGACCAGGAGCGCGCGCTGTTTGCCGCGCTGGCGCTGAAGTCTCCCGGCGAAATCGAACGGGTCGTCGCGGCGAGCGTCAGCGATCCGGCGCTGGCCGCCATGTTCACGGCGCTGGGCGAGCTGCACGGCGACGTCAGCGTGCTGACGCGCGCGCGGGATGTTTTTGCCGGCGCGCCGGCCACGGTCAGCGCGGCGCTGGACGAGCTGGAGGCGCTGCAGCGCAGCGTGCGCAACCGCTTCGACGTGGCGCTGTATTTTGATCTGGCCGAGCTGCGCGGCTACCAGTACCACACCGGCATGATGTTCGCCGCCTACGTGCCGGGATTCGGCCATGCGCTGGCCAAGGGCGGTCGCTATGACGACACCGGCCGCGCCTTTGGCCGCGCTCGCCCGGCGACCGGTTTTTCCATGGATTTGAAGCAGCTGGCCGGCCTGGCCGGGGCGGAATCGTCGTCCTGCGCGATTATGGCGCCGGCGGTTGATGATGCCGCGCTGCGCGACGCCGTGGCCGATCTGCGCGGCCGCGGCGAACGAGTGATACAGGCGCTGCCGGGGCAGCGTACCGAGCCGGCAGCCCACGGCTGCGATCGCCGGCTGGAGCTTATTGATGGTCGTTGGCAGACAACGGCACTGACACAAGAGACGAGTGCATAATGGGTAAGAATGTCGTAGTTCTGGGCACCCAGTGGGGTGATGAAGGCAAGGGCAAGATTGTTGACTGGCTCACCGAGTCGGCATCGGCGGTGGTGCGCTTTCAGGGGGGGCACAACGCCGGCCACACCCTGGTGATCGACGGGGAAAAAACGGTGCTGCACCTGATTCCGTCGGGCATCCTGCGCGATGACAAGGCCTGCGTGATCGGCAACGGCGTGGTGCTGTCGCCCGACGCCCTGCTCGACGAAATCCACGAGCTGGAAGGCAAGGGCGTGCCGGTGCGAGACCGCCTGCGCCTGTCACCGTCCTGCCCGCTGATCCTGCCGTACCATGTGCGCCTGGATCAGGCCCGGGAAAAGGCCCGTGGCGTGGCTCGCATCGGCACCACCGGCCGGGGGATCGGCCCCGCCTATGAGGACAAGGTCGCGCGTCGCGGCCTGCGCCTGGGGGATATTCTTCACCGCGAGCGCTTTGCCGCCAAGCTCGGCGAGGTGCTGGACTATCACAACTTCGTGCTCACCCGCTATCACGGCGAGCCCGCGGTCGACTTCCAGGAAGTGCTCGACAGCACCATGGCGATGGCCGACGAGCTGCGGCCCATGGTCCGCGATACCGTGGGAATGGTGCACTCCCTGCGCAAGGAGGGCGAAAACATCCTCTTTGAAGGGGCCCAGGGCTCGCTGCTGGATATTGATCACGGCACCTACCCTTATGTCACCAGCTCCAATACCACCGCGGGCGGCACTGCCACGGGGTCCGGCGTGGGGCCGCTGTTTCTCGACTACGTGCTGGGTATCACCAAGGCCTACACCACGCGCGTGGGCTCGGGGCCGTTTCCCACCGAGCTGTTTGACGACCACGGCCGCCATCTCGCGGAAAAGGGCCACGAGTTCGGGGCAACGACCGGCCGGGCGCGCCGTTGCGGCTGGTTTGACGCCGTGGCGCTGCGCCATTCCGTGCAGATCAATTCGATTTCCGGGCTCTGCCTGACCAAGCTCGACGTGCTGGACGGCCTGGAAACCATCCGGGTGTGCGTGGGCTATCGCAGCAAGGACGGCGACGTTCTGGATACCCCGGTGGACTCCGAAGGCTACGAGGCCGTCGAGCCGGTCTATCACAATCTCACCGGCTGGCAGGAATCGACCATCGGCGCCCGGAGCGTCGAGGAATTGCCCGACAATGCCCGCGCCTATATCCGCTTTCTGGAAGAGCAGATCGGCACGCGTATCGACATGATTTCCACCGGCCCGGACCGCATGGAAACCATCGTACTGCGCGATCCGTTCGGCGATTGACCGGCCGGCCACCCGGGTGAGGCTGGCCGACCGCAAGCGGCGGGGTATGGGCGTGTTTAAAAGTCGATGCCCCGCCGCGCCTGGAGTCCGCTACCGAACGCGTGGCGGACTTCCTGCATGTCGGTGACGGTATCGGCCATGGCAATCAGGTCGCGATGCGCGTTGCGCCCGGTAATCACCACCGTCTGCTCGTGCGGACGGTTTTCCAGCGCCTGCTTAACGGTCGCAATATCCAGATAGCCGAACTTGAGCATGTAGGTGATTTCGTCGAGCACCACGAGATAGACCTCGGGATCGGCAAGCATGCGTTCGGCCTCGGCCCAGACTTCCCGGCAGGCCTGGGTATCGGCTTCGCGGTTCTGGGTTTCCCAGGTAAATCCCGTGGCCATGATGGCGATATCGAGGTTGGGGTCGTCTTCCAGCCGGTTGCGTTCGCCGCACTCCCACAGTCCCTTGATGAATTGCACCACCCCGACGCCGTAGCCATAGCCCAGGGCGCGTGCCACGGTGCCCCAGGCAGCCGTGGTCTTGCCCTTGCCGTTGCCGGTGTTGATCAGGATCAGGCCGCGCTGTTCCGTGGCGTTGGCTACCTTGTCGTCAACGTGTGCTTTCAGTTTTTCCATCGACGCCTTGTGGCGCGTATCGCGATCGCTCATGGTTCTGCTCCCTGGGTTGAGGGCCGGTCATGGTAACGGCTGAAGTGGCCGTGCCGGCAGCGTTGCGTATGGGCGGCGTAGCCTATGTCATGCGTGCGTGGCGGACAAGGCGAGCGGCTCTTTGGGCATGACCAACGGCGATAGCCCGGCGTTTTGCAGACTCTCTGTTAGCGTGATAACTAAATTGGCAGGTAGCCGGGTGGCTGCTCTAGAATGGCAGGCTGCCTCTTTACAGGAATGTATTATGCCCTCGTTTGATATCGTCTCCGAATTTGACCGCCACGAAGCCACCAACGCCGTGGATCAGGCCAATCGCGAAGTCCAGACCCGCTTTGATTTTCGCGGCGTTGACGCCAGCTTTACGCTGGAGGGCGAAAACGTCAGCCTGGAAGCCGACGCCGACTTTCAGCTCAAGCAGATGCTGGAAATGCTGCGCGGGCGCCTGATCGCCCGTGGCATTGACGCCCGCTGCATGGACGTGGCCGAGCCCGAGCTGGGTGGCGTGCGCGTGCGCCAGACGGTGACCCTCAAACAGGGGCTGGAGCAGGCCGACGCCAAGGATATCGTCAAGCGCATCAAGGCCAGCAAAGCCAGGGTACAATCGCAGATTCAGGGCGAGAAAGTTCGTGTGACAGGCAAGAAACGCGATGATCTGCAGGGCATCATGGCGCTGTTGCGCAGCGAGGAAGGGCCCGACCTGCCGCTCCAGTTCGATAATTTCCGCGACTGAATACAACCCTGCGCCGCCGGTCAGCGGCGCTGTTCTGCTGTTTGCTTACTGAATTTTTTCACCACTACTGTACTGCCGTCGGCTATCTTATGCCGGTGCCAACAAGGAGTCATACGCCATGTCAGAACCGCAGCCGGTTTATTCAAGCGACTACCAGCCGCCCGCGTACCGCGTGACTCACACCGAGCTGACGTTTGACCTGGACCCCGCCAGCACCCGCGTTGATGCGCGTCTGACCGTTGAGCGTCATCCCGAGGCCCGGCCCGATGCGCCGCTGTTTCTCCACGGCGAGCAGCTTGAGCTGCAAAGCGTTGCGCTCGACGGTCAGACGCTCGCCGATGACGCCTACCGCCACGACGAACAGGGGCTGACCATTGCCGATGTGCCCGCGTCGTTTACGCTGGACACTCGGGTGCGCGTGGCGCCCAGGGACAACACGGCGCTGGAAGGGCTCTACCAGTCCAGCGGCATGTACTGTACCCAGTGCGAAGCCGAAGGCTTTCGGCGTATTACGTTTTATCCCGACCGGCCGGACGTCATGGCGGTATTCCGCGTCACCGTGATCGGCGACGCCGAGCGCGAGCCGGTGCTGCTGGCCAACGGCAATCCGGTGGAGCGCGGCGAACTCGACGGCGGACGCCACTTCGTGACCTGGGAAGATCCGCACCCCAAGCCGTCCTACCTGTTTGCGCTGGTGGCCGGCGACCTGGAATGTGTGGAAGACCGCTTTACCACCATGAGCGGCCGCGACGTCACGCTGCAGATCTGGGTCGAAGAAGACAACCTGGGCAAGACCGACCACGCCATGGCCTCGCTCAAGCGCGCCATGCGCTGGGACGAGGATACCTACGGCCGCGAGTATGATCTCGACCGTTTCATGATCGTCGCCGTCAACGATTTCAACATGGGCGCCATGGAGAACAAGGGGCTCAATATCTTCAACTCGGCGGCGGTGCTGACGCATCCCGATACCGCCACCGATGCCGCCTTTCAGCAGGTGGAAGGCATTGTCGCCCACGAGTATTTCCACAACTGGTCGGGCAACCGCGTGACCTGCCGCGACTGGTTTCAGCTGTCGCTCAAGGAAGGCTTTACCGTCTTTCGCGATCAGAGTTTTTCCGCGGATATCAACTCCGCCCCGGTCAAGCGGATTCAGGACGTGGGCTTTTTCCGTACCGCACAGTTTGCCGAAGACGCCGGCCCCACGGCGCACCCGGTGCGGCCCGAAAGCTACCTGGAAATCACCAACTTCTACACTCTGACCGTTTACGAAAAGGGCGCAGAAGTGGTGCGCATGCTGAAAAACCTGGTGGGCGAGGACGCCTTCCGTCGCGGCAGCGACCTCTACTTCGCGCGTTTTGACGGCCAGGCCGTGACCATCGAGGATTTCGTCGGCTGCATGGCGGAAGTTTCGGGGCAGAATCTGGATCAGTTCATGCGCTGGTATCAGCAGGCCGGCACGCCGGAAATCGATGCCCACGGCGAATACGACTACGTGAACGGCGAATATCGCCTCACGCTGCGCCAGCGCACTCCGGTAACCGCAGGCCAGCAGGCGCCCGAGCCGCTGCATGTGCCGGTGCGCATGGGGCTGATTGGCACCCGCTCGGGGCATGACCTGACGCTGACGCTCGACGGTGAAAAATGCGGTCGCGACACGGTGCTCCACCTGCGTGACGACGAGCAGACGTTTGTCTTTACCGACGTCTCCGAGGCGCCCACGCCGTCCTTGCTGCGCCACTTTTCCGCCCCGGTGAAGCTGAACTTCCCCTATTCCCGGGAAGATCTGGCGTTCCTTCTGACCCACGACAGCGATGGCTTCAACCGCTGGGAAGCCAGCCAGCGGCTGGCGATGCTCGCGCTCAACGACCTGATCGCCGCGCACCGTAACGGCGTGGAAAAAGTCATGGATAACCGCCTGGTCGAGGCCTACCGGCCGCTGCTGACGTCGCGGTCGGACGACAAGGCGGTGCTGGCGGAGATGCTGCGTCTGCCGTCGGAGGCGTGCATCGCCGAGTCTCAGCCGCTGGTGGACGTTGACGCCATCCACGCCGCGCGGGAGTTTGTCCGTCAGTCGCTGGCGCTGGCGCTGCGCGACGACTTCATGGCGGTATACGAGGCCAACCGGTCGGACGCCGAATATGCCCCGACGCCGGCGCAGATCGGCCAGCGCAGCCTGAAAAACGTCGCGCTGGGCTATCTTATGGCCATCGAGGACGAGGCAGGCATCGAGCATTGCCGGGCACAGTTCAAGGCCGGACAAAACATGACCGATGTGCGTCAGGCATTGACGCTGCTGGCGCACTCCAGCCGCGATGACTTGTCTGAGCCGGCGATCCGGGCGTTCGGTGAGCAGTGGGCCGATGATCCGCTGGTGATGGACCAGTGGTTCAGCCTGCAGGTATCCAGCCCGCAGGAAGACGTGCTCGAACGCGTGAAGCAGCTGATGACGCACCCGGCATTTTCATTGAAAAATCCCAACAAGGTGCGCGCGCTGCTGGGCACCTTTGCCCATAACCGGGTCAACTTCCACCGCCTGGACGGCGCGGGCTACGCGCTGCTGGCGGACGCGGTAATCGAGCTGGACGGCTTGAACCCGGAAATCGCCGCCGGTCTGATGACGCCGCTGACGCGCTGGCGCCGCTTTGACGATACCCGTCAGGCGCTGATGCAGGCCGAGCTGGAACGCATCAAGGATCGGCCGCTGTCGACCAACGTATTCGAGATGGCGGACAAGGCGCTCGGCTGAGCCGCCGAAGCTGCAATGGCAGGGTCATAACGGAGCAGAAGGAAGCAGGGTGAGCGACATCAATCGGCGTTATGTACTGGTGGTCAATGGCAAATCGGCCGGGGATCCGGCGTTGCGCGCCGCCGTCGCCAAGAAGCGGCGGGCCGGCATGGCGCTGATTGTCTACGCTACCTGGGAGCCGGGAGATGCGGCGCTGTTTGCCGAGATGTCCGTCGACCACGGCGCCACCCATGTGATTGCCGGCGGTGGTGACGGCACGGTCAACGAAGTGGTCAACGGCCTGATGCGTCTGCCGCTGGACAAGCGGCCGGCGCTGGGCATTGTCCCCCTGGGCAGCGCCAACGACTTTGCCCGCTCGCTGGGGTTGCCGCTGGAACCCTATGCCGCGTTGCAGGCGATCTGCCGCCGGGAGACACAGCCCGTGGACGTCGTGCGGATTTCGGCCACCGGGCGCGGCAAGGGGGTCGATGAGTACTATCTCAACATGGCCACCGGCGGGTTCGGCGCCGAGGTCACGTCGACGACGCCCAAGTTTCTCAAGCGCCTGCTGGGTGGCGCGGCGTATTCGCTGATGGCCGCGTTCAAGACCTGGCGCCACCGCAGCTATGACGGCACGCTCAACTGGGATACCTGCGAGGAAAAGGCCGCGTTTCTACTCCTGGCGCTGGGCAATGCTCGGCAGTCCGGCGGCGGCCAGGTATTGGCGCCCCGGGCGAAAATCAACGACGGCTATCTGGATATGCTGCTGGTCAAGGATTTCCCCTCGTTCAGGGCGCTGCCGCAGCTGATTCGGGAACTGCGCGAGTTTCCCGCCCGGGGGCGTTTCGTGCGCTATCTGCCGGTGTCCCGGCTCGCCGTGAGCACGGACCCCAGCCATCCGCCCTGGCCGCTGACGCTGGACGGCGAAGCCCACCGCTTTGATGCTTTTTCCGCCGAGGTGGTGCCGCTGGCACTGCGCCTGGCCATGCCCGCCGATTCTTCGCTTCTGGTGCATCCGCAGGAGCCTGCGCGACACGATGACCCCGAGCCCGAGACGGCATCCGGAGAAGACGGGGACCCTCACACACAGCAACATGACGATGCGGACCGCGAAAGGCCCCATCAACACCCATGATATTCCGCGACGGTAAGGAGAATACCGCCATGTCAAAACGCTTCTGGATTCCGGCGCTGGCTGCCACGGCGCTTTTATTGAGTGCCTGCGGTGACGACGAGGCGCCGGATGACGCTACCGCTAACGACGCTCCCGCCAATGACACGCCGGCCGAACAGCAGGCGCCAGCCGAGCAGGAAACGCCGGCCGTTGACGCCAATGGCAGCAATGAAACAGCCGCTGCCGAGGCCGACGACAGCACCCCGGCGGTCGATAGCGACACCCAGCCGGTCAGCGCGGGCGAGGCGTCCGGCAGCGTCGAGGCCGAACAGGTCAAGGCCGACGACGACACCTTGACGGCTGACCCCGAAGACGTGCTCAATGACGACGATGCCATGCCGGGGGAGGTCACCGAGTCGGACGTGGATCAGGTCATCAACGATATTGACAAGCGTTTCGAGAAAGCCGAGGAGGAGCTCAAGGCCCAGTTTGAAGAAGCCGAGGAGCAGGAGCCGTCGGTGAAGCCGCTGCCGGGTGCAGAGGCCGGGTCGGATGAAGGTGATGTCACGCTACCGGAAAGTGGGCTGTCGCTGGACGAACCCTCGGCCGCCGATTTGCCCGAGAGTTCGCTGAATGAAAACGGCAAGCTGGACGGCGAGCTGGGCAAGTCCGAAGTGGACGACCTGATTGAAGATGCCGAGCGGCGCTTTGAAGAAACCCAGGATCGCCTCCAGGAGCAGTTTGAAGAACTTGAGCAGGAAGATGTCGAAACCGCTCCCGAAACGCTCCAGCCGATGTCGGGTTCCGGAGATACCTCGGAGCGCAGCGGCGAATAAGCGCTAGCGGTTAAGCCGCCGTCACAAAGGCGCGCAAGGAGGCTGGTGAAAGCGGTTGGCGAAACAGGCTGGCGACGAAAGAGACTCATAACGCATGGCGGAATGGAGCTTGATCGACGGGCATTTTGGCGCCTTTGTAGTGGCCATTACGCTGCTGTCGTTGACCCCGGGTGTGGATACGCTGCTGGTGATTCGCAATACCGCGCGGGGCGGCATCGGTGACGGCGTGGCCACCAGTCTTGCCATCTGCTGCGGGCTGTTTGTGCATGCCACGGTCTCGGCGCTGGGTATTTCCCTGATTCTGATGCAGTCTGCCACGGCGTTTACCGCGCTCAAGTTCGTCGGCGCGGCCTATCTGGTGTGGCTGGGCGTCAGGAGCCTGGGCGCTGCCCGCCGTGGCCAGTCGCTCCAGGCGGCAGGCGCGGTGCCGGGGCAAACCCGCGGTGCGCGCTATCAGGCGGTCAGGGAAGGGTTTTTGTCCAACGTGCTCAACCCCAAGACCGTGGTGTTTTACATGGCCTTTCTGCCGCAGTTCATCGCCCCGGCAGACCCGGCCCTGATCAAGTCGCTGTGGCTGGCCGGCGTGCATTTCATCATTGCCAATCTCTGGCAGGTCGCCGTGGTGCTGATGGTGGGCAAGGCCAGCCATTACCTGACCAGCGTTCGCCTGGGGCGCGCGCTGAACGGCGTCACCGGCGGCGTGCTGGTGGCTTTTGGCCTCAAGCTGGCGCTGGAACAGCGCCCCTGACGGCCGGCCGCCGGCTTCCGTTCCGCTTAGTCGCGATCTTCGCTGAGCAGTTCGCGGTTGTACCGCGCGTTTTCCTCGGCGTCGGTGAGCAGCGCAATCGGATCGGCGGTTGCCTTGCCTGGCTGACGTTCGTCCCGGGCCAGGCGCTGATAAATGACCCGGTAGGTCAGCACGGCCTGTACGTAGCGGCGCGTTTCGCGGAAGGGAATCTGTTCGACGAAAAGATCAAACGCGTCGGCGTCGTGTTCCTTTAGCCAGCGATCGACCCGCCGTGGGCCGGCGTTGTAGGCGGCGGTTGCGGCCAGACGGTTACCGCCGTAGCGCGCCAGAATATCGCCGAAATAGGCGCTGCCCAGGCGGATATTGAGGTCGGGGTCAAGAACGCCGTAGCGGCCGGGGGCCTCCAGCCCCAGCGAGCGGCTGACGTCGTCGGCGGTGCCGGGCATCAGCTGCATGAGACCCAGCGCCCCGGCGGACGAGCGCGCCTCGGGGTTGTAGGCGCTTTCCCGCCGGGCAATGGCCATCAGCAGGTAGGGGTCAACGTCGTGCTGCTGGCCAAAGCGCTGGAAGGCATCCGTATAGGCTTCGGGGAAACGCCAGTCGAGCGCGTCCCACATTCCTGCGGCGATCGTTGTCTGTATCAGCCGGGCCGTCCAGCCTGCATGGCCGTTGCCGGCCTTGTGCGCGGCATAGTCGGCCATTGCCCGGGCACGCCGGGGAGAGGCCCGGCGCACACTCTGGAGCCATTCGCTGGTCGCCAGCCCCGGCTCGTCAATACGGATCAGCGCTTCGGCGCGCTTGACCTCGGGCAGTGCGGCGATGGATGCCCGGCTGGCCGTGTTGGGCTCGTCATCGCGGCGGTGGAGTGAATACGGCCGGCCCAGGCGGTCAGCGGCGGCAAAGCCGTAAAAATCCCGCTCCTGGGTGGCCGCCTCGTAGTGCTGGTGTGCTGCCGCATCATTCCCCTGCTGCTCGTCGGCGCGTGCCAGCCAGTATTGCCAGCGGCTGTCTTCCTGTTCGGCGGCGGGCA
Source organism: Vreelandella jeotgali Hwa (assembly GCF_000334215.1). Classification (GTDB taxonomy): domain Bacteria; phylum Pseudomonadota; class Gammaproteobacteria; order Pseudomonadales; family Halomonadaceae; genus Vreelandella; species Vreelandella jeotgali. Next base: position 117,761 of record NZ_AMQY01000018.1, on the reverse strand, counting down.
TTTGCTCTATCCAATCGCGAGCATCCCGCCAGGCCCGGCTTGCCAGCGCCCGGCGCACCCGCAGTTCGCGCACTCGCTGGCTATCCAGGGTCGGGAGCACGTCGTCGACCCAGCCCAGAGTGCCCGGCGTTTCGCGCACCAGGGCGTAAAACGCCAGCTCCTCGCGAATATTCGCGCGCGCTCGGGAGGTGATCGTGATACGCGATGCGAGCTCCTGCCAGACAAGAAACGCCTCGCGGGTATCTTTCCGGGTCAGGCGCTGCATGGCCGCTTGATAAAAACCGTCGCCGGCCCGGCACCTGGGCCCCAGGCAGTCGGGCGCCCGGCCAAGCGCTGACAGGTCCTGCCGCGTTGCTTTGGCACGGGTGACAGCGGTTTGCCAGCGTTCACCCAGCATATCCAGCAGGTAGTCCATCAGCCCGGCGTTGCCCGCCTGCCAGGCGAGCATGGCGCGCTGCCAGATCGCGTCGGCATCGATGACGTTCTCCCGGCGCAGGCGGTTGAACAGCGGGTCGCAGGCGTCGGGCCGGGAGCGGCCGGCGAGCCATAGCGCCTTGCCCGCCTCTTGCGCTGTCTGCGTGTCACGCTCCAGCAGCGCGGTCTGGTAATGGCATTGCCGCGAAATCCTTTGGGGCGGACCGTCGGCGACCGCCAGCAGGGCGTCAAAACGCCCGGCCTCGCCGTAGGCGCTGATCGCCTGGCCGCGCATCCAACCGGCCAGCGGAGAGTCGTCGTTGGCCTGAATGAAGCGGTTGACCCTGGACGATGGCGCATCCGGCAGCGCCCGTTTGAGGCGGTGGTAGTCGATATAGCCGCCGAGAACGTGACCGGCGATGGCGTCGTCATCGATACGTTCAAAGCGCTGATCGCGGGCATTGGCAAGCGCCTCGCGCATGGCCGTATCGGTGAATGACGCGGCCGCTGCCGCAGTGGCAGGTGCGGTCAGTGGCAGGCCGGTGAGCAGTAATAGGCCGGCGAGCCGGAACCCGTAACGCAGACGGCGGCGCAAGGTGTGCATAACGGTCTCCTGATGCGGCAACGGGACAATACTCGGGGTGGCGATGGGCCGGGCGAAGCCATGATACCCGGTTGGCCGATCCTGTCACTTTCTTGAAAAGCATCTCGCCTTGAAAAGCTCTCGCCCTGGAAAGCATCTGGCCTTGATAAGCGTGCCGCCTTGAAAAGCGCGGAGGCGGCCCCATATTTCGCTGACATCGAATTCATGGCCGCGCGTGGCGAACAGCGATCCTGGCCTGACCGGCGCGATCAATCGCCGGGCAGTTCACTTTGTCGGGCAGTTCACTACGTTGGATAGTGCACCACCTTGGATAGTGCACTACGTAGGATTGCTCACTTCGCCGGGCGCGCAATGACGGTAACACGACAACGACCCGAGGGCCGAGATAATGACCGAGACAACCAGGCAGGAAACGCTGGGTTTCCAGACCGAAGTCAAGCAGCTGTTGAATCTGATGATCAACTCGCTGTACTCCAACCGCGAGATCTTCCTGCGCGAGCTGATCTCCAACGCGGCCGACGCCTGCGACAAGCTGCGCTACGCGGCGCTGGACGATGACGGTCTTTACGAGAACGACAGCGAGCTGCGCGTCGAGATCGAGCACGACAGCGAGGCGGGCACCGTCACCGTGCGCGATAACGGCGTGGGCATGGATCGCGACGACGTGATTCATAACCTGGGCACCATCGCCAAAAGCGGCACCGCCGAGTTTCTGCAGCAGCTGTCCGGCGAGCAGCAAAAGGATGCCAACCTGATCGGCCAGTTCGGCGTGGGCTTTTATTCCAGCTTCATCGTTGCCGACGAAGTGACCGTTCGCACCCGCAAGGCGGGCGCTCCGATGGCCGAGGGCGTTGAATGGCGTTCGGCCGGTGAGGGCGAATTCACCATCGGCGAGTATGAGCGGGAAGCCCACGGCACCGAAATCGTCCTGCATCTGAAGGAAGAGGCTCGGGAGTTTGCCGACGACGCTCGCCTCCAGGGGCTGGTGCGCAAGTACTCCGACCACATCCAGGTGCCGGTGCGCATGCCCAAGACCGAGACGGCGAAGGACGACGACGGCAACGAGATCGAGGGCAGCGAAGTCACCACCTGGGATACCGTCAACGAGGCCACCGCTCTCTGGGTACGCCCCAAGGCCGAGATCACTGACGACGAGTACAAGGCGTTCTATAAGCACGTATCGCATGACTTTTCCGACCCGCTGACCTGGAGCCACAACAAGGTCGAGGGCAAGCTGGAATACACCAGCCTGCTCTACGTCCCCGGCCGCGCGCCGTTCGATCTTTACGAGCGCGACGGCGCCCGGGGCGTGAAGCTTTACGTGCAGCGCGTCTTCATCATGGACGACGCCGAGCAGTTCCTGCCGCTGTACCTGCGCTTTATCAAGGGTGTGCTGGATACCCGCGATCTGTCGCTCAACGTCTCCCGCGAAATCCTCCAGCAGGACCCGCAGGTCGACAAGATCAAGAGCGCGCTGACCAAGCGCAGCCTGGACATGCTGAAAAAGCTGGCCAAGGATGACGAGGCCTACCAGACGTTCTGGAATACCTTTGGCAGCGTGCTCAAGGAAGGCCCCGGCGAAGATCCGGGCAACCGCGAGAAAATCGCCGGCCTGCTGCGTTTCTCCTCGACGCATAATGACAGCGCTACCCAGGATCAGTCGCTGACCGACTATATTGAGCGCATGAAAGAGGGTCAGCAGAAGATTTACTACATCGTCGCCGACGGCTTCAACGCGGTAAAAAACAGCCCGCACCTGGAAATCTTCCGCAAGAAGGGCGTCGAAGTCCTGCTGCTGTCCGACCGCATCGACGAATGGCTGATGAGCCATCTGACCGAGTTTGACGGCAAGACCCTCACCGACATCGCCAAGGGCGATCTCGACCTGGGCGAAGTGGAAGACGAGGAAGAAAAGAAGGCCCAGGAAGAAACCGCCAGGGACAAGGAAGACCTGGTCAAGCGCGTCCAGGAGACGCTCACCGAGGGCGTGCAGGAAGTCAGGGTGACCCATCGCCTGACGGATTCCCCGGCCTGCGTGGTCCTGCCGGAAAACGAAATGGGCTTTCAGATGCGCCGCATCATGGAAGCCGCCGGCCAGCCCATGCCCGACGTCAAGCCGATCCTCGAGCTCAACCCCGAGCATGCTTTGGTCAACCGGCTGGAAAACGCCGATGAGTCGGCCTTCAACGATCTGGCGAATATTCTGCTGGATCAGGCCATCATCGCCGAAGGCGGCCATCTGGATGACCCGGCGGCCTACGTCAAGCGCCTTAACGGGGTGCTGACCGCCTGATTATCGACGGCTGACCCATGACGGCCCGCCAGGCAATGCCTGGCGGGCCGTTTGTTTTGTTGGCGTATTTGCTAATCTGGTGATCACTTACCACCCAGTCAGGACACCTTTGTATGGCGGAAGAACAGATCAAGGTCGCGGTGCTGGGCGGCGGCAGCTTTGGCACCGCGCTGTCCAGCATCGCGGCAGACAACGGCGCCCGGGTGCGTCAGTGGATGCGCGACGCCGAGCTGGTCGAACAGATCAACCGTGAGCAGCGTAACGGACGCTACCTGCCCGATTACGCCATGAACCCCGCCGTGAGCGCCTCCACCGATATGCAGGCGGTTCTCGACGACGCCGAGCTGGTGCTGATTGCGATTCCCTCCAAGGCGTTTCGCCGCGTTGTGCAACGCGCGCGCCGGTGGCTGCATCCCGAGCAGATCCTGGTCAGCACCACCAAGGGCATCGAGCCCGATAGCTTTATGCTCATGAGCCAGGTCCTGGAGGAGGAAACCGGTTTTGACCATATCGGCGTGATTGCCGGGCCCAACCTGGCCTCGGAAATTGCCGACAAGCAGCTTACCGCCACGGTAGTCGCCAGCGCCGATGCCGAGACGCGTACGCGGGTGCAGCAGGTATTGAGCTGCGGGTATTTTCGCGTTTATGCCAGCAACGATCGCCACGGTGTCGAGCTGGGCGGGGCGCTGAAAAACATCTACGCCATCGCCGCGGGGATGGCGGCGGCGCTGGGCATGGGCGAAAACACCCGCAGCATGCTGATGACCCGCGCGCTGGCGGAAATGAGCCGTTTCGCCGTGGCCCAGGGCGCCAATCCCATGACGTTTCTGGGGCTGGCCGGCGTGGGTGATCTGATTGTCACCTGTTCGTCGGACCTGTCGCGCAACTATCGCGTCGGCTATGCCATGGGCGAAGGTCGCACGCTGGAAGAAGCCGTGGATGCCCTGGGGCAGGTGGCCGAGGGGGTCAACACCGTGCGGTTGGTATGTGACAAGGCCGCGGAAATCGACGTCTACATGCCGCTGGCCGAAGGGCTCGAGCGCGTCCTGTTCCGGGGCGTGCCGGCCAGGCAGATGGCCGGCGGGCTGATGACCGGTGAGCAGAGTTCCGACGTGGAATTCGTGCTGCCCCGGGCCGAGGTGCAAAAGGCCCATCGGGGCGCTTCGGACAGCCAGCAGACAGGAGGTATGTCATGAGCCGACTCTGGATCATGCGCCACGGCGAGGCCGCGCCGGGTTCGCCGGACAGCGCCCGCGAGCTGACCCCGCACGGCGAACGCCAGGCCACATCGATGGCTCGCTGCTTGGCTCAGGAGCAGGACGGCGACGCTGGGGTGACCCGGATCGTCGCCAGCCCTTATCGGCGTGCGCGTCAAACGGCTGCACTGATGGGAGAAGCGCTGGGCATTGGCGTTGAAACGCTTTCCGGGATAACCCCGGACGATTCGCCCCAGGCGTTTTGCGACTGGCTGATAAACCAGTCGGGCAACCTTCTGGTGGTCAGCCACATGCCGCTGGTCGGGGCGCTCGCCGGGCTGCTGGTGGAAGGCCGCGAAGACCAGGGCAGGCCCTTTCCTGCGGCGGGGATCGCCGAGCTCGAGGCCGACGTCTGGGCCGGCGGCTGCGCCCGGCTGGTGAGCTTTAGCGCACCGTAAAAGCCTGCCGCCCGACAGGCAACGCCGCGTGCTGTGCGTCAATAAGCGACGACAGCACGCGGTGTTTTTATACCAGGGCGTCGAGCTTTTCGCTGAGCCGCTGGTTGACCTGCTGAGGGTTGGCGGTGCCTCGGGAGGCCTTCATCACCTGGCCGACAAAGTAGCCGATCATCTTGCCGCGCTTTTCCGGCTCGGCCTCGACGTACTGGGCTACCTGTTGGGGGCTTTGGGCAATCACGTCGTCGATCATGGCGTCTATGGCGCCGGTATCGGTGACCTGCTTGAGCCCCTTGGCGTCGATAATCTCATCGGCGCTTTCGCCCTGGCCGTCCCATAGCGCCTGAAATACCTGCTTGGCCGCCTTGCCGCTGATGGTGTCGTCCTGAACCCGGCTGATCAGCTCACCCAGCTGGCGCGCGCTGACCGGGCTCCGGGTGACGTCCAGATGCTCGCGTTTGAGCGCGGCGGAGAGCTCGCCCTGCACCCAGTTGGCGGCCTGCTTGGCATCGCCGCAGACGTTCATGGCCTCTTCAAAGTAGTCGGCCATGTCGCGGCTGGCCGCAATCACGCCGGCATCGTAGGCCGACAGCCCGAGCTGATTCTCGAACCGTGCGCGCTTGTCGGCGGGCAGCTCCGGCAGGGTGTCGCGCAGGTGATCGATGTAGGCCTGGTCAAGCACAATGGGCAGCAGGTCGGGGCAGGGGAAGTAGCGGTAGTCGTTGGCTTCCTCCTTGGTGCGCATGCTGCGGGTTTCGTCGCTGTCCGGGTCGTAAAGGCGGGTTTCCTGCTCGACGTCGCCGCCGTCTTCGATCAGCTCGATCTGGCGCTCGACCTCGAAGGCGATCGCCTGCTCGACAAAGCGGAAGGAGTTGACGTTCTTGATTTCCGCGCGGGTACCGAATTCGGCCTGGCCTTTGGGCCGCACCGAGACGTTGACGTCGCAGCGCATCGAACCTTCGGCCATGTTGCCGTCGGAAATGCCCAGGTAGGTCACAATCGAATGAATCGCTCTGAGGTAGGCCGACGCCTCCTTGGCCGAGCGCATATCCGGGTCGGAGACGATTTCCAGCAGCGGCGTGCCGGCGCGGTTCAGGTCGATACCGGTCATTTCCCGGCCGCTGTCGTCGGTCAGGCTTTCGTGCAGCGATTTGCCCGCGTCCTCTTCCAGGTGCGCGTGGTGAATGCCGATGCGCCGGGTCACGTCGTCGTCGAGGCTGATTTCCAGCTCGCCCGGGCCGACGATGGGGTGGTACATCTGGCTGGTCTGGTAGCCCTTGGGCAAATCGGCGTAGAAGTAGTTCTTGCGGTCAAACACCGAGGTTTCGGCGATGTCGGCGTTGACGCCCAGGCCGAACTGCACGGCCATGGCCACCGCCTGTTCGTTGACCACCGGCAGGGTGCCGGGCATCCCCAGGTCCACGGCGCAGGCCTGGGTGTTGGGGCCCGCGCCGAAAGCGGTGGAGGCACCGGAAAAAATCTTCGAGCGCGTGGCGAGCTGGACGTGGACCTCGAGCCCAATCACGGTTTCCCATTGCATCAGATCATCTCCTTGGCAAAAGCGGGGCGCTGTTGGTGCCAGTCGGTGGCCTGCTGAAACTGGTGGGCCACGTTCAAAAGCCGGGCTTCGGCAAAGTGGGGGCCGAGAATCTGCAGGCCCGTGGGGCGGCCGCCGGCCATGCCGGCGGGCACGCTGATAGCGGGGATACCGGCCAGGTTGATGGCGATGGTGTAGATATCCTGCAGATACATCGATACCGGGTCCGACTGCGCGCCCAGGTCAAACGCCGGTGTAGGCGTGGTCGGGCCCATGAGCACGTCGACGTCGTCGAAGGCATCGAGAAAATCCTGGCGGATCAGCCGGCGGATTTTCTGTGCCTTGATGTAGTAGGCGTCGAAAAAGCCCTCGGACAGCGTATGGGTGCCGATCAGGATGCGCCGCTTGACCTCTTCGCCGAAGCCTTCAGCCCGGGAGCGCTTGTACAGATCGACCAGATCGTCCGGGTTGTCGCAGCGGTGGCCGAAGCGCACGCCGTCAAAGCGCGACAGGTTGGAAGAGGCTTCGGCCGGGGCAATCACATAGTACGCCGGCGTGGCATAGCGGGTGTGCGGCAGGCTGACGTCGCGCACCGTGGCGCCCAGCGATTCGTAGACCTTCACCGCCTCGCGTACGGCGCTTTCCACCGCCGGGTCCAGGCCGTCGCCGAAATATTCCCGGGGCAGGCCGATCTTGAGCCCGGCCAGCGGTGCGTCCAGCTCGGCGGCATAGTCCGGTACGCAGCGCGCCATGCTGGTGGAGTCGCGCAGGTCGTGGCCGGCCACGTTGCCCAGCAGGTGGGCGCAGTCTTCGGCGGTGCGGGCCATGGGGCCGGCCTGATCCAGGCTGGAAGCGTAGGCGATAATGCCGTAGCGCGACACGCGCCCGTAGGTAGGCTTGAGCCCGGTGATGCCGCAAAACGCCGCCGGCTGACGGATGGAGCCGCCGGTATCGGTGCCCAGCGACGCCGGGGCCAGTCCCGCTGCAACGGCGGCGGCGCTGCCGCCGGAACTGCCGCCGGGCACGGCGGTGAGGTCCCAGGGGTTTTTCACCGCGCCGTAATAGCTCGACTCGTTGGACGAGCCCATGGCGAATTCGTCCATGTTGGTCTTGCCCAGGCTTACGCTGCCCGCGGCGTTGAGCTTTTCCACCACGGTCGCGCTGTAAGGGGCGGTGAAATTGTCCAGCATTTTCGAGCCGCAGCTGGTCCTGACGCCCCGGGTGCAGAAAATATCCTTGAGCGCCAGGGGGATGCCGGTCAGGTAGCCGGCGTTGCCCTCGGCCCGGGTTTGGTCGGCGGCATCGGCGGCGGCCAGCGCCTGTTCGGCGGTGACGCTGATGAAGCTGTTGAGCGTGGAGTCGGCGCGCTCAATGCGTTTCAGGTAGTCGGTGGTCAGTTCGCGGCTGGAAGCATCGCCGCGTTGCAGCGCGGCCGCCAGCGAGGTGACGGTCTCGGGCGCGTAATCAGCAGTGTGGTCAGACATGGCCCACAGGCTCCGTGGTAGAAAAAATAACGCAGGTAACAGGGTGCCAGCCCGGCGCCGGGCGGCTGCCGTTGGTCGGTGCCGGGCTATTCGACAACACGCGGCACCAAATACAGGCCGTCTTCCACGGCCGGGGCGCTACGCTGGAAGCGCTCGCGCTGATCCTCTTCGGTCACCTCGTCGGCGCGCAGGCGCTGGGTGGCATCGAGGGGGTGCATCAGTGGGGCAACGTCGTGGGTATCGACACTCTGCAGCTGATCCACCATTTCGAGTATTCGGCCAAGGTCATCGACAAAGCTGCTCGCCTGGTCATCGCTGACGTCGAGCCGGGCCAGATGGGCCGCCCGGCGTACCTGGGTCTGTTCAAGGGCCATGATCCCTGTACTCCTCATGAGTGGCAGCACCGTTCTCCGGTGCCCCAAGTATTATGTTTCCGGCATGCACAAGCGTTGAGTCAACGTGCGCAAAAAGTGGCGCAGAAGATAGCACATCCTGGCGCCGGCGGGCAGGGCCGATACGCCATGTGGTTGCCGCCAGGGGGTTGCGGTGATACCGTCTGCCTCCGCACAGGGTTCCCGGTCAGCACTAGGTAATATCATCCATGTTCAAACGTTTGAGGGGGCTGTTTTCCAGCGATCTATCGATCGACCTGGGTACGGCCAACACACTGATTTACGTACGCGGGCGCGGTATTGTCCTCGATGAGCCATCCGTGGTCGCGATTCGTCAGGCAGGCACCATGCGCAGCGTTGCGTCCGTCGGTGCCGATGCCAAGCGCATGCTGGGGCGCACCCCCGGCAACATCTCCGCGGTACGGCCGATGAAGGACGGCGTGATCGCCGACTTTACCGTTACCGAGCAGATGCTCCAGCATTTTATCCGCAAGGTTCATCAAAGTACCTTTTTGACGCCCAGTCCCAGGGTGCTGGTCTGCGTTCCCTGCATGTCAACGCAGGTCGAGCGACGGGCGATCCGCGAGTCGGCCGAAGGCGCCGGTGCCCGGGAAGTCTTTCTGATCGAGGAGCCCATGGCCGCGGCCATCGGTGCCGGCCTGCCGGTCGAGGAAGCGCAGGGCTCGATGGTTGTGGACGTCGGCGGCGGCACTACCGAGATTGCGATTATCTCGCTCAACGGCGTGGTGTACTCCGAATCCATCCGCGTGGGCGGCGACCGCTTTGATGAGGCCATTACCAGCCATGTGCGCCGCCACTACGGCAGCCTGGTCGGTGAGGCCACCGCCGAGCGTATCAAGGAAGAAATCGGCTGTGCGTCTCCCGAAGGCGAGCAGCGCGAGATCGACGTTCGCGGTCGCAACCTGGCCGAGGGGATTCCGCGCAGCTTCACGCTGAACTCTCACGAGATTCTCGATGCGTTGCAGGATTCTCTCGCCGCGATTATCTCGGCGATCAAGAGTGCGCTGGAGCAGTCGCCGCCCGAGCTGGCGTCGGACATTGCCGAGCACGGCCTGGTACTCACCGGCGGCAGCGCCATGCTGCGGGATCTGGACAAGCTGATTTCCCGGGAAACCGGGCTGCCGGTTATCGTGGCCGAAGACCCACTGTCCTGCGTCGCGCGTGGCGGCGGCAAGGCGCTGGAAATGATCGACCAGCATACCTTCGAGCTGCTGTCGAGCGACTGATCGCGGCGGTAGCTGTGCGGAGGAGCTCTTATTAAACCGCTGTTTTCCCACGGGTACCTGCCCGGCTATCGGCTGTTTTTCTGTGTTCTGGCAGCCAGTGCGCTGATGTTTGCCGACCACAATTTCTCGCGCATGGAAACGCTGCGTGCGCAGCTTTCCACGGTGGTGGCGCCGATTCAGTGGGTCGTCAGCGTGCCCAGCGATTTGCTCAGCTGGGGCACGGTGGCGTTTTCCGGGCAGCAGGAGCTGATGGAAGAAAACCGTCACCTACGGGAAAAGATGCTCAAGCTGTCCCATCGCGGGCAGCGCATGGCCGACCTCGAGGCAGAAAACACCGAGCTGCGCGAGCTGCTCAACGCCTCGCGCAAGCGCGATATCGGCTTCATCACCGCCGAGCTTATTTCACTGGACAACGATTCCTTCAGCCATCGTATGGTGGTGGATCGCGGGCGCCGCAACGGTGCCTACGTGGGGCAGCCGGTGACCGACGCCCTTGGCCTGGTCGGCCAGGTAACCTCGGTGTCGGCGTATTCCAGCCGTGTGCTGCTGCTGGCGGATGCCAGCCATGCGCTGCCGGTCGAGGTCAATCGCAACGGCCTGCGTTTCATCGTTCAGGGCGCCGGCCGCTACGACAAGCTCAAGGTGCTCCACGTACCCGATACGGCCGATATACGCGAGGATGATCTGCTGACGTCATCAGGACTGGCGGGCCGCTTCCCCGAGGGGTATCCGGTGGCGCGAGTCACCCGGGTGATTCACGACCCCGGCCAGCCGTTTGCCCGGGTCTCTGCCGAGCCGCTGGCACAGCTGGAGCGTTCGCGGCATTTTCTGCTGCTGTTTCCGCCGCCGCGCAAAACCGCGGAAGACAGCCCCTGGGGCGATAGCCTGGCGATCAGTCGCGCGGCCATGAGCAGCGTGCAGCGCGTAGCGGCCGCACTATCGCCGACCGATGCCGGGAGGGCTCGCTGATGGCGCGTACATCCGGTGCATCCCTGGCGTTTATCTGGCCGATGCTGCTGCTGGCGCTTTGCCTGCAGGTCATGCCGCTGGCAGAAGGCTGGCAGATTTATCGGCCGGACTGGCTGGGCCTGATGCTGATTTACGGCTGTCTGCGAGCCCCCGGGCGTGTCGGGGTGCTGCACGGCTTTGTGCTGGGGCTTTTGCTTGACCTGGTGCAGGGCGGAGCCCTGGGGCAGAGCGCGCTGGTGTTTTCGCTGCTGGGGTTTCTCTGTGCGCTGGTCTATCCGCGTTTTCGCAGCTATTCGCTTGTCCAGCAGGCGGTGCTGGTGCTGGTGCTGCTGGGTATCGTGCAGCTGCTGGAGCAGTGGATCAGGACCCTCTGGGGCGATTTTTCCATCCACCTGGCGTTTGTGCTGCCGGCGCTTACCAGTGCACTGCTGTGGCCGTGGCTGGTGACCCTGCTGGACGTTGTGGGCCTGCGTAACAGGGCGAAATGAGTCGGCCGGCCGCTTGAGGCCGGCCGTTTTCCGTGAAGCTTCGCTGGCTGCGAACGACTAAAGGAAGGCTGCATGAGTGGTGAAGTTCTCATCAATTTGACGCCCATGGAGACGCGCGTTGCGCTGGTGGAAAACGGCGTCCTCCAGGAGGCGCTGATTGAACGCGCCTGTCGCCGCGGCATTGTCGGCAACATCTACAAGGGCCGGGTGGTGCGTGTACTGCCGGGTATGCAGGCCGCCTTTATCGATATCGGTCTGGATCGCGCCGCGTTTATTCACGCCCACGATGTCATGCCCGCGGGCACACCGGCCGATGAGCAGCAAACCATCGGCCAGCTGCTGCACGAAGGCCAGGCGCTGGTGGTGCAGGTCACCAAGGACCCGATTGGCACCAAGGGCGCGCGGCTGACCACCCACCTGTCGATTCCCTCGCGCTATCTGGTGTATATGCCCGATGCCACGCATCACGGCGTTTCCCAGCGGATCGAGGATGAGCGTGAGCGCACTCGCCTGCGCCAGCTGCTCGAAGCCGGCCTGGCCGATCAGCAGCTGGAGGTTGGCGGCGGCTTTATCGTCCGAACGGCCGCCGAAAGCGTGGGCGACGACGAAATGGCCAGCGATATCCACTTTCTGCTGCGCCTGTGGCAGAAAGTCGGCGAGCGCAAGATCACCGCAGCACCCCCGGCGGTGATTTACGATGACCTGCCGCTGTTTATCCGCACCCTGCGCGATGTGATGCGCGAAGACATCGAAAAAGTCCGCATTGACTCCCGGGAAAACTACGCCCGCCTGGTAGAGTTTGCCCGTGAGTTCATGCCGTCGGCGGTGGAGCGCATCGAATATTATCCCGGCGAGCGGCCGATCTTTGACCTCTACAGCGTGGAGGATGAAATCCAGAAAGCGCTCAGCCGCCGGGTACAGCTCAAGTCCGGCGGCTATCTGGTGATCGACCCCACCGAAGCGATGACCACCATCGACGTGAATACCGGCGGTTTTGTCGGCCACCGCAACCTCGAGGAAACCATTTTCAAGACCAACCTCGAGGCCGCGACGTCCATTGCTCGCCAGCTCAGGCTGCGCAACCTCGGCGGTATTATCATCATTGACTTCATCGATATGGAGGATGTCGAGCACCAGCGCCAGGTGCTGCGCCTGCTGGAAAAGGCCATGGAGCGCGACCACGCCAAAACCCGGTGCACCGGTGTGACCGAGCTGGGGCTGGTACAGGTGACGCGCAAGCGCACCCGGGAAAGCCTGGCCCAGACGCTGTGCGAAGCCTGCCCGATTTGCGACGGGCGCGGCAAGCTGAAAACCCCGGAAACGGTCTGCTACGAGATATTCCGCGAAATACTCCGTGAAGAGCGCGCCTACAACGCGGAAATGTACCGTGTTCTGGCGTCTCAGCCGGTGGTGGACCGCCTGCTCGACGAAGAGTCGGCTTCGGTGGTGGATCTGGAGAACTTTATTCACAAGCCGATCCGCTTTCAGGTCGAGCAGCACTATTCCCAGGAGCAGTACGACATCGTGCTGATGTAGGCCCATGACCATCCGAGCGCTGCGAAAAGGCTGCCTGGCGGGGCTGGCAGGGTGCCTGGGGCTGCTGGCCGTGTTGCTGCTGCTGTTGCGCCTGGTGGCCTGGCAGGCCGACACCTTTACCCCGCGTCTTGAGGCGCTGCTGCAAACCCATCTTGGGGCCCCGGTGAGTATCGAGTCGCTTTCGGTCGACATCGAGCGCGACGGGCTGAGCCTATCGCTGACCGGCGTGACCGCCGAGCTGCCCGACAAGCCGCTGTTTTCGCTGGGTCGTCTTGATCTGAGTCTGGATCTGTGGAGCTCGCTGCGCGCCGCGGCGCCGGTGTTCAGCCAGGCGCGTATGGATGCCTTCAAACTCCACCTCTATCGCGGTGACGGCATGGCCTGGCGGTGGCCTTCCCCGGCCATTCTGCCGTTTCACCTCGACCCGGATACCCGCATCGACATGGGCGTCGTCGACGCCTGGACGCAGCTCATTCTGCGTCAGCGGCTATGGGTAACCGACACCCGCGTTTTAATGCACGGCAACGACAGCGATGCGACCCTCCACGCGCCGGAGCTGGTGCTCGGCGGCGATGAGACGCGTATTCGCCTGGCCGGTACCGTCGCGATGGCGTCGTCGCTGTCGCCGCGTCAGCCGGATGAGCTGCCCGCCGCTCGGGTCCGCGCCGACGTGCGCCCGGGCGACAACGGCCTCCAGGATTTTTCCGCCGCCCTGCAGCTGGATATGCAGCTGGAACAGCTGTCAGCGCTGGCCGAGCTGGTGCGCCCGGCGTATGTGCCTCGTTTGGCGCTGACCGGCGGCCGTTCGCGGCTCTGGGGTCGCTGGCAGTCGGGCCGGCTGGAAGACGTGCGTCTCAAGCTCAATATGCCCGAAGTCGCGCTGAGCCAGGCGGACGACAAAACCGTCCTCAAGGAGCTTCACGCACGGGGCCAGTGGCGGCGCCGGGGAGACGGCGGGGAGGCCTGGCTGAGCGGCGACGCCGCCGACGTCGAACGCACCACGCCGTCCCGTCATCAGGCGCCGACACTGCCAAAGCGCTGGCAGTTTACGCATCACCCGAGGGACTGGCAGCTACGCACCAGCAACTTTGAGCTGGATTCGCTGCTGGCCTGGGGCGACTACCTGGTACTGCCCGATTCGCTCAAGCGCCCCTTGCAATCGCTGGCGCCGCGCGGCCGGGTAACGGGGTTACAGGTAGGCCGGCAGGACGGCGAATGGCGAGTGGACGCCGCGCTCCGGGATCTGGCCGTGTCGCCCTGGGACGAAGCGCCCGGCGGCGGGCCGCTGGATGCCTGGATTCAGGCGAGGGATCAGCGCGGTCGCGTGGCGTTCTCCGGCGATGACGACAGCACCCTGGCGTTTCCTGAAGTCTTTACTGACACGATGCAGCTGGATAGTGCCCAGGGCGAAGTACAGTGGGTATACGACGGCCAGGATACGCTGATCAGCGGCCGGAAGCTGCAGGCCGAATGGAAGGGTGCTGCGGTGCAGGGCGAATTCGGCCTGTTGACCGGCGACAGCCAGCAGCAGCTGGGACTCGATCTGGATTTTCGCAACGTCGACGCGGTGAATAACCCGCTGGTCGACTGGCTGCCCATGAAGGTGCTCGACGATGACCTTCGCCAGTGGCTGAACAGCGGCATCAGCGGTGAGGTTGAGCAAGGCCGTTTGCAGATAACCGCTCCGCTGGGCGAACGGGCCACGCCCGACCATATAAAGACGACGCTGGCGCTGGATGTGACCCGTGGCTCGCTGCCCATCGCCCCGGGATGGCCGACAATTACCGGCCTGGAAGGCCGGTTGCAACTCGATCAGGGCCGACTGGACGCCAGCCTGAGCCAGGCGCGGAGCCTGGGCGTGCGGGCGGATCATGGCGAGGTTGCGCTGGATGTGGCAAGCGGCAAGCTCGACGTATCGGGCCGCCTGAAGGCCGATGCCGAGGCGCTCAAGGCATTTTTGCTGGCCGCACCGGTACTGAGCGAGGAGCAAAAGCCGGCGCTGGAAAATATCCAGGCGCAGGGTGATGTGCTCGCAGAGCTGGAACTGACGCTGCCGCTGGATGACCCGGAAGCGCTATCGCTGGATATCGATACCTCGCCGCGCCTTGAACAGCTGGCTTATGCGCCGCTGGATGCCGACATGCAGGAGCTGACAGCCGACCTGACCTGGCAGCAGCGTGGCTCCCGGGGAACGCTGAACGGTGAGGCCAGGGGCACCTTTCTGGGCGGTGATATCCGTGCCGACTTTACGCCCGGCGAGGTCGCGCTTGACGGCCGTGCCGATATGACCCGGCTGCTGGGCGTTGCCGGCATCGACCTCACGGCTGCCGCTCAGGCGGTCAGCGGCGTTACGCCCTGGCAGGGCACGCTGGCGCTGGGCGCATCCCCCACGCTGACGCTGCAAAGCCAGCTGAACGGTGTCAGCGTCGACCTGCCGGCGCCTTTCGCCAAGTCGCCGGAAGCGTCCTGGCCCTGGACGCTTGACGCGGATTTGGGCGCCGGCCGGGTGGAAAGCTCGTTGAGCGATGTGGCGCTGTTTCGTGGTCGGCTGATGGGCGAGCGCCTTGCCGGCCATCTGATCCTGGGCACCGAGGCGGTGCAGATGCCGCCCTGGCCGGATCAACATGGCTGGCAGATAGACGCCGGCGCCCGGCGTATTGCGCCGCTGGAGTGGCAGTCGCTCGGCGACGTGCTGTCCGGGGCGGGCTCGGCCGGACAGTCGTCGGGCAGCGGCGCGGGGCAGCGTCGCGATCCACCGCTTGAGCTGACGTTGCAGACGCCGTGCCTGATGTATCGCGGCGAATGTCTGGGGCGGGCGCTAGCGTCCGGGCAGCGTCGGGCGAACGGCAGTCTTGATCTGACGCTGGACGGTACCCTGCTTACCGGGCGGCTGCGCTATCGCCCGGGTGCTGTGCATCCGCTGGATATCGACGTGGGACAGCTCGTCGCCGATCGGCTGCCGGAGATGGCCGCGCTGACGGATGACACCGACGCCGATACCCAACGGCCGCCAGAGGCCATGTCCGAGACCGCGCCCAAGAACACGCCCGAAAACACGCCCGAGACCGACCGCTGGATGAAGGCCGTGGAAACCCGGGCGGAAAAGCCGGCCGGCATGCCCGCCTGGCTGGCGAGCCTGCCCGATGGGCGTCTGCGGGTCGCGGAGATCGTTCTTGATGACAAGCGTTTGGGCCCGTTGACCGCCTACTGGCAGGCCGGGCCTCGGCAATTCACGCTGTCTCCGGTGGGGCTGACGCTGGGCGAATTGTCGGCGCGCGGCGAGCTGGTGTGGCAGGGCAATACCGCGACCAGCGATACCCGGGCGCAACTCACGCTGGCCGGCGGCGACGTGGGCACGGCCCTTGCTCGCCTGGATCAACCGGTGGCCATGCGCAGCGACAGCACCCGGGTCAGCGCATCGCTGCGGTGGCCCGGGGCGCCCTGGCAGTTTGATCTCAACAGGGCGACCGGCGACGTGGCCACTGAGGTGCACAACGGCCGCTTCGTCACCCTGGAGTCGACGCCGGCGCGGCTGGTAGGCTTGCTGAATTTCGACAACATCCTGCGCCGGCTGCGGCTGGATTTCTCGGACGTGACCGGCGAAGGCACCGCCTTCAATCGCATCGAGGGCAAGGCCGACGTCGCCGGCGGTATACTGCGGCTGCGCGGCCCGCTGATCATTGATGCGCCGTCGACCGGCCTGCGGCTCACCGGCCGCGTCAATCTGTTGCAGCGTGAACTCGATCAGCGTCTGGGCGTCACACTCCCGGTCAGCCAGAGTTTACCCATTGCCGCGCTCGCCGCCGGTGCGCCGGTGGTGGGCGGTGCGCTGTTTGTCGCCCATACGCTGTTCGGTAACGCCCTTGAGCGTGCCACGACGATTCATTACCGGCTGGAAGGCCCCTGGGCTTCACCGGATATTACACTGGAAGGTTCTCAATGACGCAGCTTGACCAGGCAGCTTCAATGTTACTTACCCCCGGCGGGCTGGATATGGACAGCCTGGATACCGGGTTGTCCCATGCCATGGGGGCCGGGATCGACTATGCCGACCTGTATTTTCAACGTACCTGGCAGGAAGGCTGGATACTCGAGGACGGCGAGGTCAAGGACGCCAGCTACAACATCGACGGCGGCGTCGGCGTGCGGGCGCTTTCCGGCGAGAAAACCGGCTTTGCCTATTCCAACCAGATAAGCGCCGATGCGCTGGCGGATACCGGCAAAACCGCTGCGGGCATTGTGCGCAGCGGCACCCGCCGTCACGGCCAGGCCGTCAGTCCGGTGAGCGTGGCGGCGAGCTATGCGGGCATCGATCCGCTCAACGGCCTGAGCGCCGAAGACAAGGTCGCCATGCTCAAGCTGGCCGATCGCGTGGCGCGTTCGGCCGATTCGCGCGTCAGCCAGGTCAGTGCGTCGCTGTCGGGGACCCATGAGGTGGTGCTGGTGCGTGCCAGCGACGGCACCCTGGCGGCGGATATTCGGCCGCTGGTGCGTTTTAACGTCAGCGTGATTGCGGTCCATAACGGCCGCCGCGAGCGCGGCAGCGCCGGCGGCGGCGGACGCTACTCCATGGCGCAGCTGCGCGATGCCGGTGTGGCCGAGCGCTATGCCCGGGAGGCGGTGCGCCAGGCGCTGGTCAACCTTGAGGCGGTCGACGCGCCGGCGGGGCAGATGCCCGTTGTGCTGGGCGCCGGCTGGCCGGGTATTCTGCTCCATGAAGCCGTGGGCCACGGGCTGGAAGGCGATTTCAACCGCAAGGGCAGCTCGGCGTTTGCCGGCCGCATGGGGCAGCAGGTGGCGTCAAAGGGGGTCACCGTGGTCGACGACGCCACTCTGGCCGACCGTCGCGGTTCGCTGAGCGTCGACGACGAGGGCACGCCGGGGCAGCGTACGCCGCTGATCGAGGACGGGATTCTCACCGGCTACATGCAGGACAAGCTCAACGCCCGGCTGATGGGCATGGCGCCCACCGGCAACGCGCGCCGCGAGTCCTATGCGCACATGCCCATGCCGCGGATGACCAACACGCTGATGATGCCCGGCCAGGACGAACCCGATGACATCATCAAAAGCGTCAGGCGTGGCCTGTACGCGGTGAGTTTTGGCGGCGGCCAGGTCGATATTACCTCGGGCAAGTTTGTCTTCTCGGCCAGCGAGGCCTATCTCATCGAGGACGGCGTGATTACCGCGCCGGTAAAGGGCGCCACGCTGATCGGCAACGGCCCCGAGGCCATGGGCCAGGTGTCCATGATCGGTCACGACATGGACGTGGATCCGGGCATCGGCGTGTGCGGCAAGGAAGGTCAGGGCGTGCCCGTGGGCGTGGGCCAGCCCACCATGAAGCTGGATGAGCTGACCGTCGGCGGCACGCAGTCGTGATTCGATCGGGCGCTACGGCGTCCGGTTGTCGCGCAGGTACTTGAACAGTTTGCGTGCGCTGGTCGGCGGTTTTTGCCGGTCGCGTTCGCGCCGGGCGTTACGCACCAGCTGGCGCAGCGCCTGACTTTCGGCGTCGGGGTGTTCCCGCAGGTACTCGGTAACGGCATCGTCGCCTTCGTCGATCAGGCGGTCGCGCCATTTTTCCAGCCGGTGAAAGGCATGGTCACGCTGAACCCGTTCCTGCTCGATGGCCTCGAAGCCGGCCCGAATTGCGGGCAGGTCTTCCTTGCGCATCAGCTTGCCAACGTACTGCATGTGTCGGCGCCGGGCTTCCCGGGAGGTAATGCGCGCAGTCTCGTCAATGGCGTGCTGCAGGTCGTCGGACAGCGTAAAGCGGGCACGCTCGCCGGGTTTCATGGCGATCAGGGTTTCCCCCAGCGCCTGGAGTTCGTGCATGTCGCGTTTTCGCTGCGACTTGCTGGGACGGTCGCCGGCGGAGTCGTCCGCCGGTGCGGGAGTCTTTTTTGCCATGGAAATACTCTTTTATGGAGAGGCAGGTTCATGGGGTGACGCGTTCATGGAGTGACGCGTTGAAGGTTCAAGTCGGCGCCAGTATAGCGTAAGTCTTTCAGACCACACGAATTCACAGGGCTTGCCGGTCGGGCAAGCGCAACAGGAGGCCATTATGGCACAGGCATTTGATGCCCGGGCGCAGCAGGAGCGGCTGGTATCCCGTGCGCAACAGGCGCTGGCGCTGGCCGTCAGCCAGGGCGCTGACGCTGCCGAAGTGGGAGCCAGCGTCGATCAGGGGGTGGAAGTCAGCGTACGCCTGGGAGAAGTCGAAACCGTGGAGCTATCCCGGGACCAGGGCATCGCCGTGACGGTCTACGTGGGGCAGCGCAAGGGTAGCGCCTCGTCGACCGATGCCGGTGAGGATTCCATCCGCGCGACGGTGGAGCGGGCGCTGTCCATTGCTCGCTATACCGGCGAGGACGCCGCGTCGGGGCTGGCGGATGCCGACCTGATGGCGCGCGACGTCCCCGATCTGGATGTCCATCACCCCTGGGCGCTGTCCACCGAAGAGGCAACAACGCTGGCGCTGGAGTGCGAGCAGGCGGGCCGCGATGTGGCCGGTATTACCCAGTCGGAAGGCGCGACGCTGTCTACCGGCGAAGGGGTTCGTGTCTACGCCAACAGCCACGGCTTTGTCGGCTCACAGAAGGGCAGCCATCACGGGCTGTCGTGCCTGCTGATTGCCGAGGATGGCCAGGGCATGCAGCGGGATTTTGACTATACCTCGGCGCGCGACCCCGAGGCGCTGCGCGCGCCGGCCGAGGTGGGGCGTGAGGCCGCGCGCAGAACGCTGCGTCGCCTGGGGGCTCGCCGCCCGGCAACCGGGACTTTCCCGGTGCTGTTCGATCCGTCGTTGGCCGGCGGGCTGGTCGGGCACCTGATGGGTGCGCTGGCCGGCGGGGCGCTCTATCGTCAGGCCTCGTTTCTTTGCGAGCGGCTGAATACGCCGTTGTTTCCCCAGTGGTTCAGCCTGGAAGAGCGCCCCATGGAACGCGGCGCCATGGCCAGCTCGCCGTTTGACGGTGACGGCGTGCAAACGCGCAACAACCGCTTTATCAATCGGGGCACAATCGCGAGCTACATGCTGTCCGCGTACAGCGCCCGCCGGCTGGAAATGGAGACCACCGGCAACGCCGGCGGTGCGCGCAATCTGCGCATCGATGCGCCGCAGGAGCCGGTAGAGGCACTGTTGCAGCGGATGGATCGTGGCGTCTGGGTCACCGAGCTCATGGGGCAGGGCGTGAACGGCGTGACCGGCGACTATTCCCGAGGGGCTTCGGGCTTCTGGGTAGAGAACGGCAAGGTGCAGTATCCGGTCGAGGAATTCACCATCGCCGGTAATCTGGAGCAGATGTTCGCCAACCTGATCGGCATAGGCGACGACCTGGATACTCGTGGCAGTATTCACACCGGCAGCTGGCTGATTGACGGTATGACCGTGGCGGGTGACTGATGCGGGCGCGGCGGTCGGGATCGTCAATGCCCGCCGCCACGCCGACGCTTGGGTCGCTGGGTAAATGTTGAACGGGCAAGCGTTGAACGGCCAACCCCTGAGACCGGCCGGGTATCGGTCGGGTTCAGTGATCTAATCGTCTTCGTGAAAGCGGGCGGTAAACAGCGCTTCGACGGCGTCAAGCGCCTGGTCGGCGTCTTCGCCGTCGGCGTGTACCGTCAGTTCGGTGCCACGGGGCGCGGCGAGTATCAGCAGCGACATGATGTTGGACGCATCGGCCTTCTGGCTGCCCTTGTACACATGCACCCCGGCAGCAAACGGCTGGCAGCAGGCAACCAGTTTGGTGGCCGCGCGGGCGTGGAGGCCACGCCGGTTGGTCAGGGTCAGGGTTTTACAGGGCACGCGGGTTCCTTGTCGTGATAGCGAAGTCCTGGGATGGCGTGGCGATGGCGGCATCGTGATGATGTCAGGCTTGTTGTCGGGTGCGCGCCGTTGCTATGCCGGATTCGTGGCGCTGTTGCGTTCGTTATCGTCGGCGTCGGCCGAGCAGCGATACTGTACCGACAGCTCGCGGTGGCGTACCTGAACGTCCTGGATGGTATCCAGCAGTCGCTGGCCCAGCTCCTCGGCCAGATAGACCGAGCGGTGCTGGCCGCCGGTACAGCCGATGGCGATGGTGATATAGCTGCGCTGGCTGTTGAGATAGGCCGGCAGCCAGCGACGCAGCCAGTCGTGTATGTCGTGGCACATGTCATCGACGATAGGATAGCTGCCCAGAAACGCCTGGATATCGGCGTCGCGCCCGGTCAGCGCACGCAGCGCCGGGTCCCAATAGGGGTTGGGCAGGCAGCGTGCATCGAATACCAGGTCGGCATCCAGGGGAACGCCGCGCTTGTAGCCGAACGATTCCACGGTGAGCGTTAGCTGGTCGCGGCGGCGGTGGGCCACCTGGTCGGCGATGCGCTTGCGCAGGTCGTGTACCGATAGCCGCGAGGTGTCGATGGTCAGGTCTGCCAGGTCGCGCACATCGCTGAGGGTGTCTTCTTCCTTGGCGATGGCTTCTTCGAGCGTGATACCGCTATCCCGGGTGAGCGGATGTCGACGGCGCGTGGCCGAATAGCGTTCCAGCAGAATGCGCGCATCGCTGGTCAGATAGACGACATGAAAATTGATGTCGCGAGCCTTGAGGTCGTCGAGCAGCGCGGGCAGACGCTCCAGCGCCCCGGGAAGGTTGCGCGCATCGATGCTCACCGCCAGGTGGGTGCGGCCGGTCTGGTCGTGAAGCTCTTCCACCAGCGAGCCCAGCAGCATGGCCGGCAGGTTGTCAATAGCGTAATAGCCGAGATCTTCCAGCGCCTGGAGGACAATGGATTTGCCCGAGCCGGAACGACCGCTGATGATGACCAGTTGCATGGCATGTCTCCTGGAGGGACAGCGCCGGCGCTCGGGGTACGTCAGGCCCGGGGCTGCTCGCGGATGCTGGCGGTAATCAGCTCGAGCAGCTCGCGCTGGCTTTGTGCCCGGCGCAGCTGCGTGCGGGTCTCGCCGTCGTTCATGATCAGCGCGACCTGACCCAGCAGTGCCAGATGGTTGTCATCGGCCTGTTCGGGGACCAGCAGCACAAACACCAGATCCACCGGATCGCCGTCGATGGCATCGAAGTCAACGGCTTCGGCCAGTTTGAGAAAGCCGGCGATGGGCGCCTGGCAATGCGGGCTGCGAGCGTGGGGAATCGCCACGCCGTTACCGATGCCCGTACTGCCGAGCTTTTCACGGCTGATCAGGCGGCTGAAAACTTCCTGGCTATCCAGGCTGGGAATATTCTGGGCGATGAAGGTGCTGAAGAATTCCAGCACCCTTTTTTTACTGCCCCCGGGAACGTCGTAGAGTACCCGCTCCGGGGGGAGGATGGCTTCCAGCGTCATCGGGCTTAACGTGCGCCGGCGCCCTGGGCGCGCGCCTGGGCTTTTTCCTTGTGTTTGACCAGCTGACGGTCGAGCTTGTCCGCCAGGGCGTCAATCGCGGCATACATATCGTCACTGGTCGCTTCAGCGTGCAGTTCGGCGCCTGCGGCGTGCATGGTGCAGGCGGCGTGCTGGCGTTCCTTCTCCACGGATAAGGTGACTTGCACGGTGGTAATATTGTCGTAGTGGCGCTCGACGCGGGCGAGCTTTTCATTGACATAGTCACGCAAGGCTTCAGTCAGTTCCAGGTTCTTGCCGGTGATGTTGACTTGCATGGACATTCTCCTTATCCGACTCGATGTTATCCGACTTGATGCAATTTGATTGTAACCCTTTTGGCCGGCAAACAAAGCCCCCGGAGCGAGTTTCGTTGGCTAGCGGCGGCGGCGGCGTTCGCTGGTGGCCGGAATACCCAGCGCTTCGCGGTATTTGGCCACGGTACGGCGGGCGACGTGAACCCCCTCGGCGCCGAGCAGCGTGGTCAGGCGGCTGTCGGAAATCGGCTTGTCGGGAGATTCCTGTTTTACCAGCTTCTTGATCCGCGCGCGGATGGCGGTGCTGGATTGCGAGGTCGCGTCGGTGCTGCCCAGCTGGCGCGAGAAGAAGTACTTTAGCTCGAAGACCCCGCGTGGCGTATGCAGGTATTTTTGCGTGGTGACCCGGGAAATCGTCGACTCGTGCATCTCCACGGCGGCGGCAATATCGGCAAGCACCAGGGGCTGCATGGCTTCTTCCCCGTGGTCGAGGAAATCCAGCTGGCGGGCGACAATCTCGCGACCGACTCGCAGCAGGGTGTCATTGCGCGTTGACAGGCTCTTGATCAGCCAGCGGGCCTGCTGGAGATGGTCCTTGAGAAAACGGTTGTCGTCGCTGTTATCGGCGCGTTTGACCAGGCCAGCGTAGTCGGGCTGGATCCGCAGTCGGGGGATGGCATCGGGATTCAGGTCGAGCTGCCAGCCGCTGTCGCTGCGCCAGGTGATGAGATCGGGAATTACGTGGCTGCCGGTGATGTTGTCAAAAACGTTGCCGGGGCGCGGGTCCAGGCTGCGAATCAGCCTTTTCACGTTTTCGAGTCCGGCATCGTCGAGCCCCAGGCGGCGCTTGAGCAGGCGGCTGTCATCGCGACCCAGCGCGGTGAGAAACTGCCGCACCAGCCGGCGAGCCGGCATGAGCTGCGGCGTCGTCTCCGGCAGGGCATCCAGCTGCAGAGTCAGACATTCGCCCAGATCGCGGGCGAATACCCCGGTGGGCTCGAACTGCTGCAGCCGCCGTAGTACCGCTTCCATCTCGCGGGCGTCGGGGCTGACTTCGCCGGTTGCCGGTGGGGTCAAGCCTTCGCTGATGTCGTCGAGCGTTTGCGGCAGATAGCCGTTGGCATCGACCGCGTCGATCAGGGTTTCGGCGATGGCATGCTCGTCAGCGGTAAGATCCAGCATGGCCAGCTGCCAGAGCAGGTGGCCGTGCAGGCTCTGGCCGGCTGTCTGACGGTCAAGATCCGGCGCTTCGCTGCCGGCGGTTTGCGGCGTGTCCGGGTAGGTATCCGACCAGTCGCTGTCCACGGTGAGCTCGCGGGGAATATGCTCGGCCCAGCGGTCTTCCGGCGTGCGTGGCGCGGCCTCTTCGCTGAACTCGTCTTCCTGTTCCAGCAGGGGGTTGGCGTCCAGTTCCTGCTGAATTTCCTGACGCAGGTCGAGCGTCGACAGCTGCAGCAGCGCAATGGCCTGCTTGAGCTGCGGCGTCATGGTGAGCTGAGTGCCAACGCGTAGCTGAAGAGACGCTTTCATGGCCATCGGCGGAATCACTCATCGAAGGTTGAAAAATCACCCTAAAACCCGCCCCCGAATGGTGCAAGCAGGGGGCTGCCGGGCTTTTGAGCGGTGGTGCCCAGGTGTCGGTTTAAAGATGCCGGTCCGCAGGCGGGTTTACAGGTGGATTCACAGGCGGACTCACAGGCGGACTCACAGGCGGACTCACAGGCGAAAGTCGCTGCCCAGGTAAACATCGCGCACCTGCTGGTTGTCGAGAATGCTCTCGGGGGCGCCGTTGGCAATGATGCGGCCGTCACCCACGATATAGGCGGTATCGCAGATATCCAGGGTTTCGCGCACGTTGTGGTCGGTAATCAGGACACCGATATGGCGTTCTCGCAGCGCCCGAATAATGGTCTTGATTTCGCCCACGGAAATGGGGTCCACGCCGGCGAAGGGCTCATCCAGCAGGATGAAGGCAGGCTCGGTCGCCAGCGACCGGGCGATTTCCACCCGCCGGCGTTCGCCGCCGGACAGGCTCATGCCCGGGTTGTCGCGGATGTGGGTGATATGAAAATCGTTGAGCAGCGATTCGAGGCGCGCCTGACGCTGATGACGCTTCAGGTCCCCGCGAGTTTCCAGGATGGCCATGATGTTGTCGGCGACCGACAGCTTGCGAAAAATCGAAGCCTCCTGGGGGAGGTAGCCGATACCCGCACGGGCGCGCTCGTGCATGGGTGCCCGGGACAGGTCCTGGTCATCGATGCTGATGTGGCCGCCATCGGCCTTGACCAGCCCCACAATCATGTAAAACGACGTGGTCTTGCCGGCGCCGTTGGGGCCCAGCAGCCCGACAATGCGGCCCTGGTCAATATCCAGGTTGATGTCCTTGACGACCTGGCGGCGTTTGTAGCTTTTGGCCAGATGGCGGGCGTGCAAGGTGCTGGCCGGGGCTTCCGGCTCTCCGGCGGCGGTGATATCGTCAAAAGACACCGTAAGGCCTCTGTTTATCGGGTCCGTGGGGGATCAGGTGGTTGGTCCTGACGCTGCCCTGATCCGGCGTATCCGGCGGTTTTTGCGCGGTGCGGGTTGGGTTTTTCAGGCTCCCGCGTGGTTATTCTTCAGGTTCCAGCGTCATGTGAATGCGCTGTTTGTCGCTGCCTTCCACGTCGGAGCGCGCCTGAACGACCTCTCTGTCGATCAGATATTCCAGCCGGCCGCCGGTGAAGTGATCGCCGCCCTGGTTGAGTTCGGCCTGGTCGATCAGTTCCACGCGACGCTCGGCGACGTGATAGATGATCCGGCGCGCCTCGCCCTCGATCGGCTGCGGCTGGCCGTCGGGTTGGTGGCGCAGCCAGGCGCGCTGCCCGTACGCGGTGGCGCGGGACAGCTCGCCGGCATCATTGCGCTGGATTTCGACCCGCGCACCGCGCAGGCGCATCTTTCCCTGGCGGATATGGACGTTGCCGCGATACACCGCGGTGCCGGCGCGCTGGTCCAGGTCCAGCCGGTCGGCCTCGACTTCCACCGTATCGTCCGGCGCCGCCAAGGCGGTGCCGGGACCGAGCATGCCAAGGCCCAGCAGGGCCGCGGTAACAAGACAGGGCAGGCGTAGGGTCATGGGGTTTCCTCGGTGTTGGTGGCTGCCGGGGGCGGATGGTAGCCGCGGACGTTATCCGTGAGGCGTAGTGTCTGGGTGTTCAGCCAGACATCCATATGCCGGGCGAACATGCGCTGTGGCGGCTGCTGCAGGACCACCGGTGTTGAGCTCCAGGCGTGCGCCTGCCGGCTATCGTAATACAGCGTCTGCGTATCGAGCTGCCAGCCTTCCTCGGGTGCTATCAGGCGGGCTTCGCCATCCAGGGTCAAGCGCTGCTGTTGGCTGTCGAGCGTCCCCGTGTTGGCCGTGGCGTGCCACTGACGCTGCTGATTATCGATCAGCGTGGCGTGGGGCGAATCCAGCCGGGTCGTGTTTTGCTGCGGCGTATGCCGAACGTCCGGTGATGTGATGCGCCGGGTTAGCTGGCCGCTGTCATCGTAAAGCTCAAGGGTGGCGTTTTCGATGATATGGCCGGGTTCAACGGCTCGCGCCGAGGGGTCGCCCGGGGCGTCGCGGGTATCGTACAGGTCCAGCCATGCCAGCAGTAGGCCGAGCAGAACGATGGCCAGCGCCAGCCAAATGCGTTTGCCCGGCGGAGCCAGGCGGGGCAGTCGTGTTTTCAGCCCGGTGCTCATGCTCGGGACCCTGTCGGGTTGTCGGCAGGCAGAATGCGATCCCAGAGCCCCCGAGCGCTGATCAGCGCGTCGCAGATGTCGCGCACCGCTCCGTGGCCGCCCTCGCGGGGCGTGACCCAGTCGGCGTAATGGTGCATATAGTCCGGGGCGTTGGGCACGCTGATCCCCACACCCGCCTGTTGAATGGCGGCAAGGTCGGGCAGGTCATCGCCGCAATAGGCGACCTGGTCCAGAGAGATATCAAGCTCGTGGCACAGCCGGGTGAGGGTGTCGAGCTTGTCGGGGCAGCCCTGGTACACATGCGCGATGCCCAGCGCCTGTGCCCGGTGGGTCACCATGGGCGAGTCGCGTCCGGTAATCAGCGCTACCTGAATCCCGGCGTGCTTCAGAAGTTTGAGGCCCTGGCCGTCCTGGGTATGAAACGCCTTGGTTTCCATGCCGTCGGCGTTGAAGTACAGCCGACCGTCGCTGAGTACGCCATCAACGTCGAGAGCAAGCAGCCGGATGTGTGCCAGTCCGGCGTGGGGAATCGGGGGTTGCAGCATGCTGACTCCGTTAAAAGGAAACCGTAGAAGTGCCGACCGTTAAATGACACCGCTGGCCAGCAGGTCGTGCATGTGAAGCGCACCGATGGGGTGCTGGTCTTCGTCCACCACGGCCAGCGCGGTGATTTTGTTGTCTTCCATGATACGCACGGCTTCGGCGGCGAGCACGTCGGGGGTGATGCGACGCCCGGGGGTCGTCATGACTTCGTCAACGGTCAGGCGCAGCACATCCCGGTGCTCGTCCAGCGTGCGGCGCAGGTCGCCGTCGGTATAGACGCCGGCGAGTGTACCATCGGTATTGATCACGCAGGTGAAGCCCAGCCCCTGGCGGGTGATTTCCACCAGGGCGTCGCGTAGCGGGCTGCCCAGCGCGACCCGGGGCAGGCGTTCGCCGCTGTGCATGATGTCCTGAACGCGCAGCAGCAGGCGCTTGCCCAGGCTGCCGCCGGGGTGCGAGAGGGCAAACTGTTCGGTGGTAAAGCCGCGCGCTTCCAGCAGCGCCACGGCCAGCGCATCGCCCAATGCCAGCGCGGCAGTGGTGGAGCTGGTAGGCGCCAGGTCCAGCGGGCAGGCTTCGCGTTCCACGCCGCTGTCCAGGTGGGCATCGGCGTGGCGCGCGAGGGTGGAGCCGGGGCGTCCGGTCATGCTCACCAGCGGCACGTCAAGGCGCTTGAGCAGCGGCAGCAGGGCGGTCACTTCGCCGGTTTCGCCCGAGTTGGACAGCGCCAGCACCACGTCTGTGCGGGTAATCATGCCCAGATCTCCGTGGCTGGCCTCGCCCGGGTGGACGAAAAAGGCCGGCGTTCCGGTGCTGGCCAGCGTGGCCGCGAGTTTGCCGCCAATGTGGCCGGACTTGCCCATGCCGGTGACCACCACGCGCCCCTTGCAGGCGAGAATAAGCTCACAGGCACGGTCAAAATCATCGTTTAACCGCGACTTGAGGCCGTCAATGGCGGCCTGCTCAACGGTCAGGGTGCGCAAGGCACTATCGCGCAGGGTATGAGAGGCATCGGATAAATCGGACATGGCATTGACTCTGGTGGCGTTGACTCTGGCGAAGTTGACTCTGGCAAAGCTGACTCTGGCAAAGTTGATTCCGGTGAGGTTGCAGGTACTCTGCAATCCCACTGCGCGCCAGTGTAACATTGTCGTCCGGGCGGCCAGGGACTTTCCTGTGGAGTTGCGCTCTCGACAATAGCCGGCAGCTGTTTGGCAGCTTGTGCAGCCCTGGTGTAGCCGTTGGTTTACCCTCTGCGTTATAGTACGCTGTTCGATAACCGTGCTGGACGCCGTACTTTGCCTATACATTGCGCTTGGCGAGTGCTGCGGTTTTTCCGTCTTTCAAGCAATATCAGCACGACAGTCTCAAATCACATGAGTGTGCCATGACCGACCCGGCCTTTATTGAAGTGGAAGACCTGTATTTTTCCCGTGGCGGGCGCGCCATTTTCAGCGGGGTGAATCTGTCCATTCCCCGCGGGAAGATTACCGCCATCATGGGGCCCAGCGGCTCGGGCAAGACCACGCTTTTAAAGCTGCTTGGCGGCCAGCTGACGCCGGACAGCGGGCGCGTGCTCATCGACGGTCAGGATGTCCACAGGCTGCCGCGCAAGGCGCTGTTTGCCCTGCGCAGTCGCATGGGCATGCTGTTTCAGAGCGGCGCGCTGTTTTCCGATCTGGATGTCTTTGAAAATGTCGCCTTCCCGCTGCGGGTACACACCGATCTGCCCGATGCCATGATCCGCGATATCGTACTCCTCAAGCTGCAGGCGGTGGGGCTGCGTGGCGCGCGGGATCTCACGCCAGCGGAGCTGTCCGGCGGCATGGCGCGCCGGGTGGCGCTGGCCCGAGCGGTGGCGCTGGACCCCGAGCTGATACTCTACGATGAGCCCTTTGTGGGGCAGGACCCTATCGCCATGGGCGTACTGGTGCAGCTCATCAAGCGTCTGAGCGAGGCGCTGTCGCTGACGTCGGTGGTGGTGTCTCACGACATCAAGGAAACCATCAGCATCGCCGATTACCTCTACCTGATCGCCGACGGCGGGATCGTGGCCCACGGAACGCCGGCCACCCTGGATACCCACGAGGATGCGCGAGTCAGTCAGTTTATGCACGGTGAGCCCGACGGACCGGTGCCGTTTCACTATCCGGCGCCGCCGCTTTACCGTGACATTCTTGGCACGGACGCACTCGGCACGGACGCAGCGGCGATGGCGGCCACCGATTCAACCACGGGAGCAGATTAGGATGGCGTCAGGATTCTGGAGGCAGCTGATCGATTCGGTGGCCGGTCTGGGGTATCGGGGATGTCGCGTTATCGAAGCGCTGGGGCGAGCCAGTGTGTTCATGGCGCGCTCGGTCGTCGGGGTACCCGGGGGCGAAGGGGTGCGATTATGGCTGCGGCAAATGCACTTTGTCGGCGTGCTGTCGCTCGCCATTGTGCTGGTGTCGGGGCTGTTTATCGGCATGGTGCTGGCGCTTCAGGGATATACCATTCTGATCGACTTCGGCGCCGAACAGGCGCTGGGGCAGATGGTGTCGCTGTCCCTGCTGCGTGAGCTGGCGCCGGTGGTGGCCGCTTTGCTGTTTGCCGGGCGCGCGGGGTCGGCGTTGACCGCTGAAATCGGCCTGATGAAGGCAACCGAGCAGCTGACCAGCATGGAAATGATCGGCGTGGATCCGCTCCGCCGGGTCGTGGCGCCGCGCCTGTGGGCGGGGTTTGTCTCGCTGCCGCTGCTGACCATCGGCTTTAGCGTGGTGGGCATCTGGGGCGGCTATCTGGTGGGCGTACAGTGGCTGGGCGTATCCGAAGGCTCCTTCTGGAGCAACATGCAGTCCAGCGTCGCGTTTTTTGCCGATGTGGGTAACGGCATGATCAAAAGCCTGGTGTTTGCCCTGGTGGTCACCTGGATTGCCGTGTTTCAGGGCTACGACCTGATTCCCACGTCGGAAGGAATTTCCCGGGCCACGACGCGCACCGTGGTGTATTCGTCGCTCGCGGTACTGGGGCTTGATTTTGTGCTGACCGCCATGATGTTCGGCGGTCTTTAAACGCGGGAGCAGGTGAATGCAACGCAGTAAAACCGTAGAGTTCGGGGTAGGAATCTTCATTCTTGCCGGCATTCTGGGGCTTGTTTTCCTGGGCCTTCGAGTCAGCGGATTGACGCCGTCCGCGTCGTCGCAGACCTTTCATCTGGAAGCCAGCTTCTCCGATATCGGCAGCCTGAAACCGCGTGCCCGAGTCACCATGGCCGGGGTGACGGTAGGCCGGGTAGAGTCCATTGAGCTGGATCAGGAATGGTTTGATGCCCGGGTCAGCATGCGTCTGGACAGCAGCCTTGAAGGCGAGCTGTCCCGGGACAGCACCGCCGCCATTCTGACCGCCGGGCTGCTGGGGGAACAGTACATCGGTTTGACGGTGGGCGGCGACCCGGAGGCGCTGGAAGACGGTGACAGCATACGCGATACCCAGTCGGCGCTGGTTCTGGAAGAGCTGATCCAGCAGTTCGTATCGAGCATGGTCAAGGATTAACCCACTCACAGGGCCTATTGAAGGCAACGAGGAGGCGTGATGAAAGCGAAGTACGGGGCAACGCTGAAAGTCTGGCTGGCGGGCGGCATGATGGCCGGCTGTCTGGCGCTGGGAACGCCGCTTTATGCCCAGCAGCAGTCTCCCGAGGCGCTGATAGAAGATAGCGTGACCGGATTCATGGCCGATCTCGAAAAGCGCGAAGACTATTACGCCAACAACGTCGACGAGCTGAAAAAGCTGGTTGATGAAAGCCTCGAGGACGTGGCCGATTTTCGCTATATCGGCGCCAGCGTGATGGGGCGGTATTTCCGTAACGCCACGCCAAAGCAGCGTCGGCGCTTTGTCGAGGAATTTCGCCAGACGCTGATCGATACCTATACCAAGGGTCTCACAACCCTGGATTACGATGAGCTGCGCATGGCGGGCGAGCAGACGGCGCAGCGTGACGATGATCGTGCCAGCGTCAAGATGGAAGTCGTTGCCCAGGGCGGCGATGTCTACCCGGTCAGCTATAGCCTGCGCCTCGACGACGACCAGTGGAAAGTGGTCAACGTGATTGTCAACGGCATCAACCTGGGGCTGACATTCCGCAATCAGTTTGATCAGGCCATGCGTGAAAACAACCGCGACTACGATGCCGTCATTCGCCAGTGGTCGCCGGATGTGGGGGCCGACGAGCTGGAAGAAGGGGGTAGCGAGTGACCCCGCTGTTTTCCCGGCAGGGCGTTACGCTTACCGCTTCGGAGAATACGCTCGACGTCAGCGGCAACCTGGGAACCGGCGTTGCCGCCGGGCTGGCCGATGCCGGTATTCAGTGGCTGGAGCGTGATGCAGCCGTCGCGCTGATGCTCGACTTCAGCGGCGTTGAGTCCGCCAGCAGTGCGGCGATCAGCGTATTGCTTCAATGGCTGCGGACCTGCGGGCAGACCGGGGTGACGGTTGAAGGCATCCGGCTTTCCGAACCGCTGCACCGCCTGGCGAGCCTGGCCGAGGTCGATGCGCTGCTGGAAGAGTCGTCGCCTCGCCGGCCCTGAACGTATGTCGGGCCAGTACGCTAATCGCCAAACTGCCGGGTTTTCTTTATCATGGCCGCTGATCGTTTACCCTCGACCGTTTTGAAGGAGTTCATCCCCCATGCAACCCAGTGAGGTGAAAGCCCTACTCGAGTCGCGCCTGGACGACTGCACGTTTTATATCCAGGGCGAAGGCTGCAATTTTCAGGTGATCGCCGTGGGAAGCGCGTTCGAGAGCCTGACGCCGGTGAAGCGGCAGCAGCTGGTGTACGGCGCGCTTCAGGAAGAAATTGCGTCCGGCGCGCTGCACGCCATCAGCATCAAGACCTACACGCCGGCGCAGTGGGAAAGCGCGCCGGAAAACGCGGGATAATACCGGGCGCATGGATAAACTGATCATTACCGGCAGTGGGCCGGTCGACGGTGAAGTCTGGGCCAGCGGCGCAAAAAACGCTGCGCTGCCCATTCTTTGCGCCAGCCTGCTTGCCGATGGTCCGGTGGTGATCGGCAACCTGCCGCACTTGCAGGATATCACGACAACGCTTGAGCTTCTGGGGCGCATGGGCGTCGAGCCGGTCATGGGCGATAAGCTGAGCATTCAGCTGGATGGCGCCCAGGTGCGCGATTGCCACGCGCCCTATGAGCTGGTGAAAAAGATGCGCGCCTCGATTCTGGTGCTCGGGCCGCTGCTGGCCCACTTTGGCCATGCCGATGTCTCGCTGCCCGGCGGCTGTGCCATCGGCTCGCGCCCGGTGGACCTGCATCTGCGCGGGCTGGAAGCCATGGGCGCCGATATCCGCGTGGAAGGGGGCTACATTCGCGCCAGCGTTGATGGTCGGCTCAAAGGCGCCACCATTTTCATGGATACCGTTACCGTCACCGGCACCGAAAACCTGCTGATGGCCGCCACCCTGGCCGAGGGTACCACGGTGCTTGAAAATGCCGCCCGAGAGCCCGAGGTGGTCGACCTGGCTGAGTGCCTGAACAAAATGGGGGCGAAAATCCGCGGCCAGGGCACCGATACCCTGGTGGTGGAAGGTGTCGAGCGCTTGCAGGGGTGCAGCCACGACGTCATGGCCGACCGCATCGAGACCGGTACCTTCCTGGTCGCTGCCGCCATGACCGGCGGGCGGGTCAAGGTTACCCGCACCCGGGCAGACCTCCTGGAGGCGGTATTGGCCAAGCTGGAAGAAGCCGGCGCCGAGATTACCGCCCGCGACGACTGGATCCGCCTGGACATGCACGGCAAGCGCCCCAGGGCCGTGAATATCCGCACCGCTCCCTATCCGGCGTTTCCCACCGACATGCAGGCGCAGTTTGTCGCCATGAACGCCGTGGCCGAAGGCAGTTCGCGAGTGGTGGAAACCATCTTCGAAAACCGCTTTATGCATGTTCAGGAGCTCAACCGCATGGGGGCCGATATTGCTTTGGAAGGCAATACGGCGCTGATTACCGGCGTCAAGTCCCTGTCCGGTGCGCCGGTGATGGCGACCGATCTGCGTGCGTCGGCATCGCTGGTGATTGCGGCCATGATGGCCGAAGGCGAATCCCGGGTCGACCGTATCTACCATATTGATCGCGGCTATGAGTGTATCGAGGAAAAGCTCCAGCAGCTGGGCGCGCGTATCCGCCGGGTGCCGGACTGAAGCCTGTCGCAGGCGGCCGGCCTGGCAGGCAATCACGCGATAACAACGGGCGACAACCATGAGCAAGCAACTGATTCTGGCGCTCTCCAAGGGGCGCATACTCGATGAAACCCTGCCGCTTCTGGCCGATGCGGGTATTACCCCGGCGGAAGACCTGAGCAAGAGCCGCAAGCTGCTGTTTGATACCAACCTGGCGCACGTCAAGCTGGTGGTCATCCGCGCTACCGATGTGCCTACCTACGTGCAGCTGGGGGCGGCCGACATGGGGATTGCGGGCAAGGATGTGCTGCTTGAGCACGGTACCGAGAGTCTGTACGAGCCGCTGGACCTGCAAATCGCCCGTTGCCGGCTGATGACGGCCGGCGCCCGGGACGAATCGCCGGGCCGGGCGCACCGCCGGGTAGCGACAAAGTTTGTCAATATCGCGCGTCGCTATTACGCCGAGCAGGGCATTCAGGCCGAGGTCATCAAGCTTTACGGTGCCATGGAGCTGGCTCCCATCATGAACCTGGCCGATGAAATCATCGACATTGTGGATACGGGTAATACCCTGCGCGCCAATGGCATGGAGCCGCGCGAACTGATTGCCCATATCAGTACTCGCCTGGTGGTCAACAAGGCCTCGATGACCATGAAACATGCGCAGATCAAGCCGCTGCTCGAGCGTCTCGAGACCGCCGTGCGGCAGCGCACGGCCGATGAGGCGCGCGCCTGAGGCCCGTCCGAGTTTCCTTATCCGTATTGGCCACGAGGTTGTATATGAACGCAGCGCCAGCTATTACCCGGCTTTCCACCCGGGATGTCGATTTTTCCCGGCGACTGGATGCCCTGCTCGACTGGGAAGGTGTGTCCGACGGTGCCGTCCAGGCTCGCGTTGATGAGTTGCTGGCAGACGTCAAGGCCCGCGGTGATGCCGCCGCCATCGAGGCGACCAACCGTTTTGATCGGTTGGCGGCTACCACCATGCAGGAGCTGACCCTGACGCCGGCGCGTCTCGAGCAGGCCTATAACAGCCTGCCCGACGACCAGCGCGAGGCGTTGGCGGCTGCCGCCGAGCGCATTCGTCGCTATCACGAGCATCAGAAGCCGGAATCCTGGCAGTACACCGAGGCTGACGGGACCGTGCTGGGCCAGCAGGTAGCGCCGCTTGATCGGGCGGGGATCTACGTCCCCGGTGGCAAGGCCGCGTATCCGTCATCGGTGCTGATGAATGCCATCCCGGCGCAGGTGGCCGGGGTGAGCGAGATTGTCATGGTCGTGCCCACGCCGGACGGGGTCCTGAACGAGCTGGTGTTGGCGGCGGCGCACCTGGCCGGCGTGGACCAGGTGTTTACCCTGGGCGGCGCTCAGGCCGTCGCGGCGCTGGCCTACGGTACCGAGTCCGTGCCGCGCGTGGACAAGATCGTCGGGCCGGGCAATATCTATGTCGCCACGGCCAAGCGCGCGGTTTTTGGCCAGGTGGGTATCGACATGATTGCCGGCCCGTCGGAAATTCTGATCGTGGCCGACGGCGGCACCGACCCCGACTGGCTGGCCATGGATCTGTTCTCGCAGGCCGAACACGACGAAGACGCTCAGGCCATCATGGTCAGCTGCGATCGGGCCCAGCTCGACGCCGTGGAGGCGTCCATGACAAGGCTGCTGCCCACGCTCGAGCGCGAAGCGATTGTTCGCGCTTCGCTTGGTGCCCGGGGCGTCTTGATCCATTGCGCCGACGAGGAAGACGCCGCCGCGCTGATCAACCGCATTGCGCCCGAGCACCTCGAGCTTTCGGTTGACGAGCCCGAGCGCTGGCTGCCGCGGATTCGTCACGCCGGTGCCATCTTCATGGGACGCTATACCGCCGAGGCGCTGGGCGACTACTGTGCCGGCCCCAACCACGTCCTGCCCACGTCGGGCACTGCGCGCTTTTCCTCGCCGCTGGGCGTGTATGACTTCCAGAAGCGTTCATCGCTGATCCACTGCTCCGCAGACGGGGCGGCCGAGTTGGGAGAGGTGGCATCGGTGCTGGCACGGGGCGAAGCGTTGACGGCCCATGCGCGGTCGGCGGAATATCGCACCGAGTATCGTACACTGCACCGCTCTCGTCGCTGAGGGTTCTGTTGCTGGCCGCCCGGCGCCGCAGGGGGTGTTACGCCCCCGGCCCGGGCCGCTGTCGTGCCGGGGGCTGCGGGCTCGGTGAGTCGGCTTGCCGCGAGGGAGCGGGGCGCTCGCCCACGGTCAGCTCCACGCGCTGCTTTTCGCCGCCGCGTACAATGGTTAGCGGCACGCTATCGCCGGGGGTCAGTTCGGCAATATGACTCATGGTGGTGCGCGCATCGAGGATGGGTTCGCCGTTCAGCGCCAGCAGCACATCGCCGGGTTGGAGACCGGCGCTGGCGGCCGGGCCGTCCTTGACCACGCCGGCCACGACCATTCCCTGGGGGGTACGCAGCCCGAAGGATGCGGCCAGCTCCCTTGAGAGCGCCTGCGCCTCGATGCCCAGCCAGCCGCGAATGACCCGGCCGTGGGTGACCAGCTCGTCCATGATGCCGTGCGCCAGATTGGCGGGGATGGCAAAGCCGATGCCCTGGGAACCGCCGGAGCGCGAAAAGATCGCGGTGTTGATGCCTACCAGAGCGCCGTTCGGGTTGATCAGCGCACCGCCGGAATTGCCCGGATTGATGGCCGCGTCCGTCTGGATAAAATCTTCATAGGCGTTGAGCCCCAGATGGCTGCGCCCGGTCGCGCTGATGATGCCCATGGTCACCGTCTGGCCCACGCCGAAGGGGTTGCCGATGGCCAGCGCCACGTCTCCCACCGCGACGTCTGCGGAGTCGCTCAAGCGGATGCGGGGCAGGTTGTCCAGCGGGATACGCAGTACCGCCAGGTCGCTTTCCGGGTCGGTGCCGATCACCGTCGCCAGCGCCTCGCGGCCGTCGCGCAGGGCTACCTGAATCTGGTCGGCGCCCTGGATGACGTGATGATTGGTCAGCACGTAGCCGTCCTGGCTGACGATTACCCCCGAGCCCAGACTGGACAGCATGCGCCGCTGACTGCTGTCGTCGCCATCCAGAAACTGTTGAAAAAACGGGTCCGACATCAGCGGATGCTGATCGCGTTCGACAACCCGCGACGAGTAGACGTTGACCACCGCGGGTGCGGCTTTTTCGACCGCACCGGCGTAACTGGCCGGCGCGGTTGCAGGGGCTGCCGATGCGGTTTGGCGGGTATCGGCCGGGCGGCCCGAGTTGGGTGTCGCCGACGGCGTCTCGGCGAAAGGGTTGGGCAGGCGTTGTGGAAACGCTGCCAACAGCAGCGCTGCGAGCAGTACGCCGGCAATAACCGGCCAGACGTAGGGCAACAGGAAGCGCTGCATGAGTTGAGTCCTTTGACGCGGGGCAGGAATACGGCAAGGTCGGCGTTCGGGCTGTCAGGGTTCACGCCCCTGTCCCGTCGACTTTACTTTGCGGCGGATGGTAACACCTTGCGTGCCGGCAACTTAACGGGCACGGCCATACTTTTCCACATAGCGTCTCAGGTCTTTCCGTCATACGGCCTGACGACTTTCCGGCATACGATTTCAAGGAGACGTCATGCTTCAGCGAGATACGCTTGTGGCTGCCTGCGAGCAGCGTCTGGCGGCGCAACAGTTCAAGGATTTCACGCTTAACGGTCTCCAGGTAGAGGGGCGCGAGCGCGTCACCCGGGTGCTGAGCGGCGTAACCGCCTGCCAGGCACTGCTCGACGAAGCGGTGGCCTGGCAGGCGGATCTGGTGCTGGTACACCACGGGTATTTCTGGAAAAACGAGCCGGTAGCGCTAACCGGGATGAAAAAGCGTCGTATCAAGACACTGCTGGATCACGACATCAACCTGCTGGCGTATCACCTCCCTCTTGATGCGCACCTGGAAGTGGGCAATAACGCCGAACTGGGGCGCCGGCTTGGCTGGCAGTTTGAGCGCTGCCTCGACGCTGCGCCGGGCGAGGGCCTTTTGTGGCAGGGGACAACCGCCGCGCCGTTGAGCCTTGATGCCCTGGCCGGCCAGCTGTCCACAACGCTGGGGCGTGACCCCATGGTAGTCCGGGCGCCGGGGGTCGATAACATCGAGCGTATTGCCTGGTGCACCGGCGGCGCTCAGGACATGATCGCGGCGGCCCGCGAAGGCGGCGCCCAGGCGTTTGTCTCGGGGGAAATTTCCGAACGCACAACGCACCTGGCGCGCGAGCTGGGTATCCATTACCTGGCGGCCGGCCACCACGCCACCGAGCGCTACGGCGTTCAGGCGCTGGGGGAGTGGCTGGCTGCGGAGTACGGTATTACTCATCGCTTTGTGGATATCGACAACCCCGCCTGACGGCGGGGGCGTGCCGGTGGGTATCCCGGCAGGAAAGTCGTTCGGGGAGGAAAGCCGTTCGGGCAGGTAGCCTAGTAGCGCGGCGGCTCGGGTGCCTGGGCGGCCTCGTTGGTGAGAGGTTCCTTCAGACCGAAGTCTTCGGACAGCGTACCGCTCTGGCCGTCGGCATAGTCCCGGGGCGGCTGATGTGTCGAGGAGTCGCTATCGTCGGCCAGCGGCTCCTGCTCGGCGGTAGACAGCGGAGCGTCTTCCGCGCTGCCCGACGAGCGCTGCCTTGCCTGGTGGTCAAGGCGGTGCTCGAGGTCTTCCAGCACGCTGCGAGCTTCGTGCACCTGGCGGCTTGTCGCGGTCAGCTGGCTGTCCATATCGGATTTGAGTTCGGCGACCTGGCGCTCTTTATCGAGCAGCTCCAGCTGCATGCCGGCAATCCGGCGCCGGCTTTTACCCAGCACATGATAGCTGAACGCGCCGATGACAATACCGATCATCATGCCGATAAACGCAAACGTAAGTTGAAGGCTGGCTTCTTCCACCTTGGAGTCTCCCTTGCAGACCGTTGCCGACCGTCGTGTGCCGGCCGTGCCGCTGGTTGTTGTTGCCGGTTGTCGCTGTGGGCGGGCTTGAGTACCCGGCCATTATAGGCGATGGCCGGCTATGCGGGTCAATTCGACGATACGCTGCCCGGTCGGGCATGCGTCGCGGTCGCGGGGTGAGTATAATTCCGCCGTCCGAGCCATCCGCTGTCCAAACAGGGGTCATCCAGACAAGGGCGATCCAAAACAAAACAGCGTCATTCAAAACAGGGCAACTCAAGACCAAGACTTACAGCCATGCAAAAATAGAGTCATTCAAAAAGGGGGGAAAGGACTGAATGGAAAGCAAGACGGCAGACAGCCGGCAAGTCGATTACCACGCAGGCGCGGCTGGCCAGGCGTCGGCGACGCCGCTATCACCGCTGGCACGCTACCAGGCCGATCTGGATAGCGGTGAGCTGGTGTTTGACGCCGCGCAGCAAGCCGCCGCAGAGCGCCTGCAGCAGCTCCACGATGACCTGATGGCCAACAAGACGTCGGCACCCAGCGGGCGTTCCAGTCGGCGCCTGTCACATCGTCTGGCAGGGCTGTGGCGCTCACGTCAGCCGGCCGAGTCTGACGAGCCGGGCGTGCGCGGGGTGTACTTCTGGGGCGGCGTCGGACGCGGCAAAACCTATCTGATGGACGTCTTTTTTGCCTCTCTGCCGTTTGCCGACAAGCAGCGCACGCATTTCCACCGCTTTATGCAGCACGTCCATAACCGCCTGGTTCACTACAAGGGCGAAAAAAATCCGCTATCGCTGATTGCCGCGGACCTGGCCGCCGAGGCGCGAGTTATCTGCTTTGACGAGTTTTTTGTCGAGGATATTGCCGACGCCATGCTGCTGGCCAACCTGCTCGAAGCGCTGCTGGCGCGCGGTGTGGTGCTGGTCGCGACCTCCAATTCGCCCCCGGATCGGCTGTACTGGGAGGGGTTGCAGCGGGCGCGCTTCCTGCCGGCCATTGACCTGCTCAAACAGTATTGCGACGTCATGCAGCTGGATAGCGGCGTCGATTACCGTCTGCGTACGCTGACGCGGGTAGAGATTTTTCATTCGCCTCTGGATGAGGCGGCGGAAAAGGCGCTGGAAAACGGCTTCGAGGCGCTCGCCGGTGCGGTTGGCCAAAGCGGCGAGACGCTGAACGTCAACCAGCGTTCGCTGATGACTCGGCGACGTCACGATGCGGTGGTGTGGTTCGACTTTGACGAGCTCTGCAACGGGCCGCGGAGCCAGAACGACTATATAGAGCTGGCTCGGGAGTTTCATACCGTTTTGCTTTCCGGGGTTTCGCAGATGGGCGTACGCACGGATGATCAGGCCCGGCGCTTTATCAACCTTGTCGATGAATTCTATGACCGGGGGGTTAATCTGTTGATGTCGGCCGAGGTGCCGATCGCGTCGCTGTATACCGGTGGCCGGCTGAGCTTCGAGTTCCGCCGCACCCTGTCACGGCTGGAGGAAATGCAGTCCCGGGATTATCTGGCGTTGCCGCACTGCCCCTGAGCGGTGGGCCACGCGGCGCGGCTCGGCCGGGCCATCAGTGAAAAAATCGGCTGCGGCGCTTAACTTCACCGCTATGTTGGGGTAGAATCCGGCCTCGCTTGACGATGTTGTCGCCGTATCCGGCGGCAACCAAAAAAAATAGGGATGGTGCGCGCCCCAGCGGCGCATGACAGGCACCCAACACATTTTATCTGGTGAATTTCATCCATGAAGACGTTCAGTGCCAAGCCACAGTCCGTCCAGCGCGACTGGTACGTTGTCGACGCGACTGACAAGACCCTCGGTCGTCTGTCGACCGAAATTGCTCGTCGCCTGCGCGGCAAGCATAAACCCGAGTTTACGCCTCATGTCGACACCGGCGACTACATCGTGGTCGTCAATGCCGAAAAGGTAAAAGTGACCGGCAACAAGGCAACCGACAAGCAATATTACCGCCACACCGGTTATCCGGGTGGTCTGCGTTCCATGAATTTTGAGCAGATGATCGACCATGCTCCGGAGCGTGTCGTCGAGTTTGCGGTGAAAGGCATGCTGCCCAAGGGGCCGCTTGGTCGCGCCATGTATACCAAGCTCAAGGTCTACGCCGGTGCCGAGCATCCGCATGCTGCCCAGCAGCCGCTTGAACTGAACATCTAAGGGATTCTTCGCCATGACACAACAGTATTACGGTACCGGGCGCCGCAAGACTTCCACCGCCCGCGTCTTTCTCAAGCCGGGCTCCGGCAATATTACCGTCAACAAGCGCGAGCTGAATCAGTTTTTCGGCCGCGTTACCGGCCAGATGGTTGTGCGCCAGCCGCTTGAACTGACCGAAACGCTGGATCAGTTCGACGTGTATGTCACGGTCGCCGGCGGCGGCGGTTCGGCTCAGGCCGGCGCCATTCGCCACGGCATTACCCGTGCGCTGATGCAGTACAACGAAGACTTTCGTCCGGCACTGCGCGAAGCCGGCTATGTCACGCGCGACGCTCGCGCGGTCGAGCGCAAGAAGATCGGTCTGCGCAAGGCACGCCGTAGCCCGCAGTTCTCCAAGCGTTAATCAGCTTGCATGCGGCAAAACGCCCGGGTCATCGGCCTGGGCTTTTTTTTGTCGGAATATCAGGGCATTAAGGTTTGATTATGACGTTTGTCAGAAGCGCTGTTGTTGTGCGTGGCGCCATGTTTTTTTATTATATGGCGTAACTTATAGCCGTCGCTGGCAGACGTTACCGCTGGCGGTGTACGGATAAGCAAAAAGGGAGAAACCAGGAAATGGCAGATAACGGCGTAAACAAGGGACGGCGCCGTTTCCTCGTCGGTGCTACCTCCGTAGTGGGGGCAGTCGGTGCCGTCGGGGTTGCGGTCCCCTTTGTGGCTTCCTGGCAGCCTAGTGCCAGAGCAAGGGCTGCAGGGGCCCCGGTCAAGGCGGATATATCCAAGCTGGAACCGGGCCAGCGCATGACGGTGGAATGGCGCGGCAAGCCGGTTTGGGTAATCAACCGCACGCCGGACATGATGGATCGCACCCAGGCACTGGGAGCGGACAGTCTGGTCGACCCGGAGTCGGAAGTTCCCCAGCAGCCGGCGTATATTGATTCCACGCTACGCTCGATCAAGCCCGAAATCGGCGTGCTGGTCGGCATTTGTACCCATCTGGGCTGCTCGCCGCTGTTCAAGCCGGAGCCCGATGCCGACGGCGTCAGCGTCAAGGACTGGCCGGGCGGCTTTTTCTGCCCGTGCCACGGCTCCCGCTTTGATCTGGCCGGGCGCGTGTTCAAGAACGTGCCTGCGCCAATTAACCTGGAAGTGCCGCCGTATCGCTTTGATAGCGACAATATTATCGTTGTCGGCGAGGACAAGGAGACTGCCTGATGGGTAATCCGCACAAAGCCAAGGCGGAACGCGGTGTCATGCGCTGGGTTGATGACCGTTTTCCCGCTACACAGATGTGGCAAGATCATCTGTCCAAATACTATGCACCGAAGAACTTCAACTTCTGGTACTACTTCGGTTCGCTGGCCATGCTGGTGCTGGTCAACCAGATCCTCACGGGTGTCTGGCTGACCATGAGCTTCAACCCCACGGCGGAAGGGGCATTCGCCTCCGTGCAATACATCATGCGCGATGTCGAATGGGGCTGGCTGATTCGCTACATGCACACCACCGGTGCCTCGGCGTTTTTCATCGTGGTCTACCTGCACATGTTCCGCGGGCTGCTCTACGGTTCCTACAAGGCGCCCCGGGAGCTGGTGTGGATCTTTGGCATGACGATTTATCTGGCGCTGATGGCCGAAGCCTTCATGGGCTATCTGCTGCCCTGGGGTCAGATGTCCTACTGGGGCGCTCAGGTGATCATCTCGCTGTTTTCCGCCATACCCTCGATCGGGCCGGATTTGGCGCAGTGGGTTCGCGGTGACTTCCTGATTTCGGGTATCACCCTGAATCGCTTCTTTGCCCTGCACGTTGTGGCGCTGCCCATCGTCATCCTTGCGCTGGTGGTGCTGCATATCATTGCGCTTCACGAAGTCGGTTCCAACAATCCCGACGGCGTGGATATCAAGAAGAAAAAGGACGAAACCGGCAAGCCGCTGGACGGTATTCCCTTCCATCCGTACTACACGGTCAAGGATCTGGTCGGGGTCGCGGTCTTCCTGTTCGTCTTCTGCGTGGTGATCTTCTACTTCCCCGAAGGCGGTGGCTATTTCATCGAAACACCCA
This sequence comes from Vreelandella jeotgali Hwa, assembly GCF_000334215.1. GTDB lineage: Bacteria > Pseudomonadota > Gammaproteobacteria > Pseudomonadales > Halomonadaceae > Vreelandella > Vreelandella jeotgali. Next base: position 75,947 of record NZ_AMQY01000018.1, on the reverse strand, counting down.
ACTTCGAGGCAGCCAACCCGCTGAAGACGCCTGACCACATTGCGCCCGTCTGGTACTTCACGCCGTTCTACGCCATTCTGCGGGCGATCACGTTCTCGGTGTTCGGGCTGGAAGCCAAATTCCTCGGCGTCATCTTCATGGGCGGTGCCATTGCCGTGCTCTTCGTCCTGCCGTGGCTGGACCGCAGCGCGGTCAAGTCCATCCGCTACAAGGGCTGGATGTCGAAGGTCATGCTGGCGCTGTTTGCCATCAGCTTCATTATTCTGGGCGTGCTCGGGGTGCTGCCGGTGAGTCCGGGGCGTACGATTCTCGCCCAGGTGTGCACCGTCATCTACTTCGCCTTCTTTGTGCTGATGCCGCTGTACACCAGGCTGGAGAAGACTAAACCCGTTCCGGAAAGGGTGACAGGCTAATGAAAAAACAACTGTTTGCACTGCTTCTTGCGCTGCTGCCGGCAGCGGCGATAGCTGCCGAGGGCGAGCTGCCGTATTCCATGGAGCCGGACCTGCACGACCAGGCGTCGCTGCAGAACGGCATGAAGCTGTACGTCAACTATTGCATGGGCTGTCACTCCATGGAGCATCAGCGCTTCTCGCGGGCAGCCACCGATCTGGATATGCCCCAGGGATTGGTGGAAGACAATCTGATCTTCTCGCCGGAACTGGCCTTCAATGACCAGATGCACATTGCCATGCAGCCCGACGATGCCGAAAACTGGCTGGGGGCGCCGCCGCCCGACCTGACGCTGGAAGCGCGGCTGCGGGGTAGCGACTGGATCTATTCCTACCTGCAAAGCTTCTACAAGGACCCCAGCAGCCAGACCGGCGTCAACAACGCCGTGTTTGATCAGGTCGCCATGCCCAACGTGCTGGAGCCGTTGCAGGGCGTTCAGGAAAAGGTCTGTGCCACGACAGATAAGCCGATTGAAGGCCAGGAGCCCGATTCGCTGAGCGGCAAGTATCAGTCCTGCGACGTGCTGCGGGTCACCGAGGAAGGCTCGATGAACCCCGACGAGTTTCAGGATGCGGTCTATGACCTGACGAACTTTCTTGCCTATGCCGGCGAACCGTCTCGGCTGAAAGCTCAGGCACTGGCGCCAAAAGTTCTGATATTTATCGTCTTTTTGGGCATCATCTGCTATTTCCTCAAACGCGAATACTGGCGTGACATTCACTAAAACGTGACTGGCGTAAAGCAGGGGGCGTGCGACGTTGTCGCGCGCCCCTTGTTTTTGCAAGAGGTGTCTTTGCAACAGGCGTGTTTTGTGGACGGTGTGTTTGAGACCGGTATGTCCGAGGCCGGTGCGTTTGAGACCGGCGTGTCCGGGGTCGGTGTTTCCGAGGACAGAGTATCCGGGCCGGCGTATCCCGGGCCGGTAGTGTTCGGCCCGAGGTCAAGCGTTCAGGCGCGTTCCCCACGAAGCCGGCTCGACATGGTATTATCCCCTACTGTCTTGATGTGAGGAGTGCTACATGGGTGTTGTGGCCAAACGGTCGTCGATGATTTTTTATTCCGGAGCGGATGACCATTTCAGTCATCGCGTGCGTATCGTGCTGGCCGAGAAGGGCGTCTCGGTGGATATCATCAACGTTGAAGACGACAAGGCACCGGACGAGCTGGCCGAGCTCAACCCTTATAACAGCGTGCCGACGCTGCTGGATCGTGATCTGGTGCTTTACGAGTCCAAGGTCATGATGGAATATCTTGACGAGCGTTTTCCGCATCCTCCGCTACTGCCGGTGTATCCCGTTGCCCGGGCGCAAACCCGTCTGTGGATGCATCGTATCGAGCGCGAATGGTGCCCGATGGTTGACCGTATTCGCACCGGCGGCAAGAAGGAAGCCGACAAGGCGCGCAAGGAGCTGCGGGAAAGTCTGGTGGGTATTTCCCCCATTTTTGAAGACATGCCGTTTTTCATGAGCGATGAGTTCACCCTGGCGGATTGCTGCCTGGCCCCCATCCTGTGGCGTTTGCCCGAGCTGGGTATCGAGCTGCCGGAAAAGCAGGTACAGCCGCTGATGCACTACATGTCGCGAGTGTTTGAACGCGGCGCGTTCAAGGCCGCGCTGAATGAACGGGAACTGGAAATGCGCGCCTGAAGGTGCGGCGCCGCGCCTCCGGTTTAGCCCATCACGCTACGAAAGGAGAGCGATATGACACGCTCCAGCCGCCCCTATCTCGCCAGAGCCCTTTACGAGTGGCTGCTGGATAACGAACTGACGCCCTATCTGGTGGTTGATGCCACCCAGCCGGGCGTTGAGGTGCCGCGCCAGTCGGTACAGAACGGTCAGATCGTGCTCAACGCGTCGCCGACCGCAATCCGGGATTTTTTCATGGAAAATCAGGCGGTCGGTTTCAGCGCGCGATTCGGCGGGGAACCGATGCAGATCATGGTTCCCATGGAGGCATTGCTGGCGGTTTACGCCCGGGAAAACGGCGTAGGCATGGTTTTTGGCCATGAACCCGACCTGAACGCGCTGGAAGAAGCCAACGACGATTCGGAAGGTGGCGCAGACACCGACGAGCCCGCTGCATCGCTGTCGTCGGTTGCCGAGACGTCCGACGAGTCCGGCAGCGGCGAAGAGACGCCCGAAAAGTCTGACGAGGCGCCCAAGAAGCGGCCGTCGCTGCGGGTGGTGAAATAGAAGCGGGTTGAACAGGCAGAAAGCACGGTCGGGAATATCGACCCCCGGCCGCGCTGTTTCCTGTTGCTCGTGGGCGATGGTGATCTGTCGCCGTTTTAAAGCCCCTGCCCGAGTATTGCTCGGGCAGGGGCTTTTGTATTGGCGGGAAGGTATTTCAGTACAAGGAGCTTTAGCGACAAGGGACGTCAGCAGGAAAGGGCGTCAACGCAAGGATGTCACCGGGAAGGGGCGTCGTCGAGGTAATTAAAGACCTTGATGATGCGCTGTACGCCGCCCACGTCGGATACGGCCGCGACGATGCGCTTGGCTTCCCCGCGGGAGACAATGCCCATCAGGTACACGCCGGCGTTTTCCGTGGTGACTTCGAGCCTGGATGAATCAATATGCTCGTTGGTGGCCAGCCGGCTGACCACGTTGGTGGTGATCCAGGTGTCTTTCATGCGCTGGCTGGCGGGCAGCCGGGCGGCGATAGCCAGCTCGTTGTGGACCTGATCGACGCCGCGCAGGCCACTGACGATATCGCCGGCCATGTCGTGCAGCTCTTCACTGGGCACCTGGCCGACCAGCAGAACCCGGCCGTCATGGCTGTGGGCCTTGATACGTGCATCCGCCAGGCGCGCATCGGCATGCCCCAGCGCTTTATTCACCTGGTCTTCGATGGTGTTATCAATGGCCCGGGCATCTTCCGTTCGCTGGCCGTAGTTTGACGGGTTGGTGGCCGAATGATTGGCGCAGCCGCCCAGCATCAGCAAGCTGCCCAGCAGGGCAATGGCGCAGGCCCGGGGGGCGATACGGGTGTATGAGTTGGTCAGCATGAGGATCACTCCGAGAAGAAGGGGCCGGTGAGAAGGGCTGTTCAGGCGCCGCCGAATAGCTGCTCGTCAATCAGGTCGCACAGACAGTGAATAGCCAGCAGGTGCGTTTCCTGGATACGCGCGGTGGACGTTGCCGGTACGCGGATTTCGCAGTCGTCCTGTTCCAGCAACGAGGCCATGTTGCCGCCGTCGCGACCGGTCAGCGCGACCACCGTCATCTCGCGGTCGTGGGCGGCCTGGATGGCCTGGACGATGTTGCCCGAGTTGCCGCTGGTAGAGATGGCCAGCAGGACGTCACCGGGCTGCCCCAGGGCGCGAATCTGCTTGGAATACACCTCGTTATAGCTGTAATCGTTGGCAATGGACGTCAGCGTCGAGGTGTCGGTTGTGAGCGCCAGCGCCGGCAGGCTGGGGCGCTCGCGTTCAAAGCGGTTCAGCAGTTCGGATGAAAAGTGCTGGCTGTCGCCGGCGCTGCCGCCGTTTCCGCAGGTGAGTATCTTGCCCTCACTGACCAGGCTTTGCACCATCATCTGGCTGGCAACCTCGATAAACGGCGGCAGCACTTCGCTGGCGTAGGTCTTGGTGTCAATGCTGGCATTGAAATGATCAAGTATCCGGGCCTGGAAATCCATGAGACATCCTGTTTGCGTCAACAATGTGTGGGGACGTTGTCCGATTATTCAAATAGCGGCCTGATTCAAAAGGCTGCAAAGGCCGCCTTGACCCATTCAAACGTCAGTGCCGGTGGGGTCCCGACAGCGGCAAGAATATCAAAGCGACAGGGGCATGTGCGCTGTTCCCGCGCCAGGTACGTGCGCGCCGCCCGAATCAGGCGGCGCTGCTTGGGGGCGGTCACGGTTTCCAGCGGATGGCCGTAGCGCGTGGTTTGGCGGTGTTTGACCTCGACAAACACCAGAGTGTCACCGTCCTGCATGACCAGATCCAGCTCGCCGCCTTTGGCGTGGTGATTGCGACCCAACAGCGTGAGTCCCTGCTCTTCCAGCCACTCGGCGGCAAGCCCTTCGACGGCGCTGCCGCGTGCCCGTGCCGTGCGCGGGTCACTCATTATCGGGTTGTGCGTCCGTCATGCCGCTGGAGAGGATGGCCCCTGGCGTGCCGTTGTGGAACTCCGCCCAGGGCAGGTCGCGATAAATACGTCCATCGCGGGTCAGCGAAAGACGCCCGGTGGCACCCTGAAAATCCTGCAGGGAAGCGATATCGGCGAGGCCGGTGCCGATCTCGTAGGCATCCACTCCCATGGCCAGCAGCCGGAACATGGTGGCGTCGGCCTCACCGCGCAAGGCCTGGTAGCTGCTGTAGAAGGGCAGGGCTTCTTCGCCGCCGGCAGCGGCATCGGGAATCTGCCAGGGGATATCAACAAAATCGATGCCGTCGAGATCCTTGTCCAGGCGCGGCTGTTCCCCGCCCTCGTACAGGTGCGAGGTGGCGTAAACCGGCAGCTGGGTCGCGTAATAGTAGTCCAGCAGCGGCGGTACCTGGCGGGCATACTTGGGCACGGCGAGCAGAAACAGGGCGTCCGTGTCGCCGAGGCGAGCACGCTCGCCGCGAACGCTGAGCGCCCGCTGGACCGCGCGAGCAGGGTTGCCGTCGGGGGTGTAGCGTACGGCCCGGGTAACGCGACCGCCCTGTTCCTGAAGAGCCTGAATAAAGGCTTCGCCAACGCGCGCGCCCCAGTCGTTGTCGGGCACCATCACGGCGACCCCGCGGTGGCCATCGTGAAGCGCACGCCCGGCGGCCTGGCGCGCTTCATCTTCCGCTGACAGGCCGTACTGGAAAAGACGCCCGGCCTGGTTGTGGTCGTTTTTGCCGTAGTTGAGCGCCAGCGTCGGCAGGGGGACGCTGTCGCGCTGTTCCAGCCGGGTAACGCGGTCTTTTTGCAGCGGGCCAATTACCACCTGGGCATTCATGGCGTTGGCGCGCTGATACAGCTCGTCGAGCGACGCGCCGGCGGAATCGAAAAACCGCAGCTCGGCGTTGCTGCCGGTTTGCTGGCGATGGGTTTGCATGGCGCTTTTCAGCGTCGCGGCAACGCTGCTCAAGGGGCCCGACTCGGGCAGGAATACCGCAATACGGCTTATCGACTTGCCGTCAATGGCCGGCATTCTGAAGCTTTTGGGATCCGGCTGGTCGAGGGCTTCGCGGGCCCATTGGCGGCGTCGGATCAGCTCCCTTTGCTGGCCGGCCGACATCGCCAACTCGTCATCGAGGATGTCGGTGGCACGCTTGACGGCGCGGGGATGATCCAGGGCGCGAGCCAGCTGCGAATGCAGTACGGCCCAGCGCACGCGGTTGTTGCTGGCCAGTGAATTTTCATCCAGCCCGTCGGTGATGTCGTAAGCGCGCTCGCGGCGCCCCTGGCGGGCAAAAATACGCGCGGCTTCGAGTCGGGTCTGCGCTGCCCGGGCCGCCGACTGATGCTCGGCCTCGCCCAGCAGCTGGCCCGGGTCGCCGGCGGGCGCGCGGTCTACCACCTCCGGCGCTTGTTGCTGAACGCTACACCCGGCGAGTAACAATGCCGCGAACAGAGTCGCCAGCAGGCCACGAAATATTGGTTTCATGTATCCTTTCCTTCATTGGTGTTAACGCCCGGGCATTGCGCGCGGCATCCGGACACGGCTGTGCCTGGTCGTTGAGGCGGCATTGGCCATTCCGATTGCCGGCCTCCACGACGGAGCCGGCCGGATGGCCGTCGCCATGTGGCAACGATCTCGCCCCTTGAAGCTAACAGGAGACAAAATGACACACAGGCGTATGGGTACATTGTACGTGGTTGCCACACCGATTGGGAATCTGGGCGACCTGGGCACACGAGCCGCGGAAATCCTGGGCAGCGTATCGCGCATTGCCGCCGAGGATACGCGTCACAGCAGCCGGCTGCTCGGGCGCCTGGGAATACGCGTACCCATGCTGTCGCTGCACGAACACAATGAAGCGGCACGAGTGACGCAGCTCAGGCAATACCTGGAAGCCGGCGAGGATGTCGCGCTGATCAGCGATGCCGGTACGCCCCTGATCAGCGATCCGGGATTTATTGTGGTGCGCGAGCTGCGCGCTCAGACGTACCCGGTAGTGCCGGTGCCCGGGCCGTCGGCGCTGATTACCGCCTTGAGCGGCGCCGGACTGCCCACCGACCGTTTTCGTTTCGGCGGATTTCTTCCGGCCCGGTCCGGGCCACGCCGACAGGCGCTGGAAGCCTTGCAGGAACGCGACGAAACCCTGGTGTTCTATGAAACCCCGCACCGTATTCGCCATACCCTCGACACGCTCGAAGCGGTAATGCCCGACCGCCATCTGGTGCTGGCCCGGGAGCTGACCAAAACCTTCGAGACGTTTCTCTCCGGCACCCCGGCGGCGCTGAGCGAGCAGCTGCGCGATGACCCCGATCAGGCCCGGGGCGAGTTTGTGGTGATGATCGCCGGTGCTACCCCGCAAGCCGATCACGAGCAGCAAAACCTGTCGGCGGACGCGCTGCTGGCGGCCCTGCTGGCCGAAGGGGTCGGCGTCAAGCAGGGCGCTGCGGTTGCCGCACGGCTGCTGGGAGGGCGTAAACAGGTCTGGTACGCACGGCTTCAGGCGCTCAAGGAGTAGCATGATGATTCATGCCGGTCAGGCGCTCGATGGCGATTGAGGCCGGGAAGGCGCGCTGGTATGCTTGCCCGCGGAGTTGGCCAGACAGCCGCCGCCGCGTTTGCGGGGGAGGAAAGTCCGGGCTCCTCAGGGCAGAGTGCCAGGTAACGCCTGGGCGGCGTGAGCCGACGGAAAGTGCAGCAGAGAGTAAACCGCCTACGCCTTTTCAAGGCCGGCAAGGGTGAAAGGGTGCGGTAAGAGCGCACCGCGCGTCTGGCAACAGTTCGTGGCAAGGTAAACCCCACTCGGAGCAAGACCAAATAGGAACCCGATGGTGTGGCCCGCGCCGGGTTCGGGTAGGTTGCTGGAGCATCAGGGTGACCTGATGCCTAGAGGAATGGCTGTCCATGACAGAACCCGGCTTATCGGCCGACTCCCCCCATCAATATCGGGACGCAGCGGCGTTCCGCGTAACATAGCCGGCTGCCTTTGGCCGGCCGCGCCCGTGTATCCCCGCATCCAGTGCGCTGTTGGTTCATGGGTATCCGTTTGTTGTCCTATGCGTGAGAGTCACATGCCTTTAACCGAAGCGGATCAAACAGCCGCGCGCTTTGGCCACACCAGCGTCCTGCTGGACGGCGCGGTGGATACCCTCGTACATGATCCGAACGGTGTCTACCTGGACGGCACCTTTGGCCGCGGCGGGCACTCCCGCAGCATTTTGCAGCGGCTGGAGGCTGACGGCCGGCTGCTGGCCATGGACCGTGATCCCCAGGCCATGACGGCTGCCGAGGCGATAGCCGATTCCCGCTTTCATGCGGCGCAACAGCCTTTTGCACAGCTCGGTGACTTCGCTCGTGAGCAGGGCGTATACGGCCGGCTTGCCGGCGTGCTGCTGGATATCGGCGTGTCGTCACCGCAGCTGGATGACCCGGAGCGCGGCTTCAGTTTCATGCGCGATGGCCCCCTGGATATGCGCATGGACCCGACGCAGGGGCAAAGCGCAGCCGAATTTCTCGCCCGCGCCGGAGAAGCCGAGATTGCCCGGGTTTTCAAGACCTACGGTGAAGAACGCTTTGCCAAACGCCTGGCTCGCGCCGTGGTAACCCGGCGCAAGGAGGCGCCGTTTACCCGCACGGTGGACCTGGCCGAGGTTCTGAAGGAAGCGCACCCTGCCTGGGAAAAGGGCCGGCATCCGGCCACCCGTGCATTCCAGGGGCTGCGGATCTATCTCAACGGCGAGCTGGAGCAGCTCGACGCCGCGCTCGACGCCGCGCTTGAAGCCCTGGCGCCCGGCGGCCACCTGGTGGTGATCAGCTTTCATTCCCTGGAAGATCGTCGCGTCAAGCGCTTTATTCGCCACCACGTTCGCGGCGATACCCATGTGCCCCGGGGGCTGCCGTTACGCGATGACCAGCTGAACCGCCGCCTGGAAACGCTGGGCAAGGCGCAAAAGGCCGGCGATGGTGAGGTGGCCGACAACCCCCGCGCGCGCAGCGCCGTGATGCGGGCCGCGCGCAAGTTGGGGGCGTAATGGCCGGCAATGCCGTTCCCCGGCAAACAAAAAAGGGGGTGCGCCAGTGGCTCGCCATTGCCGAGCGGCCCCGCTCGCTGCGTGTCTGCCTGCGACCCTGGCCGCTGACCATCGGTTTGCTGCTGCTGGCCTGCCTGGCGAGCGGCATGGGCATTGTGGTTACCACCCACCTAACGCGCGTGCAGTACGCCGAGCTGCAAACCCTGGAGCGCGAAGGCAATCAGCTGCACACCGAGTGGGGGCAGCTGCTGCTGGAAGACGGCGCCTGGTCAACGCCGGCGCGGATTGAACGAATTGCCACGGAGCGCCTGCGCATGCGTATTCCCGATGTTCATGACGTTGAGGTGATTGAACCGTGAGCAATCGGCGTCGTGAAGGGCCGTCCACCTCGTCAAGTGTTGCGCCGCCGTTGGGGCGGGGACGCTTCCGCTTCATGATGGGGATGATGCTCCTCGTGGCTGCGGTGCTGATTGGGCGAATTACCCTGCTGCAGGTTATCGACCGTCCTTTTCTGCAAAGTCAGGGCGATGCCCGCACCCTGCGGCATGAAACTATTCCCGCCCATCGCGGCATGATCACCGATCGCCACGGCGAGCCGCTGGCGATTTCCACCCCCGTCGTAACGCTCTGGGCCAACCCCGGCAAGTTGCCCGCTGATCCGGTCAGCCGAGTCGTGCTGTCCCAGGCGCTGGGCATGAGCCTGCTGACATTCGACAGCCGGGTGGCGCGCTATAGTGACCACGAATTCATGTATCTGCGACGGCGATTAACGCCGCGGGCAGCACAAAAGGTGCTGGACATGCAGATGGCCGGCGTGCATTCCCGCCGGGAATACAAGCGTTACTATCCCGCCGGCGAGGTGGCCGCCCAGCTGGTGGGCGTCACCAACGTCGACGACAAGGGGCAGGAAGGTCTCGAACTGGCCTATCAGTCCTACCTGGCGGGCCAGCCGGGTGAGCGTCAAATTCTTCAGGATCGTCGTGGCCGGCTGGTGCGCGAGCTGGACGTCATGCGCGAGGCCCGGCCCGGAGGCGATCTGACCCTGTCGATCGACCAGCGTCTGCAGTACATGGCCTACCGCGAGCTGCGCGAAGCAGTGGAAGACAACAACGCCGAAGGCGGCGTGCTGGTGATGCTCGACGCCCGCACCGGCGAAGTGCTGGCGATGGTCAACCTGCCATCCTACAACCCCAATAATCGCGCCGGGCTGGACCCGCGAGGGCTACGCAATCAGGCGCTGGTGGACGTTTTCGAGCCGGGTTCGGTGGTCAAGCCGCTGGCGATGTCAACCGTACTGGAACGCGAGCGCTTCACGCCCGACACGGTAATTGATACCGCGCCGGGCTGGATGCGTATCGACGGTTATACCATTCGCGATTTTCGCAATTACGGTAAGCTCAGCCTCACCAATGTGCTGGTCAAGTCGTCCAATATCGGCATGTCGCGGTTGGCGCTGAAACTCGATGACAGCGCCATCCGGGAGCGCTATAACGCCCTGGGGTTTGCCCGCAATCCGGGCACCGGCTTCCCCGGCGAGGCGAGCGGCAGCCTGCCCGATATGCTGGATTTTTCCCGCAGCGAGCGCGCCTCGCTGGCGTATGGCTACGGGCTGTCGGTGTCGGCCGTCCAGCTGGCCAGCGCGTACACCGCGATCGCGCATCAGGGCCGGCGTTTGCCGCCCTCGCTGTTAAAGCGCGATGACCCGCCGCCGGGCGAGCCGGTCATGGAACCCGAGGTGGCCAGCCAGCTGCTGGGCATGCTCGAGAAAGTGGTCGGGCCCAATGCCGGCGGACGCCGGGCACGGGTGGAAGGCTACCGCGTGGCGGGCAAGACCGGTACCGTACGCAAGACCGGCGCCCAGGGTTACGACAAGGATGCCTATCGCAGCGTGTTTGTCGGCATTGCGCCGGCCTCCGATCCGCGTATCGTGACGTCCGTGATGCTTGATCATCCCCAGGCCGGCGAGTTTTACGGTGGCGCCGTCGCCGCGCCGGTCTTTTCGGATGTGGCCGGCAATGCCCTGCGCCTGCTGGACGTGCCGCCCGACGCTCGGGATGCCGATTGATCCCGCCGCTGCCCCGGGCTTTGCAGGGTATGGCGCTTTTCAGACTGAACGCTTTGGGGGTTAAAATCCTCGCAGGTTGAAGGCTTTACCGAATCGGTGCTGTCGAAAGAGCAAAGCCGGGGAACAGGAAAGCCGAAGAACACCAGCGGATGGATGAAAAGTGGGTGGATCACAGTGGTTGGATAACGGTGGTTGGAAAACAGTTAAAGGATAAAAGTTGAAGGAGAAGAACAGTTGAAGGGGAACGCATGACACTGACGGCTAGCGATGTCATCAAGGCTCTGGAGCAGGTGTGGCCCACGTCGACCCTGCCGGCAGAGCTGCCCGCATTACCCGACGCCATCCGCCTGGTCAGCGACTCCCGGGAAGTGGTCGACGGCGATATTTTTGTGGCCGTGCCCGGCAGCCAGGCGGACGGGCGCGACTTTATCGACTTGGCGCTCGAGGCCGGCGCCGCCCTGGTGCTCAAGCACGCGCGCGACGGCGACATCCGCCTCGACGGGCGCGTGCTGACCATGCCCTATCTGGCGCTGAGGCTGGGAGAACTGGGCCAGATGCTGTTTGCCGTGCCCGATGAGCTGGAGGTCATGGCGGTGACCGGCACCAACGGCAAAAGCTCGGTAACCCACTATATCGCCGATCTCAGCGAGCAGCTGGAAACGCCCGCCGGCGTGGTCGGCACTCTGGGCATCGGCCGTGCCGGCGCGCTCGCCGATGCCGGACTGACCACGCCGGGGCCGCTGGCGCTACAGGCAACGCTGGGCAATATGGCCCGCCAGGGGTTCAAGCGCGTGGCGCTGGAGGCATCGTCCCATGCGCTGGATCAGCAGCGGCTGGAGGCAGTCAACGTCACTGCCGGGGTGTTTACCAATCTGACCCGTGATCACCTGGATTATCACGGCAGCATGACCGCCTACGCCGCCGCCAAGGCCAAGCTGTTTCGTCGCCGCGAGCTCTCCCTGGCGGTGGTCAACGGCGACGACCCGCTGGCGCGGCTGATGCTTTCCGGCTGCCATGACAGCACCCGGGTGCTCGCCGTCGGTGAGGACGAGGCGGTAACGCTGCGGGTGCTCGAATGGAACCCGCATGCCAGCGGGCAGCAGGCGCTGATTGCCACGCCCGATGCGGAAAAGGCGCTGTCGCTCAACCTGATGGGGCGTTTCAACCTGGATAACGTGCTGCTGGCCATGGCCACCCTGTACGGCATGGGCGAGCCGATTGATGCGCTGGTCGAGGCCGCCGGGCGTATTCGTCCGGTGCCGGGGCGTATGGAACTGCACCGGGAAGCGGGAGCGCCGAGCGTTGTCGTGGACTACGCGCACACGCCCAACGCACTGGAAAATGCGCTGCTGGCATTGCGTGCCCACCTGGGCAGCGCCGGCCGGCTGTGGTGTGTCTTTGGTTGCGGCGGCGACCGTGATAGCGGCAAACGGACGGGAATGGCCAGCGCCGCCCAGGCGCAGGCCGACCGCTGCGTGGTGACCGATGACAATCCGCGTACGGAAGCGCCGGACAGCATACGGCAGGACATCCTGGCCGGGTTTGAAGACTCGGCCGATGTGGAAGAAATCGGCGATCGTCGTCGAGCCATTGCCGAGGTCATTGCTCGCGCCGGCGCCGAGGATGTGATTCTGGTTGCCGGCAAGGGACATGAGGCCTATCAGGAAATCAACGATGTGCGCCATCCCTACCGCGACAGCGATGAAGTTCGCCAGGCCATGCTCGCGCGGAGTGCCACATGACGCCCATGACGCTGGACAGCGTGGCTGCCGCTACCGGCGCTCGGCACGAGGGTGCCGGGGCAGGGCCAGCGCTTGCCGGCGTCGTGACCGATACTCGCTCCATCGTACCGGGGTGCCTGTTTGTGGCGCTTGTCGGTGAGCGTTTTGACGGCCACGACTTCGTGGTTGAGGCGCAGCGCCGGGGAGCGGCAGCCGTTCTGGTAGAGCGCCCCTGCGCCGGGACGCTGCCCACGCTGACCTGCTCGGATACCCGGCTGGCGCTGGGGCTGTTGGCGCGGCACTGGCGGCATCACTTTACCGCACCGCTGGTGGGCGTCACCGGCAACAGCGGTAAAACGACGGTCAAGGAGCTGGTTGCGGCGCTGCTGGCGCCGCTCGGGCCGGTCCATGCCACCCGGGGCAACCTCAACAATGCCATCGGCGCGCCGCTGACGCTGCTGGCGCTGGAAAGCCGTCACCGGGCGGCGGTGGTCGAGCTGGGTGCCAGCCATTGTGGTGAAATTGCCTGGACGACGCGGCTCGCCGTGCCGCGTGTGGCGGTGATTACCAATGTGACGGGTGCCCACGTCGGTGAGTTTGGCGGCTTGGGCCATATCGCCCAGGCCAAGAGTGAAATCCTTCAGGGCTTACCCGCCGACGGCGTGGCGGTTCTCAACCGTGACGACGTATATTTTGCCTTCTGGGCCGCGTGCGCTGAGCCGCGCAGGGTCATGAGCTTCGGCCTCCACCCCGAGGCCGATGTAGGCGCTCGGGCGCTTTCCTGCGATGCCCGGGGGCGTTATGCTTTCACGCTGACGGTCAACGGCGAAGCGGCGGGGCAGGTCCGTCTCGGGCTGGCCGGAGAGCATAACGTCAGCAATGCGCTGGCGGCCGCAGCGGCGGCGCTGAGTCTGGGCATGAGCGCCTCCGACGTGGTGGACGGGCTCTGCTGCGCCGAGTCGCTCGCCGGGCGCCTGGCCGTACTGCCCGGGGTGCGCGATGGCACCCTGCTGGACGATTCCTACAACGCCAACCCCGGTGCGGTGAAAGCGGCACTGGATACGCTGGCGCGTTTCCCGGCGCCACGCTGGTGCGTCCTGGGGGCGATGGGGGAACTGGGCGAGGCGTCCGACCGGCTGCATGCCGATGTCGGCCGACACGCCGCCGACTTGGGGCTGGACGCGCTCTATACCCTGGGCGAGGCTACCCGGCCCGCAAGCGCGGCGTTTGGCGACGGTCTCCATTTCAACGATTACGCCGCGCTGGAAGCGCATTTGCAGGACGCGTTGCCCAACGGCACCAGCCTGCTGGTCAAGGGCTCTCGAAGCGCGGGCATGGAGCGTCTGGTTGCCGCCCTGCGCACGGATCAATCATAAGGTAAGCGCCGTTCATGTTACTTCATCTGGCAAACCTTCTGGCGCAGTATCAAAGCGCCTTCCAGGTATTCAACTATTTGACCCTGCGTGTGATTCTGGCGGCGCTGACGGCGCTGCTGCTGTGTTTGTGGCTGGGGCCCTGGGTCATTCGCCGGCTGGTGGAAGGCCAGATCGGCCAGGCCGTACGCGATGACGGTCCGCAGTCGCACCTGTCCAAGGCGGGTACGCCCACCATGGGGGGCGTGATGGTGCTGATGGCCGTGGCCATCAGTACCCTGGTCTGGGGAGATTTGACCAATCACTACGTCTGGGTGGTGTTGGCTGTCACGCTGGGCTTCGGCGCCATTGGCTGGATAGACGACTATCGCAAGGTCGTGGAAAAGAACCCGCGCGGACTGCCGGCCAAATGGAAATACTTCTGGCAGTCGGCCATCGGCCTGGGGGCAGCGGGCCTGCTGTATGCCACGGCCGCCGGGCCGGTGGAAACCAGCCTGCTGATTCCCATGGTCAAGGGCGTGATGCTGCCGCTGGGGGTGTTTTTCATCGTGCTCAGCTATCTGGTTATCGTGGGCAGCTCCAACGCCGTCAATCTGACCGACGGGCTGGACGGTCTGGCCATCATGCCCACCGTGCTGGTGGCCATGGGGCTGGCGGTATTTGCCTACGCCAGCGGCAATGTGGTCTTTGCCGAGTATCTGCATATTCCGCTGATTGCGGGCACCGGCGAGCTGGCGGTATTCTGCGCCACTATTGCCGGGGCCGGGCTGGGGTTTCTGTGGTTCAACACCTACCCCGCCCAGGTGTTCATGGGGGATGTGGGCTCGCTGGCGCTGGGGGCGGCGCTGGGCATCGTCGCCGTTATCGTGCGCCAGGAGATCGTGCTGTTCATCATGGGCGGCATCTTTGTCGCCGAAACGCTATCGGTCATTCTTCAGGTGGGCTCCTATAAGCTGACCGGCCGGCGCGTCTTCCGCATGGCGCCGCTGCACCACCATTTCGAGCTGAAAGGCTGGCCGGAGCCTCGGGTCATCGTGCGCTTCTGGATCATTACCGTGGTGCTGGTGCTGTTGGGGCTGGCCACGCTGAAAGTCCGTTAACGGGAGCCTGTGATGATGCGTGTCGCGAACGGCCATACCCTGGTGGTCGGGCTGGGGATTTCCGGCTGTGCCATTGCCCGCCACCTGGCGCGCGAGGGGGTGGCGTTCACGATGGCGGATACCCGTGATGCGCCGCCGGGGCTGGACGCCTTTCGCCGGGCGCACCCCGGCGTCGCGGTTCACACGGGCGCGCTTGCGCGGCTGGACATGAGCGCGGCGGCAGAGGTGGTGCTCAGCCCCGGCGTGGATCCCGATACACCGGGGCTTGAAGCGCTCGCCGGGCCGCACAGCGGCCAAACCGGCGGTCCGCGCCTGGTCGGTGAAACAGCGCTTTTCTGCCGGGCGGTCCGCGCGCCGGTAGCGGCGATCACCGGTTCCAATGCCAAGTCCACGATCACCACGCTGCTGGGCGAGATGGCGGCGGAAGCCGGCGTCAGGGTCGCGGTAGGCGGCAACCTCGGCACCCCCGCGCTTGATCTGCTGGAAACCGTACCCGATGCCGACCTCTACGTGCTGGAGCTGTCGAGCTTTCAGCTGGAAACCACGCCGGCGCTGGGCGCCGAGTGCGCGGCCTTTGTCAATTTCAGCGAAGATCACCTGGACCGCCACGGCGATATGGACGGCTACCTGGCGGCCAAACAGCGCATTTTTCAGGGGGCACGTCGGGCGGTCGTCAACGCCGACGACCCGGCCACCTGGCCGACAGCGGACACTGCCGTGCCGGCTTCGCGGGTGGTGTCGTTTACCACCCGGCCGCCGGCCGGCGCCGACTGGGGGCTGGCCGAGCATGACGGTCGCACCTGGCTGATGCAGGGGGCGACCCCCTGGCTGGCTGCCGACGAGCTGCAGATGGCCGGTCGCCACCATCAGCAGAATGCCCTGGCGGCGCTGGCCATGGGGCAGGTTCTGGGGCTGGATGCCGCTGCCATGTGTACCGTGCTGCGGCGTTTTACCGGGCTGGCCCACCGCAGCGAAACCGTGGCGCACAGCGACGGCGTGCTGTGGGTCAACGACTCCAAGGGCACCAACGTGGGTGCCACCCTCGCCGCTGTCAACGGGCTCGGCCCGACGCTTGAGGGCAGGATTGTCCTGGTCGCCGGCGGCGTCGGCAAGGGCGCCGATTTTCTCCCGCTGGTAGCGCCCCTCGATACCTACGCGCGCGTGGTCATGCTGTTTGGCGAAGACGCCGAACGTATGGCGCAAACGCTGGGCGACCGCGTGCCGGTGCAGCGTTTTACGCATCTTGCCGAGGCCACGGAAGCGGCCGCAGCCATCGCTCGGAGCGGCGATGCGGTGCTGCTGTCGCCGGCCTGTGCCAGCCTTGATCAGTTTGCGGACTATCGCGCCCGGGGCGAGGCGTTTTGTCGGCAGGTCACCGCCCTGGCCGGCCAGCCGGCGGGGGAGGCTGCCCCATGACGCGCCTACGCGCCAAACTCTCGACGCAGGGGCTGCCCTGCGATATCTGGCTGCTGCTGGCCGCGCTGCTGCTCGCCGGCATTGGTTGGGTTATGGTCAGTTCGGCGTCCGTGGGGCTCACGGACGACAGCTATCACTACGCGGTGCGCCACGGCGTCTTTCTGCTGCTGGCGATTGCGGCCGGGGCGGTAGCGCTGAGCCTGCCGCTGGAGATGTGGCGGCAGAATGCCGGATTTATTCTGGTGCTGAGCCTGCTGCTGCTGGCAGGCGTGCTGCTGTTCGGCCAGGAAATCAACGGCAGCAAGCGCTGGATTGCTCTGCCCGGGCCGCTGCCCAGCCTCCAGGTATCCGAGGTGGGCAAGCTGGGCCTGGTCTTTTACATGGCGGCCTTCATGGCTCGCTTTCCGCTGGTGTTGCGCACGCGGCTGTTTGCCATGCTGCGGCCGCTGATGGTGCTCGTCATCCCCGCCGGGCTGTTGTTCTGCGCGCCGGATTTTGGCGGCATGGTGGTCTATACGGTTTGCGTGGTCGGCATGCTGATGATGGCTGGCGCCTCGCTGCTGGTGCTGATCAGTACCGGGGCGCTGCTGGGCGTGGGCGCGACCCTGATGGTAGCGCTGGAGCCTTACCGCCTGGCACGCTGGACCAGCTTTCTGGACCCCTGGGCCGACCAGTTTGCCACCGGCTACCAGCTGACCCAGGCGCTGATCGCCTTTGGCCGTGGCCATGTGACCGGCACCGGCCTGGGCAATAGCGTCCAGAAGCTGCATTTTCTCCCCGAAGCGCACACCGACTTCATTTTTGCCGTGATTGCGGAAGAACTGGGCATGATCGGCGCGATTGCGCTGGTGTTACTGTTTACCCTGTTTATCGTTCGCGCCATGCTGATCGCCCGCCGGGCAGAGCTGGCCGGCCAGCTGTTTGCCGCCTATATGAGTTATGGCATCAGCTTTATCATGGCGGCCCAGGCATTTATCAACATTGCCGTGAGCTCGGGGCTGCTACCGACCAAGGGGTTGACGCTGCCGCTGGTCAGCTATGGCGGCTCAAGCCTGGTGGTCACCGGCGTCATGATCGGACTGCTACTGCGTGCCGACCGCGAAACCCGGCGTCATTCGCGCTCGCCCAGGCCACCTTCGTCAAGGGCCTCTTCGCCCAGAGCATCCGGCGCGCGCTGAACCGCGCCTTGTCCGGTGACTCTGCCTGGACCGCTCGGCACAGGGAAACACTGTTCAGGGAAACACAGTTGAAGGGCCCTGAGTTGAAAGCCGAAAAAGCCGAAGCAGTGACAGAATCAAGAGTTGAAGGATTCAGGGAGTAAAGGCGTCAGGGGTAAAAGGTGTCAGGGATAGAAGCTGTCAGGGATAGAAGGATCCAAGGGTTACAAGGACTAAAAGGTGATAAGGAAACATGGCGTGACACAGACGAAGCCACAATGCGTCCTGATCATGGCCGGCGGTACCGGCGGCCATGTGATTCCCGCGCTGTCGTTGGCCCGGGCGCTTGAGGCGCAGGGCATTGCCGTTGAGTGGCTGGGCAGCCCCCGGGGCATTGAAAACCGCCTGGTGCCCGAGGCCGGCTTTCCCCTCAACCAGGTGCGTATCAGCGGACTGCGCGGCAACGGCCTGGCAGGCTGGCTCAAGGCGCCTGTCAACCTTGTTCGGGCCGTATGGCAGGCGCGCCGGACGCTACGTCGCTGCCGGCCTCAAGTGGTGGTCGGCCTGGGCGGGTTTGCCAGCGGGCCAGGCGGGTTGGCGGCCTGGCTGATGGGCATTCCCCTGGTGGTTCACGAGCAGAATGCGGTCGCCGGCCTGACCAACCGTGTGCTGTCGCGCCTGGCCCGGCGATGCTTTGCCGCCTTTCCCGGCGCGCTGGGGGAGCGAGCCGAGGTAATCGGCAACCCGGTACGCGCCGATATTGCCGCCATGGGACGTCGGCCGCGCCAGGCCGCCGAGATGCAGGATCGACGCCTGCGCTTGCTGGTGGTGGGCGGCTCGCTGGGAGCCGTGGCGCTCAACGAGCAGCTGCCCGCAGCGCTGGGCGCGCTGGATGACAGCGTGCGCCCGGCCGTGTGGCACCAGGCCGGCAGGGACCGCGAGGAGGCAACCCGCGAGGCGTACCATCAAGGCCGCTTTGATGATGTGCGCATCAGCGCCTTTATTGACGACATGGCCGAGGCCTACGACTGGGCCGACCTGGTGGTGTGTCGCGCCGGTGCATTGACCGTGTCCGAGCTGGCCGCCGCGGCCAAACCGTCTCTGCTGGTACCGTTTCCCCACGCGGTGGACGACCACCAGGCCGTCAATGCCCGCATGCTGGTGGAGGTGGGAGCGGCGCGCTGCATGCGTCAGCAAACCCTGAGTCAGGCGCGTCTCGCAGAGGCGCTGAGCGAGTTGTTATCCCCCGATGTGCTGGCCGGTATGGCCGCCAGGTCACGCCAGGCCGCGCATCTCGACGCGACCGGGCAGCTGTTACAAGGCTGTCTGGCCGCTGCCCGCAAGGAGTAAGGTGCATGACTGACTTGACCGGCAATCATCCGGCATCCGGCGCCGTTCGGCGTTTCAAGGGCCCCGGCATGCGGCGGATTCGGCGCCTGCATTTTATCGGTATCGGCGGTGCCGGCATGTGCGGTATCGCCGAAGTGCTGGTGCATCAGGGCTATGCTGTCAGCGGCAGCGATGTCAAGAACTCGCCGGTGATCGAACGCCTGCGTGAATGCGGGGTGGCTGTGAGCCTGGGCCATGCACGGGGCAATGTGCAGGGCGCCGATGTCGTCGTGGTGTCCAGCGCGGTGGACGATACCAACCCCGAAATCCGCTGGGCCAACGATCATCGCGTGCCGGTGGTGCGGCGCGCGGAAATGCTCGCCGAACTGATGCGCTTTCGTCACGGCATCGCCGTGGCGGGCACCCACGGCAAGACGACCACCACCAGCCTGACGGCGACACTGCTGGCCGAGGGCGGACTCGACCCCACCTTTGTTATTGGCGGCAAGCTGACCAGCGCGGGGACCAACGCGCGCCTGGGCGAAGGCGATTATCTGGTGGCCGAAGCCGATGAGTCCGATGCTTCCTTTCTGCATCTGCAGCCGCTGGTATCGGTGGTGACCAACATTGATGCCGACCACATGGCGACGTACGGCAACGACTTTGAGCGGCTGACCGGCACGTTTATCGATTTTCTGCATAACCTGCCGTTTTACGGTCTGGCGGTGCTGTGTATTGATGACGACCAGGTGCGCCGACTGTGCCCGGAGATCAAGCGCCATTTCGTGACCTATGGGTTTGACGCCGAGGCGGACTACCGCATTGCCGATTTCACCCAGCAGGGCGGTGAGGTGCGCTTTACCGCGCTGCGCCCGGAAGGTGAGCCGCTGGATATCCGTCTGGCGATGCCGGGGCAGCACAATGCGCAAAATGCCATGGCGGCGATTGTCGTGGCCAGCGATGCCGGCGTAAGCGATGCCGCCATTGTGCGCGGGCTGGCGGGCTTTGCCGGCGTGGGCCGGCGCTTTCAGGTGCACGGTGACTTTCCTCTGGCGGGCCATGTCCCGGCAGCAGAAGCCGACGCCGACGCTGCCAGCCGCCAGCCGGTCATGCTGGTGGACGACTACGGCCACCATCCGCGTGAAGTGGAAATGGTCATCCGGGCCGTGCGCGACGGCTGGCCGCAACGTCGCCTGGTCATGCTGTATCAGCCGCACCGGTATTCCCGCACCCGGGATCTGTACGAAGACTTTGTGCGCGTGCTGTCCCGGGTGGATACGCTGCTGCTGCTGGATGTTTACAGCGCCGGCGAGACGGTCATTCCCGGTGCCGACGGCCGCGCGCTCGCCGGCTCGCTGCGCCAGCGTGGCGAGGTTGACCCGCTATTTGTGGAAGACAAGAGCGAGTTGCCGGGGTTGCTGGCCAACGTGCTGCGCCCCGGCGATATTCTGCTGACACAGGGCGCCGGGGATATCGGCGGTATTGCGCAGAGTCTGGCCAACGCCGGACTGGCATTGGATGAGGTGAAGCTGTGAGCGCGAATGCCAAAACAAACGCCGGTGCGGGCGTCGCGGACACCGCAGCTCACGACGTTGTCGTGATTTACGGCGGTACCTCCGCGGAACGCGCCGTCTCGCTGAAGAGCGGGGCGGCGATACTGGCGGCGCTGCAACGTAGCGGCGTGCACGCCGTGGGCTATGATCCCCACGATTGCGGGCTGACCGGGCTCGAACGTCTGGCGCCGTCGCGGGTGTTCATCGCCCTCCACGGTCGCGGCGGCGAAGACGGCTCGCTGCAGGGGGCGCTGGAGCTGCTGGATATTCCCTATACCGGCAGCGGTGTCATGGCATCGGCGCTGGGCATGGATAAACAGCGCACCAAACAGATATGGCAGGCGCTGGAGCTGCCCACCCCCGAGTGCATCATGCTGGATGCCGGTTCCGACTGGGACGGCGTAGTCGACAGGCTGGGGCCGTCGCTGATCGTCAAGCCCGTGCATGAAGGCTCGACGCTGGGCATCAGCATTGTCGACGGCGCCGCCGAGCTGGAAGCCGCCTACCATGAAGCGATTCGCTATGATGCCCGGGTCATGGCCGAGCGCTTTATCCAGGGCGAGGAATATACCGTTTCCCTGCTTGGCGACCGCACTCTGCCGGCGATTCGTGTCGAAGTCCCCGGCGGCTTTTACGATTACAATGCCAAATATCTGGATGACAGCACGCAGTATCATCTGCCCTGCGGGCTCACCGCAGAGGCGGAAAGCGAGCTGGCGCAGCTTTGCCAGGAGGCCTTCCGGGCGGTTGGCGGTGCCGGCTGGGGACGGGTGGACGTCATGCGCGATGCTCGAGGGCGCTTTTGGCTGATTGAAGTCAACACCGTGCCGGGCATGACCGACCATAGCCTGGTGCCTCAGGCGGCGGCCCATATCGGCATGGATTTCGATCAGCTGGTGATGGCGATTCTGGCAACAGCCGGGCACGCGGGTCGCGATGCAACGACGTAACGTCTGGCTGGGCCTGTTGCTGCTGGTTCTGCTGCCGGTTGCGGGCGGCCGCGCGCTCTGGCTGTGGCTGGATACGCCCGTCGAGCGCGTCTCGGTGCGTGGTGAGCTGGACTACGTGAGCGCCGACTATCTGCGCGATCAGCTGGCGCCGCTGGTCCGCGATGCCCGCTGGCTGTCGGTGGACCTGGAGCACCTGCGCCAGTCGGCACTGGATATCGGCTGGCTCAAACAAGTGCGCGTGTCGCGTCAGTGGCCCGACAGCCTGACCTTCGAGCTGGTGGAGCAGACGCCGGTGGCGCGCTGGAACGACGACTGGCTGCTCAATACCCGGGGTCGGCCCTTTGCCTTTGCACCGCTGCCCGCTCCGGCCGGGCTGCCGGATCTGGCGGGGCCGGATGACAGCAGCCGGGAAGTCTGGGCGTATTATCAAACCCTCGAAGACCGCCTTGGGGCGCTGGACGTTACGCTGGACCAGCTGCGGCTGGAGGCGCGCGGTGCATGGCGGCTCCAGGTGGATGACGGCGCCTGGGCGATGCTGGGCCGTCGTCAGCATCCGGCGCGCCTCAAGCGGCTGATTGCAGCCTGGCAGGGAGAACTCGGCCGCCATGCGCAGGCCATTCGTTATATCGATCTGCGCTATCCCAACGGCGTTGCCGTGGCCTGGCACGGGGATTCACAGGGTGCCGGCAAGTCTTCGGAAGACCCTCGCGAGTCGCTGTCGGACGCTTCAAGGTAAGTGTTCACCAACGGTGCAAATGCGACTATCGGGGTTTAAAATGCCGGCTTCTCGACGTATTGTAGCGCCCAACGGTCGTTATACTCTGATGAGTCTTGTATCATATTGGCGGCCGGTGTGGCCGCGCTGTCTGTTTAACGGCCTGTTTCAGGGGCTGGTTCAGGGCCCGGTGCAGGCCAAGTGGCCTGCTTTCAGGGCGGCAGTGTGGGCCCGGCATCTACTGTCGATCATCGAGGCAGCGGTGGACAGCTGTTGTGGTAAAGCTACCGTGGCAAGCCGTTGTGATAAGCACGTTGTGGTAAATACGTTGTGGTAGATAGTTGTCATGACGCCTTACCTGGGAAACGAGCCGGCTTGACGCAGCTGTTCCCCTTCATCATCCAAGGAGATTTCCCGACTCATGGCAGGCGCCCCTAACGCATCCGGTATGGTGGTCGGGCTGGACATTGGAACGTCCAAGGTCGTTGCGATTGTCGGCCAGCCCACCGATGACGGTGGCATCGAGATTGCCGGGATTGGCTCCCATCCGTCGCGCGGCATGAAGCGCGGCGTCGTGATCAATATTGAATCAACGGTGCAATCCATCCAGCGCGCCGTTGAAGAAGCCGAGTTAATGGCTGGTTGTGATATACATTCGGTCTATGTGGGCATTGCCGGCAGCCATATCAGCTCGATGAACTCCGACGGCGTGGTCGCCATCAAGGATCGCGAAGTCACCGCCTCGGATATCGAACGGGTGATCGATTCCGCCAGGGCGCGCGCCGTTTCCGAAGGTCAGCGCGTGCTGCACGTCCTTCCCCAGGAATTCTCCATTGATGCCCAGGGCGGCATCCGCGAGCCGCTGGGCATGTCGGGCGTGCGCCTCGAAGCCCAGGTCCATCTGGTCACCGCCGCGGCCAACGCGGTGCAGAACATCGAAAAATGCGTTCGCCGCTGCGGTCTCGATGTGGATGCCATCATTCTCGAACAGCTTGCCTCCAGCATGTCGGTGCTTACCGAAGACGAGCGCGAACTGGGCGTCTGCATGGTGGACGTGGGCGGCGGCACCACCGACATGGCGATTTTTACCGAGGGCGCCATTCGCCACACCGCGGTGATTCCCATTGCCGGTGACCAGGTAACCAACGACATCGCCATGGCGTTGCGGACCCCGACCCAGCATGCCGAAGAAATCAAGGTCAAGTACGCCTGCGCCCTGACCGAGTTGGCGGCGTCGGATGAAATGATCAAGGTGCCAAGCGTGGGCGATCGGCCTTCCCGTGATCTGTCGCGGCAGGCGCTGGCCGAAGTTGTCGAACCCCGCTACGAAGAGCTCTTTACGCTGGTAACGGAGGAACTTCGCCGCAGCGGCTATGCCGATATGGTAGCCGCCGGCGTGGTCCTCACAGGCGGAACGTCGCGCATGGAAGGGGCCACCGAGCTGGCCGAGGAAATTTTCCACATGCCGGTGCGTATCGCCTGCCCGCAAAACGTCCGGGGACTGGCCGATGTCGTCCGCAATCCGGTTTACGCCACAGGGGTTGGCTTGTTGCACTACGCTTTACAGGAAGCGCACCACGGTCAGCAGCATGGCGCCCGAGCCGGTGTGATTCAGGCGTCGGCGGGGAAGGGCGGCGATACCCAACAGGATGAACGATCAGCGCTGGTCAAAATAAAAGGCTGGTTGAAAAGAAATTTCTGATAGAGCCGAGAGTGCGGCTCAGGAGACGGGGCTTATGTTCGAACTGGTAGATAACGCACCCTCGAGCAGTGCGGTCATCAAGGTTGTCGGCGTTGGCGGCGGCGGCGGCAACGCCGTCAACCACATGGTGGAAAGCAGCATCGAAGGCGTCGAGTTTATCTGCGCCAATACCGATGCCCAGGCGCTCAAGCGCGTATCCGCCAGGACGGTACTGCAGCTGGGCAGCGAAATTACCAAGGGGCTGGGCGCCGGGGCCAATCCCGACGTCGGCCGCCAGGCCGCGATGGAAGACCGCGAGCGCATTGCCGAGCAGCTCGACGGGGCCGACATGATCTTTATTACCGCCGGCATGGGCGGCGGTACCGGAACCGGCGGCGCGCCGGTAGTCGCTCAGGTGGCCAAGGAACTGGGTATCCTGACCGTGGCCGTGGTCACCCGACCGTTTCCGTTTGAAGGCCCCAAGCGTGCGCGTTCCGCCGAAGAAGGCATGAAGGAACTCTCCGAGCACGTTGACTCGCTGATTACCATCCCCAACGAAAAGCTGCTCTCGGTACTGGGCAAGAGCGCCACGCTGCTTACCGCGTTCAGCGCCGCCAACGATGTGCTGCTGGGCGCCGTTCAGGGCATCGCCGAACTGATTACCAGCCCGGGTATCATCAACGTCGACTTTGCCGACGTACGCACGGTGATGTCCGAAATGGGCATGGCGATGATGGGTACCGGCGGTGCCACCGGAGAAAACCGCGCTCGCGAAGCCGCGGAAAAGGCCATCCGCAGCCCGCTGCTCGAGGATATCGATCTGCACGGCGCCCGGGGTATCCTGGTCAACATCACGGCGGGTCCCGATCTTTCCATCGGCGAGTTCAACGACGTGGGGGCAACGGTTCAGGAGTTTGCCTCCCAGGAAGCGACCATCGTGGTGGGAACTTCCATCGACATGGAAATGTCGGACGAGCTGCGCGTCACCGTGGTGGCCGCCGGGCTGGAAGGCAGTCAGGCAAAGCAGTCGTCGCGCGAGCCGGCGCGTCGCACGACCCATGCCGATGCCGGCGCCGACTATCGTAATCTCCAGCAGCCGACGGTAATGCGCCAGCAGCAGGCTGCCAGGCGCGCCGAATCGCCGGAACCGGCACCGACGCGGCAAGCCGACAAGCAGCGCGCCACCGAAAACGACGACTATCTCGATATTCCGGCCTTTCTCCGCCGCCAGGCCGACTAGCGCGGTGCTGCCGGGGTGACGGGCGACAATCGCCTGCCACCCCGGCGTTGCCGGCCGGTCACGACCCCATCGTTAGCGGATGGTTGTGTACGCTGCCAGACGGGTGTGCCTTGCCATCGCCACTGCCATTTACAGGATACCAACGGCTCCCCATGATCAAACAGCGCACACTACAAAACGTCATCCGGGCAACCGGGGTGGGGCTGCACTCCGGGCACAAGGTTCACATGGCGCTGCGGCCGGCCCCGGTCAATACCGGCGTGGTGTTTGTTCGCACCGACCTGGAGCCGGCGGTGGAAATACCCGCGCGAGCCATGCTGGTTGAGGATACCGTGCTGTGCACTGCGCTGTCCGAGCGCGGCGTCAAGGTGGCGACTGTCGAGCACCTGATGTCGGCGCTGGCAGGGCTGGGCATTGACAATGTCTACGTCGACCTGAGCGCCGCGGAAGTGCCGATCATGGATGGCAGCGCGAGCCCTTTCGTCTTCCTGATTCAGTCGGCGGGTATCCGCGAGCAGGAAGCGGCGAAACAGTTTATTCGCATCAAGCGCCCGGTCACTGTGAGTGACGATGACAAGGAGGCCGTGTTTCTGCCCCACAACGGCTTCAAGGTGTCGTTTGCCATCGACTTCGATCATCCGGTGTTCAAGCAGCAGCAGCAGACAGCGCAGATCGACTTTTCGACCACGTCCTTCGTCAAGGATGTGTCCCGGGCGCGGACCTTCGGCTTTATGCGCGATATCGAACATCTGCGCTCGCACAACATGGCGCTGGGAGGAAGCCTGGAAAACGCCGTGGTGGTGGATGACTACCGCATTGTCAACGACGGCGGTCTGCGCTATGACGACGAGTTCGTTAAACACAAGGTGCTCGACGCTATCGGCGATCTCTACCAGCTCGGCCACGGCCTGATCGGTGAGTTTCGCGGCGTCAAGTCCGGCCATGCGCTCAATAATCAGCTGTGCCGCGAGCTGCTTGCCCGGCCCGAGGCCTACGAGATTGTGACGTTTGAAGGCGAGGCCGCTACCGCGCCGGTATCCTACGCCGCCCCCGCCATGGCATAGCGCTACGCCTCCCGAGCTATCGGCTACTATGATGATAAAAAGGCACTGCCCCCGGGCGGTGCCTTTTGCCGTCTGCGCCCATCTACCGGAAGTTTATCTACCGGAAGCCTGTCTACCGGGAGTCGGCCTAACGGGAGCCGGCTTTTTACGCGCGGTGCATCATGGCGTTTCGGCGTGGGACGCGAGGCGTTTCAGGGCCTTTTTAAGCTCGGGGTCGGCGGTGTCACTCGCACAGTCGGACAGCGCCTTGCCCGCGGCATGGGGCAGCGTGCGGGTGTAGCGCGGCGGAGGCTTGACCGGATTGACCGGGCGTACCTTGAAGGTCAGGCCGGTGACGCCTTCAAAGCCGGGAAGCCGGTGCAGCAGCTCCAGCAGATGCGCCTGTTCGAACCGCAGCCAGGTGACCAATACCGCGCGGTTGCAAATCAGCGTCAACTTGCCGTCGCTGAAGCCTCCCACGAAGACATGATCGCGCATTTCCCCGGGCAGGCTCGCGCGAAGCTGTTGCTGGGCCTGCTCGATGAGGCGCGACTGGCGCATCAGCCGACCCACCTGGCCGTTCGGCCGTAACAGTTGTCCGACGGGCTGTGCGCGGGAACGCTTAACCTTTATACTCACACCTTCACTCCTCGGCGCCGCCGGCGCGGACTGCCGGGAGACGCGATATTGCCATGCCACCATTCAGGGCAGTCACTGACGTCAAGCGACTGCCGGCTGGACTCGACAGAGCCTAGCACGCCGAGGAGCGCGACCCCAGCATGCCAGCGACGCTGATGTACAGAGCAACGCCGACGCGGCTGCATCGCCGCCGACGCGCCGCGCGCTGGTGGCTGGCAAGTCTTCTGGTCAGCTGCCTGTTACCGGTCAATCTGCCGGTCACCCGAGCGGCGGGCAGCCCCGCGCGCTGTGCCTGCGCGGCCGTGTGGGCGCCGGTTGTTCTGCGAGCCCGATCCTGGCGGCTGGCCCGCCGGCTACCGCGCTGGCGTCAGCGTGTCAGGCACTTTCACCGTCAGCGCCTCTGCCTGCGTCCCCGCCATAACGGCACTGCCTTCCCGGTAGCCGCGCTGGACGTCGTATCGCGCCGGGGGCCGCCTGGCTCCGCCCCAATGTTTCGTTGAACCGCGACCGGCCTCTGTCGATCCCCGACCCGGGACACAGCGGCCGTCGTGCCTGTTTTATCGGGCGGTGCTTCGGCGCCCCCTGTAGCCATTGGAAAGATTCATGATCAATAACGTATTGCGTAAAGTTGTCGGGTCCAAAAACGACCGTGAAGTCAAACGCATGCGGCGTAGCGTGCAGCATATCAACGCGCTGGAAGAGACATTCGAAGCGCTGGACGATGCCGAGCTCCAGGGCAAGACCGGCGAGCTGCGGGGTCGCCTCGACGACGGCGAGCCGTTGGAAAGCCTTTTGCCCCAGGCGTTTGCCGTGGTGCGCGAGGCGAGTAAACGCATCATGGGCATGCGCCATTTTGATGTGCAGATGGTGGGTGGCATGACGCTCAACGGCGGGCGCATTGCCGAGATGAAAACCGGTGAAGGCAAGACGCTGGTAGCCACCCTGGCGGTGTACCTCAATTCGCTGCCGGCCAAGGGCGTGCACGTCGTCACGGTCAACGACTACCTGGCGAGCCGCGACGCCGACTGGATGCGGCCGCTATACGAATTTCTCGGGCTGACCGTGGGGGTCATCTTCTCCGGTCAGGCCAACGAGGAAAAGCGCCATGCCTACGCCTGCGATATTACCTACGGCACCAATAACGAGTTCGGTTTCGACTACCTGCGCGACAACATGGCGTTCTCCCTGGAGGAGAAAGTCCAGCGCCCGCTGCACTATGCCATCGTCGATGAGGTCGACTCGATCCTGATCGACGAGGCGCGTACGCCGCTGATTATCTCCGGGGCCGTGGATGAGAATACCGAGCTTTATGGCATTGTCGACCGTCTGGCGACTCACCTGGAAAAGGGCGAAGAGCCGGAAGACGAAAACGCCACGGTCACCGGCGATTTTCTGCTCGACGAGCAGCACAAGCAGGTCGAGCTGACCGAGCAGGGCCACAACAAGGTGGAAGAGCTGATGCGCGCCGACGGCCTGCTGGACGATGAGGCCTCGCTCTACGCGGCGCAAAACCTCAACCTGCTCCAGCACATGCATTCGGCGCTGCGCGCGCGCCATCTCTACCACCGCGATGTGGACTACATCATCGCCGAGGACCAGGTTGTCATCGTCGACGAGCATACCGGCCGCTCCATGCCCGGCCGCCGCTGGTCCGAAGGGCTGCACCAGGCGGTGGAAGCCAAGGAAGGCGTGACCGTCCAGCGCGAAAGCCAGACGCTGGCCTCCACCACCTTCCAGAACTACTTCCGCCTCTACGAAAAGCTCGCCGGCATGACCGGCACCGCCGATACCGAGGCGTTCGAGTTTCGCCAGATCTACGGTCTGGACGTCATCGTCATCCCCACCAATCGCCCCCAGGCGCGTACCGACCACAACGACCTGGTGTATCTGAGCGCCCAGGAAAAATACGAAGCCATCATCAAGGATGTTCAGGCCCAGACCGAGGCCGGGCGCCCGGTGCTGCTGGGCACGGCGTCCATCGATACCTCCGAATATCTCGCGCGGCTGATGCGCGAGGCGGGCATCAGCTTCAACGTGCTCAATGCCAAGCAGCACCAGAGCGAAGCGGTCATTATCGCCCAGGCCGGGCGTCCTGGCGCGGTGACCATCGCGACCAACATGGCCGGCCGGGGCACGGATATCGTGCTGGGCGGCAACTGGGAAGCCGAAGCCGCCGAGCTCAACAACCCCTCCGAGGCCGAGCGCAATGCGCTCAGGGATGAATGGCAGAAGCGTCACGATGCGGTGCTGGAAGCCGGTGGCCTGCATGTGATCGGCTCCGAGCGCCACGAATCCCGGCGTATCGACAACCAGCTGCGCGGCCGCTCCGGGCGTCAGGGCGACCCGGGCTCCACGCGCTTTTTCCTGTCGCTGGAAGACAACCTGATGCGCCTGTTCGGGTCGGATCGCGTCCAGCGCATGATGAAGGCGCTGGGTCTCGAGCACGGCGAAGCTATCGAGCACAAAATGGTATCCAACGCCGTCGAGCGGGCGCAGAAAAAGGTCGAAGGCCGCAACTTCGACATTCGCAAGCAGCTGCTCGAATACGATGACGTTTCCAACGACCAGCGCCGGGTTATTTACGAGCAGCGTAACGACATTCTGTCGTCGGATAACGTTTCTGATGCAGTCGCGGGTATTCGTGAAGAAGTCGTGGACGAGGCGATCAGCAGCTTCGTGCCGCCGCAAAGCCTGGCCGAGCAGTGGGATCTGGCCGGCCTCGAAGCCCACCTCAAGGCCGAACTCAACCTCGAAGCGCCCGTGGTGCAGTGGGCCGAGGACGATCAGCGCCTGAGTGAGGAAAAGCTCCGCGACTGGCTTCAGACCATGCACCGGGAAGCCTACGAAGCCAAGGTGGAAGCGGCCGGTGAAGAGTTGATTCAACGCTTTGAAAAGCAGGTCATGCTGCAGGTATTGGACACTCGCTGGAAGGAACATCTGCAGTCCATGGACCATCTGCGTCGCGGTATCCACCTGCGCGGCTATGCGCAGAAGAACCCCAAGCAGGAATACAAGCGCGAGTCCTTTGATCTTTTCCAGCATCTGCTGACCAATATCAAGGCGGACGTTACCCGTATTCTCAGCCATGTTCAGGTACGCCAGCCCGAAGAGGTGGATGCTCTGGAGCGCGAGCGCCGCGAAGCGCTGGAGCGCGAACAGGCAACGGCGGCCAGCCGCCATCGGTCGCCCGACGAGGTCCCGGAAACCCGCGAGTCCGGCCGCGACGAAGCTCCCGCTCCCGGTGCCGATGGCCGGCCGGTGCGTCGCGAGGGCCCCAAGGTCGGGCGCAACGATGCCTGCCCCTGCGGTTCGGGCAAGAAGTACAAGCAGTGCTGCGGCAAGCTGGACTGACTCAAATAACCGGAGGAGACCGCTATGGCGGTGGGCAATATCCCGTTTCCAACCATGCCGTCGCTGGATGGCGTTTGTCTGGGCACGGCCATGGCCGGCATCAAAAAGGCCGAGCGGCGCGACCTGGTCGTGGTCGAGCTGCCCGAGTCGGCCACCGTGGCCGGCGTGTTTACACGTAACGCCTTCTGCGCCGCGCCGGTTCAGGTGGCGAAAGAGCATATCAAACGCTGCGGTGAGCAGGGGGCGACGCCGCGCTATTGGCTGATCAATACCGGCAATGCCAACGCCGGCACCGGCGAGCAGGGGCTGAACGATGCCCGGGAAAGCTGCCGGGTACTCGCCGAGGAAGCCGGCGTATTGCCGCACCAGGTGCTGCCGTTTTCCACCGGGGTGATTGGCGAGACGCTGCCCATGTCGCAGCTGCTGGCCGGCATCGCGCCGGCTCTCGCCACCCGCGATGGAGACAGCCCCGCCTGGGAGCAGGCAGCCGAAGGCATCCTGACAACCGACACGCGCCTCAAGGGGGCCAGCGTGACCGTGCCCCTGGGCGATAGTCAGGTTACGCTCAACGGCTTTGCCAAGGGTTCCGGCATGATTCGCCCCGACATGGCGACCATGCTGGGGTTTGTCGTGACCGACGCGGCGATCGAGCCGACTCTGCTCGACCGCTTGCTGCGCGACGCGGTGGACCGCTCGTTCAACTGCATTACCGTGGATAGCGATACCTCCACCAATGATGCCTGCCTGATGGCAGCGACCGGGCGGGGCGCAGAGGTGACAACCCAGGCTTCGATCAACGCTTTTGCCGACGGCCTGGAGCAGGTGCTGGTGGCGCTGGCTCAGGCGGTGGTGCGCGATGGCGAAGGTGCCACCAAGTTTGTCACTCTGGACGTCACCGGCGCTGAAACGCGCCGCGAAGCGCTGGATGTGGCCTTTACCGTGGCCCATTCACCGCTGGTCAAGACCGCGCTCTACGCCTCGGATGCCAACTGGGGGCGGATTCTGGCCGCGGTTGGGCGCGCCCCGGTCGACGGGTTTGATGTGGATCGCGTGGTTATTGACCTTGACGAGGTGCGCCTGGTAGAAAACGGCGGCCGCGCTCCGGGCTATACCGAAGCCGCCGGCAGTGCCGTCATGGCACGCGAGGAGATAACCATTCGCATGGATCTCGGGCGTGGCGATGACGGCGCTACCGTGTGGACGTCGGACCTTTCCCACGACTATGTCACCATCAACGCCGATTATCGTAGCTGATCAGCAATACAGTGAAAAACGACCTGGAAAGCAGATCTATGAGTGCAATGGTAAAACAACGGGTTCACGTTGCCGCCGCGGCCATTATCAGTGCCGACAAGACCAAAGTGTTGATCGCACGCCGGCCGTCCGGCTTTGATCAGGGCGGTTTGTGGGAGTTTCCCGGAGGCAAGCTGGCGCCCTACGAAACCGGCCTTGAAGGGCTCAAACGCGAGCTGCACGAAGAGCTGGGCGTGGAGATAACCCGGGCGCAGCCGCTGATTCGTGTCCACCACGAATATGCTGACAAGCGCGTTTTGCTGGATGTCTGGCAGGTACACGAATTTGCCGGCGAGCCGTTCGGCCGCGAAGGTCAGGCGGTACGCTGGGTGCCCATGGAAGAGCTGACGGGGTATCCGTTCCCGGAGGCCAATCTGCCGATTCTGCAAGCTGTCATGCTCCCCGGTGAATATCTGATTACCGGCGAAGAAGACGACGAGGCCGTGTTCGCCGAGCGCCTGACCCGCGCCCTGAAGGAGGACGGCGTACGTCTGGTGCAGCTGCGGGCCAAGACGCTGGATCGCGGGGAGTATCTGGCGCGGGCGCGCCAGGCGCTGTCGCTGTGTCGGCAATACGGCGCCCGGCTGCTGCTCAACGGCGAGCCGGCACTGCTCGACGAGGTCGACGCCGACGGTATTCACCTGACCAGCGAACGGCTGATGCAGCTCGACCGGCGACCGGTTCCGGCCGACAAATGGCTGGGCGCCTCGACGCATGACGCCGCACAGCTGCAGCAGGCCGCGGCTCTCGACTGTGACCTGGTTACGCTGTCACCGCTGGCGCCAACGCCGTCGCACCCCGATGCGGTACTCATGGGCTGGCATGACTTTCAGCAGCATGTGGAGCACGCCGGTATGCCGGTGTTTGCCCTCGGCGGCATGACTCGCTTTCACGCCAACCGCGCCCGGGCGGTCGGGGCCCAGGGCGTGGCCTCGATCCGGGATTTCTGGCAATAGACCATTGCGGCATGCCCGCCGGGCATGCCGACGTACGCCGTAACGCTGCCTGACCGCTTGCCGAGGAAGATGCCATGCTGGACCGTTTGCCTTTTCTGGTGGGGTTGCGCTATGTGCGCGCCAAACGCCGCAATCACTTTATCTCGTTCATTTCGCTCACCTCCATGCTGGGGCTGACGCTCGGGGTCGCCGTGCTGATTCTGGTGCTCTCGGTGATGAACGGCTTTGACCACGAGCTGCGCACGCGCATTCTGGGCATGGTGCCGCATACCCGGATCGAAGCCACCGACGGGCTCACTCAATGGCAGGCGCTGGCCGACCGGCTGACCCAGCGGGAAAGGGTGGTCGGCGCGGCGCCGTATGTGGAGCAGCAGGGCATGTTCTCCGCCGACGGCAACAACCAGGGAGGCATGGTTACCGGCATCAAACCCGAGCGTGAACGTCAGGTGTCGATCGTCGACGAGCACATGCAGCGCGGTTCGCTGGACGAGCTTGAGCCCGGCAGCTGGAACGTGGTGCTGGGGTCGGCGCTGGCACGCCAACTCGGGGTAGGTGTCGGCGACCGGGTGACGCTGCTGGTGCCGGAAGCCTCGATTACCCCGGCCGGTGTCTTCCCGCGTCTGAAACGCTTTACCGTCAGCGGCACCTTCAGCGTGGGCGCCGAGCTCGACGGGCGTCTGGCCTACGCCAACATTGCCGATATGCAGACCCTGGCACGGCTGGGTGATGCCGTGGGCGGGCTGCGTCTGGAGCTGGATGATCTCTTCGCGGCGAGCAGTGAAACCCAGGCCATCGTCAATGATCTGGGGCCGGGGTACCGCGGGCGTGACTGGACCTTCACCCAGGGCAATCTGTTTCAGGCGATCCAGATGGAAAAACGCATGATTGGCCTCCTGCTGACCGTTATTATCGCCGTGGCGGCGTTCAATATCGTGTCCACCCTGGTCATGGTCGTGACCGACAAGCGCGCCGACATTGCCATTCTGCGCACCATCGGCGCCACACCGCGTTCGATCATGGGCATTTTCATGGTGCAGGGGCTGGCCATCGGCGTGATCGGCATCGCCATTGGCGTGGTGGCCGGTATTCTGCTGGCGCTTACCGTATCGGATCTCATCGGCTGGGTGGAAAGCGCGTTCGGTATCCATTTTCTGGATGCCGGGGTGTACTTCATCAGCGAGCTACCGTCGCAGCTGCGCAGCAGCGATGTGATCAACATCGTCGGCGCTGCCTTCGGCCTGACGTTTTTATCCACCCTGTACCCGGCCTGGCGTGCCGCCCGCGTACAGCCGGCCGATGTGCTGCGCTATGAGTAAGGATACCGCCATGACGACTTCAACCGCGCCGGGTGCCGGGGCCGCCGAAGCCCGGATCATGCTGGAATGCCGGGACGTGACCCGGACCTACAGCGAAGGCCCCGAAGACCTGACCGTACTCGACGGCCTTTCACTGTCCGTGCGCGCCGGCGAGCGGGTGGCCATCGTGGGCAGTTCCGGCTCGGGCAAAACGACCCTGCTCAACCTCCTGGGCGGGCTGGATACCCCCGGCAGGGGCGAGATCGTGATCGCCGGCGAGCCGCTTTCGGGGCTCGGCGAAGCGGCGCTGGGGCAGTTCCGCAACCGCTATATCGGCTTTGTCTATCAGTTTCACCACCTGCTCGCCGAATTTACCGCGCTGGAAAACACCGCGCTGCCGCTGATTATTCGCGGCCAGCGCAAGACCACGGCGGAAAAGCGTGCCCGCCAGCTGCTCGAACGGGTGGGCGTGGCGCCTCGTGCCGACCACAAGCCCGGCGAGCTGTCCGGCGGCGAGCGTCAGCGCGTGGCTATTGCCCGGGCGCTGGTAACCGACCCGGGTCTGGTGCTCATGGATGAGCCCACGGGCAATCTCGACCAGACCACAGCGGCGACGATTCTGTCGCTGATGGATGAGCTGGCTCGGGAAAGCGCCTGTGCCTTTGTGATCGTGACTCACGACACGGGGCTGGCCGCCCAGCAGGATCGCGTGCTCAAGCTTGACGACGGCCATCTGGTCGACGAAGCCGGTGGCTGACTCGCTGCTCCTATTCGTCGAACTCGGCTTCCACGAGCGCCCGACGCCGCCGGCGTTTTTGCTGCCGGCGCTTCCAGTGCCGTGATACGTGCCAGCGCCAGATGAGCCGGATACCGGCGTTGGCGAGTACGGCCAGCAGGACCGCCATGATCAGCGAGCCCAGAAACAGCGCCGGCAGAACGACGTGCATCTGCTCGGCAATCCACCGCGTCGACAGATGTATGGGCGCTTCGCGCACGGGCGTTCCCAGAAACAGCGATCCCAGACGGTAGTTGGCATAGAAAATCAGCGGCATGGTGAGCGGGTTGGTAATCCATACCAGCCCGACCGCCAGCGCCAGATTGCAGCGGCTCAGGCGCGCGCCGATAGCGGCCACGACCATCTGAAAGGGAATGGGTAGCAGCGCGCAGAACAGGCCGACGCTGAAGGCGTTGGCTACGCTTCTGCGGGTTAAAAGCCAAAGCCCGGGGTCCGCGATCAACGGGGCCATGAAACGCAGCGAACGCTGGCGTTTCAGGGTGTCGGGGCCGGGTATGTAGCGCTGCAAAAAACGGCGCGGCATCTTGATGACTCTTGCCTTGAAGACGTTCCATTATCCACGAATCGCCGCAGTCGATACAGGTGTTGTCGCGGCGTATTGTGCCAATAGCGGTGGGTTTCGGCCAGGCGGTGGCCAGGTAACCGCGCCTGCCCAGGGAGGGGAAGGCCATGAGTGACAGCGAGAGCGCGGCTGCCTCGGAGCGGCGCCCGGTTCCGGGGGCGGCGCTGCCGTTGGCACTCGCCGCGCTGACAGGCGTGGGCATCGCGGCATCGGGCTGCGCACAGGCGTACCCCGCGCTGTTGCCGGCAGGGCTGGTGGTGGTTGTGCTGGGTGCCTGTGTGGCCGGCCGGCGCTGGGTCGTGCTGGCGGGTATGATGCTTGTCGCCTTCGGCGGCGTTATGCAGGAAGATGCCAGCCGCCTGCCGGCAGGATTGAGCGGCGCTGACCTGGACGTGGACGCGCGCGTGGTCAGCGTTGACGAGGCGTCGGGCATGACACGGTTGATGCTCGATATCGAGCGCTGCGAGTCACCCACGGGGCTGCCCGACTGCGGCCGCGTTGAGCGCGTTCGCGTTAGTGTCTATCACGCGATCACCCCGCGCCCGGGCGAACGCTGGCAGATGACGCTGCGTTTGCGCCCGCCGCGGGGTTTTCGCAACCCGGAGAGTTTCGACTATGGCGCCTGGCTGTGGCGTGAAGGCATTCATGCCACGGGCTATGTACGCCGGGAACCGGCGGCCCAGCGCCTGACAGCCGCCGGTATGGCGCCCCGGCGTCGGGCACTGGCGTTTCTGGACCGCCATGTCGAGGAGGCAATGCCCCGTCGCTGGCTGGCCGCGCTGACTCTGGGCGCCAGCGGGCAGCTTGAACAGGACGACTGGGACCGGCTCAACGCCACGGGCACCACGCATCTGGTGGTGATATCCGGGCTGCATGTGGGGCTGGTGGCGTCGTTCGGGCTGTTGCTGGCACGCACCACGGCGCGTTGGCTCACCCCGCGCAGCTGGCGAATGCGCGTCTGGCCCTGGTGGTTCGCTGCCGCATGCGCGGTCGCCTATGCGCTGCTGGCCGGGCTGTCGCCGCCGGCTACCCGCGCCATGGTCATGGCGTTGGCAGGGCTCTGGGCGCTAAGCGGGCGGCACGCGCCCGGCGCCTGGCAGGCGTGGTGGCTGGCGGTTGCGGTGATCGTGACAGGCGATCCGCTGGCGGTTTGGCGGCCGGGGTTCTGGCTGTCGTTTGTGGCCGTGGCGTGGCTGATCGTGATCTGGCAGGGGCGGGCCCGCCCGGTAGGGGTTCGCGGTTGGCTGTGGGCGCTGTGTCGTACGCAACTGCTGCTGGCGCCGGTGATGGCCGCTGCGGTGTTGCTGACCATGGGGCGGGTGGCGCCGCTGGCCCCGCTGGTCAATTTGCTCGCTGTGCCCTGGGTCAGCATGGTGATGGTGCCCCTGGCGCTGCTGGGCTGGCTGATGGCACCGCTGGCGCCGGTCAACGGGATCATCTGGTGGGGTTTTGCCCAGGCGCTGTCTCTGTTGCAGTGGCTGCTCAAGCTGGCCGCAAGCGCTGCGCCGCTGTGGGAGCCGTCGTCTGCGCAGGCGCCCTGGCTGGCCGGCGCGCTGGGAGTGCTGGCTCTGTGCTGGGGACTGCCGGCGGTGTCGCGGGGGCTGCGCGTGCTGAGCCTGGCGCTGGTGCCGCTGGTCGTTTATGCCGCCCCGGTCGCCGACTGGCCCGAAGGGGCGCTGCGGGTGCGCATTTACGACGTGGGACAGGGGCAGCTGGTGGCGCTGGAAACGCGCGACACGCTCACGCTGTATGATACCGGCCCGCGCTTTACCTCGGGGTTTATGCCGCTAACCACGCTGTGGCCGCCGGGTCGGCACTTTGATCGAGTGATCGTGAGTCATTCGGACAACGATCACGCCGGCGGCGTCAGCGCGCTGACGCAGCAATACGCGGTGGATCAATGGCTGGCGCCCCGCCAGGAAAATATCGTCGCCGGGCAGCGCGCCTGCCGTCGCGGCCAGCGCTGGGAGGAAAACGGCGTCGTGTTCCGGCATCTCTGGCCTCCCGAAGGCCGCAATGAGCTATCGCAGAATAATCGCTCCTGCGTGCTCCAGGTCACGGCGGGGGAGCACCGGCTGTTGATAACCGGAGACGCCGGCGTGGCCGCCGAGCGGCGCTTCCTGCTGGACGTCGACACACCGCTGGACCTGCTGGTGGCCGGCCATCACGGCAGCGATACCAGCTCCGGCGTGCAGCTGGTGCGCGCCCTGGCGCCGCGTCACGTGGTTTTCAGCGCCGGGCGCGATAATCGTTTCCAGCATCCGGCGGATGACGTCGTGCGGCGCTTTCGACGCCGGCAAAGTTGCCTGTGGAGCACCGCCCACGACGGGGCGCTGACCGTCTGGCTGGTGCCGGGAGACGCCCCCAGGGTGCGTGCCGAACGCGATACGGCGCGAGGCGGGCAGTGTTGAATAACGCCGGGTTAAGGTAGAATCGCGTGCATTGTGCATCAGCGCCGGGAGTCCGCGTGAACGAAACAGGTTTGGCCATTTACAAGCGTTTGCTGAGCTACGTCAGGCCACACTGGCGCGCCTTTGCCCTGGCCGTGGTGGGGTTTGCGATTTACGCGGCGTCGAGCACGGCGCTGGCCGAATTGATGAAGCGCCTGATCGACGGCATTCAGAATCCCGATGCGGCGTTTCGCTTTTTTCTGCCGCTGTTTGTCATCGTCATGTTTGCAGCGCGGGGGCTGGGCACTTTCCTGAGCACCTATTTCATGGCGTACGTGGGGCGCTACGTGATTCATACCCTGCGCTGCGATGTCTTTGCCCACATGCTGCACCTGCCCGGCGTATTTTTCGACCACCATTCCAGCGGGCACCTGGTATCCCGGGTGACCTATCACGTCGAGCAGGTCGCCGGGGCGGCCACCAAGGCGGTAACCATTCTGCTGCGCGAAGGGCTTTTCGTGGTCGGGCTGCTGGGCTACCTGCTCTGGACCAACTGGCTGCTGACGCTGCTGTTTCTTGCCGTCACGCCGTTGATCGCACTGGTAGTGAGCTACGTCAGCAAGCGTTTCCGGCGTATTTCCCGGCGTATTCAAAACTCCATGGGCGATGTCACCCACGTCGCGTCCGAGGCATTGTCAGGCTACCGAGTGGTGCGCACCCACGGCGCAGAGGCCCACGAAAAGCGCCGCTTTGAGGCGGTCAGCGAAGAGAATCGCCGCCAGAGCATGAAAGAAGCCATGACCAAGGCGGCCAGCTCGCCGGTGATTCTCATGCTGGTGGCGGTATCGATGGCGGTGCTGGTCTGGGTGGCGATGGCGCCCTCGCTGCTCAAGGACATGACGCCGGGCGAGTTTGTCGCTTTTATTACCGCCGCGGCGCTGATGGTCAAGCCGGTGCGCCAGCTGACCGAAGTCAACAGCAAGATTCAGAAGGGCATTGCCGCCGCGACCGAGCTGTTCGGCCTGATGGACGAGCCTGTCGAGGAAGATCGGGGTGAGCGCGTGCCCGAGCGACTCAGCGGCGATATCAGCTTCCACGACGTGCATTTCCGCTACGGTCCGGACCAGGCCAACGTGCTGGACGGCATCGACCTGGACGTTGCCGCCGGCGAGCTGATTGCCATTGTCGGACGTTCCGGGAGCGGCAAGTCGACGCTGGTGAGCCTGCTGCCGCGCTTTTATACCGCCACAGACGGCACCATCAGCGTTGATGGCGTCAACGTGCGCGATTACCGGCTGGCTCCCCTGCGCCGCCAAATTGCGCTGGTATCGCAACAGGTCACCCTGTTCAATACCAGCATTGCCGATAACATCGCCTACGGCGCCGAAGGCGCCGACCGTGCCGCCGTCGAGGCCGCCGCCCGGGCCGCCCACGCCCACGAGTTTATCGAAACCCTGCCCAACGGCTATGACACCCGAGTCGGCGACAACGGCGTGATGCTGTCCGGCGGGCAGCGCCAGCGGGTGGCCATTGCCCGGGCGATTTTCAAGGATGCGCCGGTGCTGGTGCTGGATGAAGCCACCTCGGCGCTGGATACCGAGTCCGAACGCTATATTCAAAAAGCCCTGGAGCGGGTCTGTGAAGGGCGCACAACCCTGGTGATTGCCCATCGGCTGTCCACCATCGAGCGCGCCGACCGTATTCTGGTCATGGAGCAGGGGCAGATTATCGAGCAGGGCAGCCACCGCGAGCTGCTTGACGCTGACGGGGCTTACGCGGCGCTGCATCGGCTGCAGTTTCAGGATACCCCGTGAGTCTCGCCGAGCGCTGGCTCAGCGCCGCTTATCAGGGCAGCGTCTGGCTGTATCCGTTACGGCCGCTGGCGGCGCTGTATCGCCGGGTTATGGACCATCGCCGGCGGGCCTATCTCAGCGGCAAAAAAGCCTCGTGGCGTGCGCCGGTGCCGGTTGTGGTGGTGGGCAACATTACTCTGGGCGGCACGGGCAAGTCGCCGCTGGTGGCCTGGCTGGTGCGCCGGCTGGGGGAACAGGGCTATACGCCGGGGATTGTGACCCGTGGTTACGGCGGCTCGGCGGATGACTATCCGCTGCGGGTCGGGCCGGATACTCCCGTCGAGCAAAGCGGCGATGAGCCGCTGATGCTGGCCCAGCAGACCGGCGTGGCGGTGGTAGCCGACCCCCGGCGTGCACGCGGCGCCAGGGCGCTGGTCGCTGACGGCTGTGATGTTATCGTCAGCGATGACGGGTTGCAGCATCTGGCACTTGAGCGCGATATCGAGCTGGCCGTAGTGGACGGCGAGCGCGGACTGGGCAACGGGCAGTGCCTGCCCGCCGGCCCGCTGCGCGAACCGCCCGAGCGGCTTGAAAGCGTGGACGCCGTGCTGGTGAACGGTCAGTGCCGCCGAGCCATGAACGTCACCACGCAGCCCATGCAGCTTGTACCGCGCGGCTGGCGGCAGCTGGCAAGCGGCAGGTCTCATGCGCTCCGCCCGCTGCCCTTTGCCCTGCCGGTACGCGGTATCGCGGGTATCGGCCGCCCCGCGCGCTTTTTTACCACCCTGGAAGGGCTGGGCGTAGAGGGTTGCTGGCAGGGGTATTCCGATCATCACGCTTTCACCGCCGACGACCTCGCCGTGAACCCGGGGCAGGCGCTGGTCATGACCGCCAAGGACGCGGTCAAATGTCGTTCTCTGGCGCCGCCCGACAGCTGGGTGCTGGACGTTGAGGCGGCGCTGCCCCCCGATTTTGAACGCTGGCTGGCCGCGCGGCTGGCAGCTCTTTCCTGCAGGAGACACGCTCATGGATAAACAACTGCTGGCGATGCTGGTCTGTCCGCTATGCCAGGCTAAACTGCACTACGCCCGCGAGGCCGGCGAGCTGCACTGCCTCCATGACGGGCTGGCCTACCCGATTACCGATGATATCCCGGTCATGCTGCCGGACGAAGCCCGAGCCCTGAGCGTTGACGAAAAGCTGCCCAGATCCCCCGGCCGCACGGGAGAGCCCTGATGGCGGCGGTGGAGTTTGTTGCGGTAATTCCCGCTCGCCATGCCTCGTCGCGGCTGCCGGGCAAGCCGCTGCTGGACATCGCCGGTGAGCCGATGATTGCTCACGTCTGGCGACGGGCCTGCCGCAGTAGTGCCGCGCGCGTGGTGGTGGCCACCGACGACGAGCGCATACGTGAGGCGCTTCTACCCTACGAGGCCGAAGTGGTCATGACCCGCAGCGATCACGCTACGGGCACCGACCGTCTGGCCGAAGTGAGCGAACGGCTCGGGCTTGCCGACGATGCGCTGGTCGTGAATGTTCAGGGGGACGAACCCCTGATTCCACCGGCGCTGATTGACCAGGTGGCGAGTCGCCTGGCCGAGGATCCGCAGGCGTCCATAGCGACCCTGGCCGAGCCGCTGACCCGGGTGGAGTCGCTGTTCAGCGCCGACGTGGTCAAGGTCGTACGCGCTTTCGACGGCCGGGCGCTGTATTTCTCCCGGGCGCCGGTGCCCTGGGACCGCGAGGCGTTCCAGAAGCCGCCGAGCCTGCTGGAGACCGATGCCTGGCTGCGTCATATCGGCATTTATGCCTACCGCGCGGCCTTCTTGCACGCTTTCCGCGATTGGCCGCCGGCTACGCTGGAGCAGCTGGAACAGCTGGAGCAGCTGCGGGCGTTGCAGTACGGACACAGCGTTCAGGTAGCGCTGGCCTGTGCGGTCAATCCGCCCGGTGTGGATACGCCGGATGATCTGGAGCGGGTGCGCGAGATTATCGCCTCCCGCCAACACGATGCTGATAGGGAGTCATCATGAAGGTGCTATTCGTCTGTCTGGGTAACATCTGCCGCTCGCCGAGCGCCGAAGGCGTATTCCGCCGGGCGGTAGCGCAGGCAGGGCTTGAGCAGCAGATTACGGTGGAATCATGCGGGATCGGCGACTGGCATGTGGGCCATCCGCCCGACGAGCGGGCTCAGGCAGCGGCGATGCGTCGGGGTATCGATATCGGCGGGCTCGTCGCGCGCCAGTTCAGCCGCGAGGATTTTGACGACTTCGATTTTATCCTGCCGATGGATTACGGCAACCTGCGCGATATTCGCGGCATGGAGCCGGACGACCATCGCGCTCGAATCGAGCTGTTTCTCGCCTTCGCGGGGATGCCCCAGGGCGAGGTGCCCGACCCCTACTACGGCGGCGATCGGGGCTTTGAAGACGTGCTGGACATGATAGAAGAAGCCTCGCGTGGGCTGATCGACCATATTCAAACGGTCGCGTGATGTCATCTCCGGCGCCCGCCGAATGGCAGCGGGACATGGACCTGACGACGGCCAACACGCTGCGCCTGCCGTGTCGGGCGCAGTTTTTTGCCGCACCGCGAACGCGGGCCGCACTGCGCCGCTGTATTGTCCAGGCACGCCAGCGGGGAACCGCCATCACGCTGATGGGCGGCGGCAGCAACGTGCTGCTGCCACCCCGGATCGGCGGGCTGGTTCTACAGCCTGCGCTGCACCAGTGGTGGCTGGAAAGTGACGGCAGCAGGGTGCGCGCCTGGGTGGGCGCGGGGGTCAACTGGCATCGGCTGGTAATGGCGCTGGCCGAACGCGGCCTCTGGGGCACGGAAAATCTCGCGCTGATCCCCGGCGACTGCGGGGCAGCCCCGGTACAGAACATCGGCGCCTACGGCGTGGAGCTGGCCGATGTGCTCGTCGGCGTCGAGGTCATGTCGCTGGACGACGGCAGCGTACGCTGGCTCTCGCGGGAGGCGTGCCGCTTTGGCTACCGCGACAGCGTGTTCAAGCGCGAACTGGCCGGCAGGGTGGTGATCACTCGTCTGTTACTCGAGCCCGGCCGGGAGGCCCGCCCGGTATTGGGCTATGGCGATCTCGCTGCGCGTGTCGGTGACCGGCCGTCGGCGCTGGAGATTGCGCGGGCCGTCAGCGCCGTGCGCCGGGAAAAACTGCCCGACCCGCAATACCTGCCCAATGCGGGGAGCTTCTTCAAAAATCCCGT
Source organism: Vreelandella jeotgali Hwa (assembly GCF_000334215.1). GTDB lineage: Bacteria > Pseudomonadota > Gammaproteobacteria > Pseudomonadales > Halomonadaceae > Vreelandella > Vreelandella jeotgali. Next base: position 33,723 of record NZ_AMQY01000018.1, on the reverse strand, counting down.
GGTCGATGAGGTCGTCGCCCGGAAGCTGTTCGCCCGGTATCCGCAGCTGCCGTGTTTTGCGCAGCCGGGCGGTGGCTACAAGCTGGCCGCCGGCTGGCTGATCGACCGCTGCGGCCTCAAGGGGCAGCGTTTCGGCGCTTTTGCCGTGCATGACCGTCAGGCGCTGGTGCTGGTGCATACGGGCGACGGTGATCGTGCCGGGCTTGAGGCGGCCGCCTCCCGGGTTGCCGCGGCGGTCAGCCAGCGCTTCGGTATCGAGCTGGAAAGGGAGCCGCGCATGATCGACGGCTGAACGCCGGCTATCCCTGAACAGGCCCGACACAGGCCGATATGCGCCCAACGAAAAAAGCCCGGTATAAAAACCGGGCTTTTTGTTGGCTGCTGGTCAGCAGACGGCGCTATTCGGCGTCGTTATCCTGCTGCTGGCGCCGACGCTGTTCGCGCGGGTCGTTGTGGGCGCGCCGGCGACGCGATCCGGTGGCTGGCGCCGATGACGCCTCAGCCGCGGGATCGGGCGATTCCGACCGCGAGGGCGTTGCGTCCGGAGCAGAGGTGGGTTCCGCCGGGGTAGAAGCCGGGGCGGGCGCCGTTTCCGGCTCAGCCGACGTTGCCGGAGCGGACGGCGCCGGCGCTTCTGTCGGCTCAGCCGATGCATCAGCCTGCGGCTCCGGGGCGTCATCCTGGTCGCTATCGGCGGCTGTCGCAGTCGGTTCCGCTTCTGGTGTCGGTTCCGGCGAAGGTTCAGGCTCCGGTGAAGGAGCGGGCTCTTCGCTCGCCGTTGGCTCCTCGCTTGCCGCTGATTCTGTGGCTGCCTCGGGCGCGGACCCTTGAACAGCCGCCTCGGGCTCGGGCGCTTCTTCCTTCGGGGCGCTTGTCGCGGGCGCTTCTGCTTTGGGCTCGGGAGCCGGTGCAGGGGCCTCTGCAGGCTGCTCATCGCGGCCTTCATCCGGCGTTGCGTCGGGCTCCTGCTCCTCGGCTTCGGCCTGGAGCTTCAGCTGCTCGGCTTCGGCTTTGGGGTTCAGCGCCTGTTGACGCGACCGCTTGCGCGGATTGTTGCGCTTGCGCCGGGGTGTGGTATCCACCTTGACCGCCGGCGTATCGTTATCGGCGCCGGTGTCCCGGTCGGCCGCCTTCTTGGAACGGTTGTTTTTGCTCGAGGTGTCTGTTTCCGAGCCGTTGTTTTCGTTCGCATTTTTTGCCCGGCCTGTATGGTCTCCGCCCTTGGGTGAACCGGCTTTTTCGCCGCGTTCATTGTTGCGGTCGGCGGCATCCTGCCGGGAAGCGTTTTTCCCGGTGTCCTGCTGCTCGGGCGCGCTGTTGGCTTCTTCCCTGGCGGCCTGTTGCGGGTGGCGGCGACGGTTGCGGCTGCGGTTCGGCCCGGTGCGCTGGCTGTCGGCCTTGTCGCCGCCCGAAGCATTATCCTCGGAGCGGGATTTTTCCCTGGCGCTATCGGCTGTTGCCGCTTTCCTGCTGCTGCCTTTCCGGGTGTTATCGTTTTTGCGGCCTTCCTGGCGGTTGCCCGCCGGCGCGTCGCTGCGCGAATCGGCGCCGTTGTCGTCGCGGCCCTGCCGGCTGTTCTGCCCGGTGCGGCTATCATTGGCGCGGCTGTCGTTTGAGCGACTGTCGTTTGAGCGATTGTCATTGGAACGGCCATCGCTGGAACGGCCGTCGTTGGAACGACCGTTATTGGAGCGGTTGCTGTTGGAGCGACCGCTGCCGGAACGCCGGCTGCCCGAACGGTTGCCGTTGCTGCCCGAGCGACGCCGCTCGGTAGCGGGCTTGTCGCGTTGGGTCGAGCTCGAACGCTGCTCATTACCGTCCGCTGCTGCCGGGGCCGAGGATGCCGACGGTTCCTGTGCCGTTTCTTCGGCGCCGAGGAATTTGGCAAAGCCACGGATAAAGCGGCCGACGACGCTGTCGGGGGCGTCGGCATGCTCGGCTTGCGCTGGCTGCTGTTGATTGCTGCGCAGCGATGCCGGGGCCGGCGCATTGTGCGAGACGCTTTTCACCGCGGCGACATCGCGCTGCGCCGGCGGGGTAACGCTCGGCGCCGGATCCTTGCCGGTCTCGGTGTCGACCGAAAGTTCAAAGCTGGGCCGCGACGAGGTGTCGTCGTCGCCCAGGTGATCGTCGCGCAGGCGCTGAACGTCGTAATGCGGCGTGTCCATATCGGGGCTGGGCAGCAGCACCACGCGCACGTCCTGCCGCGATTCGATATCGGCCAGCACGCTGCGTTTTTCGTTGAGCAGGTAGGTGGCGACCGGCACGGGCATGATGGCGCGTATCTGGGCGCTGCGCTCCTTCATGGCCTCTTCCTCGATCAGGCGCATGATCGACAGCGACAGCGAGCGCACATCGCGGATGGTGCCCTGGCCGTTGCACCGGGGGCAGACCACGCCGCTGGTTTCGCCCAGCGAGGGCCGCAGGCGCTGGCGCGACATTTCCATCAGGCCGAAGCGAGAAATACGCCCGATCTGGACCCGGGCGCGGTCGATCTTGAGCGCATCCCGGGTACGGTTTTCCACTTCGCGCTGATTGCGCGAGGGGCCCATGTCGATAAAGTCGATAACCACCAGGCCGCCGATATCGCGCAGGCGCAGCTGGCGGGCAATTTCGTCGGCGGCTTCGCTGTTGGTCTGCAGCGCGGTTTCCTCGATATCGCTGCCCCGGGTCGCCCGGGCCGAGTTGATATCGATGGAGACCAGCGCCTCGGTATGGTCGATAACGATGGAGCCGCCCGACGGCAGCCGCACTTCGCGCTCGTAGGCGGTTTCAATCTGCGATTCGATCTGGAAGCGCGAGAAAAGCGGTACTTCGTCGGCGTACAGCTTGATTTTCTGCTGGTAGGCGGGCATTACCTGACGAATGAAATTCAGCGCCTCGGCGTGAATCTCGGGGCTGTCGATCAGCACCTCGCCGATATCCTGGCGCAGGTAGTCGCGCATGGCGCGGATGATGACGTTGGACTCGCGGTAGATCAGGAAGGGCGCGGGGTGCTTGCCGGCCTCGCCGGTGACCGATTCCCAGACCTGCACCAGGTAATCCAGGTCCCACTGCAGCTCTTCGGGCGAGCGGCCGATACCCGCCGTACGCACGATCAGGCCCATGTTGTCGGGCAGGGTCAGCTGGCTCATGGCTTCCTTGAGCTGACTGCGGTCCTGCCCTTCGATGCGGCGAGAAATGCCCCCGGCGCGCGGGTTGTTGGGCATGAGCACCAGAAAGCGTCCGGCCAGGCTGATGAAGGTAGTCAGCGCCGCGCCCTTGTTGCCGCGCTCTTCCTTGTCGACCTGGACGGTGACGTGCTGACCTTCCTTGATGACGTCCTTGATGCCGGGGCGTCCGCTCACCTCTTTGGTGAAGTATTCGCGGGAGATTTCCTTCAGCGGCAGAAAGCCGTGACGCTCGGCGCCGAAGTCGACAAAGGCGGCTTCGAGGGAGGGTTCGACGCGGGTAATTCGGCCGCGATAGATGTTGGCTTTTTTCTGTTCGCGGGCACCGGATTCGATATCCAGGTCGTAAAGGCGCTGTCCATCGACAAGAGCGACGCGCAGCTCTTCGGGCTGGGTCGCATTGATGAGCATCCGTTTCATGTTGTCTCGCATGGCGTTGCGTGCCGGCGATCCGTTAACGGTGGCGAGGGTAAACCGCTGTTGCCGTGTGCTTGCGTTCAGCGCATTGTCGAAGCGGCGCCGCTGTTCGGGCGCCGGTCCCGGAGTACCGGGCCATCTTCGGGGAACGGCATGCACGGAACCCGTGGCGGAGGCAGACGCATGGGTCGGTGGCTGTCACGGCCATCCGGCGCTGCTGGCACCGCCAACACTGACTGGCATACATCGATTTACCAACGCCGGCCACCGGCACAACGTTGAACTTTTGGCGCCCGCCGCCGGCGCGCTTCGTGACGTGAAAAGCGGGGCGGCGGCGAACGTGGCGTTTTGTCTCGTCACTATCGGCCGGCAGCCGGTCGGGCTGCCGGGAGCGCCGGCGGTTGTTCCGGGCGCTTGTATTCTGTGCCGGCGCATCGGTTGGCGGCGGCATGCTGCACGGTTGTCTGGCAGCGGGTGATCGGGTCATGCGTACACGGCCGCGATCAAAAAGCTCTGGCCTGCGTGTCTGTCGGGCAGGCGCGTGGCCGCAAGCAAGCGTTTGACCCTGGGGGTTGCGCGGTTTCCGGTGGGTAATGCCGGGGCTGCATAACGTGTCCATGGTGCGCAGCGGTGTGGCGACGGAAAGCGCGATGACGCCTGGAGGGCGAGCGTTGCGAAATATAACAGTAAAGGCAGCGGCCGGCAATTAACGCATTATCGGCCTGTCCAGGATAGAATGGCGGTTTCAAGTACGGCAGGGAGTCAGCGGCCATGGCCGAAGGGCGCGAAGTGCAGTGGGTGGATATCACCTCGGAGCAGGCCGGGCAGCGCATCGACAACTTTCTCATGGCGCGCCTCAAGGGGGCGCCTCGCGCACTGATATACCGGATCGTGCGCAAGGGCGAAGTTCGGGTGAACAAAAAGCGCATCAAGGCCAGCTATCGCCTTCAGGCCGACGACCGGGTGCGCGTACCGCCGCTGCGTCTGACCCCCAAAGAGGCGGTCGGCAACGTCAGCGACAGCCTGCGCGACGTGTTGCTGGGCAGCGTTCTGCGCGAAAGCGCCGACTGGATGGTGCTCAACAAGCCGTCGGGGCTGGCGGTGCACGGCGGTAGCGGCGTCAGTATCGGTCTGATCGAGGCGCTGCGCCAGGTGCGCGATGATCTGACGTTTGTGGAGCTGGTCCATCGGCTGGATCGCGATACCTCGGGCTGTCTGCTGCTGGCCAAATCCCGGGAGGCGCTGGTTACGCTCAATCAGTCGCTCAAGCAGCAGGCCATGGAAAAACGCTATCAGGCGCTGGTGGTCGGCCGCTGGCCGGCGAGCAGGACCTTTGTCAGCGCGCGGCTGGCGCGTTTCGATGCCGGCAACGGCGAGCGTCGGGTCAGGGTGAGCGATAAAGGCAAGTTTGCCCGCACTCGCTTCGCCGTGGAGGAAACCTTCCGGCGCGCGACTTTGATCGAGGCCGAGCCGGTCACCGGGCGTACCCACCAGATTCGCGTGCACGCCGCCCACGCCGGCCATTCGCTGCTGGGCGATGACAAGTACGCCAGTCGTGAAAGCGCCGCCCTGGCGCGGCAGCTGGGTGTCCGGCGGCTATTCCTGCACGCGCGCTCGCTGAGTTTTCCCGAGCCCGGCAGCGGCCGCAGCATTACGGTCAAGGCGCCGCTGCCCGAACCGCTGCAAAAGGTGCTGGCCGGGGCGCGCTGACGGCTGATCGTTGAAACAGGAGATGGTGGATGCAGTTTGAACTGATGATTTTTGACTGGGACGGCACTCTGATGAACTCGGTGCCACGGATTGTTTCCAGCATGCAGGCTGCCGCGCGGGATGCCGAATGGGGTGAGCTGGCCCCGGAAGCGGTGGAAAACATTGTCGGGCTGGGACTTCCCGAAGCCACCGAGATACTCTGCCCGGGCATTTCGGCGGCGCAATCGGCCGCGTTGCGTGAACGCTACGCGCACCATTTCGTGCATGCCGATTCGACGCCCATGGCCTTTTTTCACGGCGTTGAAGACCGCCTGGCGCGTCTGCGGCGGCGCGAGTCGCTCAAGCTCGCCGTCGCCACGGGCAAGACACGGAAGGGGCTCGACCGCGTGTTTGCCGATACCCGCAGTCGTGACTGGTTTCATGCCAGCCGTACCGCGGATGAAACGCGCTCCAAGCCCGACCCGCGTATGCTCAGCGAGCTGCTGGATACGTTTGATCTGCCGGCGAGCCGTGCCGTGATGGTGGGCGATACCGAGTACGATCTCTCCATGGCGCAGGCGTTGGGCATGCCGCGCGTGGGCGTCAGCTACGGGGTGCACGCTACCGACCGTCTGGTCGCCTGCGACCCGCTGCATATCGCTCACGGCATCGACGGGCTTTTTGACTGGCTGGAAACCCGAGCGGCCCATCCGGCAGCGCAAGCCGCTGCCATGCCCTGAGCCCGGTCCGCACGAGAGGATTGGGTGAGGGCGGCATTAACCCGTGCGATGCCACCAACAGGGAGATTGCATGAGCGACGAAAACGTCGGCAGTGATCCGGCGCGGAAAGGCGATACCGGGCCACACGATCCCTGGACGCAGAACGACCCGGCCGATGCGCAGGCGACCGACGACAGCGCTTTTGCCGCCGACGCTGGCGACGGCGACGATGCCGAGACCCTGCGCGAGCGTCAGCGCCTGATGCAGCTGGAAATGATGGACAACTGGATCGGCGACGTTGTCGAAGAGCAGCGCCGCAGTCGGCGCTGGAAGCTTTTTTTCCGCCTGGTGTGGCTCCTGCTGATCATCGCCGGGGGGCTGGCGATTTACGCCTTGCTGAACGCAAAGCCGACAACATCGATGGAAGGTCAGCCGCATCTCGGCGTCGTCGAGGTGGAAGGCGCCATCGCTGCTGACGCCCCGGCCAACGCCGAACGGATTATTGGTGGCCTGAACCGAGCCTGGCAGGCGGATAATGCCCGGGCCGTGGTGCTGCATATCAACAGCCCCGGCGGTAGCCCCGTGCAGTCGCAGCGTGTGTACGCCGAGATCATGCGTTTGCGCGAGTCGGGGGACAAACCGATTATTGCCGTGATTGAAGATATCGGTGCCAGCGGCGCCTACTATATTGCCGCCGCGGCCGACAGGGTGGTGGCGTCGCCGGCCAGCCTGGTAGGGTCCATCGGGGTGATCTATTCCGGCTTCGGCTTCCAGCAGGCCATGGAAACGCTGGGGGTCGAGCGCCGTGTCATGACTGCCGGGGAAAACAAGGCGTTTCTGGACCCGTTTCAGCCGTTGGACGACGAGGTCGCCGGCTTCTGGCAAACCGTGCTGGATACCACCCATCAGCAGTTCATCGCCGACGTCAGGGCCGGTCGCGGTCAGCGCCTGAGCGATGATCCCGAGCTGTTCTCCGGGCTGGTATGGACCGGCGAGCAGGCGATAGAGCTGGGGCTGGTCGACCGCCTGGCCAATCTGGAAGACGTATCCCGCGAGCGTGTCGGCAGCGTGCGTCGCAAGGACTACACGCCGGCGCTCAATCCGCTGGACCGTCTGACGCGACGCTTTACCCGGACGGCAGCTCGAGTGCTGGGGCTGACTGCATCACCGTCGCCGATGCGCCTTGAGCCGGGGCATTAAGCCGCGCGAGCCCGCCCGGCAATCCGCGCAACAGCCCGGCGCGGAATGCCGCCGGAGGCTTTGACACCGGCTGGGAGAGTGCCTATCATTGCGCGCCTATGTCGACCTCACAACTCCCCGGCCGGGTAGAGCCCTACAAGCTCGCCGCCCGCCACGAAAAACTCGCAGGCCTGGTCCCTCTGGGTAACCTCAAGCGCCTTGCCGAGGAAATCGGCGCCCAGACGGGCGACTGCCGTGTCACGCTTGACTTCGGCATCGATGCCCAGGGGCGCCGGGAAATCCGCGGTTCGCTCGAGGCGACGCTGATGATAGGGTGCCGTCGCTGCCTGGAGCCCATCGAATGCCCGGTGGCCAGCGAATTTCTGCTGGGCATGGTGGCCGACGAGTCGCTGGCCGGCGAGCTGCCGGCCAGTCACGAGCCCGTGCTGGTGGAGGACGAACAGCTGGATCTTTTGACGGTGGTTGAGGACGAGTTGATCCTGAGCCTGCCTCAAGTGGTCTATCACGATGAAGCCGACTGCCTTGTGCCGGCGGAACAGCTGGTCAGCGAGGCGGACGAGTCCGAGCAGGCAACCGCACCTGAAGATAATCCTTTCGCGGTGCTTGGCGCCCTCAAGGGCAACCTGAAAGACAAATAGCGATCTGCGCAGCAGGCGCTGTGCCGGCTAACAGGTTACAGGCACCTTGATTTCATAACCCCCTGGAGTAATCACCCATGGCAGTTCAAAAGAACCGCAAGACCCGTTCCACTCGCGGCATGCGTCGCAGCCACGATTCGCTCAGCGCCCCGACCCTGTCTCAGGACAAGGAAACCGGCACCACCCATCGTCGTCACCACGTTGCGGCGGACGGTTACTATCGCGGCCGCAAGGTTGTCGAGGTATAAACCAGCGACATTCTGCGTGGTCAGGCAGCCCGGCGGCGCGCCATGCGTATAGCCATTGATACCATGGGTGGGGATCGCGGCTCTCGCGCCGTCATCCAGGGTGCCGCTCTGGCAGTGCGGGCAGTGCCCGCGCTGACGCTTGAGCTGTTTGGCCCCTATCGCCATGTCGTGGCCGAGCTTTCGCGCTTGCCGCAGCCCTTGGCTGCGGCAACGTCACGTTTAATACCCCGCGATGCCGGTGATGCCGTGCCCCAGTGCGCGACGGCGGCATGGGCGCTGCGCCACGGGCAGGACAGCAGCATGGCGCAGATGCTCGATGCCCTGAATGAGCGTCGCGGCGTTGATGCGGCGGTAAGCGCCGGCAATACGGCGGCGCTTGTGGCGCTGTCGCGTCGCGTGCCGGGAACGCTGCCGGGTATCGGACGTCCGGCAATCAGCACGGCAATTCCGGCACGGCAGCAGGGGCAGTGCTACCTGCTCGATCTGGGCGCCAACGTCGATTCGCCGGCGCGGCGGCTGGTGGAGTTTGCCTTCATGGGCGCCGCCATGGCGCAGTCCGTGGACGGCATCGAGACCCCGCGCGTGGCGTTGCTCAACGTGGGCGCTGAAGCCACCAAGGGTAGCGCCGGCGTCCGCGAGGCCGATGCCCTGCTGCGCGGCCAGGCCGCTCGCGGCGCCTTTGCCTACAGCGGCTACGCCGAGGGCGGCGATATATTCAGCGGCGACATTGACGTCATGGTCTGCGACGGCTTTGTCGGCAATGCCGTTCTCAAGTCCAGCGAAGGGCTGGCCGGCATGCTGGTAGAGCGAGTTCAGGCAGCGTTCGAGTCGCGGCTGCGCGGGCGGCTCGCCAGTCTTCTGGCCCGGCCCGTGCTGAAGCGTCTGAAACGCGAGCTGGATCCGGTACGTTATAACGGCGCCAGCCTGCTGGGGCTTTCCCGGATCGTGATCAAGAGTCACGGCGGCGCGCAGGCGGAAGGGTTTTACTACGCCATTCTGCGCGCCGTTCAGGAAGTCGAACACGACCTCCCGGCGCGCATGGCCGAGCGCTGGCAGGCGGTACCATGAAAGCGGCCAATGCCACGAAAAGCCAACCAGAGCAAAGGTGAACCACATGTCTCAACCCCTTGCCCTCATGTTTCCCGGGCAAGGCTCTCAGCAGCCGGGAATGCTGCGTGAGCTGGCCGAGCGCTACAGCGTGGTCGGGACCACGTTCAACGAAGCGTCGGATGCCCTGGGCTATGACCTCTGGGAAGTGGTTCAGGAAGGCCCGGAAGCCTCTCTGAACGCAACGGCGTGCACGCAGCCGGCGCTGTTGGCGTCCAGCGTGGCAATCTGGCGCGTATGGCAGGAGCTTGAAGGTCCGCGTCCCGACGTCATGGCGGGGCACAGCCTTGGCGAATACAGCGCCATGGTATGCGCCGGCGTGATGGGCTTTGCCGAAGGCATTCGGCTGGTGCGCCTGCGCGGCGAAGCCATGCAGGAGGCGGTGCCACAGGGAGAGGGCGGCATGGCCGCCATCCTCGGCCTGGATAACGAGGCGGTGGAAAAGGCCTGTGCCGATGCCGCCCAGGGTGAAGTGGTAGCGGCGGTTAACTACAATGCGCCGGGGCAGGTCGTGATTGCCGGCGGCAAGGCGGCCGTGGAGCGCGCCATTACCGCCTGCCAGCAGGCCGGCGCCAAACGCGCCATGGCGCTTCCGGTATCGGTGCCGTCGCACTGTGCGCTGATGCGGCCCGCAGCGGAGCGCCTGGCCGACGCCATGAACGATATCCAGCTGCGCTCACCGCGCTACACGGTCATTCAGAATGTGGATGCCAGGGCCCACGATGACACCGATACGCTGCGTACGCGGCTTATCGAACAGCTGTATCAGCCGGTACGCTGGAGCGACTGCGTGCTGGCCATGCAGGAAAAAGGCGCAGGCACCTTCATCGAATGCGGTCCGGGCAAGGTGCTGACGGGGCTGAACAAGCGTATTGTACGCGGCAGCAAGGGGCTGGCGGTCAACGATCCCGATAGTCTCGATGCGGCGCTGGAGCTGGCGCGCGCCGAGCTGGAAAGCAACGCCTAGCATACCGGCCGCCAGTGGCCGGATCGGCCGGCGTACAGGCAGGGCGTACATCAGGCATAACGCAAGGGCATATACCAGGAAAGGCATAGCGCAATGACACAGGAAAACACGACATCGCCACGCCGCGTGGCGCTGGTAACCGGGGCCTCGCGCGGCATCGGCCGTGCGGTGGCGCACGAGCTGGGCCGCCAGGGGCGTCTGGTAGTGGGCACGGCGACCAGCGAGTCGGGGGCGGAGAAAATCGACGCCGATCTCGGTGCAGCCGGGATTGAAGGCGCCGGGATGTGCCTCGATGTCACCGACTCGGAGAGCATTGCCGATGTGCTCAAGGCGATCGGTGAGCGCTTCGGCGCCCCCACGATTCTGGTCAACAACGCCGGTATCACCCGCGACAATCTGCTGATGCGCATGAAGGAAGACCAGTGGAGCGAGGTCATGGACACCAACCTCAGCTCTGTCTACCGTGTGAGCAAGGCCTGCATGCGCGGTATGACCAAAGCCCGCTTCGGGCGTATCGTGTCGATCAGTTCCGTGGTTGCCTCGATGGGTAACATCGGCCAGAGCAACTATGCCGCCGCCAAGGCCGGTATGGAAGGTTTCAGCCGTGCGCTGGCGCACGAAGTGGCTTCCCGGGCGATTACCGTCAATGCGGTGGCCCCCGGCTTTGTGGCAACCGACATGACGGAGGCGTTGCCCGCGGAGCAGAAACAGGCAATGCTCGACCGCGTGCCCCTGGCACGTCTGGCGGAGCCCGCTGAAATCGCCGCGGCCGTGGGCTTTTTGACCAGCGACAGCGCCGGCTATATCACCGGCGAGACGCTGCACGTCAACGGCGGCATGAATATGCGTTGATGCCCCTGGTTCTGGCGGTTGCGTCAGCCCGGGGGCGTCTATAAACTACCCGCAGCTTTTGGCTTGCGGTTTCCCCATGGTCGCGGCAAGGCGGCCAACGAGAATGACTGGAGTAGGTTGATGAGTACCATTGAAGAGCGCGTAAAGAAGGTTGTGGCAGAGCGCCTGAACGTTAAGGAAGAGGACATCCAGAGCAGTTCTTCCTTTACCGAAGACCTGGGTGCTGATTCGCTTGACACCGTCGAGCTGGTCATGGCGCTGGAAGAAGAGTTCGACACCGAAATTCCCGACGAGGAAGCCGAGAAGATCACTACGGTTCAGGAAGCGGTCGACTACGTCAACGCCAACCAGTAAGCGTCGTGTCGAGGCAACAAGGTCGGGCGGTGTAATCGCCCACATAAAAGCCGTCCTGTCATGGGCGGCTTTTTGTTTGGCTGCTCGCCTGATTGACCGATGAACCTGATTGACCGATAAACAGGGCGAGTTGAGCAGGCCGCATTGAACGGGCCATACAGTCAGTCGCCGGTTACGTTATCATGGCGTCCGTTATACGCTGTTGCCTGCTACGTTGCCTGATATCTGCGCTGCTGCGCTGCAGCCCATGCCCCAAGCGGGTTACGTCACCAAGGATGCCTGGAGGAAAGCTGATGGCACGAAAAAGGGTAGTGGTAACCGGGCTAGGCCTGGTGACCCCGGTCGGCAATACCGTCGAAGAATCCTGGGCCAATATCGTCGCCGGAAAAAGCGGTATCGCCCCGATCGAGCACTTTGATACCAGCGGTTTCAATACGCGCTTTGGCGGGTCGGTCAAGAACTTTGATATCGGCGCCTATCTGAATCCCAAGGACGCCCGCAAGATGGACCTGTTCATCCAGTACGGCATGGCGGCCGGGGCCCAGGCGATCAGCGACTCGGGCATCGAATGTCGCGAGGACAACGCCGAGCGCATCGGCGTCGCCATCGGGTCGGGGATCGGCGGGTTGCCGATGATCGAGCACAACCACAAGGCGCTGGAAAAGAGCGGCCCGCGTCGCGTTTCGCCGTTTTTCGTGCCCGGCTCCATCATCAACATGATTTCGGGCAACATGGCGATCCAGCACGGCTTCAAGGGGCCCAATATTGCCATTACCACCGCCTGCACCAGCGGAACCCACAACATCGGCTACGCGGCGCGCACCATCGCCTACGGCGACGCCGACGTCATGGTCTGCGGCGGGGCCGAAATGGCCACAACCCCGCTGGGCCTGGGCGGCTTTTCCGCAGCGCGGGCGCTGTCCACGCGCAACGATGAGCCCGAAGCGGCCAGCCGCCCCTGGGATGCCGACCGCGACGGCTTTGTGCTGTCCGACGGTGCCGGCGTCATGGTGCTGGAAGAGTACGAACACGCCCTGGCGCGCGGGGCGACGATCCACGCCGAGATGAGCGGCTTTGGCATGAGCGATGATGCCTTCCACATGACCTCGCCGCCCGAGGACGGCAGCGGTGCGGCGCTGTCCATGCACAACGCTATTCGGGACGCCGGCGTTGATCCCGCCGACGTCGACTACATCAACGCCCACGGCACGTCGACGGCGGCCGGCGACCTTGCCGAAAGCCGCGCCGTCGAGCGCGTCATGGGCGAGGCCTCGGCCAACGTAGCGGTGAGCTCCACCAAGTCGATGATCGGTCACCTGCTGGGCGCGGCCGGCGCGGTCGAGGCCGTATTCAGCGTGCTGTCCATCCGTGATCAGGTCGCTCCGCCGACGATCAACCTCGACAACCTCCAGGAAGGCTGCCGGCTCGACTATGTGCCGCATACCGCGCGCAACATGCGTATCGACGTGGCGCTGACCAACTCCTTTGGCTTTGGCGGCACCAACGGCTCGCTGCTGTTCAAAAAGCTCCAGGCGGATGACTGATCGAGTGATCGGGCGGTTTCGGGAGGCGTATCGGTGAAACGCATCGTGACAGCGCTGTGTCTGCTGGGCGTGCTGGGTGGCGCCTGCGTGGCGGGAGGCTATGCCTACTGGCAGGATCGCCTCGCGGCGCCTCTTCAGCTGGATGAGTCCATGCTCTATCAGGTGCCCGACGGTGCCGGCTTCAATCGCGTGGTGACCGAGCTGGGCCAGCGGGGCGTTATATCCGCCCCCTGGGCGCTGAAGCTGCTGGCCCGCGTGGCGCCCGACCGGGTGCCCACCCTGCATGCAGGCGAATACCGGCTGACGCCGGAAATGAGCAGCCGCGAGATGATGACGCTGCTGGGCAGCAACCGGGTGGTAACCTATTCGCTGACCGTGCCCGAAGGCTGGACATTCGCGCAGATGCGCGAACGCCTGAACGCGGCGCCAAAGCTGGCGCACCGCACGGCCGATATGAGCGATGACGAAATCATGGCGCTGATCGACGCCGCCCAGGCGCACCCCGAGGGCCGGTTTTTTCCCGATACCTATCAGTATCACCGCGGCATGAGCGATGCCGATATCCTGCGCCGGGCCTACCAGCGCATGGAGCGGATGCTCGACCAAGCCTGGCAGGAGCGCGCCGATGAGCTGCCGTTTGATACGCCCTACGAAGCCCTGATCATGGCCTCGCTGATCGAACGCGAAACCGGCGACCCTGACGAGCGCGGGAAAATTGCCGGAGTGTTCAAGCGTCGCCTGGCCCGGGGGATGCGGCTACAGACCGACCCGACGGTGATTTACGGCATGGGAAGCCGCTATGACGGCAACATTACCCGGGCCGACCTGCGGGAAGAAACGCCGTACAATACCTATGTGATTGACGGCCTGCCGCCAACCCCCATTGCCATGCCCGGCGAGTCGGCGCTGAAAGCGGCGGTGAATCCCGAGCCCGGCAACACCCTGTATTTTGTCGCCACGGGGGATGGCTCGCACCATTTTTCGCGCAGCCTGCGCGAGCATAATAATGCGGTAAATCGCTATATTCGTCGTGGCAAGGACTGACAGCAGCATGAACCATCGCGTTATCCCCGATTCCCCGATACGCGGAGCACTGTCTCTCCGGGTGGAATACTCATGACAGAGCGTGGACGCTTGATTACCCTGGAAGGCGGCGAGGGAGTGGGCAAATCCTCCAACGTTGCCTTTGTCACCGCCTGGCTGAAAGCCCGGGGGCTGGAGGTGGTCGCCACCCGGGAACCGGGCGGCACGCCCCGGGGCGAAGCGATTCGTGAGCTGTTGTTGGATCCCGCGCCTGCCGAGCCGCTTTGCTCCGACGCCGAGCTGCTGCTGATGTTCGCCGCTCGCGCCCAGCATCTGGCGGAGAAAATCCGCCCGGCGCTGGCGCGGGGCGCCTGGGTCGTCTGCGATCGTTTTACCGACGCCACCTATGCCTATCAGGGCGCGGGGCGCGGCCTGGATAACCAGCGCATCGCCACCCTGGAGCATTTTGTTCAGGCAGGGCTCACGCCCGATCTCACCATCCTGCTGGACATGCCCGTGGAGGCCGCATCCCGGCGCGTCAGCTCGCGGCTGGACAGCGGCGGGGGCCAGCGCGATCGCTTCGAGCGCGAGCAGCGGGACTTTTTTGCCGCCGTGCGGGAAGGCTATCGGCAGCGTGCCGAAGCCGAGCCGGGGCGTTTTGCCCGGGTGGATGCGGCGCGTTCGCTGGAAGCTGTTCAGACGCAGCTGGATGACCTGCTGGAAACCCGGATCGCGTCATGGCGTTAGCATCTTCAACCGAGCTGTCGGCGCCGCTGCCCTGGCACGCCGAACTCTGGCAGCAGCTGTGGCAGCTGGAGCAGAGCGGGCGCTTCCCCCATGCGCTGCTGTTCAGCGGCCCCCACGGCGTGGGCAAGCAGAGGCTGGCCGACGCCCTGGTTGCGCGCACCCTGTGCGCCGGGCAGGGCGCGGTGGCCTGCGGTGAATGCCACGGCTGCCGAATGCTGGCGGCGGGCTATCATCCCGATCTGCTACGTATTTCCCCGGAAGACGGCAAGCGGCAGATTCGTATTGACCCGGTGCGCGAGGTCAACCGCTTTATCAGCCAGACGGCCCAGCAAAGCGGCTACCGCGTAGTGGTGATCAGCCCCGCGGAAGCCATGAACGTCGCTGCCAGCAATGCGCTGCTGAAAAGTCTGGAAGAGCCGGGTGCCAGCACGCTGTTTCTGCTGCTCGCCGATGTGCCGTCGCGCCTGCTGCCCACTATTCGCTCACGCTGCCAGCAGTGGTCGCTGGCTCCGGTGGCGTTTGAGCACTGCGGTGGCTGGCTGCGCGAGCAGCTGCACAGCGACGACGAGGCGCGCTTCTGGTGGCAGGTCGCCGGCGGGCTGCCGCTGTTGGCACTGGAACTCGCCGACCCTGCACAGCGCGCCCTGCGCCAGCAGCTACACGACTGCTTCGAGCAGCTGGTGCGCGGGGCCGAGCCGGTCTCCGAGGCGGCGCGGCTTGACCGCCAGGCGGTAGACGCCATCCTGTGGTACGGTATTGCCTGGCTGGAAGATCTCATCGGCTTCGGCATGGCCGGCGATGAGGGTTCGCTGAAAAATCCCGATCTGGTGCCGCTGTATCGCCAGGCGGTAAAAAATGCCCGGCTACAGGACTGGTTCCGGCTGCTGGACTACGCCCTGGAGCAGCGTCGCCTGCTGGCCGTGGGCGGCAATCCCAATCCGCAGCTGGTGCTCGAGGCATGGCTGATTCGCTGGTCGGCACTGCTACGCTCCTGAGCTCCATGAACGCTACGGCGGTTGCCGGCATCGGGCGCTGAAGGCATCAGACGCCAAGGAGGCATATCGATGAGCACGCAAAAGGCGCTGGCGCTCAGCATTCCCGACATGCCCACCCTGCTGGGGGCCTACATGGCGTTTCTTGAGCGGGGCGGCCTCTTTGTGCCCACCCGGCGCTATCATGCGCTGGGCGACCCGATCGTATTGCTGCTGACGCTGCCGGATGATACGCAACAGCTGACGGTGCATGCCGAGGTGGTATGGATCTCGCCGGAAGGCGTATCGGGCCGGCGTATACCGGGCATTGGCGTGCATTTCAGCCAGCAGGACTACAACGTCCGCGATCAGATAGAAGCCCGGCTGGCCGGCCAGCTGGATACCGCACCGCCGTCCTATACCCTGTAACACGGCGCTTGCCCGCGCCGTCTGCCAACTGCGAAGCCAAGCATGTTTGTTGATTCCCATTGCCATCTTGACCGCCTGTCGGACAAGACCCACGGCGGCGACCTTGCCGCTACCCTGAGCGCTGCTCGGGAAGCCCACGTCAGTCAGTTTCTCGCCGTGTGCGTCAGCCTTGACGATATGCCCGCGCTGGCGGCCATCGGCCGCGAGCACGAGGATGTGGTCATATCGGCGGGGCTGCACCCCTTGCACACGCCGGCGGTCGAGCCCGACGTTGAGGCCATCCGCGAAGCCGCAAACGACTACCAGGCGGTTGCCATCGGCGAGACCGGGCTGGATTACCACTACCGCGACAGCGTGCCGGAAGCGGTTCAGTACGCCCGTTTCGAGCGTCACCTGATGGCCGCGCGCGAGCTCGAACTGCCGGTGATCGTGCACACGCGGGAAGCCCGCGAGGATACGCTGGCGCTGCTGGAAAAGCATATTGATCCGCAGGTCGGCGGCGTGCTGCACTGCTTTACCGAGGATCTGGACATGGCACGCCGGGCCGTGGGGCTGGGCTTTTATATCTCGCTGTCGGGCATTGTTACCTTCGCCAGCGCGACCGCGTTGCGCGACGTGGCGGCCCGGCTGCCGCTGGATCGTCTGCTGATCGAAACCGACAGCCCCTATCTGGCCCCGGTGCCGCACCGGGGAAAGCCCAACGAGCCGGCCTGGGTGGTCAACGTGGCCGAATGCATTGCCGAAGCGCGGGGCATCAGCGTTGACGAGCTGGCCATGCAGACCACGGCCAACTTTTATCATCTGTTTCGCGCCGCGTCGCCGGACGCCACGCCGGGCCAGCGCGAGTCGCTGACCCGGGCCGGGCTCCTGTCGCCATGAATGCCTGTGATCATAAATACCTGTAACCATGAATACCTTATAGTCATGAATACCTGTAATCATGAAGAACAGGCATGAGTAGCAGGGGTATGAATAACAGGGCATGAAGAGCAGGGCGTGAACCACGCAGGCATGCACAGCGGCCTGCGGGACAGGTGCCGCTCTACCGGCGTCGTCGTTACAGCAGGAAGGAGAAGGTCAGCATGAATCTGGATCGTTTGCTTCAGCACGGCGGTCAGGCGGCGGCCATTCCGCCGGTGGATCAGTGGCAGCCGCCGTTTTGTGGCGATATGCCGCTGGTCATCAAGGCCGATGGCAGCTGGTGGCACGAAGGTACGCCGTTCGCGCGTCCCCGGCTGGTACGTCTTCTGGCGAGTCTCATGCGCCGCGACCCCGAAGGCGTCTGCCTGGTGACTCCCGCCGAGCGGGTGCGTATCGAAGTCGAAGACCGCCCGCTGACCATTGTCACGGCGGAGCGGGATGGCGATGACTGGCGGCTTGTCACCGGGCAGGGCGATGAGCTGATACTCAATGCCGAACATCCCCTGACGATGAGCCGCACGCCCGGCGGCGATGACGCCCCCGAAGTGCCGGTGCGCTTTGGCCTCGAAGCCCGCCTGCACCGCAACGTCTACTATCAGCTGGTGGACGCGGCCGAATCCCGTCGGCGGGACGACGGCCGCGTGGATATCGGCATCGTCAGCGGCGGCGTCTGGCATGTGCTGGGCACGCTGAAGGCCGACGAGGCGGGCATCGCGCCGTGACGTTGACGGCGCAGCAGCAGGCAGTGATCCGCCATCCGGGCGGTCACGCCCGGGTAGCGGCGGTGGCGGGCGCGGGCAAGACCACGACCATGGCGGCTCGGGTGCTGCATCTGCTGGCCCGGGGCGTGGCGCCCCGGCGCATGCTGGTGCTGATGTTCAACCGTTCGGCCAGGGATGACTTCCAGCGCCGGCTGGGCAGCATGGCGCCGGCCGGGCAGGTACTGCCCGACGTGCGCACCTTTCACTCCCTGGGGCACCGGCTGACGCAAAGCCTCTGCCGCTGGGGCGTGCTGGAACCCCGCCGGCTGCTGTCGGCCGACTGGCAGATCGAGCGCCTGCTGCGCCAGGCGAGTCTCAACGTGCTGGAACACCAGCGTGAGCGCCGGGATGCCGCGCTGGAGGGCGACCGGCTGGAAACGCTGGCGCACTACTGCGCGCTGGTCAAGGCCGAGATGACCGGGCCGGCCGACCTCTATGCGCGTCTGGATCTCGACGACGATACCGACTATTTTCCCGCGGCCTTTGCAGAAGCCGAACGCCTGCTGTACGCCGACGGCGTGATGACCTATGCCGACCTGTTGTATCGCCCGCTCAGGGCGCTGGAAGCCGACAGCACGTTGCGCGCTCGGGTCAGAGGGTTTCTCGACCACGTCATCATCGACGAGTATCAGGATATCAATGCCGCCCAGCAGCGGCTGCTGGCGCTGCTCGCGGGGCAGCAGGCCGACGTCATGGCGGTGGGCGATGCCAATCAGTGCATCTATGAATGGCGCGGCGCCCACCCCGACACCATGTTGACCGATTTTACCGCGACCTTTGGTACGGCGACCGACTATCCGCTTTCGGTAACCTTTCGTCACGGCCACGCCCTGGCGTTGGCCGCCAACCATGCGATTGCCGCCAATCGGCGCCGCCCCGACCAGCTCTGCCTGCCCGGCGATACTACCCCGGCGACCCGGGTGTCGGTGGGCCAGGGCACGCGCGCCCTGCTGGATGCGCTGAGTGATTGGCAGGCCCGGGGGCGCAAGCTGGCCGAAAGCTGCCTGCTGGTGCGTAGCTGGGCGCTGTCGGTTCCCTTCCAGCTGGCGTTGCTGCAGGCCGGGCTGCCGTTTTGCCTGGCCCGGGAAGACCGCTTTGTCTTTCGCCTGCCGCTGGTGCAGGCGCTGGCCGGGTATCTCGGGCTGGCGCGGCAGCCGGCCGGGCTGCATGATCCGGCACTATTGCTGCTGCTGCTTTCTCAGCCCACCACTTTTGTGGCGCGGGAGCGTCTCTGGCGGCTGGCCTGTCGCCTGGCCGAGACCCAGCACTGGCCCGAGCGCAGCGATCCGTTGCTGACCGAGCTCAAACCCATGCAGCGCAAAACGCTGAAAAAACGCTGGACGCTGCTGTGCGAACTACCCCGACTGGGTGCCTGGCCCCCGGCCAGGCTTCTACGCCACATCGTCGATAGCGTCGAGGCGGAAAAGGTCCTAAAACGCGCAGCGGCGCGGCGCGACAAGGGCGAGGAAGATGTCCGCCTGCTGGACGTACTCATCGAACAGGCCCAAAGCGTCGACGATCCGGATGCGTTTATCGAGCTGTTGCAGCGGCCGGTACAAAACCAGGCCGAGGGCATACGCATCAGTACGGTGCATGCGGCCAAGGGGCTTGAGTGGCCGCTGGTCTCCGTGGCCGGGGTCAACGAGGAAGACTTTCCCCACTATAGCCGCGATAATCCGCTCACCGACGAGCGTCTGGAAGAAGAGCGCCGGCTGTTTTACGTAGGGATTACCCGCGCCCGGGAAGAGCTTCAGCTGCTGCATGACGGCGGCGAGCATCGCCCCAGCCGCTTCATCGGTGAGTCCGCCTGGCAGGACAGCATGGCCGTGGCTGGTCGGCTGGCCGGGCAAGGGGTGGTTGATACGCCGCTGGCGGTGACCTGCCCAGAGCTGGCGGGCCGCTATCTGGCGGCGCTGGAGCGTGAGGATATCACTCTGACCGCCGCCTCCGTGGCGGACGTATCGCCCGCCCCTCAAGCCGGTCGGGCGACGATGTTTTTCCCCGGTCAGCGACTCCGCCATGCGGTGTTTGGCGACGGTGAAGTCGCCACGGTCGAAGGTAATCCGGATGATCCGGTCATCGACGTGCGTTTTCTGCGCGCCGGGCGGCGACGCCTGATCGCCCGCCGTGCGCCCATCGAGCCGCTGGACGCCGCCCCCGGTTAGCGGTCGGCGGCACAGCCCATCTGCCCATGTGACGGGAGCCAACCATGCAAAATCCCCTGATAACGGCCCAGGCACTGCAGGATGCCCTGGCGAGTACCGAGCCGCCACAACTTCTGGACTGCCGTGCCCGGCTGGACGATGCCGCTGCCGGCGAGCAGCTCTGGCGCGACGGGCATCTGCCCGCCAGCCGGCATCTGGATCTCGACCGCGACCTGGCGGGAGCCGCCGGGCAGGGCGGTCGTCACCCGCTGCCTGATCCCGCGGCGTTTACCGCTGTGGTGCAGCGCCTGGGCATTGACCCCGCTCGACCGGTCGTGGTGTACGACGATCGAGGCGGTCAGCTGGCGGCGGCGCGCGCCTGGTGGATGCTCGCGGTCTGGGCCGGCCATCCCGACGTCCGGGTGCTGGACGGCGGGGTAGAGGTCTGGCAGCAGCAGGGCGGTGAATGGACCGCCGGTGAAAAAACGGCGCATGATGGCATCCCGACGCCGAGCGACTGGCAGCCCCGGTTTGACCACAGCGCCCGGGTCGACGCCGATGCCGTGGCCAAAGGCACGATGCTGCCGGTGGATGCCCGGGCAGCGGCACGCTTTCGCGGTGACAGCGAGCCGGTCGATCCGCTCGCCGGGCATATCCCCGGCGCCGCGTCTCGGCCCAGCGCCGATAATCTGACCGCCGACGGCGTGTTCAAACCGGCAACGACGCTGGAAGCCGAGCTGCCCGATGCATCGGCGGTCGTGGCCTACTGCGGCTCCGGCATCACGGCCTGTCATAATGTGCTGGCCTATGCCGTGGCAGGGCGCGAGCTGCCCCGGCTCTATGCCGGCTCATGGAGCGACTGGATCAGCAGCGGCGAGCGTCCGGTAGCGACCGGCAATGAGGATGCCGGCCGCTGAATCCCGGCCGTTGCGTCGAAAAGGGCCCTGTCACGGAAAGCGCCTGACAGGGCCGGTAGACGGCTGAATGTCGGAATATGGCGGGATATTCGAAGACGGCTACATATTGGGGTAGTTCGGCCCGCCGCCGCCTTCGGGCGCCACCCAGCGAATGTTCTGCGCCGGATCCTTGATGTCGCAGGTCTTGCAGTGCACGCAGTTCTGGAAGTTGATCTGGAATTTCGGCTCGCCGTTATCGTCTTCGACGATCTCGTAGACCCCGGCCGGGCAGTAGCGCTGGGCCGGCTCGGCGTATTTCGGCAGGTTGTCGCGTATGGGCAACGCCGGGTCGTCCAGCTGCAGGTGGCAGGGCTGGTTTTCTTCGTGGTTGGTGTTGGAGAGATAAACCGACGAGGTCTTGTCAAAGGATAGCTTGCCGTCGGGTTTGGGATACTCGATGGGCGTGCATTCCCCGGCAGGCTTGAGCATGGCGTGATCGCTGCCGGTGTCGTGGACGTTGGGCAGGCGGTTGCCCACCAGCTGATTGATGAAGTTGTACGCGCCGCCCAGCATATCGCCGTAGCGGTGAATGGCCGGACCGAAACTGGCGCTGTCGCGGAGTTCGGCAAAGGCCCAGCTGTTCTGCCACCGGGTAGTGAAGCCGGTCAGTTCGCTGCCGCCTTCATCGCCGGCTTCCAGCGCCTCGAAGACGCTTTCGGCGGCGACCATGCCGGACTTCATCGCGGTATGCAGCCCCTTGATTTTGGCAAAGTTGAGCGTGCCGGCATCGCAGCCGATCAGCAGCCCGCCCGGGAAGGTCATGCGCGGCAGGCAGTTGAAGCCGCCCTTGGTCAGAGCGCGTGCGCCGTAGGCCAGACGCTTGCCGCCCGTCAGATGACGGCTGAGCACCGGGTGATGCTTCATGCGCTGGAATTCGTCGAATGGCGAGACGTAGGGGTTGCTGTAGGACAGATCCAGAATCAGCCCGACCACCACCTGGCGGTTATCGGCATGATATAAAAACCAGCCGCCGTGGGTGTCGCCTTCGAGGGGCCAGCCGGTACCGTGCAGCACCAGCCCCGGCTCGTGCTGTTCGGCGGGCACTTCCCAGAGTTCCTTGAGGCCGAGGCCGTAGTGCTGGGGGTCGCTGCCTTCATCCAGTGAAAAGTGCTCGATCAGCTCCTCGCCCAGATGGCCCCGCGCGCCTTCGGCAAACAGCGTATAGCGGGCGCGAAGCTCCATGCCGGGCATGTAGCCGTCCTTGGGGGTGCCGTCGGCGGCAACGCCCATGTCGCCGGTGATGATCCCGGCCACGCGGTTGTCTTCAATGATCGAATGCTGAGCGGCAAAGCCGGGGAATACATCCACGCCGAGCGCTTCGGCCTGCTCCGCGAGCCAGCGGCACAGGTTGCCCGCGCTGGCCACGTAGCGGGTCACGCCGTCGCCGGTGTTATGCATGCTTTTGGGCACTACCGCGCCGGGCATTTTCCAGGCCTTTTGGTCGTCCCTGAGCATATAGACTTCATCGCGCACGGCGGGGGTGTCCAGCGGAGCGCCACGCTCGGCCCAGTCGGGGAAAAGTTCGTCCAGCGCCCGGGGTTCAAAAATGGCGCCGGAGAGGATGTGCGCGCCAACCTCGGAGCCTTTCTCCACCACGCAGACGCTCAGCTCGCGTTCGGCGCTGTTGGCCTGCTGCATCAGCCGGCAGGCGGAGGAAAGCCCTGCCGGTCCGGCGCCCACGATGACGACATCAAACTCCATTACGTCACGTTCCACGTTTTCCATCGTTGTTCTCCTTGCCTGCCGTGATCAGGATAGTTAAAAACGGGTACGACTAATGCATCACTTACTTTAAACAATCGTTTGCTTCAGGGTCACTGCCCTGATCCGCATAATAGAGGAAACGGCGCCACCCTTCGATCACTGCGATGGGCGTATGCCGGTGCGGAGCGCCCGGGCCCGTGGCGTATTATGGGCCCTGCTGTGCCGGTATCGCCGGGTTAATATATACAATCTCGCTTTTCGTCTATATTTTTGCTGGAATACCAACTGTGGCACATTATCCAACCCGGGTACCATCACCTTGATACCTTCGAGATACCTTCGAACCGGGAAACAGCCGAGTCGTATGCGCTCGGATCGGGGCCTGTCGCGGCAGGTCGGGGTTGAACAGCGGTCTGTGAGGCCCCGGTATGCGGTTCCGCAGGCCTGAAACGGAACACATAGCGTTGCAGCGACCATGCAGCGGGAATCTGCAACATAACCAAGCGAGGACACCATGAAAGTACTCGTCGCGGTCAAACGCGTCATCGACTATAACGTCAGGATCCGTGTCAAGCCGGATCAGTCCGACGTTGACCTCACCAACGTCAAGATGGCCATGAACCCCTTCTGCGAGATTGCCGTGGAAGAAGCGGTGCGGCTCAAGGAAAAAGGGGTTGCCAGTGAAATCGTGGTGGCGACCGTTGGTCCCAAATCAGCCCAGGAACAGCTGCGGACGGCGCTGGCGCTGGGCGCCGACCGGGCCATCCACGTCCAGAGCGAAGAACGCGTGGAGTCGCTGGGCGCGGCGAAGGCGCTGGCCAAACTGGTCGATGAAGAAGCGCCCGAGCTGGTGATTCTCGGCAAACAGTCCATCGATACCGACAACAACCAGGCCGGGCAGATGCTGGCAGCGCTGACCGGGCGTGCCCAGGGCACTTTCGCTTCGCAGGTTGATGTCGAGGACGGCAAATTGCATGTCAGCCGTGAAATTGACGGCGGTCTGCAGGCGCTCGAGCTGAGCCTGCCGGCGATTGTCACCACTGACCTGCGCTTGAACGAGCCGCGCTACGCCAAGCTGCCGGATATCATGAAGGCCAAGAAAAAGCCGCTGGACGTGAAAACTCCCGAGGATCTGGGCGTTGACGTATCCAACAAGCTCAACCTGCTCAAGGTCGAGCCGCCGGCCGAGCGCCAGGGTGGCGTTAAGGTGGACTCCGTTGACGAGCTCCTGGACAAACTCAAGAACGAAGCCAAGGTGATTTGATGAGTATTCTGGTTCTGGCTGAACATCAGG
Organism: Vreelandella jeotgali Hwa; assembly: GCF_000334215.1. GTDB lineage: Bacteria > Pseudomonadota > Gammaproteobacteria > Pseudomonadales > Halomonadaceae > Vreelandella > Vreelandella jeotgali. The sequence goes on along the minus strand of NZ_AMQY01000018.1, from coordinate 9,867 downwards.
ATGGCGTGCTGGACGGCGCAACCGCTCACGTGGTCGCGGCGGCAAAGGCAATCGGCGGCGATATCGACGTGCTCGTCGCGGGTGAGGGCGTTGGCGGCGTAGCGGATGCAGCCGCGCGGCTGGACGGCGTCAGCCGGGTGCGCGTGGCCGACGACGGCGTGCTGGCGCATCAGCTGGCCGAGCCTCTGAGCGAGCTGCTGGTCGCGCTGGCGGACGACTACAGCCATTTGCTCGCCGCCGCTTCGACCAACGGCAAGAACGTGCTCCCGCGGGTCGCCGCGCTGAAGGATGTCGCCCAGCTGTCGGACATTATTGCCGTGGAGTCTGCCGATACCTTCAAGCGTCCGATCTACGCCGGCAACGCCATTGCCACGGTGCAGAGCGAGGACGCGCTGAAGGTCATCACCGTGCGGGCCACCGGCTTTGACGCCGTGGGCGAAAGCGAGGATAGCGCCGCGATCGAGGCCGTGGAACAGAGTGTCAGCAACGAACTCTCGGTTTTCGTCAAGGAAACGCTGGCCGAAAGCGACCGTCCCGACCTGAGCGCGGCACCGGTGGTCATTTCCGGCGGTCGCGGCATGGGCAACGGCGATAACTTCCGTCTGCTCAATACCGTCGCCGACAAGCTCGGTGCTGCGGTAGGGGCATCCCGCGCGGCGGTGGATGCCGGCTTTGTGCCCAACGATATGCAGGTGGGCCAGACGGGCAAGATTGTCGCGCCCGATCTGTATATTGCCGTAGGGATTTCCGGTGCCATCCAGCACCTGGCGGGGATGAAGGATTCCCGAGTGATTGCCGCCATCAACAAGGATGAGGACGCGCCCATCTTCCAGGTCGCCGATTACGGCCTGGTCGGGGACCTGTTCGAGATACTGCCCGAGCTGGAAGGCAAGCTCGAGGATAGCTGACGCGGCACGCGCCGGGTCCTGGAGCCGCTGTCGGCATGCCGTCGGGAATCGAGGCCAGCCGGCAGCGGCTTTTTTCCGTGCGGCGCATTCGCTATACTGGCAATAGTTGACGATAACGCTGGGTCAAGGAAAAGCTAATATCATTCAGCTCGCCTACCCACGCCTACCCATGGTGTCGGTGGTTGAAATCCCCCCGACCCGTCCGCATCTTGTCAGGTGGCAACAAAAGCAAGGCAACATCATAACGCAAGGAGAGTAAGACAATGGCACATACACTGCCCGAACTACCCTACGCTTACGATGCACTCGAGCCGCACATCGACGCGCTGACCATGGAAATTCACCATTCGCGTCACCACAACACCTACGTCAACAACCTCAACGCCACCCTCGAAGGCACGGGGCTGGAAGACGTGCCGGTGGAAGAGCTGCTGGCCGATCTGAGCCGTGTACCGGAAGACAAGCGCCAGGCCGTGATCAACAACGGTGGCGGCGTTGCCAACCACACCATGTTCTGGCAAATGATGTCGCCCAGCGGCGGCGGTCAGCCCCACGGTGACGTGGCCAAGGCCATCGATGCCGAGCTGGGCGGTTACGAAGCCTTTCAGGAAGCGCTGAAAAAGGCGGCGCTGGGTCGCTTCGGCAGCGGCTGGGCATGGCTATCCGTCACGTCCGACAAGAAGCTGGTAGTGGAAAACACCCTCAACCAGGACAGCCCGATTTCTCACGGCAACACGCCGATTCTGGGGCTGGACGTCTGGGAGCACGCCTACTACCTCAAGTACCAGAACAAGCGCCCGGACTACATCGCAGCGTTCTTCAACGTCATCAACTGGGAAGACGTCGAGCGCCGCTACCAGGCCGCCGTTGCCTAACTGATACCCGCAACGCTGCCCTGACGGCAGCGAGATGAAAACCGCCCGCCGGTACGACCGGTGGGCGGTTTTTGTTTGTCTGCCCCCGTATTTTCTCCGATTATCCGCGCCTTTTCGCGGCGTTTCCTGCCCGTTTTCCCGCCCGAGCACCGTCCATTAGCATAAAATCCAACGCTTCGATAGCTTGACACCGCGCCTTTATCCTCTTTTTTTCGACAGCTACATATAGTGCTATCCAGGCCTTGAAGTACGCTATATATACTATATATTGTGTTTCGAGGCGAGGCGCTGCAGGCGCCCGACTCACTTGTTATCGACATTATGCGCGGTGAGGATATTTGATCATGGCAATTACGGTGTACAGCGCAGCTTCGTGCGTGCAGTGCAAGGCAACCTACCGGGAACTGGAAAAGCAGGGCCTTTCTTATACCGTTATCAATCTGGACGAGACGCCCGAAGCCAGAGACGACCTGGTGCAGCTGGGCCATCGTCAGCTCCCCGTGGTGACCGCGGGAGAGGTTCACTGGTCGGGCTTCCGTCCCGATCGTATTCGCGAACTCACCGCCGCCACGGCATGAGCACCGCGCCGCAGCTGGTGTATTTCTCCACCAGGTCGGGAAATACACGCCGCTTTATCGAAAAGCTCGACCTGCCCGCCGAGCGCATTCCCTTCGAGAAGGATGCATCGCCGCTGAAAGTCGAGTCGCCCTATATTCTGGTGGTGCCCAGCTACGGCGGCGGCAGCGTCGCCGGCGCCGTGCCCAAACCGGTGATTCATTTCCTCAACGATGAACACAACCGGCAATGGATTCGCGGCGTGATTGCGGCGGGCAATACCAACTTCGGCACCGCCTACGGCATCGCCGGTCGCATCGTCGCCGAGAAATGCCGGGTGCCGCTTTTATATCGTTTTGAGCTGTTTGGCACCGCACAGGACGTTGCCAACGTACGTCAGGGAGTTACCTCGTTTTGGCCACCACATCCGTAGCACCGGCGCCTTCCCGGCAGGCTTCACAAACGCTGGATTATCACGCGCTCAACGCCATGCTCAACCTGTACGGCGCCGACGGCCGCCTGCAGCTGGACAAGGACCGCGAAGCGGCGCGCCAGTATTTTCTCCAGCACGTCAATCAGAACACGGTGTTTTTCCACTCGTTGGAAGAAAAGCTCGACTACCTCGTGGAGGAGGGCTACTACGAAGCCGAGATGCTCGCGCAGTACGACGCCGCCTTTATCAAGTCGCTGTTCGAGCAGGCCTACGCCTGGAAATTCCGCTTTTCCAGCTTTCTCGGCGCGTTCAAGTACTACACCAGCTACACGCTCAAGACCTTCGACGGCAAGCGCTACCTCGAGCGCTTTGAAGACCGCGTGTGCATGGTCGCGCTGACGCTGGCTCGGGGCGATGAGGCGCTGGCCCAAGCGCTGGTCGAGGAGATCATCAACGGCCGCTTTCAGCCGGCCACGCCGACGTTTCTCAACTGCGGCAAGCGCCAGCGCGGCGAGCTGGTGTCGTGCTTTCTGATGCGCATCGAAGACAACATGGAGTCCATCGGTCGCTCGATCAATTCGGCGTTGCAGCTGTCCAAGCGCGGCGGCGGGGTGGCATTTCTGCTGAGCAATATCCGCGAGCAGGGCGCGCCGATCAAACGTATCGAGAACCAGTCGTCGGGCATTATCCCGATCATGAAGCTGCTGGAGGACGCGTTTTCCTACGCCAACCAGCTGGGCGCGCGGCAGGGGGCCGGGGCGGTGTACCTGAATGCCCACCATCCGGACATTCTGCACTTCATGGATACCAAGCGCGAAAACGCCGACGAAAAAATCCGCATCAAGACGCTGTCCATGGGCGTCAGCATTCCTGACATTACCTTTGAGCTGGCGAAAAACAACGAGGAAATGTATCTGTTTTCGCCCTACGACGTGGAGCAGGTCTACGGCGTGCCGTTTGGCGATATCAGCGTGACGGAAAAATATCACGAAATGGTCGCCGACAAACGTATTCACAAAAGCCGCATCAATGCCCGGGCGTTTTTCCAGACGCTGGCCGAGCTGCAGTTTGAATCCGGCTACCCCTACGTGCTGTTTGAAGACAGCGCCAACCGCGATAACCCCATCGCCGGGCGCATCAACATGAGCAATCTCTGCTCGGAGATTCTGCAGGTCAATACCCCCAGCCGCTATGACGAGGATCTCGGCTATGAACACGTCGGCGAGGATATTTCCTGCAACCTGGGCTCGATGAATATCGCCAAAGTCATGGACAGCGGCGCTATCGGCTCAAGCGTGGAAACCGCCGTGCGCGGGCTGACCGCGGTGTCGGAAATGAGCAACCTGTCCTCGGTGCCGTCGGTGGCCAACGGCAACGCCCGGTCGCGGGCGATTGGTCTGGGGCAGATGAACCTTCACGGCTTTCTTGCCCGCGAGCATATCTACTACGGCTCGGAAGAAGGGCTGGACTTTACCAACCTGTATTTCTACACCGTGGCGTATCACGCGCTGCGCGCTTCCAACCGCCTGGCCATCGAAAAGGGCGACACCTTCAAGGGCTTTGCCGACTCGCGCTACGCCGATGGCAGCTTCTTCGATAAATATACCGACGACGTCTGGGCGCCGCGTACCGACAAGGTCAAGGGCCTGTTTGAGCGGTCGGGCATAGCCCTGCCCAGCCAAGACGACTGGCGTGAGCTGAAAGCCTCCGTCATGGCCCACGGCCTGTATAACCGCAACCTCCAGGCGATTCCGCCCACCGGCTCGATTTCGTATATCAACCATGCCACATCGAGTATTCACCCGGTGGCCGCAAAAATCGAAATCCGCAAGGAGGGCAAGCTCGGGCGCGCCTACTACCCGGCGCCGTATCTCAACGACGAGAACATGACGTACTTTCAGGACGCCTACGAAATCGGCGCGGAAAAGATCATCGACACCTACGCCGAAGCCACCCAACACGTGGATCAGGGGCTGTCGCTGACGCTGTTTTTCCCCGATACCGCCACCACGCGGGATATCAACCGTACCCAGATCTACGCCTGGCGCAAGGGTATCAAGACGCTTTACTACATCCGCCTGCGCCAGGCCGCGTTGGCGGGTACCGAAGTCGAAGGCTGCGTGTCCTGCACGCTGTAAACCCTATCCACGAATTCAGATTTCAAGTGAGCAACATGACCGATATGCAAGCGCCCGCGGCTCCCAAACTGTCGCGGATTGATGCGATCAACTGGAATCGCCTTCAGGACGACAAGGATCTGGAGGTGTGGAATCGCCTGACCAGCAACTTCTGGCTGCCGGAAAAGGTCCCGCTGTCCAACGATATTCAGTCGTGGAAGACGCTGACCGCCGAAGAACAGCAGTTGACCATCCGCGTATTTACCGGGTTGACGCTGCTGGATACCATTCAGAGCAGCGTCGGCGCGCCGTCGCTGATGCCCGATGCACGTACGCCCCACGAAGAGGCAGTCTACGCCAATATCACTTTCATGGAGGCGGTGCACGCGCGCTCCTACAGCTCGATTTTTTCCACGCTGTGCGCTACCCAGGACGTCGACGATGCCTTCCGCTGGAGCGAGGAGAACCCCACGTTGCAGGCGAAATCCACGCTGATTCTGGATCGCTACTATTCCGACGATCCGCTGATGCGCAAGGTGGCCAGCGTGTTTCTCGAATCGTTTCTGTTCTATTCGGGCTTTTTTCTGCCCATGTACTGGTCGAGCCACGCCAAGCTGACCAACACCGCCGATCTGATCCGCCTGATCATTCGCGACGAAGCGGTACACGGCTACTACATCGGCTACAAGTTCCAGCTGGCTTACGAAGAAGCCACGCCCGAGCGTCAGGCCGAAGTGAAGGACTACGCCTATGGCCTGCTGATGGAGCTCTACGACAACGAGGTCAAATATACCGAGTCGCTGTACGACGGCGTGGGGCTCACCGAGGACGTCAAGAAGTTCCTGCATTACAACGCCAATAAGGCGCTGATGAATCTGGGCTTCGAGGCGCTTTTCCCGGATACCATCACCGACGTGGATCCCACCATCATGGCGGCGCTGGCGCCCAACGCCGATGAAAACCACGACTTCTTCTCCGGCTCCGGGTCGTCCTACGTGATCGGCCGCGCCGAAGCTACCGAGGATGACGACTGGGCGTTTTGATGCTCCTTGCCGGCCTTGACGCGGAGATCGGCATCGGCGTTGACCTTTTATCAATGATAAGCATTGTCATTCATGGCAAAAGTGGTAAGCTACGCAGCGTTCATATAAGTCGTTAATGTAAATCATTCCTTTCTTTTCAGCGGTCTTGTATAGTGTTCGCTGCCCGGCGCAGGGTCGCGGAGCAAGACATCGCTGATGCGGTTGCGGAGGTTCCCTTGAGTCACCCCTTTCGAGCAGCAGCGTATGGCCTGGCGCGGGCCGGCATTACCGCCGGGCTGCTGTCAGTGAGCGCGTCATTGGCCGCCGATACGCCGGCGGAGGAGGGTGTCAGGGCCCAGCAGTCGCAGGCGCAGCTACAGGAGCAGATTGATCAGGCCGGTCAGGCAACGAAGACCAGGCTCGCCGAGCTGCGGGAGTTGGAAGACGCGACCCGTTCGTTGCGCCACGATAACGCCCGGCGTGGTCGTCGCCTGGCCGACGAAGCCGGGCGCCAACGCCGTCTGGCCGACGCGCTGAGTACCCTCGAACAGACCCGCCAGGCGTTGCCGCGTATCGAGGACGCCATGGTTCGGCAGCTACGGGCATTTATCCGCCAGGATATGCCGTTTCTCGAAGACGAAAGGTTGGCGCGCGTGGAGGGTGACAGCGAGGCGTTGGAAACCCCCGAGCATATTCGTCGGCTGTTGAAAACCTGGCGCACGGAGTTGGCCTACGGCCGCGAGATCGATACCTGGCGCGGTCGCCTGAAGCAGGACGATGACACGGCACGCGAGGTGGATTTTCTGCGCCTGGGCCGTATCGGCTGGTACTACGTGACGCCCGACGGTCGCGAGGGCGGCGTATGGCACAGCGATAGCAATGAATGGCAGCCGTTAAGCGAGGCGGCGCGGCGCGAGGTGCGCCACGGTCTGGCGATTGCCGAGGACAAGCGCGCCCCGGAGCTGTTAACCGTGCCCCTGTCTATCGGCGTCGACGACGCCGGAGAACAGGCCATTGGCGTTGACGACGCCAGCGAAAAGGTTATCGGCGTAGATGACGCCGAAGAACAGGCCATCGGCGTCAATGACGCCGGCAAAGACGAAAACAGCCGGGGAGACCGCACATGAGCGCCTGTCGAATGCTGCCGGGAATCCTGGTGACGGTCGTGCTGTCGTTGTGTTCAAGCGCGGCGGCGTCAAGCGGTGAAGCCAGGGCCGGCGACGCGGCCGAGAATTCGCCGGTATCGCTGAGCCAGGCCCGCCAGGCCGCCGAATGGCGCGATCAGCAGCGGCTGATGGCGCTGCTCGAGGATAAAAAGGCGCTGGAAAGCGCGCTGGCCGATGCCCGGGAAGCCCATGCCCGGGTCAGCCGCGAGGATACTGCGCTGCGTATCGAAGAGGGGGCCCGAGCCCTCAACGGCGCCCGACTGGAAAGCCGCCAAAGCGACCAGGACGACAGCCTCGCCGGCCTGCTGTCGGCACTTTCGCGCCACGGCACCGAGGTGCGCAACGAGCTGGGCGATGATAGCTGGCTGGCGCTGGGCGATACGCCGCTGCCGCTGCGACTCGAAGATGCCCGGGTGCTGGAGCAGCGCCAGCTGGAAGACGTGGTCGACAGCCTGGCCGCGCTGACCCGGGCGACGGGCCTGGCCAGCGCCATGACGTTGCCCGTGGTGGAGGCTGACGGCGCGGTTCGACAGCATCGAATAGTGCGGCTGGGCGACTTTGCGGCCTTTACCCCGAAGATGTTGCTGGCGCGCTCGGGCGAGAGCGATAACCCGGCGCTGGAGCCCGACACTCCCCATGAGATTAGCCGCTGGCTGTCCGACTACGTCGACGGCAATAACCGTACCCTGGCCGTCGACCCGACGCGGGGTCGCGTCGTCGAGGCGCTGACCCGGAGCCCGAGCCTGTGGCAACGCTTTCATCAGGGCGGCTACGTGGGCTATATCGTCGTCGGGCTGGGGCTTATCGGCCTGTTGGTAGCGGCGCTCCAGTACGCCTACTTGCTCACCATCAGCGCACGGGTGCACCGCCAGCAGCGTACGCTGCCAACGCTCCGGGCTCATAACCCCCTGGGTCGGGTATTGCGGCGTTTTGCCCGAATGGATGGGCAGCAAACGCCCGAAGCGCTGGAGGCCCGGCTCGATGAAGCCATACTGGCCGAGATTCCGCGGCTGGAGCGCGGCCAGCCGCTGGTCAAGCTGCTGGCCGCGATTGCGCCGCTACTCGGTCTTCTCGGCACCGTTACCGGCATGATCGTGACGTTTCAGGCGATTACCGTGTTTGGTACCGGCGACCCACAGCGGATGGCGGGCGGCATCAGCCAGGCGCTGGTGACGACCGTGCTGGGCTTGATCACCGCCGTGCCGCTGCTGTTTGCGCAAACGGCGCTGTCCAGCCGTAGCCGGGCGCTCACACAGATTATCGAAGGCCAGGCCAGCGCTGCCCTGGCCACCCGGATTGAAGCAGACGCGCCCGAAGAGGCCGCGCCATGACGTTGCCGCCGCTGCTGGTGGAGCCAATAGAGCGCTTGCTGGATGCCGGCGGGCCGGTACTGATCGTGTTGGCCGCTGTGGCGCTGCTGGTATTCAGCATGGGCGTGGAGCGCCTGGGATTTTACTACCTGAGCTGGCGCCCGGCGCGTCGGCAGCTGGTGCGCTATTGGGCCGCCCGGGAAGACCACCACAGCTGGAGCGCGCATACCCTGCGCGACGTCTGGGCCGATGCGCTCATGGCGCGCATGCGGCGGCCGCTGCCCTGGCTCAAACTGCTGGTGGCGCTATGCCCGCTGCTGGGGCTGTTGGGCACGGTGACCGGCATGATCAGCGTCTTCGACAGCCTGGCGCTCAGCGACACTGGCCAGGCGCGCGCCATGGCCGACGGCGTGGCCCGGGCGACGCTGCCCACGCTGACGGGCATGGCGATCGCCGTGGTCGGACTGCTGTTTATCAGCCGCCTGGAGCACGTTATTCGCCGAGAGGATCAGCGGCTCCACGATCGTCTGGCTCGGGCGCTGGAGACGCACCACCAGGCAGGAGAGCAACGCCATGCGTAGACGCCGTTCGCTGGAGTCAGGCGACGATAGCAGCGAAGTCAATCTCACGCCGATGCTCGACGTGGTCTTCATTATGCTGATCTTTTTCATCGTCACTACCAGTTTCGTCAAGGAAAGCGGCGTGGAGATCGAGCGGCCCGAAGCCAGCGCGGCAACACCACGGCCGGATACCCAGGTGCTGGTGGCACTGACGAGCGAAGGCGCAGTCTGGGTCGATGGCGACCCGGTGGACACGCACCGGGTCGGGCCGGAAGTGGCCGGCATGGTCAGCGATGACGGCGGGGTGGTGATTCAGGCGGACCGTCGCGCCGATACCGGCCTGTTGATCAAGGTTATGGATCGCCTGAAACAGGCCGGCGTTGACGATGTCGCCGTGGCGGCCAGGCGTGATGCGTCATGAGGGTAAGCGTGTCGTGGGGCCCGGAGGCGCCGAGTGGAAGAAAGCGCAGAGCCGGTAAGGATCGCGATGAGGGTGGCAGTGAGGATCATGATGCGTAGCGTGTCATCGCTTTTGGGTCGCAGCTCTTCGCTGCTGGGCGGTGCCGCGCTGGCGCTGGGCCTGTTCTGGCTGTTGGCCATGCTGGTAATGCCACCCGATGCCGAGACACAACAGCCGGTGGAAACGATGACGCTGTCGATGACCGAAGCGCCGCCGCCCCGGCCCGACAACGCTACATCGGCAGAAAGCGTGCCCGAACCGGCAGCGGATACGCCGCCGCCCGTCCCGACGCCGTCAAGCGTTCCCCAAAGCGAGATCAAGCTGGCGGAGACCCGGCTGCCCGACGCTCCGGCAGAAGACGTAGCGCTGGATAGCCAACTGCCCGAGCTCAACGAGGCTTTGCCCGAACCCGAACCCGAACCCGAACCCGAACCCGAACCCGAACCCCGAACCGAACCCGA
>NZ_AMQY01000017.1 GCF_000334215.1 Vreelandella jeotgali Hwa | reverse complement strand
TTGCCCGAACCCGAACCCGAACCCGAACCCGAACCCGAACCCGAACCCGAACCCGAACCCGAACCCGAACCCGAACCCGAACCCGAACCCGAACCCGAACCCGAACCCGAACCCGAACCGGACCCTGATCCCGTTACCGAGCCAGCGACCAAAGACGCCGGGGCCGAAACCCCTGAGTCGTCACAGGCGGAGTCGGCTTCCGGAGAAGCGGCCGGCGCGGATACCCCGGTTGATGCGGGGAAGGTCGCCCCGACCAGCCGCGTCAGCCCGGACTATCCGTCGCGTGCTCAGCGTCGCGGCATGGAAGGCTTTGTCGAAGTCGATTTTATTATCCGCCGCGACGGCAGCGTGGCGCCGGGGTCGGTTGATATCATTCGCGCCAGGCCCGAGCAGATCTTTGATCGCGCCGCGCGCCGGGCGATCCAGCAGTGGCAGTTCGAGACGGCCGATCGCCGCCGCCGCGCCACCCAGCGTATCGAGTTCCAGTTGAGGTAGTCATGCCGCGATATCTATCCGCGCTTTTGCTGTGTGCGCTCTGGCTCTGGAGCGCAAGCGGCGCCGTGTTGGCCGCTCCGGCACTGTCCGGTGAGATGATCCGTGACCTGAAAGCCACCGGGCAATCGCTCGACCAGGGCCGCCATGATCGCGTCGCCAGGCACGCCGGGCGCCAGGCCGAACGCTTGAGCTCGGGCAACGCCGCGGACCGCTACGCCGCCGCGCTGTACCGCCATTTGGCCGCCAACGCTCTGGCGGGGCAGGCGCATTACGCCGCCGCGGCCGAACAGCTGGCAAAAGCGCGGCGGCAACGCGGCGTCGGCAGCCGCGAAAAGCACCGCTGGCTACGCGAACAGGCGCGCTTTCATCATGCCGCCGGCGAGCACGGCAAGGCCATCGACCGGCTGGGCGAATGGCTGAATCAGAGCGACGGCGATAGCAAGCAGGCCCGCTGGCGTCTGATTGGCTGGCTGGCGAGCGAAAAGCGCTGGCAGGAGGCCGCCATGCAGCTGGAGCGGGTCGACCGACCCACCGATGAGCGGCGCCGTGAGCTGTCGCTCGCGGTGAACCTGAGGGCGGGGCGTACAGCCCGTGCGCTGGGGCTGTTGACGTCCGGGCTGTCGGTCAACAGCCCGGCCAGTGACTGGCGTCAGGCGGCCGGCGTGGCCCAGCGTGCCGGTCAGCCCGGTGTCGCTGCCGGACTTTGGGATACTGCCTGGCGGCAGGGGCTGCTGACACGCCCGGCGGACTATTGGCAGCTGATTGCTCTGCACCTCGACGGCGGAACGCCGGCACGCGCCGGCGAACTGATGGACGCCGCCCTGGCCAATGGGCGCGTGGTATACAGCGCGATGAGTCTGCGTCTCGGGGCAACGGCCTGGCAGCAGGCCCGGGATATGCCGCGTGCGTTGGCTGCCCACCGGGCGCTGGCGCGCGTTAGCCAGCGCGCTGAAGATTGGCGCCTGCTCGGCCAGCTGGCCTACGCCTGGGGCGAAGAGGCCAGCGCCAGATCGGCGCTGGAGCGCGCGGTGGCGCTGGGAGACGACCGGGCCGAGTCCTGGCTGGCCGGTCTTTAGGGAGCGGCGACGCCGGATCAGGCCAGCGTCAGGTCAAACTCTGTCCATACCGGCGCGTGGTCCGAGGGCTTGGTCATGCCGCGCAGCGCATAGTCGATGCCCGCTTCGCGTGTGCGCTCGGCGAGCGGCCGGGTGACCAGAATGTAGTCGATGCGCAGGCCGCGTTTGGGCTCGCGTTCAAAAGCCCGGGAGCGGTAGTCGAACCAGCTGAAGAGGTCATCGGCGTCGGGATAGCAGAGGCGATAGCTGTCGGTCAGCCCCCAGGCCTTGATGCCCCCGAGCCATTCGCGTTCGATCGGCTGGAAGCTGGTTTTGCCCTCGCGCAGCCAGCGCTTGCGGTTGGGCTCGCCGATGCCGATGTCCTGATCTTGCGGTGAGATATTGAAATCGCCCATCACCGCAACGCGGTCATCGGGCGAGTGATGCTCGTGGAGCAGCCGCGATAGCTGAGCGTAAAAGCGCTCCTTGTGGGGAAACTTGGTCGGGTGGTCGACGTTTTCGCCCTGGGGAAAATAGCCGTTCCATACGGTCACCGCTTCGCCGTCGGTACCCCGCAGGCGTACGCCGATCATGCGCCGCTGGGCGTCTTCGCTATCGTCGGGAAAGCCACGGAATACCGCTTCCGGTTGTTGACGGCACATCAGCGCCACGCCGTAGTGGCCTTTCTGGCCGTGGTATACCACGTGGTAGCCCAGCGCCTCCAGGCTCGCCAGCGGGAATTCGCTGTCCTGTACCTTGGTTTCCTGGAGCCCGATAACATCCGGCCGATGGCTATCAACCAACGCCTCGAGCTGGTGCGGGCGGGCGCGAACGCCATTGACGTTGAACGAGACCAGCTGCATCAGTTTGCCTCCCCGTTACCGGGAGCGCGTGAGTTGTCGGCCGACGCCGACGGGTGTATGTCGATATCCGGCGCGTTTTGCTGGCGCTGCAGGCGCCTTTTTGCCTGCTGCTGGCGCTGCTTGTGTTTCTTGACGGCAAACCGCTTTGAGGGCCCCGCCTGATCGGGGTTGGCGTGACGCCACTGTTTGTAATCCTTACGTCGACCGGTACGCAGCGATACCTTGTCGGCGAGCGAGCGGGTCTTTTTACGACGCGTCATGGGGCGCTCCTGATAATGGTCGGTCAGAGGGTCTCGGGCAGACGTGCCAGAGTCTCGAATAACGTGTCCGAAACGATGAATCCCGGATAAAAGTTCTGGCGACCATACTAACAGGCGCGGTGCAGAGCACCCAGCAATTTGCACCCCGGACACAGGGCTATTGTCGTTAGCCTCAATCGCTCGGCCGAGCCGTCAACAGGTCGGCGAGGGGGCGCTATCAATCCCTCCCTGGACGCTATCTACGCCATCCCTGGCGTAGAACCCCCTCTTCGACCTGTCCCCGGCTCTGCGGACATGGCCAGCGGCGATAGCCCTGACCCTGGCAACACCCGCCGCGCCTGCGGCGCCAACCCCTGTTACACTGTGCGCTTCGTGTATACTGGTGTTTCGTGCATGCCGTGGCGTGTCTTTAATCTCATGCACTGCCCGGTACGCACACGCTCTTGCGTGATCATCACACAGCCACCGTAACGGATAGTATGGAAAGCCCTATGAGCGAGTCGGAAAAGACTACCCCCGAGGCCGCGGCGCGCAAGCCCCGGCGCCGTCGTCGCAAGCCGCGTCGTCGCCAGTCCGGCTGGGATCTGCGCCAGTTCAAGGTGCCCGCCGTTGCCGGCCAGTGGCGGTTTCACGATTTTGACCTGCCGCTGCCGTTGATGCGCGCCATTCACGCCCTGGGATTCAAATACTGCACCCCGATTCAGGCGCAAACCCTGCGCCATACGCTGCTGGGTGGCGACCTGGTCGGCAAGGCGCAAACCGGCACCGGCAAGACCGCCGCTTTCCTGACGTCCGTGCTGGCCTATTTTCTCGAAGAAAAGGCCCCCGACGGTCAGCAGAGCGGTGCGCCGAGAGCCCTGATCATCGCCCCGACGCGGGAGCTGGCGCTGCAGATTGAAAAGGATGCCAGGGGGCTGGCGCGTTTTACCCGCTTCCAGGTGGCCAGCGTCGTGGGCGGCATGGACTATCAGCAGCAGCGAGAGCAGCTGGATAAAAACGTCGATATTCTCGTGGCAACGCCCGGGCGCCTGAACGACTGTCAGCAGAAGGGCGAGCTGGATCTCGGCCAGACCGAAGTGCTGATCATGGACGAGACCGACCGCATGCTGTCGATGGGCTTCATGCCCGACGTCAAGCGCATTGTCAGCAATACGCCCGACCGCGAGGAGCGTCAGACGTTTCTGTTTGCCACCACGCTGAATGAGGATGTCGTCAGCCTGGCAAACGAGTGGACGCAGGAGCCGGCGCAGGTTGAGGTCGAAGCGACTTTCGAGAGTCAGGCCAATACCCACCAGCGCGTTTACCGCGTCGCCGACGCCGACAAGCCGCGGCTGCTGGTGAACCTGCTGGAGCAGGAAAGCCTCGAACGGGTCATGGTCTTTTGCAACCGCCGGGATCTGGTGCGCGAGCTGGTCGACGAACTGACTCGCGCCGGTATGGACGCGGCCATGCTCTCCGGCAATGTGCCCCAGAGCGAGCGTATTGCCACGCTGGAGGCATTTCGCGGCGGCAAAACCCGGGTGCTGGTGGCGACCGATGTGGCCGGGCGCGGGATTCATATCGATGACGTCAACCACGTGATCAACTACACCCTGCCGGAAGACCCCGAGGATTACGTCCATCGCATCGGGCGTACCCCGAGCGCGGACGTACAGGGCGTTTCCATCAGTTTTGCCGGTGAAGAGGACGCGTTTTCGCTGCCGGAAATCGAGCGCCTTATCGACGACAAGCTGCCCTGCGAGCAGCCGCCGGAAGGCCTGCTCTAGTCGTCATGCTGGATGATGAACTCAAGGGCCATATCCAGGGCGCGTACCGCCGCATGGTGGAAGAGCTTGATCTGACGCCGCGCTATAGCCAGCGGCTGATGATCGCTGAAATTGCCCGCACCCTGGGCGACATTACGGTAGACGAAGCGGGCAAGCGCCAGAGCGACAACCATGTGTGCGTGCTCGAAGCCGGCACCGGGACCGGCAAGACGCTGGCCTACCTGGTCGCCGCGCTGCCGGTGGCCAGGGCGCTGGGCAAACGGCTGGTGGTTTCCACCGCGACCGTGGCGCTGCAGGAGCAGGTGCTGAATCAGGATCTGCCGTCGCTGGCGGCGCATAGCGGCCTGGCGTTTCGTCATGCGCTGGCCAAGGGGCGAGGGCGCTACGTCTGCGTCGCGCGCCTGGACGATGCACTGGGCGACAGCGAGCCCAACCCCACCCAGTCGCTGTTTGAACAGGATCTGATTGCCCGCAGCGGCGACTTTAACCGCCTGGCCAGCGACATGGCCGAGGCCTATGGGCGCGGCGACTGGGAAGGGGATCGCGACAGCTGGCCGGATACCATCGACGATGCCAGCTGGCGCCGGCTGACCGTGGATCATCGTCAGTGCACCGGCCGTCGCTGCGGGCACTTTTCGGCCTGCGCGTTCTTCCGCTCCCGCCGCGAGCTGGACGACGCCGACGTCATCGTGGCCAACCACGATCTGGTGCTGGCGGATCTGGCGCTGGGCGGCGGGGCGATTCTCCCGGACCCGGAAGAGTGCATCTTTGTTCTGGATGAAGGCCACCACCTGCCGGACAAGGCGCTGTCGCACTTTGCCCACCGCTTTGCCGTCAACGGCTGCCTCGGCTGGCTGAAAACCCTGAAATCAAGCCTGACGGATCTGCACGAAGCGCTGGGCAGCCAGGCGACTATTGCCCGGCTGCTGGCGAAACTGCCGGAAATGCTCCACGCCGTGGAGCCGGCGCTGCAGGATATCTTCACCCTGGGCCATCAGCTGGCCGAGCGGCCCAACGGACTGGGCGAGAAAGAAAGCAGCTATAACCAGCGCTTTGCCAACGGCGTGGTTCCGTCGGCGCTGCGCGATCAGGCGGGGCAGCTGCTGGTGATGTTTGCCGAGCTGTCGCGCAGCCTGGAGAGCATCGGCGACATCCTGCGCGAAAGCCTGGACCCCGATAAGCAGACCGGGCTGGAACGCGAACAGGCCGAAGCCTGGCTGCCTCTGTTGGGGCTGCTCCACGGCCGGGCGCTGGAGGCGCACGCGCTGTGGCAGGCGTTTGCCGCCGAAGACCCGGCGGGTGAACCGCCCCAGGCGCGCTGGCTGACCCTGAGCCGCTCGTCGGGCGGCGACGCCGAAATCGAATTTTCCGCCAGCCCCGTTTCGGCAGCGCATACGCTGGCCAAAAATCTCTGGGGACGCTGTCACGGTGCGGTGGTGACCTCGGCGACGCTCACCGCGCTGGGGCGTTTTGAACGCATTCAGGAACGCGCCGGGCTGGCCGGGCGCTACCGCTATCAGGTACTGCCCAGCCCCTTCGACTACACCGGCTCCGTACTCAGCGTGCCGCCGGAAGCCGCCGACCCCGGCAACCGGGAAGGCCACGAGCAGGCGATTGTGGACTTCATCAGCGGGCTGGATAGCACGGAAGCCGTGCTGGTGCTGTTTTCTTCCCGGGCCCAGCTGCGCGCCGTGCGCAAGGCGCTGCCGGAAACGGTGGAGCAACGCCTGCTGGCGCAGGATTCGCTCCCCAAGCGGGAATTGCTGGGGCGGCATCGCGACGCCGTGGACCGGGGAGAGGGCAGCGTGATTCTCGGCCTGGCGAGCTTTGCCGAAGGTATTGATCTGCCGGGCAGCTATCTGACGCACGTAGTGATTACCCGGCTGCCGTTTGCGGTGCCCGATGATCCGGTGGGCGCGACCCTGGCCGAATGGATCGAAAGCCGGGGCGGCAACCCTTTTATGCGCATTAGCGTCCCCGATGCGTCGGTCAAGCTGGTGCAGGCCTGCGGACGGCTGATTCGCAAGGAAAGCGACACCGGGCGCGTCACCTTGCTGGACCGCCGTGTACTCACCCGGCGTTACGGCAAGGCGCTATTGGACGCGTTACCGCCGTTTACCCGCGAGATTGCCTGATGGCTGTTGGCTGCAGAACGCCACAGGAAGAAGAACGACACTGGAAAATGGGCTACAGGAAAGAGGGCATACGAAAGAGCAGTACAGGTAAGGACGGTACAAGGATGGCATTTGCGCAGGAAACCCCGGCGCCGTTCAAAAGCGCCGGGTAGCGGATAACCGCCGGCCGTCAGGCCGCGCTGCGTTTGGCGAGCACTGCCGCCAGCTGCTCGTTCATCCGGGTGAAGGCCTTGACCGTGGCATCCCAGTCAATGCAGGCATCGGTAATCGACACGCCGTATTCCAGCTGGTCGAGGTCATCGGTGAGTTTCTGGTTACCCCAGCCGATATTGGATTCGACCATAAGGCCGATGATCGAGCGATTGCCGTCCAGAATCTGGTTGGTGACGTTGTCCAGCACCAGCGGCTGCAGCCCGGCATCCTTGTTGGAGTTGGCGTGGGAGCAGTCGACCATGATGTTGGGCGTAATCCCCGCGCTGGACATTTCCTGCTCGGCCAGCGCCACGCTGACGCTGTCGTAGTTGGGCTTGCCGTTGCCGCCACGGAGTACCACGTGGCCGTAGGTGTTGCCCCGGGTGCGGATAATCGCGACACGACCTTCGTGGTTGATACCGAGGAAATTGTGCGGATGGGCCACGGACTTCAGCGCGTTGATGGACACATCCAGGCTGCCGTCGGTGCCGTTCTTGAAGCCCACCGGGCCCGAGAGACCGGAGGCCATTTCCCGGTGCGTCTGGGACTCGGTGGTGCGGGCGCCCACGGCCGACCAGCTGATGCAGTCCTGAATATACTGCGGCGAAATCGGATCGAGCGCCTCGGTCGCCAGCGGCAGGCCGATTTCGGACAGCTCGACCAGCAGACGGCGCGCCTTGTGCAGGCCTTCCTCGATTTCAAACGAGCCGTTGAGATGAGGGTCGTTGATCAGCCCCTTCCAGCCCACGGTGGTGCGAGGTTTTTCAAAGTAGACGCGCATGACGATGTAGAGGCTTTCGCTGACCTGGTCGGCCAGTTCGCGCAGGCGCCGGGCGTAGTCCAGCGCGGCGTCGACGTCGTGTATCGAGCAGGGGCCGACGACCACCAGCAGGCGCGGGTCGCTGCCGTCGAGAATGTTCTGTATGGTCCGGCGGCCTTCCACCACGGTGCGTTCGGCTTTATCCGTCAGGGGGATATGGCGCTTGAGATCATCCGGGGTGACCAGGACGTCCTGAGCGAGGACGTTAAGGTTGTTAACCTGTTGTTCGGGCATCGTGCTTCCTGTTTGTGCATGCGCGTTGGTTGAAGACAAAAAATCAAAATCGGGTCCGGCTACTATCGCCTGTGAGCAAGGTAAAAATCAATTCACGGCGCCGAACCGGCGTCGCGACAAGTAGCCGCGAGGCGCTGCGTGGTGGGCGGCAAGTGCTTGATGCGGCCGGCGGAACGCGTAACACTTGGCAGCCTGGATACAGCGGCCTGGATACGGTGGCCTGGATACGTAGTGTCCCGGGAGCCCAGGGCCTTGGGTAAGCAGGGGCCTGGATAATAAACAGGGGCCTGGGTCACCTGGGTCAGCAGTGGCGTAGGGCAGCAATAAGTATGGTGAAGGTGATTGACGTTAAGATTATGGAACTTGAAACGGCTCGGAGGACTCTATGCGTCCTGCCGTGAATGCCGGCCGACATCCAGGGCTTGAGCGTTACGGGGTCGGGAATAGCGCCTTCGGGCGTAGTGGGTTCGAGCGTGAAGGAGTTGGAAGACGGCCTGCCAATATCGGGTCTGGAGACAGGCACAATGCCGGACGTGCGAGCTTGAGGAGCAAGTATTAATGGGCACTCGGGAAACAGATCAGCAGCTTGTTGAACGTGCCCGCAACGGTGATACCACCGCGTTTGACCTGCTGGTGAAGAAATACCAGCACAAGATTCTTGGCGTAATCGGCCGCTATGTGAACGATCACGCCGAAGTCCAGGACGTCGCCCAGGAAGCCTTTATCAAGGCCTACCGGGCGCTGGGCAACTTTCGGTCGGAAAGTGCGTTTTATACCTGGATGTATCGCATCGCGATCAACACGGCGAAAAACCACCTGGTATCGCGCGGGCGGCGTCCGCCGGGCAGCGATGTGGACATCGTGGACGCCGAAGTCGTGGACCACAGCGGGCGCCTCGCCGATGCCGAGTCGCCCGAAGCTTCGATTGCCCGGGACCAGCTTGAGGCATCGGTATTTGCCGCCATCGAGAAACTGCCGGATGACCTGCGGACGGCCATCACCCTGCGCGAATTTGACGGCCTGGCCTATGAGGACATTGCGCAAATCATGCAGTGCCCGGTAGGCACCGTGCGCTCACGGATCTTTCGCGCCCGGGAAGCGGTAGACGAGCATATTCGCCCGCTGGTCAGCACCGCCCGCAACAGCCGCGCATAGTCGTTGGGAGTGTTTTGAATCCGGGGCAGAGCTGTTGCAGCTGGCTTCAGGCACTCGACTCGGGCGAGTCGTCGATACCAACAAAATGTTACGCGCTTTCCCCGGTTTTTGAACTGTTGGCGTTTATTGGCGTCACAGGCACGGATAAACGCATTAGCGTGATACCGGCAGACGGCAACAATATCGTGAACAGAAGCCGACTGCCGGGGTTGCCGGCCTTGCGAAACCGGCTTTCTCAACATGGCGTGAGGATGTGAAGCATGAGTCAGAATACACGGGAATCACTCTCGGCGTTGATGGACGGTGAAGGCGATGACCTGGCGCTGCGCCGGGTGCTGAAAGCCCTGCCCGATGACGCCGGGGCAGCGGATACCTGGCGCCGCTATCATCTGGCACGAAGCCTGATGCAGCATGAGCCCGACGTGGATACCGGCACTGATCTCTCGGCCGGTATCATGGCCAGGCTGCAGGGCGAGCCGGTACCGGCGGCGCCCGATGCCTCCAGCGGCGCCGCCGAGAGCAAACCGCGCGCGCCGGGCGTATCCCTGGTCCGCGGAGCCGGTGTTGCCGCGGCCGTTTCGCTCATGGTCATCTCCGGCGTGCAGTATTTCGGCGCTCAGAAACCGGGCGAACCCGCCGGCAGCGAAGTCGCCGGCACGTCGTCAGACGCAGGGGAGCCGGCGAGCACCTCGGGCGGTGCCGAGAGCGATGCGACTTTCGCCCAGCCGGCTGCTTTGGCTTCAAACCCTGTGGCCTCCAATCCTGTGACCTCCAACCCCGGGGCCGCCAATCCAGGCAGCGCTTCCGACGGTGACGGCATGCCGATGTTCGAACCGACGCCGTTCCGTCTGAATCAGGAGAGCGGCCGCCAGGGGCTGATGACCGTCAGCGACGGCGGTCTGCCGGAGCCGATGGAGGCGTCGCAGGTCTCCCGCCAGACCTCACGGGTCGACAGCGAGCAGGTGCAGCTGCTGCAGTCCTATCTGCAGCAGCACGCACACGGTGCGGCGTACAGCAACAGCGACAGCTGGCTGCCGTTGACGCGTTCCTCGGCCATGTCCGAAGCGCTGGGGCGCTAGCCGGCGATGCGGGTCACGAAAACCGGCCGGAACACCGCGTATCATAAGGTCGGCACGCCGGCCGTCGGCCTGGCGCTGACGTTGGCGCTTATGATGTTGTCCGCTCCCGTATCGGCGGCAAAGGCGTCGTCACAGGACGATGCGGCAGCCACGCTGAGCTGCGACACCCTGGAAGACAAGGCGCCGGAAGCCCCGGTGGAATGGTTGAGCTATAGCCTCTGGGCCAGCCACTGCTATAGCTTTCAGGCGCGGGCCGTGGCGATTGATACCCTGAACGTGCGAACGCTTGCGCTTTCCCACCGCATCCGTGACGGGGTGAGGCAGCAGGTGGTCCAGCACCTTGACGGGCCCTCCGTCAATGTGGAACGCCGTGCCCGGGTGGGGTACTGGGGCTGGCCAGGCAGCCTTGCCCCCGACGGTCAACCGCCCGTCGAAGACGCCTCCGACGGCGCATCGCCCTCCATGCCCCTGCGCTGGGCCAGGCACGTGGCATCTGTCTACGATCTTTCCCTCGCCGAGGACAAGCGCGTTGCCGACCGCGACGCCGTGCAACTCACGTTTACCCCCGTCGACGACGACCGCTATCGCCATCAGTGGTGGCTGGATCGTGAAACCGGGCTGCTGCTGAAGCACGTCCTGCGCGATAACGACGACACCATTCTGGAAACCTTTCAGGTAACCCGGCTGCAGTCCCCCGAACGCTACCCGGATGCCGTCACCGTGGAAAACCGCGCAAACGACGACCTGCCCGAGTGGCGCACCGGCTGGCTGCCGGATGGCATGGTACGTCAGCCGGGCGCGGTGCAGCAGTCGCAGGAGGGCCGTACCCAGCGGCTGTACAGCGACGGTCTGGCGACGGTCAGTGTCTTTGTGGAATCCCCGGCTGT
This sequence comes from Vreelandella jeotgali Hwa, assembly GCF_000334215.1. GTDB lineage: Bacteria > Pseudomonadota > Gammaproteobacteria > Pseudomonadales > Halomonadaceae > Vreelandella > Vreelandella jeotgali. Next base: position 63,509 of record NZ_AMQY01000017.1, on the reverse strand, counting down.
TTCCACGGCACTGGCTACCGGCGTCCACCGTCTGGGCGTGTCCGCCATTGCCGTGGAGCGCCACTCGGGCGATGAGCCCTGGCAGGTAATCGCTATCGGCGAGATTCCACCCGATATGCTCGGGCGCATCGCGCGCTCCGTCACCCGGTCAACGGAAACTCATTCAGCAGACACTCAGTCAGCAGACACCCGGTCAACGGACACTCACTCAACGGAATAGCATGCCGCTGACTTGATGGGTGGTTATTCCATTGATTGTTATTCTATTGATGGTTATCCCCTTGATGGGTATTCCATTGATTTTCATTTCATGAATTGTCGCCTCATTCATTGCCAACTCACTCATTGTCATCCAGCCGGATTGTTATCCGGTTGACTGTTACCCAAGGAGCACTTGCATGAAACGCATGATTCTCCCCGCCACGCTGTGGCTTTGTCTTGTATGGATAACGGCCGCCGGCGCCGCCCAGGCGCGCGAGCTGCCGGATTTTACCCAGCTGGTGAAGCAGGCGGCGCCGGCCGTGGTCAATATCTCAACGACGCGCGAAGTCGAGCAGCGCAGCCCGTCATTACCCCACGATTTCAACGGCCAGGATGTCCCCGAGATTTTCCGCCACTTTTTCGGTGACCGCTTCGGCGGGCGTTCTCCCTCGCCGCACGGCGGAGGGCCCGGCCAGGGGCCGTCACAGAAACGCCAGTCGCTGGGGTCGGGCTTTGTCATCAGCGAAGACGGCTACATCATGACCAACGCGCATGTGGTCCGCGATGCCGACAAGGTACAGGTGCGCTTTAACGATCGTCGGGAAATGACCGCCAAGATCATCGGCAGTGACTCGCAGACCGATATCGCTCTGATCAAGGTGGATGCCGAGGATCTGACCACGCTGGAAATGGGCGATTCCGACGAGCTGGAAGTCGGCAACTGGGTCGCGGCGATCGGCTCGCCCTTCGGTTTTGACCACTCGGTAACGTCGGGCATCATCAGCGCGATGAATCGTACCCTGCCGCAGGACGCCTACGTGCCTTTCATCCAGACCGACGTGGCCATCAACCCGGGTAACTCGGGCGGGCCGCTGTTTAACCTGGACGGCCAGGTCATCGGGATCAACTCCCAGATCTTTACCCGTAACGGCGGCTTCATGGGCCTGTCGTTCGCCATTCCCGTCAACGTGGCGATGGATGTGGCCGACCAGCTGCGCCAGGACGGCAAGGTCGATCGCGGCTGGCTGGGTGTGATGATCCAGCCCGTTTCCCGGGATCTGGCCGAATCCTTCGGCATGGACAAGCCCGGCGGGGCGCTGATTGCCGACCTGGACCCCGAAGGCCCGGCCGCCGCGGGTGGCCTCAAGGCCGGCGACGTGATTCTGGCCGTCAACGGGCAGGCGGTGAAGCGTTCGAGCACACTGCCTCGGCTGATTGGCCGCGTCGCACCGGATGAAGAGGTCACGCTTTCGCTGCTGCGCGACGGGGAGAAAACCCGCGAAACGGTAACGCTGGGCAGCTGGCCCGAGAGCGAAAAGGGAACGTCGCAACGCCGCGATGAATCGGCCAGCCAGGCGCGCCTGGGTGTGGCAGTCAGCGACGTTGACCCGGAGCAGCGCAAGCGGCTGGAGATCGACGGCGGCGTTCAGGTCCGCAGGGTCAAGCCCGGCAGCGTTGCGGCGAGCGCCGGGATAAAATCCGGCGATATTCTGGTCAGCGTGGATCACCAGGCGGTGATGTCGGCCGACGACCTGGTCAATATCGTCCAGCAGCTGCCCGACGACCGAGCCATCCCGCTGCGCCTGTACCGTGAGGGCCGCTCGCTGTTTGTGGCGCTGCGCATGCCGTAGTCCGCTGGCGATCCTGAAGATGCAAACCTCAAGGCCCGGCCATGGTGTCGGGCCTTGTTGTGCCCGAGTGCTGAGGCGTGTCGCAGCGGTCAGCGCGGATACGCCATAGCACGGTCCATCCGGGAACGGTACAATAGCCGCCATTCTTTACCCACGCTGCGCCGAGAGTCGCCTACAGCGTGACCCAATATCGGATTCTGGCACCTGATGAAAGACGAAAATAGAAGTATTATCAATAACATACGCAACTTTTCCATCATCGCGCACATCGACCACGGCAAGTCCACGCTGTCGGACCGCCTGATTCAGGTCTGCGGCGGGCTCACCGACCGCGAGCTGAAGGAGCAGGTGCTGGACTCCATGGATATCGAGCGCGAGCGCGGTATCACCATCAAGGCGCAGTCGGTCACGCTGGACTACAAGGCGGCTGACGGCGAAATCTACCAGCTCAACTTCATCGACACGCCCGGCCACGTGGACTTTTCCTACGAGGTGTCGCGTTCGCTGTATGCCTGCGAAGGCGCGCTGCTGGTGGTGGATGCCGCCCAGGGCGTGGAAGCCCAGTCGGTAGCCAACTGCTATACGGCGGTGGAAGAAGGGCTCGAAGTGCTGCCGGTGCTCAACAAGATTGACCTGCCCCAGGCCGATTCGGACAGCGTTTCCCAGGAGATCGAGGAAATTATCGGTATTGATGCCGCCGATGCCTGCCAGGTATCCGCCAAAAGCGGGCTGGGGGTTGATGCCCTGCTGGAGCGGCTGGTCCGCGACGTCCCGCCGCCCAAAGGGGAAAGCGACGCGCCGCTGAAAGCGCTGATCATCGATTCCTGGTTCGATAACTACCTGGGCGTGGTATCGCTGGTGCGGGTGTTTGATGGCATCCTGCGCAAGGGCGACAAGCTGCGGATTACCTCCACGGAAGGCGACTGGGTAGCCACCGAGGTTGGTATCTTCACCCCGCAGCGCAAGCAAACGGGCGTGCTGCATGCCGGCGAGGTCGGCTTTCTGGTTGCCGGTATCAAGGATATCCAGGGCGCGCCGGTGGGCGATACCATCACCCACACCAAAACCCCGGATACCCCCAGGCTGCCGGGTTTCCAGCAGATCAACCCCCAGGTCTACGCCGGCATGTTCCCGGTCAGCGCCGACGATTACGAAGGCTTCCGCGATGCGCTGGAAAAGCTCGCGCTCAACGACGCCTCGCTGGACTACGAGCCGGAAAATTCCGACGCCATGGGCTTCGGCTTTCGCGTGGGCTTTCTCGGCACCCTGCACATGGAGATCATCCAGGAGCGTCTGGAACGCGAATATAACCTGGATCTGCTGACCACCGCGCCGACGGTGGTCTACGAGCTGATGATGGAAAACGGCGAGTACAGCTACGTCTCCAACCCGTCCCGGCTGCCCGACTTCGCCGACGTGGCGGAAATGCGCGAGCCCATTGTCCGCGCCAGCATTCTGGTGCCCCAGGAGTTTGTGGGCAACGTGATCGCCGAGTGCGAGCAGCGTCGCGGCACCCAGCTCGACATGCTGTTTCTCGGCAACCAGATTCAGCTGACCTACGAGCTGCCCATGTCCGAGGTGGTCATGGACTTTTTCGACCGGCTCAAGTCGCTGTCCAAGGGTTACGCATCGCTGGAATACAATTTCGAGCGCTTCGAGGCCGCCAACCTGGTGCGTCTGGACGTGCTGATCAACGGCGACAAGGTTGATGCCCTGGCGGTCATCATTCATCGTGATCATGCGCATCCCCGGGGGCGCGCGCTGGTCGAAAAGATGAAAGAGCTGATTCCCCGGCAGATGTTCGACGTGGCCATCCAGGCGGCCATCGGCAGCCAGGTTGTGGCGCGCTCCACGGTCAAGGCGCTGCGCAAGAACGTCACGGCCAAGTGCTACGGCGGCGACATGTCGCGCAAGAAAAAGCTGCTGGAAAAGCAGAAAGCCGGTAAAAAGCGCATGAAGCAGGTTGGGCGCGTGGAGATTCCCCAGGACGCCTTTCTCGCCGTGCTCAAGGTCAACGACGACTAGGACACTGATTCCCCATGAACTTCTCATTACTTCTGGTGCTTGCCGTAGCGCTTTCCGGGCTGATTTACCTGCTGGATGCGGTGATCTGGCGGCCCGGGCGCCGGGCTCGCGCCGCCGAAGCGGAAAGCGAGGGCGACCTCTCGGCGGACGAGCGCGAAAAGCTCTACAAGGAGCCCTGGCCGGTCGACTATGCACGTTCGTTTTTTCCCGTGCTGCTGGTCGTGCTGATCGTGCGCAGCTTTATCGTCGAGCCGTTCCAGATTCCCTCGGGGTCCATGCGCCCGACGCTCAAGGTCGGCGATTTTATCCTGGTCAACAAGTACGCCTACGGCCTGCGGCTGCCGGTGCTCAATACCGAGGTGCTGGACGTGGGCGAGCCCGAGCGTGGCGATGTCATGGTGTTTCGCTACCCCGAAGAGCCGTCGGTCAACTTCATCAAGCGCGTGGTAGGGCTGCCCGGCGACCATATTCGCTACGAAGGCAAGCAGCTGTATATCAACGGCGAGGAAGTGACCAAGTCGCTGGAAGAAAAGGGCCCCGACGCCTCGCCGCGCCAGCTGCTGCTCGATGAAACCCTGGGCGACACCCACCATGCGCTGTACAACAATCCGCTGGACCCCGGCCCGCAGATGCGTGAAATCGAAGTCCCCGACGGCAAGTATTTCATGATGGGCGACAACCGCGATCACTCCAACGACAGCCGCTACTGGGGCTTTGTGCCGGAAGAGAACATCGTCGGTCGCGCTTTCGCCGTGTGGATGCACTGGGACGGCGGCTTGCCGAGCTTTACCAGCATCCGGCATATTCAGTAGTGGCCAGTAGTCAGTAGTGGTCAATAGTCAGTAGTGGTCAATGGTCAATAGTGGTCAATGGTCCATAGTGGTCAATGGTTAATAGTGGCCCGGAGCCGGCTGTTTTACCCTGTTATTTACCTTCACGCATCACCGTCCGTGACATGGGAGCCTCGTGAGTCATTCGCTCAAGACGTTTAGCCAACGCATCGGCTACGACTTCAACGATCCGTCGCTGCTGGAGCTCGCCATGACGCACCGCAGCTATGGCGGCCGCAACAACGAGCGTCTGGAGTTTCTGGGCGACTCGATTGTCAACTTCGTGATTGCCCAGGCGCTGTTCGAGCAATTTCCCCAGGCGCGGGAAGGCCAGCTTTCACGGCTACGGGCGCGGCTGGTCAAGGGCCAGACGCTGGCCGAGCTGGCTCGGGAGATGCGCTTTGGCGAATGCCTGCAGCTGGGGTCCGGCGAGATGAAAAGCGGCGGCCACCGGCGCGATTCGATCCTCGCCGACGCCGTTGAAGCGGTGATCGGCGCGATCTATCTGGATGCCGGCATGCCCGCGGTCAGCGAGCGTATTATCGCCTGGTTCAGCGAGCGGCTGGGGCGTATTTCGCTGCAGGATACCCAGAAAGACCCCAAGACCCGCCTGCAGGAGTTCCTGCAATCGCGCCAGTCGGCGCTGCCGCAGTACGAAGTGGTGCAGGTCAGAGGGGAAGCTCACGCCCAGACGTTTACCGTGGACTGCCACATCGAGCTGCTGGAAAAACACACCACCGGCAAGGGCTCAAGCCGCCGCTATGCCGAGCAGGAAGCCGCGGAAAAAGCCCTGAGCTACCTGGAAAAAAGCCGTGGAGATAACGCATGACCCGGACCTGTGGATTTGTCGCCATTGTCGGGCGCCCCAACGTCGGCAAGTCAACGCTGATGAACCGTATCCTGGGGCAGAAGGTCTCGATTACCTCGCGTCGCCCACAGACAACGCGCCACCAGGTCATGGGCATCAAGACCCTCGGCGATGCGCAGTTTGTCTACGTGGATACCCCCGGCATGCACATCATGTCGAAGGATCGCAACAAGGCCATCAACCGCTTCATGAACCAGGCCGCCGGCCAGGCGCTGCGCGACGTGGACTGCGTGGTGTTCATCATCGATCGCACCCGCTGGAGCGAGGAAGACCAGGCGGTGCTCAAGCGTCTGGAGCACGTCACCGCGCCGGTGGTGCTGGCGGTCAACAAGGTCGACCGCCTCAAGGACAAGAGCGAGCTGCTGCCCTGGCTGGAATCCGTGGGCGCGCGGCGCGACTTTGCTGCCGTTGTGCCGATCTCGGCGAAGCACGGCACCCAGGTGGACGCGCTGGAAAACGAAGTGGCCGGCCATCTGCCCGAGAGCGTGCATTATTTCCCCGATGATCAGATCACCGATAAAAGCCTGCGCTTCATGGCCGCGGAGCTGGTGCGCGAGAAGATCATGCGCCAGCTGGGCGATGAGCTGCCGTACCAGATGACCGTGGAGATCGAGGAGTTTCACGAAACCGACCGGGTCACGCACATCAGCGCGCTGATTCTGGTGGAGCGCCAGGGGCAGAAGGTCATTCTGATCGGCGATCGCGGCGAGCGCATCAAGAGCATCGGCCGCGAGGCGCGCCTGGACATGGAGCGTGTGCTCGACGGCAAGGTGATGCTCAACCTCTGGGTCAAGGTCAAACGCGGCTGGTCCGACGACAGCCGGGCGCTCAAGAGCCTTGGCTATAACCTCGAATAACCCCGGTGGCTGAGCGCATGTCGCCCGAACCGGCGTTTCTGCTCCACCGCCGGCCCTACCGGGAAACCAGCGCGCTGGTGGATCTGTTGACACTGAATCACGGCCGTATACGCGCCGTGGCCCGCGGCGTGCAGCGCCCCGGGGCCAAATCCCGTCAGCGCCTGCAGCCGTTTGCGCCGCTGTTTGTCACCTGGCAGGGCGAGCGCGAGCTCAAGCGGCTGATGCTGATGGAAACCCGCGGCTATGTGGCGCTGCTCGCCGGCGAGGGGCTACTTTGCGGGCTCTATGCCAACGAGATCGCCACCCGCCTGTTGCCGGTGGAAATGCCGGCAACCGATGTTTTTGCCTTCTATACGGCGCTGCTGGATGCTCTGACACTGCCGGCCGAACGGGCGCTGGCACTGCGGCGTTTTGAGTGGTCGCTGCTGGAAGCCCGGGGCGCCACGCCGCGTTTTGCCACCCCGGTCGGCGAGGCGCTGGACAGCCAGACGCGCTACCGTTTCGACGTTGCCAGCGGCGCCTTTGCCCCCGCCGACAACGGCATTGAAGGGCGCACGCTGCGTCAGGTGGCGCAGGGCGCCTGGCATCGCCCGGGGCTGGCCGGGGCCCTGAAGGCGACCATGCGTCAGGCGCTGGCCCCCCTGCTGGGGCACGCGGAGCTGCGTTCGCGCCGCCTGATGGAAGACCTGGTCCGGCGACGTCGCCCTTCATCCTGATGTCATCCTGCCCGGCGGCGGCCGGCCAGGTTTTTTGTCACGTTCCGGAGGCCCCATGCACCCCCCGCGTATTCTGTTAGGCGTCAATATCGACCACGTTGCCACCCTGCGCCAGGCGCGGGGCACGCGCTATCCCGATCCCGTTCAGGCCGCGCTGATCGCCGAAGAGGCAGGCGCCGACGGCATTACGGTCCACCTGCGCGAAGATCGCCGGCATATTCAGCCCCGGGATATCCACCTGCTGGCGGCAGTGCTCAACACGCGCATGAACCTGGAAATGGCCACGACCGCGGAGATGCTCGCGCTGGCCGAAGAGGTTCAGCCCGCTAACGTCTGCCTGGTGCCGGAAAAGCGCGATGAGCTGACAACCGAAGGCGGGCTGGACGTCGCCGGCGGCTTCGATGCCTGCCGGGCGGCGTGCGCGCGGCTGGCGCAGGCCGGCTGCGAGGTGTCGCTGTTCATCGATCCCGAGCCGGCGCAGATCGCCGCCGCCGCGCGCGCCGGCGCGCCCACCGTGGAGCTGCATACCGGCGCCTTTGCCAATGCCGCCGCGGGCAGTGAAGCGGCCAATGATGAGTATCGCCGGCTGACGCGCGCCGCGCAGAACGCCGCCGACCTTGGGCTGACCGTCAATGCCGGCCACGGGCTGCACTACCACAACGCCGAAGCGATTGCCGCGCTGCCCGGCCTTCACGAACTCAATATCGGCCACGCCATCATCGCCCGGGCGCTGTTTACGGGGCTGAAAGACGCCGTCAGCGACATGAAGCGGCTGATTATCGCCGGTCAGGAAGCCGGCCTGATGGCCGCGCTCGACGAGCACGACCACGATGACCATAGCCACCATGAGCACTGACCGGTGATTGTCGGTATCGGTTCGGACATTGCCCGTATCGCCCGCTTTGACGCCGCGATCCAGCGCCACGGTGAGCGGTTTGCCCGCCGTCTGCTGGGCGCCGACGAGCAGGCCCTGCTGCAGCGCCACGCCCACCCGGCGGCGTTTATCGCCAAGCGCTTCGCCGGCAAGGAGGCCTTCGTCAAGGCGCTGGGCACCGGCTTCCGCGAGGGGATAGAATGGCGCGATGTCCAGGTGCTGAACGATGCTCTGGGCAAGCCCGCGCTGCGCCTGGGCGGCCAGGCCGATGCGCGCGCGCGCGCCCTGGGCGTGGCCCACGCTCATGTCAGCCTGAGCGATGAAGCCGACTATGCGCTGGCCTTTGTCATCCTGGAACGTCAGGCCGCTGAACGCTCGGCCCCGACCCTGTAACTGCCCGTTATCGCGGCAAGAAGGAAGCCCTCATGGAATATCCGACTTTGGAAGACATCGTTGGCCACACCCCGCTGGTGCGCTTGCAGCGCATCAGCGCCGGACGCAACAACACCCTGCTGGCCAAACTGGAAGGCAACAACCCCGCCGGCTCGGTCAAGGACCGCCCGGCCATGACCATGCTCGCCGAGGCACAGGCGCGCGGCGATATCACCCCCGGCGATACGCTGATTGAAGCCACTTCGGGGAATACCGGCATTGCCCTGGCCATGGCCGCCGCAACCAAGGGCTACCGCATGGTGCTGGTCATGCCCGAAAGCGCTTCCCGGGAGCGCAAGCAGGCCATGGCCGCCTACGGCGCGACCCTGGTATCGGCGAGCCGCGAGGGCGGCATGGAAGAAGCCCGCGACATGGCCGACGCCATGATCGCCCGGGGCGAAGGCAAGCCGCTGGATCAGTTCGCCAACCCTGATAACCCCCTGGCGCACTACCGCACCACCGGCGCGGAAATCTGGCAGCAGACCGGCGGCAACATCACGCATTTTGTCAGCTCCATGGGCACCACCGGCACCATCATGGGGGTATCGCGCTATCTCAAGGAGCATCGCGCCGAGGTCGAGATCGTGGGCCTGCAGCCCGAGGATGGCGCCAGCATCGCCGGCATCCGCCGCTGGCCCGAGGCCTATCTGCCCGGGATTTTTGATGCCTCGCGGGTCGACACCCTGCTGGATATCGGCCAGGCCGAGGCCGAAGACAACATGCGCCGGCTGGCCCGGGAGGAGGGTATTCTCGCCGGCGTCTCGTCGGGCGGCAGCCTGGCGGGTGCGCTGCGCATCGCCGAGCAGGTCGAAAACGCCGTGATTGTCTTCATTGTTTGCGACCGCGGTGACCGCTACCTGTCCACCGGCCTTTACGCTCCGGAGGTCTAGGATGGCCATGCTGGGCAGGAAACGCCCGCCGCGCCGGGCATCGGGCGTCTCGGGTCTGTCGCGCCAGGCGGCGGAGACTCCACCGGCCAACGACAAGACCGCCGACGACAATAGCGTGCTGATCGAGCGGCTGGCGCATGACGGCCGCGGGGTAGGGCACCTGCCGTCGGGCAAGACGCTGTTTGTCGACCTGGCGCTGCCGGGCGAGCGCGTCGAGCCGGCCATTCACCGCACCCGCCAGCGTTTCGACGAGGCGCATGTTCGCCGGCGCCTGAATGCTGCCCCCGAGCGCACCGACCCGCCCTGCGCGTATTTCGGCCGCTGCGGCGGCTGCGATTTGCAGCACATGAGTCTCGCCGCCCAGCGCGAACACAAATGCAGCGTGGTGCGCGAGCTGTTCGCGCGGCAAGGGGTCGAGCTCCCGGAGGCCATGACCCTGCTTTACAGCGACGTCTCGACGTATCGTCGCCGAGCGCGGCTGAGCGTCAACGTCGACGGCCAGGGACGAGTGCTCACGGGCTTTCGCGCGGCGGGTAGCCACCGGATTGTTGATATTGAGCATTGCGAGGTGCTGGTGCCCGAGCTTCAGGCGCTGCTGGCACCGCTGCGCCGGGTTATCCAGTCGCTGGAGGCGCCGCGTCAGGTCGGCCATGTCGAACTGGTCGCCGCGCCCGATGCCTGCGCGATAACCGTGCGCCAGCTAAAACCCCACGCGGAGGATGCCCAGCGCTGGCTGGCGTTCGCCGACGAGCTGGCCGACCAGGCAAACCCGGTGGCTCTGGGACTGCTCCAGGGTCGCCATGAGCCGCAGCGGCAATGGCTGACGCTGGCGCCCGACCTCCGCGAAACCCTGACGCTACCGGGCAGGGCACCGCTGACGCTGGGATTTGCCCCGGGGGATTTTCTTCAGGCCCACGCCGGGGTCAACGCGCAGATGGTTGCCTGGGTGATGGATTGGCTGGCGCCGGAGCCCGGCCAGCGGCTGCTGGACCTGTTCGCCGGCATCGGCAATTTCAGCCTGCCGGCGGCGGCAGCGGGTGCCCGGGTGATGGCGGCGGAGGGCCATCCGGCCATGGTCGAACGGCTGGCCGCCAACGCCCGGCGTAACGATCTCGACGTAGCGGCTCGCCAGGCCGACCTCGACGCCGCGGAAGACGTGGAGGCCCTGCTCGCCGACGCCAGCCCCGACGTGCTGGTGCTGGACCCGCCGCGCGCCGGCGCCGACGCGGTATGCCGGGCGCTGGCGCAGGCGTCCGAGCGCCCCGCGCAGTTGGCCTTTATCTCCTGCGACCCGGCGACCCTTGCGCGCGATCTGGCGCGTCTGATAGAGGGCGGCTACCGCATCAGGCACGTAGCCGTTGCCGACATGTTTATGCACACTGCCCATCTGGAAACCCTGATAGGGTTGCAGGATACCCGCAAGACGGGCGGCGACTGCTGAAGGGATGAACAAACGACATGGTCAAAGTGCGTGACGACCAGCCGCTGATGCCGGACGGCACGGTCGACATACCCCGGTGGCTGACGCGCCTGCAGGACGACGTTCAGCTGGCCGACCCCGAGCGCCTGCTGGCGGCCTGCCGGCTGGCCCAACAGCTGGAAATGGAAACCCCGTATGCCCATCGCGGCTGGCTGACGCCGATTTCGAGCTTCCGCATGGGGCTGGAAATGGCCGATATTCTCGGCGAGCTCAAGCTCGATCAGCCGGCGCTCGAAGCGGCGGTGCTGTACCGCGCCGTGCGCGAAAACCTGCTGACGCCGGACGCCGTCAGCCAACGCTTTGGCGCCGAAGTGGCGGGGCTGATCGACGGCGTGCGGCAGATGGCGGCCATCAACCATCCGCACTCGCCGCATCACGGCATGACCCAGCACAACCAGCAGGACAACCTGCGCAAGATGCTGGTCAACATGGTCGACGACGTGCGCGTGGCGCTGATCAAGATCGCCGAGCGTACCTGCGCTCTGCGTCAGGTGCGCTACGCGCCGTTGGACAAATGCCAGGAGGTCGCCCGGGAGGTGTCGGATATCTATGCCCCGCTGGCTCATCGGCTGGGCATCGGCCACGTCAAGTGGGAGCTGGAAGACCTGGCGTTTCGCTATCAGCACCCCGAGGACTACAAGGCCATTGCCCGGCAGCTGGCGGAAAAGCGTCTGGACCGCACGCGCTATATCGACGACGTGGTCGAGACCCTCAAGAGGCTGATGGAAGCGCGCCACATTCACGATCACGACGTCAGCGGCCGTGCCAAGCATATCTATTCCATCTGGCGCAAAATGAAGCGCAAGGGCGTGGATTTCTCTCAGGTCAACGATATCCGCGCGGTGCGCATTCTGGTGCCCGATATGGCCGACTGCTACACCGTGCTGGGCATTGTCCATTCGCGCTGGCATCACGTCCCCGACGAGTTTGACGACTACATCGCCAACCCCAAGAAAAACGGCTATCAGTCGCTGCACACCGCGGTGCTGGGGCCGGAAAACAAGGTGCTGGAAATCCAGATTCGCACCTTTGCCATGCACGACGAGGCCGAGTTGGGCGTCTGCGCCCACTGGCGTTACAAGGGCCACGATGCCGGCAATAAAAGCCGTGGCTATGAAGAAAAGATTGCCTGGCTGCGCCACGTTCTCGAATGGCAGGACGAAGTCGGCGAGTTCAGCGACCTGCGCGAAGGGCTGGCAAGCGACGTCGCTACGGACCGCATTTACGTCTTCACCCCCGAAGGCCATGTCATCGACCTGCCGGGCGTCTCCACGCCGATCGATTTTGCCTACCGGGTTCACACCGAAGTTGGCCACCGCTGCCGGGGCGCCAAGGTCGACGGGCGCATCGTGCCGCTGACCTATACGCTCAAGACCGGCCAGCAGGTGGAAATCCTCACCGCCAGCAAGGGCGGTCCCAGCCGTGACTGGCTGAACCCCGGCCTGGGCTATGTGCGTACCTCCCGGGCGCGGGCCAAAATTCAGGCCTGGTTCAAGTATCAGGATCGGGACCGCCACCTCGAAGACGGCCGCGCGCTGTTCGACCGTGAAATGCAGCGTCTGGCCGTGGACGGGCTGGATCTGGACCGGCTGGCCAAAGCCGTTAACCACATCAGCCCCGACGACATGTACGCCGCCCTGGGCGCCGGCGATCTGCGTATTGGCCATGTGCTCAACCAGGCGCAGCAGCTGTTCGGCGAGCATGACGACGAGGAAAAGCTCAACCGCCTGCTGGCCAAGCCGCGGCGCCAACCCAGCCAGCACGCCAAAAGCGATATTACCGTGCTCGGGGTGGGCAACCTGAAAACCGCGATGGCCAACTGCTGCCGGCCGGTGCCAGGCGAGCCCATCGCCGGCTTTATTACCCAGGGGCGCGGGGTCACCATTCACCGCCAGGACTGCGCCAACCTGCTGCAGCTACGCGCCGAGGAGCCCCAACGCATTATCGAGGCCGAGTGGGGCGAGCGCGAGCAAACCCGCTATCCGGTAACGGTGGAAATACAGGCCTGGGACCGCTCCGGCCTGCTGGGAGACGTAACCGGTCTGCTGGGCCGCGAGAAGGTCAACGTCCTGGCCGTGAATACCCACACCGACGCCGATGCGGGCACCGCCCGGCTGCGTATTACCCTGGAGGTGGACGGGCTGGAAACTCTGGGCCGTCTGTTCTCGCGTATTCAGCAGCAGCCCAACGTGATTGAAGTGCGCCGGCTGCGCAACGCCGCGCCCACCGGCGTCGAGCGTTCGACAACCCGAGCCGGGCGCAAAGGAGGGAATTGATGCGCTATACGCTGGACGACCTGCTGACCCTGATGGCCGTGCTCCGCGACCCCGACCAGGGCTGCCCCTGGGATATCCGCCAGGACTGGGACAGCATTGTGCCGCACACCCTGGAGGAGACCTACGAGGTTGCCGATGCCATCGAGCGCCGCGCCTTTGACGAGCTGCCCGGCGAGCTCGGCGACCTGCTGTTCCAGGTGGTGTACTATGCCCGCTTCGGCGAGGAGGAAGGGCGCTTCGACTTTAACGACGTGGTGCATACGCTGACCGCCAAGATGCTCCGGCGTCATCCGCACGTCTTTCCCGACGGCACCCTGGCGTCGCGTCGCCCGCCGGGGGTCGACCCGGACGCGCTGGAGCAGCGCCACATCAAGCATAACTGGGAGTCGCTCAAGGCCCGCGAACGCGATCAGCGCACTCGCTCTTCGGCCTCGGTGCTCGACGATATACCGCTCACGCTGCCGGCGTTATCCCGGGCGGCCAAGCTGGGCAAGCGCGCCGCCGGTGCCGGCCTGGACGCGCCCGATACCCGCGCGGCGCTGGAGCGCATTCGCGGAGAGCTGGACGACCTGGAGCAGACGCTGGACGCGGGCAGCGAGCCCGGCACCGAGCAGCGCGTCGGCAACCTGCTGTTTGCCGTGACCGGCCTGGCGCGCCGGCTCAATGCCGACCCCGAGCAGTGCCTGCGCGGCGCCAGCGGTCGTTTTGAGTCGCGGTTTCGCCGTCTCGAGCACGCCCTGGCAGAGCAGGGCCTGAGGCCGTCGCAGGTCTCGCTGGACGAGCTGCAACATCATTGGCACATTGCCGGGATGGAAGACACCACTTGACCGCCCGGCTGAACCGGTTCGCGTTCCCTGCAAGGAGACCAGGACATGAGTCACGACCTGCACGAATCACTGCGCGATAACGTACGCATTCTGGGGGACAGCCTTGGCCACACCATTGCCGACGACCTCGGCCAGGCGTTTGTCGACAGGATTGAAACCATCCGTTCCTACGCCAAGCAGGGGCGCCGCCAGGACACGCTGGAACAGCGCGAGCTGATAGACTACCTGCGCAACCTGCCCGATGAAGACCTGCTGCCCGTTACCCGGGCGTTCAACCAGTTTCTCAACCTCGCCAACATCGCCGAACAGCACTACCGCGCCCGGTTTCGCCACGTTGAAGACTACAAGCCGGGCAGCCAGCCCACGCTGGGCAAGTTGCTGGAAAGCGCCCGGCAGTCGGGCAGCTCGCCGCGCGAGCTGGTGCAGACCCTCGCCGACATGCGCGTGGAGCTGGTGCTGACCGCGCACCCCACGGAAATCATTCGTCGTACCCTGATCCAGAAGTACGACGCCATCGACGACTGCCTCTCGGATATCGAAGGCGCCGAAGACGCCCCCGAACGCGCGGCACGCGCCCGCGGACGCCTGGCCGAGCTGATCAGCCAGGCCTGGCACACCGATGAAATTCGTCACGAGCGCCCGACGCCGGTGGACGAAGCCAAGTGGGGCTTTGCGGTGATCGAGAACTCCCTGTGGCAGGCGGTGCCCGATTTTCACCGCGACCTGGACAACCTGCTGCTCGACACCGCCGGCGAGCGTTTGCCGCTGGACGCCGCCCCCATTCGCTACGCCTCCTGGATGGGTGGCGACCGCGACGGCAACCCCAACGTGACGGCCAGCGTCACCCGGGAAGTGCTGCTGCTGGGGCGCTGGATGGCCGCCGACCTGTACCTGCGCGACCTGGAGCAGCTGAAAAACGAGCTCTCCATGTGGCAGGCCAACAGCGCGCTCAAGGCCGAAGTGGGCGACGTGCCCGAGCCCTATCGTGAGCTGCTGCGGCGCCTGGTCACCCGCATGCAGGCGACCCGGGACTGGGCCGAGGCGCGGCTGAACGGCCGCAGCTTTGACGGCGGCCCGGTGATTGAAACCCGCGAACAGCTGTACGCGCCGCTGCTGTCCTGCTACCGCTCGCTGTGCGACTCGGGGCTGGACGCCATTGCCAACGGTGCGCTGCTGGACACCCTGCGCCGGGTCGCGGTATTCGGCGTGACGCTGACCAAGCTCGACCTGCGCCAGGAAGCCGGCCGCCATGAGCAGGTAATGGAAGACATTACCGGCGAGCTCGGGCTGGGCCACTACCAGCGCTGGAACGAAGCCGAGCGCCAGACTTTTCTGCTCGACGAGCTCAAGTCCAACCGGCCGCTGATTCCGCTGCGCTGGCAGTGTTCGGCGGAAACCCGGGAAGTGCTGGAAACCTTTCGGGTAGTCGCCGAGGAACACCCCGAGGCGCTGGGCAGCTACGTGATTTCCATGGCCGCCGAACCGTCGGACGTGCTCACCGTGGCGCTGCTGATGCAGGAGGTCGGCGGCCGGGTATCCCTGCCCATCGCGCCGCTGTTTGAAACCCTCAACGATCTCGACGGCGCCGGCGAAGTCATCGACCGGCTGCTGTCGTTACCCGAGTACCGCGAGCTGATGCCCGGCCGCCAGGAAGTCATGATCGGCTATTCGGATTCGGCCAAGGACGCCGGCCAGCTGGCGGCCGCCTGGGCGCAGTACCGCGCTCAGGAAACCCTGGTCGACGTCTGCCGCGACCACGGCGTCAAGCTCACGCTGTTCCACGGTCGCGGCGGGGCCGTGGGCCGCGGCGGCGGGCCGGCCCACGCGGCGATTCTGTCCCAGCCGCCGGGCTCGGTGAACGGCAGCCTGCGGGTGACCGAACAGGGCGAGATGATTCGCTTCAAGTTCGGCCAGCCGGATATCGCCCTGCGCTCGATGGAGATTTACACCTGCGCGGTGCTGGAAGCGACCCTGATGCCGCCGCCGGTGCCCGAACCCCACTGGCGCGAGGAGATGGACCAGCTGGCGTCGGCCTCCCACGAGGTGTACGTCAACGTGGTGCGCGACGATCCGGAATTCGTGCCGTATTTCCGCGCGGTCACCCCGGAAAGCGTACTCGGCCGGCTGCCGCTGGGCTCTCGGCCCACCAAGCGGCGCCAGGACGGCGGCGTGGAAACCCTGCGGGCGATACCCTGGATTTTTGCCTGGACCCAGACCCGGCTGATGCTGCCGGCCTGGCTGGGCAGCGAGCAGGCGTTCAGCGGGCGCCTGGCGCAGCCCGGCGGGCCCGAAGTGCTCAAGGAAATGCGCGACCACTGGCCGTTTTTCGGCACCTATCTGGATATGCTGGAAATGCTGCTGGCCAAGGCCGATATCGGCATCGCTGCCTACTACGAGCACCGGCTGGTGGACGAGCCGGCGCTCAAGGCGCTGGGCAAAAAGCTCCGCGAACGCTTTGAGCGGCTCGAAAGCAGCGTGCTGACGCTGCTCGAACACGACGACCTGCTGGAAAACACGCCGCTGATTCATCAGGCTATCGAAGTGCGCAACCCCTATATCGATCCGCTTCACGGCCTCCAGGCCGAGCTGTTGCAGCGCAACCGCGACGCGGACGGCGCCATCAGCGCAGATCTGTCCCGGGCGCTGATGGTCACCATGGCGGGGATTTCCGCCGGCCTGCGCAATACCGGCTGATACCGCACGGCGCCCGCCGGTATGGGCAGGCGCCATTTCACAACAACCAACGCGACAACAGGTCCACAACAACAGACGTTTAGACGGGTTCACAACGACAGACGCTACGACGGGGAGCTAGCTGACACCATGAGCAACGTATTGTTTATTGAACATCCCACGCTGGACGGCCACAGCATCGGCGAGATTCGCCTGAACGCCGAGCGTTCGCTCAACGCGCTGGCCTACGACATGATCGAGGCCATTCTGCCGCGCCTTGAAGCCTGGGAAGACGACAGCAGCGTCGTCGCCATTGTGCTGTGCGGCGCCGGCGAGAAAGCCTTTTGTGCCGGCGGCGACGTCGTGGCGCTGTATCGCTCGATCACCGGGCAGGACAGCCATGCCGAGGAACTCGACGAATACTATTTCGGCGGCGAGTACCGCCTGGACTATCGCCTGCATACCTACAGCAAACCCGTGGTGGTCTGGGGCAGCGGCATTGTCATGGGCGGCGGCATGGGGCTGCTTAACGGCGGCAGCCATCGCGTGGTGACCGAGACGTCAAAGCTGGCGATGCCCGAAGTCACCATTGGCCTGTACCCCGACGTCGGCGCCAGCTGGTTTCTCAACCGCCTGCCGGACAACATGGGGCGCTTTCTGGCGCTTACCGGCAGCCAGCTCAACGCCCGGGATGCCTGCCAGCTGGGGCTGGCCGATCGCATGCTCGACAGCAACGCCCGCGACATCATGATCCAGCAGCTGACCGAGGTCGACTGGCATTCGGCCGAAGGCCATCACGCCCGCCACGGCGCGGTCAATCGCGTGCTGCGCGACCTCGAGCGCGAGGCCGCCGAGGCCGAGATCTTCGATGCGCTGCCGATGCCGGTTGTGGAACACGCCGGGCTGGTGCGCGAGCTGATGGACCAGGACACCGTGGAGCAGCAGGTCGCGGCGATTCTTGACTGCGAACACGACGACCCCTGGCTGGCGCGGGCGCGCAAGACACTGGCCAACGGCAGCGCGATTTCCATCAAGCTGATTGACGAGCAGCTCACTCGCACGCGCTATATGTCGCTGGCGGAGGTGTTTCGCAGCGAGCTGGCGCTGTCGGTGCGCTGCTGCCGTCAGGGCGATCTCGCCGAAGGCGTACGCGCGCTGCTGGTGGAGAAGGACCAGTCGCCGCGCTTTCGCTATTCGGGCCTGATCGACGTGGACCCGCACTTTATTGAAGGCATGCTCGCCGAGCCCTGGGCGAAAAATCCGCTGGCCGACCTCGGCGAATAAACGCTGGCCCGACGAATGCTCAGTCCTACACTTACACCCACACTTTACTCACACCATACGCCTTGCCTTGAAACCGCCGCTCAGCGCTCCTGGCGCTGAGCGGCCTCCCAGCTGGCGAGCCGGGCGTTCAGCGCCTCAAGCTGCGGGCAGGGCAGTCGGTGCTGCCGGGCCTGTTCGATCAACGGCCCGAGAATGGCGTTGCGTTCGGTAGGGCGGCCGGCGTCCAGATCCTGCAGCATCGACGCCCGGTTGCCGGCCGTGGCTTGAATTACCCGGTTGACCAGCCGGTGCCAGCCATCCACGCCGGCGCCCTCGGGGGGCGCGACGCCCAGAGCAGCCAGAATCGCCGCCGTTTCCGCGATGGCGGCGTCCAGCTCGCGGTGAAAGCGCGCGTCTTCCAGCGCCCCGTTGGGCACGTTGTTCAGCGCCACCAGGGGGTTGATGGCCGCATTCACCGCAAGTTTTCGCCAGAGCCGGGTGTCGATATCGTCGACGGCGTCGGCGGTCATGCCTGCCCGGTTCAGGTCGTCGACCAGCATTTGGGCCGTTTCGGCATGGCGGCCGTCCAAGCCGCCCACAGCGCTTTCTCCCCGTCCCGCGTGAACCATGCTGGCATCGTCCAGCGCGTACGCGCCCTCGGTTGTCGAGGCGCAGAGCACCGGCCCCGGCCAGCGCTCGCTCAGGCGGGGCTGCACGGCAAAGCCGTTTTGCCACAGCACCAGGGGAATCCCCGGGCCAAGGCGTTCGGCCAGCGCATCGGCGGCGTCGTCGGCGGCGTACGCCTTGGTCGTCAGATGAATAAAGGCGGGCGCCTGGGCGGGCGTCAGCTGCTCCAGTCGGACAATCGGCAGCTGCCGCGTCAACGTCCGGCCCTCGGGCGTGGTCAGCGTCTGGCGTTCGGGCAGCGCCCGGCGCGCCACCAGTTTGACCGGGTAGCGATCGGCCAGCGCATGGGCCAGCATGCGGCCCAGGGCGCCGGGGCCGACCACCAGATGGCGTGGTGTCATGAGCGACTCCGTCGAGAGGTCGAGGAACGCCGGCGACGTGAGGCGCCGGCCTTGTTGCGCGGGCGCTTTGGCTGCGCCGAAGCTTTGGGAGCCGCTTCGCCGCTGGCGGTTTGCAGGCTGTGGCGCAGCCGGCCGGCATCGCTTTGCGACAGCAGCCCGCGCAGGTCGGTCAGCAGCGCCTGCTGAAAGTCGGCGTCGTCGTCGCGGCCGTCCGCCATCGCGCCCAGGCGTTGCTCCCAAAGAGCCGTGCGTTCCGGCGTGGCCACGGCTTCGGGCAGCGCGCCGATCAGCGCCGCGCCCAGCCGGGTGGCGCGCAGGGCCTTTTGCTGTCGCACCAGATAGCCGCGGGCGACCAGGGTTTCGATAATGCCTGCTCGGGTAGCCTCGGTGCCCAGGCCGTCGGTATTGCGCAGCGTGCGCTTGACCTCGGGGTCGTCAACGTAGCGGCCGATGTTCATCATCGCCTTGATCAGGCTGGCGTCGGTAAACGGCTCGGGCGGGCGGGTTTCCTGCGCTTCCACGCCGGCATTCTGCACCCGGCAGGTTTCGCCCTGGGTCATCGGCGGTAGCGGCGGCGCCTCTTCGCGCGAGGTGAACAGCGGCTTCCAGCCCGGGTCGAGCACCTGCTGGCCGCCGGCGCGAAAGGTTTCGCCGTCAATGGCCAGCTCGGTCCGGGTTTCAAAGGTCAGCAGCGGCGGATAGAACTGCGCGACCAGGTTGCGCGTGATCAGCCGGAATACCTTGCCTTCGGTCGCCGACAGCCGATCCAGGTCCGGCGTTTTGCCGCTGGGCGCCAGGGCGTGGTGGGCGCCGACTTTGCCGTCATCCCAGGCTTTCGAGCGCAGGCTGAAGTCGGCACCTGCCAGCCAGCCCTGAAGTGTGGCATCCGACCGGCAGGCACCGGCCAGGGTGCGCTGCGCCTCGGCGAGATGGGCTTTGGGCAGGTAGCGGCAGTCCGAGCGCGGGTAGGTAATCAGCCGGTGGCGCTCGTACAGCGCCTGGCAGGTATCCAGCACCGCCCTGGCGGAGAGCCCGTAGCGGCGAGCGGCGTCCACTTGCAGGGCAGACAGCGAGTAGGGCAGCGGCGGCGCCTGGCGTTTCTGCCGCTGATGGAGCTGCGCCACCCGGCCTTCACGCCCGGGCAGCGCCTCGGCCAGCGCATCTGCCGGGGTGCGGTCGAGCAGCCGGCCCCGGTCATCCAGCGGGTGCGGCGGCCCGGGCACCCACCAGGCGCAAAACTCACCGCCGGCGACGCGGACGTTGACCCACAGCGGATAAAACGGCCAGGGCACAAACTCGCGGATGGCCGTGTCCCGGCGCACAATCAGGCCCAGCACCGGCGTCTGCACCCGGCCCACGGAGAGCACGCCGTCGTGGCCCGCCTGGCGCCCCAGCAGCGTCCACGCCCGGGTCAGGTTGATGCCGTACAGCCAGTCCGCTCGGGAGCGTGCCCGGGCGGCGCGGTACAGAGGAGCAAACTCGGCGTTATCGGCCAGCTGCCCGAGCGCCCGCGCCACCGCCGGGCGGTTCAGGTCGTTGACCAGCAGGCGCTTGACCGGCCCGCGATAGCCCAGATACTCGACCACTTCCTGCACCAGCAGCTGGCCTTCGCGGTCGGGGTCGCCGGCGTGAACCACGGTGCCGGCCTGCTTGAGCAGCCGGCGGATGACCGCCAGCTGACCGCGTGCCTTCGGCCTTGGCACGTGCTTGAACGCGGCGGGCACAATCGGCAGGCGGTCGAGCCGCCACTGTTTATCGGCGGCGTCGTAGGCCTCGGGCGGCGCCTGCTCCAGCAGATGGCCCAAACACCAGGTCACCACGGTATCGTCGGCGTACAGCGCGCCGTCGCGCTTCTGCGCACGCCCGGGCAGCGCATCGGCAATGGCCCGGGCAAGGCTGGGCTTCTCGGCAATGATCAAACGCATCGGGCGCACTCGGATAAAAACCAGAGCGTCATGGTAGCAGAGCCGACACCGCCAAGCGCACCGCCCGCGCGAGGCGATACGCACCGCTTCCCGGTTTTTGTCGTTTTGGCACTAATGTGGCCCTGCATGCGTGCGCTTGCGCTGTGTATCATGGGGCTTTTGTCACTTTGGCATTGACGCGGGGAAGCACAGTGAACACGGAAAACCACTCTCGGCAGGCGGCGCTTATCTGGTCCGTGGCGGATCTTCTGCGCGGCGATTTCAAGCAGTCTCAATACGGCCGCATCATCCTGCCGTTCACCCTGCTGCGCCGGTTGGAGTGCGTGCTGGAACCCACCAAGGCGAAAGTGCTTGAGGCGGCCGAGGCGCATCAGAACAAGCCCGATGCGGTGCGCGACAAATTACTGTTGAGCGAGGCCGGCCAGCCGTTTTTCAACGCCTCGCCGTTGACGCTGGGCACGTTGTCGCCAACCCAGACCGCCGATGATCTGATGAGCTACGTGCGCTCGTTCAGCCAGGACGCCCGGGAGATTTTCGAACACTTCGAGTTCGAGAACCACGTCCAGCAGCTTGAAGCCGTCGACCTGCTGTATCAGGTGGTCGAGCGTTTTGCCAAAACCGACCTGAGCCCCGAGCGGCTGTCCGGCTACGGCATGGGGCTGGTGTTTGAAGAGCTGATCCGCAAGTTTGCCGAAAGCTCCAACGAGACGGCGGGGGAGCACTTTACCCCGCGCGACGTGGTACACCTGACCACCTCGCTGGTGCTCACCGGGCAGGACGACAAGCTTAAAAGCGGCGGCATCGTCACCGTGTACGACCCTACCGCGGGCACCGGCGGCTTTCTCTCCGAAAGCGATGTCTACATGCAGCAGGTCAGCGGCGGCATGAGCGTCTCGCTCCACGGCCAGGAGCTCAACCCCGAGTCCTACGCCATCTGCAAGGCCGACATGCTGATCAAGGGCCAGGCCGTGAGCCAAATCAAGCTGGGCAACACGCTTTCCGACGACCAGCTGGCCGGCGAGCCGTTTGATTTTATGCTCGCCAACCCGCCGTTCGGCGTGGACTGGAAGAAAGTTCAGAAAGGCGTCGTCGACGAGCATAAACACAAGGGCTTTGATGGCCGCTTTGGCCCCGGGCTGCCCCGAGTCTCCGACGGCTCGCTGCTGTTTCTTATGCACCTGGTGAGCAAAATGCGCCCCAAAAAAGAGGGCGGCTCGCGCATCGGGATTATCCTCAACGGCTCGCCGCTGTTTACCGGCGGCGCGGGCAGCGGCGAGTCGGAAATCCGCCGCTACCTGCTGCAGCACGATATGGTCGAAGCCATTGTCGGCCTGCCGACGGATCTGTTCTACAACACCGGCATTGCCACCTACGTGTGGGTGCTATCCAATAACAAGCCCGCCGAGCGCCGGGGCAAGGTGCAGCTGATCGACGCCACCGCCCGCGGCAGCAAAATGCGCAAGTCGCTGGGCAGCAAGCGCCACTTTATCGCCGACCGCGACCTCGACGAGGTGGTGCGCCTGTACGGCCGCTTTGCCGAAAGCGAAGAGAGCAAGATATTCCCCGTCGAGGCCTTCGGCTACCGCCGCATTACCGTGGAGCGCCCGCTGCGCCTGAACGTCCAGGCAAGCTCCGAGCGCCTGGCCCGGCTTGGCGAACAAAAGCCTATCCAGAAACTTGCCGATGCCGAGCGCGACGCGCTGAACAACGCCTGCGCAAGCCTGGGCGAAGAGCAAGTGTTTACTAACCGCGAGGCGTTTCTCAAGGTGCTGAAGACCGCCTTTGCCGAACACCTGCCGGCCGGTATGAAAGTCGGCGCGCCGCTGCAAAAGGCCGTGCTGGCCGCCCTTGGCGAGCGCGATTCCGAGGCCGATATCTGCCGCGATAAAAAGGGCAATCCTGAACCCGACACCGGCCTGCGCGATCACGAAAACGTGCCGCTGGACGAGCTGGTATTCGACTACTTCGAGCGCGAAGTGAAGCCCCACGTGCCCGACGCCTGGGTCGACAAAAGTAAAATCGACCCGCTGGACGAGCGCATCGGCATCGTCGGTTTCGAGATTCCCTTCAACCGCCACTTCTACACCTTCGAGCCCCCGCGCCCGCTGGAAGACATCGACGCCGACCTCCAGGCCTGCACCGACCGGATCAAGCAGATGATCGAGGAGATGGCGGTATAATGTTGATCGAACACGTAAAGCACGCGTTGACAGCCTGCGCGCGCCGCCTCAGCATGGCCGATGACACACCCGCCATGCCTCTCACTGACGCACACTTTGGCGGGTTTTTCGTGGCTTTTCTGAAAATGTGCTGGGAGGGCGAGTCATGAGTTTCCCAGCTTATCCCGAATACAAGGGCTCCGGCGTCGAATGGCTGGGGGACGTGCCGGTGCATTGGCAAATAGGGCGCCTCAAACATTTGCTTAGAATCCAAGGCGGACAAGACTATAAAGAAGTGGAGAGCGTTGAGCCTACTAGCTATCCAGTGATTGGTTCCGGCGGACAGTTCACCTACGCAACGGATTATTTATATGATGGTGAGTCTGTCTTGCTTGGAAGGAAAGGCACTATTGATAAGCCTTTATATGTTAAGGGGAAGTTTTGGACGGTTGATACCATGTTTTATACAGAGGTTCTGCCAAGAGCTAATGGGAGGTATGCGTATTATGCAGCGACTATAATCCCTTTTTCTCTTTATTCAACCAATACGGCGCTGCCAAGTATGAGTCAGTTCGATTTGGCTAATCATATCCAGCCGTTACCGAGCTATAAAGAGCAAGCCCAGATCGCTACCTTCCTCGACCACGAAACCGCCCGCATCGACGCGCTGATTGCCGAGCAGCAGCGTCTGATCGCACTGCTCAAGGAAAAGCGCCAAGCGGTGATTTCCCATGCTGTCACCAAGGGGCTCGATCCCGACGCGCCGATGAAAGATTCCGGCGTGGAGTGGCTGGGGGAAGTGCCGGCGCATTGGGTAGTGGCCCCGATCAAGATGTTTTTTAGATTTTTAGATGGAAGAAGAATACCGCTTAAAGCTGAAGATCGCGGGGGGCGACAAGGTGAGTTTCCTTACTACGGTGCCTCTGGGGTTATTGATTGGATAGATGATTTTATATTTGAAAAGGATCATGTTCTTGTTTCCGAGGATGGTGCTAACCTGCTTGCGAGGTCGTCTCCTATCTCTTTCGTTGCTAGAGGTAGGTATTGGGTCAATAACCATGCCCATATTCTAGAGCCTATCGATGATAACCTAGAATACTGGGCTGAGGTGATTGAAGATTTAGATCTTTCCATTCATGTCACAGGATCTGCTCAGCCCAAGCTCACCAGTGAGGCTCTCGGTTCTATTGTTGTAGCATCCTCCCCTTCGCCTGATGAACGGTTAAAAATACAAGAAAGGATCACTAAGATAGATAAGGTAACCAAAGAGCTAATCAAAGAAGCATTTGATGGAATTAATTTATTCCAAGAACGCCGCTCGGCGCTAATCTCCGCCGCCGTGACCGGCAAGATCGACGTGCGTGGCTAGCAGGCCGCAGAGCAGGCCGAGCCGGAAGACGCGCCCATGGCCGCCGAGCCGAGGGCGATTTACCAATAAAAAAGGAGCACCATGATTCAGGGACGAAGTATCCGGCTATTTCTCGTGGATGGCACGCCCAATGGCCTGCTGTCCGCCGAGATCATGAACTGGACCGGCCACGTTCTCACCGGGCCGCGCAGCAAGCTTATCGAGCTGGTGCAGCGTCCGGAGTGTGGGCGCACCGGCATTTATTTTCTGGTGGGGCCTGATCCCGAGAACAGCCTGCGCCCGCTGGTCTACATCGGCGAAAGCGACGACGTGGGCACGCGGCTCAAACAGCATAACCGCCCCGAAGATAAGGGCGGCAAGGATTTTTGGGAGAAGGTCTGCCTGGTGACCAGCAAGGACCAGAACCTAACCAAGGCCCACGTCAAATACTTGGAAAGCCTGCTGATCCAGAGTGCCGGCAAGATTGGCCGCTGCCGGCTTATCAACAACACGGCACACGATTATATCAATCTGCCGGAGCCGGATCGTGCGGATATGGCGTTTTTCACTGAGCAAATTCGTACCGTGCTGCCGGTGTTGGGGTTGGATTTTCTGCGCGATGTTGCGATGCCATCTACTGTCAAAAAAGAGTCGGAAGTTTCCGTTGAGCCGTCGCCCGACTTCAGCATGAAAGTACCCAAGCACGGCATTAAGGCGCGTGCCCAAGAGATTGATGATGAATTTTACGTGCTGGAAGGCTCGCTCGCGCGCGGTGAGTGGGCCGGGATAGACGGCGGTTATCAGGTGCTATTTCAACAGCTGTGCGATGACGGTGTGCTGGCAGACAGCGGGAATAATCTGCGTCGCTTTACTACGGACTACGCCTTTTCCAGCCCCAGCGCAGCGGCTGCGGTGGTGGCAGGCCGAGCGGCTAACGGGCGCAAGGATTGGAAAGCGGAAGGCAGCGGGCTGACCTACGGCGAGTGGCAGGATCAGCGGGTGAGCGAAGCAGCAGAAGCTACTCCGGAATAGCGTAAGGGAGAAAATGTGGGCGTTGAACGCATGAAAGCTTTACTTAGCGGTATGCCCGATCTTCAGCAGTTAGCACACCGCGAAAGGACCCTCTTCGATGTAGGTGCCCGCGGTTACTTCGAGAACCCGACTTCAGATTTGCTGGCCTTCTTTCTTGATTCCGATGCAGAGCATGAATTCGGCAATGTGGTGTTGTCGGCGCTTCTTGAATGCCTTCCCGATCAGCAGCAGCCGGAGTTGGAAGAGAGATACTTGATCCGTTCTCCAGCGCGTGAGTGGGTGACGTCTCAGCAGCAGCGCATTGATCTGGTGCTAGAGTCAGAGCGCTGGGTGCTGGCGGTCGAGCACAAGATATATCACGATCTCAGCAACGACTTTGCTCACTATAGTGAAGACCTCTCCCTACGCTTGTCAGGTCAAGACAACCGGCAAGTTCTGTGCGTCGTGTTGTCGCCAGAAGGTCTGGCGCCGCACCCGACCGGCTGGCTGGGTATAAGGTACGCTGACTTCTTGGCTCGCCTGCGAGTTGCTGTACGTTGCCTTTGTGAGCAGCACGGCGAAAGCAAGTGGCTGCTATTTTTGCGCGAGTTCATCATTCATCTGGAGAACCTGACCGTGACCGATACCCTGACCGACGCTCAAGAGCAGTATGTGTTGGAGAACCTGGGTAATATCGAGGCTCTGACTCAAGCCAGGAATGATGCGCTGGAAAGCCTTCGTTATCGACTGCAGGAAGGTATCAATAGTCGGCTCGGTGATCTTGAGATACCGATTACATCGTCGACGAAAAACTGGCCTGTCGGGCCGGCACTTCATTTTGTGCCACTTGGATGGAAAGGCAACTCTATCGTCGTCGTTTTTTTGTCAAAAGATCATCCTAAAACGGTGAGGGTGCAACCTTATATTGACAAGAGAAATGGCGATATCAATGCGCTGAGAAAGCATGGCATAGATGTCAACCACTTCGATAATCACAGCATTGGCAGAGACTATTACCTTCTCTTTCATGACTTTAAGGAAATGCACTGGGAGGCCATAGAAAAAGCCGCAGCGGACTATCTTCGAGCTATTATCAGCATGGAAAGTGAATGGCAGAAAGAGGCTACATAACCCTGTTTTCGGCGATACGCCGGCAAAGTGGCAGCGGCTACTTAAATGAACGTTCGTAGCAATCGCACGGCGGAGAATGATGCTACGCCGATCACCAAGCTTGGCAGGAAGACCGTGACTGCCAGTGGTGCGGCCTCTACGCCTTGCCCCACACGTTCAACCGCGTAAGCTGAGCCTTATATAGACAGATTCGCAGAGGACGCCATGGCCAGCAGCAGGGAAGCGCAGTTTCAGCAGGATATTATCGCCGCCATGGCCAGTGGCGGCTGGCTGACCGGGGCGGCCAGCGGCTACGACCGCGCAAGCGCGCTCTACACCGAAGACCTGCTGGGCTACGTGCAGGACGCCTGGCCCGAGCGCTGGGCGCAGTTCTGCAAGCATAACCCCCAGGCGCCGGAGCGGGCGTTTATCCAGCGCACGGTGCGGGAGCTGGAGAAGGCCGGCACGCTTGAGGTGCTGCGCCACGGCTTTAAGGTGCCGGGCATCAAGTTTGATCTATGCAGCTTTCAGCCCGACCACGGCATGAACCCGGAATCTCTCGCCCGCTACCGCGCCAACCGCCTGCGGGTTGTGCCTGAAGTTTCTTATTCGCCCCACGCCAGCGAGAAGAGCGCGGCCAAAAGCTATAACCCACGGCTGGATCTGGTGCTGTTCGTCAACGGCATTCCCACTGCCACGCTGGAGCTGAAAAGCCAGTTCAAGCAGACGGTAGAAAACGCCAAACGCCAGTACCGCACGGATCGCCCGCTAAAAGACCCCGTTACCCGCAAGGCCGAGCCGCTTCTCACCTTCAAGCGCGGGGCGCTGGTGCATTTTGCCGTGAGCCAGGCGGAAGTCGCCATGACCACCCGGCTGGCGGGCAAGGATACCTTCTTTCTGCCGTTCAACCGCGGCACCGAGGATCAGGGCGCGGGCAACCCGCCGCCGCAAAACCCCAACGACTACGCCACTGCCTACCTCTGGGAGGACGTCTTCGCGCCGCAGGCCTGGCTGAAGGTGCTGGGCCGCTTTCTGCATCTGGAAAAGAAAACGGTCGAGGACTTTCACGGCCGCCGCTGCACCAAAGAGACGCTGATCTTTCCCCGCTATCATCAGTGGGGAGCGGTGAACCAGCTGGTGCAAACCACGATGGAGGAAGGCCCCGGGAAGCGCTACCTGGTGCAGCACAGCGCCGGCTCCGGCAAGTCCAACTCCATCGCCTGGGCGGCGCACCAGCTGGCCAGCCTGTATACCGACGGCGGGGCGCGGCTGTTCAACTCGGTGATTGTGGTCACCGACCGCACGGTGCTGGATAGCCAGCTCCAGGACACCATCTACCAGTTCGAGCACGCCCACGGCGTTGTGCGGCCCATCACGCGGGATCTGGGCAGCCAGAGCAAGTCCGAGCAGCTGGCCGAGGCGCTGGCCAGCAACACCCGCATCATCATCGTCACTATTCAGACCTTCCCCGCGCTGTTTGACGCCCTGGATAAACGCCCCGCGCTTGCCGAGGGCAGCTACGCGGTGATCGCCGACGAGGCGCATTCCTCACAAACCGGCAGCTCCGCCACCAAGCTCAAGGCGCTGCTGGCCGCCGCCGGCGAGGATGACGAAGGCGAGGCGGGCGAGATCAGCGCGGATGCCATGCTGGGTGCCGCCGTGGCCGCCCGCCGCCCCAGCGAGCGCATCAGCTACTACGCCTTTACCGCCACGCCCAAGGCCAAAACCCTGGAGCTGTTCGGCCGCCCGCGGGACCCGAGCCTGCCGGCCAGCGCCGACAACAAGCCCGAGCCGTTTCATCTGTACTCCATGCGCCAGGCCATTGAAGAGGGCTTCATCCTCGACGTGCTGCAAAACTACGTCACCTACAACACCGCCTGGAAGCTCGCCCACCCGGACGGCGACGAGTACGAGGTTGACGCTAAAAAGGCCTCGCGCACGCTGGCCCGCTGGGTGCGGCTGCATCCCTACAACATCGCCCAGCGGGTCGAGGTCATCGTCGAGCACTACCGCGAGAACGTGCGCCACCTGCTCGACGGCCAGGCCAAGGCCATGGTGGTCACCGCCAGCCGTCAGGAAGCGGTGCGCTACCAGCTGGCCATGCGCGAGTACGTGCAGGCGCAGGGCTACGCCGACGTTCACCCCATGGTGGCCTTCTCCGGCACTGTGGCGGAGGACGAGGTAATCCCCGAAGAGGTGACCGAAACCAGCCGGCTGCTCAACCCTGACCTCAACGGCCGCGATCTGGCCCAGGCGTTCGACACCGACGACTACAACGTGATGATCGCTGCCAACAAGTTTCAGACCGGCTTCGACCAGCCCAAGCTCTGCGCCATGTACGTGGATAAAAAGCTCGCTAACGTCGACTGCGTGCAGACGCTCTCGCGGCTTAACCGGCTGTTTCCCGGCAAGGAAACCTTCATCCTCGACTTCTACAACGATGAAGAGGACATCCTCGCCGCCTTCGCCCCGTACTACCGCAAGGCCGAGCTGGCCGACGTCTCCGACCCTAACGTGGTGTTTGACCTGCAGCGCAGCCTGGACGCCAGCGGCATCTACCAGTGGGATGAAGTGGAACACTTCGCCCACGCCTTTTTTGACCCCAAGGCCCCGGCCTCAAGCCTCAGCTATTACTGCCAGCCGGCACAGGATCGCTTCAAACAGCGCTACCGGTTCGCGCTGGAGCAGCTGCAAATCTGGCAAAGCGAACGCGATACCGCCGAGCAGAACGGCGACGACAAGGGCCTGAAACGCACCGAACAAGAGCTGAAAGAAGCCGGCACCACCCGCGACGAGCTGGACCTGTTCCGCAAGAACCTGCAAAGCTTTGTGCGCACCTACGAGTTTTTAAGCCAGATCGTCACCTTTGACGACGCCGAGCTTGAGCAGCTGTGCGTGTTCGCCCGCCACCTGCACCCGCTGCTGCGCACCGACCGCCTGCTGGAAGACGACAGCATCGACGTCAGCGAGCTTGAACTGACTCACTACCGGATGACCAAGCGCGAAGAAAAGCGCCTGCAGCTGGAAGTCGCCGAAGGCGACCCGCTAAAGCCGGTCAGCGACGTCGGCTCCGGCAACCCCCATGACCCGGAAAAGAAGCGCCTGGACGACATTATCGAGCGGCTGAACGATCTCTACGGCGCCGAAGTCAGCGACGACGATAAGCTCCACTTCGTCACCGGCATCGCCGACCGCATCTCACGCGACGAAGCGGTCATGGCCCAGGTCAATAACCACACCCCGGAGCAGGTGATGCACGGCCTGCTACCGGCAAGAGTGCAGGAAGCCGTGATGGACGCGATGAAAGACCAGGAAACCCTCACCATGCCGCTGCTGGAAAACGAAGAAACCGGCCGGCAGTTCGCGATGCTGGTGCTTAAAATGTTGGTGGGGAGTGATGCGCAGCGTCAGGCGTAACTTTTGGGGAGTCGGGGCGGCGGTGAGTGTTTCAACGCTGCCCGCTGATTCAGTCGTGTTATATAGGTGGCGTTATTATTGGTGCTATACTGCCAAGCGAAAATTAAATTTCAATAATTTCAATTGCCTAATGAAGAAATGGTACGCTAGATCATACTATTGAACGTACCCGCGTGTTCAAGTGGAATACCGAGCGTGCGGTTTAGTAGCTGTTATGTTCTCGTGTTATGAAAGAACGGAGGTGGTCTTGAGTGATGAAGAGCTGGTTTTTAAAGAAAAGTTAGACTTTTTGTTTAATGTGATAAATAGGTATGATCATTACATTGGAACCACCAACTTTAAAGTTGGCTTGATGATGTCGTTTGTTGGTGCTGTGGTTTTAGGGTTAACTATGCGTGTAATGTTGATTGCCGCGCCTAAGGAAGAGTGTGGAGTGCTCTATTATTTTGCGATATTTTCCTCTTTATCAACAATAGTATTATCTCTTTTGGCTGCAGTGAACCTGCTTAGAGTGGTATTTCCAAATACTAATACCCATGGTGGAAAAAAAATCATTAATATTATTTGGAGATGTAGCTAGCTACGAAAATGGGAGCTCTGGATATGCTGCGAAAATAAAAGACGCGTCTTTAGATATCTTGATTGAGGACTTATCTAAGCAAGCATTTGTAGTTGCTGAAGTCGCCAAGGAGAAATTCCGCATATTAAAAATCGCTGTCATCATAATTGTCTGGGGAGTTATTCCGTCATTATCTATATCGATAATATTTTTAATGTTAGAGGGGGTTGATTGAAGAAATGGCTAATCTCGAGAGAGTCTTTGAAGATTTATTCAATTCTGTAAACAGCCAGTCATCTTCTTTTGACTTGTCTAAATCAGATATGTCAGAAGCGATGGACTCACATCCTGCTTTAGAATCTATCAGATCCGTACCATCCGGCCCTCAAGAGGAATTTCTTTTACAAGAACAAATACGGCCCCATTTTGGAAAGACTGGAGTCAATTCCTCACCGATAGGGACACATCCAGATTTTTTGGAACTAGAGGGAGTAAGAGCAACAAAAAGGCACTATGCTTGCACACTGTTCGTCGATATTAAAGGTTCTACGAGGCTATCCCTTTTATACGATCTAGATCTTGTTTTTCAGTTTAAAAATGCTGTTGTTCAAACATGTGTTGAGATTATCCGGTCTTTCGATGGTCATGTCCATAGATTAATGGGCGATGCTGTGATGGCATTCTTTGGTGGTAAATATACCGAAAAAGAGGATGCTGTTGCCGATGCGATTAATTGCTCTATAACTTTAAGAGCGATTCTTGAAGAAAGTATTAAGCCATGGATGGGAAAGCAAGGCCTAGATTCGAAAGATTTTGGTTTCAGAATTGGCTGTGATTTTGGAAATGATCAAGAGGTTCTTTGGGGGAGTTTTGGCTATCAAAATGTAGGAGAAGTCTCAGCAACGGGGTTACCAGTTGATATGGCTTCTAAACTTCAAAGTTTGGCTGGAAAAAACCAAACGATGCTCGGTCAAGGCTTGTTAGACTTCGTTAATTGGCCTGAGGAATATTCAGATATAAAAATTAAAGAGAAAGACGGAGTGTCTGAGAGTGTACTTGTAGTAACGCCGAACATTACTTATAGTGAAGGTAGTGCTCTTGATTACAGAATGAGAAAGTTATCTTATTCTAAAAGCTTGGAATTTAGCGCTCTTCCTAGGAGTTTTAGAGAGAAGATAAGTGATGGTGCTGTAAAAGGGCATCCACATATCAACTATCGATGCTTTGCTTTTATCAATGAGAGGGAGGTCGAGTATATATCAGCCTCTAAATTTTTGGATGCTGGTGTTTCTTTAAGGTTCGAAGTAAAAGCTGAGACAGCAAATCGTCTAGATTTTCCACTTAAAGTAGTGTTTAAGAAGACAAATCATGGCATTGCAACACCCGAGGGTGAAAGAGGAGTTGAGCAAGAGGGGCAAGTTAAATTTATTCATAAGAAAAGAGTTGGCTTATATGATCGATCAGTCGCTCCGTTTTCTCAGATTTCCCATGATGAAGCTACACAGTATCGAGGCTTACATACAATGAAGTGTGAAGTATACGGTTCAGGTGGGACGCTTTTATTTCGTGATTGGATCGGCGTAATGATCAGGTAAGATATAACAAATGTAGGCACAGCGACGCTCACTACATTGCGCCTTCGGCTCCATTTCGTGGGCGCGCATGCTGCAAGCGCTATAGAACAGTGGTTTAAGCTCATAGACAGACTGGTGCTATTTCCTGCTGATCCCGCTGAACAAGCACTACACGCCGGTTCGCATCGGCTTGATAACCAGGGGCAGCAGCAAAAGGCCATTGTTGAAGGCTTTGCCAAAACCGACTTGCCGGTCGTTCGGCTTTCGATGCTCGGCGCTAAAGGGCTGATTGGCTGCTATGGCCGGGTGTATGGTCGTGAAGAAATCGAAGCGCTTGGCGTCTGAAGCATACCGCTATCAGCGCCCGGCGCTCATGCCCCCTCCTTTCCCGCATCATGAAACACCTCTACTCACCCCCGCCCACCGGCTCTTCCCGAAAAATATCGTTAAAAAACGCCTTGCCGGCGTCGGCGAGTACCAAGTGGCCGCGGGCGTTGTAGTAGGCGATGTGGCGGTCGACGAGGGCGACCTTGGCGGCTTCGGGCAGCTCGTCGCGGATGCAGTGCTGGTTGATGACGTTGCCGGTTCAGCAATCGGCCGAAAATACGCATCTGCACATGCTGCTGGTTTAAAAAATACCGATAAAGCGGCCTTAAATGCCGTTATGGTGTGTGAAACTAAACCTCGTGGTTTATAATTCACCCTGAAAAAGGAATTAAAGGCCGTTATCAGGCATGAAAATAAACCAGCTGCTACACAAGATACCGTATGGAGCCGTGGTGACCACTGAGTGGCTGGCGTCGCACGGCGTGACCTCGGACCAGGCTCGTAAGCTGGCTCTTGGCGGCTGGCTTACGCGTGTGGGGCACGGGGCCTACTGCCGCACAGGTGAGCCACTGACCTGGGAAAGCGCCGTGTTTGCGCTGCAGTCGAGTGCCGGGCAGGCGGGGCCGCCGCTATGGCCGGGTGGCCAGACGGCTTTGGCGCTGCACGGTTTTGCGCATTATCTACCCATGGGGGAGCGTACAACGCACCTGTACGGCAGCAAGGCAGCCAGATTGCCGCTATGGTTTAAGCGTGCCACCTGGGCGGGAAATGTCGTGCTCCAACCGGAAAAAGGGCTCTCGGCCGGGCTTCCCGGAAGCTTTACCGACTACGCGCCGGACGGCAGGGCTTTTCGCTTAAGCATAGCTACGCCGGAGCGAGCGGTGCTGGAATGGGTTGCGGTAATACCCAATGAACTGCTTTTCAGCAGCGAGCTGGTCGATACGTTTAGCGGGCTCAATACATTGCGCCCACGCCGGCTGCAGACCTTGCTGGAAGGGTGCCGCTCGGTGAGAACCAAGCGTGCCTTTCTGGTGCTGGCTCGCTACGCTGGGCATGCTTGGTACAGCCGTCTGAAGCCTTGCCATCTGAAGCTTGGCACGGGGAAGCGGCAGCTTTATCAAGGGGGTGTGTTGGACAAGGAATACCTGGTGACGGTCCCGGAGGCCTTTTCGGATGAGCATTGAAGCCCATTATCATGAGCAGGTCAGTTTGCTGGTTTCGCTGCTGCCATTTCTGAATGATGAGCCGTGTTTTGCTCTCAAGGGCGGCACGGCGATTAACCTTTTTTTACAGCCGTTTCCGCGTCTTTCGGTGGATATTGATTTGGCGTATTTACCGTTGGAGCCGCGTACCGAGGCCTTACGCCGTTGTCGCGAAGCGTTGCAGCGGTTGGCTCAGGCTTTTAATACACAGTTGCCGAGTGTTCAGGCCAGGCTTCAGGATAATCGCCGAGACGAATTAAGAATTCTGGTAAGTCGCGGGCGTAGCCAGGTAAAAGTAGAGGTTTCACCGGTTCTACGCGGCACCTTACATCCACCACAAATGCGCGACATTGTTGAAGTTGCCGAAGATGAATACGGCTTTGCCACGGTACAGGTCGTATCACTGCCGGATCTTTACGGTGGCAAAATTTGTGCAGCGCTTGATCGTCAGCACCCACGTGACCTCTTTGATGTGAAGCTGCTGCTGGATCAGGGTGGTCTGGACCGCTATGTTTTTGAAGGTTTTCTGGTGTATTTACTGGGCCACCCAAGGCCTCTGAACGAGGTGCTTAACCCGCGTTTGCAACCGTTGGAAGGGATTTATCACCAGGAATTTGTCGGAATGGCGCATAGCGATATTCCGCTCTCTGAGCTTGAGGCAGCTCGCCGTGAACTACTTTCACGGCTAGGGCAGCTGATCACAGACGAAGACGTGCGCTTTCTTCTCTCGTTCAAGCGGGGAGTTCCCGAGTGGCAGCGGCTATCGCTTTCTGGCGTTGACCGGCTGCCGGCTGTGAGGTGGAAGTTGGCCAATATTGCGAAGATGAGTCCTGAGAAACACCAGCAGTCACTAACGTTGCTGGAGAAGGCTTTGAACAGACTTCGCGCATAAGTAGGTTGCATCATCGCGCTGCTTTTAGGCAGCACGCATGCCGGTCTTGATCACGCTGGTGCTGACGCTGTTTGCCAACATTGCCGTTGTGCGCCTGCTGTGGCTATAAGCTGATCAAAGGCTTGAATGGTCGATATGGCTGTATTCGTGACAGCGCTTCAGGGGCATTCGGGCGGCTTGGGGCTGGCGGATAATCCCAGCTTGGTAAACCAAGCGGTGGCGTCTCCGCCGGCGTTGTCGCCGTCGGTCATCAGCGCCAGGCCGTCGATGCTTTCCGGGCGGCTGCCGAAGAGGCGCTCGTAGTCGTCGCCTACATCGCGCACTTCCGCTACCCATTCGCCCACGCGGGCGCTGCCGCTTTGCAGGGCCAGCAGCTGGGCGTGCGAGGTAAAGGCGTTGGGCCAGTCGCTGTCGGCCGGCTGGTTTGAGGCCCAGACGTAGTTCACCGATTCCACCTGCCAG
Organism: Vreelandella jeotgali Hwa; assembly: GCF_000334215.1. GTDB lineage: Bacteria > Pseudomonadota > Gammaproteobacteria > Pseudomonadales > Halomonadaceae > Vreelandella > Vreelandella jeotgali. Next base: position 28,652 of record NZ_AMQY01000017.1, on the reverse strand, counting down.
GGCAGCAGCCCCGTTTTGCGCGCCACGTAGACGCGAGCGGGGTAGTCGTCGCCGGATTTCTGTTTCTCATCAAGGCCCGGGTAAATGCCCGATACCCGCCAGCACCAGTGCAGGTAGGGCGTTTTGCCCAAGTCAATCTCGCGTTCCAGGTATTTCGCCGAGGCCTGCTGCCGGGCGCTGGCCTGGAGCAGCGGCGTGTCTTCCCGTTCGACAACCCGGTACTCGGTTTCCCCGTCAAAGGAGCGCGTGGGCCAGGACTGGATATCCTGCGGCGAGAACGTCAGAGCCTCGGCGGCGAAGACGGGGCCTGCCATCAGTCCGATAAGACAGCAGGGAAGCGCGGCGTGGATCATGGCAAAAGCCTCGGCTGGAGCGAAAAAGCGGGCGGGGGTCGATGGTGGCGCTAGGCGTGGCTGCCCTCAACGACTCTGCCGCCGAGAATGGAGACGACGTGTTCAAGCGCGAAGGCGTGGCCGGGCTGGTTGAAGCTGGCCACGCCCTGTTCGTGCACCACGATGTCAAAGCCCTTGTTATAGGCGTCGATCGCCGTGTGGAGGATGCAGATGTCGGTACACACGCCCACCAGGTGCAGTTCGGTAATCCCGCGCTCGCGCAGCTTGGTTTCCAGCGGCGTGCCGACGAAGGCGCTGTAGCGGGTTTTGTCGAAGTAGTGGACCTGGGGCTTGTCGCGGTGCCGGTCGTATACCTCGGCCAGCTTGCCGTAGAGCGCGCGCCCGGGGGTGCCGATGATGTTGTGCGGCGGAAACAGCTTCGATTCGGGGTGGTAGGGGTCGTTTTCCTCGTGGGCGTCAATGGCGAAGAAGACGTCGTCGCCGGCCTGGATAAATGATTCGGTCAGCGCGACGATGCTGTCTTCCAGCGCCTGACCCGGCGCGGCGCAGGACAGCTTGCCGTCGTCGGCGACAAAGTCGTGGGTATAGTCGATGTTGAGCAGTGCCCGATAGCTCATGGCGGCGTACCTCCCGGGGTTGGTTCCTCGCTGCGACGTGTCTTTGGCCGCATTTATCGTCGGCCAGCCTTGTCCTTGTCACATTTGTCTTTGCCAAATTGCCTTTGCCACATTTGTCCTTGCCACATTTGCCTGCGGCCACGTTAGTCTTCAGCCACCATAGTGGACGCGCTCGCCGGCGGAAAGTGGCAGAGGCGTTGGCGCTGGCCCGGTTCAGCGACCGAGGCGGATATGTTAACCGCTCTTTTCTTCCCAGTGCATTTCGTATAGCTTTTGTATGATGTAACTGTACAGAGGAATGTCTCATGCGTGAACGTGGCAGAACGCGGCGGCTTTTCGGGCTTGGCGCACGCACCGGCGGCGCGGTGCTGAAAAACCGCATGGGCGGCAATGCCGACTGGCATTCGCTGGGTGAGGTGCTGTTTGACGGTCTATCCGAGCTTCGCGGCCCGGCGATGAAACTGGCGCAGATTGTGGCCCAGTGGGACGACGTTCTGCCGCCGGAGCTGGCCGATCAGCTGGCCCGCCTGCAGCGCCAGGCCGAGCCCATGCCCTGGCCGCGCATCCGCGAGACGCTGGTGGCCGAGTACGGCGATCTTGACGCGCACTTTCGTCATGTGGAGCAGCAGCCCTTTGCCAGCGCCTCCATGGGGCAGGTACACAAGGCAGTCACTCTGGAAGGCGAGACGCTGGTGCTCAAGGTGCAGTACCCGGGGCTCGGCGACGCACTGGAGGGCGATCTGCGTCAGGTCAAGCGGATGATGCGGCTGGGCCGCTGGTTCAACGTATCGCCGGCGCGGCTGGATGCGCTGTTCGAGGAGCTGGCCGCCGGGCTGCGCGACGAGCTGGATTACGCTGCCGAGGCGCAAACGCTGGCGCGTTACCGGGAGCGCTACCGCCACGATCCGCGCCTGTGTATTCCCGAGCCGATTCCGGCGCTGTGCGGCGAGCGTGTGCTGGCCATGCGCTATCTCGCCGGCACGCCGCTGGATGAAGTGACCGGTGCCGACGACGCGGTGCGCCAGCCGGTAGCCGCAACGCTGGCCGACTGGCTGACGCAAGAGCTGTTTACCTACGGCGAGCTCCACGCTGACCCCCACGCGGGCAACTTTGCCGTGGACGCCGAGTCGCGCCTGATTATCTACGACTTCGGCGCCGTGATAGCGGTGCCCGAAGCGCGTCTTGTCGCCATGATGACGCTGCTGGAAGCGACGCTGGCCAACGACCCCATGGCCATGGACGATGCCATGCTGGCGCTGGGTGGCCGCCAGGGGCAGGGCGCACCGCTGGCGCTGTACCGCGAGGCCGCCGAGGCCATCGCGCCGCTGTTTGCGCCGGGAGAGCAGGACTTCGCCGATGTGCGCGTGCATCGCCGGCTGCGCGAGCTGTCGCCCCGGGTATGGGCGGCCATGGACCGCCTTCAGCCCCCGGCGGATACGCTGCTGCTGTCCCGGGCGCTCAACGGCCATTACTGGAACATGGTGCGCCTGGGCGCACGGCTGGATATGCACCGGCGCTGCCAGCCGCTGCTGGCGTGGGCGAAGACCGGCGCGGATGCGCCACGGCGGTCGCCACCTGTGTAGCGGCGGGCGGGCATGCTAGACTACGGCGCTTTATGCGGCGCGTTGCTGGCGCCGGTTCAAGACGATGGAGACGCCGATGCTGGCGGTATGGGTCGATCAGCTGCTGGGTTTTGCCTCCGAGGCGCTCGCGGCAATCCGGCGGACAGAACGCTACCCGGATTTCATGATCTGGGTGCGCGCTGAAGGGGGAGACTACTTTGACGGCAGCGTGGCCACAGCGCAGGCCATTGCGCCGGAACTCTGGTCGCAAACGCCGCTGGAACGGCTGGCATTTGCCTGCGAACCGCTGGCCCCGCCGGAACGCAACGAGCCCTGCTGGTGCGACTCCGGGCGCAAGTACAAGCAATGCTGCGCGCAAGTGACGTTTCCCACGGATATTCCCGAACAGATGATGTGGATGCTGTCGCTGCGGGAGTGGAAGGGCGCGTCGCTGAAAGCAGCGCTGGCAAGCCGCGAAGCGCCGGCCCAGGCGCTGCTGGAAGCCGGACTGATTGCCGCCGAAAGCGGCCAGACCGGGCGCGCCATGCAGATACTCGAATCGCTGTTCGATCGCCGCGACTGGTCAACGCTGCCCGAGCAGGCGGAGCCGGCGTTCGAAATTCTGCTGGATCTCTTTCAGGACCGGGGCTTTACCCGCAAGCGGACCGGGCTGCTGGATGACGTGCTTGAGCGCGGGCCGGTGTTTCTGCGTGGCGTGGCGCTGGAGCGTCTCTGCCTGATGCACCTCGACAACGACGATCTGGACAGCGCCCGGGCGACGTTCATGCGGGCGCAGAAGGCGTTGCCGGACTCGCCCACCCTGGCTTACATCGAAGCCATGCTGCTGCTCCACGAGGGCCACGAAAGGGAAGCCCGGGCCCGGGCGAAGTTCTGGTACCGCCGGCTGGTGCGCCAGGGCGAGCTGGATGACGACCAGCTGGCGTTTCTCGCCGCGCTGGCCGACAACCCCGGCGCCACCCTGGCCGATCAGCTATTGAGCGCTGAAGAAGATCTGGCGACGCCGCTGATCGGGCTTCAGTCAGTGCTCGCCGGGCTGCCTGAAGCGCCCGCGTTGACCTTTCAGGCGGACGTGGACGAGCGCCATATTGCCTACCAGGAAAGCGCCCGCGAAGAGGCGCTGTTTGCCGACTGGCACAGAACCTTCAAGGTGCTGGTGGATACCGACGTTGCGCTGGGCTTTCGCGACGACCCCTGGGCCAATGCGATCGAATGGATGTCCGAACTCTGTGGGCATCCCGAATGGCTGGATTCGCCCCAGGTGGTGCAGGACCTGACGCTGGCGCTGACCAGCCGCTTTGGCAGCCTGCCGTGGATGGCGCCCAGCCTGCTGGAGCCGTTGGCGCGGCGGCTGTCGCGCTGGCTCGACCAGGCGCGGGCCGCGGGTCAGGGCAGCCTCTGCTGGGATGACGCCGATAACGCCTACCTGCTCCGCACCGGTCTGGCGCTGGTAGTGGGCATGGAGCGGGGCGCCCGGGAACATTCCCGCCGCCTGGCCGAGCAGCTGTTGGCGATCAACTGCGAGGACCGTCTGGGGCTGCGCGAGCTGGTGCTCGACCAGCTGCTGCGCGACGAGCGCAACCGCGATGCGCTGGCACTGGCGGAAACCGCCGAGGACGACGGCTCGCTATGGCTCAATATCCTCTTCGGGCGCACCCTGGCCCTTTACCGCTTGCAGCACTGGAACCAGGCCGAGTCTGCGCTAGCCGAGGTCAAGCGCCACAATCGCTACGCGCTGGAGATGCTCTGTGCCGAAAGCCCGCGCGCGGCGATGCCCGGCCAGGATGGGCAGATTGAGCCGGGGACCCGCGCCGAGGCCTGGCAGTATCGCACGCTGATGCGTGACCAGTGGCGCACCACCCCCGGCGCGCTGGACTGGCTCAGCCATCGCCGCCGGGCAGCGGCCGACCGGGCATATCGCGATTGACCCAGACAGCCAGCAGCACCGCGGGAAGGCCCAGCAGCGACGCCAGAGTAAAGAAGGTGGCGTAGCTTTGGGCATCCACCACCAGGCCGCCGAAGCCGCTCAAAAACTTGCCCGGTAGCGTCATCAGCGAGGAAAACAGCGCGTACTGGGTCGCGGTGTAGGCCCGTGAGGTCAGGCTCGACAGAAACGCGATGAACACCGCGCTGGCAAGGCCGTTGGCCAGGTTATCGCCGACGATGGTGACCACCAGCATGGGTAGCCGGTCGCCCATCAGCGCCAGAGCGACAAACAGCAGGTTGGTGAGCATGGTCGCGAGCGCCCCGACGATCAGCATCCGGCCGATGCCGTAGCGCACTACCAGCAGCCCGCCGAGAATCCCGCCGCCGATACTCATGGCAATGCCGAAAATGTTGGTCACGTTGGCGATGGTGGAGAGCGAAAAGCCCAGGTCAATGTACAGAGGGTTGGCCATCGAGGCCATGGCCAGATCGCTGATGCGGAACACCGCGACAAACGCCAATAGCGCCAGCGCTTTCATGCCGTGGCGAACAAAAAAATCGGTGAACGGGCACACCAGCGCGCCGATGACCCAGGCAACGATATGGCGGCGAATCCGCGACTGGTGCCGGCTGTTGCGCAGATAGGTGCGTACTCGGGGCTCCAGCACCGGCTTGTGGTTGTGGTTCAGCCGCTGAGGCTCCGGGCGCAGCAGCACCGTCATCATGCCCACGCCAACCAGCGCCGCCATGGCCAGATAGGCGGCAGGCCAGGACACCGCCGAGGCGATATACAGCGCCCCGGCACCGGCGGCCAGCAGCCCGCCGCGATAGCCGATGATGTAGGTCGAGGCCATGGCGGCCTGGATATCGTCATCGGCCGATTCGATGCGAAACGCATCGATGGCGATATCCTGGGTCGCCGAGCCAAAGGCCACCAGCAGCGCAAAGCCCGCGACCCAGCCCAGGTGGCCGATCGGTGGCGTCATGGCCAGCCCCGCCAGCCCGGTGGCGATCATCGCCTGGGCGAGCAGCATCCAGCTGCGCCGCTGCCCCAGGGCGGCGCTCAGCAGCGGTAGCCGGATACGGTCCACCACCGGTGCCCAGAAGAACTTGATGGAATACAGAATACCGATCCAGGCGAAGAACCCGATGGCCGCCACTTCCACATCCGCGCTGCGCAGCCACGCCGACAGGGTGGAGAACACCAGCAAGAACGGCAGACCGGCCGAGAACCCCAGAAACAGCATGGTGATGACCGGAGCGCGCAGGTAAACCGCCAGTGAGGCTCGCCAGCTATGCTGTGCCGCGGGGGTGGGCATGGGACCGTCTCCTGACATCGGGTAAAGCGGTAAAATACGCCAGCATCGTCAGCTGTTAAACTGCCGTGCCCGAAAAAGGCGCAACAGGCGTCGCACAGCCTACCGGAGAGGAGTTTTGTATGTCGATTGCCGCACACCGGGTCGTGACCCTGCACTATGTACTGGTTGACGTGACCGAGGGCGCTGACCGCGCCACGGTGCTGGACGATTCTGCCGCGCGGGAACAGCCGCTGGAGTACCTGCATGGCCACGACAACATCGTGCCCGGCCTTGAACACGCGCTGGAAGGCCGCGCCGAAGGCGCCGAACTCAGCGTGACCCTGATGCCGGCGGAAGCCTACGGCCTGCGCGACGAGGCGCTGGTACAGCAGGTGGGGCGCGATGCCTTCGGCGGCGTCGAGCTGTCTCCCGGCAGCCGCTTCCAGACCGAAGGCGAAGCCGGCCCGCAGATTGTCACCGTCGTCGATGTTGACGGCGACCAGGTTACCGTCGATACCAATCACCCGCTCGCCGGGCGCACCCTGCGCTACGATGTGCGGTTGTTGGGAGTGCGCGACGCCGGCCGCGCCGAGCTGGCCAAGGGGCATCCGCTGGCGTCGGACGTGGATGCGTCCAGCGTGGAAGATCGCAAGGTGCTGTAGATCGGGCCGAACTCCCACAAGCCTGTGATGAAACGGCCACCGAGCCCGCCCGCGATAAAGCGGCTCGCGATAAAGTGGCCCGAGAAATAGCGCACAGGCGTAAACATGACGTGGATCAAATGGCCTGGCCACAAGGCGCCCGTGGTTTCCGGGAGTTGATCCACATCAGGTTTCAGGTGCCGCTTCCTGCCTAGGATGGCCGCAACACATTACGGCAGGAGCGCACGGCTATGTATTTCGACGACGCAGTGATTTTCGGTCTGGTGACTGTCGGCATGATGATCACCTTCATGGTCGGCTGGGTCATGTTTATTGTCCGCGACCATCGCCGCAAGAAGTAGTTGCCGCAGTAAATCGTCGCGGCAATCCGCCAGCGGGCTATTCCGCACTATTTCTGCACTACTTCCGCACTACTTCCGCACTACCAGGGACGTTTTCATCAGGGACGGCATTAACAAGGATGGCTTTTTCAGGGACGGCATTAACAAGGATGATTTTATCAGGGGCGGTTTGATCAAGGACGGTTTCAAGAATGCGCTAAAGACAGCGCCATAACGGCATTTTCCTCGAAGCGTTGCGGCCATGCCGCATCCAGGGGTACCAGTCGTCAGGGGAGGAGGTCAGTGTCTCAGGCAGTGGCTTCCAGTCGCCGGCTCTTCGGGGCCGGCTTTTTTTATCTGTACCAACAGCTTATGCCCCGGGTCTTCGCCCTTGTGTTAATGGCCACGGCGTCGCGCGCCCTCTAGTCTGGCGGCAGACCGGTCTTTCGGGGCCGGGGTTCCATTCAGCGCCCATTCCGGAGGCGATCCATGAGTCAGACGATTTTCGAGCAGGACCTTCCGCAAACGCCGGCCAACTATGTGCCGCTATCTCCGCTGACCTTCATCGAGCGCAGTGCTGCCGTCTATCCCGACTATCCCGCCGTGGTATACGGCGACATTCGACGCGACTGGGCCATGACCTGGGAGCGCTGTCGGCGGCTGGCATCGGCGCTGGAAAAGCGCGGGCTGCAAAAGGGCGATGCCGTAGCGGCGATGCTGCCCAATATTCCGGCCATGTTTGAGGCTCACTTCGGGGTGCCGCTAGCCGGGTGCGTGCTCAATACGCTCAATATCCGTCTGACCGCTACCGTTATTGCCTACATGCTCGAGCATAGCGAAGCCAAAGCGGTGCTGGTCGACCCCGAGTTTGCCGATGTCATGGAGCAGGCGCTGGCCATGCTGGACGACAAGCCGCTGGTGATCGACGTGGCGGATCTCGCCGCCATGCCGAGCGGCCGCCAAATTGGCGCGGTAGAGTACGAAGCGCTGCTCGACGAGGGCGATCCCGACTACGCCTACCGGCTGCCCGAAGACGAGTGGCAGGCCATTTCGCTCAACTATACGTCCGGCACAACGGGCAAGCCCAAGGGGGTAGTGTATCACCATCGCGGTGCCTATCTGAACGCGGTGAGCAACATCATGGAATGGGCCATGCCGCATCACCCGGTCTATCTCTGGACGCTGCCGATGTTTCACTGCAACGGCTGGTGTTTTCCCTGGACGCTGGCGGCCCGCGCCGGGGTCAGCGTCTGCCTCCGCCGGGTGGACCCGGGGCGGATCATGGAGCTGATCACCCGCGAGGGCGTAACCCACTTCAGCGGTGCCCCCATTGTGCTCAACGGGCTGGTCAATCTGCCCGACGAGCAGAAGCGCACCTTCGATCCGCCGGTTAAAGTCACCACGGCCGGGGCCGCGCCGCCGGCGTCGGTGATTGAAGGCGTTGAGCGCATGGGAATCGACGTGACCCACGTCTACGGCCTCACCGAGGTGTACGGACCGGTGACCGTCTGTGCCTGGCGCGACGCCTGGGACGAGCTGCCGGCCAATCAGCGCGCCCGGATCAAGGCGCGCCAGGGTGTTCGCTATCACATGCTGGAGGCGCTGTGCGTCGCCGATCCCGATACGCTGGAACCGGTGCCGAAGGATGGCGAAACGATCGGCGAGATCCTCATGCGCGGCAACAACGTGATGAAGGGCTATCTCAAGAACCGCGCGGCCACCGAGCAGGTGCTGGCAGGGGGCTGGTATCACACCGGTGACCTGGCCGCTTGGCATGCCGATGGCTATATCGAGATCAAGGATCGCTCCAAGGACATCATCATCTCCGGCGGGGAGAACATTTCCACCATTGAGGTGGAAGACACGATCTACTCTCACCCGGGGGTGGAAGAAGTGGCGGTGGTCGCCAAACCCGATGAAAAGTGGGGAGAAACACCCTGCGCCTTCATCAAGCTGAAAAGCGGCCACGAAGATGTCAGCGAGCAGGACATTATCGACCATTGCCGCGAGCACATGGCGCGTTTCAACGTCCCCAGAACGGTGCGCTTTACCGAGCTGCCCAAGACCTCAACGGGCAAGATCCAGAAGTTCATCCTGCGCGAAGAGGCGCGCAAGGCGTAACGTCACGCCGGCCGGCTCCGGTAGCCGGTCATGCCCGGTACTTTCTCGGAAACCCTGCCGGGCACTTTCCCAAGCACTTTCCACGGAAGCCTGCCGGGCATTTTCCCAAGCACTTTCCCCGGAAACCCTGCCGGGCACTTTCCCAAGCACTTTCCCCGGAAACCCTGCCGGGTACTTTCCCGGAAACTCTGCCCGGCACTTTCCCTGAAACCCTGCCGGGCATTGGGGCTGCACCGGCGTTAATCCTCGCGTTAATGCCAGTGCTGCTGCCATGCCGCCATCACCCGCTCGGGGTATCGAGTGTCGTCGACATCGCCGTGATAGCGCGCCAGCGCTCGGGTGAAGTCGCCGTTTTCCTGTTCCAGGTAGTGCGCGAGCACGGTGCAGCCGTAGCGCAGGTTGCGCTCGGGTGTCTTGAGGTTATCGGCGGCCAGCCCCAGCTCGCTGATCCAGAACGGCATGATCTGCATTAGCCCGACCGCGCCGGCCGACGAGACCGCATCGGCCTGGAAGTGGCTTTCCACCTCAATCAGCGCCAGCACCAGCGACGGTGGCAGGCCGGCCAGTCGTGCTTCGTGGTAGACGCGCCGCAGCAGGCGTTCGCGTGCGGCGGCATCCGGCATGTAGCTGGCCAGCTGCGGCGCCATGGCCGTTTGAAACGCCCGGGCCTCGTTCAGCTGCCCGGGAGTTGTCTGCTCGGCGTTGAGGGTGGGCTCCAGGCTATCGGCCGCCGCGGGAGTCGCCGCCAGGCTCAGGACGATAGCCGGGGCGACAACCGGAGCAATAACCCGGTCAATAAAGAGCGCGCCATGCGGTTTTGCTGCCCTGGCTGCTGTCAGACGCCGGCGCGTCTTAGGCCATGCGGTTGCGCAGAAAATCCACGATCTCCCCGGCCGGTGTCATGGTTACCTCGGTATCCCGGCGGCCCTTGTATTCCAGCTCGCCGTTGTCCAGCCCGCGGTCGCCGATGACGACGCGATGGGGAATGCCCATCAGCTCCAGGTCGGCAAACTTGACCCCCGGGCGGGTATCGCGGTCGTCCAGCAGCACGTCGAATCCAGCTGCTTGCAGGGTCTGATACAGGTTCTCGGCTTCTTCGCGTACGCGCTGGGACTTGTGTGCGTTCATCGGCACCAGCGCGACCTGGAAGGGGGCGATGGCGTCGGGCCAGATAATGCCGGCGTCGTCGTGGTTCTGCTCGATGGCGGCGGCGACGACACGGGTCACGCCGATGCCGTAGCAGCCCATCCAGGGGTGGCTGGTTTTGCCGTTTTCGCCCAGGACCGTGGCGTTCATGGCCTCGGAGTATTTTTGTCCCAGCTGGAAGACGTGGCCGACTTCGATGCCGCGTTTGATCGCCAGCGTGCCCTGGCCGTCCGGCGAGGGGTCACCTTCCACCACGTTGCGCAGGTCGGCGACGTCGGGCAGGGCGGCGTCGCGCTCCCAGTTGATACCGAAATAGTGCTTGCCTTCCACGTTGGCGCCGGCGGCAAAGTCGCTCATCAGCGCCACGCTGCGGTCGATAACGATCGGCATGTTGAGCTCTACCGGCCCCAGCGAGCCGGGGCCGGCGCCTACCGCCGCGCGGATGGCTTCTTCGCTGGCCATGACCAGGGGAGCGGCGACGCCAGGCAGATTTTCCGCCTTGACGTCGTTGAGCGTGTGGTCGCCGCGAATGATCAGCGCCACCAGGCCGCCTTCAGAGCCCTCTACCATGAGGGTTTTCACGGTCTTTTCCACGGGTAGCTCAAACTGCTCGACCAGCTGCGCGATGGTGGTGGCGTCCGGGGTATCCACCCGGCGCAGTTCCTCGGCCGGTGCGTCGCGGTTGGCGTCGCTGCCTTTGGGCGCGGCCAGCGCTTCGGCCTTTTCCATGTTGGCGGCGTAGTCGGATTGGGTGGAGAAAACGATATCGTCTTCGCCGGAATCCGCCAGCACATGAAACTCGTGGGAGCCGGTGCCGCCGATGGAGCCGTTGTCGGCAATCACCGGCCGGAAGTCGAGCCCCAGCCGGGTAAAGATGCGGGTGTAGGCATCGTACATGCCCTGGTAGCTGGCCTTGAGCGAGGCCTCGTCGAGGTGGAAGGAGTAGGCGTCCTTCATCACGAATTCCCGGGCGCGCATCACGCCAAAGCGCGGGCGAATCTCGTCGCGGAACTTGGTCTGAATCTGGTAGAAGTTCATCGGCAGCTGTTTGTAGCTGGCGATTTCCTTGCGGATCAGATCGGTAATCACTTCCTCGTGGGTGGGGCCAACGCAATAGTCGCGCTCATGACGGTCCTTGAGCCGCAGCAGCTCGGGGCCGTATTCGTCCCATCGGCCGGACTCCTGCCACAGCTCGGCAGGTTGAACCGCTGGCATCAGCACTTCCTGAGCGCCGGCGCGATCCATTTCCTCGCGTACCACGTTTTCCACCTTGCGCAGGGTTTTCAGCCCCAGCGGCAGCCAGGTATACAGGCCCGAGGTGAGCCGGCGAACCATGCCCGAGCGCAGCATCAGCTGGTGGCTGATGACCTCGGCATCGGCGGGGGTTTGTTTCAGGGTAGCAATCAATAGCTGGCTGGCGCGCATGGGGAGGTCAATTCCTTTGGCTGGCAACGGTGAACAGAACGCCTGAATCAGGCACTGCCGGCAGGTGAGGGCAGCGTGAAATGCCGACATTGTACGGTGAAGCGTAAAAAGCGGCAAAAAAACCGCCGCGATCATGGCAGCATCAAGCTGAGGCCATGAAAGCGACGGGGTCATCGCTGATTACGCTGCTTATTCCCCACTGCCATAGCGGGGCAAACGCCGCCGGGTGATTGGCGGTATAGCCGACGACTTCGTAGCCCGCCAGGCGCAGCGCGGTGAGTTGCTGGCGGGTGATGTAGCGCCAGTCCAGATGCACGCTGAACGCCTGGAGTTCAGCGCAGTGGCGTTGCCAGCGACGCGGCAGACGCTTGAACAGCGCGCCCAGCGCCAGTTCCGCCGGCGGTGCCATCTCGCGCGCGACGTCGAGAGCCGGCCGGCTGAACGACGATATCACCCGCTGCTCGGCAGGCAGGGTGGCCAGCGTTTCGGGGATGACCCGGCGCGCCAGAGCCATCGGGTCGTGGCCCGGGTTGAGTTTCAGCTCCAGGTTGACGCCCATTTCCAGAGCGTTGAGCAGCGCCAGCATCTCGGTCAGCGTGGCCATGCGCTCGCCACGAAATCTTTCATTAAATCTGTCGCCGGACTCATCGCCAAACCTTTCTTCAAGCTTTTTGCCAAACCAGGCGCCGGCATCCAGTTGGGCGGCGCTTTCCCAATCGAGACGTGCAAGTCGGGCGGTGCCGTTGCTGCAGCGGCTGACGTCACGGTCATGCCAGATGACCGGCGTGCCGTCGCCCAGCAGCTGGACGTCGATTTCCACCCATTGAATGCCGGCGCGGTGGGCTTCGCGCACGGCGGCCAAGGTGTTTTCCGGCGCCCGAGCGCTATAGCCGCGATGCCCGATCAGCGTTGGCAGAGCGATGGCAGGGTGCGTTCGGGCGCTCATTCGACGTAGGCGCCCAGGCTTCGCATGCGCTGCTCAAAGCGGGTGACGTTATCCACCAGCGCCGCCGGCCCCTGCGCGACGCACTCCGCCAGGATGGCTTCGATCAGGGTAATCGCGGACAGAATCGAGGGGAAAAAGTGCGGCGTATCGCTGGCCAGGGTGAAAACCAGGTCGGCGCCCGGCACCAGCGGCGAGCGCATGGTATCGGTGACCACAATCGGCGTGACCCCGTGGGCGCGGATGATCTGCAAGGCGCGCAGGGTTTCGGCGCAGTAGGGCGTAAAGCCAAACACGATAGCGACATCCTGGTCGTCGAAGGCGTCCAGCTCGGTGAGCAGGCCGCCTTCCTGCCCGCGCACCAGGCTAATGCCGGGCATGGCAATGCGCCCGACGTAGGCAAAATGATAGGCGCAGGCAAAGGTATCGCGAAAGCCGATCACGGCAATGCGCCGCGCCGCCAACAGCTGCCGCGCGGCTGCTTCAACCCGGGCCTGATTATCCGCGCTGAACAGGTGGCCAATGTTGGCAAAGGCGGCATCGCCGACGTCGGTAAAAACCGGGCCGGAGTCCGTGGTGGCCTGGCGCTTGAGCCGGCTGGCACGCCCGGATAGTTCGCTGGAACCGACCTGCAGGGCTGACTGATACACCTGCCGAAAGCTTTCATGGCTGCCGAATCCCAGCTTTTTGACCAGGCGGACCAGCGTGGACGGCGTGACGCCGGCGGCAGCGGCGGTGCCGCGTACCGACTGGAAGGCGACCTCATCGCCGTGGTCGAGAATGTACCCGGCCGCTTTCCTGAGCTGGGGGCTCAGGGCGGGATACAGCTCGGCCAGATCCCGGGCGATGGCGTTGCGTTCTTCATCAGGTGACGGTTTACCGGAAGACAGGCCATCAGCAGGCCTATCATCGAGGGGCAGGTCATGGCGCATGGCCGCTATCCTTTATAGATTTATCAATACAGCTTGGCGTATATGGCATTACCGGGCGGAACAATTGTATTGAAAAATGCCGTAAAAGTAACGTCTGTATTGACTCGGGGCGGGCGCGCTAATAGGCTTTATATCGAAACGATTGTATCGAAGCGTCAATAAGCTGACACATTCGTGTTTACTCTCCGACGAGCCCAGGAACACCATGACAACGCCATCCTCCGATGCATCTTCCGACACAGTTCCCGACCGTGGCCAGAGTGGCGACGGGCATGCCGCCGCGCTGCCCGTTTACGACACCCTGGCCCTGCGCTGGCTGGCAGCCGCCGACGGCGTGCTGGAAATTCGCCTGAATCGGCCGCATCGCCTCAACGCGGTGACCGAACAGCTTTATGACGACCTGCAAAGCGCGCTGGCGTTGGCCCGGACAACAACCCGGGTACGCGCTTTGGTGCTGACCGGCGAAGGTCGCGCTTTCTGCGTCGGCGCCGACATGAAGGAGCATGGCGGTGCATCGCGGAGTACCTATGAGCGGCGTCTGTATCTGGAGCGCGGCAACGCCGCCTGCGAGGCGCTGTACCGGCTGCCCAAGCCGGTGATTGCTGCGGTGAACGGCTATGCGCTGGGCGCGGGGGCCGAGATGGCGGTGGCCTGCGATTTTATTCTGATGGCCGATGAGGCGCAGATCGGCTTCCCCGAAACGAGTATCGGCACCAGCGTGGGCGGGGGCGTGTCAAAAATCCTGCCGCAGATTGTGGGGCTCACCCAGGCACGTCGGCTGCTGTATACCGGCGAGCGAATCACCGGCGCCGAAGCGGCCCGGCTGCAGCTGGCGCTGCAAGCCTGCCCTGCGGAGCAGCTGCCGAACGAGGTGCAGGCGCTGGGCGAGCGGCTGGCGGCGCAGGCGCCGGTCTCGATGGCGATGCTCAAGCGGCTGGTCAATACCGGGGCCGCGAACGATCTCGACGGTCATTTGCAGCAGGAGCTGGACGCCGTCTTTACCTGTTCCACCACGGCCGACTGGCAGGAGGGCGTGGTGGCGTTTGCGCAAAAACGCCGGCCCTGCTTCCAGGGCCGCTAGCAGCGACCCTGCCGTGACGTTGGGCAGCTTTCCGGCTGCCTTGCGTTTTGCTCCGCTTGTTCAACGCCGGCATCGCTGCGCTTATCGATCGCTCCGTTCATCGTTCGTTAGTTCATCGTTCGTTAGCTGATCGTTTGCAAAACTCCGAGATCGTCCCATCCAGGGATCGCTCAACTCGGAGAGCGCTTAATTCCCCCCGACAGGTTCAGGTTTGTCATGTCTATCCAAGAGAGTCACCTTCCCCGGCAAAGTCCGCTGCATGCGGTGCTGGCCCCCGATAGCGTCGCGGTTATCGGCGCTTCCAACGACCCTACCAAACGCGGCTACAAGGCCATGCTGGGGCTGGTGCAGGGCGGCTATGGCGGCAACGTCTACCCCGTGAACCCCAAAGCCGACTCGGTACTCGGCGTCAGCGCCTGGCCGACGCTGGAGGCGCTACCCCAAGCGCCGGCGCTGGCGCTGATTTGCACGCCTGCGGCCACGGTACCCGGCCTGCTCGACGAGTGCGGTCGGCGCGGCGTCAAGGGGGCGATCATTCTGGCCAGCGGTTTTGGTGAAACCGGCCCCCGGGGCGCGCAGCTGGAAGCCGAGATGCTACAGCGTGCCCAGGTCGGCGGCGTGCGCCTGATCGGTCCCAACACGTCGGGGATTTTCAACCTGCATCACCGGCTTAACCTGCTGGCGCTGGATCATCTGAAAGCCGGCGATATCGGCGTGGTTTCGCAGTCGGGCAACATGCTGCTGTCGCTGGCGCTGGAGGCCGAGCATCACGGCGAGGTGGGCTTCAGCACCTACGTCGGGCCGGGCAACCAGAGTGATCTGGGCTTCAACGACTATCTGCGCTATCTGGGCGAGGACCCGCATACCCGGGTGGCTACGCTGTACGTGGAAGGCTTCCGCGATGGCCGGGCGTTTTTGCAAACGGCTCGTGAGGTCAGCGCGGTGAAGCCGGTGGTGGTCTACAAATCGGGCTCCACGGTGCAGGGGCAGCAGTCGGCCAGCTCGCATACCGGCGCTCTGGCCGGCAGCTACGGCATGACCGTGGACCTGCTGCGCCAGGCCGGGGTCAACGTGGTGCAGTATTCCGATGACATTCTGCCCGTGGCGGAAGGGCTGGGGCAGCGTCAGCAGGCGCCGGGCAAGCGCGTGGCGGTGATCGCCGACGGCGGTGGCCAGGCGACGATTGCCGCCGACCGGCTGACCGAGGCGGGGCTGTTGTTGGCCACGCTGGCAGACAGCACGCGTGAGCGTCTGGCCGAGGTGCTGTTTCCCCAGGCGTCGACCGTCAACCCGGTGGATGTTGCCGGCTCCAGCGATGCCGAACCGTCGTTGCTGGCTACCTGCATGGCGATCGTGGCCGACGACCCGGGCGTTGACAGCGTGCTGCTGGTGGGCATGTTCGGGGGCTACAGCCAGCGTTTTGCCGAATCGCTGACCGGTGATGAAATGCGCGGCGCCGAGGCCATGGTCGAACTCGCCGGCGCCACGGCAGCGCCGGTGGTCGTCTACAGCCTCTACGCAGCGGTCAAGCCGCCGGCCCTCAGGCGCCTGCGTGAAACCGGTGTGCCAGTCCATACTTCGATCGAAAATGCCGTGAAAGTGCTGGTTGAGCTAAGCGCACGCGGGGACTATCTGGCCCACGCGGCGTCTGCCGACGATCAGGCGACGCCTGGTAAAGACCGTTTTGAAAACAGAACACAGCCGGCCGCACCCGGCGCCGAGGGGCAGGCGCTGATTCGCCATGCCCGGCAGCAGGGGCGCGATCTGCTCGAACCCGAGGCCAAGGCGCTGCTGGCGGAGCGCGGCATCGGCGTATTGACGGAGCGCGTTGTCAGCTCTGCCGAGGCACTGAGCGAGGCCGCTGGTGACCTTGCCGACACGCCTGTGGCGATGAAAGTGGTCAGCCCCGATATTCTGCACAAGTCCGATGCCGGCGGGGTAGCGCTTGATGTGGTCGGTGAGGCGGCCATGAGCGCGGCGTATGACGATATCATGCGCTCGGCGCGTCGCTACGACTCTAACGCCCGCATCGACGGCGTGCTGGTAACGCCCATGGCCCCCAAAGGCGTCGAAGTGATTATCGGCCTGATGCGCGATCCGACCTTTGGGCCGGTGATCATGTTCGGCCTCGGGGGCGTTCTGGTTGAGGTGCTGGAAGACGTGGCGTTTCGTGCCGTGCCGTTGAGCCGTCACGATGCCGTCACCATGATCGAGCAGCTCA
The DNA here is from genome assembly GCF_000334215.1 of Vreelandella jeotgali Hwa. Lineage (GTDB taxonomy): Bacteria > Pseudomonadota > Gammaproteobacteria > Pseudomonadales > Halomonadaceae > Vreelandella > Vreelandella jeotgali. The sequence goes on along the minus strand of NZ_AMQY01000017.1, from coordinate 12,027 downwards.
AGGCGGCCAAAGTGCTGGACGGCGTACGCGGCGCGGCCGGCGTGGATAAGGAAGCGCTGGTATCATTGCTGCTGGAGGTATCGACGTTGATGGAGGCCTATCCGGACATCGCCGAGCTGGATCTGAACCCCGTGATTGCCTACCCCGACGGCTATGCCGTGGTAGATGCCCGTATTCTTTTGCACCGCGACTCTTTGGATACTGACTCTTTTGATAACGACTCTTTGCACAGCGACTCGGAGCCTGAAGCATGACCGATACTCACGCCAACGCCTGCCATAATCCGGATAATATACCGTTACCTTCGCTCACCGATGCGACGCTGATGCTGAAAGAGCGCATTGCCACGCTGACGCTCGACCGCCACGATGTGCGCAACGCCCTCACCGGCACCGCGCTGGTGGATGACATCATTGCCGTGACCGAGTGGATCAACCGCTGCGAGGCCGTCTCGGTGCTGGTGATCACCGGCGCCGGATCGACGTTTTCCGCCGGGGGCAACGTCAAGGACATGGCCGAACGCAGCGGTGACTTTGCCGGCGATGTGGCCGAAGTGGCCGACCGCTATCGGCAGGGCATTCAGCGCATGCCGCTGGCGCTGGAAGCGGTGGAAGTGCCGGTCATTGCCGCGGTCAACGGGGCGGCTATCGGCGCCGGATTCGATCTGGCCAACATGGCCGATATGCGTATCGCCTCGTCCCGGGCCAAATTCGGCGAGACTTTCCTGAACCTGGGGATCATTCCCGGTGATGGCGGCGCCTGGCTGATGCAGCGACAGATCGGCTATCAGCGTGCCTTCGAGCTGACGCTTTCCGGCCGGGTGATCGATGCCGACGAAGCCCGTGAATACGGTATTGTGCTCGAAGTGGCCGACCCCGAGGCGCTGATGGACGCCGCCATGACCCATGCTCGGCGCATTGCCGCCCAGCCGCCCAAAGCGACCCGGCTGACCAAGCGCCTGATGAAGCAGGCCGGCTCCATGGAGCTGAAGCCGTTTCTCGATCTTTGCGCGGTGTTTCAGGGCATGTGCCATAACGAACCCGAGCACCTGGAAGCCGTGAACGCCATGCTCGACAAAATGGCCCGTCGCTGACGCGGTTTATACCCGCACGGCTTAGGGGTATCATCGGCGGCGATCATTAATCGGTACTGATAAGAGGTGCGCAGAATGGAAGGGGTCAAGCATATTATTGCCGTTGCCTCGGGCAAGGGAGGCGTAGGCAAATCCACGGTGACCGCCAATCTGGCGCTGGCGCTGTCCGCCGAAGGCTACCGGGTGGGCGTGCTGGATGCCGATATTTACGGTCCCAGCCAGGCGCAGATGCTCGGCGCTTCCGACCAGCGCCCGAAAACCAAGGGTGACAGCACGTTTTATCCCATCGAAGCCCACGGCATCCAGGCGATGTCCATGGCGTTTCTCGCCGACCCGCGCGAGCCCATGGTATGGCGCGGGCCCATGGTCGTAGGCGCTTTTCAGCAGCTGCTCAACCAGACGCTGTGGGATAATCTGGATTTTCTGCTGATCGATATGCCGCCGGGCACCGGCGACATTCAGCTGACGCTGTCGCAGAAAGTGCCGGTTTCCGGCGCGGTGATCGTCACCACGCCGCAGGATATCGCGCTGCTGGACGCGCGCAAGGGCATCGAGATGTTCGGCAAGGTCAACGTGCCGGTGCTGGGCGTGGTCGAGAACATGAGCCTCTACCACTGCGAAAAGTGCGGCCACGAAGCGCCGGTGTTCGGCGAGGGCGGCGGCGACAGCATCGCCGAGGAGTACGATACCCGGGTGCTGGGGCGCCTGCCGCTGAGTCTGTCGATTCGCGAGCTGGCCGATTCCGGCCGGCCGTCGGTGGTTTCCGAGCCGGATGGCAGCGTGAGCCAAACCTTTGCGCAGATGGCCCGCCAGGTCGCGGATTCTATGGATCAGGCAGCGGGTGACGGCCCGGCCATTTCGTTCAGTGAGTAAAGCCCGCCAGGTCGCTGGCCAGGCCGGTCGGGGCCCTTTTGAGACCCTTTTATGAGTATAAAATCAGATAAATGGATTCGCCGCATGGCGCAGCGCGAGGCGATGATCGAGCCGTTTGAATCGGAGCAGGTGCGCTACGTGAATAACCAGCGGGTTATTTCCTACGGCACCTCGAGCTATGGCTACGATGTTCGCTGTGCCGACGAATTCAAGGTGTTTACCAACATCCATTCGGCCGTGGTGGATCCCAAGGGCTTTGACGAAAAAAGCTTCGTCGACGTCAAGGACGATGTCTGCGTGATTCCCCCGAACTCCTTTGCGCTGGCGCGCACGGTGGAATACTTCCGCATACCGCGCAGCGTTCTGACCATGTGCCTGGGCAAATCGACCTATGCGCGCTGCGGTATCATCGTCAACGTCACGCCGCTGGAGCCGGAATGGGAAGGGCATGTGACGCTGGAGTTTTCCAACACCACCAACCTGCCGGCGCGGATCTACGCCAACGAGGGCGTGGCCCAGATGCTGTTTCTGGAGTCCGACGAAATCTGCGAAACCTCGTACAAGGATCGCGGCGGCAAATACATGGGCCAGCGCGGCGTAACCCTGCCGCGTACCTGATGCGTTCCGGCGCAGGCCGGGGTAGAGCCTAAAAACGGTCAGCAAACGGCGCACGGTATATTTACCGTGCGCCGTTTGTGTGACAAGGCGTTACTCTGCGGCGGTACCTTCATCGGTCAGGTCTTCGTCCAGCTCTTCGGCCGCATCGTCGTGGCTCAGGCGCATGCCGCAGGCGGGCAGTGTTGTGCCGTCCATCGCGGCGGCGCTGCCGGTATAGCGCAGCCGGCCTTCCAGAAACCAGCTGACGGCAATCGGCAGGATCAGATGCTCCCGGGCGTGAACCCTGTCTTTCAGCGTGCCCGGAGTGTCGTCGTCGGCGACGTTCAGTGCGGCCTGCATGACCACGGGGCCGCCGTCGAGCTCCTCGGTGACGAAATGGACGCTGCAGCCGTGTTCGGCCACGCCGTCGGCGAGCGCCCGGGCGTGCGTATGCAATCCCTGATAGGCGGGGAGCAGCGAAGGGTGGATGTTCAGCATCCGGCCGATAAAGCGCTGGACAAAACGCGGTGTCAGGATGCGCATAAAGCCGGCGAGTACGATCAGATCGGGCTCGTGGCGTTCGATAACCTTGATCAGCGCACCGTCGTAGGCATCGCGGCTGTCGTATTCGCGGTGGGGCAGCGCCACGGCGTCAATGCCGGCGTCGCGCGCGCGCTTGAGGCCGTAGGCGTCGGCTTCGTTGGACACCACCGCCACAATCTCCCCGCCGCCCAGGCGGTCGTGGGACTGCGCCTCGATCAGCGCCTGGAGGTTGCTGCCGCTGCCCGACACCAGTACCACGACGCGCGGCGGCGCAACGGCTTCGGCGTCAAAATCGTTCAGCGTGGCGTCGTCGCTCATGCCGGCGTGTCCCCTGCGCTTGAGTGGTTGAGTTCGGAATGGGTGAGTTCGCTTGAGTGAGTCAGCGTGACGCTGTCTTCGTCGTCTCCGCGGGTGTTGATCGAACCGATGCGATAGACGGTTTCGCCCCGGGCTTCCAGGTGCGTCCAGGCCTGCTCGACCTGGTCGGCGGGCACCACCAGTGCCATGCCGATGCCGCAGTTGAAGACGCGATGCATCTCGGTGTCATCGACGTTGCCGTGGCGCTGGAGCCAGTCGAATATCTCGGGGCGCTCCCAGCTGCCGGCGTCCAGGTGGGCGGCCAAGTGCTCGGGGAGTATGCGCGGCAGGTTTTCCAGCAGGCCGCCACCGGTAATATGCGAGAGCGCATGGACATCGGTGTCGCTGTGATGCATCAGCGACAGCAGCGGCTTGACGTAAATCCGCGTGGGCGCCATGAGCGCATCGCCCAGGGTGGTATCGCCGACGGTGGTTTCCAGCGAGGCGTCGCTCACATCCAGAACCCTGCGGATCAGCGAATAGCCGTTGGAGTGGGGGCCGGACGACGCCAGCCCGAGAATGACGTCGCCGTCGCCGACTCGGCTGCCGTCGAGGATCGCCGACTTTTCCGCGACACCGACACAAAAGCCTGCCAGGTCGTAGTCGTTGCCGCTGTACATGCCGGGCATTTCGGCGGTCTCGCCACCTACCAGCGCGCAGCCGGCCTGGCGGCAGCCTTCGCCGATTCCCGTGACCACGTCGGCGGCGATATCCACGTTGAGCCGGCCCGTGGCATAGTAGTCGAGAAACTGCAGCGGCTCGGCGCCGATGACCAGCAGATCGTTGACGCACATGGCCACCAGATCAATGCCGATGGTGTCATGGCGGTCAAGCTCCATGGCGACCCGCAGCTTGGTGCCCACGCCGTCGGTGCCGGAGACCAGCACTGGCTCCCGGTAGCCGGCGGGCAGTTCGCACAGGGCGCCGAAACCGCCCAGCCCGCCCATGACTTCGGGGCGCGAGGTGCTTTGGGCGACGTGTTTGATGCGGTCCACCAGCGCGTTGCCGGCGTCAATATCCACGCCGGCATCCTTGTAGCTCAGCGAGGCGGGAGCCGATGAGGCAGAAGATGTCTCGTTCATGGCAGGTCCTGTAAGGCGGTATCATAAAGGCTGGCCGCGCTGTGCGGGCAGTGCCGGTGCGATAACGACGAGATTGTAACACCCGGCGAAACGGATGGCATTGCGCGGCCGGCAGAGACAACCAGGGAGACAACAAGAGTGCGATATTCGTGGTGGTGGCTGATTCCGCTGGGTGCGGTGGCCGTGATTCTGCATCTGCTGCATGCCGTGCTGATGCCGTTTATTGCCGGACTGATTCTGGCCTATGTCGCCAATCCGTTGACCTACCGTTTCGAGCGGCTGGGCATGCGCCGGCCGCTGGCGGTGAGCAGTGTCTTTCTGGTGCTGCTGGTGATTCTGGCGTTGAGCCTGCTGGTGCTGGTGCCGCTGATTGTGCAGCAGATCAAGCAGCTGAGCGAAGCCGTGCCGGCGATTCTTGACTGGGTCGAAGGCGCGCTGACGCCCCGCCTGCAGGAATGGGTCGGCTATGACCTGAGCACCGAGCTGGCCGGGCTCAAGGAGGTGTTCGCCGATAACTGGCGCGATGCCGGCGGCTATCTGGCCAAGGCGCTAGGGCAGATCGGGCGCTCGGGCATGGTGCTGATGTCGTGGATTACCTATGTGTCGCTGATCCCGGTGGTGACGTTTTATTTGCTGCTGGACTGGCAGCGGCTGATGGACAACGTCCTGGGGTTGGTTCCGCGGCCCTGGCTGGCCGATGTGATGCGCCTTGCCGAGCGTTGCAACGAGGTGCTGTCGGCCTTCCTGCGCGGCCAGCTGCTGGTCATGCTGTGCCTGGGCGGTATCTATGCGCTGGGGCTGAGTCTTCTGGGGCTGAATGTCGGGCTGGTGATTGGCGTAATCGCCGGCCTGGCGAGCATCGTGCCGTTTCTGGGCTTTATTGTGGGCATCAGCGTTGCCCTGGCCGTGGCGCTGTTTCAGATGGGCACGCTGTGGTCGATTATCGGCGTGATCGCGGTGTTCAGTATCGGCCAGGTCGTTGAAAGCGTGGTGCTACAGCCCAAACTACTGGGGGATCGGATCGGTTTGCACCCGGTCGCGGTAATTTTTGCCGTGCTGGCCGGCGGCAAGCTGTTCGGCTTCATGGGCGTGCTGCTGGCGCTGCCGGCCGCGGCGGTGGTCATGGTACTCTTGCGTGAGGGCCTTGAGCGGTATAAAAACAGTGCTCTGTACGATCAACGCCTTGAGCCGGATGGCTCGGAAAAGCGCGGCCGTGACGAAAGGGAGTCATCATGAATCAAGCGCCGGCACAGCTGCCGCTGGGCGTGGGACTGCGAGACGACGCCAGGTTCGGCAACTATTACCCCGACGCGCATAATGCCCCGCTGGTGGAGCAGCTGACTCGGCAGCTGACGCCCGACGGCGAGCCCTACCTGTATCTCTGGGGGCCACCGGGGACCGGCCGTAGCCATCTGTTGCAGGCGGCCTGCCACCAGGCGTCGGACTGCCAGGCGCGGGCGCTGTATCTGCCCCTGGCCGATCTGGGCCACTTCCCGCCGCTGATGCTGGAAGATATCGAGCGGCTGGACCTGGTGGCGATCGATGATCTCGAATACGTCATTGGGCGAAAGCGCTGGGAAGAGGGCCTGTTCCATGCCTTCAACCGGCTGCGCGATGCCGGCAAACGCCTGGTGATTGCGGCCAACGCGTCTCCCCGCCAGCTGCCGGTGTTGCTGCCGGATCTGGCCTCGCGGCTGACCTGGGGCATGACCTATCACGTTCGGCCGCTGGACGACGATGGCCGCATGGCAGCGCTGACGCTGCGCGCCGAAGCGCGCGGTATGGAGCTGCCGGATGAGGTGGCGCGCTTTATTCTGCATCGTGGACCGCGCCAGCTCAGCGAGCTGTGCCGTGCGCTCGACACCCTGGATCGGGCATCGCTGTCGGCCAAGCGCAAGCTGACCATTCCCTTCGTCAAGCAGGCCCTGGGCTGGTAACACCGCCAGGGGCCACCCCATCAATCTGAAGGAGAGCCGATATGTCGCGTCAATCTGCATCTGCCACGCGCACCGAGCGCGATAGCATGGGCGAGCTGGAAGTGCCGGAAACGGCGCTGTACGGCGCCCAGACCCAGCGTGCGATCAATAACTTTCCGGTATCGCAGCAGGCCATGCCGGCGGGGTTTATCCATGCCGTGGCGCGGATCAAGCGAGCGGCGGCGCACACCAATGAAAGCCTGGGCCTGCTGGATCCGGAGCGCTCCCGCGCCATTCAGCAGGCGGCGCAGGCGGTGATCGACGGTAAGCACGACGACCAGTTTCCCATCGATGTGTTTCAGACCGGCTCGGGCACGTCGAGCAACATGAACGTCAACGAGGTGATTGCGTATCTTGCCGGCGAGGAAGGCGTCGAGGTGCGCCCCAACGATCACGTCAACATGGGGCAGTCGAGCAACGACGTGGTGCCCACGGCAATCCACGTCTCGGCGGCGATTGCCGTTGAGCAGTCGCTGCGTCCGGCGCTGGTGGCGCTGCGCGGCAGCATTGCCCGGCGTGCCGAAGAGCTGGAGTCGGTGGTCAAGACCGGGCGCACCCACCTGATGGACGCCATGCCGCTGACGCTGGGCCAGGAGCTGGGCGGCTGGGTCAATCAGCTGGATCAGGCCATCGAGCGTATCGACAGCGCCATGAACCGCGTGCAGCGTCTGGCTCAGGGCGGCACCGCCGTGGGCACCGGTATCAACGCGCCGGAAGGCTTTGCCGAGCGCGTGGCCATTCACCTCAGCGACCAGACCGGGTTGTCGTTCCGTCCCAACGACAGCTTTTTTGCCAGCCTGTCGTCTCAGGACGCGGCGGTGGAGCTTTCCGGCCAGCTCAAGGGGCTGGCCTGCGTGATCATGAAGATCGGCAACGACCTCCGCTGGATGAATTCCGGGCCGCTGGCGGGGCTGGGCGAGATCGAGCTCGAGGCGCTGCAGCCGGGCAGTTCGATCATGCCGGGCAAGGTCAACCCGGTGCTGCCGGAATCCGCCGTGCAGACGGCCGCCCAGGTGATCGGGCTGGATACCGCGATTACCGTGGCCGGCCAGAGCGGCAACTTTCAGCTCAACGTCATGCTGCCGCTGGTGGTTACCAACCTGTTGACGTCGATCACGCTGATGACCAACACCGCGCGGCTGCTGGGCGAGCGCGTGATGCCGGCGTTCAAGGTGCGCGAAGACAGTCTCAAGGCGCCGCTGGAGCGCAATCCCATCCTGGTGACGGCGCTCAACAGCGTGATCGGCTATAACGCCGCGGCGCAGGTGGCCAAGAAGGCCTACCAGGCCGGCCGGCCGATTATCGACGTGGCCGAGGAGGAAACCGACCTTGACCGCGATACGCTTCAGCGCCTGCTGGACCCGAAAAAACTCACGGAAGGCGGCGTGCCCGAATAGCCGTGTCGGAATCGTGGCAAGCGTAGGCAAGACTCGTTGGTTTCCATCTATCAATCAACCGAGCGAGGCGCCAACAGGTCGGCGAGGGGACGCTATCAATCACTCCCTGGACGCTATCTACGCCATCCCTGGCGTGGAACCTCTCTTCGACCTGTCTCCGGCTCTTTCGGCATAGCCAACGGCGATATCCTGGAAAGGACTTGCATTTCAGGCGTGAAACCGTAGAATACGCACCCGTTGCCAGCCATGCGCGACAGCCCACAGGACCATAGCTCAGTTGGTTAGAGCGCCACGTTGACATCGTGGAGGTCGGCGGTTCAAATCCGCCTGGTCCTACCAGCGGTTTCGAGCGCAGGCTAACGGCAGCCGGCGATAACGCCACGATTATCAGGACCATAGCTCAGTTGGTTAGAGCGCCACGTTGACATCGTGGAGGTCGGCGGTTCAAATCCGCCTGGTCCTACCAGTTTGCTGGTCATAAAAACGCCCCGCAGGCCAAGGCTTGCGGGGCGTTTTTGTGTTTGGCGTTTCAGTGTTTGCTATAGCCTATCAGGAGCGGCATCGCCCATAGCCTATAAGGAGCTCAGGCGAGAAGGCTTTACTCCAATTTAATCCAATAACGGCGGTAGATCGGTAGCGGTCATGAAGGTGTCGACCAGCGCTTCGATGCCCGCCTGATCGTCGGCGTCGAAGCGGCCGGGCTCGGGGCTGTCCAGGTCCAGCACGCCCCAGAGCGTATCGTGGTGGACAATGGGCACCACCAGTTCCGAGCGCGAGTCGGCGTCGCAGGCAATATGGCTGGCAAGTGCGTTGACGTCGTCCACCCGCTGGGTTTGCCGCTCGCGGGCCGCAGCGCCGCACACGCCTTGGCTGAAGGGAATCGGGTGGCAGGCGGGCTTGCCCTGAAACGGCCCCAGGCACAAAAGCGCTTCCTCGCGCTGAAGATAAAGCCCCGCCCAGTTGAGCGCCGGCACCTGTTGGAAGAGGAACGCGCACAGCTGGGCGCTGTTGGTCAGCCAGTCACGAGTGTCCAGCAGGGCCGCCAGCTGACGGTTGAGCAGGGGGTAGTTTGTAGAATCGGTTTTGGAATTAGCCGGAGAATCGGCTGTAGAGTCGGCCGGAAAATCGGCTTTTTGAGATGTCATCATCAATGGCCTCTGGAAACGCAGCAGGCCGGCGTTTAGCCGGCCTGCGATACTGCGATGATAATAGGAAATCGCGATGATAATAGGTAGCTGGCCGGATAGGCGCTTATTCGGTCCAGCCGGCAACCGCAGAGCCTTCAAACAGTTCGTCGGCCTTTTCCACCACGGCTTCGCTCTGGTAGGCGTCAACCAGCTGGCGAATATCTTCGCGGTCCTCGTCGCCGCCGCGTACGGCGATCAGGTTGACGTAGGGCGATTCCGGGCCTTCGCGCACCAGGGCGTCGTCAAGGCTCAGGCCGGCCGGCTGGGCGAAGGTGTTGTTGATGAACGCCATGTCCACGTCGGGCAGCACGCGGGGCAGCTGGGCCGCTTCGATCTCGCGGAAGTTGTAGTCGTGGGGGTTGTCGGCAATGTCGATCGGCGTGGCTTCGAGGTTGTCCGGATCGTTGAGCTCGATCAGCCCCTTGTTGTGCATCAGGATCAGCGAACGGCCTTCATTGGACGGATCGTTGGGCAGAGCGATATCCGCACCGTCGGGCAGCGCCTCGATGGTGTCGTAGGCGTCCGAATAGGCGCCGATGGGGAAGACAAAGGTATAGCCGGCGATGGCAAAGTCGTAGCCGCGATCGTCGACCATGGACTGCATATAGGGCTCGTGCTGGAAGGCGTTGGCGTCGAGGCTGCCGTCGGCCAGCGCGGCGTTGGGCGTCACGTAGTCGGTAAACTCGACAATCTCGACGTCCAGGTCGTATTGCGCTTCGGCGATATCCACGGCGACCTGCATCACATCGGTTTCCGGGCCGGCCACGGTGCCCACTTTCAATGTATCGGCGTTGGCCACGTTAATGCCCAGCGCCAGGGCGGTGAGACTACCAATCACGAGTTTTTGCATGTTTTGTCTCCAGTCGGGGAAAAATACCGTTGAGCAATATTGCGGTAATAAAAAACGGTTGTCTAATGCTTTTTGGTTCTTTGTGTAGTGTGCCGCCAGCGGCCGCTATGCGCCGATGGATTATTTGCGGTCGCTTTTACGTACCAGGTAATCGCCAAGGCTTTGAAACCCCTGCACCATGATCACCAGAATCACCACGGTAATCAGCATGACGGTGGGGTTGAAGCGGTTGTAGCCGTAGCGTATGCCCAGGTCGCCGAGGCCGCCACCGCCCACCGCGCCGGCCATGGCCGAGTAGCTTACCAGCGTGACAACGGTGACGGTCAGCGCGGTGATAATGCCGCCGCGTGCCTCGGGAACCAGCACCCGGGAGACAATCTGCCAGGGGGTCGCGCCCATGGCCTGGGCCGATTCGATCAGCCCGGGCGAAATCTCGTTCAGCGAGCCTTCGACCAGCCGGGCGACAAACGGGATCGCGGCGATGGTCAGCGGCACCGAGGCGGCGTTGATGCCAATGGATGTGCCGATCAGCGCGCGCGTAAACGGAATAATCGCCACCATCAGGATGATAAACGGAACCGAGCGGCCGATATTGGTGAGAATGCTCACCAGCTGATGGGTTATCGGCATGGCCAGAATCTGCCCCGGCCGGGTCACGTAAAGCAGCACCCCCAGCGGCACGCCGAGAAGCGCCGCTATCAGCCCCGAAATCCCCACCATGTAGAAGGTTTCGAGCGTGGCTTGCCAGATAAGGTCAATCATCGCGCTGGACATGCCCCAGTACCTCCACTTGCAGTTCGTGTGATTCCAGATAGTGCATTGCCTGGCCGGTTTGCTCCGATGTGCCCATCAGCTCGGCAATCATGAGGCCCAGGGTACGCTGCTGAATGGCTTCGACCTTGGCCTGGAGGATGCTGACGTCAACGCCGCACTCCCGCGCCAGCTGCGAAATCAGTGGCGTGGCCACGGCGTCACCGGAAAACGTCAGCCGCACCACGGGGTGCGTATTGTCGCCGGGGCTATCCTCCAGCCGGCTGACCAGCTCGCGGGGCGGCTCGAGTTCGAGGAAGTCGTTGAGAAATTCGCGGCCCAGCCGGGTAGCGGGCGCGGTGAAAAAGTGCCCGACCTCGGCATCTTCCACCAGCTGTCCGTCGGATATCAGACTGACGCGATGGCAGATGGATTTGACCACCTCCATCTCGTGGGTAATCAGCAGGATGGTAATGCCCAGGTCGCGGTTGATCTCGCGCAGCAGCTCAAGAATGGAGCCGGTGGTTTGCGGGTCCAGCGCCGAGGTGGCCTCGTCGCACAGCAGTACCGCCGGTTCGCTGGCCAGTGCCCGGGCAATTGCCACGCGCTGTTTCTGCCCGCCGGATAGCTGGGCGGGGAACTGCTCGGCCTTGTCGTCGAGGCCCACCAGTTTCAGCAGCGGCGCCACGCGGTGCCTGATGGCGGCGCGCCGGTAGCCCATCAGCTCCAGCGGCAGGGCGACGTTGGCAAACACCGTGCGCGTGGTCAGCAGGTTAAAGTGCTGAAAGATCATGCCGATGCGATGGCGCGCGCGGTTGAGGGCCGAGCTGCTCAGCTGCGTCATGGCCTGATGATTGACGGTAACGCTGCCGGTAGTGGGGCGCTCCAGCAGGTTGACGCAGCGGATCAGGGTAGACTTGCCCGCCCCCGACAGGCCAATGACGCCGTGAATGCGGCCTTCGGGAATGTGCAGATCGACATCGCGCAGGGCGTGAACGGCGCCGCTGCCGCTGCCGTAGGTTTTACTGACGTTTTCAAGTGTGATCATGACGTCTGCTTTAGCCGGACCGGCACACCGCCCCTGGCGGTGTGCCGGCGAAATCGTGGTATGCCGAAGACGGACGGCGAGGGGCAAGCATAAGGAGGGCAGCAAAAAAAGGCCACCCTGAACGGGTGGCCACCAACGCTGGACACACCCTTTTAGCTGCACTTCACCGGATAAAACCGGTGGACGCCCGCAATCCGGGGGACAAATCGGCGTCTGGAATATTCATCAATGTCTGTTTCGTATAGTAAATAGCGCCTGCTGAAACTGTCAAATC
>NZ_AMQY01000016.1 GCF_000334215.1 Vreelandella jeotgali Hwa | reverse complement strand
CCGCGTTGCGTTGCGCGCTTTTATCACCGCCCGCATTGGGCGATGCTTTACGCGCAGATGGGTAAAAGGCATATTTGACGCTGCTTTTCAGCAATGGCGATGTTTTTGCTGACAGGGAATCGTCGTTCAGTGTTTATTGCTTTGGCTGCCCGGTTTCTGCTGCCGGCTCGACGGCGGCTCAATGCTGGGCGTCGTGGCGGTAGTGTTGCGGCGACTGGCCCATGACCTTCTTGAACAGGCGGGAAAAATAGTAGGCATCTTCGTAGCCCAGACGCTGGCTGATATCGCTGAAGCTTAGATCGGTGTTGTCGAGCATCCGGCAGGCTTTTTCTACCTTCAGATGGAGAAAGTGCTGAATCGGCGAGGTGCCGGTTTCTTCGCGGTAGCGCGTGGCAAAATGTGCCGGCGACAGGCCGGCCAGGTCGGCCAGGTGTTTCAGCGTCAGGCGCTGGTCAAGGTGTTCGTGCATGTAGTCGTTGAGGCTATGCCGTCCGGCCTGAAAGCTGTGGCGGGTGCCGTCCATATAGCCGGGCACCGCCGCCAGCAGCTGCCTGAGCCGGTTGGCGGCGTGAATCAGGCCGGGCATGCGAAATCCCGTCTGGCTGACCGACAACAGGCCGTTGAAGTCGGCCTGCAGCCCGGGTTGCTGCCCCGGGTGGCGTATTCGAGTGGCGTGGTCAAAGCCCATGTAGTGATGAAAGTCGTCGGCCAGCGGTCCGGCGTAATGAACCCAGTGTATCGTCCAGGGGTTGTCCGGGTCGGCGGTGTAACGATGGCTGGCGCCGGCGGGTAACAGCAGAAGATCGCCGGCGGTCACCGGCCAGGGCTGGCCCTGAACATTCAGAAATGCCTTGCCTTCCGTGCAGTAAATCAAAAGATTGTCGCGGTGACGTTCTCGGTGCATGTGGTGTCCCGCTGCCCGGCGATAATGGCCGAACGCCAGCGGATACAGCTCGCGAGTTAGCGGATGCTCGGAAAGCCGGCGCGCCGTGGGGGCCGGAATTACATAGCGAAGGCTGTCGGAGGAGACCGGCCACTGCGATGTCTGGGTCATTCGGGCTGCTACCATGGGGGGATTGTTATCAAAATATAGTCCATCAAGGTCGAAATTTAGTCAATCACGAACTTCCCGGGTAGCTGCTAGGGTTGATGACATGCAGGCCCGGTAAGCACGTTCGGGGCTGCCTCCCGTACAACAACAAGCAGGGGGTGCATCATGCACAACGTTCCGCTTTATCTCGCCGGCGACTTTGTCGAGAGCCAGACGACCGACTGGATCGACGTCACCGACCCGGCGACCAACCGGGTTATCGCCAGGGCGCCGGTGACCACCGATGCCGAAATGCAGCGGGCGATCGAGAATGCCGGCGAGGTGTTCAAGACCTGGCGAGACGTGCCGGTTTCCGAGCGCGCACGGGTTATGCTGCGCTATCAGGCGCTGCTTAAAGAGCATCACGACGAGATTGCCGGGATCCTCTCGCAGGAAACGGGCAAGACGCTGGACGATGCCAAAGGCGATGTCTGGCGCGGCGTCGAGGTTGTCGAGCACGCGGCCAGCGTAGGCTCGATGATGATGGGCGAAACCCTGGGCAACGTGGCGCGCAACGTGGATACCCACTCCTGGATTCAGCCGCTGGGCGTTTGTGCCGGCATTACTCCGTTCAACTTCCCGGCGATGATTCCGCTGTGGATGTTTCCGATGGCGATTGCCTGCGGCAACACCTTCGTGCTCAAGCCGTCCGAGCAGGTGCCGCTGACGGCGATGCGGCTCGCCGAATTGTTTGAACAGGCCGGTGCCCCGGCGGGCACGCTGCAGGTGGTCCACGGCGGCAAGGCGCAGGTGGATACGCTGCTCACCGACCCGGCGATCAAGGCGATATCCTTCGTCGGCTCGGTGCCCGTCGGCCAGTACATCTACGAGACCGGCACCCGGAACATGAAGCGTGTCCAGAGTTTTGCCGGGGCCAAGAACCACATGGTGATCATGCCGGACGCCGACAAGCAGCAGGTCATCAACGCCCTGGTGGGCGCCTCGGTAGGTGCCGCGGGGCAGCGCTGTATGGCGATTTCCGTGGCGGTGTTCGTGGGCGAAGCCCAGGCCTGGATTCCCGAGCTCAAGGAGGCCATGACCAAAGTCAGGCCGGGCGCTGCGGATGACGATGCCGCCGGCTACGGGCCGATGATCTCGGCGGCGGCCAGAGACCGGGTGGAGTCGCTGATTACCAGCGGCGAAGACCAGGGCGCCAACCTGCTGCTGGACGGCCGCGGCTTTACCATCGAGGGGCTGCCGGACGGCAACTGGGTGGGCCCGACGCTGTTTTCCGGGGTCACCACCGAGATGGCTATCTACAACGAGGAAATCTTCGGCCCGGTACTGGCCTGCATGGAAGAAGACAGCCTGGACGCCGCCATCGAGCTGATCAACCGCAGCCCCTACGGTAACGGCGTGTCGATCTTTACCGGCTCCGGCGGGGCAGCGCGGCGCTTTCAGCACGAGATCGAAGTGGGGCAGGTCGGGGTCAATATTCCCATTCCCGTGCCGCTGCCGTTTTTCTCCTTCACCGGCTGGAAGGGGTCGTTCTACGGTGACCAGCATGCGTACGGCAAACAGGCGGTGCGCTTTTATACCGAGACCAAGACGGTCACCTCGCGGTGGTTCTCCAGCGAGGCGACGCCGGAAGCCAATTTCTCCATCCAGCTGCGTTAGCCGCACGAGTGGCGGGGCCGGTCGGGGAGGTGTGCCCGCCCGGCCGATAGCCCCGCCTGCGGCCGGATAGCGTTATCCGGCGAGATTACGATCGGGAGAATTGCGATGCAATATGATCTGACTGACGACCAGCTGGCGTTTCGCGACGCTGCCCGCACCTTTGCCGAAAAGGCCATGGCGCCCCATGCCGCCAAATGGGACGACGAGCATATCTTCCCCGTGGAGCTGCTCAGGGAAGCCGGCGAAATGGGCTTCATGGGCATTTATACCCCGGAAGCCCTGGGCGGCATGGGGCTGTCGCGGCTGGATACGTCCGTCATCGTGGAAGAGTTGGCGGCCGCCTGCCCGTCCACGGCGGCGTACATCACCATTCACAACATGGCGACCTGGATGGTGGCCACGTTCGGTCAGCAGGACTGCCGGGAAGCGGTGGTGCCCCAACTGGCCAGCGGCGAATGGCTGGCGTCCTACTGTCTGACCGAGCCCGGCGCGGGGTCCGATGCGGCCAGCCTGCGCACCCGGGCGGTGCGCGACGGCGATGACTACCTGATCAGCGGCAGCAAGGTGTTCATTTCCGGCGCCGGCGATACCCATATTCTGGTGTTGATGGCGCGTACCGGCGGCCCCGATTCCGGCGCCGGGGGCATTTCCACCTTTGTGATACCGGCAGAGGCCGAAGGTATTACCTACGGCAGGCTGGAAGACAAGATGGGCTGGCATTCCCAGCCGACCCGCATGGTCAGCTTCGATAACGTCCGCGTACCGGCATCTCGCCGGCTGGGGGCCGAAGGCGACGGCTTTGCCATTGCCATGCAGGGCCTCGACGGCGGGCGGCTGAACATTGCCACCTGCTCGTTGGGCGGCGCTCAGGCGGCCTTGCTGCGGGCCCGTGACTACATGCACGAGCGCGAGCAGTTCGGCAAGCCGCTCGCCGCGTTTCAGGCGCTGCAGTTCAAGATCGCCGATATGGCGACCCAGCTGACGGCGGCTCGGCAGATGGTGCGGCTCGGGGCTTTCAAGCTGGATAACGACGACGCCGAGGCCACGCTGCACTGCGCCATGGCCAAGCGCTTTGCCACCGATGTCTGCTTCGACGTGGTCAATGAGGCCCTGCAGCTGCACGGCGGCTACGGCTATATTCGCGAATATCCGCTGGAGCGCTATCTGCGCGATTTGCGTGTCCACCAGATTCTCGAAGGCACCAACGAAGTCATGCGCCTGATTGCGGCGCGCCGTCTGCTGGACGACGGTGTCGTCGAAGCGATCCAGTAAGCGCCGCTCAGGCGGCGTCGACAACCCGACACAACAAGACTTGACGACAATAAAGGGGATAACCAATGGCGACGATCACGTTTATCGGTCTGGGCAACATGGGCGGCCCCATGGTCAGCAACCTGCTCAAGGCCGGGCACGATATCACGGTTTTTGATCTGTCGACGGAAGCGGTCGAGGCGCGCGTTGCCGAAGGCGCCAAAGCTGCGGCCACGGCCGCTGAGGCCGTTCAGGGCGCGGAATGCGTCATCACCATGCTGCCGGCGGGCAAGCACGTCGAGGCTGTCTATCTGGGTGCGGAGGGCCTGCTGGCCCAGCTGCCGGCGGGGACCCTGGTGGTCGATTCCTCGACCATCGCGCCGGAAACCTCGCGCGCCGTGGCCGAGCAGGCCCGGGCGAATGACATTCCGTTTCTCGACGCGCCGGTCTCCGGCGGGGTCGGCGGCGCCCGGGCCGGCGCTCTCACGTTTATCTGCGGTGGCGCCGAAGCGACTTTCAACCGAGCCAGGCCAATTCTCGACGTCATGGCGAAAAATGTGTTTCTGGCGGGTGACAACGGTGCTGGCCAGATCGCCAAGATCTGCAATAACATGCTGCTGGCCATTCTCATGACCGGCACCAGTGAAGCGCTGGCGCTCGGGGTTAAAAACGGGCTGGATCCGTCCGTGCTCTCGGAGATCATGAAACAGAGCTCCGGGGGCAACTGGGCGCTCAACGGCTATAACCCCTGGCCGGGGGTCATGGACGGCACGCCAGCATCACGCGGCTACGACGGCGGCTTTCTGGTCAACCTCATGAACAAGGACCTCGGGCTGGCGTTTGATAACGCCGTTGGCCACCATGCCGCGATCCCCATGGGCTCGCTGGCGCGTAACCTGTTCGAGCTGCATGCGGGGCAGGGCAATGGCTCGCTGGATTTCTCGAGTATTCAGCAGTTCTATACGCCCGATTCGGAAGGCTGAACGCGACACCTTTCAGCGGTCAGTGGTTGCTTTCAAGCAAGACAAAACGGCGCCCCGATTCATCGGGGCGCCGTTTTTTATCGTGGGCAGCAGGCCCCGGCGCTATGCGTTCATGTCGTCGATGGAAATTTCGCGCATGCGGAATTTCTGGATTTTGCCGGTGACGGTCATGGGAAACTCGTCCACGAACTTGTAGTGCCGGGGAATCTTGAAGTGGGCAATTTTGCCCTGGCAGAATGCCTTGATGTCCTCGCCGTTCAGAGTGTCGGCGTCCGGGTGCGGCTTGACCCAGGCGATAAGCTCCTCGCCGTAGGTCTTGTCGGGAATACCCGTGACCTGGACCTCCTCGATGGACGGATGCGTGTAGAGAAACTCCTCGATTTCCCGGGGATAAATGTTTTCCCCGCCGCGAATCACCATGTCCTTGATACGCCCGACGACCTCGATATAGCCCTCGTCGTCCATGGTCGCCAAATCTCCGGTGTGCATCCAGCCGGCGCTGTCGATGGCCTCATCGGTCTTTTCGGCGTTGTTCCAGTATTTGAGCATGACGCTGTAGCCGCGCGTGCACAGCTCGCCGGTCTCGCCCCGGGGCAGTACCCTGCCGCTGACCACGTCGACAACCATGCTTTCCAGGTGCGGCTGGGTTCGGCCGACCGTGCTGACCTGCTTGTCAAACGGATCCAGCGAGCTGGTCTGCGTCGAGACCGGGCTGGTTTCGGTCATGCCGTAGGCAATCTGCACCTCCTTCATGTTCATCTGCTGGTTGACCTTTTTCATCACTTCGGCAGGGCAGGTCGAACCGGCCATGATGCCCGTGCGCAGCGTGGAAAAATCGCAGTGGTCGAACGACGGGTCGGCAAGCTCGGCGATGAACATGGTGGGAACGCCGTAGAGCGACGTGGCTTTTTCCCGGTGAACGGCGTCGAGCACCGTGCCGGGCTCGAAGCCTTCCCCGGGGTAAATCATCGCGGCGCCGTGGGTGATACACCCGAGGTTGCCCATGACCATGCCGAAACAATGGTAAAGCGGCACGGGAATCACCACTCGATCGCGGTCGGTGAGCCGCTGGCTTTCTCCCACGAAAAAGCCGTTATTGAGAATGTTGTGGTGGGTAAGCGTAGCGCCCTTGGGGTTGCCGGTGGTGCCGGAGGTGAACTGGATGTTGATGGGGTCATCGAACTGCAGCCGATTTTGCACGTCGTCCAGCGTGGCCTGGGGGGTGTCGTCGCCGAAGCGGGTAAATTCATCCCAGGTCCACATGCCGTCGTGCTTTTCGCTGTCCATGTTGATCACCGCGCGCAGATCGGCCAGGCGCTGCGAATGGGTATGGCCCGGCGTGCCGGCGTGTAATTCCGGGGCGAGCTCATACAGCGATTCGCGGTAGTTCGAGGTCTTGAAGCGGTCGGCGGTGACCAGCACGCTGATGCCCGCCAGGTTCATGGCGTATTCCAGTTCATGAACGCCATAGGCCGGATTGATGTTGACGAGAATGGCGCCCATTTTGGCGGTGGCAAACTGGGTGACGGTCCACTCGTAGCGGTTGGGCGACCAGATACCGACGCGATCGCCGGGCTCAACGCCGATCGTCAGAAAGGCCCGGGCGGCTTCATTGACCCGCTCCAGAAATTCCCGGTACGTCCAGCGAATGTCCTGGTGCAGGCAGACCAGAGCCTCGTTGTCGGGATAGCGGGCCGCCGTGCGGTCCAGCATCTCGCCGATGGTCATGCCCAACAGGGGCGTGGTTGAAGTGCCGCTGGCATAGCTTGGAAGAGCTTGATTCATTGTCTTGCCTCCGGTTGTTGTTGTCATCGAGTGCTAACAGACACGGCCGGCCTGTTAGCGACTCTGGCCGTGATATTCGGGGTTGGGCTGCATGTCACTGGCAATCGCCACGCGATTGGTCATGTTGTAGCAGCCGATGACGTTGCTTAGATCCCAGATGCCGGTGTCGCTGAAGCCGGCCTCCCGGAGCTGCTGCACGGTTTCTGCAGTGACCGTGGACGGTGAGCGGGTCAGGTGCGACGCAAAATCCAGCATGGCGCGCTGGCGCTGGTCCAGCCGGGCGGTGCGATAGTTCATGACAAGGTGCTCGCCCAGCGTCGGGTCGCCGCTCATGACCCGTACCGCCGCGCCATGCGCAACAAGGCAGTAAAAACATCGGTTTTCCGACGAAACCACCACGGCAATCATTTCCCGTTCCAGCCGAGTCAGCTCGCTGTCGCCAAGCATCAATTCATTGTAGAAGCCGCTGAAGCCCGCCAGCTGTTTCAGATTGTGGCTGTAAGCGGTGAGCACATTGGGCACCATGCCGAGCTTTTCGCGGCAAAGCGCGAAATACTCGCGCACATCGGCAGGAAGGTCTTCTTCGCCGGGTATCGGCAGGTCCAGCGCCACCACGTTGTCAGGGGCTTGGGTCATGGAAACTCCACGGTCGTATCAGTTGTTTGTATGCGTGGTTTGAATAAACGGTTTGTATGAGCTGTTTGCAGCAGTTGGCCATGCCGGCGGGCTGTATCAGCCGTCGGCGGCTCCCTGGCGAGTTGCCCCCAGCGCCTGGCCGGTTTTCGAGCCGTTGGGCCGTTCGAGCTGCCGGCTGATCCAGTCCCCTGTTGCCGCCAGGCTGTCCAGGTTGACGCCGGTCCGGATGCCCAGACCGTCGAGCAGGTAAAGCACGTCCTCGGTGGCGACGTTGCCGGAAGCGCCCTGAGCATAGGGGCAGCCGCCAAGGCCGGCGACCGAGGCGTCAATAACGCTGACGCCTTCTTCCAGCACGGCGAAAAGGTTGGCCAGCGCCTGGCCGTAGGTATCGTGAAAGTGCGCGGCCAGGCGTTCGACGCGGACTTTTTGGGTGACGGCCGCTAGCATGCGTTTGGCCTTTAGCGGCGTGCCCGTGCCGATGGTATCGCCCAGGGAAATTTCATGGCAGCCCATGTCGGCGAGTTCGCCGGCCACCCGGGCGACCTGCTGCGGGTCGATATCACCCTCGTAGGGGCAGCCAAGCACGGTGGACACATAGCCGCGTACCGGAATGTCGTGTTCCCGGGCCGCCTCCATGACCGGATAAAAGCGGGCCAGGCTGTCGGCAATCGAGCAGTTGATGTTGTGCCGGCTGAAGGATTCGGACGCAGCGGCAAAGACCGCGACCTCGTTCACGCCGGCCGCCAGCGCATTCTCGAAGCCTTTCAGGTTGGGCGTCAGCGCGGCGTGACGCACATCCGGCCGGCGCCGGATACCCGCCATGACCTCGGCGGCGTCGCCCATCTGCGGCACCCAGCGTGGCGACACAAAGCTGGCTGCCTCGATATGACCGAGGCCGCTATCGCCCAGACGGTTAATCAGCTCGGTCTTGATGTCGGTCGCAATCAGGGGGCCGGCTTCATTCTGCAGGCCGTCCCTGGGGCTCATTTCCACCAGCCGCACCTCTCGGGGCAAAGTCATCGGCGTGTCTCCTCGGTGATTGTCGCGGCCCGGCGCGGGGCGGTTAACCTACCCGGCGGCATCTGCCGCGTGGGGCCCGGAATGATGATCGCCATCCCCGGCGTCGCTGTCCTCTTCGGCCACGTCAACGGCGATCAGTTCTTCACTTTCCGCGACCTGGTCACCTTCGGCATGGAAGACCTGGCTGACGACACCGTCTGCCGGCGCCTTGATCGCGTGCTCCATCTTCATGGCCTCCATGACCACCAGCGTCTGGCCGGCGCTGACGGCGTCGCCTACCGCTGCCTTGACCGCGACGATGGCGCCGTTCATGGGCGCGCTGAGCCCGCCCTCGGGGGCAAGGTCTTCCTCACCGTAGCGTTCGCGATAGCGGGTGCAGTGGAGGCTTTCCCCGCGATAAAACAGTACCAGGCGGTCATCCTGAAGGTGGCCGTGCACGCGGATGCGGTGATCGTTGATAGTGGCCTGGAGAACGTCGGCCTCGCGCCTGGCGACAAGATCATAAACCGCGTCGTCCACGGCGATGCGGTAACGGCCGTTGCGCTGCCGTACGCTCAGATCGTGCAGCGTGCCGTCGACTTCCAGCCGTAGCGTCGAGGTGTGTTCGCTGTTCAGGCGCCAGCTGTCCCGGCGGTTGAAGGGCGAGTCGGGGTCGGGCCCCGACCCCGGGGCGCCGTCGCTGTCCGGCGCTTCCAGCATGAAGCCGGCGGCCAGCACCAGGGTGGTGTGGGTATCGAGGCCGGAGTCGGCCAGCAGCTGTGGCTGATGGTCGTCGATAAAGCCGGTTGTCAGCCTGGCCTCGCGGAAGGCCGGGGCGTCGGCCAGGGCGTGAAGAAAGTGCACGTTGGTCTTGACGCCGGCGATGCGGTATTGCTCCAGCGCCTGGGTCAGGCGGTTGATGGCCTGCTCGCGGGTGGCATCGTGGACAATCAGCTTGGCAATCATGGGGTCGTAGTAAATGCTGATGTCATCGCCTTCGACGACGCCGGTATCAACGCGCACATGCTCGCTTTCTGCCGGCGTTCTCAGGTAGCGCAGACGGCCGGTGGCGGGGAGAAAATCCTGCGCCGGGTCCTCGGCGTAGACGCGCGCTTCGACAGCGTGTCCCCGGGTGGTGATCTGCGGTTGCGCCAGTGGCAGGGGCGCACCGCCGGCAATGTTGAGCTGCCATTCCACCAGATCCTGGCCGGTCACCATTTCGGTCACCGGGTGTTCCACCTGCAGCCGGGTGTTCATTTCCATGAAGAAAAACGAGCCGTCGACATCGTAGAGAAACTCCACGGTGCCGGCCCCCACATAGTCAATGGCCTGCGCTGCCTTGACCGCGGCTTCCCCCATGGCCTGGCGGGTGGCATCGCTCAGGCCCGGCGCCGGGGCTTCTTCCAGCACTTTCTGGTGGCGGCGCTGAATCGAGCAGTCGCGCTCGGCGAGATAAACCCCACGGCCGTCGTGGTCACAGAATACCTGGATTTCCACGTGGCGGGGCCGGGTGAGATAGCGCTCGATGAGCATATCCGGGTTGCCGAAGGCATTGGTGGCTTCGCGCTGGGCCGCGGCGAGGGCCTCGTCGAATTCCGCCAGGTCGGCGACTACGCGCATGCCCTTGCCGCCGCCGCCGGCGACGGCTTTCAGCAGCAGGGGGAAGCCGCATTTTTCGGCTTCGCGGCGCAGGGTAGCCGGCGACTGGTCGTCGCCGTGATAGCCGGGCACCAGGGGAACCCCGGCGTCGGCCATGATGGCCTTGGCGGCGGACTTGGAGCCCATGGCGGCAATGGCCGCGGCGGGCGGGCCGATGAAGACCAGCCCCCGGGCTTCGCAGGCTTCGGCAAAATCGGCGTTTTCGGAGACAAAGCCGTAGCCCGGGTGAATGGCCTCGGCGCCGCTGCGCCGGGCAATATCGATCAGCCTGTCGGTTTGCAGATAGCTGTCGGCGGCCGGTGCCGGGCCGATGCGAAACGCCTCATCGGCGAGGTTGACATGATGAGCGTCGGCGTCGGCATCGGAATAGACCGCAATACAGCGAATCCCCATACGCCGAGCCGTGCGGATAATACGGCAGGCAATTTCGCCCCGGTTGGCAATCAGGATGGTATTGAACATCAGGAGGTCTCCGGCATCCAGTTGGCGTGGCGTTTGTCGAGAAAGGCGCTGAGTCCTTCCTGACCTTCGGCGCCGACGCGGATCTCGGCGATGCGGCGGGCCGTGTCTTCCCGCAGGGTGTCGTCAATCGGTTGATGGCTGACGGCAAATATCAGGCGCTTGGCCGCCTGCATGGCTTCAGGGCCGTTTTGCGCCAGCTGGTGCAGCAGGGCATCGCAGCGGGCGTGCATGGCCTCAACGTCTTCGCAAACGCAATGCACCAGGCCAAAGTGTTCGGCTTCCCGGGCGCTGAAGACTTCCGCGGAAATGAAGTAGCGGCGCGCCTGACGTTCGCCCATGGCGCGGACTACGTAGGGGCTGATCACGGCGGGAATCAGGCCGAGCTTGACTTCGCTCAGGCAGAAGCGGGTCGCTTCGCTGGCAATCACCATGTCACAGCAGGCGGCCAGCCCCACGGCGCCGCCGAAGGCAGCGCCCTGCACCAGGCCGATGACCGGCTTGTCGAGATGATTGAGGCAGTCCATCAGCCGTGCCAGCTCGCGGGAGTCCTCGAGGTTTTCCTGCTGGCTGTTGTCGGCCATGCGCCGCATCCAGCCCAGATCGGCCCCCGCCGAGAAATGCTTGCCCGCCGAACGCAGCACGACCACCGCCGTATCAGGGTCGGCATTGACGTCGGTCAGGGCGTCGAGCAACTGTCCGATGATGACGTCGTCAAAGGCGTTGCGCTTTTCCGGCCGGTTGAGCACGATCTCGCTGACGCCAGGCGCGCGGCGCTGGAGAACGACGGCTGCTTCCGGCTCGGGTGTGGTGTTGTTGTCGGTCATGGTGCGGCTCCCATTACATCCGGAATACGCCGAAGCGTGTGGCTTCCGCCGGCCGGTTTAGGGTGGCAGAGAGGCTGAGGGCTACCACCTCCCGGGTCTGCGCCGGGTCGATGACGCCGTCATCCCAGAGCCGGGCGCTGGCGTAGTAGGGATGCCCCTGGTGCTCGTACTTATCGGCAATCGGTTTCTTGAAGGCCGCTTCGTCCGCGTCGCTCCATTCCTCGCCCTTGCGCTCCTTGCTGTCCCGGCGCACCTGCGCCAGCACGCCGGCCGCTTGTTCGCCGCCCATGACCGAAATCCGCGCGTTGGGCCACATCCACAGGAAGTCGGGGCTGTAGGCGCGGCCGCACATGCCGTAATTGCCGGCGCCGTAGCTGCCGCCGATCAGCACGGTGATCTTGGGCACGCTGGCGCAGGCCACCGCCATGACCATTTTGGCGCCGTGTTTGGCGATGCCCTCGGCCTCATACTTGCGCCCGACCATGAAGCCGGTGATGTTCTGCAGGAACAGCAGCGGAATGCGGCGCTGGGAGCAAAGTTCGATAAAGTGCGCGCCTTTCTGCGCCGACTCGCTGAACAGGATGCCGTTGTTGGCGACGATACCCACCGGGTAGCCGTGTATGTGGGCAAAGCCGGTAACCAGCGTTGAGCCGTAGTGGCGCTTGAATTCATCGAAGGCCGAGTCGTCCACCGTGCGCGCGATGATGTCGCGCACGTCGAACTGTTTGCGCAGGTCGGTGCCGACGATGCCGTAGATCTCCTCGGGATCATGGCGGGGCGGCAAAGGCGTTTGAATCTCGGCTTCGGCGGGTTTCCGGCGGTTGAGGTGGGCGATACAGCGCCGTGCCGTGGCCAGGGCGTGGCCGTCGTTTTCGGCGTAGTGATCGGCGACACCGGAGGTCTTGCAGTGTACGTCGGCGCCGCCCAGCTCCTCGGCGGTGACTTCTTCGCCGGTTGCCGCCTTGACCAGCGGTGGCCCCGCCAGAAAGATGGTGCCCTGGTTGCGGACGATAATGGATTCGTCGGCCATGGCGGGCACATAGGCGCCCCCGGCGGTACACAGGCCCATGACGACGGCAATCTGGGGGATATCATCGGCGGACATCCGCGCCTGATTGTAGAAAATGCGCCCAAAGTGGTCGCGGTCGGCAAAGACTTCATCCTGATGGGGCAGGTTGGCGCCGCCGGAATCCACGAGATAGATGCAGGGCAGACGGTTGGCCAGGGCAATTTCCTGGGCGCGCAGGTGCTTTTTAACGGTCAGCGGATAGTAGGTGCCGCCTTTTACCGTGGCGTCGTTGGCAATGATCATGCACTCGGTGCCGGACACGCGCCCCACGCCGGCGATGATTCCCGCCGCCGGCACGTCTTCGTCGTAGACGTTGTAGGCCGCCAGCTGGCCGATTTCGAGAAAGGGCGAGCCTTCATCCAGCAAGCGGTCGACCCGCTCTCGGGGCAACAGTTTGCCGCGATCGGTATGGCGTTGCTGGTAGGCGGGGCCGCCGCCCTGGTGAATGGTGGCGACCTTGTCCTGGAGGTCGGCAACGGCGTCTGCCATGTCGGCCCGGTTGGTCTGAAAGTCCTCGGACCCCGAGTTGATGTGGCTTTGCAGTATGGTCATAAAACGTGGGTTCCCTGCATCGTGTGCGGTAGGCGTGATGCGGTGCCGGCCGGCCCCGAAACGGCGCTTGGCCCGGGAGCCGCTATTTGTTCAGGAAAAGCTCGCGGCCAATCAGCATGCGGCGTATTTCGGACGTGCCGGCGCCGATTTCATACAGCTTGGCATCGCGCAGGAGACGCCCTGCGGGAAACTCGTTGATATAGCCGTTGCCGCCCAGCAGCTGAATCGCATCCAGCGCCATTTTGGTCGCCATTTCCGCGGAGTAGAGAATCGCACCGGCCGAGTCCTTGCGCGTGGTTTCCCCCCGGTCGGCGGACTGGGACACCATGTAGACGTAGGATCTGGCGGTGTTCATCCAGGTGTACATATCCGCGACCTTGCCCTGCACCAGCTCGAACTCGCCGATGGCCTGGCCGAACTGTTTACGCTCGCGGATGTAGGGGACGACCAGATCCATGGCTGCTTGCATGATGCCCAGAGGCCCGCCGGAGAGCACCAGGCGTTCATAATCCAGGCCGCTCATGAGCACCCGGGCACCGTTGCCGACCCCGCCAAGCACATTCTCTTTCGGCACCTTGCAGTCCTGAAATACCAGCTCGCAGGTGTTGGAGCCGCGCATGCCCAGCTTGTCGAGCTTCTGGTGTTGGCTGAAACCTTCCCAGCCGCTTTCGACGATAAAGGCGGTGATGCCTTTTGAGCCGGCGTCGCGGTCGGTTTTGGCATAAATCACGTAAACGCTGGCGTCGGGCCCGTTGGTGATCCACATCTTGTTGCCGTTGAGGACGTAGTGGTCCCCCTCGTCGCGGGCGCTGAGTTTCATCGATACCACGTCGGAACCGGCGTTGGGCTCGGACATGGCCAAAGCGCCGACGTGTTCGCCGCTGACGAGTTTGGGCAGGTAGGCCTGCTTTTGCGCTTCGCTGCCGTTGCGGTGGATCTGGTTGACGCAGAGGTTGGAGTGGGCGCCGTAGGAAAGACCCACGGAGGCCGAGGCGCGGCTGATTTCTTCAACGGCGATAACGTGCGCCATGTAGCCCATGCCCGAGCCGCCGTAGGCCTCGTCCACGGTGATCCCCAGCAGGCCCATATCGCCGAATTTTTGCCAGAGATCGGCAGGAAATTCGTTGGTGCGGTCGATCTCTTCGGCGCGAGGGGCGATCTCGGTAGCAGCAAAGTGATTGACCTGCTCGCGGAGTATGTCGAGCGTTTCGCCCAGGCCGAAGTTAAGCTCGGAATACGGTGATTTCATGATGCGAACCCCAGTGTTATGAGCCGGATGAAGACCGGTTGTTGTAGGTGGAAATGGTCGTTGTAGATGGAAGCGGTCGTTGTAAGTAGAAGCTGTCGGTAAAAAACTGGTGATAGAAGCTGTCGATGGAAGCTGTCGGCAAAAGATGAAGGGAGGCAAGACGCGGCAGCCGTCGATTCTGATGCCGCTACGCCGTCAGGGCTTTTTCTTCTGCACCTCGGCCAGCGCTTCCCGACACCGGGTCTCTGCCGAATCGATTTCCATCTCGACCAGGCTGATGTCCTTTTTCTGCTGTTCCAGATAGGTTCGTTTGTCGCTCAGCAGGGTCAGCATCTTGATAAGCTGCTTTTCGTTACCCAGCAGCGTCTCGTCCCAGAGCTCGAACAGTTCCCGGGTTTCCGCCAGCGAAAACCCCATGCGCTTGCCCCGGAGGATCAGTTTCAGGCGCACCCTGTCCTTGGTGCTGAAAACCCGGGTCTGTCCGCGCCGGGAAGGATTGATCAATCCCTGGTCCTCGTAGAAGCGGATGCTGCGGGTGGTAATATCGAATTCCCGCGATAGCTCGCTGATGCTGTAGGTTCTTTTACTGTTAATGGTCGGGTTTCCTTCAATCAGGCTATATAAAGTTGACGTTAACGTAAACATGATTCCGGTCGTTTGCAAGCCGGTCGTCGATTCAGTCGATGCTGCTGCGCGTCGACAGGCCGAGACCGGTCAGCAATGGCGCTGCCCTCCTCCCTTGGTTTACCTTTACGTAAAGTGACCCCTGTGCTAATGGTTGATCCTGACATCCAATGACAACAATATCAGGAAAAGACCATGAGCCTACCGCAGCATGCCGACGTCCACGACAACTTTGACCCCGTCGCCCTCGAAGCCGATATCCTCGACGGCAGCCTGAAGGGCGGGCTGAACGTCTGCCATGAGCTTTGTGACAAATGGGCCGGCGACCCGCAGAAAGTCGCGCTGTATTACGAGACGGACGAAGGAGGCGAGGGCGTCCTTACCTTCCATGAGCTCAAGGAGCAGTCGGCACGTTTTGCCAACTATCTCGACGGCCTCGGCATCGGCAGGGGAGATCGCGTGGCGGGCCTGCTGCCCAGAGGGCCGGAGCTGCTGATCGTGATTGCCGGAACCCTGCGCGTGGGGGCGGTGTATCAGCCGCTGTTTACCGCTTTTGGTTCCGGTGCCATCGAGTATCGCCTCGAGCGCGCCGCTACCCGGCTGGTGGTCACCGATGCCACCAACTGCCCCAAGCTCGACGACGTCGAGGCCTGTTGCCCGGTGCTGTGCGTGGGTGCCCCTGAGGTAGCCGCCAATACCGAGAGCGGCGGAGTCAGCCGCGAGGCGGCGGATTTTTACCCCGCCCTGGCGTCGCAGGCTGCGGATTTTGAACCGGTGATGATTACCGGCGACGACCCGTTTCTGCAGATGTTTACCTCGGGTACCGTCGGCAAGGCCAAGGGGGTTGCCGTGCCGGCGCGTGCGCTGCTGGCGTTTTATATCTACATGAAATACGCCGTGGGCCTGCGCGATGACGATGTTTTCTGGAACGTCGCGGATCCCGGCTGGGCCTACGGCCTGTATTACGCCGTGGTCGGGCCGCTGCTGATGGGGCACGCGACGCATTTCTACCCCGGGGCGTTCACGCCGGAATCCACCTACGCCATGATTCGCAAGTACGGCATCACCAATCTCGCCGCGGCGCCGACGGCGTATCGCGTTCTCAAGGCCAACGACGAGGTGCTGCCCCCCGGCGAAAACCTCGGGCTGCGCGCTGCCAGCAGCGCCGGCGAGCCGCTGAATCCGGAAGTGGTCAACTGGATCAGGGAGCGTTTCCACTGCGAGGTAACCGACCACTATGGCCAGACCGAAACCGGCATGACCTGCTGCAACTTTCATGAGCTGGAGCACCCCGTACGCGCCGGTGCCATGGGCTACTCCTCTCCCGGCCACAGAATCGTGGCGCTGGACGAGCAGTATGAAGAGGTCGGCGAGGGGGAAGTCGGGCAGATCGCCGTGGACGTCGAGGCTTCGCCGCTGTTTCATTTTGACGGCTATACGTGGAGCGAGAAGAACCCCTTTGTCAACGGCTATTACCTCACCGGCGATATGGCGATTGCCCACGGCGACGGGAGCTTTTCCTTCAGCGGCCGCGACGACGACATCATTACCACGTCCGGCTACCGGGTGGGGCCGGCCGATGTGGAAAATACCCTGCTGGAGCATGCGGCGGTAGCCGAGTCCGGGGTGGTGGCCAAGCCCGACGAGCAGCGTGGCGCGATCATCAAGGCCTATGTGGTGATCAAGGCAGACTACGCCCGGGTCGATCCCAAGGACCTTCAGGATGAGCTCAAGGAGCTGGTCCGCCGGCGCCTTTCCGCGCATGCGTTCCCCCGCGATATCACCTTTGTCGACGAGCTGCCCAAAACGCCCAGTGGCAAGATTCAGCGCTTTGTCCTGCGTCATCAGGCCAGCGAAGAGCCGCACGCATGACGGTGACTCTTGAACAGCTCGGCCGCTTTCTTCACGAGCAGTTTCCCCAGGGCGCGGCCTTCGGCTCTCTGCAGGATCTCGGCGATGGCTGGGCGGAAATGGGGCTGGACGTGGAGGACAGCCACCTGCGGCCGGGCGGCACCGTATCCGGCCCGGTGATGATGGGGCTGGCGGATGTTGCGCTGTATGCCGCGCTGCTCAGCCGTATCGGCCTGGTGCCGCTGGCGGTCACGACCAGCCTGACCATCAACTTTCTGCATAAACCGGCGGCCAATACGCCCCTGCGGGCGCAGGCCACCATGCTGAAAGTGGGGCGTAGCCTGGGCATGGGCGAGGTGTTTATCCATTCCCGCGGCGTTGAGGCGCCGGTTGCCCACGCCACCATCACGTACTCGATTCCGCCCGGCGCGGTGGATCGCTGACGCCATGCGAGATTCGGGAGCGGCAGAAAGGGGCTTAATGCGCGTTCCCGGCTCTCGACCCGAGACAGGAGACGCCAGGCCATGACGACGATCCACCCCCGTGATTATCGGATTTCTGCCGCCGGGGGAACCCTGTTTGCCCGGCAGTGGGAGCCGGAAGAAGCTTGCCATGAAGGGCGGGCGCCCATCGTGCTTTTTCACGACTCGCTGGGGTGTGTCGCGCTGTGGCGTGACTTCCCTCGGGCGCTGGCACTGGCAACCCGGCGCTCGGTGGTTGCCTACGATCGGCTCGGCTTCGGTGAGTCGGATGCCTGCGCCGGAGAGCTACCCGCGGGGTTTATCCACGAAGAGGCCAGTGAGGTCGTGCCGGCGCTGCTTGAAGCGCTCGGCCATGACGATTTTATCGCCTTCGGTCACAGCGTGGGCGGAGGCATGGCCAGCGTCAGCGCGGCATTGATGCCGGCGCGCTGTCGCGGCGTTATCAGCGAATCCGCGCAGGCGTTTGTCGAAGAGCGCACCCTGGCCGGAATACGCGAAGCCCGACAGGCATTTGCCCGGCCCGAACAGATGGCGCGCTTACGCAAGTATCACGGCGACAAGGCAGAATGGGTGCTGAGCGCCTGGGTGGATACCTGGCTGTCGGAGGCGTTTCGGCAATGGAACCTCAACGAAAGCCTGGCGCGGGTGCAGTGCCCGGTGCTGGCGATTCACGGCGATAGCGACGAATACGGCTCGCTACAGCAGCCGGAGCGTATCGCGTCTCTGCCCCCGGGGCCGACGACCCTTGCTGTCCTCGAAGGCTGCGGGCACGTACCCCACCGGGAGCAACCCGATCAGGTCCTCGAAGCCGTAACCGCCTTCCTGCAAGGGTCGCAAATCGCTGAATGAAGCTGCCAACGGGTTTATTTTCCACGTCGATCTGTTTAGGCTTACGTTAACGTAAAGGATAGTTTAGAAAGTCAATCTGATACAGACTTTGTGCGCAACCCAAAGGCAAGCCGAGGAGATACAGGCATGGAATTCAACAACGTACCCACCATTGTCACGGGAGGTGCCTCCGGGCTGGGTGAAGGCGCGGCACGGGCGCTGGCGGCAGCCGGCTGCAGGGTGGCCATTCTGGATCTGCAGGCCGACCAGGGTGAGCAGGTCGCCCGGGATATCGGCGGCATTTTTATTCACTGCGATGTCAGTTCGCCGGATAGCGCCGAAGCGGCCCTGTCCGAGGCGCGGGAAGCCCACGGTCTTTGCGGAATTGCCGTCAACTGTGCGGGTGTTGCCCCGGCGGGCAAGATTCTGGGGCGCAAGGGCACGATGCCACTGGCGGATTTCAGCAGCGTCATCCAGGTCAATCTCATCGGTACCTTCAACATGCTGCGGCTGGCAGCGGCCGACATGGCACAGCGTGAGCCCAATGCCGATGGCGAGCGCGGCGTTGTGGTCAATACGGCCTCGGTTGCCGCCTACGAAGGGCAGATCGGGCAGTCCGCCTACAGCGCCTCCAAGGGCGGCGTGGTGTCGCTGACGCTGCAGGCGGCCCGGGAGCTGGCGCGGGAAGGCATCCGTGTGAATACCATCGCCCCCGGCATTTTCATGACCCCGATGATGGCGGGCATGCCCGACGAGGTGCAGGAAAGCCTCGCCGCGACGCTGCCCTTTCCCAAACGTCTGGGCAAGCCGGAGGAGTTCGGCATGATGGCGGACCAGATGGTGCGCAATCCGGTTCTCAACGGCGAGGTGGTTCGTCTGGACAGCGCTCTGCGCATGGCGCCCAAATAGGTGTCGCAGCCCTGCAGCAGAGCCTATATAGGCAATGTTACCTGAAACGCGCCGCTTACCGCGGTGCGTCGAAAACGGGAGGGCGCCATGCCCCATGAGACAGACTTTTCTATGACAGACTCCCCTGTAACAGGCTCACCTGTAACAGACTCCCCTGAAATAGATGAAGAAGAACTCGCGCTGTTCCGGGCGTCGGTGGTCAAGGCGCTGGAGACCGAAGTGGCGCCGTATTACGACGCCTGGGAGCAGGACGGTCAGGTGCCCCGGTCGCTGTGGAAGACGCTGGGTGAGGCCGGCATGCTGTGTGTGGATGTGGCGGAAGACGATGGCGGCCTCGAGGCGCCGATGGCGTACTCCGTGGCGGTTGGCGAAGAAATCGCGCGTATGGGGTTCGGGGCGCTGTCAACCAGCGTCATGGTGCATTCGGATATCGTGGCGCCGTATATCAGTCATCTGTGTAACGACGCCCAGAAGCAGCAGTGGCTGCCGAAAATGGTGTCGGGTGAGGTAGTGGGCGCCATTGCCATGACCGAACCGGGGGCCGGCAGTGACCTCCAGGCCATGCGCACCCGTGCCGTGCGCGAGGGCGACGAATACGTCCTGAACGGTTCCAAGACCTTCATTACCAACGGCCAGCATGCGGATATGGTCATCGTGGCGGCCAAAACCGACCCGGCGGCAGGGGCCAGGGGTGTCAGCCTGTTTCTCGTGGATACCCGCCTGCCCGGCTATAGCCGAGGGCGCAATCTCGACAAGATCGGCCAGCACAGCGGGGATACCTCGGAGCTGTTTTTTACCGATATGCGCGTGCCGGCGTCAGCGCTGATCGGCGAGGAGGGCAAGGGCTTTGTCTATCTGATGCAGGAGCTGGCGCGCGAGCGCCTGGTGATCGGGGCGCTCGGAGTGGCAGCCGCGCGCGGCACCCTGGACCTGACGCTCGAGTATTGCCAGGAGCGGGAACTGTTCGGCGGCAAGCTGGCGCAGCTGCAGAATACCCGGTTTGAAGTGGCCCGGATGGAGACCGATTGCCGGGTCAATAAAGCCTTTGTTGACCAGTGCATTGGCAAATATGAGGCGGGAGACCTGGATGCGCCCACCGCCTCCATGGCCAAGTACAGCGCCACGGAAATGCAGTGCCGTGTGGCCGATGGATGCCTGCAGCTGTTTGGCGGCTACGGCTATACCACGGAATATCCGGTGTCCCGCGCCTTCATGGATGCGCGTGTCCAGCGCATTTACGGCGGCACCTCGGAGGTCATGAAGGAAATCATCGCGCGGTCCCTTCTGGGCAGAGCCTGATAGCGGCGGCCCGACCCGAACCGAACCTATATATCTTTGGACATGCGTCGGCGAAGGCGCCAGGTGCATGGAGGTAACCATGAGTGATAGTAACGTAGTAATAGCAGGCGCCGCCCGCACCCCCATGGGCAGCATGATGGGGAGCCTGGAAGCGGTGCGCTCGCCGGATCTGGGGGCGACGTCCATCCGCGCCGCCATCGAGCGTAGCGGTCTGGCGCCGGCCGATGTTCAGGCGGTAATCATGGGCTGCGTGCTGCCCGGCGGTCTGGGGCAGGCCCCGGCGCGACAGGCTTCCCGAGCGTCGGAGATTCCGGACAGTGCCGGCTGTACCACCGTCAACAAGATGTGTGGCTCGGGGATGCAGGCGGTGATTCTGGCGCATGACCAGATTCGGGCGGGAACCGCCGACCTCATGGTGGCGGGCGGCATGGAGAACATGAGCCAGGCGCCGTATCTTTTGCCCCGGGCGCGTCGCGGTATGCGCATGGGACACGGTCAGGTTCTGGACAGCATGTTTCTGGATGGGCTGGAAGATGCCTATCAGGGCGAGCTGATGGGCGTTTTTGCCCAGCAGAGTGCCGACAATGGCGGCATTACCCGCGAGCGGATGGATGACTTTGCCATTCAGTCGCTGGAGCGCGCCAATGCGGCGATTGAGCATGGCTGGTTCGAGCCTGAAATCAGCCCGGTGACCGTCTCTGGCCGTCGCGGCGATACTCTGGTGGATACCGACGAGCAGCCGGGTAACGCGCGCCCGGACAGGATTCCCGGGCTGAAGCCGGCTTTTACCCGCGACGGTAGTGTTACTGCTGCCAACGCCAGCTCCATCAGCGACGGGGCCTCGGCGCTGGTGCTGGCGTCGGCGGCAGAAGCCGGTGCCCGCGGGCTGACGGTGCAGGCGAGGATCGTCGCCCACGCCACCCACGCCCGGCTGCCGGAGGAATTTACCCTGGCGCCCATCGGTGCCGTGGAAAAAGTGCTGGAAAAAACCGGCTGGCACCGCGACGACGTGGATCTTTTCGAGATCAATGAAGCCTTTGCCGCGGTGTCCCTGCTGGCGATTGACGCGCTCGGGCTGGATGAACAAAAGGTCAACGTCTACGGCGGTGCCTGCGCTTTGGGGCATCCCATCGGGTCGTCGGGGTCGCGTATTCTGGTCACGCTGATGAATGCCCTGCAACAGAAAGGCCTCCGGCGCGGCGTGGCAGCGCTTTGTATCGGCGGGGGCGAAGCCACGGCGGTTGCTATCGAGCTGGCCTGACTCGCCGTTTCCCTGGCGCGTCGTTTCGCTCGGCAGGGCCTTTGACCATCGTCCGGCCGGGCGAAAAATCCTTGCTGCAGTGGCATAATCGCCGCTGGCCCGTCGCGTTGGCCATTCACGCAGGGTGTTGATACCGCATTGCTACAGCAAGGAGACAGTTGATGTTTACGGGGATCGTTCAGGGCACGGCCGATGTTGTCGAGGTGCGCGAGCGCGAGGCGTTTCGTACCCACGTAATGGCCATGCCCGAGCCGCTGCGCCAGGGGCTGAAGACCGGGGCCTCGGTAGCACACAACGGCGTTTGCCTGACGGTTACCGCGATCGAGGGTGACCACGTCCATTTTGACCTGATGCGTGAAACCCTGCGGGTAACCAACCTGGGCGATATTGTTGTTGGCAGCCGTGTCAATATCGAGCGTGCCGCGCGCTTTGGCGATGAAATCGGCGGTCACGCCATGTCGGGTCACGTCATGGACGTGGCCGACGTGCTCTCCATCGAGGAGGCCCCGGATAACCGTCGGCTGTGGTTTTCGCTGTCGGATGCTTGCGCGCGCTTTGTGTTTGACAAGGGGTATGTGGGGCTGGACGGTATCAGCCTGACGGTCGGCGAGGTACGCCGGCCGGTGGGTGAAGCGGCGGCATTCTGCGTTGACCTGATTCCCGAAACCCTGGTGCGCACGACGCTCGGCGACCGCGTCGCGGGCGACGCCGTGAACATCGAAATCGATCCGCAGACACAGGCGATCGTGGAGACCGCCGAGCGCTTTCTGCAAAGTCGCAGCGCAGCGACGCAGTAAACGACGGGGCACCGTGCTACTCGGCATCCGGTGCTCGCATCGTGGTCGGCCTTTGGGTAAAATGAGCGCTTTTACGCTCCCAGCCGGTCGGTTCGATCATGGAACCTGCGACACACACCGGCGCCAAGGACCCAGGCCCCAATGACCTTTCTCGATCGTCACTTCAAGCTCAGCGAACACAATACCAGCGTCAAAACCGAGGTGATTGCCGGGGTCACGACCTTTCTGACCATGGCCTACATTATCTTCGTCAACCCGAGCATTCTTGCTCAGGCGGGGATGGACGAAGGCGCCGTCTTTGTTGCGACCTGTCTGGCAGCGGCGCTCGGCTGTCTGATCATGGGAATCTGGGCCAACTATCCGATCGCCCTGGCACCGGGCATGGGGCTCAACGCCTTTTTTACCTACAGCGTGGTGCTGGGGATGGGGCATACCTGGCAGGTAGCGCTGGGCGCGGTGTTCCTGTCGGGGCTGTGCTTTTTCCTGCTGGGTATCCTGCGCGTGCGCGAGTGGATCATCAATGCCATCCCGTTCACGCTCCGGCTGGGTATCGCCTCGGGTATCGGCCTGTTTCTGGCCATGATCGCGCTGAAAAATGCCGGTATCGTGGTGGCCAACGAGGCGACCTTTGTCACCGTGGGCGATCTGACCGCGCCCTCGGCGGTGTATGCTCTGGTGGGCTTTTTCGTGATTACCGCGCTGGCCTATCGGCGCGTTACCGGCGCGGTGCTCATCGGTATTCTGGGCGTGACGCTGGTAGCAACGCTACTGGGGCATAACCAGTACGGCGGCCTGATGTCCATGCCGCCGTCGGTAGTTCCCACCTTCATGCAGATGGACCTGCCCGGCGCCCTCGATGTGGCCATGATCAGCGTGGTGTTTGCCTTCCTGTTTGTGGATCTGTTCGATACGTCGGGCACCCTGGTCGGTGTTGCTCACCGCGGTAACCTGATGGCGGAAGACGGCAAGCTGCCGCGTCTCGGGCGAGCCATGATGGCGGATAGCAGCGCCACCATGGCCGGTGCGGTGCTGGGCACGTCCACCACGACCAGCTATATCGAATCCACGGCGGGGATTGCCTCGGGCGGCCGTACCGGACTGACCGCGGTCGTCGTGGCGGTCATGTTTCTTGTCAGCCTGTTTTTTGCCCCGCTGGCCGGCTCCATTCCGGCCTACGCCACCGCCGGCGCGCTGCTGTATGTGGCGGTGCTGATGGCCGGCAGCCTGTCCCATGCCGACTGGAATGACCCTACCGAAGCGGCGCCGGTGCTGCTGGCCGCGATCGGCATGCCGCTGACCTACTCGATTGCCGAGGGCATTGCGCTGGGCTTTGTCAGCTATGTGGCGATCAAGCTGCTGGCCGGGCGTTTCAAGGATTTGAACCCGGCGGTGGTGATTCTCGCGCTGATGTTTGTCGGCAAGTTTGTGTACCTTTGATATCCGCATAACCCGCCGTGCGGCAACATGCCGAACGGCCACCCGGCCGCGTGCGCTGGCAGGCCCGGGCAACCCTCTCAAAGCCACCCGGCGGTCTCAAAGCCACCCGGCGGTGGCCATTGATCGATCATTTACCGGCCCATGAGAGACGCAATGAGCATCCACGGTGAGTATATCAAGTCCGTTATTCGCACGGTGCCCGACTGGCCCGAACCCGGCGTCAATTTTCGCGATATTACCCCGCTGCTGCAGAATAACGCGGCGTTTCGCAAATTGATCGACAGCTTTGTGTATCGCTACCAGGATCAGCAAATCGACGCCATCGCGGCGATTGATGCCCGGGGCTTTATTATTGGCGCACCGCTGGCCTACGAGCTGGGCTGCAGCTTTGTGCCCGTGCGCAAGAAAGGCAAGCTGCCGTTCAAGACGCTCAGCGAAACCTACAAGCTGGAATACGGCCATTCCGAGGTCGAGCTTCACGCCGATGCCTTTTCCCGGGGCGACCGTATTCTGCTGGTGGACGACCTGATTGCAACCGGCGGCACCATGCTGGCTGCGGCCAACCTGATACAGCGTAGCGGTGGCCAGGTGGTTGATACGTCTACCATTATTGATCTGCCCGAGCTGGGCGGGTCGGATAAAATCCGCGAGGCCGGCTATAGTGTCTTCGCGGTTTGTTCATTCACCGAAGACGAGTAATGTCCCATGAGCAGCGAGCGCTACCATCAGCATTTCACCGTATCCTGGGATCAGCTGCACCGCGACGTGCGCCAGCTCAGCCACCAGCTGGTCGAGCGGGATTTTCAGGGCATCATGGCGATTACCCGGGGCGGCTTGATTCCCGCCGCGCTCATCGCTCGGGAATTGAACGTGCGCCTGATTGATACCGTCTGTATCAAAAGCTATGACTACCGCGAGCAGGGCGGCCTTGAGGTGCTCAAGGGCGCGGACCACGACGGCGAAGGCTGGCTGCTGGTGGATGATCTGGTGGATACCGGCAAAACCGCCCGGGCTGTCAGGGACATGCTGCCCCGGGCGCATTTCGTGACCGTCTATGCCAAGCCCGGCGGTCGCCCGCTGGTGGATCAGTACCTCACCGAGGTGGGGCAGCACTGCTGGATCCAGTTCCCCTGGGATATGGGCGTGGCCTACGTCGAACCGCTGGTGGACCAGGTCAGAAAATAAGACCGTGGGCGACCCTGCCGAGCTATCAAGTGCGAGAACAAGCGACCCTGCATGAATAAGCAGCCATGCGTGAGTAAGTAACCGTGCGCAAATGAATGTTCGGGAATGAATGTTCGGGAATGAATGTTCGGGAATGAATGTTCGGGAATGAATGTTCGGGAATGAATGTACTGGAATGAATGTACTGGAATAAGTGTGCTGGTATAAACACCGGGAGTGAACATGCCGAGTCCGTTACCCGACGATTGGAATCAATGGCTGGGCGCCGAGTTCGAGGCCGACTACATCCAGGCGCTGAAGCGTTTTCTCGCGGACGAAAAAGCGGCCCGCAAAGTGATTTTTCCGCATTCGTCGCGGTGGTTTCGCGCGTTTGAGCTGACCCCGCTGTCCACGGTCAAGGTCGTCATTCTGGGGCAGGACCCCTACCACGGACCCGGTCAGGCCCACGGGCTGTGCTTTTCCGTGCAGCCGGGGGTGAAGGTGCCGCCGTCGCTGGTCAATCTGTACAAGGAGCTGGCCACTGACATCGGCGTTACGCCGGTCAACCACGGCTTTCTCGAACCCTGGGCTCGCCAGGGCGTGCTGCTGCTCAACACCGCGCTGACGGTAGAGCAGGGCCAGGCGGCCTCGCACCGGGGCAAGGGCTGGGAAACCTTTACCGATCGCGCCATTGAAACGGTCAGCGCTCGGGCGCAGCCCTCCGTGTTCATGCTCTGGGGCAGCCATGCACGCAAGAAGAAAGCGCTGATCGATCAGCAGCGTCACCTGGTGCTGGAGGCCCCGCATCCGTCGCCGCTCTCGGCGCATCGCGGTTTTTTCGGCACGCGGCATTTTTCCCGCGCCAATGCCTTTCTCGAGCAGCAGGGCCGCGAGCCGGTGGACTGGCAGCTGCCTGACGATCCCGGCAGGGTATCCTGACTCGGGTTTGCCGACGCCGTGTATCTTGCGGTATGCCTTAACGTGGCGGGGTGGGGCGCGTATAATGCGGCGCAATTTGATACGAGCCCGTAACGCCGGGCCCGGGTAACGTCGGCCCGTTGCCCTGTTTCCGAACGCGTCCCGAACGAGGAGCCCCCATGACCGTTCACGCCATTGACCATCCGCTGGTGCAACACAAGCTGGGACTGTTGCGCGAAGCCGGGCTCAGTACCAAGAGCTTTCGCGAGCTGGCCGGCGAGGTCGCCAAGCTGCTGACCTACGAAGCCACCCAGGGGCTGCTGCTCGAGGATCACGAGATCCAGGGCTGGAACGGCGAGCCCATCGCCACGCGGCGGCTGAAAGGCAAGAAAGTAACGGTGGTGCCCATTCTCCGCGCCGGGCTGGGGATGCTCGAAGGCGTTACGGACTTGCTTCCCAGCGCGCGAATCAGCGTGGTCGGGCTGTATCGCGACGAAAGCACTCTGCAGCCCGTGCCGTACTTTGAAAAGTTTACCAACGATATCCAGGAACGCCTGGCCGTGGTGATCGATCCCATGCTGGCCACCGGCGGCTCGATGGTAGCGACCCTGGACATGCTGCGCGAGCGCGGCTGTCAGGAAATGAAGGTCATCGTGCTGGTCGCCGCCCCGGAAGGCATCGAGCGCGTCCAGCAGGCCTACCCGGATGTCACGATCTATACCGCTTCGATAGACGAGCGGCTGGATGAAAACGGCTACATTGTCCCCGGGCTGGGTGATGCCGGCGACAAGATATTCGGTACCCGCTAAGCCGTGCCCACCATGAACAGCCCCTTGCGTTTCACGTCGGGGGCGTTTTTTTGCGGCACTCGCGGGTTGCGCTCGCCCGTCACCACCGTTTGCCATCGTTTCAGGAGAACTTTCCACCGTGACTGAGTCCGCCCCGGTCGAATCCTGGCCCAAACTGCTGTTAACCGGCGTGCAGATGCTGTTCGTTGCCTTTGGTTCGCTGGTACTGGTGCCGCTGCTGACCGGCCTGTCGCCCAACGTGGCGCTGTTCACGGCAGGGATCGGCACGCTGATTTTTCATTTTGTCACGCGTAATAGCGTGCCCGTATTCCTCGCCTCGTCGTTTGCCTTTATTGCTCCTGTCCAGGGCTCGGTTGCCAGCTTTGGCGTATCGGCTACGCTGGGCGGGCTGATGACGGCGGGGCTCGCCTATGTGGTAGTGGCTCAGGCTGTACGCCTGAAAGGGACGGCCTGGCTGCATCGGCTGCTGCCGCCCATCGTGGTCGGGCCGATCATCATGGTAATCGGTTTGGCGCTGGCGCCGGTGGCGGTCGATATGGCCACCGGGGAAAACAGCGAGCATATCGGTTACGGCCACGCCATTGTGCTGTCCATGGCCAGCCTGATGGTTACGCTGATACTCGCGGTGTTCGGCCGTGGGCTGTTGCGTCTGGTGCCGATCATGGGCGGCATCGCCACCGGCTATGTGCTGGCCCTGGTCATGGGGGTGGTGGATTTTACCCCGATGCAGGAAAGCGCCTGGCTGGCGCTGCCGGACTTCACCCTGCCAACGTTTCACTGGGCGGCGATGCTGTTCATGGTACCGGTCGCCATTGCCCCGGCGGTGGAACACATCGGCGACATGGTGGCCATCGGCTCGGTCACGGGGAAAAACTACCTCGAAAAGCCCGGCCTGCACCGCACCCTGCTGGGCGACGGCCTGGCCACCATGGCGGCCGCGCTATTCGGCGGGCCGCCCAACACCACCTATTCCGAAGTAACCGGCGCGGTGACGCTGACCCGCGCCTTCAATACAAAATACATGCTGGTGGCGGCGGTCACGGCGATTCTGCTGGCGTTTTTTGCCAAGCTGGGCGCTTTTCTGCAGACCATTCCCGCTCCGGTGATGGGGGGTATCATGACGCTGCTGTTTGGCTCCATTGCGGTTGTCGGCATGAATACCCTGGTACGTGCGGGGCAGGCCTTGACCGCGCCGCGTAACCTGGTCGTGGCGTCATTGATTCTGGTGTTCGGCATTGGCGGCATGCAGTTCGGCAATGGCCAGTTTACCCTCCAGGGCGTGAGCCTGGCCGCCGTTGTGGGGATTGTGCTTAACTGGATACTGCCCGGCGCCGAGGACGAAGCCTGACGGTACAAGCAACTTTTATTCCCGTATCCTCGGTTAAACGACTCTCATTCAGTTTCGGACGTCTTCGCTTCCGGAGACGCTGGTTCAGGAGACAACATGGCGGTATCCGATCTTGACCTGCCTTTTCCGGTGCTTGCGGTATCGGCCTGGAGCGGCACGGGGAAAACCACTCTGCTGGAACAGCTGCTCCCGCTGCTGGAAGAAGCCGGGCTCAATGTGGGCGTGATCAAACATGCCCACCATGCCTTTGACGTGGACAAGCCCGGCAAGGACAGCTACCGCCTGCGTACCGCCGGCGCCGCGCCGATGCTGGTGGCATCGCGAGAGCGGTTTGCGCTGATGGAAGAAACCCCCGGCCAGGACGAACCCGACCTGGAGCGATTGCTGAGCCTGATGGTCCCTCGGGCGCCGGATCTGGTGATTGCCGAGGGCTTCAAGTCATGGCCGCTGCCCAAGCTCGTCCTGTATCGCGAAGGCGTCGGTGATCCGGCCATATTTCAGGATCCGTGGGTCGAGGCCGTGGCGGTCAAGGACGAGGATCGGCAAGCCTTTGCCGAACACTCGGCGGCACCCGGCATCAGCCGGCTGGACCTGGACGACCCCGGGGCCACGGCCGGGTGGGTTGCCCGCTGGGCAGCGGAGCAGCGCGCCGGCCCCGCTGAATGATGCGCGCCGGTTGAATCATGCAGGCATTGACGATTGGCCTGGCGAACGCTGACAGCACAGCGCCGCCACGTCAGGATGAAGGAAAAGGGGAACAACATGCAGCTGACACACCTTGATGCGCGGGGAGAAGCCCGCATGGTTGACGTGGGCGGTAAAGAGCAGAGCCGTCGTGAGGCCGTGGCATCGGGGCGCATTGTCATGCAGCCGGAAACCCTCGAACTGTTGGTCGACGGCGCGCTGCCCAAGGGCGATGTCATTGCCACCGCGCGCATCGCCGGCATACAGGCCGCCAAGCGTACCCACGAGCTGATCCCGCTGTGCCACTCGCTGGCGCTGTCCAAGGTCGGGCTGGAGTTTCACGTGGACCCGTCGCACAGCTGTGTCCGGGTGGAGTCGACGTGCCGGCTGACCGGACGCACCGGCGTGGAAATGGAGGCGCTGACCGCGGTATCCGTGGCATGCCTGACGCTTTATGACATGTGCAAGGCGGTCGACAAGGGCATGCACATCGAAGCCGTACAGCTGGAGCAGAAAAGCGGCGGCCAGAGCGGTGACTATCAGCGCCCGGGCAGCGACGTCGAGGACCCCATTGTGACCGGCGATAGCGCCGCCCGGGAAGTTTCCCTGGGCGAACGCAGCGACGCCCCCTGCGTGCGCGTCAAGTTTCTGGCCGAACTCCGCGAGCGCGTGGGCGACAGCGAAACTCTAATGGATCTCGATCAATTGGAACGCTGCGACGTGGCGGGTTTGAAAGCGGCGCTCAAGGACCGCGACCCGGCCTTTGCCGCGCTGAGCGAGCGCCGGGTACTCTGTGCCATCAACCAGGTCATGGCCAACGATAGCGCGCGGATAACCGACGAGGACGAAGTCGCGTTTTTCCCGCCGGTGACCGGAGGCTAGGCATGAGCGTTCGCAAGGATTTTCGCACAGACCTTCGCCAGGACCTTGGCAAAGACATTGGCAAAGACATTCGCGTAAGCGTTCAGCGCGAGCCCTTTGCCGGCGAAGATGACAGCCGCGAGCTGAGCCGTGGACGCCACGATATCGGGGCCGTTGTCTGCTTTACCGGGCTGGTGCGCGATTTCAACGAGTCGCCCGACGTCACCGGGCTGACCCTTGAGCACTATCCGGGCATGACCGAGAAAACCCTCGAGGATATTGCCGGCCAGGCCTGGCAGCGCTGGTCGCTCAACGCCGTGCGCGTGGTACATCGGGTCGGCTACATGACCCCGGGGGACGGCATTGTGCGGGTCAGCGTGGCCAGCGCGCACCGCCGGGATGCCTTTGAGGCCTGCGATTTCATCATGGATTTTCTCAAGACCCGGGCGCCGTTCTGGAAAAAGGAACACGCCCGCCACGGCGATTACTGGGTCAGCGAGCGTGGAACCGATCACGCGGATGCCGATCGCTGGGACGACAGCGACCGCTGACAGGGCAGGACGGAGCAGAACCGGCTGTTAGCTCAGCGGCATCTCGGCGGGCATGATCTGCAGGTGGATGTCGGGCAGGTGCTGCATGTGGTCACTCAGCCAGCCGAGCATGCGCGGTTTGAGCGACTGGCGCAGCTCGGCCAGGGTATCGGCATGGATGGCATCAAGCTGATCGTCAAGCCAGTCGCTGAAGCTGTCTTCATCCAGCGAGCCGGTGCCGGTGTTGTCCAGCATCAGCCGGCCGATGCGTGCCCAGCCGGTCGCCGTGGCGGTTACCGGCAGCGCCAGATACAGATTCCCCCGACGCCCCCGGTCACCGCTTTCATCGAGGCCCGGGTGCGGCACAATGGCATTCCGGCGGACGATGCAGGGCGGCTGCGGATAACGCGCTTCGAGATGCAGGCCCTGGGCGTCATGGCGCAGCATGTCGCCGTTGACCGGGGCCAGCGGTGCCTCGATACCCCGCTCGGCCGCAATCTGCCGGTGCGCCTGTTGATGCCGCGCCTCGCCGTGAACGGGCAGCAACTGCCGGGGGGCTACCCAGTCGTACAGCGTTTCCAGTTCGGCCCGGGCCGGATGGCCGGTAGCGTGCAGCGCCGGGCGGTTGAACTCGTCGAATACCTGAACGCTGAGGCGTTCCAGGCGTTTTTTCAGCCGCTCGATGGGGCGCTCGTTGCCGGGGATCGCCTTGGCCGAGAAGATGACATTGTCGCCGGCGGTGAGCTCCAGGTGCGGGTGGCGTCCCTGCGCCAGGCGCGTCAATGCCGCGCGGGGCTCGCCCTGGCTGCCGGTGGCGATGACCACGACTTCGTCGGGCGGCAGGTAGCCGAGATCTTGAATCGGCACAAGCGGCGGCAGCTCTGCCAGATACCCCAGCCCCCGGGCCACGCCGACCATGCGTTCCATCGAGCGCCCCATGAGGCTGATGCGGCGCCCGCATTGCTGCGCTGCCCGGGCAACGGCCAGAATACGGGCAATGTTGCTGGCAAAGCACGACACCACCACGCGCCCCCGGCATTCCGCCAGCGTTCGCGACAGCGCACGGGCCACGTCGCCTTCGCTGGCCGAATACCCCGCGACCGGCGCGTTGGTTGAGTCGCCGACGACCAGGTCGATCGGGGCCAGCGCGCGGAACTGTTCGGGGTCCAAAGGCGGCCCGACCAGCGGGTCCGGGTCAAGCTTCCAGTCGCCGGTATGCAGAACGCGCCGGTTGCCGGCAACGATCAGCAGCGCGCAGCTTTCCGGAATGGAGTGGGGCAGGGGTAAATAACGCAGGGTGAAAGCGCCGTTTTCCAGCGCTTCGCCGGGTTCCACCACGCGGATAACGTCCGCCGGCAGGCCGTGCTCGGCAAACTTGAGGCGCAGGAGGCCGGCGCTGAACGGGGTTGCGTAAATCGGGCACTGCCACTGCGGCCAGAGCCAGGCAACGGCACCGATGTGGTCTTCATGGCCGTGGGTAATAAACAGCGCCTGAGGCGTGATGCCCAGACCACGGGGCGTTTCCAGGTTGGGCACCTGTAGTGGCGTATCCGGCAGATCCTGGCGGATCATCATGCCGCAGTCCACGGCGATCCATTCGTCGTTGTAGCCGTACAGCGTCAGGTTCATTCCGATTTCACCGCAGCCGCCCAGCGGTAACAGGCGCAGGGAAAAGCGGTGGCGGGAGCGAACGGTAACGCGGGTGGGATCCATCGGGTACAAAAAGCCTTTAAAGTAAGGCGTTAACTATACGGGATTGCGAGGGCGAGTCACAATCGTACCTCTGTGGCCGGTGCGTTGGATGGCGCTATTGGTTACAATGCGCCCGCTTTTTTCGTCAACGCCGGTCCGGCGATACGCGTGGCTGCCATGATGTCTCCGGCGCCGGATCAGTCTCGGGTCGAGGTTATCATGTCATTTGCCCAAAGCGTGCTGGCTCCCTGGCTGCTGGTGCTCTGCGCCGCGGTATCGCTGGCGCTGATTGTCTGGATCATGACCCTCAGGCCCTGGCAGGCACTGCTCGATGATACCGCGCTGCAGCATCGCTGGCTGGCGGCCACCCTGGGCGTCGTGCTGCTCTGGCAGCTGCGCGCCCAGGCGGTGGACTGGCTGACGCTGCACCTGGTGTTTACCACGCTGCTGCTTTTGCTCTTCAAGGCGCCGCTGGCCCTGGTGAGTAACGTCCTGGTCAACGTGGCCATGGTGGCCATCGGGCGCAACGAATGGTCGCTGCTGGGCGTCAACGTGCTGGTCACGGGCATCGTGCCGGCGATTGTGGTGGGGCTGGTGTGGCGGCTTGTCGACCGCAAAATGCCGGACAACCTCATGCTGTTCATGTTTGTCTGCGGTTTTTTCGGTTCGGCGCTGGCGACCCTGGCCGGCGGGCTGGCCGCCGTGGGCCTGATTCTGGTGGGCAGTCACGATACCCAGGCGGTGCTGCTGGCGCAGGAGTACGCCCGGTTTTTACCGCTGTTGATGCCGTCCGAAGCCTTTATTACCGGGATGCTGCTGATCATTCTGATGGTGTACCACCCGAACTGGGTGGCCACCTTCAATGATCATCGCTATATAGACAGACAC
>NZ_AMQY01000015.1 GCF_000334215.1 Vreelandella jeotgali Hwa | reverse complement strand
CTAGCGGCGCCGGCGGGAAGGGCGTTAGCCCAGTGCCTGGCCGTTGCCGCCGCGAATCACGCCGACCCCGACGCCCTCGATATCCAGCCCCTCGGTGCTCAGGTCGATATTGATCGGCGCAAAATCGCGGTTTTCCGCCAGCAGCTGAACCTGATTGCCCTCGCGGCTGAAGCGCTTCACGGTTACATCATCCTCGAGGCGCGCCACCACAATCTGGCCGTTGCGTACCTGTTCGGTACGATGAACCGCGAGCAGGTCACCTTCCAGAA
The DNA here is from genome assembly GCF_000334215.1 of Vreelandella jeotgali Hwa. GTDB lineage: Bacteria > Pseudomonadota > Gammaproteobacteria > Pseudomonadales > Halomonadaceae > Vreelandella > Vreelandella jeotgali. Next base: position 33,396 of record NZ_AMQY01000015.1, on the reverse strand, counting down.
TCCCGATACCCTGCATCGATAGCCCGCGTACCCGCAGCAGATAGTCGGCCCGTGGGGTGAAATATTCCGGCGGCAGCGGGCAGTAGCGGTCAATGTGCTCGGCAGCGAGAATCGGGCTGCCGGCAGCGACTTCTCCAATAATCGGCAGGCCTTCGGCAGTGGCGCTCGCGGTGGCGGCGTCACGGTCGGTCAGGCGGATACCCCGGGAGGTATTGCGAACCATGCGAATGGCGCCCTTGCGCTCCAGCGCCCGCAGGTGTTCCTCGGCGGCGTTGGGCGAACGGAAGCCCAGCGCCTGGGCAATTTCAACCCGCGTCGGCGGGTAGCCGTGGTCGCTGATGGTCTTGGCGATAAAATCGTAGACGTTCTGCTGGCGTTTGGTCAGTGATTGAGTCATGAACAACTCCTGAAGTGTCGTATCCACGCCGTTATGGACAGTGAGTGTTAATGGCACGGCCCGTTGCCGGGCTGATTTTGTCCAAATGTACAGCATGATCTCTTGAACAGTAAAGGGCTGTGTCGAATTTTTTGCCGGCCGAGCCCGGATATTAATGATCAGGGCGGCTTGAGGTAAAAAACAGCGGCAGTACGCCCGTGGGGATTGAGCCGCGTTTTGCCTTGGCGTAGCATTCCGCAAAGCGTAATAATAAAGTGTTTTAAACAATCGTTTTGGGAGCGCTGTATGGCTCAGCCGGATACAATGACGCGCATTCTGGATACCGCCGAGGTATTGTTTGCCGAACGCGGCTTTGCCGAGACGTCGCTGCGTCACATCACCAGCAAGGCACAGGTCAACCTGGCGGCGGTCAACTATCATTTCGGTTCCAAGAAGGCGCTGATTCAGGCGGTTTTCTCGCGCTATCTGGACCCGTTTACCGGGCGCTTTCATGCGGCGCTCGATGCCCTCGAGGCGCGCTATGAAAACCGTGTCATCCCGCTGGAAGTGCTGCTGGAAAACATGGCCACCACGGTGCTTGCGGTGCCCGCCGAGCGCAACAGCCTCAAGGTTTTCATGCGGCTGCTGGGGCTGGCATACAGTCAGGCGCAGGGGCATTTGCGGCGCCATATCCAGGAGCAGTATGGCGGCGTGTTTACCCGTTTTACCGAGCTGGTGCGCCGGGCCACGCCGGATCTGCCCGATGCCGAACGTTTTTGGCGGCTGCACTTCATGCTGGGGACGGTGATTTTCACCCTGTCCGGGCTGGATGCGCTCAAGGACATTGCCGAACAGGACTACGCCGAGCAGGTCACGGTGCGGGACCTGGTGCGGCGCCTGCGCCCGGTCGTCGTCGCGGCAATGAACGCACCGCTACCCGATGATATGTCCCCGACGCAGGAAGACTAGCATGATGCCGACTCCGCAACTCAGCGACCTGCCGCCGTCCCGGGGCCGGTGGGTCGAGATCGATATCCATGAGCAGTCGTTGACGGTATGGGACGGACGGGAGCCGGTCCGGCATTGTCGGGTATCCACCGGCGAGGCGGGGGCCGGCGAGCACGAAGGCAGCGGGCAGACCCCGCGCGGGTGGCATTACGTCCGCGCGGCCATCGGCGCGGGTGAGCCTCAGGCGGCGGTCTTTCGCGGCCGGCGACCGACCGGCGAGACCTATTCGCCGGCGCTGGCTGCCCGTCATCCCCGACGCGACTGGATTCTCGGCCGTATCCTCTGGCTCTGCGGGCTGGAAAAAGGCCGCAACCGCGGCGGGCAGGTTGATACTCAGCGCCGCTATATCTACCTGCACGGCACGCCGTCGACGGAGCCAATGGGTGTGGCTGCGTCGCATGGCTGCGTGCGGCTGCATCTCGACGATCTGCTCGACCTGTTTGCGCAGATGCCTTCCGGTACGCCGGTGTGGCTGCACGACAGCGCAGACACGTCGCACCGCTGAGGCATTTTGACAGCGCTCACGGGTCGGCTAGAATTGCGCCTCCCTTTTCGGCAGGACCTTTTACCATGACGCACTCTGCAGGCCCGGTCATGCTTGACCTGGAAGGGCCGGCTATCATGCCCGCGGAAAAACGCCTGCTGCAAAAGCCGGCGGTCGGCGGCGTAATCCTCTTCGGCCGCAACGTGGAAAACGCCGCCCAGGTCAGCCGGCTGTGTGCCGATATCCGGCGTCAGCGCCCCGAACTGCTGATCGCCGTGGATCAGGAAGGCGGTCGCGTTCAGCGTATTCGCCAGGGCGTCACCCGGCTGCCGTCGATGGCGCGTCTGGGCGAGTCTTTTGCCGCGTCGCCCGCCGAGGGCGTGGCGCTGTGCCGCGATGCCGGCTGGCTGCTGGGCATGGAAATGGCCGCCTGCGGCCTGGACATGACGTTCGCGCCCGTGCTTGACGTGGATGTGGGGCTGTCCAGCGTGATTGGTGACCGCAGCTTTTCCGGCGACTCCGAGAGCGTGACGGCGCTGGGTGAGGCGCTGATCACGGGGCTGCACGAGGCCGGCATGGCCGCAGTAGGCAAGCACTTTCCCGGCCATGGCGGGGTTGCGGCGGATTCCCACCTGGCGCTGCCCGTGGATGAGCGTCCGCTGGCCGAGCTCAAGGCCCGGGACCTGGTGCCGTTTTCCCGCCTTGCCGGTCAGCTGGACGGAGTCATGCCGGCACACGTTGTCTATCCCGACTTTGATGCGCGTCCGGCGGGGTTTTCGCCCGGCTGGCTGGGAATGCTGCGCGAGTCGCTGGGCTTCAAGGGCTGTATTTTCTCCGATGACCTGAGCATGCACGGCGCCAGCGCAGCCGGCGGCCCCACCGAGCGTGCCGCATCGGCGCTGAAGGCCGGCTGTGACATGCTGCTGGTCTGCAACGACCGTGATGCCGCCTGCCGCGTGGTTGATGACTATCGCGATTATCAGGCCCGCCGTCCGGCGCGGCTGCGCTATGGCCGAGCGCGTCCCGAACTCGGTGCGCTGGCGGCGCTGGGCCGCTGGCGCCGTACCCATGCCCGCCTCGAAGCGCTGTCGGACCAGGCTTAGTCCGGCGCCCGTGGCCGTCCGGCGCTTGAAAGCGTTGCCGGCCGCTGATCAGGGTTCCCTCCGTGGCGATTTTTTATTTTTATGGATGCCGATATGAATAAGCTGGATCAACAGGCGCTTGAATCCCGGGACTCAATGCGCGCGCTCATGGATGATGCCGACTGCCTGATTGCGCAGGAGCAGGTCGAAGAGGCGCTGGACCGCATGGCCGACGCCATCAGCCGTGATCTGGGCGACAAACTGCCGGTGTTCTACTGCGTGATGAACGGCGGACTGATTACCACCGGCCATCTGCTGACGCGCCTGGGCTTTCCGCTGGAGGTCGATTACCTGCACGCGACCCGGTACCGCAGCCGGCTCTCCGGGGGTGAGCTGTTCTGGCGCGTCTCGCCGGAAATTCCCATGGCCGGGCGGCACGTGGTGATTATCGATGACATCCTGGACGAAGGCTCGACCCTCGCCGCGATTCTGGATTATTGCCGCCAGGCCCAGGCGGCGAGTATCACCACGGCGGTGCTCGTGGACAAGCAGCACGACCGCAAGGCCGTGCCGGGGTTGCAGGCCGACTACTGCAGCCTGGCCGTTGCCGATCGCTACGTTTTTGGCTTCGGGATGGACTACAAGGGCTACTGGCGCAATGCGCCGGGCATTTTTGCCCCCAAAGGGCTATAAAGCGTCATGCGCTCAAGGCGTTTTGCCTAGCGCGGAGAAAAACGCCGCACCAGCCCGGTTTCGGCGATCATGCGGGTGGAAATTTCCTCGATGGAAAAACGCGTGGTATCGATGCTGGGAATATTGAGCGAGCGATACAGCGATTCCGCCTGTTCGACTTCCTGCAGGCACTGGTCCATCGAGCTGTAACGGCTGTTGGGCCGGCGTTCGTGGCGAATCGCGGCCAGCCGGCGGGCGTCGATGGTCAGCCCGAAGAGCTTGTGGTGGTGCTGGCCGAGAAAGCGGGGGAGCTTGAGCACGCCGTCTTCGTCCTGGTCGTCCTCGGTCAGCGGATAGTTGGCCGCGCGAATACCGAACTGCAGCGCCAGGTACAGCGACGTCGGGGTTTTGCCGCAGCGCGAGACGCCAACCAGAATGATATCGGCCTGGTCGTACTGGTGGAGGCGCGCGCCGTCGTCGTTTTCCAGAGCGAAGTGAACCGAGTGAATCCGGTCCATGTAGACATCATCGCTGCCGATGGAGTGGGTGCGCCCGACGCTGTAGGACGAATGGGTGGCCAGCTCCTGTTCCAGCGGGGCCAGAAACGTCGAGAACACATCCACGTTAAAGCAGGGAGCGTCGCGGATAATATCGCGGATGTCTTCGTCAACGATGGTGTCGATCACCACCGGGCGCTGGCCGTCACGGTTGGCGGCGGCCTCGATGATATCGGCCAGCTCGTGCGCCTTGGTGACGGTATCGATGTAGGGCTTGGTCAGCATGGTGATATTGACGTCGCCGAACTGCGCCAGCAGGCTGCGGCCCAGGCTTTCAGCGGTAATGCCCGTGCCGTCGGAAATGAAAAACGCGGTGCGTGTCATGGTGGAGCGCTCTGTCTGTCGGGTGGTGGTTGCAAGGCGGCCCTTGGCCGGTACCGGAGGCGGCTAGCCTAGCACGTTGCAGTGCCTTCCTGCGGTCGACGACAAACGGGCGGCCGACTACAAAACGGCGCGGAAAAGCGATTTTGTTGTAAATCTCCTCCAGCCTGTTAGCTATTAGACGAATGGATTAGAGGCGACGGCGGTGCTAAGGTGCCGCCGTCGATAACCGGTGGCTGAGCCGGCCGTGGAGACAAGCCGTTGCCGTTGTGTGGCGGCAAACGATGCCGGTACCAACAGGGCCGTTGCAAAAACAAGCGCCAGGGGGTTGCGTGGAAGAGTACATTCTGTGGTTTGATCATTTGGGCATGGACGACGTTTCGCGCGTGGGCGGCAAAAACGCCTCTCTGGGCGAGATGATCTCGAATCTGTCGGAAGCCGGGGTGACCGTCCCCGGCGGCTTTGCCACCACGGCCCGGGCGTATCGTGAGTTTCTGTCCCATGACGGGCTCAACGAGCGCATCAACGAAACGCTGAAGCGCCTCGACGTGGACGACGTTCAGGCGTTGGCCAGGGCCGGCAGCGATATCCGCCAGTGGATCATCGACACGCCGCTGCCGCCGGCGTTTGAAAGCGCGCTGGCCGATGCCTACGCAACCATGGTCAAGCGCCATCCCAACCTCAAGGCCGCCGTACGCAGCTCCGCCACCGCGGAAGACCTGCCTGACGCCTCCTTTGCCGGCCAGCAGGAAACCTTCCTCAACATCGAAGGTTTTGACAACATCAAGCGCGCCGTTCACGAGGTGTTCGCCTCGCTGTTCAACGACCGCGCCATTTCCTACCGCGTGCACCGCGGCTATGCCCACGAAAACGTCGCGCTGTCCGCCGGCGTGCAAAAAATGGTGCGCTCGGAAACCGGCGCCTCGGGGGTCATGTTCACCCTGGATACCGAATCCGGCTATCGCGATGCGGTCTTTGTGACCGCCTCCTGGGGGCTGGGGGAGACCGTCGTTCAAGGCGCGGTCAACCCGGACGAATTCTATGTGCACAAGCCCACGCTGGCCGCCGGCAAGCCGGCGGTGTTGCGCCGTAACCTGGGCTCCAAGCGCATCAAGATGGTATACGGCGACGACGCCAGCGCCGGCAAGTCGGTCGATACGATCGATGTCGAGCCCGCTGACCGCAGCCGCTTCTGCATCAATGATGAGCAGGCCATGTCGCTGGCGCGTCAGGCGGTGACCATCGAGCAGCACTACCAGCGGCCGATGGATATCGAGTGGGCGCTCGACGGTGACGACGGCGAGCTCTACATCGTGCAGTCGCGCCCCGAGACCGTGGTATCCCAGCAGGAAGGCGGCCGTCTGGAGCGCTTCACCCTGCGCGAAAAGGGCCGTACCCTGGTCGCCGGGCGGGCCATCGGCCAGCGTATCGGTCGCGGCGCGGTCAAGGTAATCGCCACGCCGGACGACATGCACAAGGTCAACGATGGCGACGTTCTGGTCACCGACATGACCGACCCCGACTGGGAGCCGGTGATGAAGCGCGCGTCGGCCATCGTGACCAACCGCGGCGGGCGTACCTGTCATGCCGCCATCATCGCCCGGGAGCTGGGCATTCCTGCCGTGGTGGGCTGTACCGATGCCACCGAGCAGCTGCAGGAAGGCGTGGATGTCACCGTCTCCTGCGCGGAAGGCGATACCGGCAATGTCTACGAAGGCCTGCTGGAATACGACCGCAAGGTGTCCAGCATTGACGCCATGCCCGAGCTGCCGTTCGACATCATGATGAACGTGGGCAACCCCGACCGGGCCTTTGGCTTTGCCGGCCTGCCCAGCGCCGGCGTTGGCCTGGCGCGGCTGGAGTTCATCATCAACCGCATGATCGGTGTGCATCCCAAGGCGCTGCTGGACTACGCGACTCTGCCGGCCGACCTGCAGCAGATTATCGACCTGCGCACCGCCGGCTACGCCGATCCGGTGAGCTTTTACGTGGATAAGCTGGTGGAGGGTATCTCCACCCTGGCGGCGTCCTTCTACCCCAAGCGGGTCATCGTGCGGCTGTCCGATTTCAAGTCCAACGAATACGAAAATCTGATCGGCGGCAAGCTCTACGAGCCGGGCGAAGAGAACCCCATGCTCGGCTTCCGCGGCGCCTCGCGCTATATCTCCGATGCCTTCCGCCCCTGCTTTGAGCTTGAATGCCGCGCCATCAAGCGAGTCCGCGACGAAATGGGGCTGGATAACGTCGAAATCATGGTGCCGTTTGTGCGCACCCCCCAGGAGGCCGAAGAAGTCGTTTCGCTGCTGGATGCCAACGGGCTCAAGCGCGGCGATCGCGGTCTCAAGGTGATCATGATGTGCGAGCTGCCGGCCAACGCGCTGCTGGCCGACGAGTTTCTCGAGCACTTTGACGGCTTCTCCATCGGCTCCAACGACCTGACCCAGCTGGCGCTGGGGCTGGATCGCGATTCGGGCATCGTGGCGCATCTGTTTGACGAGCGTAACGAGGCGGTGAAGAAGCTGCTGGCGATGGCCATTCAGGCGTGCCGGGCTCAGGGCAAGTACGTCGGCATCTGTGGCCAGGGGCCCTCGGATCATCCCGACCTGGCCAAATGGCTGATGGAGCAGGGCATCGACTCCGTATCGCTCAACCCGGATGCGGTGATGGATACCTGGCTGATGCTGGCGGGTGAGACCCGGGGCTGATGCCCTGATGTCATGCTCGAGCATGGCACCGGCGTCGGCCGATAGCCGATAATCCAGCCAATGCCCGGCATCGCGCCGGGCATTTTTCATATTGGGGCTGGCCGTTACCTAACCCAGGGACACAACATCATGCTGCGTTTAGGACGATATCTCTGCCCGCTGGGCATGCTGCTCCTGCCGCTGTCGGCGCCGGGATTCGATTACGCCACGCCGGCGCTGAGCCCCGAGTCGGGGTCGGGATTCGAGGAGAAGCCGGGCTGGGCCACGGAGTCTTTTGCGGTCGTAGCGGCCAACCCGCTGGCTGCGGATGCCGGCGAGCAGATTCTCGAGGCCGGCGGCAACGCCATTGACGCCGCCATCGCGGTGCAGATGGTGCTGGCGCTGGTGGAGCCGCAGTCCAGCGGTATTGGCGGCGGCGGTTTTATGCTGCATTTTGACGGCCGCAAGGTCACCGCCTTTGACGGCCGGGAAACCGCGCCGGCGGGGGCCGATGAAACGCTGTTTCTGGATGATGCCGGCAAGCCGCTGGCCTTCATGGAGGCGGTCACCAGCGGCCGTTCGGTGGGCGTGCCGGGGGTAGTGAAAATGCTCGAGAAAGCCCACGACCAATACGGCCGGCTGGACTGGGAGACGCTGTTTGCCCCGGTCATTACCCTGGCCGAGGACGGCTTCAAGGTGAGCCCGCGGCTGCATCAGAGCCTCGCGGACGACGACTATCTGCCGCGCAACCCGGCGGCCCGAGCGTTTTACTACACCGACGACGGCGACGCGCTGCCGGTGGGCGACACCCTGACCAACCCGGCGCTGGCCGCGATGCTTGAGGATATTGCCCGGCACGGCAGCGGTGCGTTTTATCGTGGCAGCATCGCCAGCGATCTGGCCGACCGTGTGCAGTCGCAGGCATCGCCGGGAACTCTGACGGTGGATGATCTGGACGCTTATACCGCCAAAGTACGCGAACCGCTGTGTACTCCCTGGCAGCGGTGGGATGTATGCGGTTTTCCGCCGCCGTCTTCCGGCCATCTGACCATCATGCAGACGCTCGGTTTGCTCGCGCACGAGCCCATGGCCCGGGCGCCGCTGAATAACGGCGCGCCCGGCAGCGACTGGCTGCACCGCTTTATCGAAGCCTCGCGGCTGGCCTTTGCCGACCGCAATCGCTATATCGGCGATCCGGCCTTTGTCGAGGCGCCGGGCGGTGACTGGCAGACCCTGCTGGCGCCGGCCTATCTGCAAAAGCGTGCCGAGCTGATCTCCCGGGATAAAAGCCTGGGCGAGTCGGTATCGCCGGGCCAGCCGGGCGAGCTTGACGTCAGCCTGGCAACGCCGCCGCGCCAGCCGGAATACGGCACCAGCCATATCAGCATCGTGGACGCTGACGGCAACGCCATTGCCATGACGACCTCCGTCGAGCAGGCGTTCGGGTCGCGGATTCTTGCCGACGGCGGTACCGGCCTGGCGGGCGGCTATCTGCTCAACAATCAGCTCACCGATTTCTCCTTTACCCCGGAGGTCAACGGCAAGCCGGTCGCCAACCGTGTACAGCCGGGAAAGCGGCCGCGTTCCAGCATGAGCCCGACGCTGGTCTTCGAGCACGACACCGCTGACGCTGACGAAGCGTCGAGCCGGGCGAGCATCGAAGGCGATGGCGTGGGTCGCTTTGTTGCCAGCCTGGGCAGCCCCGGCGGGGCGGCGATCATTCCCTACGTGGCGCAAACGCTGGTGGCGCTGCGCGACTGGGGGCTGGATGCCCAGCAAGCGCTGGCGCTGCCCCATGCGTTGACGCTGGGCGGCGACGTTTACGTGGAAAAGGGCCGTGTGCCCGAGGCCACCCGGGACGCGCTGAGCGAGCGGGGGCATACCCTCGACGATCGCGAGCTGACCAGCGGGCTGGGCGTCATCGTCCGTCAGGACGACAACACCCTGTTCGGCGGCGCCGACCCGCGTCGGGAAGGCGTGGTCATGGGGGATGACGTTGAGTGAGCGCCGCTAGCGCTTCACGCCCGCTAGCGCTTCACGCGACCATGCAGCTTGAGCAGCAGCAGGCCGGCGTCGCTGAGTTGGCGGCGATCGTCGAGCAGCGCGGCAAGACGATCGGGGTAGTCGGTGATGATCGCATCGACGCCCATGTCGATCAGGGTGGCCATGCGTTCGCGACGGTTGACGGTCCAGGCGTGAACGTCGTAGCCGTAGGTGGCCGCCAGCCGCATTTCGTCTTCGCTGATGCGGTTGTGGCGTAGCCCCAGGGCGTCGAAGCCGTAGCGGTCCAGCGTGCCGGGAATCACCAGCTGGGCCAGCAGGGTGGTGCGCATCTCGGGGGCCAGGTCGTTGAGCCTGGCCACCAGCGCCGGTGACATGGAGGCCAGGCGCATTTCCCGCCGGGCGTCGGGATAGCCGCAGCGAGCGTAAGCGCTGATGGCGTCGTCGGCGTTGGCCCAGCAGACGTAGCGGGCTCGGGTTTCCCGGTCGAGCGATGCCATGACGCCCCGGGCCAGCGCGGGACCGCGCCCGGGAGCGGGTTTGAGCTCGATCATGATGCCGGCGCGACCGCGCATGGCGTCGATTACCTGGTCCAGCGTGGGGATGCGCTCGCCGCGAAAGTCATGGCCGAACCAGCTGCCGATGTCGAAACGCCCCAGCTCTTCCCGGGTCAGGTTGCCAAAGGTGCGCGTATCGCCGGTGAGTCGGGTCAGGTCGCTGTCGTGATAGACCATGACAACGTCATCCGCGCTTAGCCTTACGTCCAGCTCGACGGCATCGGCGCCTTCGCGGGCGGCCAGACGAAAGGCCGGCAGGGTGTTTTCCGGCGCGCGTTTGGAGCTGCCGCGGTGGGCAATGATCGCCACGTCGTCGTCGAGATCGAAGCTGTTGACCATCCAGCCGGCCTGAGCGGCCGCCAGAATAAACACGGTCAATTCCAGGGTCCAGGCCATACGACCCGCACGGTAGGCGCCGGGCGTATCGACATGCGCGTGCGGGGCCGCTCGCTGCCGGTACAGGCATGCCGACAGCAGGGCATTGAAGGCAATGCCCGCAAACGTCAGCGCAAGCGTCAGCAGCACATAGCCCGTCAGATAGACGAACATGGCGGGCAACAGCACGGCGTGGCGTTTGGGCAGCCAGTCCAGCAGCGGGGTAAACAGCGCATCGTACGCCAGGGTGGCAACCACGGGCAGCGCGATAATACCCGCGAGTACCAGCAGCACCGCGGCGGCGATGGAACGATGCCCGCCCCGGGTCAGCGCGACGCTGCGGGAAAGCGCCTTCAGCGGCGTTTCCTGTTCCAGCGCGACCAGCGGCAACGCCAGCAGCCAGCGCAGGTATAGCCGACCGGCGAGCCCCATCCAGAGCGCGAGCAGCGGCAGGGCGGAGGCGATGAAGTACCAGAGTTCCGGCGGGCGCACCTTTTGCAGGTAGTAGGTATCCAGCCCGCCCAGCCAGGCATCGTACAGCCAGGCCATACCGGCCATGAACGGGGCCAGCAGCAAAAGATGGCTGCCGACCTGCAGAAAGACCAGCCCCGCCAGTGCCGGCAGGCGCCGGGTGCTCAGCCATAGCGCCGTCAGCGCCGGGCGATAATGCCCCGGCGTCTGCTGGCCGGTGGCCACTTGCAACATGCCGGCCTGTTGCCAGTAAAGCAGGCAGAAAGCCAGCCCCTGAGCCGCCAGCGCGCCGGCGATGCCCGCCGGCGTGAACAGCAGCGCTACGAGTTTGTCCAGGGTGACAACGTCGGAGCCCAGCCGGGCGTAGAGCGCCCGGGTGATCCAGGCCACCGCGGGCAACAGCAGCGTGGAGGCCAGCAGGGTAAACATCAGGTGGAAGGCAATCAGCACCCGCAGACGGCGATGAAAAACCTGCCACAGCGATAACCCCAGCCGGGCCAGCGGTCGGGTGTGGGGAGAATCAAACAACATACCGACGCAGCATACAGGCTGTCGTTTCGAGGTCTACAGCGAGAGTTCCTGTTCCGACACCAGGATGCCGTTGTTGTCGGCGTACAGCCATTGCTCCGGGCGTACGTTGACGCCGGCGATATCCACGGCAATATCCCGCGTGCCTTCACCGCGCTTTTCGCTCTTGCGCGGGTGGTGGCCCAGCGCCTGAACCCCCAGCGAGGTGCGCGCGAGGATATCCACGTCGCGGACGCAGCCATACATCACAATGCCGGCCCAGCCGTTCGCCGCGGCCTTTTCGGCGAGCATATCGCCGAGCATGGCACAGCGCATGGAGCCGCCGCCGTCCACGACCAGAACGCTACCGTTGCCCGGCTCGGCAACGGCCTGCTTGACCATGGAATTATCTTCAAAGCAGGCCACGGTACGTATCGGCCCGGCAAAGGCGGATACGCCGCCAAAGTTGGTGAACTGTGCCGGAATCGCCTGCACCTCGGGGTGAGCGTCGCAGATATCCGGCGTCACGATACTCTGTTCGGGGACTGTCACGTTGGGCGTTGTCATGCTGTGTCTCCGCAATGGTTGGCTTGGCGTTCTGCGTGCTTGGCTATTTTTATAAAAAACGACTTCACAAAAAGCCGATTTCACGAAAAAGCCGGCCTGAAAATTCAGGCCGGCTGATGGGCAGCTTTACCCTGCCTGGCCTCAGGCTTCTTCGGCGAGAGGAATCACGTTCGAGGCGACGTTCAGGTATTCCTCGATTTCGTGGAAGTTCATGTAGCGATAAATTTCGCCGGTCATGGTATCCAGCTCGCTCATGTAACGGCGATATTCGCTGACCGTGGGCAGGCGGCCTTCCACCGCGGCTACCGCGGCCAGCTCGGCCGAGGCGAGGTAGACATCGGCGCCGTCGCCCAGGCGGTTGGGGAAGTTACGCGTGGAGGTGGAGACCACGGTGCTTTTGGCCGCGACCCGCGCCTGGTTGCCCATGCACAGCGAACAGCCGGGCATTTCCATGCGCGCCCCGGCGCGACCGAAGATACCGTAATAGCCTTCAGCGGTGAGCTGATGCTGGTCCATCCGGGTCGGCGGGGCGAGCCATAGACGCGTATTCAGGCTGCCGGCGGGCTGTTTTTCCAGCAGCTTGCCGGCGGCGCGGAAGTGGCCGATGTTGGTCATGCACGAGCCGATGAAAACCTCGTCGATGGTCTCGCCGGTAACATCGGACAGCAGGCGGGCGTCGTCGGGGTCGTTGGGCGCGCAGAGCACCGGCTCGCTGAGTTGATCCAGGTCGATCTCGATGACCTCGGCGTATTCGGCATCGGCGTCGGCGCGCATCAGGCTTGGATCTTCCAGCCAGGCTTCCATGGCCTTGATGCGCCGCCCGATGGTGCGCGCGTCGCCGTAGCCCTGACCCAGCATCCACTTGAGCAGCGTGATGTTGGACGTCAGATACTCGGTTACGCTGTCTTCGGAGAGCGTGATGGTACAGCCCGCGGCGCTGCGCTCGGCGGAGGCGTCGGAGAGCTCGAAGGCCTGCTCGGCGGTGAGATCCTCGAGCCCCTCGATTTCCAGCACGCGGCCGGAGAAGGCGTTTTTCTTGCCCGACTTCTCCACGGTCAAAAGCCCCTGCTGGATGCCGTAGTAGGGAATGGCGTGAACCAGATCGCGCAGGGTCACACCGGGCTGACGCTTGCCCTTGAAACGCACCAGAATCGATTCCGGCATGTCCAGCGGCATGACGCCGGTGGCGGCGGCGAAGGCCACCAGCCCCGACCCCGCAGGGAAGGAAATCCCCATGGGGAAACGGGTGTGCGAATCGCCGCCGGTGCCCACTGTATCGGGCAGCAGCATGCGGTTGAGCCAGGAGTGGATGATGCCGTCGCCCGGGCGCAGCGAGACGCCCCCGCGGTTCATGATGAAGTCCGGCAGGGTGTGGTGAGTATCCACGTCCACCGGTTTGGGGTAGGCGCTGGTGTGGCAGAACGACTGCATGACCAGATCGGCCTGGAAGCCCAGGCAGGCCAGATCCTTGAGCTCGTCGCGGGTCATGGGGCCGGTAGTATCCTGAGAGCCCACGGTGGTCATTTTGGGTTCGCAGTACATGCCCGGGCGTACGCCGTCGAGACCGCAGGCCTTGCCCACCATCTTTTGCGCCAGGGTGAACCCCTTGCCGCTGTTTTCCGGCTGCTCGGGCAGGCGGAAGACCTCGGAGGCGGGCAGGTTGAGCGACTCCCGCGCCTTGGCGGTCAGCCCGCGGCCGATGATCAGCGGAATCCGGCCGCCGGCGCGCACTTCGTCGAGCAGCAGCTGGGTTTTCAGCGAAAAGGTGGTGATGACCTTGTCGGTGCCGTGGCGGCAGACCTTGCCGGCATAGGGGTAGACGTCGATCACATCGCCCATGTTGAGATTCTCGACGTCCATTTCGATGGGCAGGGCGCCGGAATCTTCCATGGTATTGAAGAAAATCGGCGCGACGCTGCCGCCAAAGCAGAAGCCGCCGGCACGCTTGTTGGGCGCGTAGGGAATGTCGTCGCCGAAGAACCACAGCACCGAGTTGGTGGCCGATTTGCGCGAGGAGCCGGTGCCCACCACGTCGCCGACGTAAACCACCGGATGGCCCTTGGCCCTGACCGCTTCGATCTGCTTGAGCGGGCCGGTTTCGCCGGGCGCTTCGGGCTCGATGCCGTCGCGCGGGTTTTTCAACATGGCATTGCCATGCAGCGGAATGTCCGGGCGCGACCAGGCGTCCGGCGCCGGCGAAAGATCGTCGGTGTTGGTTTCGCCGGGCACCTTGAACACGGTCAGGGTGATCTTTTCGGCCAGCGCCGGTTTGGACAAAAACCATTCGGCCTCGGCCCAGGATTCCAGTACGTCCTGGGCCACGGCGTTGCCGGCCCGGGCGCGTTCTTCGACGTCGTGAAAGGCGTCGAACATCAGCAGGGTATGCTTGAGCTGCTCGCCGGCTTCCTTTGCCAGCGCCTTGTCGTCCAGCAGCTCGGTTAGCGAGGCAATGTTATAGCCGCCCTGCATGGTACCCAGCAGTTTGACCGCATGAATTTTATCGATCAGCGGCGACTCGGCCTCGCCCCGGGCGATGGCGGTGAGAAAGCCGGCCTTGACGTAGGCGGCCTCATCCACGCCCGGCGGAATGCGCTGGGTCATCAGATCCAGAATAAATTCTTCTTCGCCAGCCGGCGGATTTTTCAGCAGCTCGACCAGAGCAGCGGCCTGTTCGGCATCCAGCGGCTTGGGCGGAACCCCTGCCTCGGCGCGTTCGGAAACATGTTGACGGTAGGCTTCAAGCACGGGGGAACCCTCTCTGTTGCGTGGATAAGCTGCGTGAACAAGCGCGGCGGCGAGCCCCGGGGCGATCTAACGGGGTCGCCGCCGAGAATGCGGCACGCCGGCGGTGCGGACCGGCTGAAGTTTACGGAAAACTGTTGACAATGTTAAGCAAACCCCGGCATGGCGGGGTTGCACTTTGGGGGCAGGGCATGGCGTAAAATGCCAGCCTTGGCGTCCCAAAGGTCATGCTCAGGGAGTTTTACTACGTCAGCGGGTGTGTGATTCCGGTGACGCCGCGTTACCATAAGCGCGATAAACGGGCTCGCCGACGCGGTTGACCGATCCATCTGATGGGGTAACGCGCCGCCGAGTGATTCCAGACGTTCCCAGCCGCACGGGTATCCGACCATGACGCCATCCGCGCCTTTTTCCCACGCTGACGTAGCAGCCGAGGCGGGGTCCACCGCCGATCCCGATACGTCATCCCTGTCCGGCACCCGGCCGCCGGCTTCGGTCGGTCACGGGCTCAGTGCCGACGACCTCCTGCCCGAGAGCTTGCTGGCGTTTTTGGGCTGTTCGACCCCCGACGCCTGGCTGGAAGAGGCGCTTTTGCACCCGGAAACGCTGCTGATTGATCACGCCCAGTGCGAAAAGAAAGCCGCGTCCACGGCCATGAGCCTGCTGTATCGCTACGTCGACCAGCCGCTGTTGCTGAGCAAGATGGCCCAGCTGGCGCGGGAAGAGCTGCTGCATTTCGAGCAGGTGGTCAAGCTGATGGAAAAGCGCGACGTGACCTATCGCCACCTCAGCGCGTCGCGCTATGCCGAAGGGTTGCGTCGGCATGTGCGGCCCAATGACCCCGAGCGTCTGATTGACGTGCTGATTGTGGGCGCGCTGATCGAAGCGCGCAGCTGCGAGCGCTTTGCCCGGCTGATTCCCTGCCTGGATGCCGAGCTGGCGCGGTTTTACCGCTCTCTGGTGAAGTCCGAAGGCCGGCACTTTGAAGACTATCTGCTGCTGGCCCGGGAACAGACCGATGCGCCGCTGGACGACCGCATCGCCTTTTTCGTGGCCCGCGAGGCCGAACTGATCCGCTCGCCGGACGCCGAGTTTCGTTTCCATAGCGGTGTGCCCGCCTGAGCCGCCCACGTTTCGGCAGGATCGCTACCATGCGCGATGCGTACGAGTCCGACCACATTGCCCTGTTCGGGCACTGCGTGCTCGACCCGGAGAAAACCGCGCCGGCGCGTTTCAGCTACGACAAGGTCAAGGCGCTGCTGGTGTATCTGCTGCTGCAGGACCGCCCGGTCAGCCGCTCGGCGCTTGCCGAACTGCTGTGGCCCGATCAGGGCGTTTCCGCCGGGCGCTCCAATCTGCGTCATGCGCTGCACTGCCTGCGCCATGCGCTGGGTGGGCGGGCCGACGATGTGCTGTGCGTTACGCGCCAGCACATCAGTCTGACGCTCCCCGACGATTGGCGGATAGACCTGAAACGGCTGGAAGCGCAGTTGGCCGGCCCGGGGGACCCGGCGGCGCTGGATGCCGTGCTGACCTGCTACCGCGGCGACCTGGCGGAAGATCTGCAGCTGGCCTCGTGTGTCGCGTTTCAGCGCTGGCTGGTGCAGGTTCGTCACGACTGGCGCCAGCGGGTAGTTGCCTTTGCCGACCGGGTTCTCGAGGCCCACAACACCCTGCCGGATGCCCTGCTCGAACGGCTGGTCAGCCGGTTTTCCGGCTACGGCCCGTTTCACGCCCGATGGGTCAGGCACCTGGTCGGGCAGGGTCGGATCGCGGCGGCACGGGAGGCCTATCATGCCTATCTGCAGCTATTGGCTCTGTCCGGCGAACAGCCCGAGCCCGGCTTTCTACAGCTGGCGCGCTATTGGTCGGACAAAGACTATGGGTCGGGCAAGGAGAGTCATGGCGCGGAAAGCGATGACGGCGCAGGCAGCGTTGATTCGCCCACGCTGACCGCGGACAGCGCCCCGTTTCGCGAAGAGGAAATCGAGCTGCGCCAGCTCTCGGTCATGGCGATTCGTCTGACGCTGACGGGCGACTGGCAGGATCGCGGGGCGCTGCAGTGGTGCCTGACCCTGCAACGCCAGCTACTGCGCTGGCTGGAGCAGCAGTGCCACCATCTGGGCGGGTTCTGGCTGCCCGGGGTGACCGGTGGGCTGGGGCTGGCGTGCTTCGGTACCCACGGGCCGGCGCACCAGCTGGCCGAGCTGGTGGCGCTGTACGAACACTGCCGCCAGGCCCTGCCCGGACAGGCGCAGCGTTACTGGGCGGGCAGCGGAGCGCCGCCGCGTTTTACGCTTGACGCCGGGTTGCACAGCGGCCGGGCGGTCTACCTGCCCGAGCGCCAGCAGGCCGATCCGCTGGGGCAGGTGACCCAGACCTCGCTGCAGCTGATGAATGCCGCCCAGGGCAGCGAGCTGGTCATTTCCCGCCAGGCCAGCCAGCAGATGCCGCCGGCGCTGGATTTGCAGCCGCGGCTGACCCGGCGGCGGTTGGCGAGCAACGGTCAGGTCTGTTTGCAGGCCCTGGCGCTGGGGCAGAAGGATGCGGCCCACACCACGGCGGCGCCCAGCCTGATCGGGCGTGAAACCGCGTTGCGCCAGCTCCACGATGCGCTGGCGCGAGCCGGTATCGGCCTGCGCCAGAGCGTTCTGGTGAGCGGCACGTCGGGGCTGGGCAAATCGGCGCTGATGGTCGGGTTTCGCCAGCTGGAGCTGAGCCGGGAAGCCGCCATTTGCTGGCAGCCCACCACCCGCCTGTCGATGCTTGAACCTTACGGGGTCGTGCGCCGCCTGATCGCCTGGTACGGCGATGCGCCGCCGGACACTGCCGCTTTGCGCGACCTCCAGGCGACGCTGGCGATGCCGGAGCTCGACGAGGCGCGTCAGCAGCGCCTGGACGACGCCTTGGGGCTGTGCGATGGTCAGGAGGCACAACGCTCGACCCGGGAGGGCGAGGCCACCGAGCTGGTGCTCGCCCTGATGCAGCGGCTGGTGGAGCATCTGGCCGCCACGCGTCCGCTGCTGCTGATGGTGGATGATCTGCAATGGGTCGATGAACCCTCGTTCCGGATTCTGGCAGGCCTCCAGGCTCGCCTGCCCATCAATACGGCCTTCATGCTGGTCGCAAGCCACCACGGCCGCGAATCCCTGCCGGTGCGGCTGCACTGGGACCAGCAGATAACGCTGGGGCCGCTGGATACGCAGCAGTCGTCGCAGCTGCTGTCGCTACTCTTGCAGCACTATCGCCTGACCCTGACGCCGCGGCTGCGTCATCAGGTAATCGAACGCTGCGACGGGGTGCCGCTGTATCTGCAGGAAATTTGCCGGCGACTGGACATGGACCGGCGCGATGGCCGGCCCCTGAAGCTGGATACGCTGCCTCAGGGCCTGTCCGGACTGCTCGCCAGCCGCATCGATCAGCTGGGCGAGCATCGCGGCGTGGCGCACGTGGCCGCAATGCTGGGCCGGCGCTTTCGTCTGGATTTTCTGACCGCGTGCAGCGAGCGTGAGCCGGCGTCGATTGACCGGGCGCTGGAGCAGATGCTGCGGCTGGAAATCATCGAGCCGGTGAGCGACAGGCAGCGGTCGCAAGAGTACCAGTTCAGCCACCAGCTGCTTCAGGAAGCCGCCTATCTTTCCTGCCCGCGCGACGTGCGCCGGCGGCTGCACCGCCACGTTGTCGGCCTGATCGAGGAGCGCTTCCCGATCTGGATCAGTCGCCATCCGGGCAATTTTGCCATGCACCTGAGCTACAGTGGCGATCCCGCCCGCAGTGCGCGCTATTATGAGCTCGCCGCCCGGGAAGCGCTCAAGGTCAGCGCCAACCATACCGCGCTGCACATGGTGGACGACGGGCTCGACAGCCTGGCGCGCGCGGCGCCCGACCCCGAGCGCGCCATCAGCCTGCTGACGGTACGCGGGCAAACGGCATTTGCGCTGGAGGGCCACGGCTCGCCCACGGCGCTGAAAAGCTTTTGCCGCGCCCTGGAGCTGCTGCGCGAATCCCGCGAGGCCGGCGAAGCCCCCGCCGATCCGGCCGCGACGTTTCTGGTCAAGTGGGGGCTTTGGGTGGCGCGCGGCCAGCGCTATGACCATGCCGGCGCCCGGGAGCTGGTGACCCGGCTGACCACGCTGGCCGGCCAGCTGGAAGAGCCGCGCTATGATCGTCTGGTCGCCTATGCCCACGCCCACTGCGCCTACTGGTCGGGTCATATCGACGCTGCCCGGCGCCAGCTGGAAGCGCTGGACCCGCTGAATACGCCGATGATGATTGAGTGGCTGCCGTTTTCCGACCATCCGCAGGTGGCCGCGGTATGCGCTCATGGCTGGGCGCTGTGCCTGTCCGGCGACTATGCCGGTGCCGAGCGCGTGATGGAGGGGGCGCTGCGTCTGGCCCGGCAGGTCCATCACCCCGGCACCCTGGCCATGGCGCATCTGGTTGCGGCGGGGCTGTATCGCCAGCTGGGGCATGTGCATCTGGCGGGCCGCCACGCCGATCGGGCAGCGGCCATGACCGATACCGCCGACCTGGCACTCTGGCAGTATTCCGCCCGGGGCGTGCGCGGCTGGCAGCGGGCGCTGGGCGGCGATGTCGACGGGCTTGCCGAGCTGGAAGCGTGCATGGAACAGATGGCCGAACTGACGGGGTTCGAGCGCTATCTGCGACCGGCACTCTGGTATGTCGACGCCTGCCTGGCGTTGAATGAGCTGACGACCGCAGAGCGCTACCTGGGAGAGTGTCTGGATATTGCCCTGGAGCACGACACCCTGTTCCTGCCCGAGCTGGCCATGCAGATGGCGCTTGTCCGGGCGCGCCAGGGCCGACCCCGAGGCGAAGTGGCCTCGGCGATCGCACTGGCCCGGCAGCGGGCTCGCCAGCAGGGCAATCGCCACCAGCTAATGGGCGCCATCGAGCTGTGGCTGATACAGGTAGCGCCGGGTGATGCCGAGGCGCTGGAAGAATTTCGGCGCTTGCTGGGTGACGCTCGCCACAGCGATGCGCCGGTCCTGCTGCGCTGGATGAGCCTGAGCGAGCGGCGGCCGGGCGCGCTTTTGCCCGAGTAGTCGGTGAAGCGTTGTGCCCGCGATCCAGCGGTGGATGTCAGTTCGATTTTGTATGTCAGCCGGTCAGGTCTTCCAGCGAGCTTAGCGTTGCCAGCGCTTCTTCGCGCCGTTCGCCGCAAATGGCCGCGTCGTAGTCGAACTGCCGGCACACGTCCGGGCGCAGAGGGCTGCCGAACAGCTGGCAGAGGTTGTCGTCGTTCAGCTGGGCGCAGCGCTGTCCGGCGGGTTTGCCATCCGGCATGCCGGGGATAGGCGAGCTGATCGATGGCGCGATGCAGCAGGCACCGCACCCCGGCCGGCAGCCCGGCCGGGATTCCACCGATGAAGCCGGCGACGCATGAAAGACCCGGGGGTCGGCGCTGTGGGAACTGCTGCGGTGGGATTCGGCGCTGTGGGATCCGGTATCGTGCATGGCGGGCTCATCGAGGGATATATCGCGGGCGTGCAGTCTACGCTGCCAGCCATCGCCGGAAAAGTGCCGCAGCGTGGCTTCTGGCGAGCCCGACGGTGGCTTGCCAGGGCCTCTTGACGTTTCCTCACAGCCGCGACAGAGGTCCTCCGGGGGCAGAACAAGGCGTGAGGAGCGTCGTTGGGTCGTTCCCAATGAGCGACGAACAACGCCGTGCTGTGCCCGGAGGACCCTGTCCCTTCGGGTTGCGCGCCAATGAACGTCATGCCGCGTTGCGAAACCGGGCAAGGGCACCACCATGACCGGCGTTTCGCGCCTTGCCTGACATCCTTTGGCGCAGCAACGCGGTTTGCGAGGAAACGTCAACAGGCCCTATTATCGGCGCCGCTTAAACCAGTCATCACGGAGGAAGTATGCCCGCGCCCGAGCTGCTGTCGCCTGCCGGCACGTTCAACAACATGCGCTATGCCTTTGCCTACGGTGCCGATGCGGTCTATGCCGGTCAGCCGCGCTACTCGCTGCGGGTGCGCAATAACGACTTCAACGTCGCCAATCTGCACAAGGGCATTGCCTACGCCCACGAGCGCGGCAAGCGCTTTTACGTGGCGTCCAACATTGCGCCGCACAACCGCAAGCTGACCACGTACCTGCGCGACATGGAGCCGGTGATCGAAGCCGGCCCCGATGCGCTGATCATGTCCGACCCCGGGCTGATCATGATGATCCGCGAGCGCTGGCCCGAGCAGCCGATTCACCTCTCGGTGCAGGCCAACGTGGTCAACCATGCCGCGGCGCGCTTCTGGCAGCAGCAGGGCATCAGCCGGATCATTCTGTCCCGGGAGCTGTCGCTCACCGAAATCGGCCAGATACGCGCCGAGTGTCCGGAGCTGGAAATCGAGACCTTCGTGCACGGGGCGCTGTGCATTGCCTATTCGGGGCGCTGTTTGCTGTCGGGGTATTTCAATCACCGGGATCCCAACCAGGGCACCTGCACCAACGCCTGCCGCTGGAAGTACAATGCGCTGGCGGCAACCCGGGACGACACCGGTGACGTTGTGCCGGTGAATGCCGCCGGCGGCGACGGGGCGCCCGATAGCGGCGTCATGGCAAGCGACGGCAGCGAGGAGCGCGATGAGCTGTCGGCGCTGATTGAAGATCGCTCGCGCCCGGGCGAGCTGATGCCGATTTTTGAAGACGAGCACGGCACCTACATCATGAACTCTCGGGATTTACGCGCCGTTCAGCACGTCCCCGAGCTGGCGCGCATGGGCGTTACCTCGCTGAAGATAGAAGGGCGCACCAAGTCACCCTACTATGTGGCGCGTACCGCCCAGGTCTACCGTCGCGCGATTGACGACGCCGTGGCCGGCCGGCCGTTCGACATGGGGCTGATGGACGAGCTGGAAAACCTCGCCAACCGCGGCTATACCGAAGGCTTTTACCGCCGCCACGTTCACGACGAATACCAGAACTACGAGCGCGGCCATTCCATCGGTGTGCATCAGCAGTTTGTGGGCGACGTGACCGACGTGGATGCCGCCGGCACCCGGCTGACCATCGACGTCAAGAATCGCTTTGTCGTGGGCGATAGCCTGGAGCTGATGCTGCCGGAAGGCAATCGGCGCTTTGCTCTGACGCATATCGAGAACCGCCAGGGCAAGGCGGTCAGCGTTGCGCCGGGCTCGGGTCATGTGGTCAGCATTGCCGTCCCCGGGGAGCCGCTGGCGCCCGAGCAGGCCGAGTTTGCCCTGCTGATGCGCGACCTTTAGGCAATACGCTTGCCGCATCACCCTTTGAGCGGCTGCCAGCCCGGGGCTTTTTCGTCGCCGAGCGGCCGGCGGCTGTCATTCATTCTTTCCGGGAAACGTCATGGCCAGTATCGAACATAGCGAAATTGTCAG
Organism: Vreelandella jeotgali Hwa; assembly: GCF_000334215.1. Lineage (GTDB taxonomy): Bacteria > Pseudomonadota > Gammaproteobacteria > Pseudomonadales > Halomonadaceae > Vreelandella > Vreelandella jeotgali. The sequence continues at coordinate 11,616 of NZ_AMQY01000015.1, read as the reverse complement.
CGCCGAGCCCGAGCGCGTTTTTGACCTGCTGCACCAGGTCGAGGATTTTGCCGACTACTCGGATCTGATCCGCAATATCGAGCCGCTGGGCAACGACTGCTACCGCTGGTACGTGCATGCCATCGGGATGGATTGGACGTTCGATGTGGCGGTGGTGGAAGCCGAAGCTCCCCGGACGCTGGCGTGGGAATCGCGCAGCGGGGTGGATAACCAGGGCCGGTATCATCTCGAAGCAGTGGACGAGGGTACCCGCGTCACGCTGACGCTAAGCTATGCCATCGGCAACCGGCTGATGGAAAAAGCCGTCAACCGGGCAGCCAAGCCGCTGGTCGGCAAGGTCAGCCGACAAATTCTGGCGCGGGTAGAAGCCCGGCTTAATGGCCAGTGAGGTCAGTCGGCGCCGCTTTCGCCGACCCAGGGCGTGATAAAGGCCTGCCGCCGCGTAGCGCTGTCCAGCGGCATGGCGACCAGGTGGGCCAGTTTGGCAAAGGCGGCTTCGGGCGGCATGTCACCGCCGGGCAGCACGCCGGCGCGGGCCAGGGCGTGGCCGGCGGCGTACGTCCCCGGGCTGACGCTGCCGTACAGGCACTGGCTTACCGCGACGATCAGCTTGCCCTGCGCTACGGCGCGCTCCAGCACCTCGATCAGCGCCGGATCGTCGGCTATATTGCCGGCGCCCCATAGCTGTAGCAGGGCGCCTTCGACCCGGCTGTCTTCCAGCCAGGCGCTCAGCTGCCAGGCCGCCATCCCCGGCCAGAGAACAATCCGTACGATTTCGCCCTGATTGATGCGCCGGTAGTTGGTCGGCGTGCGGTCCAGCAGCGCGCGGGTTGTCGCATCCGGTTCGTGGGCCGCAACAGCGGATTCCGCCAATAGCCGGGGGCCATCGTGATAGTCGCCCAGCGGCGGGGTGCCGGGGCTGGTAAACGCATCCGCCGCCGAGGCGTGCCACTTGGTGGCTCGGCTGCCGCGCAGCAGGCGGCCGGCAAAGTATATGGCCACGTCATCCAGCCTGACGGGCGGTGGCAGCGCGGCGAAGCGCAGTGCGCCTTCGAGGTTTTCCAGAGCGTCGCTATTCGGCGCTTCCAGGGGGGCCATGGCGCCGGTCACGATCACCGGGCAGCCCGGGCGCCGTAGCTGCAGCGACAGGCTGGCGGACGTCCAGCTCAGCGTGTCGGTGCCGTGCACGACGACAATTCCGGCATGCCGGGCACAGCGAGGGCGAATATCGTCGGCCAGGGTTTGCCAGTCGAGCGGGGTGACCGAGCTGGAATCCACCGGCGTTGCATAGCTGATGACCTCGATATCCGGCAGCGCGCGCCGCCTTTCGGCGGGCAGCGTGGCCAGCATCCGGTCCAGCCGGGCGGCAAAATCCCCCGCGGGTGCCAGGCCGTGCGGGCCTTCGCGCATGCCGATGGTGCCGCCGGTGTAGAGGATCAGGACCGTTTTATCGGAGTGCTGCGGGAAGCGGGTTGGCACGGTATCCCCCTTGAGCCGCCGCCTGAACGCGGCCGACCTGATTGATGCGAATTGGCTTTATGCGAATTGGCTTTGTATGGATTGCCGTTATGTCGATTGCCGCGCTGTGAATTGGCGGATCGTCAATAGCGATGCACGAGGAGTACACCGTCCTGCTCATCCAGCCGCTGGTTGCGCCCGGCAAAAAAGGCAGCGCAGCTGCAGATGGCGATAATCGTCAGCAGCACCTGGGCAATGCGCGGTATGCCGGCATCCGCCTGCAACAGCAGCCCCACCAGAAAGGGGCCAACCGAGGCGATGGTATAGCCGCCGCCCTGCACCAGCCCCGACAGCTGGCCGGCCAGTTTGGACGTGGTGGTGCGCAGCACCAGCAGGCTCAGCGCCAGGCTGAAGCCGCCGCCCTGTCCCAGCCCCAGCAGCACCGCCCCGGGCCACTTGAGCGTTAGCGGCGCCAGCAGCAACAGCGCCAGCCCCGAGGCCGACAGCATCTGCATGCCGATCAGCGCAAGGCGCTGATCGCGGCCGAAACGCGCGATCCAGGGCGCGGCCAGGGCAAAAATCACCTGACACATGATGGACGTGGCCATGGTCCAGCCGGCGGTGGCTTCGCTGTAGCCGCGTTCTACCAGCAGGGTGGGCAGCCAGCCGAAAACGATGTAGGCCATGGAAGACTGCAGCCCCATGAACAGCATGACATACCAGGTGAGCGGCCGGGCCAGAAGATGTATCGCGCCGCTGCCCTGAACGTGGACGGTTTGTTCATGCCCGGCAGCCGGCTCATTCCGGGAAGACGGCATGTTGCCATGCCAGAGCACCAGCGCCAGCAGGGCGAGCAGCGACCAGCTCATCAGACCGGCCTGCCAGCTGCCCAGCAGCCGTGTCAGCGGGACGCTGAGCCCTACGCCAAGGGCGCCGCCCAGGCACAAGGCCATGGTATACAGGCCGGTGACCAGATCGGCGCTGCCGGGCAGCGCCCGCTTGACCAGAGCCGGCAGCAGGGTGCCGGCCAGGCCAATAGCGGCGCCGGCGAATACCGAGCCCAGATACAGCGCGCCGGGCAACGGCAGGCCACGCAGTATCAGGCCGCCGGCAAGGAGAATCAGCGCGGCGCTGAGCGCCCGTTCGCTGCCGATCCGCTGGGCCAGTAGCGGCGCCAGCGGCGCGGTTATTCCCAGAAACAGCACCGGTAACGTGGTCAGGATGCCGGCGGCAGCGGCGGAGATTCCAGCGACGTCCTGCAGGCGCGGCAGCAGAGGAGCGACCGAGGACAGCGCCGGGCGCAGGTTGAGCCCGACAATGACAACCAGCAGGAGAAAAACAACGGCGCGACGTCGAGGCATGGTCAGCGGTCGGGTCCGTTGAGGTAAGGGCGCAGATCGCCGCGAACGGCATCCAGCAGGGTGACAAAATGGTAGTCGTCAGCGTGGCTGGCGCAGTCGACCTGAACGCTGGTGCGCATGCCTTTTTCCATGTGCACGCGGTCAAGTATTTCCAGAGTGACCGCCCGGGCGGGTTTGTCACCGGGGGCGACAATGCCGTCTTCCAGAGTAAAGGTCTCCAGCAGGGTTGCGCGCACCCGGGCCTGCTGGCCTTCACTCAGCAGGCGGCGGATAAACAGCCAGCCTTCGCACGCCAGCGCCTCGTTGTTATCGCGAGTACGCAGAAACAGCGTGCGGTAGCAGGCTCCCTCGGCGGCGGATTTTTCCGCCATGCTGCGGTAGGCCTGCATAACCTGCCGGGACGACGCCCTGGCGTCGTCCAGACGCTGGACGATGCCGGCATGTTCGCGGCTGAGCTGCTCCTGGCGCTGAAAGGTGAGCCAGCGGCGATAATCGGCCATCAAATCAGAGGGCGCCATAGTCACTCCAGGGTGAATAAGGGAAGATGAGTCAGGGAATCGGTGTCAGTTTTGTCCGGATGACGAGCGCTGGCGGTTGCGCGACCTTGACCGGCGCCGACGGCGGGGCTTGTTGTTGGCGGTGTCCCGGTCCGGGCGTTTGCCCGCGCCTGCCTTGCCCGAACGCCGGCCGTTTTCGATGGGCTGGGCAACGGCGTTGGGATCCGGCTCGAAGCCCGGTTCCACACGGCGCTCCAGCGATCCCTTGATCAGCCGCTCGATGTTTTTCAGCAGCTGGGCCTCATCAATGCACACCAGCGAAATCGCTTCGCCCTGGCTGCCGGCACGCCCGGTACGGCCGATGCGGTGCACATAGTCTTCGGCGACGTTGGGCAGATCGAAATTCACCACGTAGGGCAGCTGTTGGATATCCAGCCCGCGGGCGGCGATGTCGGTGGCTACCAGCACTTGCAGATCGCCGGTTTTGAAGGCCCCCAGCGCACGGGTACGCGCGCCCTGGCTTTTGTTGCCGTGAATCGCCATGGCGGGAATCGAGCGTTTGGAAAGCTGTTCGGCCAGGCGGTTGGCGCCGTGCTTGGTCCGGGTGAACACCAGCACCTGGTACCACTGTTGCGACTGAACCAGATGGGCGAGCAGGTCGCGCTTTTTGTCGCGGTCGACCTGATACACGATCTGTTCGATCCGGTCGGCCGTGGTATTGCGCGGCGCGACGTCGATCTGTTTGGGGTCGTCCAGCAGCTGCCGGGCCAGCGCCTGAATATCGTTGGAAAACGTCGCCGAAAACATCAGGTTCTGACGTTTGGGCGGCATGAGGCGCAAAAGCCGCCGGATATCGTGGATAAACCCCATATCGAGCATGCGGTCGGCTTCGTCAAGCACGAGGATTTCCAGCTGTGACAGGTCAACGTGGCCCTGCTGGTGCAGGTCGAGCAGCCGGCCGGGCGTGGCAATCAGAATATCCACGCCGCGCTTGAGCGCTTCCACCTGTGGGTTCTGGCCGACGCCGCCGAAAATCACCTGGGTGCGCAGCGGCAGGGCGGCGCCGTAATCCGCGATATTCTTGCCGACCTGGGCGGCGAGTTCGCGGGTCGGCGCGAGTACCAGCGAGCGTACCTGGCGGCGGGCCGCCGGCTTGCCCCGGTTCAGGCGCTGCAGAATGGGCAGGCCAAAGCCGGCGGTTTTACCCGTTCCGGTCTGGGCGCTGGCGAGCAGGTCGTGGCCTTCGAGCACCGTGGGTATCGCCTGCGCCTGGATCGGTGTGGGGGTGTCAAAGCCCTCGGTCCGGGTGGCTTCGAGCAGTTCGGCGGATAGGCCGAGATCAGAAAAGTCCATAGTCTCTCCGCACGGTCGCTCCAGTGGCGGCCGTGTCATCAAGCGCCGGGCGTCGGGCCGGGCGCTGTCAAGCGTGTCAGGGGATAGCGCGGAAAACGTTCCGCTATCGTCGTGTGGGTTCAACCGGTGAAACCGGTGCGTCACCGCGCTGTGGCGGTACGCTGTGTTGATGGCGGCGTACTATAACACGCCACGTTGAATCGCGGCGGCAATATCTTCGCTGGCCGAGGCAAGGCTTTGCCCCAGGGCGCGTACCAGCGCCGGGTAACCATCGTCTTCCAGTGCGTTCCGGGCGCGGAAGCCGTCCATGCTTATCAGCTTGTTTTGCGCGTCGCGCAGTTGCCACTGTCCGCTGATCAATGCATAGCCGTCGTAGCGACCCTGAAACTGATCGATGTTGATTCGTAGCGACAGGGCACTGTCGTCGCCGGACCGCCCCTGGGTAATGCGCCATTGCGGCAGCTCGCCGGCAAGGTTGGCTTGCAGGTTGCGTGCAAGCTGCTGGTCGAGGCCCTCTGCCCACTGGTGCTCACGGGCTTCACGCAGTTTAATGTCGTCCATCTGCATGATTATGCCGTCAACGTCGAGATAGTGGGCAAGACGTAGCTGGCTGATTTCGAGCGTGGCAAGCGGCTTTGATGCGGCGTCACCTGTTTGGGTGGCGGAAGCCGTATCGGGCAGCTGGTAACGCGTCGGCGGGGTGACGGTGCCGGCACAGCCCGCGAGCCCCGACGCCAAAAGCGTCAGCGCGAGAGTCAGCAGCAGTGGGCGCGGCAAAACGAACATGGCATTTCCTTGTGGTCTGGTGTCGGGCCTGTGTATCGCCGGGCGCCATTCAGCGCCCGGTCACGGCGTTCAGGGCGTATCCGGCGCCCGAGGCTCGGGATCGGAGGTTTCCAGGTTGTCGAACAGCAGGGCCCGCGGGTTTTCGTTCAGCGTTTTGGTGAGCGGTTGCAGGTCGCCGAGCAGCCGCTCGATGCGATCCATGGTCGACAGAATATTCTGGTATGCCGGCGAGTCGGGCGAAACGCCTTCCAGGGTGGTGCTCAGGTCCTTGAGCGTGGCGTTCAGGTTGCCGCCGATATCCCTTGTTTCGGGATCGTCGAGCAGGGTGTTGAGCGACTCGGATACGCTTTGCACTTCGTTGAGAGTGGCTTCCGCTGCCTGCATGTTGCGATCCAGGCCGTCGATGAGCGGGTCGACTTCCAGCCCGTTGAGCTTGTCCAGCAGCTGAGTAATCTGGGCCTGGATTTGAGCGAACCCGCCGGTTGTCGTGGGGAAGACTTCCACGCCGGCGAATGTCTCGCTCACATGCTGTTTGTCGGGAGTTTGTCCGTCGGAAGCCTGTTTGTCCGAAGTGTCCTCGAAGTTGAGGTCGACAAACATGGCGCCGGTCAACAGGTTGCCGTTCTTCAACGTAGCGCGCAGGCCGATCCCGAACAGGCGATCAAAACGGGATTGCCACTCGTCAAGATCCAGCGTCTTGCCCGTAACGCCCAGGCGCTGCGGTTCTATACGAATCAGCACGGGGATGGCGAAGCTCGAACGAGAATCCGGCTGCGGCGCGGTAAAGTTCCAGGGGACGGCGGCAACGGTTCCCACGCGCACACCGCGAAACTCCACCGGCGCGCCTTCCTTGAGGCCTCTTACGGTGTCGTCTACCAGCAGTACGTAGCGCATGTAGCGGTCGAAGGTGCCCTGACGGGCACTGTCCTGATTGGCGTACAGCGTAAAGGGATTATCCCTGTCGACGTCGATGGCCTGGCCCTTGGGCAGGTCGGCGGGTACGCCAAAGGAAACGCCGCCGCCCAGCAGAGTTTCCAGCGAGTCCAGGTTGACCTGAATGCCGTCGGCATCAAGCTGTACGTCCAGGCCGCTGCTGTTCCAGAAGCGGGTGTTATCCGTTACCAGGCTGGTATAGGGCTTTTCGATGAAAACCTGGTGCGAGACCTGGCGCTTTTGCGGATCAAAATCGACTTCTTCCACACGCCCCACGGTATAGCCCTGATACGACACCGGGTCACCGACTTTCATCGAGTTGCCCAGCTTGCTGAGCAGCGTCAGCTGCAGGCCGGCTTCGCCCGCTGGCGCAACCGGGGGAACATCGCTGACCTCGAACTTGCGTTTCAGCGTGTCCGAGCTCCCCGGCTCAAGCTGTATGTAGGCGCCGGACAGAACGGTGTTGAGGCCGCTGATCCCTTCCCGGCCAATGCGCGGCTTGACCACCCAGAAGCGGCTGTCTTCGGTCAGTGTGGACTCGGCTTCGGGATGAATCTGGGCGCTGATCACGGCCTGGGAGAGGTCATCCGACAGCTGTACGCTTTTTACCTTGCCGACTTCCACGTTCCGCGTGCGAATGAGGGTTTTGCCCGCTTCGATACCTTCCGCGTTTTCCATGGTGAGCTGTATCCGGGTGCCGCGACTGGTGTAGTTGTCATAGACCAGCCACATGCCGATGGCAATGGCGATCAGCGGGATAATCCAGATCGGCGACAGTTTTGCCTGTGCCGATGTTTTGGCACGATTCAGCCCGGACGATGCGTCGTCGGTCGAGGCCGTATCAGGGGGTGTCTCGTTAGCCATCTGTGTTTCCCCGGGTGGCTGTGTATGAAGCGGCATCGCGCGGCAGGGGGCGATCCCATATCAGTCGTGGATCAAACGACATGGCGGCCAGCATGGTAAGCACTACCACGGCACCGAACGCCAGCTCTGCCGGCCCCGGCGAGATGGACATCAGGGCCCCGGCGCGGATTAGCGCGACCAGTATCGACACCACAAACACATCGACCATGGACCAGCGGCCGATGAATTCGGTAATGCGATAGAGCAGAATCCGGCTCCGGGTATTGAGCCGATGGCGTCGCTTGACCACGATGCATAGCCAGGAAAGGGCAAAGAGTTTGCCCACCGGCACCATGACGCTGGCGATGAAAATCACGATGGCGACGGGCCAGGAACCTGTCTGGTAAAGCTCGACCACCCCGCCGATGATGGTTGAGGAGGACGTTTTTCCCAGGCTCGTCACGTTCATGATCGGATAGAGGTTGGCGGGAATATACATGACGGCCGCGGCAACGAGAAATGCCCAGGTGCGTTGCAGGCTGTAGGGGTGGCGTGAATGGAGTCGCTCGTGGCAACGCCGGCAGCGCATGTCGGCACCGCTGCCCACCGCGTTGATTAGCCCGCAGGTGTGGCAGCCGGTCAGCTGTTGGCCGGCGGCTGCGGCCGCGGTTTTTGTCCCCTCCGGCGCCAGAGGCTCGCCGCCATCCAGCGAAAACCACATCCAGTCCGCATCCAGCGACTGGGTGGTGAGCAGCAGCAGGAAGGCAAAAATGCAAAAGGCCCAGAACGAGAGTCCCAGAGACACCTCTGCCAGCCCGGCGATTTTTATCAGGCTGACCAGCGCGCCGATAATGAAGACATCCGCCATCATCCAGGGAGTCAGCCGTGCCAGCGCGCGGGCAATGTCGCGGCTGAAGGGCAGCGGGTGATGGCGCATCAGCCCCCACTGCAGCCACATGACGGCCAGCAGGTAGCACGCCGGCAGGATCACGATGGTCATGATCACCACCAGCGCAACCACGGGCTGATGAAACTCGAACAGCGCCGTAGCGGTCTGCGGCAGCTCAATACGGTTGCTGACACCGCTGACGCTGAAGCTGATGAATCGGAAGGATGTGGCCACCAGCAGCGTCACAAACGCCGCGATGGCCAGCGCCATGCTGCGCTGTGCGGGGTAGGGGTGACGGCGAACCAGCGTGCATTCGCAGCGCGGGCAGGAGGCCTTTTCGCCAGGGCTCAGGGGCGGCAGCGCCGATACCCAGTCGCACTCGTGGCAGGCCCGTAACCGACGGCGCTGGGTGCGATGCTCGGGAGGTGAGCGATCGACATGGGGGGCTCTGGCGATAAGCGCCGGTCGTGGCAAAAAGCGGTAACGGATCACTCCGTCTCCTTTGATGGCAGATGGCGACGGCACCGGATACGTCATGGAAAGCGCGTAATACTTGACGCACCCGGCCGGTTCCATAAGGATGCAGCCGCGATAGTACCCAGATAATCTTGTTAAGGAAATGTCATGTTACTTCCCGTCCTCGCCGTTGTGGTTGGCCTGGTATTGTTGATCTGGAGTGCCGACCGCTTCATCGACGGCGCAGCGGCGACGTCACGCTGGCTGGGTTTGTCGCCCCTGCTCATTGGTATGTTGGTTATCGGGTTTGGTACATCGGCGCCGGAAATGATGGTGTCGGTGCTGGCTGCCCTGCAGGGGAGCCCCGAGCTCGCCGTGGGCAATGCTTACGGCTCCAATATAGCCAACATTGGACTGGTGCTTGGCTGTGTCGCGCTGATAGCGCCGTTGGCGGTGCAGTCGAGCGTTATCCGCAAGGAAATGCCGGTGCTGCTGATCGTGACCGTGCTCACTGGCGTTATCCTGCTGGATGGCTTTGTTGCCCGCTGGGAAGCCACCATTATTCTGTTGATTCTGGGTAGCTTCATGATTCTCAGCATTCTCCAGTCGCGGGCGCAGAAAAGCGATGCACTGACGGGAGATGTCAGCGAGGCTCTGGAAAGCCGGCCCATGTCCCGGGGGATGGCGCTTTTATGGACGCTGGTGGGCCTGGTCGTGCTGATAGCCAGCTCGCGCCTGCTGGTTTGGGGGGCCGTCAGCATTGCCACGGCCTTTGGCGTCAGCGAGCTGGTCATTGGGCTGACGGTAGTTGCCATTGGCACCTCATTGCCCGAGCTCGCATCGTCGCTGAGTGCCCTGCGGCGCAACGAGCACGACATGGTGCTGGGTAACGTCGTCGGATCCAACCTGTTCAATACGCTGGGGGTCGTGGGGCTGGCCGGCGTGATTACGCCGATCGAAGCCGGCCCCGACGTCCTCACCCGGGACTGGATCGTGATGACGCTAATGACCCTGCTGATGATGGGGTTTGCGTTTTTCCGGCACGGGCGACCTCGCCGAATAGGCCGTATGGAAGGCGGTGTTCTGCTGACAATGTTTGTGGCCTATACCGGCTATATGGTGTCGCTGGTCATGTCCTGATGCGTGTGTCCATGTCGGGATATTTGGCATTGCGGCTGCGTCGCTGTCAGAAGATGATGACCGGCGTAAATAATGCTTGACGCAGGCTGCAATGCTGGTAAAGTACGCACTTATCGAGAGGCGCTCCCGAAGCGCCTCTTCTGCTCTTTAACAAGTTGATCAGGTAATTCATGTGGGCGCTTGCCGGTGTGGGTGACAAATCACCTACTATCAAGGCAAGCGACTCGTCAGGATTCGGTGCGCTGCTGTTTTCGGCAGCCATGGAGTCCGTTTGAGATACGTTTGGAACCTTGAGCCAGGTTTGGTGCAGCTTATGCACTATGATGATTTAAACTGAAGAGTTTGATCATGGCTCAGATTGAACGCTGGCGGCAGGCCTAACACATGCAAGTCGAGCGGAAACGACACCTTCGGGTGGGCGTCGAGCGGCGGACGGGTGAGTAACGCATGGGAATCTGCCCGGTCGTGGGGGATAACCTGGGGAAACTCAGGCTAATACCGCATACGTCCTACGGGAGAAAGGGGGCTCCGGCTCCCGCGATCGGATGAGCCTATGTCGGATTAGCTAGTTGGTGGGGTAAAGGCCTACCAAGGCCGCGATCCGTAGCTGGTTTGAGAGGATGATCAGCCACACCGGGACTGAGACACGGCCCGGACTCCTACGGGAGGCAGCAGTGGGGAATATTGGACAATGGGCGAAAGCCTGATCCAGCCATGCCGCGTGTGTGAAGAAGGCCCTCGGGTTGTAAAGCACTTTCAGTGAGGAAGAACGCTGTCGGGTTAATACCCCGGCAGAGGGACATCACTCACAGAAGAAGCACCGGCTAACTCCGTGCCAGCAGCCGCGGTAATACGGAGGGTGCAAGCGTTAATCGGAATGACTGGGCGTAAAGCGCGCGTAGGCGGCGTGATCAGCCGGTTGTGAAAGCCCCGGGCTCAACCCGGGAACCGCATCCGGAACTGTCGCGCTGGAGTGCAGGAGAGGAAGGTAGAATTCCCGGTGTAGCGGTGAAATGCGTAGAGATCGGGAGGAATACCAGTGGCGAAGGCGGCCTTCTGGACTGACACTGACGCTGAGGCGCGAAAGCATGGGTAGCAAACAGGATTAGATACCCTGGTAGTCCATGCCGTAAACGATGTCGACCAGCCGTTGGGGTCCTAGAGACCCTTGTGGCGAAGTTAACGCGATAAGTCGACCGCCTGGGGAGTACGGCCGCAAGGTTAAAACTCAAATGAATTGACGGGGGCCCGCACAAGCGGTGGAGCATGTGGTTTAATTCGATGCAACGCGAAGAACCTTACCTACCCTTGACATCCTGCGAACCCGGAAGAGATTCCGGGGTGCCTTCGGGAGCGCAGAGACAGGTGCTGCATGGCTGTCGTCAGCTCGTGTTGTGAAATGTTGGGTTAAGTCCCGTAACGAGCGCAACCCTTGTCCCTCTTTGCCAGCACGTAATGGTGGGAACTCCAGGGAGACTGCCGGTGACAAACCGGAGGAAGGTGGGGACGACGTCAAGTCATCATGGCCCTCACGGGTAGGGCGACACACGTGCTACAATGGCCGGTACAAAGGGTGGCGAGCTCGCGAGGGTGAGCGAATCCCGGAAAGCCGGTCTCAGTCCGGATTGGAGTCTGCAACTCGACTCCATGAAGTCGGAATCGCTAGTAATCGTGCATCAGAATGGCACGGTGAATACGTTCCCGGGCCTTGTACACACCGCCCGTCACACCATGGAAGTGGACTGCACCAGAAGTGGTTAGCCCAACTGCGGAAGGCGATCACCACGGTGTGGTTCATGACTGGGGTGAAGTCGTAACAAGGTAGCCGTAGGGGAACCTGCGGCTGGATCACCTCCTTAACCGATGCGTCATCCGCCCGGCAAGTGTCCACAATGAATTG
>NZ_AMQY01000014.1 GCF_000334215.1 Vreelandella jeotgali Hwa | reverse complement strand
TGACCGCGTACCTTTTGTATAATGGGTCAGCGACTTATTGTCTGTAGCGAGCTTAACCGACGAGGGGAGGCGTAGCGAAAGCGAGTCTTAACAGGGCGCACAGTTGCCGGCAATAGACCCGAAACCGGGCGATCTACCCATGGCCAGAGTGAAGGTTGCGTAACAGCAACTGGAGGCTCGAACCCACTTATGTTGAAAAATGAGGGGATGAGCTGTGGGTCGGAGTGAAAGGCTAATCAAGCCCGGAGATAGCTGGTTCTCCTCGAAAGCTATTTAGGTAGCGCCTCACGTATCACCGCCGGGGGTAGAGCACTGTTTCGGCTAGGGGGTCATCCCGACTTACCAACCCGAGGCAAACTCCGAATACCGGTGAGTGCGAGCGTGGGAGACACACAGTGGGTGCTAACGTCCACTGTGGAAAGGGCAACAACCCAAACCGTCAGCTAAGGTCCCCAAATACCGGTTCAGTGGGAAACGAAGTGGGAAGGTTCAGACAGCCAGGAGGTTGGCTTAGAAGCAGCCATCCTTTAAAGAAAGCGTAATAGCTCACTGGTCGAATCGGCCTGCGCGGAAGATGTAACGGGGCTAAACCGGTTACCGAAGCTACGGACGCATCCGTCGGATGCGTGGTAGAGGAGCGTCGTGTACGCCGACGAAGGTGGATTGAGAAGTCCGCTGGAGGTATCACGAGTGCGAATGCTGACATGAGTAACGATAAAGGGCGTGAAAAACGCCCTCGCCGGAAGACCCAGGGTTTCTGTTCGACGCTAATCGGAGCAGAGTGAGTCGGCCCCTAAGGCGAGGCCGAAAGGCGTAGTCGATGGGAAACGGGTCAATATTCCCGTACCGGACTGTATGGCGATGGGGGAACGAAGAAGGCTAGGTGAGCCGGGCGACGGTTGTCCCGGTGAAAGTGCGTAGGCTGGAGAATCAGGCAAATCCGGTTCTCCCGGGCCGAGACACGAGACGAAGACACTCCGGTGTTGAAGTCATTGATGCCACGCTTCCGGGAAAAGCCTCTAAGCTCTACATACAGTGCGACCGTACCCCAAACCAACACAGGTGGTCAGGGTGAGAATCCCCAGGCGCTTGAGACAACTCGGGTGAAGGAACTAGGCAAAATGGTGCCGTAACTTCGGGAGAAGGCACGCCGCCACGCCGTGACGCCCCTCGCGGGTCGAGCGGAAGGCGGTCGAAGATACCAGGTGGCTGCAACTGTTTACTAAAAACACAGCACTCTGCCAACGCGCAAGCGGACGTATAGGGTGTGACGCCTGCCCGGTGCCGGAAGGTTAAGTGATGGCGTTAGCTCCGGCGACGCGCTTGATCGAAGCCCCGGTAAACGGCGGCCGTAACTATAACGGTCCTAAGGTAGCGAAATTCCTTGTCGGGTAAGTTCCGACCTGCACGAACGGCGCAATGACGGCCACGCTGTCTCCACCCGAGACTCAGTGAAATTGAAATCGCCGTGAAGATGCGGTGTACCCGCGGCCAGACGGAAAGACCCCGTGAACCTTTACTATAGCTTCACACTGGACGCTGATGATGCCTGTGTAGGATAGCTGGGAGGCATGGAACCCCGGTCGCCAGACCGGGGGGAGCCACCCTTGAAATACCAGCCCGGCATCATGGGCGTTCTCACTCCGATCCGTGATCCGGATCGAGGACCGTGTGTGGTGGGTAGTTTGACTGGGGCGGTCTCCTCCCAAAGTGTAACGGAGGAGCACGAAGGTACCCTCAGCACGGTTGGACATCGTGCAGTGAGTGCAAGAGCACAAGGGTGCTTGACTGCGAGACAGACACGTCGAGCAGGTGCGAAAGCAGGTTCTAGTGATCCGGTGGTTCTGCATGGAAGGGCCATCGCTCAACGGATAAAAGGTACTCCGGGGATAACAGGCTGATACCGCCCAAGAGTTCACATCGACGGCGGTGTTTGGCACCTCGATGTCGGCTCATCACATCCTGGGGCTGAAGTCGGTCCCAAGGGTATGGCTGTTCGCCATTTAAAGTGGTACGCGAGCTGGGTTTAGAACGTCGTGAGACAGTTCGGTCCCTATCTGCCGTGGGCGCAGGATGTTTGCGAAGGGCTGCTCCTAGTACGAGAGGACCGGAGTGGACGCACCTCTGGTGTTCCGGTTGTCACGCCAGTGGCATTGCCGGGTAGCTAAGTGCGGACGGGATAACCGCTGAAAGCATCTAAGCGGGAAGCCCCCTTCAAGATGAGACATCCCCGAGGCCGTGAGCCTCCTGAAGGGCCCAGCAAGACGAGCTGGTTGATAGGCCGGGTGTGGACGCGCTGCAAGGCGTTGAGCTAACCGGTACTAATGGCCCGTGAGGCTTGCCCCTATAACACCCAAGGGGTCGGGTCGCAGGACAACGAGAGACGCAACACCGTCGGATACGCGAGACGTGTCACAGCAGCTTGATATACGACCGGTCATGCCTGACGACCATAGCGGGCGGGAACCACCTGAACCCATGCCGAACTCAGCCGTGAAACCGCCCAGCGCCGATGGTAGTGTGGGGTCTCCCCATGCGAGAGTAGGTCATCGTCAGGCACGTACAGTGCAGAGAACCCGGCCGAGTGCCGGGTTTTTTGTGTGCGCGGGTTTTATGTAAGGCGGGATGAGCGAACGCGTCTCAGCGCTTATCCCGGCCAGGTAGCCGGGCGGGGTTACAGTTATTGGCTTCGTCCGGCCGGGCCCTGTCGCAGTTCTTCCCGCTGTCACCGGCAGGCACGCCGGCCCGTGTTTCCCGGGAGCCGTCGGGCCAGGTATAGGTTGTACATCCGGCAAGAACCGTGCCCGCGAAAAGCACGGTCAGCAGCCAGACGAACAGGAAGCGTTGCATCAATAATCTCCTGATAATAAAAAAGCAGGGCGAACCTGATACTGGTATGCGCGAAACAAAGTGATATGTATAGTATAAGTACAGTTTTAAGACTTTGAGAGGTGACCGCATGAATTTGTCGCTGGCGATAATACTACTGGTGGTGGGCATTGCCGTCATCACGGCCATGGTCATCCACGCGGTCAAACTCCGTCGGGAAGTTCAGAGGCGCGACGCTTTTCGCCACGAAGAGGATACCCGAGCAGTCACGAATAGCCTGGAAAACCTGGACCACGTTACCTCGGCGCTGGTACAGGGGCAGGTGGGTATCACGGAAGGGGCATGGCGATGCAAGGTGCTCCTTGAGATTATAGAACCGAGTCTCGCCGAGCGAGAGGACTTCAGCGCTTTTGCCGACGTATACAACCGCACCCGGCACCTCAGCACGCACTCTGCGCGTAGCAACCTGACACCTCGAGACCGTATGCGTGAAGACAAGGAGCGGCTGGAGGTAGAAAGTGAGATGCAGTCGGAGGTTATCCAGGCAGCGCGAGCCGTTATGCAATGGCGCGCCGAGGGTGGCAGGACTCTGCATTAATCCTCGAGCCTTCTTTCAGGGTGTGCACCATTGGCTGACCGTTGATGCACGAGGGCGATTGACTTCTGACCAATGTGAAACTCTCGACGTAGCGCATTGAAAAAACGGGTCATGGCTTTATGCTGGACTCGTGTTGTAGCCATATTTAAACTGTGTTCGTCAGCACGGGGCAATCGACACGATGTACCTTGCTGCTGAACACTGTTGCTTAATACGACACAGTCGAAGAAAAGTGAGGCATGGCAGAGCATCGTCGGTGCCTCTGCCTCCGGAGCCAAGGAGCGGCTGCTGTCGACTGGCTCAATCTTGTGGTCGACCAAAAGTAACGGATGTCCAAACAGAGAAACATGATAACGAGGAGCGGCATGGTGCCGTATCCTGCACCGGGTCAATCAAGGAGTTTTATATGAAAAAATCCACGACTGGTTTGCTCATCGGTTCTGCCCTGGCCGTCGGCCTCTCTGGCTGTGCCAGCTCGGCATCGCAGAGCGGCAGCCAAACAGCCGCCAGCAATGACAGCCAGAGCTGGTACCAGCATCCTGCCGTCTGCGGGATTGCCGGCAGTGTCATCGGTAGTAGCCTGGGCTATGCATCCAGCAGCGACTCGGATGAAGATACCGGTGCCGCGGTGGGCGCTACCGCCGGTGCGGCTCTGGGCGCCTATCTGTGCTCTGATGAAACCACTGAAGTGGAACAGCAGTGCCCGAGCTTCGGTGAAGTACCGGCCGGCGTAGCCGTTGACGCGGAAGGCTGCCCGCTGGATTCCGATAACGATGGCGTTGCCGATTTCCGTGACCAGTGCCCGGGCACACCGGCTGGCGTTGAAGTCAATGCAAAAGGCTGTCCGCTGGACTCGGATAACGACGGCGTGGCGGATTATCGTGACCAGTGCCCCGGTACACCGGCGGGTCAGGAAGTCAACGCGCTGGGTTGCCCGGAGAGCCTGGTGCTGGAAGGCGTCAATTTCGAGTTTGACTCGGCCAAATTGACGGCAAGCGCCGAGAGCGAGCTGAATGATGTCGCCGAGAAGCTGGTCAATAACGCCGAGGCGCGCGTACGCATCGAAGGCCACACCGATTCTGTCGGCAATGCGCAGTACAACAAGACACTGTCGCAGGAGCGCGCGGAATCCGTGGCTGATTATCTTCAGGCGAACGGGGTCGAGCAGGATCGCATGAAGTCCGTCGGCTTCGGTGAAGAGCAGCCGGTGGCTACCAACGATACGGATGCCGGTCGTGCCGAGAACCGTCGCGTTGAACTCGACGAATGGCAGTAAGCAGCAGCCGGTAACATGACGCTTTAACGACTCCTGCTCGACTGATGCCTTGAATCGTCGATTGAGTTTCCGAGTCGGATACCGGTAGAAAGCCTGCACCAACGAGCGGGAGGCGACATTGCCTCCCGCTTTTTGTTTATTGAATTAAGGGTTTGGCGTATAATATGTCGCCATTACGCGCCGTTCCGGTCGTTTTGACCGCTGTCTCGTCCCGTAATGTCATCAGGGATCATGACGAACCCCCTTATTGGACCCCCTTGTTGAAAACCATTGATAGCGATATGTGATCCTTGGTATGGATCACCACTGCGCTCAAGGAAAAACCGAATGCCCATAGTTACCCTGCCCGACGGCAGTCAGCGTACCTTCCAAGAACCGCTTTCCATCATGCAGCTGGCCGAATCCATTGGCGCCGGTCTGGCCAAGGCCTGTATCGCCGGCAAGATCAACGGTGTGCCGGTGGATGCAGCGGACATGATCAGCCACGATGCCGATGTCGCTATTCTCACGTCACGCGACGCCGAAGGGCTGGATATTATCCGCCACTCCTGTGCTCATCTGGTCGGCCATGCCGTCAAGCAACTCTACCCGGACGCCAAAATGGCGATCGGGCCGGTTATTGATGATGGTTTTTACTATGATGTGGATTTTGGCCGTTCCGTAACCCCGGACGACCTCGAAACGATCGAAGCGCGCATGCAGACGTTGATCAAGCGCGAGTATGACGTCGTGCGTGAATACGTCGACCGCGACAGAGCAATGCTGACCTTTCTGCATCGGGACGAGCCTTACAAGCAGGAAATCATTCGTGATATTCCGGATGGCGCCACCATCCGGCTGTATCACCATGAAGACTATGTCGATATGTGCCGTGGGCCGCATGTGCCCAACACCCGCCATCTGAAGGCTTTCAAGCTGACCAAGCTGGCCGGTGCCTATTGGCGTGGTGATGCTGAAAACCCCATGCTGACACGTATATACGGCACCGCCTGGGGAGATAAAAAGCAGCTCAAGGCGTATCTCAAGCGCCTGGAGGAAGCCGAAAAGCGCGACCACCGTAAACTGGCGCGCAAGCTGGACCTGTTTCACCTCCAGGAAGAAGCTCCCGGGATGGTATTCTGGCATCCCAACGGCTGGAGCATGTATCAGGCGTTGGAAAACTATATGCGCCAGGTCCAGCGTGCCCACGGCTATCAGGAAATTCGGACGCCGCAGGTTGTCGATCTGTCGCTGTGGAAAAAATCAGGTCATTGGGGGCACTACAATGAACTGATGTTTACCACCGAATCGGAAAAGCGCCATTATGCGGTCAAGCCGATGAACTGTCCGTGTCACGTCCAGGTCTTCAACCAGGGGCTCAAAAGCTATCGGGATTTGCCGCTGCGTCTGGCCGAGTTTGGCAGCTGCCATCGCAACGAGCCGTCGGGTTCCCTGCACGGCTTGATGCGTGTGCGCGGCTTTACCCAGGACGATGCGCATATTTTCTGCACCGAAAATCAGATTCAGGCAGAAGCCGAAGCGTTTATTGCGCAGACATTGGAAGTCTACAAGGCGCTGGGCTTTGACGATGTTGAGCTCAAGCTATCGACGCGTCCCGACGACTACCTTGGGGAAGCCTTTCTCTGGGATCAGGCCGAACAGGGGCTGGAGTCGGCGCTTGACGCTACCGGGCTGGAATGGACTCTGCAGCCGGGTGAAGGGGCGTTTTACGGTCCCAAGATTGAATTTTCCCTGCGCGACTGTCTCAATCGTGTCTGGCAATGTGGTACGCTGCAGCTCGACTTCAATCTGCCGGGCCGGCTGGGCGCCCAGTACGTTGATGAAGACGGTGAGCGCAAGGTGCCGGTCATGCTTCATCGTGCCATACTGGGGTCGTTCGAGCGCTTTCTGGGCATCCTGATCGAGCATTATGCGGGCGCCATGCCGCTATGGCTGGCACCGCAGCAGGTCGCCGTGATGACCATCACCGATTCACAGCGCGACTATGCCCTGGCGCTGGAGCAGCGCCTGAGCCAACAGGGGTTGCGGGTCAAGGCTGACTTGAGGAATGAGAAAATCGGCTTTAAAATCCGTGAGCATACGCTGCAGAAAGTTCCCTATCTCCTGGTGGTAGGAGATAAGGAAGTTGAGACTGACTCGGTTGCCTTGCGTACACGAGGCGGCGAAGACCTTGGTACCATGGCGGTTGAAGATCTTATCAAGCGCCTTGACACTGAGAGAGCAGTTCAGACGACATCGTCAATTGCCTAAGGAGACGGAGCAATCAAGCGAAGCAACCAGCGCGGGCGTCCACAAACCAAACGCCCACCAATGAACGAGCGCATAACCGACGACCAGGTTCGCCTTATCGACAACAGCGGCGAGCAGCTGGGCATTGTGCCCACGCCCGACGCCCTGGAGCGTGCCGAGGAAGCGGGTATGGATCTCGTGCAAATTTCGAATGCCGATCCCATCGTCTGCAAGATCATGGATTACGGCAAATTCGTTTTTGAGCAGAAAAAGCAAAAAGCCGCTCAAAAGAAAAAGCAAAAGCAAATCCAGGTCAAGGAAGTCAAATTCCGTCCTGGCACTGATGAAGGCGACTATAAGGTCAAGCTGAAAAACCTGACGCGCTTTCTGCAAAGTGGTGACAAGGGCAAGGTCACATTGCGCTTTCGGGGTCGTGAAATGGCACACCAGGATATCGGCCGCAAGCTGATGGAACGGATCGCCGACGACCTGGAAGATATCGGATCAGTGGAGTCCTTCCCCAAGATGGAAGGTCGCCAGATGATCATGATTCTTGCCCCCAAGAAGAAGTGATCCTGCGGCGAAGTAAACGGGCCGGTCCCTTCCCGGGATCGGTCGGCCCTGGGTTTTCTCAACAATATCGAGCGGAGTTTTTCTCATGCCGAAAATCAAGAGCAACAGCGGTGCAGCCAAGCGTTTCAAGAAAACCGCTAACGGCTACAAGCACAAGCAGTCTTTTCGTAGCCACATCCTGACCAAGAAGTCAACCAAGCGCAAGCGTCAGCTGCGGGGTATGCAGCAGGTTCACGGCGCCGACAAGGCACTGATTCAGCGCATGGTTCCGAATCAGTAATTGGTTGAATTTTCTGGATATCGCAACCCTGCGTAGCTCCAGTTCCTAATGTCAGGAGTGTGTTATGACTCGTGTTAAGCGCGGCGTAGTCGCCCGTCGTCGTCACAAGAAAGTCCTCAAGCAGGCCAAAGGGTACTACGGCGCCCGGTCGCGCGTTTTTCGTGTTGCCAAACAGGCCGTCATCAAGGCCGGCCAGTACGCGTATCGTGACCGCCGTAACCGTAAGCGCCAGTTCCGTGCGCTGTGGATTCAGCGGATCAACGCCGGTGCGCGCCAGAACGGCTTGTCGTACAGCCGTTTTGTCGGCGGCCTGAAAAAAGCCGGTATCGAAATTGATCGCAAGGTGCTGGCCGACCTGGCAGTTCACGAAAAAGAGGCGTTTGCCGCTATCGTGGAAAAAGCCAAGGCTGCCCACTAAGAACATTTCCGGCGCCGTGCGCGCTGGCAATGTCAAGGGTCTCGTGTCACAGGTCTCGTTATGTGACCCGTTCTCGTTATATGACCTGTACAGGGGGAGAGCAGCCGCTCTTCCCCTGTTTTTTTGTCAGTCCTATCTTGTCACTCCTGATACTTGTCATTTCTGACGTCAGGGAAAGCCTAATTCGGAGTCAATCGGATGGACCACCTTCCTACTCTGGTCTCTGACGCACGCTCTGCCATCCAGGCAGCACAGAGCGTCGCGGCACTGGACGAGCTGCGTGTCCGCTATTTGGGTAAAAAAGGCCAGGTAACGGCGCTGCTGAAAGAGCTCGGCGGCCTGCCGGCCGAAGAGCGTCCCGCAGCCGGTGAACGTATCAACCAGGCCAAGAAGACGCTTGCCGACGATATCGAGACGCAGCGCCAACAGCTGCAAAAAGCCGCCCTCGAAGCGCGGCTCGCTGAGGAAGAAATCGACGTGACGCTACCCGGACGCGGTCAGCGTCAGGGAGGGCTTCACCCGGTAACGCGCACGCTGGAGCGTATCGAGGGGCTTTTTACCCGTATCGGTTTCGACGTGGCCGTAGGGCCCGAAATCGAGGACGACTATCATAACTTTGAAGCGCTCAATATTCCCGCCGAGCACCCGGCGCGAGGTATGGCGGACACGTTTTATTTCGATGCCACGCGGCTGCTGCGCACCCATACCTCACCGGTACAGGTGCGCACCATGGAGACTACCGAGCCACCGATTCGCATCGTCTGCCCGGGGCGGGTCTATCGTAGCGATTCGGATCTGACCCATACGCCGATGTTTCACCAGATAGAAGGTCTGCTGGTGGATGAAGACATCAGTTTTGCCGACCTGAAAGGCACCATCGAAGATTTTCTTCACGGCTTTTTCGAGCGCAAGGATCTATCCGTGCGCTTTCGTCCGTCCTACTTCCCCTTTACCGAACCGTCAGCCGAAGTGGATATCGAGTGCGTGATATGCAGCGGTGACGGTTGCCGGGTGTGTTCCCACAGCGGCTGGCTGGAGGTCATGGGCTGCGGCATGGTGCATCCGGAAGTCTTCCGCCATTCGGCGATTGACGCTGAGCGCTACAGCGGCTTTGCGTTTGGCATGGGCGCCGAGCGTCTGGCCATGCTGCGATACGGTGTTGATGATCTGCGCTTGTTTTTTGACAACGATCTGCGCTTTTTGCGCCAGTTTGCCTAAGCCCATCGCTGAATACGGAATAGAACATGAAGTTTTCTGAACAATGGCTGCGCGAATGGGTTTCCCCGCAGCTGGATACACAGGCCCTGGCCGATCAGGTCACCATGGCCGGTCTGGAAATCGATGCTATTGACCCGGTTGCCGGAGCGTTTGACGGCGTGGTGGTGGCCGAAGTTCTGACTCGTGACCCCCATCCCGATGCCGACAAGCTGAGTGTTTGTACCGTCAATGACGGCTCGGCTGACCCCGTTCAGGTGGTGTGCGGAGCCCCCAACGTGGCGGCGGGGCAAAAGGTCCCCTTTGCCCGTGTAGGCGGGGTTTTGCCGGGGGATTTCCGCATAAAAAAGGCCAAACTGCGCGGCGTGGAGTCCCGGGGCATGATCTGCGCCGAATCCGAACTGGGACTCGCGGAAGACGCCTCGCCGGGTATTATGGTGCTGTCGACTTCCGCGCCGACAGGCGAGAATTTCCGCGACTACATGGCGCTCGATGACAACGCCATCGAAGTGGATCTGACGCCCAACCGCGGCGACTGCCTGAGCCTGAAAGGCGTGGCCCGGGAAGTCGGTGCGCTGAACCGTGCGGCGGTCACGCCGCCCGACACGCAGCCGGTAGCAGCGAGCCACGATACGCTACTGCCGGTCGACGTTGAGGCCGAGGCGCTTTGCCCTCGCTATGTCGGGCGGCTGATCCGCAACGTCAACGTGACGGCCGCCACGCCGCTGTGGATGGTGGAGCGCCTGCGCCGTAGCGGTATCCGCTCCATCGATCCCGTCGTGGATATTACCAACTATGTGATGCTGGAGCTGGGCCAGCCGCTGCATGCGTTTGACCGCGACAATCTTGCGGGTGGCATTGTGGTTCGTCAGGCCCGGGACGGCGAGCAGCTGACGCTACTCGACGGGCAGACCATCACGCTGCGCCCGGAAACCCTGCTGATCGCCGATCACGACAAACCGCTGGCGATTGCCGGCGTGATGGGCGGCGAGCATTCCGGCGTCAGCTCGTCTACAAGCAGCATTTTTCTCGAATCGGCGTTTTTTACCCCGTTGGCCGTTGCCGGTCAGGCGCGTTCCTACGGGCTGCATACCGACGCTTCCCATCGCTTTGAGCGCGGTGTCGACCCCCAGCTCGCTGCCACAGCCATTGAGCGAGCGACGTCGCTGCTGCTGGAGGTATGCGGCGGTGAGCCGGGCCCGCTCGTCGACAGGACCAGCGCAGCGCACCTGCCCGAGCCATCGCGGATGACCCTGCGCGCTTCCCGGCTGGAGAAGGTGCTGGGCAAGGCGCTGGAGGATCATCACGTCAGTGACATTCTGACCCGCCTGGGCTTTGCGGTAAGCGATGCAGACCACGGCTGGAATGTCACCGCGCCGAGTTGGCGCTTCGATGCCACCATCGAGGAAGACCTGATCGAGGAAGTGGCGCGCATCCACGGCTACAACAACCTGCCGGTACGCCGGCCGGCGGCGCGTCTGGGACTGCGGCCGGACAACGAAGCCGGTGTAACCGGGTCGCAGCTGCGCCGGCAAATGGTGGCGCGCGGCTATCAGGAAGCGATCACCTACAGTTTTGTGGCGCCCGAGTTGCAGGATGTGTTGCTCCCGGACGCGGTGTCGCCAACGCTGGCCAATCCCATTTCCACCGACTTGTCGGTGATGCGTGCGAGTCTCTTCCCCGGACTGGTACGCGCGCTGATGCATAACCTGAACCGCCAGCAGTCCCGGGTGCGTCTGTTCGAAACCGGCCTGGTATTCAACGGCCACCTGGATCATTTGACCCAGACGCCGATGCTGGGTGCGATGGCATGCGGAGCACGCCACCCGGAAAGCTGGAGCGGGCACCCCGAAACGGTGGACTTTTATGACGTCAAGGGCGACCTGGAAAGCCTTTTCGCCCTGGGCGGCTGTCCCGACGACTGGCGCATGGAGTCGGCGCGGCATCCGTCGCTGCATCCCGGGCAATGCGCCCGGATCCTGCACAGGCAGCGTGAAGTCGGCTGGCTGGGAACGCTGCATCCCGACGTGGGGCGCCAGCTGGGGCTCAAGGTCGACGCGGTGGGCTTTGAGGTGAGCCTTGAAGCCTTGAGCGACGGCGGTATCCCCGGTTTCAAACCGTTGTCACGCTATCCCGAAGTGCGTCGTGATCTCGCGTTCATCATCGACCGGGACGTGCCGGTACAAGCGCTGTTGGATACCGCCGTCGCCAACGCCGGTGAACACCTGAGCGATACGCGGCTATTTGACGTCTACGCGGGGCAGGGGGTGGCTGACGGCCACAAGAGCATTGCGCTGGGCTTGACCTGGCAGCACCCGTCGCGCACGCTAAACGATGAAGAAATCAATCAGTTGGTGGCTTCCATCGTGGAGCAGATGCAGCACGAGTTTAACGCCGAATTGCGAGGCTGAGCGCATTGTTCGGCCGGTTGGGCGTTAACCCCGTTTGCCGCCGAGGTTTGGCGCCACTCTTGCGGGTGGCGCCCGGTACAAGGAGAAACCTGATGGGTGCGTTGACCAAGGCAGACCTGGCCGAGCATTTGCACGGCGAGCTTGAGCTGTCCAAACGGGAAGCAAAATCCGTTGTCGAGACCTTTTTTGAAGAAATCCGCACTTGCCTGCGTGAAAACGAGCAGGTCAAACTCTCCGGGTTTGGCAACTTTGACCTGCGCGACAAGCGCGAACGTCCGGGACGCAACCCCAAGACCGGTGAAGAAATTCCCATCTCGGCCCGGCGGGTGGTGACGTTTCGCCCCGGTCAAAAGCTCAAGCAGCAGGTGGAAGACAGCACGAGCCCCGCCAACCGGCGTTAGCACAAAACGTCGTCGGCCCCTGGTTGGCAGGCGCGGGTAACGGCGGCGCGTGCTTCCGGGGTATGCGGTGAAGGCATGCACTTAATACATGCATTGAAGACATGAAGTGAAGAAAAGGGGAGTGCCTGACGGCGCTCCCTTTCCTGGTTGTCGCATCGCGCGCTGCCATCTGCTACCGAGTGGCGGGTGTTTTGTGACAGACCTTTTTCTTCCGAATGTATTTGCCTGCTTCGCCTGCCGGGCGTCACTGACTATCCGAGACCGCCTTCCAGTAGCCAGGTAATCACCACTTTCAGCACATAGCCGAACATGCCGGCTCCCAGCACGATAAACAGCATGATGGTGCCAAAGCGGCCGGCGTTGGACTTTTTCGCCAGATCCCAGATGATAAAGCACATGAAGACGATCAGGCCGCCGATCATCAGCGGCGTGATCCAGGCTTGAAAGGTCTGTTCCAGAGTGGGTTCCATCAGTTACCTCGGTTTGTACGGGCGCGCGATACGGCGGGTCGACGTGCGTCGATGAATGAATACATGGTAATATTTGACCAAATTACTCGGGTATTTGTCGACTTCTTTGTTGGCAATACTCCCATTCAGGTAATGGCGACAGGGGGAGCGGTTCGTGTCTCATTTGAATATTTTCGTTGGAACCATGTATGGCGGTGCGCTGGATGTCGCCGAGCAGGTCAAGCCGCTGTTTGAAGAGGCGGGCTACCAGGTCGAGATCAGAGAGCAGCCCACGCTGGAGGTGCTCACGGAGCATGTCTCCGATCTGGCGCTGTTTTGCGTTTCCACCACGGGAAACGGCGATTTTCCCGGTGACTTTGTGCCCTTTGTGCGCGAGCTGCAGGCGCAAAGTCCATCGCTGGTGGCGCTGTGCTACGGCCTTGTGGCTCTGGGCGACAGTTCCTACGAGACCTTTTGTGGCGCCGGGCGCTCGCTGGATGAACTGCTTGAAGGCCTGGGCGCCACGCGGCTGGGCGAGCGTCTCGAGGTTGACGCCATGGAGACGTTCATGGCCGATGACGACGCCGTCCCCTGGGCGGAACAGTGGATCGAAGCACAGCAGCTAAAGGTGGACTGAATGGGCCAGCGCATGACAACGCCCGAACGCATCAGTCTGGGGGCGGGGCTGGGCCTCATCATGCTGGCGACGCTGCCGCGCTATTTTCTGGGGGGGCACGAGACGCGGCTAACGCTGGTGCTCATGGCCATCGCCGCGATCCTGGTGGTGACGCTCATCCAGTGGCGCCTCTTGCCGTCGGCTGACAGGAAACGTCTGCCGGGGCTGCTGCAGCGCCTCATGGGCCTGCTGGTGCTGGGAACAGCGCTGGGCTTTGCCTGGTACGCGGTGACCGGTACAGGCAATGGCTGGCCCCTGTCGCTGTCGCACGGCGCAACGGCGGGGCTTTTGCTCTTTGCCCTGTCGCTCTGGCATCGCTGAGGCGGCCAGCTGTACCCGAATGGCAGGGCCTTATTCGGTCCTGTCCGCCGTCCGGGGCGAAGGCGCCGCCGGTTTGCGGTCAGCGTTCAGCAGAGTCGCCAGCGAATCCGGCGGCATGGGGCGCGCAGTATAAAATCCCTGAATCAGATCGATGGCATAGTGCCCCAGCTGATCCCACTGCTGTTGGGTTTCGACGCCTTCCGCTATAACGCTGAGGCCCAGCTCGTGGGCCAGGCTGGCAATGGCGGCGATAATGGAACGACTGCTGCGGGTGTTATCGTCCAGCGCGACAATAAAGCTGCGATCGATCTTGAGGCTGTCGGCCGGGATGGTCTGTAGATAGCTCAGCGATGAATACCCCGTGCCGAAGTCGTCAAGTGAGATATGGAAGCCGCGCCGGCTCAGCGAACGCAGAATGGCGATGCCCTGTTCCTGCTTGTTCAGCAGCATGCTTTCGGTCAGCTCGAATATAATCAGCTCGGGTGCTATGCCCGCTGCATCGAGCTTTTCCGCGACGGTTTTGGCAAAACCGGCCTGCCAGAACTGTGCCGCCGAGAGGTTGATGGCGACCGGCACCGGCGTTTGTCCTTCGGCCTGCCACCGGGTCATGTCGCTGATGATGCGATCGAGAATGCGATCGCCCAGCGGCAGTATCAGCCCCGAGCGTTCCGCCAGCGGGATGAAATCCCCCGGCGACACGAGGCCGCGATCAGGATGCTGCCAGCGCACCAGCGCCTCGGCACTTTGAATCGTGCCGTCCCGGCGACTGACAAGCGGCTGGTAGTGCATCACCAGACCGTCGCCCTGCTCCAGCATGTTGCGCAGCTCGGTTTCCAGCGTCAGGTGATCGCGTGCCCGGGCATCCATTTCCGACCGGTACAGGCGATAGGTGTTGCGGCCCTCATCCTTGGCCCGGTACATGGCGGCATCGGCGTTCTGGATAAGCGCCTCGGCCGTTGTGCCGTCATCCGGATAAAGGCTGATGCCCAGGCTGCAGCCGATACGAAACGTATGCCGCTCGATGCAAAAGGGTGCGCTGACGGTCTCGATCAGGCGCTGGGCAATGCGCGTTGCTTCGGAAAACTCGCTGATATCGGGAAGCAGGGCGATAAACTCATCGCCGCCCAGGCGCGCCAGAGTATCGTCCTCGCGCAGGTTTTGTCCCATGCGCTCGGATACCTGCAACAGCAGCTCGTCGCCGAGGGCGTGTCCCAGCGTATCGTTGACCTGCTTGAAATGGTCCAGGTCGATAAATACCAGAGCCAGCGGAGCCTTCGAGCGATGGGCGTGGCGAATGGCCAGGG
Source organism: Vreelandella jeotgali Hwa (assembly GCF_000334215.1). Lineage (GTDB taxonomy): Bacteria > Pseudomonadota > Gammaproteobacteria > Pseudomonadales > Halomonadaceae > Vreelandella > Vreelandella jeotgali. The sequence continues at coordinate 451,759 of NZ_AMQY01000014.1, read as the reverse complement.
TGATCCGGTCTTCCAGCAGGCGACGATTGGGCAGCCGTGTCAGGGCGTCGTAGTACGCCAGGTGACGAATTTGCTGCTCGTTTTCCCGCATGTGGGTAATGTCGGTAAACAGACCGGCGTAGTGCTGGGTGTTGCCCTGGTCGTCGGTAATTGCCGTAATGGTCAGCAATTCGAGATACAGCTCGCCGGATTTTTTGCGGTTCCAGACTTCGCCGCGCCAGAAGCCGGTCTGCTGGAGCGTCTCCCACATCTTGCGGTAAAACGCCGCGTTCTGGCGGCCCGACGACAGCACGCCGGGGTTGCGCCCGGCCACGTCTTCAAGGGTATAGCCGGTCAGATGGGTAAACGCCGGGTTGACGAACTCGATGCGTACCTCGGGATCGGTAATGATGATGCCTTCGAGCGACGAGTCGATCACCTTTTCGGCGAGCTGCAGGTGCTGGCGCGATCGGGACAGCGCCGAGTCGCGCTGTTCCAGGGCGTCACGCAGGTCCTTGAGGTAAAACTGCTCGGCGCCTACCAGCATGTCGCGGAAACCCAGCAATCCCTTGATCCGGCCCTCGCCATCCAGCACGGCCAAATGCCGGACGCGATGATTGAGCAGCATGTCGCGCGCTTTCAGCAGCGGCGAATCCTCGTCGATGGTCAGCAGCGGCTGGCTGGCCAACTCCTCGATGGCGGTGTTGCCCGGGTGTCGGGCAATAAAACGTACAAGGTCGCGTTCGGTGAGAATGCCCAGCTCATCGCCGCAGAAGACCACAACGGCCTCGTTCGCCTGGCTGCGCATTCTCACGGCGGCATCGGCCAGCAGAGTCTTGCCGGGCAGGGCGATGGGCGTGGTACGCATCGCGGCCTGAACTTCTCGCAGCCGCAAATACGGTTCGAGGCCCTGGTTCAGGGCAATATCGGTTTGCGAGAGAATGCCCACCGGCTCATCGTCATCGATCACCAGCAGGTGACGGTACCCCAGTGCCTTGAGCGACAGCGCCGCTTCTCCCAGGGTTTCCTGAGCTCCAATGGTGGCGACCGGCGAATTCATGCGCTCACCGATGGGGCAGCGCATTTCCGACTTGTCGCTGAAGTCGATCGCCAGGGCATCGTGCTCAGTCCAGATGCCGGCGGGGCGGCCGTCATCGACAACCAGAATCGAACTGCACTGGCGCTCTGCCATCCGGCTGGCGGCTTCGCTGAGCGGTGTCTGCGGCGAGCACTGGAGCATCCCCGTCTGCATGATGCGCGAAATGGAAAGATCTTGATTCATAGGCGTGATGGCTGGCGTTCGTGGGCACATACTGGAAAACGGCTGGTCTGTCAGCTTAACATGCACGGCCGTATTGCGCAGTGGCGTCGAGAAAAACCGCTGTCGTCAGCCGCCCGGGCTTGTATTTACGCGATAAGCCCCCATCCTTTGCGCATGGCGCTTGCCAGCGCACGACAGGGTTCTTAAAATCGGCTCCTTGTCTTTGTTTTGTGTATCACCACTTTTTCCGTATCACCACAACTGCCCAGCCGCTTAGAGGACATTTCATGCAAGTTTCCGTCGAGACGACCTCCCCGATTGAACGCCGCCTGACCATTCAAGTGCCGGCCGCCGAGATCGACGAGGCTGTCAGTGCTCGCTTGAAAGACACCGCCAAAAACGTGCGCCTGAATGGCTTCCGCCAGGGCAAGGTGCCAATGTCCGTGGTGGAAAAGCGCTACGGCCCGAGCGTGCGCGATGACGTCGTCGGTGAAGTCATGCGCGAGCGCTACGTTCGCGCGATTACCGACGAGTCGCTGAACCCGGCGGGCTATCCCTCCATTGATGCCACCATCAACGAGGCGGGCAAGGACCTGGAATTCGTGGCCACGATGGAAACCTACCCCGAAGTGGAGCTGGCATCCATCGAAGGCACCGATATCGAGCGCCCGGTGGTAGAAATCACCGACGCCGACGTCGAGGAAATGATCGAGACGCTGCGCAAGCAGAACGCTGACTGGCAGACCGTCGAGCGTGCAGCGGCCAATGGCGACCAGGTCAATATCAATTTTCAGGGCTACATCGATGGCGAGCCCTTTGAAGGCGGCAGCGCCGAAGGGCACGAACTGGTGCTGGGTTCAGAGAGCTTCATTCCCGGCTTTGAAGGCCAGCTCGAAGGCGCCGCTGCGGGAGACGAAAAGACGGTCAGCGTCACCTTCCCCGAGGACTACCAGGCCGAGCACCTGGCCGGCCGCGAAGCCACGTTTCAGGTCAAGGTCAACCAGGTCAGCGCCCAGGTGCTACCCGAGCTGGATGCCGAGTTTATCCAGCGCTTTGGCGTGGAGAGTGGCGATGAAGCCGCCTTCCGCGACGAAGTCGGGAAAAACATGCACCGCGAAGCCGACCAGGCAGTCGAGAACCGCGTCAAGCAGCAGGTGCTCGATGCGCTCAAGGCGGCCAACGACATCACCGTGCCGAGCGCGCTGGTACAGCAGGAAACCGACGGCATGAAGCGTCAGGCCGCGCAGCAGTTTGGCCTGGGCGAAGACTTTGACGTCAGCCAGCTGCCCAACGAGCTGTTTGCAGACCAGGCCCGGGGTCGTGTTCAGGTAGGGCTCCTGCTCGCTGAAGTCATCAAGCAGAACGAGCTTGAAGCCAGCGACGACGAGATCAGGGCCAAGGTGCAGGAGCTGGCCGCACAGTACGAAGACCCGCAGGAAGTGGTCGACTATTACATGGACAACGACCAGCTCAAGACCCAGGTACAGTCCGCCATTCTGGAAGAAAAAGCGGTAGACAAGCTGCTTGAACAAACCCAAGTCGCGGATGTCGAAATGAGTTACCAGCAGGCGCTGGCCGCCGCGCAGCAGCAGGCTGAACAGGGCGGGGACGACAGCGAGAGCGAACAGGAAAGCGCCTGATTTGTTTCTTCGAGACGTGCTTTTAAACGGCGGTGCGCTCCAAAAGCGCGCTGCTTCCCTGACCGGACGCGAGGAATCACCCGAATGAGTGAGTTGGATATTCAAAACGCCGGCGGCCTGGTGCCCATGGTAGTTGAGCAAAGCGCCAAGGGGGAAAGGTCCTACGATATCTATTCCCGCCTGCTCAAGGAGCGCGTGATCTTCCTGGTGGGACCGGTGGAAGATTACACGGCCAACCTGATTGTGGCGCAGATGCTGTTTCTTGAGTCGGAGAATCCTGACAAGGATATCCACCTGTATATCAACTCTCCGGGCGGCTCGGTAACCGCCGGCATGTCGATTTATGACACCATGCAGTTTATCAAGCCGGATGTGTCCACGGTCTGTATCGGCCAGGCAGCGAGCATGGGCGCGCTGCTGCTGACCGGCGGCGCAGCCGACAAGCGCTTCTGCCTGCCCAACTCGCGGATGATGATCCATCAGCCGCTGGGCGGTTACCAGGGCCAGGCATCGGATATCGAAATCCATACCCGGGAAATTCTGGGCATCCGTGAGCGCCTGAATCAGATTCTCGCTCATCATACCGGCCAGGAAATCGACACGGTTGCGCGTGATACCGATCGCGATAATTTCATGAATGCGGAACAGGCTCGGGACTACGGGCTGATAGACGCAGTGCTGGAACAGCGCCCGACATCCTGATAGCGTGACGGATTTCCGCTTTTCCAGCGAGCTTTTCAGGCGGCCGCAATGGCCGCCGCAGTGACAGAGGTACGCTAATGGCCGACGGCAAAGGCAATGACGAAGAAGGCAAGCTGCTTTACTGCTCGTTTTGCGGCAAAAACCAGAACGAAGTACGTAAGCTGATTGCCGGTCCGTCCGTGTATATCTGCGATGAGTGTGTCGATCTGTGTAACGACATCATTCGTGAGGAAGTGCTCGAAGCCGATGCCGAGAGCGATGACGAGCGTCTGCCGACGCCTCGCGAGATTCGTACGACCCTGGACGACTATGTCATCGGGCAGGATCGCGCCAAGGTGGTGCTGTCCGTGGCCGTCTACAACCACTACAAGCGGTTGCAGTCCGGCGTGTCCGAAGACGACGTGGAGCTGGGCAAGTCCAACATCCTTCTGATTGGCCCCACGGGTAGCGGCAAGACGCTGCTGGCGGAAACCATGGCACGGCTGTTGAACGTACCCTTCACCATCGCTGATGCGACGACGCTGACGGAAGCCGGCTATGTGGGCGAGGACGTCGAAAACATCATCCAGAAGCTCCTGCAGAAATGCGACTACGATGTCGAAAAGGCAGAGCGCGGGATCGTGTATATCGACGAAATCGACAAGATTTCACGCAAGTCGGAAAATCCCTCGATTACCCGTGACGTTTCCGGGGAAGGCGTGCAGCAGGCGCTGCTCAAACTGATTGAAGGCACTACGGCGTCGATACCGCCCCAGGGCGGACGCAAGCATCCCCAGCAGGAGCTGGTTCAGGTCAATACCGCCAACATGCTGTTTATCGTCGGCGGCGCCTTTGCCGGCCTGGACAAGGTTATCAGCGACCGTTCGGAGAAGGCCGGCATCGGCTTCAATGCCACCGTCAAGAGCAAGGATACCGAGCGCGGCGTGGGTGAAGTGCTGGCCGACGTGGAGCCGGATGATCTGGTCAAGTTCGGCCTGATCCCCGAATTTGTCGGCCGTCTGCCCGTGATTGCCACGCTGACCGAGCTGACCGAAGACGCCCTGATCCAGATTCTGACCGAGCCGAAAAACTCCCTGATCAAGCAGTACGTCAAACTCTTCGAGATGGAAGACGTCACGCTTGATTTTCGTGAGGATGCCCTGCGCGCCGTGGCGGCCAGAGCCATGGAACGCAAGACCGGTGCGCGCGGTCTGCGCTCGATTCTGGAGGCCGTGCTGCTCGACACCATGTATGACCTCCCGTCGCTGGAAAGCGTCAGCAAGGTGGTCATCGACGAGTCGGTAATCGGCCGGGAAAGCGATCCGCTGCTCATCTATGCCCAGCAGGAGCAGGCGCAGAGTGACGGCACCGACGGCTGATCGCCGATCATCATGCCGGCCGGGCTCACGCCGCTGCGCCATCTGAAGGGGTCGCCTTGGCGGCCCCTTTTGCTTAGGTGATTGATCCCCTGGGCGAGTGGTCTTGCCTGTTGAGTGGACATTTTCTGAATGCCCGACAGGGCGGCGCCTGCGCTGCCGACACGCCAACCCGGTAAAGCAACATTCTTACGTATTTCCCGAGTCACGGTTCCCGTGCTCACCCCGATTGTTGAGGAACGGCTGCCATGCAGCAAAACGCTGAAAAGACAGAGTGTTTCCCCTTATTGCCGCTGCGGGACGTAGTGGTTTATCCGCAGATGGTCATGCCGCTGTTCGTCGGACGCGAAAAGTCCATCCAGGCGCTGGAAGCGGCGATGGAAGCCGGCAAGCGCGTGCTTCTGGTCGCCCAGCGAGAAGCGAGCCAGGATGAACCGGACAACGATGACCTCTATAACATGGGCACCGTGGCGGACATCATGCAGCTGCTCAAGCTGCCCGACGGCACGGTCAAGGTGCTGATAGAAGGCAGCTTCCGGGCGGATGTAACCCGTATTGACGAGCATGACGATGGCTATACGCGGGCAGAGGTTGTCGCGCGCGAGAGCGAACCGTTGACCGAGCGTGAGCGCGAGTCGCTGGTGCGAGTGCTGCTGAATCAGTTCGAGCAGTACGTCAAGCTGTCCAGGAAGGTGGCCAGCGAAGTGCTCAATTCGCTCTCGGGTATCGAGGATCCCAGCCGCCTGGTCGATACCATCTGCGCACACCTTTCGCTGAAAATCGGCGACAAGCAGGAACTGCTGGAGATGGATCGCGTGCGCGATCGTATCGAGCACCTGATGGCGCTGATTGAATCGGAAATCGACCTGCTGCAAGTGGAGAAGCGCATCCGCTCGCGGGTCAAGGAGCAAATGGAAAAGACCCAGCGCGAGTACTATCTGAATGAGCAGATGAAAGCGATTCAGAAGGAAATGGGCGAGCTGGACGATGTGCCCAACGAGGTCGAGAAGTACGAAAAGGCCATTGAAGAAGCCGGCATGCCCCGTGAGGCCAGGGAAAAGGCCGACCAGGAGCTGAACAAGCTCAAGATGATGTCGGCCAACTCCGCCGAAGCCACGGTGGTGCGCTCCTATCTGGACTGGCTGGTGGCCGTGCCGTGGAAAAAGCGCACGCGCATCAAGCACGACCTGACCCGGGCCCAGCAAGTGCTGGATGAAGATCACTACGGTCTGGATGAGGTCAAGTCGCGTATTCTTGAATATCTGGCCGTCCACAAGCGCGTGCGCCGGATGAAAGGGCCGGTGCTTTGCTTGGTCGGTCCGCCGGGGGTGGGCAAGACCTCGCTGGGGCATTCCATTGCCCGGGCAACCAACCGCAAGTATGTGCGCCTGGCGTTGGGCGGCGTGCGCGACGAGTCCGAAATCCGCGGTCATCGGCGTACCTATATCGGCTCGCTGCCGGGCAAGCTGATTCAGCGCATGAGTCGTGCCGGCGTCAGGAACCCGCTGTTTCTGCTCGATGAAGTCGACAAGCTGGGTATGGACCATCGCGGCGATCCCTCTTCCGCGCTGCTGGAAGTGCTGGATCCCGAGCAGAACAACAGCTTCAGCGACCACTACCTTGAGCTGGACTACGATCTGTCCGAGACGCTGTTTATCTGTACGGCGAACTCGATGAATATCCCCGAGCCGCTGCTCGACCGCATGGAGATTATCCGCCTTCCCGGCTATACCGAGGACGAAAAGCAGGCGATTGCCAAACGCTACCTGCTGCCCAAGCAGCTGGACGCCAACGGCCTGAAAAAATGGGAGTTGTCCTTCAACGACGATGCCCTGCTCGAGCTGATCCGCTACTACACGCGGGAAGCCGGCGTGCGCGAGCTGGAACGCCAGATCGCCAAGGTGGCGCGCAAGGTGCTGCGTGAGCGGGTCGAGCCGGAGCGCAAGGGGCAGGACCGGCTGCCCGGCTTTGACCTGAAGGCGGAAGATATCGAGACGTATGCCGGCGTACGCCGCTACAGCTACGGCCTGGCCGACCAGAGTGACCAGGTGGGCCGGGTCACCGGGCTGGCCTGGACCTCGGTGGGCGGCGAGCTGCTGACCATCGAATCCGTGGTAACGCCGGGCAAGGGCCGGCTGGACAAGACCGGCTCGCTGGGCGACGTAATGAAGGAATCAGTAAGCGCGGCACAGACGGTGGTGCGTGCCCGTGCAGAAGCGTATGGTATCGATCCCGAGCGTTTTGAGCAGGAAGACCTGCACATTCACGTTCCCGAAGGGGCCACGCCCAAGGACGGGCCAAGCGCCGGCGTTGCCATGGTAACGGCGATGATTTCGGCGTATACCCGGCGCACCGTGCGCTGCGATGTCGCCATGACCGGCGAGGTCAATCTGCGTGGTGAAGTCATGCCCATTGGCGGCCTCAAGGAAAAATTGCTGGCCGCTCGGCGCGGTGGTATAAAGACCGTACTCATACCCGGGGAAAACCGCCGTGACCTCAAGGAGGTGCCGGACAACATCAAGGAGGCGTTGGATATTCGTCCCATGCACTGGGTCGACGACGTCCTTGAGGTTATTCTCAACGAGGCCGGCGAGGACAGCACCGTTGCCGACCAGGGTGACAAGGCGCCGACGCCCGAGGCGGTTGCGCATACGCATTGAACGAAACCGCTCGCCATTGGCTCGAAAAGCCTCCCGAGCCTTGCATGGCGGGCATTTAGCGGCACGGTCGCTTGACAGTCATTTTGCTGCGTTGCTATAAAACGCAGCTATGCTTTGAACGTCTGGCCAAGCGTTAACCGTGCCTTTCAGAGCCATTTTTTGAAACAGTCAAGGGGTGAAGTGTGAATAAGTCCGAGCTGATTGAAGCCATTGCGGCGTCTGCCGATATTCCCAAGGCAGCGGCCAGTCGCGCGCTGGATGCCATGGTGGAATCTGTCACCGATAGCCTCAAGCAAGGCGAAAGTGTGTCTCTGGTGGGCTTTGGTACGTTCACGATCAAGGAACGTGCAGCGCGTACCGGCCGCAATCCGCAAACAGGCCAGCCGATTGAAATCAGCGCGGCCAGGGTGCCGAACTTCAAGGCCGGCAAGGCCCTCAAGGATGCCGTCAACTAGGATGTGTCGGGCGTTGCGGTGATACTTGAGCGCGACTTCGCTGTTCAAAACGCTCTCAAGACATGGTGACATGGGCGCATCGCGGACTGCGGTGCGCCCATGTCATTTTTTTATGCGGAAAAACGCGGAACCGGCCGTGTTGATTTGAGGCAAGCATGCTGCAAAGTATACGAAACGGGGCCAAATCCTGGGCCGCGAAAATCATCATCGGCGTCATGGTCGCGGCCATGGCGCTATTTGGCGTTGAGTCGCTGTTCAGCGTTTTCGGTGAAGATCCCGATCAGGCGGCCAGCGTCAACGGCGAGACCATCACCCGCCAGGAAGTTCAGCTCGAGGTGCAGCGCGCCATGCGTTCCGGCCAGGTGCCACCCGAGCAGGAACGCGCGCTGCGCAGCGACATGCTGGACCAGCTGATCGGCCAGCGCCTGCTGACCCAATACGCTGAAGACGGTCGGTTCAGGGTGTCCGACGAACAGCTGGATCAGCTGATCGTGAGCCTCGACGAGTTCAAGGATGCCGACGGCAACTTTTCGTCCGAGCTGTTTCGTAACCGGCTTTCCAGTGCCGGCTATACCCCGCTGGCGTTTCGCGATGAACTCGCCGGAGACATCATGCGCCGGCAGCTGCAGCAGGGGCTGGCGCTCAGTGAGTTTACCCTGGACGCCGAACAGCAACGGCTCACCGAGCTCCAGCGTCAGGCGCGGAGTTTTCACTACGCCGTGCTCACGCCGGACAATACCGGCATCGATGTCACTCCCGAAGAGGCCGACATCAGGGACTACTACGATTCGCACCAGCAGCAGTTCCGCCGCCCCGAACAGGTCAGGCTCAACTACGTGGTGCTCGATCGCCAGGCGATGGCCGATGAAGCAGACGTCAGCGAGGATGAACTGCGCCAGGCCTGGCGTGAGCAAAACGACAAGGCCGATCGACGTATCTCGCATATCATGATCGGCTTTGGCGACGAACGCAGCCGTGAAGAGGCCGAGACGGTAGCCGGCGAGGCGCTTGAAGACCTCGACGAGGGCAAAAGCTTTGCCGATACCGCCGCGCGCTATTCCGATGATACGGCCAGCGCCCAGAACGGCGGCGACCTCGGTGAAATCAGCCGCGGCTTTTTTGGCGAGGCGTTTGACGAAGCCGCGTTTTCCCTGGATGAAAATGCCGTGTCAGAGCCGGTCGCCATGGACGACGCCCTGCACATCATCAAGGTCACCGATATCCAGCGCCCGGCGTTTGACGAACAGCGCGACCGGCTGCGCCGCCAGGTCGCTCGGCGCCAGGTCGAGGACCGTTTCAACGAGCGTGCCCAGCACCTGATCGATGAGAGCTTTGCCGCCGATGACCTGCAGGAGGTTGCCGACGATATCGATGCCGGGGTAGAGCAAAGCGGCTGGCTGGCCCGCGACGGGGGGCAGGGTGTGCTCTCCGAGCCCGGCGTCATGGACAAGGCCTTCAGCGACGACGTACTGGAAGAAGGTTACAACAGCGACGTCATCGAGCTGGATGAGGATCGCCGGCTGGTACTGCGAGTGGCGGACCACCGCGCCGCGACGACTTTGCCGCTCGCGGATGTGCGCGACGAGGTTGAACAGCGGGTTCGGGCGCAGCAGCAGCAGAAAGCGCTGGCCCGGCGTGCCACCACGCTGATGGATGAACTCGGGGAAGGCGACGGCAGCGAGCAATCCCTGGCCGGCCTTGACGGTAGCCTCGAATGGCGTCAGGCCAACGAGGTGTCGCGTCAGGCGAAAACCTCGGTGTCACGGGAGATTGTCAATGCCGCGTTTCGCCTGCCGAGGCCCGGTGACGGCGACAAGCGCTCGTACGGACAGGTCGGCGTGCCGGACGGTGTAGCCATTATTGCGCTGGATCGTGTATCCCGGGGTGAAGCCAACGACGAGATCGAAGGTTTTGTTAACCGGATGACCGAGCAGTTACGCGCCCAGGCCGCCGTCCAGGGGTTGAGCGAGTATCTTCACAGCGAAGCGGCTATCGATACCCGCGAGTAGAACGCTGGTCGTCAAGCTGCACCCACCGACAAAAGCCGGCCTCTAACGAGGCCGGCTTTTTTCAGGTCTGATTGTCAGAGACTGATTTTCCGAATCTGTTATTCAGGGCCGTTTTCCAGGACCTTTTTTTCCGAGGCTGCGGCAGAGTATCAGGTGTCGGTGGGCGGCTCTGCCAGGGGAAACTGGCGCAGACGTATTTGCGCGCTGTGGGTATCGCCATCCTCTTCGACGATGATATCCCAGCCGTTCTCATCGTCCCAGTCGCCGAGCACATAGCGTTTGGCCGGCACATCTTCCACGGTGAAGTCGTGGACCCCGGGGCGATGGGTATGGCCGTGGATCATGGTGGCAACGCCGCGCTCTCGCATCAGACTGACCACTTCCGAGAGCGTTACGTCCATGATCTCGTTGGTCTTGCCGGCATTGGCCTCACCGGATTGTTGGCGCATTTGCTGCGCCAGCACGGCACGCTCGGTCAGCGGCATGGCCAGCATCTTATTCTGCCACTCGGCACTGCGTGCCTGCCGGCGAAAAGCCATGTAGTCGCTGTCGCGGGTGCAAAGGCTGTCGCCGTGCAGCATCACCACGGGAATGTCGTGCAGTTCGACTTCCTGCACTTCGGGCAGCAGCGTCGCCTGGCAGGCATCGACAAAGCGATTGCCGATGAGAAAATCGCGGTTCCCGTGCATGAAGTAGATGCGCGTACCGCTGTTGGCCAGGTGGCGCAGCGCGGCAATAATCGGGTTGGCCACCTCGGTCAGCGGGTGCGAATGGTCGAGCAGGTCGTCGCCCACCCAGGCGTCGAACAGGTCGCCGAGTATATACAGGGCGCGGGCACCCGGCGCCGTGACTTCCAGGTACCGGATGAACCCCCGGGTCATGGCCGGTGTGTTCTCACTCAGATGCAGATCGGCGACCAGTAGCGTGCGCATGGCAATCTCCGTCTCAGTCGGTATCCTTGTCCGCGTCCCTGAATCGGGCGCGCTCGATAATGACATCCTCGGCGGGCACATCGGCGTGCATGCCGCGGCGCGTTGTGGCCACGGTTCTGATGGTGTCGACCACGTCCATGCCGTCCACGACTTCGCCGAAAACGGCATATCCCCAGCCCTGTGGCGTTTGCCCGGTGTGGTCGAGGAAGCTGTTATCGCCGACGTTGATGAAAAACTGCGAAGTGGCCGAGTGGGGATCCTGGGTGCGCGCCATGGCCAGCGTTCCCTTGACGTTTTTCAGCCCGCTGTCGGCCTCGTTGTCGATGGGAGCATGGGTGGCTTTCTGATTGAAATCCCGGTCGAACCCGCCGCCCTGTACCATGAAGCCGTCGATGACCCGGTGGAACAGCGTGTCGTTGTAGAAGCCTTCGCGCACATAGCGTTCAAAGTTGGCCGCGGTTTTCGGTGCCTTGTCGTGATACAGCGTCAGGGTAATATCCCCCAGGCTGGTTTCCAGTACGATCATGGATAAATTCCTGTTCAATAAAGGCGTTCGCCCGGTGGCCGGGTTTCATGGAATAACGCCATGGGCCTTGGCGCCAGGCAGCAGCGTCACGTTATAATACCGCTTTTGCCCGGCACCGCGAAGTCCGGCACGCCATCGACCATGAGGTTTTTCAAACGCCACCATGACCACTGAGACCACACCGGCGCCCAACTTTATTCGTAACCAGGTACGTGAAGAGCTGGAGGGCGGCCAGGTTGCGAGCATCGTGACGCGCTTTCCCCCGGAGCCGAACGGCTTTCTGCATATTGGGCACGCCAAGTCGATCTGCCTGAACTTCGGCCTTGCCGAGGAGACCGGCGGGCAATGTCATATGCGCTTTGACGATACCAACCCGGCGAAGGAAGAGCAGGTCTACATCGATGCGATCAAGGCGGACGTCAACTGGCTGGGCTTCGAGTGGGCAGGCCCGGTGCGCTTTGCCTCGGATTACTTCGACCAGCTCTACGCCTGGGCGCAGCACCTGGTGCGCGAAGGGTTGGCCTACGTCGATGATCTGTCGCCGGATGAAATCCGCGAATACCGCGGTACGCTTACCGAGCCGGGCACCCCGAGCCCGTACCGCGAGCGTGACGCGGACGAAAGCCTCGACCTGCTGGAGCGCATGCGCCAGGGCGAATTTGCCGAAGGCGGCAGGGTACTGCGGGCCAAAATCGACATGGCCTCGTCCAACATCAACCTGCGCGACCCGATTCTGTATCGCATTCGCCACGCCACCCATCACCAGACCGGCGATAACTGGCACATCTATCCGTCCTACGACTTCACCCACGGCCAGTCCGATGCCATCGAAGGCATCACCCACTCGCTGTGCACCCTGGAGTTCGAGGACCACCGGCCGCTGTATGAATGGTTTTTGCATAACCTGCCGGTTCCCGCCAGGCCGCGGCAGATCGAATTTGCCCGCCTTAACCTCAACTACACCCTGACCTCCAAGCGCAAGCTCAAGCTGCTGGTGGACGAGGGCATCGTCGACGGCTGGGATGACCCGCGCATGCCGACCATTTCGGGCATGCGTCGCCGGGGCTATACGCCGGCCTCGATCCGCAAGTTCTGCGATATGGTCGGCGTCAGCCGCTCGGATAGCGGGCTGGTGGATATCGCCATGCTGACTCACGCTATCCGCTCGGACCTGGAAGACAACGCCCCCCGCGCCATGTGCGTACTGCGGCCGCTGAAGGTGGTGTTGACCAACGTGGCCGATGACTTCGAGGAAACCTACGATGTCGCCGGCCACCCCGCGCGCGACGATATGCCGGTACGCAAGGTGCCACTGACTCGTGAGCTGTACATCGACCACCACGACTTCATGGAAGAGCCGCCGAAGAAGTTCTTCCGCCTGGCGCCGGGCAAGGAAGTGCGCCTGCGCAATAGCTACGTTATCCGCTGCGACGAAGTGATCAAGGATGACGCCGGCGAAGTGGTTGAGCTGCGCTGCTCGGTGGACTTCGACACCCTGGGCAGGAATCCCGAAGGGCGCAAGGTCAAGGGCGTGCTTCACTGGGTCAGCGCGGTGCACGGGATTCCCGTGGAAGTGCGCCTGTACGATAACCTCTTTACGGTGGAGCAGCCCGACCGCGACAAGGATGCCGATTTTTTCGACCACCTGAATCCCGAGTCGCTGATTACCTGCCGCGCGATCGCCGAGCCGAGCCTGGCCGGCACTGCCCCTGAAACCCGCTTCCAGTTCGAGCGCGTGGGCTACTTCTGTACCGATCGCTACGCGTCAACGCCGGAAAAACCGGTATTCAACCGCACGGTCGGGCTCAAGGATACCTGGGCCAAGATCAGGAAAAAGGGTTAGGCAGCAACAGCCGAGGAGACAGCAGTGCAGCTTTACAACACCCTGACCCGGCGCAAGGAACCGCTTGCGCCCCGGGAGCCGGGGCATATCAGCATGTACGTATGCGGCATGACGGTGTACGACTACTGCCATCTGGGCCATGCTCGCGTCATGGTGGCGTTTGACGTGATCAGCCGCTATCTTCGCGAACGCGGCTATAACGTGACCTATGTGCGCAATATCACCGATATTGACGACAAGATTCTCAAGCGTGCCGCTGACAATGGCGAAAGCATCGAGGCGTTGACCGAGCGCATGATTGCCGCCATGCACGAGGATGAAGCCCGACTCGGCGTGCTGCCACCCGACCGGGAGCCCCGGGCGACCGGCCACGTCGACGCCATCATTGCCATGATCCGGGTGCTGATCGACAAGGGATATGCCTATCCGGCGGCCAACGGTGATGTCTATTACCGCGTGCGCGAATTTGCCGATTACGGCAAGCTCAATAATCGCGACCCCGACGACATGCGCTCGGGGGCACGGGTCGACGTGGACGATCACAAGGAAGATCCGCTCGATTTCGTGCTCTGGAAAGCCGCCAAGCCCGACGAAGCCAGGTGGCCGTCTCCCTGGGGAGATGGGCGGCCCGGCTGGCACATTGAATGCTCGGCCATGTCGACCGGGTGCCTGGGCAACACCTTCGATATTCACGGCGGCGGGCCGGATCTGACCTTTCCGCACCATGAAAACGAAATTGCCCAGTCGGAAGCCGCCACCGGCCAAACCTACGTCAATACCTGGATGCACGCCGGCGCGGTTCGCGTGGACGAGGAAAAAATGTCCAAATCGCTGGGCAACTTCTTCACCATTCGCGATGTGCTCGTCGAGCACGATCCGGAAGTGGTGCGTTACCTGCTGGTGGCCAGTCATTACCGCAGTCCGATCAACTATTCGGTAGACTCGCTGAGCGAAGCGCGCCGGTCGCTGACGCGGCTCTACACCGCGCTGGAAAACATCGACCCGGAGCCGGAACCGGTAAGCTTGAGCCTGGCGGAGCCCTCCAGCGGCCATGCTCGACGCTTTGCCGAGGCCATGGACGACGACTTCAATACCCCGGAAGCGCTGGCGGTCCTTTTTGAGCTGACCCGAGAGTTGAATCGCGCCCGGGCCAACGATACCGCCGACGTCCCCCGGCTGGCCGGCGAGCTGCGAGCCCTGGGCGGCGTGTTGGGGCTGCTGTCGCAGTCTCCCGCCACTTTCCTGAAGGGAGAAACGGCGCTGGACGAGGCCAACATTGAAGCGCAGATTGCGCGTCGCGCCGAGGCCAAGGCCGCCAGGGACTTCGCCACGGCCGATAGCATCCGGGACGAACTCGCTGCGCAGGGGATTATCCTGAAAGACTCGCGCGAAGGGACGCGCTGGGTGGTACAGTCGTCATCGGGCTGATACCGAGCGACTGATATCGAGCGATAGAGGGAAGAGAAACAATGCGTTGGCTAAAACACGGGGTGCTGACGGCACTGGTCGTCACGTTGCCGGCGGTTGCCGAGCCGGACGACAGGACGGTTGTCGTGGGCTCCAAGATCGATACCGAAGGCGCGGTGCTCGGCGAGCTGATTCTGCAGACGCTGGCGCGTCAGGACATTCCCGTGGAAAATCGCCTGCAGCTGGGCGTGACCAGCGTGGTACGTGAGGCGCTGGACGCCGGCGAAATCGACCTCTATCCCGAATATACCGGCAACGGGGCGTTTTTTCGACATGGCCGGCAGCCCGGTATGGCAGGATGCATCGAGCGCCTGGCAGACCGTGCACGACAAGGATGCCGCCAACGGCCTTGTCTGGCTTACGCCTGCCAGCGCCAATAACACCTGGGCGATAAGCGTGCGGCAGGATCTGGCGCAGGAGAACGAGCTGGAAAGCCTGGACGACCTCGCGGATTACCTGGCCGACGACGGTGACTTCAAGCTTGCCGCCAGCGCCGAATTTGTCGAATCGAAACAGGCGCTGCCGGCGTTTCAGCAGGCCTACGACTTTACCCTCGGCGAAGACCAACTACTGGTGCTGTCCGGCGGCAATACGGCCGCCACCATGCGCGCCGCGGCTCGCCGCACCAGCGGCGTCAACGCTGCCATGACCTACGGTACCGACGGTGGCCTGGTCGCTCTGGGGCTCAAGGTGCTCGAAGATACCCGCAACGTCCAGCCGGTCTATCAGCCCGCGCCGGTCGCGCGCGAATGGGTGCTGGACGCCTATCCCCGGCTCAAGCCGGCGCTGGCGCGGGTATTTTCCGGCCTTGATCTGACCACACTGCAGCGTCTTAATGCCGAGGTCGCGGTCAAGGGTCGGGCGGCTGACGAGGTCGCCGGCGATTATCTTGACCGGCATTCCGCCAACGCCAGCCTGCCCAACAGCACGGACCCTTGATCCATGGCCTTGATGGATGCTCTTCCCCTGCAATCCGCACGCTGGCGTCCGTGGCAACCCAACCCGGTCCTGCTGTGTCTGGCCGTGGCCATGTTGGCAACGCTTGCGGGGCTGGACGTGGTCAGCGTGGCGCCCAATCGCATTGCCGCTCCCACCGGCTATTCGCTGTGGGGCGCGACAGGCATACCGGGCGCGGCGCTGGCGCTCTTGCTGCTGGGGGCCATGACGGGGCTTGCCGCCTACCCGGGGCGTTACCGCTATCCGGCCTTGTTGACCGTGAGCGGGCTGCTGCTGGCGTTGATCCCGTTTGCCATGATGCTGGCTGCTTTCCGGCTGATAGAGCCCGGCGTGGCCCAGGCACGGCTGGGAATTGGCCCGGCGCTGTGGGTGCTGCTGTTCATGCTGATGCTCTGCCTGGTGGAGCTGCGCCTGCGCATGCAGCTGGCCCGGGGCTGGCTGTTGCTGATGCTTCTGCCCATCGTCGGCGTATGGTGGCTGTGTGCGGCGTTCTGGCTGGACCGGCTGGCGCTGGTGCAGGAGTTTCAGGCGCGCCATGACGCCTTTTATCGCGCGCTGGTCGAGCACCTGGCGCTGGTGGGCATCGCGGTCACCCTCAGCACGGTACTGGGGGTTGCGATTGCCATGCTGATTCGTCGCTTTGCGGCCGGCCGGACCACAGCCTTTGCGATTCTCAACTTTTTTCAGACCATTCCCAGCCTGGCGCTGTTCGGGCTGTTGCTGGCGCCGCTTGCCTGGCTGTCGGCGCGATTTGACGCGCTGGCGGCCATCGGCGTGCAGGGCATTGGCTGGACGCCTGCGCTCATCGCGCTGGTGGCCTACAGCCTGCTGCCCATGGTGCGCAATACGCATGTGGCGCTGGAAGCGGTCAGCCCGGCGGCGTTGGATGCTGCTCGGGGCATGGGGATGCGTCCTGCTCAGCGTTTTCTGCTGGTCCGCCTGCCGTTGGCCCTGCCCATCCTGTTGGAAGGGCTGCGGATCACCACGGTACAGGCCATCGGCCTGACCGCGGTGGCCGCGCTGATCGGCGCCGGCGGGCTGGGAACCCTGATTTTTCAGGGGCTCGGTCAGTCCGCCATGAGCATGGTGCTGCTGGGGGCACTGCCGATTATTGTCATGGCGTTTGTGGCCGACACGGCACTCGGCACCCTGGCCGCCAGGCTGCGCCACGGAGATTCAACCCGCCAGGGAGACAGGGCATGATCGAGTTACGCAACGTCTCGAAGGATTTCGGCGATGTGCAGGCCGTCGACGACATCAGTTTCAGCGTGCCCCGGGGAAAATTCTGCGCGCTGGTGGGGGCCTCCGGCTGCGGCAAGTCCTCCACGCTGCGCATGATCAATCGCCTGACGGAACAGAGTCGTGGCGATATCCTGTTGGATGATCAGGCCATCCAGGACTACGACCCGGTCAAACTGCGCCGGCGCATCGGCTACGCCATTCAGGAGACCGGGCTGTTTCCCCACTGGAACGTCATGCGCAACATTGCCACCGTGCCGAAGCTGTTGAAGTGGCCGGCCACCCGGGTGCATCAGCGCGTTGAAGAGCTGATGCACTTTCTGCACCTGCCCGTGGCCGAGTTTGCGCATAAGTATCCCGGCGAGCTGTCCGGCGGCCAGGCGCAGCGCGTCGGGGTCGCCAGGGCGCTGGCCGCCGACCCTGACATTCTGTTGATGGATGAACCCTTCGGGGCGCTGGACCCGATTACCCGGGGCCAGCTCCAGACCATGCTGGCACGACTCCAGGCGCGTCTGCACAAGACCGTGGTGCTGGTTACGCACGACATGGACGAAGCCCTGCGCCTGGCCGATCACCTTGTGGTCATGCGCGAGGGCGCGATCGTACAGCAGGGCAGCCCCCTGGCGCTGTTGCAGAAACCCGCCAACGACTACGTGGATTCCCTGCTGGGCGGGCTCGAACGCGGGCTGAAACAGGCAGCGCTGACCCGGGTGCGCGATCACATGGCGCCGCTGGGGCCGACGCTGCCCGCCCAGTCCCGGGTACCCGACGGCTATACCCTGCGCCAGACACTGTCGGTGATGCTGCGCGACCACAGCGAGCGTGTCACCGTGGTCGATACCAACGACATGCCCGTGGGCGAGCTATCGCTGCGCAAGCTGGTCAAAGAGGCGCATACCCGGGAGGGCGAGGCGCATGAGTCCTGATCTGCAGCGCCTGCCCGGCAACCCGAATCCGCTACGCTGGCTGATGCCGGTAGTGTGGCTGGTGCTGCTGGGGGTTGCGGTCAAGGCCATGCCGCTGGCCACGCCGGCGCTGGAATGGCTGTCCCCGGACACCGACGGCGTGGTCTATGAGCGCACGGCGTTCACGACCCTGCTGTGGCGCCATGCCTTGACGGTGGGCGTTGCGGCGGTGTTGACCGTTATTGTGGGTATCACCGCGGGCGTGGCCGTGACCCGCCCTCGGGGGCGCGATTTTCTGCCGCTGGTGGGGCAGTGCGCCTCACTGGGGCAGACATTCCCGCCGGTAGCGGTGCTGGCGCTGGCGGTGCCGGTTCTGGGCTTTGGCACGCTGCCGATTGTCTGTGCGCTGGTGCTCTACGGGCTCTTGCCGATTGTGCGCAATACCCTGGCCGGTCTGCAAAACGTCGACGACACCCTGATCGCCACGGCCCGGGGCATGGGCATGACCGGACGGCAGCGGCTGTATCGCGTGGAATTGCCGCTGGCCGCGCCGGTGATTCTGGCAGGCGTGCGTACTTCCATCACCGTGAACATCGCCACGGCGGCACTGGGCGCTACCGTCGGCGCGAGCAACCTCGGCGAGCCGATTATTGCCGGTATCGTCAACGGCAACACCGCCTACGTGGTTCAGGGAGCGGTCATTATCGCGTTGCTGGCGCTCAGTGTGGATAGCCTGCTGGATGTGTGGCAACGGCAACTGACGCAGAGCCGGGAGCGCCATTAAGCAAGCAAAGATTTATACCGTTATCTTTTTTTCATTGAAAATCTGCCTCCCGAAAATCCCTGCCCAAAACACACCTCGAGAACCCCGTTCAACAAAACACCGTGAGCGTCGATGCGTTGACGCAGCGCACCATGAGAAAATTGCGTGAGAAAAGCGGGGCGTGAAAAGCCGGGCACAAATCGGCCCGGTGGTAGCCGTTCAATCGGCAGGGCGGGCCAGCGTCTGCCAGGCGGCATAGGTACTGAGGAAAATCCGCCCGGTGAGCTGGTCGGGAAAATCGCTGCGCTTCAGGCGGTCCATGACCGGCCCCTTGACTTCGGCCAGGTTGAGGGTAACGCCGGAATCCTCGAGGCGGGCGTTAATCGCCTCCAGACTCCCCAGCGCCGAAGCGTCGATGAGGTTGACGGCCGAGCAAACGATTACCACATGGTTCAGCGCCGGGCGGTTGGCTACCAGCTCATAGAGCGTATCTTCCAGGTAGCGCGCATTGGCAAAATAGAGACTTTCGTCAATCCGCAGGAGGGCCAGGTGGTCGCGGGTCTCCACGTTGTGGCGCGTGATATTACGGAAGTGCTCGGTATCGGGAACGCGTCCGATCAGCGCGCTGTGAGGGCGGCTGGTGCGATACAGGTAAAGCGCCAGCGAGACCCCGATGCCGCTGATGATGCCGGTTTCTATCCCCTCGGACAGGGTCAGAATGATGGTGATGGCCATCGCGGTAAAGTCGCTGCGGGAGTAGCGCCAGGTGGCTCGCAGCGTGGCGATATCCACCAGCGTCAGGATTGAAACCGTGATAAACGCGGCCAGGGTGGCAACCGGCAGGTAGTACAGCCAGTCCGTGAGCCGATAGGTCACCAGGCCGATGCCCAGTGCCGCCACAGCGCCGGCCATCGGCGTTTGCGCACCCGCCTGATGATTGGCTACGGTGCGGGAGAGTCCGCCGGTTACCGGCATGGCGCCGGAAACGCCGGCGGCCAGGTTGGCGACGCCCAGCCCGACCAGCTCCTGGTTGGGGGCAATGCGCTGTCGCCGCTTGGCTGCCAGCATCTGACCCATGGAGACCGACTCCACAAACCCCACCAGGCTGATCAGAAAAGCCGGAACCAACAGCGTGTGCCACAGCGACGGGTCCGGCCAGGGCAGGCTCAACGGCGGCAGACCGCCGGGAATGCTCCCCACGATGGCGATCCCCTTGTCCTGCAGCTGCCATTGCCGGGTCATCAGGGTGGTCGCCAGCACGGCGACGATGGGCCCGGCTCGGGCCATCAGCCCGGCGGTCGCGGCGGGCAGGCCACAGCGCTGGAGAAGGGCGCTACCCCGGCGGCGCACACCCACCAGAAAGGCCAGCACGCCCAGGCTCATCAGCAGGGTGGCCGGGTGGATATCGGGCAGGCCGGCCCACAGCGACGACAGGCGCTCAAACAGGGTAAAGCCGCCGCTGGGGATGCCCAGCAGTCCGCCGAGCTGGCTCGCAGCGATCAGCAGACCCGAGGCGGTAAGAAAGCCCGAGATCACCGGATGGCTGAGAAAGTTGCTGAAAAACCCCATTTTCAGCATGCCCATGGCCACCAGAATGCCCCCCGAGAGCAGCGCCAGCACCCAGGCGGCTTCAAGATATTCGGCGCTTCCCGGCGCGGCAACGTTCGACAGCGCTGCGCCGGTCATCAGCGCGATAATGGCCACGGGGCCCACGGCCAGGGTGCGGCTGGTACCGAAAATGCTGTATACCAGCTGCGGCAGAATGCTGGCATAGAGCCCGACCACCGCCGGCAGTCCGGCCAGCAGCGCATAGGCCAGCGACTGCGGAATGACCATCACGGTCACGATCATGCCGGCGAGAACATCGGCGCCCAGAAGCTGCCGGGTATACTGCGGCAGCCAGCTCATCAGCGGTAGTTTGTTGTGCCACATTGGGTTAGCCGTTTACGTCCTTGGCGTTGTTGCGGGGCAGGGTCACCGGACTACGGGCACATTGGCCCCGACTGCCGTGCTGGATTAGGGCCTGTTGACGTTTCCCCACAGCCGCGACAGAAGTCCTCCGGGGGCAGAACAAGGCGTGAGGAGCGTCGTTGGGTCGTTCCCAATGAGCGACGAACAACGCCGTGCTGTGCCCGGAGGACCCTGTCCCTTCGGGTTGCGCGCCAATGAACGTCATGCCGCGTTGCGAAACTGGGTAAGGGCACCACCATGACCGGCGTTTCGCGCCTTGCCTGACATCCTTTGGCGCAGCAACGCGGTTTGCGAGGAAACGTCAACAGGCCCTAGTATTGTAAAGCATAAGTAACCGCTTTTGGCTGAGTTCAAGGATATAACATGAAACCCGAGACCGTTGCGCTCCACCACGGCTACACGCCGGATAACCAGAATGCCGTTGCCGTGCCTATACACCAGACCACGTCCTACAGCTTTGACAGCGCTCGGCACGCTGCTGACCTGTTTGACCTCAAGGAAGAAGGCAACATCTACACCCGCATCATGAATCCCACCTGCGGCGTGTTGGAACAGCGTGTGGCCGAACTCGAAGGGGGCATCGCCGGCCTGGCTCTGGCATCGGGCATGAGCGCGATCACCACCGCCATCCAGACGCTCGCCGAAGCGGGTGACAATATCGTTTCCATCAGCGAGCTCTACGGCGGCACCTATAACCTCTTCGCCCACACGCTGCCGCGGCAGGGTATCGAGGTGCGCTTTGCCGACAAGTCGGACCCCGACGCGATCGAGCGGCTGATCGACGGCCGTACCCGGGCCGTCTTCTGTGAAAGCGTGGGCAACCCCTCGGGAGGTGTGGTCGACGTTGCGCGTCTGGCCGAGGTGGCACACCGGCACGGCGTGCCGGTCATGGTCGATAACACCACGGCAACGCCGTTTCTCTGGCGTCCGATCAAAAGCGGCGCGGATATTATCGTGCATTCGGCCACCAAGTACATCGGCGGCCATGGCACAACCCTGGGCGGCATCATTGTCGATTCCGGGCGCTTCCCCTGGGCGACGCATGCCGCGCGCTTCCCGCTGCTCAACGAGCCTGATGCGTCCTATCACGGCATCAGCTACACCCATGACGTGGGTGCCGCCGCCTTCATTACCCGCGCCCGGGTGGTGCCGCTGCGCAACATGGGCGCGGCTCTCTCGGCGCAGGCGGCGTGGAACCTGCTGCAGGGGCTGGAAACCCTGGCGCTGCGCATCGAGCGTATCTGCGCCAACACCCTGGCGATTGCCCGATACCTGGAGACGCATTCCCGGGTCAGCTGGGTACAGTATGCCGGGCTCGACAGCCATCCCGACCATGCGCTGGCAAAACACTACATGAACGGCCAGGCCTCGGGCATTCTGAGTTTCGGCATCAAGGGCGGTCAGGCCGCTGCCGAACGCTTTTATGATGCGCTGGCGCTGATTCTGCGCCTGGTCAATATCGGCGATGCCAAAAGCTGCTCGTCGATCCCCGCCTCGACCACCCACCGCCAGCTGAACCCGGAAGAGTTGGAGAAGGCCGGCGTGACGCCCGACATGGTGCGTCTGTCGATCGGCATTGAACACCTGGATGACCTGATAGCCGATCTGGATCAAGCCCTTGAAGCCAGCGCCGCCGAAACTTGATCTGACACTAATTCACCCAAAGTGCTACTGCCTTAATGTTGACGAAAGGCTACCCTTGTCCTCGGACACGACCGCTGGATGCCGGACCACGAGCCGGGCGGCAGCAGCGGTTCTGTCGAGCAAGGGTGCCTTTCCCATCAGCATAGAGAACCTTAGCCATGCGTTTAGTTTCCATTCTGTCAGCCCTGGTGCTGCTGGCGGCGTCCGTGTTGGCCGTTACGGCGGGCGGTTTCTGGGTATATCCGGGGTTGGTCTTCGCCGCGCTGGGCGGCGCCGCGCTGGTATTCAGCGGCGCCTTGGGTGTGTATTACGGTGATCGCGCCGCGTTGAACAAGGGCGCTTCATGGCTTTGGCCGGTGCGCGACTACCGCTCGCTGCGCAGCATGGCCTACCGGTTGATGAGCCGCGCCAGCAGCACGGCCATCGCGTCCACGGAAGTGTCATTCTATGCCGACCAGATGGACAAGCGCCTGGATGATCAGGAAGCCATGGCCCGGGACGCCGCGGCCAGCATGACGGCGATCAACGCGGCGATTACGCAGGTGTCGAGCAGCGCCGACCAGGTCGCCGCGCTGGCGGAAGACGCCCGCGGCGCCAGCCACGAGAACCGCCACGAGCTGGATGCCATCATCCGCGAAATGAACGATGTCTCCGAGCGCTCGGGAGAGGCGCTGGAAATGCTGGGCACGCTGAATGACAAGATCGAACGTGTCAGAAGTGTCACCTCGATGATCGAGGACATCGCCGAACAGACCCACCTGCTGTCACTCAACGCCTCCATCGAAGCAGCCCGCGCGGGGGAGCACGGGCGCGGTTTTGCCGTGGTCGCCGGCGAAGTGCGCAGCCTGGCGCTGAAAACCTCCACCGCGACGCAGAATGTCGATGAGCTGGTCAAGGACATCAGCCAGAGCGGCCAGAGCGTGGTCGACAGCATGAGCCATCTGATGGGCCGGGTCAGCGAGCGCGCGGCAGGGATCGAACAGGTCGGTACCAGCCTGGGCAAGGTGACCGACAACGTCGAAAACGTCCACCAGGAAATCAAGAGCGTGGCCGAAGCCATGGGCAGCACGCAGCAGCACAGCCAGACGGTGGCGGACAGCCTGCGCCAGCTGGAATACGATGTGGACGAGGGCAACCGCAACATGCACGACCTCGCCGGCCAGGCGCGCGCGCTGATGGAAGCGGCCGAAGGCGTGGATGCCGAGCTCGCCCAGCAGCGGCTTCGGGGGCGCCACCAGGCGGTCTTTGCCGAGGCCCGCCAGGCCGCCAACCGCGTGGGCGCTCTGTTTGAAAAAGCCCTGAAACGCGGCGAGCTGAATGCCTCGGGGCTGTTCAGTTCGCGCTACGAGCCGCTCGCCAATACGCAGCCACCGATGTACAAGACGGCGTTTGACGACTTTACCGACCGTCATCTGCCCGAGCTCCAGGAGCCGCTGCTGGAGTCCCACGGCCTCAGCTATGCGATTGCCTGCGACCGCCAGGGCTATGTGCCCACGCACAACAAAAGCGTCAGCCAGGCGCCCACGGGGGATTACGCTCACGACCTCAAGTTCTGCCGCAGCAAGCGTATTTTTGACGACCCGACGGGGCGGCGCTGCGGCGCTCACGAAAAACCCCTGCTGCTGCAAACCTACAAGCGCGACACCGGCGAGATCATGCACGATCTGTCGGTGCCGATATATGTCGACGGCAAGCACTGGGGCGGGTTTCGGATCGGCTATCAGACCGAAGATACCGCGACACCGGCGCTGGCGTCCGGTGCCTCAAGCGATGCTGCAGCGCTGCCGTCGACCGCCGGCTAACGGGTCTGCGTCTGCTGCCAGGCCGACCACGAATACACGCCCAGGCCCAGCCAGATCAGCGCGAAGGTGCCCAGCTGCACCGTGCTGAGCGGTTCGTGGAATACCAGCAGGGCAATCAGAAACTGAATACTGGGGTTGATATACATTAAAAACCCCAGCGTCGCCAGCCGCAGCCGCCGTGCAGCGCCGGCAAAGGCCAGCAGCGGCAGCGCGGTAATCACCCCGGCCGACATCAGCAGCACCGTGGTCCGGGGCGATTGGGCAAAATGCGACAGGCCCTGGTGGCTGAGCCACGCAAACACCAGCAGCGCCAGCGGCAGCAGGAGCAGCGTTTCCACAAACAGCCCCGAGAGTCCGTCCAGCGGCACCTGCTTGCGGAAAAGGCCGTAGGAACCAAACGAGAACGCCAGCATCAGGCTGAGCCACGGCAGCTCGTTGAGCAGCAGAAACTGCATGCCGATTCCCAGAGTCGCCAGCCCCAGCGCCGCCAGCTGAGCCTTGACCATGGTTTCGCGCAGCACGATAACCCCCAGCCCCACGTTTACCAGCGGCGTCAGAAAGTACCCCAGACTCGCCTGGAGAACGTGCTGTGTCTCCACCGCGTAGATGTAAATCCCCCAGTTGAAGCCGATCAGCAACGCGCAGGCCAGTACCCGCCACAGGCGTTCGGGGTGGCGCAAGGCTGCCGTCACCGGTTCCCACCGCCGCATCAGGGTAATCACCCCCGCCAGAAACAGGCACGACCAGAGAATCCGGTGCAGCACGATCTCGAACGCCGGCACGCCGTTGAACAGCGAAAAGAACAGCGGGAAGCAGCCCCACATGGAGTAGGCAATGAGTCCGAACCCGACGCCCCGGGTGGCATCGCGGTCGTGGAGGAGGTGGCTGGACATGGCGGCCTCGTCAGGGAGAAAGTGGCAGATAAAAGGGAAAATACGGCATCAGGCCCGCCCGGCAGCAGGGAGCGGGCGAGCGTGCCGGCCAAACGGCACCGGCAAGGTATGTTAATTTAGCACATTGATCTGATATGAGGAGAGAAAGCGCCATGAGTCAGCTAACCGTCAGCCTCGTACAGTGCGATTTGCGCTGGGAAGACCCGGCGGCCAACCATGCCCAGCTCGAAGCGCAGCTGGGCGACCTGGGCGGTGACGATACCGATGTTATTGTGCTGCCGGAGATGTTTGCTACCGGCTTTACCATGAACGCCGCTGCCATGGCCGAGCCCATGGAAGACAGCCCCAGCGTGGCCTGGCTACGCCGCCAGGCACGGGAGCGCGACTGCGTGCTCACCGGCAGCGTCGCGGTCAGGGAAGCCGGCGAGCATTATAACCGCCTGCTTTGGGCGCAGCCCGACGGCAAGCTGGTGTGCTACGACAAGCGCCACCTTTTCCGCATGGCCGGCGAGCACGAGCGCTATGCGGCCGGCAGCGAGCGCCCGGTGATCGAATACAAGGGGGTGCGCCTGCTGTTGACCGTCTGCTACGATCTGCGCTTTCCCGTTTGGCTGCGCCAACAGCCCGCCGATAAGCAGACCTTTGAATACGACGCGCTGCTGTGCGTGGCCAACTGGCCGGCACCGCGCCGCCACGCCTGGCGAACGCTGCTGCAGGCCCGCGCCATCGAAAACCTGGGCTACGTCATCGGCGTCAACCGCGTGGGCGAGGGCGGTAACGGCCTGAGCTACAGCGGCGACTCCATGCTCGTCGACTTCAAGGGCGAGCCCGTGCTGGATTCGCCGGCGGATACCGCCTGTATTCAAACCGGCACCCTTGATATGCAGGCGCTGGCGGCGTTTCGCGACAAATTCCCCGCCTGGCAGGATGCCGACCGCTACCGACTGCTGCCGGACGGCGACTCCGACTGACCCGGCCCACAAGAGCCCCGACCCTCATGACTCAAACCGCTACCATGCGTCTTGATCGCTTTTTGAGCGAAACCACCCCGCTGACCCGCAGCCTGGCCAAACGCGCGCTGAAAGCCGGCGAGGTCCGGCTCAACGGCGAGCGGGTCAAACAGCCCGCGGTGCATATTCGCCCCGATGACGATCTGGTGATCTGGCAGGATGAGCCCCTGGCGCTGATAGGCAAACGCTACCTGATGCTGCACAAGCCGCTGGAGGTGGAATGCACGGCGCGACGCGGTCTTTATCGCCGCGCCGTGGATCTGCTGGACGTGCCCGCCGTGGAGCGGCTGCAGCCGGTCGGGCGGCTGGATGTGGACACCACCGGCCTGTTGCTGATGACCGACGACGGCCAGTGGCTGCACCGTATTACTTCACCCAAACATCGCCACGACAAGGTATACCGCGCCACTCTGGCCGAACCGCTGGAAGGCAGTGCCGCCACGCACGCCGTGGCCCAGGTCGCTGAAGGCCTCCGGCTTGACGGCGACGATATGCCGACTCATCCGGCAACCCTGACAATGCACGGCCCCCGGGAGGCGAAGCTCGCCATCAGCGAAGGCCGCTATCACCAGGTCAAGCGCATGTTCGGCGCGCTGGGCAACCGCGTGACCGCGCTGCACCGCGAGGCCATTGGCCCGCTGGCGCTGGACGCGGATCTCGCCCCCGGCGAATGGCGGGCACTGACCGATGACGAGATCGCGCTGTTTTAATACGCTGGTGATCGATCTCAAGTGCCGTCGGCGGCGCGCTGCTGCCCCTTGAGCACCTTGGCGTAGCCTTCCAGCAGCCGCCGGTGGGCCAGCGTCGGGGCGTCGGGGTGCATGGCGTCGAGCCCGGGGAAAACCGCCATGCCGCTGGCGAGCGCCGTGGCTCTGGCCAGAGCATCGCCGTGGTAGAACTGCAGCGCCCGGGCGTAGTCGTCCGGCGACTCGCCGGCCAGGGTCAGCTCCAGCACGCTGGCCAGGGCGTCAAAGCAGCGGATATCGTCTTCCACCAGGTTGCCCGAGGCGCGCACCAGAGCGAGCTGTTCAAACGCCGCCTCCTGTTCGCCCAGCGCGAGCAGCAGCCACAGCTTGAGCTCGCCCACGCGCAGCCGTTCCCAGGCCGTCTCCGGGTCGGGCACGATGCCGGCCCATTCCAGCACGCTCATCTGGTCGTTGACGTTGTCGTCTTCCAGACCGTCGAGTAGCGCCTGCCAGGCATCCGCGCCGGCGTCGGGCAGGGCAAACAGCGTCGCACGATGGGGAACGGCCTGGTTGTTGTTATGCCACTTCAGCTCGTCGGGCAGGTAAATATCCGAAAAGCCCGGCACCAGTATGCGGCTGGCGTAGGCGCCCAGCTCGCGGTGTTCGGCGATATAGACGTCGTGGCCTTCCTGGTGCAGCAGCTCGATGAGGCTGTCGCGCTGTTCGGCATTGCCGCGGGTATCGTCCCAGTCGCAGAAGTCGACGTCCGGCGTTTCACCGATCAGCGCCCAGCTGACGTAGCCGCTGGCGTCGATGAAATGCAGCTCCAGATTGTGCGGGTCGGTCACCAGGTCCAGGTCCGCCGTGGGCGGCGGGAAACCGCCCAGCTCATCCAGCGCGCGCCCCTGAACCAGCTCGGTGAGTGCGCGTTCCAGCGCGACCTCAAAGCGCGGGTGGGCGCCAAAGCAGGCGTAGAGGCCGCCGTCATCCGGGTGCAGCAGCACAATGCTCATCACCGGGTATTGTCCGCCCAGCGAGGCGTCCAGCGCGCGCAGCTGAAAGCCGTTGGCTTCCAGCGCTGCCATGCCGGCCTGAATCCGCGGATAGCGCGCCAGCACTGCCGCCGGCACTTCGGGCAGGGTAATGGCATCGCGGATAATGCGTTCCTTGATCGCACGCTCGAAAATTTCCGCCAACCCCTGCACCTGGCCTTCATCCCGGGTGTTACCCGCCGACATGCCGTTGGATACATACATATTGCCGATCAGGTTGACCGGCACGTCCACGGTGGCGCCGTCGCGCTGGCGCACGTAAGGCAGTGTGCAAACGCTGTGGTCGGCATCGCCGCCGTTCATGTCGCGGAGTTCGGCGAGCGTCAGGTCTTCGCCGTAACGCTGATAAAACACCGGGTCGAGCACCTGGTCGAGCGGGGTGTCCGGCGACCACCACTTTTCTTCGGCCTGATGAATAAAGGGGAAGTCTTTCTGCGCCGGGGTGAGGTAAAAGTCTGCCCAGAGATAGCGCGTGGCCAGACGTTCGAGCATTTCGCCGTAGGCGCTGGCCAGCGCTGCCTTGCGGTTGGCGCCCTTGCCGTTGGCAAATACCTGGGGGCAGTCGCGGTCGCGAATATGCACCGACCAGATATGCGGTGCCGGATTCAGCCAGCGCGCCTCCACAATGTTGAAGCCGAGGCCTTCGATGTGGCCCTTGAGCGTATCCAGCGAGGTTTCAAGGGCGGCATCCTTGCCGGGAATAAACGTATGCGTCATGGGAGGCGTTCCGCGTTTTGATATGAGGTCGTGGAAATAAAGGCGCGAACTGTATCATTCCGCTCGGGCAGCCGCTATCAGCGCAGGGTAAGTGTCTGTGCCATTGCCGTTAGCTTCAATGATACGGGCGAGCCGTTAACAGGTTGGCGAGGGGGCGCTATTAATCCTTCCTGGACGCTATCTACGCCATCCCTGGCGTAGAACCCCCTCTTCAACCTGTTCCCGGCTCCTGGAGTATGAGCAACGGCGATGTTCCGAGCCCCGCTGTCGTCCCCGCAGCGTCGATCAGTCGGCGGGTATAGGCATGGCGGGGCCGGGCAAATAGTGTCTCGGTGTCGTTGGTTTCCACCACGTCGCCGTCCTTGAGCACGATAACGCGGTGGGCCATGGCGCGTACCACGGCGAGATCGTGGCTGATGAACAGATAGCCCAGCCCGCGATCGGCCTGCAGCCGGCGCAGCAGGGTAATCAGCTGTTGTTGCACCTGGCGGTCCAGCGCCGAGGTGGGCTCATCCAGCACCAAAAGCGCCGGCTCCACGATCAGGGCGCGGGCCACGGCAATGCGCTGGCGCTGGCCGCCGGAAAACTCGTGAGGGTAGCGCGCCGCTACGCTGCGGGGCAGGCCTACGTCGTCCAGAGTTTGGTAGACCCGCTGGCTGACAGCTCGGCCGTCCAGGCGCGGGAAGTGAAAGCGCAGGCCTTCGCTGATGATGTCGAATACCGGCATGCGTGGCGAAAGCGCGCCGTACGGGTCCTGAAAGACCATCTGCAGGCGATGACGCTGGCGACGCAGGGCCTTGCCGCTCAGAGTGTCCAGACGGTCCTGGCCCAGGAAGATCTCACCGCGGCTGGCGACCAGACGCATGATCGCGGAGGCCAGGGTGGTCTTGCCCGATCCGGATTCTCCCACGATACCCAGCGTCTCCCCCGGTCGTAACGACAGGTCCAGGGGTTTGACCGCTTCCAGGGGCGGCGGCGGGCGTTTCAGCAGCCCCGTTTTGGCGCGGGCGAAGCTGACGCCCAGCTGCCGTGCCTGTAGCAGCGGCGGGGCATCGGCTATCGGCGCCGGGCGGCCGTCGGGTTCGGCTTCGAGCAGTGCCCGAGTGTAGCGCGTTTTCGGCGTACGGAAGACGCGCTCGACGCTGCCGGTTTCCACCTCGCGCCCGTGGCGCATGACGCAGACGCGGTCGGCGTGGCGGCGCACCAGGTTGAGATGGTGGGTGATGAACAGCAGTCCCATTCCGTCATCGTCGCGGAGCTCGCGCAGCAGCGCCAGAATGTCCTGCTGAACGCTGACGTCGAGCGCGGTAGTGGGTTCGTCGGCAATCAGCAGCCCGGGGCGGTTGGCTATCGCCATGGCGATCATCACCCGCTGGCGCTGCCCGCCTGAAAGCTGGTGCGGCCAGGCATTCATCAGCTCGTCGGCGCGGGGGAGTTTGACGCGGCTCAGCAGCTCGCGGGTCCGCGCTCGTGCTGCCGGACCGCGAAGCCCCTGATGCAGCCGCAGGGTTTCGGCCACCTGGCGGCCGACCCGATGCAGCGGGTTCAGCGACGTCATGGGTTCCTGAAACACAAAGCCCGCCTGGCCGCCGCGCAAGTCGTTCCACTGGCGGGAGCCAAGGCGCGACAGGTCGGTGCCCTTCAGCATGCGGGTGCCGCTGACCCGGGCGTTGGGCGGCAACAGGTTCAACAGCCCGAGCGCGGTCACCGATTTTCCCGAGCCCGATTCACCCACCAGCGCCAGGGTTTCCCCGACGTTGACGCACAGCGAAAGATTCTCCACCACCGGTGTGTCGTCAAAGGCAATGGAGAGACGCTCGACGTCGAGTAGCGGTGCGGTCATGTTGCGCCTCCCTGGACGTGGCGGGGGTCGAAGGCGTCGCGCAGGCCTTCGCCGATAAACACCAGCAGCGAGAGCATGATCCCCAGCGTTAAAAAGGCGGTAATACCCAGCCAGGGCGCCTGGAGGTTGTTTTTCCCCTGGGCGGCAAGCTCTCCCAGCGACGGCGCCCCCGGCGGCAGGCCGAAGCCGAGGAAGTCCAGTGCGGTCAGGGTGCTGATGGCGCCGGTAAACAGAAACGGAATAAACGTCAGGGTGGCGACCATGGCATTGGGCAGAACGTGGCGCCACATGATCAGCCGGGGCGGCAGTCCCATGGCCCGGGCCGCGCGCACGTATTCGAGGTTGCGCGCACGCAGAAACTCGGCGCGGACGATATCCACCAGTCCCAGCCACGAAAACAGCAGCATGACCCCCAGCAGCCACCAGAAGCCCGGCTGGACAAAACTCGCCAGAATAATCAGCAGGAAGAGGACCGGCAGTCCTGACCAGATTTCGGTCATCCGCTGGCCGATCAAATCCACCTTGCCGCCGAAGTAGCCCTGCACACCGCCGATGAAAACGCCGAGAACCAGCGAGCCGGCGGTCAGCGCCAGAGCAAACACTACCGAGAGGCGGAAGCCGTAAATCACCCGCGCGAGGACGTCGCGCCCCTGGTCATCGGTCCCCAGCCAGTGGCGGCTATCCGGCGGAGCCGGCGAGGGGCGCGACATCTGCCGATCCAGCGTCTGGTAGGAGAAACGCACCGGCGGCCACAGCGCCCAGCCGTGTTCGCTGATTTGTTGCTGCATGAACGAACCGGCATAGTTGGCGCGGGTCGGCAGAAAGCCGCCGAACTCGGTTTCGGGATAGTCCACCCACAGCGGGGCATACCAGTGGCCGTCAAACTGCATGACGATGGGTTTGTCGTTGGCGATAAGCTCGGCGCCCAGGCTCAGCACAAACAGCGCGATGAACAGCCACAGCGATAGCCGGGCGCGGCGGTTGGCGTTGAAGGTGGCAACGCGTCGGCGGGACATCGGCGACATCCACCGGGCCGGCCGGCATGCGGACAGTAATGCCATCAGTCAGGCCTCCCGAGTGGCAAAGTCGATGCGCGGGTCCACCCAGACGTACGTCAGATCGGACACCAGCTTCAGCAGCAGGCCCACCAGCGTATAAAGGTACAGGGTGCCGAAAATCACCGGGTAGTCGCGCTGCATGACCGCCTCGAAGCCCAGCAGCCCCAGCCCGTCCAGGGAGAAAATCACCTCGATCAGTAGCGCCCCGGTAAAGAAAATCCCCACCAGCGCGGCGGGCAGGCCGGCAATGATGATCAGCATGGCGTTGCGGAAGACGTGGCCGTAAAGCACGCGCCGGTCATCGGCGCCCTTGGCCCGGGCGGTGAGCACGTACTGTTTGTGGATTTCGTCGAGAAAGCTGTTTTTGGTCAGCATGGTCAGGGTGGCAAAGCTGCCAATGGCCGCAGCCAGCACCGGCAGCGTCATGTGCCAGGCATAGTCCTTGACCTTGCCCCAGGCGCTGAGGTCGGCAAAGTCCGGGGACGTCAGCCCGCGCAGGGGGAACCAGTCAAAATACGCGCCGCTGGCGAAGAGGACCACCAGCAGGATCGCAAAAAGAAAGCCGGGAATCGCGTAGCCGACGATCACAATCCCCGACGAGTAGACGTCAAAGCGCGAGCCGTGGCGCAATGCCTTGCGAATCCCCAGAGGAATGGAAATGCCGTAGACCAGCAGCGTCGCCCAGAGACCCAGCGAAATCGACACCGGCAGGCGTTCGATCATCAGATCGATCACCGGCCGATTGCGAAAGAAACTGGTGCCGAAGTCGAAGGTGGCATAGTCGGCGAGCATGCCGATAAAGCGCTCGTGGGCCGGCTTGTCAAAGCCGAACTGCTGTTCCAGACGCTCGATATAACGCGGATCGATGCCCCGCGCACCTCGGGAATCATCGCTGACCTCGACCTCTCCGCCGCCGGTATCCAGGCGTGTGCTGGAAAGAGCGTCAGCGCTCTCGAAGCGCGCCAGCATCTGGTCGATGGGACCGCCGGGAGCGGCCTGGACAATAATGAAATTGACCAGCAGCACCCCGATCAGGGTTGGAATCATCAGCAGCAGTCGGCGCAGGGTATAGCGGGCCACGAGCAGCTCCTTGGTGAGGGGACGTCAGGATGGCGATTCAGCGCCGCTGTTCCAGCCTGGCGGCACGCTCGGGATCGACCCACCAGGCGTCCAGGTCCATGCCATAGTCGGGGAACGGTTGGGGGTAGCCGAACTTGTCCCATACGGCGATGCGGGTTTCCCCGGAATGATAGTGGGGGATCACGTAAAAGCCCCGGCGCAGCACCCGGTCCAGCGCCTGGGTGACGGTATTGAGCCTTGCACGGCTGTCGGCGCTGATCAACTCATCCACCAGCGCATCCACGGCGGGATTTTTCAGCCCCATGACGTTACGGCTTTGCGGGCGCTCGGCCGCCGCGCTGGTCCAGAAGTCGCGCTGTTCGTTGCCGGGGTTGTTCGATTGGGGAAACCGGCTGATGACCATGTCGAAATCAAACTGGCGCAGGCGGTTGAGATACTGGCTGATGTCGACCACGCGAATCGAGGTCTGGATGCCCAGCCGTGCCATGTTGCGCAGCATGGGCTGCACCACGCGCTCCAGCCCCGAATCGTACAGCAGTACCGTCAGGCTCAGCGGCTTGCCATCGGCATCGACCAGGGTGCCGTCTTCAACGCGATAGCCGGCTTCGCGCAGCAGCGTCAACGCCTTTTTCAGCCGCGCCCGCGGCGCATCCGGCTGGTCGATGGGCAGCGGTTTGTCGAACACATCGGCAGAGCCGAGGGAGTCGACCAGCTCGTCGCGCCAGGGAGTCAGCAGCGCGAGCTCGTCATCCGACGGCAGCCCCTCGGCCTGCATGGGCGAGTTCTGGAAAAAGCTGCGGGTACGCCGGTAGGTATCGTAGAAGATATTGGTATTCAGCCAGGGGAAGTCGAAGGTCAGGCTGAGCGCCTCGCGCACGGCGGGATGGTGAAATTTGTCCTTGCGCAGATTGAACACGAAGGCCTGCATGGGCGAGGGCCTGACATCGGGCACGGTGAGGCGTTTGACCCGGCCGTCGTCAACGGCAGGGAAGTCATACCCGGTGGCCCAGGTGGCGGCGCGGGAGTCGACGCGGTAGTCGGTCAGCCCGGCCTTGAACGCCTCCCAGGCAATGTCGCGGTCACGGTAGTAGTCAAACACCAGGCGGTCGATATTGTAGCGGCCCACGTTGACGGGTAACGCTCGGCCCCAGTAGTCCGGGTCACGGGCGTAGACAATGCGCCGCCCGGGGTCCACCTCGGCAATACGGTAGGGACCCGAGCCGGGATGAGCAGCCAGCGTCGGCGCAGTGAAGTCGCGGTCTTTCCAGTAGTGGCGGGGCAGAATCGGCATCTGCGCGACGATCAGCGGCAGCTCCCGGGAGTCGGTATCGTTGAACGTAAAGCGCACCCGGTGGGGAGACAGCGCAACGGCTTCATCGACGCCGGCGTAGTAGCTCTGATAAAACGGGCTGCCTTCTTCGCGCAGAATATTCAGGCTGAATACCACGTCGTCGGCGGTGAGCGGCTCGCCGTCCTGAAAGCGCGCTGCCGGCCGCAGGTCAAACTCGATCCAGCGGCGATCCGGCGCCACACGCACGCGAGCGGCGATCAGCCCGTAAAGGCTGAACGGTTCGCCGGGATGGGTTTCCATCAGGGTGTCGTAAATCCGGGTGAGATCGCGGGCCGGGGTGCCGCGGACGATAAAGGGGTTGGTGGAATCAAAGCTGCCGCCCGCCGCGCTTTGAATCATCGTGCCGCCTTTGGGCGCCTGCGGATTGACGTAGGGAAAGTGGGCAAAATCCTCGGGAAGCGCCGGCGACCCGTAAAGCGATAGCGCCTGCGTCCAGGGCACGTCGTCCGGCGATGGCGGCGGCGCGGGGTCAGCCAGTGCCGGCAGGGCGCTCATGGCCCAGAGGCACAGCATAAACAGGCCCGGCAGGATGCCGGCGGTCAGCCAGGAGGTGCTGCGGGGTTGTTTGAACGACATGGCGGCCCTGTCTCCCTTGACGGCAAGTAAGGCGCCTCGGCCGTCCATCGGGCGCTGTTAGCCGCCGGAGAGGCTGAGTAGCTGGCCGGGACGCAGCGAGCCGGGGCTTTCAATGGCATTCCAGCGAATCAGGTCCCGGGTGCTGACATTATGGCGCGAGGCAATCCGGGTCAGGTTATCACCGCTTTTCACCCGGTGCGTTGCTTTTGGCGTTTCCGTTTTTGTTTCTCCATCGCTGCCCGACGCTGAATCACTGCCCGCAGAAGAGGCCTCGGCGTTTTCGGTCGACAACGAGGCCAGTGCCTGCCGGTGGGCGCCATGCGGTACCAGTAGCGTCGTACTGTCGGCGGGATCAACGGCGCCTCGCAAAACACCGGGGTTAAGCTTTGCCAGCCGGGGTTGGCTGACATCCAGCCGCCGGGCCAGGTTGTCCAGCGTCGTCGAGCGGTGCAGCTCCACTCTGGCCACGGCGGGAGTGACCTGAATGTCGGGGAGCTCGACTCCGTAGCGCTGTGGATGCGCGATGATTTCGGCAATGGCGTAGAGTTTGGGCAGGTACTGCATGGTTTCCCCGGGCAGGCTCAGCGACCAGTAGTCGTTGCCGCGCCCCTGGCGTTCGGCTCGGCGCCGGGCCTTGTTCACCGTGCCCGCGCCGGCATTGTAGGCCGCCAGCGAGAGCGGGATATCGCCCCCGTACCAGCGTTCCGCCTGGGATTCGATGTAACCCAGCGCCGCGCGGGTAGAAGCGTCAACGTCCAGACGGCCATCGTAGCGGCGGTTACGCGCCAGCCCCAGCGCATCGCCGGTGCGGGGCATGAACTGCCAGAGCCCGGCGGCGCCGCTGTAGTTACGCGCGCCCGGATCAAAGGAGCTTTCGATAAATGGCAGCAGCGCAACTTCACCCGGCAGGTCGCGTTCTTCGACCTGGCGGGTGATCCACGCCAGCCAGGGTTTGGCGTCGCGGGTAATATGGCGAATGTTGCGAGGGCTATCGCGGTAGCGGGCAATCCACTTGTCCACGCGTGCCCGCGCTTCGGGCGACAGCGACTCGATATCCCAGCCGAAGCTGTCGCGCAGGCGGGTCCAGGCA
Organism: Vreelandella jeotgali Hwa; assembly: GCF_000334215.1. Lineage (GTDB taxonomy): Bacteria > Pseudomonadota > Gammaproteobacteria > Pseudomonadales > Halomonadaceae > Vreelandella > Vreelandella jeotgali. The sequence continues at coordinate 416,293 of NZ_AMQY01000014.1, read as the reverse complement.
TCCTGCGGCCGGGCGTCCAGCGCATCCCAGAATCGAGCGGGACCATCCGGCTCGGCGGCGGTGGATGCTGTCGTCGCTGCGTTGGCGGATGGCGCCCGAGCCGCATCGTCGGGCGCGGCCAGAACATTCTGGCCAAGAGCGGCCATGAGCAGGCCCGCCGTCAGCGCGATGCCGGGAGTCGGGAAAAAACGCCGGGGAAAAGTCGATTGGATCATCAGCAGGTCACGGACATGGGTCGGGAGCCGCTCTTCGCTGGCGCATCGGCGAGCCGGCCGGGGTGAAAGACGGGGCTTGAGACAGCTCAAGGGCCAGCATCAAAAACGGTTTTTCCATTCCCTGAGCGTGGTAAAGGTGGCCAGATCATCGCCGTTGGCGCCCTGAGCGCCGGCAGCGTTGCGCACGCTCTGAGTACGGACCCGGAAATAGGGGTTGATCAGCAATTCGCGCCCAATGGTGCTGGGCAGGGTCGGGCGTTCGGTTTCCCGCGCTTTCCGGCAATCCTCCAGAGCATGAAAGACATCCCGGTTGTCCGGGTCGGCTTCGCAGGCAAAGGTCAGGTTGGCCTGGGTATACTCGTGTGCCGCAAACACCATCGTGTCTTCGGGCAGCGCGGCAAAACGCTCAAGCGCGGTAAACAGTTGCTCGGGTGTGCCTTCAAAAAGCCTGCCGCAGCCGGCGCAGAACAGGGTGTCACCGCAAAACAGCAGCGACGGAATGCCCGGAGCAAAAAAGCTGATGTGGTCCAGCGTATGGCCGGGCGTGGCCATCACATCCAGCAGGCGGCCCATGACGCGGACTTCATCGCCTTCGCCGACGGTCTCGGTGATACCGCCGATGGCGGGATTGTCCGGCCCGATCACCCGGGGCGAGTAGCGGCTGATCAGCTCGTCAAGGCCGCCGGTATGGTCGGGATGATGGTGCGTGATCAGCACCGTTTCCAGGTGCAGCTCCTCGCGCTCGAGCACTTCGAGAACCGGCGCGGCGTCACCGGGATCCACTACGCAGACATTCTGGCTCGCGTCCTGACGCAAAAGCCAAATATAATTGTCGCTAAAGGCGGGGATCGGTGTCACGCTCAACATCGGCGGGATCCTCATGAGCACGGGGCATTCAAAACGCCAATACTCTGGAGGGGAGTGCTTTCCATGTCAACTTCGCAAGCCGGCGTCTCCTGGCGTGAGCGGCGGCAGCAAAGCCGTGGCTACTGGGAGTCCCGGCGGGGCAGAGCACTGGTGGCGGCACAAACCACCTGCCTGACGCAGGCGCTGGCCTCGCGTCGAGAGCACTACGGGCTGGAGCTCACCAGCGGTGCCACCTTGCTCGGCGGCAAAGCGCCGGATAGCGTAGCGTCGTCGCATCTGGCGCATCTCGTGCAATGGGCGCCCGCGAGAGACTGCGCCGAGCAGGACGCCACTCTGATATGCCCGGCCGGCGCGCTGGCGCTACCCGATGCCTGTATGGGCGTAACGCTGCTGCATCATCTGTTGGAAGAAGCGCCCGAGCCCCACCGAACTCTGGCCGAGGCCGCCCGCGTCACTACCGATGACGGCGTGCTGGTTATCTTCGGCTTTCATCCGTTGGGGCCAACACGGCTGGAGCATTGCCTGGGGCAGGCGCGCTATCGCTACCCCGGCAACGGTGCCTGGCAATCGCCGGCCCGGCTGCGCGACTGGCTGACGTTTGTCGACTTTGAAGTCGAGAGCGTAAACTATTGCGGTTTTCGCGCTCCCGGCACAACAGCCTGTCGTCGGCGTGGAGAAGCGCTGGGACAGCGTCTCAATCTGCCCTGGGGCACCAGCTACATGATGCTGGCCCGACGCCGGTGCCGGCATGCGCCCGTTCAGCGGCTCAGGTTCGGCTGGCGCTTGCCGGTTGCCTCACGCCCGCTGGGGGCCACCCGCCTTCAGCCTGTCCCTGATGATCGTGATACCCGTAAAAGGAAGCCGGATTGAATACCCAAGCAGATGCGCCTTTGCCGCGCGTGACGATTTATACCGATGGCGCCTGCCGGGGCAATCCCGGAACGGGCGGTTGGGGTGTGGTGCTGCAAAGCGGCGAGCATGAAAAAACGCTGTACGGTTTTGAGTCGCATACCACCAACAACCGCATGGAGTTGATGGCCGCGATCAGCGCGCTGCGTGCGCTGACCACCCCTTGCGAGGTCGCGCTCTGGACCGATTCGCAGTACGTCCGCCAGGGCATTACCCGCTGGATTCACGGCTGGCTCAAGCGAAACTGGCAAACGGCGGCCAAAAAGCCGGTGAAAAACGTCGAGCTCTGGCAGGCGCTACATGCCGAAACCCGGCGTCACCGGGTTGAATGGCACTGGGTCAAGGGGCATAGCGGCCATCCCGGTAACGAACGTGCCGACGCCCTGGCCAACCAGGCGATTGACGAGAACCGCTAGGGCCTGTTGACGTTTCCTCACAGCCGCGACAGAGGTCCTCCGGGGGCAGAACAAGGCGTGAGGAGCGTCGTTGGGTCGTTCCCAATGAGCGACGAACAACGCCGTGCTGTGCCCGGAGGACCCTGTCCCTTCGGGTTGCGCGCCAATGAACGTCATGCCGCGTTGCGAAACCGGGCAAGGGCACCACCATGACCGGCGTTTCGCGCCTTGCCTGACATCCTTTGGCGCAGCAACGCGGTTTGCGAGGAAACGTCAACAGGCCCTAGCACAAGCACCGCACAGCCACATTGAACAGGAGACTTCATGCGTCAGGTCGTTCTCGATACGGAGACCACCGGCATTGACCCCAAACAGGGGCACAAGCTGGTGGAAATCGGCGCGGTCGAGCTGGTCAACCGGCGCCTGACCGGCCGTACCTACCACCAGTACATCAATCCCGAGTGCCATATCGACGCTGAAGTGGTGGCGGTGCACGGCATTGACGACGACAAGGTCGCCAACGAGCCGATTTTTGCGCGCGTGGCCGATGACTTCTGGGCGTTTATCGACGGCGCCGAGCTGGTGATCCACAACGCGCCTTTTGACGTGGGCTTTATCGACCACGAAACGGCGCTGCTGAACCAGCAGCGGCCGGCGGTGGCCGATCGCTGCGGCATTCTCGATACCCTGACCATGGCCCGCCGGATGCACCCCGGCCAGCGCAACAGCCTGGATGCGCTGTGCAAGCGCTACGATATCGCCAACGCCCACCGCGTGCTCCACGGCGCCCTGCTCGACGCCGAAATCCTGGCCGATGTCTATCTGGCGATGACCGGCGGGCAGACCGCGCTGACGCTGGACGCCGACGGCCAGGACGCTACCGCCGATGCCGGCGACGCTGCCTCGGGGCTCGCCATTCGCCGGCTGTCGCTATCGCCGGGGCAGCTGCGGGTCGTAACGCCCAGCGCCGATGAAGAAGCCGCCCACCGGCAGAAATGCACGGCGCATCAGCTGCGCTGGGAGCAGACAGGCGGGGGGCACGATGCTCAGGCGTGAAATTCCTGCCGGCGCCGATGGCGGTCGCGTGGTGGTCATGTCCCGCGGCCGAATTGCCCCCGCGCCGGGAGAGGACCATGCGTCCATTATCCCGTTGCAGCCGTGGCAGCACTGGGACAACACCATGCAGCCGCTGTGCTACTGGGATGACGAGCCGGTAGCGCTGGCGCTGACCGACGCCCCCGGCGATAGCTGGGTTGACGGGCGCCAGTGGATGGCCGAGCTGTCCGGGCGCTGGTTCAGCCTGCTGTCAACGGCGCTGCAGGTCGGCACCTGGTGGCAGAATCATCGCTTTTGCGGCCGCTGCGGCGCCCGGGCGACCCAGCTATCGGCGGAGTTTGCCATGCACTGTCATGCCTGCGGTCACCGCAACTATCCGCGTATCTCGCCGTGCATCATCACCCTGGTGACGTCCGGCGAAGCCATGCTGCTGGGGCGCAGTCCGCGCTTTCGGCCGGGGCAGTATTCCACCCTGGCGGGATTTATCGAACCGGGCGAGTCGGCCGAGGAGGCCGTACACCGCGAGGTTTACGAAGAGGTGGGGATACACGTTGACAACCTGCGCTACTACCAGAGCCAGGCGTGGCCGTTCCCGCATTCGCTGATGCTGGGCTATTTTGCCGAAGCGACCACCCGGCGCATTCGTATCGACGAGCGCGAAATCAGCGACGCCGCCTGGTTTTCCCCGCGCCAGCTCCCCGGGTTGCCCAAACCCTATTCCATCGCCCGCGAGCTGATCGAGGTCCATCTTTCCAAGTGGTCGGACTGAGCCAAAGGGTCCGATAGAGGCAAGCCGGGGCGGGGCGCCTCGGTATCGGGTTACGCGTCGGGAAAAAGCGTACCCAGCCGGGTCGCCAGCATGACGTTGCCGGTGGCCTTGATCCTGCCGCTCATGAAGGCGCTCATGCCGTTGATCTCGCCGCGCATCAGGCCCTTCAGTGTATCGCTGGAAAGGCTGAGGCTGACCGAGGGGTCGTCGTGCTCGCCGGGGGCCATGTCCAGCGTGCCGTCGTCGACGCTCAGGTAGTAATCGCCGAGATCAGAAAAGTGGAACTGAAATACTTCGTGCATGTTGCGGGCGGCATTCGGATCAAATCGCGCCTGGAGCTTTTCCAGCGTCGTGGAGGACATGGCAAACCTTTCTGATGTGGCCGGGAATGTGAAACGTCTCAAGGACCGGGGAGCGGGCGTTTTGAGACATCAGGACATTAAAACAGAACATTAAAACAGGGCATGAAGAACAGGACGTTGCCCGGTACCGGGATAAACCCAACTCCGTTACCAGGGTAAGGGGTCGCCAGCTTAACAGTAATCGCCGCCTGGTGAAGCCGAATTTTTGCTCAACGCAGGCCCACGAACGCGTCGGGCAGGTTGTTAACGTCAATACGAGGAGAGCACCAGTGGGTGATTGGATCGTCCATATCGTCACATTTTTTATTCAGGCCTTGGTGGTCATCGGGCTCGCCGGGCTGGTGGTGCTGTTGCTGCGGCGCCCCCGAGGCAGTCGTAACGAAGGCCTGACGCTGCACATCGAAACGCTGAATGATCAGCGGCGCCAGCGCCACCGCCAGCTTGACGCCGCCGGCCGGGTCGACGGGCAGGGCAAGAAGCGCTGGCGCGCGCTCTGCCCCTGGCGGCGCCGGCAGCAGAGCAAGGCTGACAAAAGCCGCTCCTCCGAGACATCCCCGGCGCAGGATGGCGACTCGCAGGCGGCGGATACCCCGCGCGTTTGGGTGCTGGACTTTGACGGCGACATCAAGGCGTCGGCTACCGGCCACTTTGCCGAGGAAGTGTCCGCCGTGATCGCGGTGGCCGAGACCCACGACGAAGTCGTCGTGCGGCTGGAGTCCGGCGGTGGCCTGGTGCACGCCTACGGCCTGGCGGCGGCCGAGCTGGAGCGTCTGGCGGCGGCCGGCCTGACCACCACCGTCTGCATCGACAAGGTGGCGGCCAGCGGTGGCTATTTAATGGCCTGTACTGCCAGCCACGTCAAGGCGGCGCCGTTTGCCGTGCTGGGCTCCATTGGCGTCGTGGCGCAGGTGCCCAACGTGCACCGCCTTCTCAAGCGCCACGATATCGACGTGGAAATGCTCACCGCGGGCAAATACAAGCGCACGCTGACCGTGCTGGGCGAGAATACCGACGAGGGCCGCGAGAAGTTTGTCGACGATCTGGAGAATACCCATCGCCTGTTCAAGGATTATGTGCACCGCCATCGTCCGGCCGTTGATATCGAGGCTCTGGCCACCGGCGAAATCTGGTATGGCAGCGAAGCGCTCGACCAGCGCCTGATCGACAGCGTTCAGACCAGCGAGGCCTATCTGGTCGAACGTATGGAGCAGGCGAAGGTGCTGTCTGTCTGGCTGGAGGCGCCGCAAACGCTGGGCGGTCGCCTGGGGATTGCCCTGTCGAGCGGTCTGGAACGCGCCGGCACCCGGGCTCTGGGTGCGCTGGAAGCCACGCGCTGGCAACGGCATTGAGTCGTCGCCGGCGTTGGCGATACGCGAAGTCGCTGGCCGCCGGCGGCTAGGCGACGCTGCCGGAAAGGGCCTGAATAATCGCCTTGACGGTTTGGCTGGTCAACGAATAGTAGATCGTCTGGGACTCGCGCCGGGTACTGACCAGCGCCTGCTGCCGCAGGATGGCCAGATGCTGGGAAAGAGCCGACTGGCTCAGCTCAAGCTGCTGGTTGAGTTGGGTCACCGACAGCTCGCCCTCGGTCAACAGGCAGAGGATACGCAGCCGCTTGGCGTTGGCCATGGCTTTGAGTATCCGGGCGCTGGTGTCGATGGGGCCGCTGTCCTCTTCCAGCAGCTGCAGCGCGGCATGATGGGCGCTAGACATGCTTGACTCCTGTTGTGACTGATACGAACGATGTTGTTGTGGTTTCGTATAACGGATTGGGCGCGGCGTTATTCAGGCCCGACGGTGTCGAGCCGGGCCGTTGTCGGGGCCCTTGTGACCTGCACGCGCTGGCGCCACAATCTGCAATTTTTGTTGATGATTTAATTTTCCGTAAATTAGCGTGGTTTGTCTAAAGTGGATTCCATATTGCATCAATGATTTTTCAACGGTAGCGGTGTTCAGGCATTCCCGCACGCGAAGGATCTTCCTGCTGCGCACCGGGTTCTGTCTTCTTTTCCTGCTCGGCGTTGCGTATAATACTTTTGTCTGCTAACTGACGGCCTGCTAAAGACAGGCTGCAGACAGGAGGGTTCCCTCACCCCTCTGCTTTTCTCATGTAAAAAGGATGCCCACCGATGTTTGTGCTGACCGACACCCAGTACCGCCGCTGCCTGATCCTCATGGTGATGCTGCATATCGTTATCATCGCCGCGAGCAATTATCTGGTGCAGCTGCCCTTTATGCTGCTGGGCCTGCATACGACCTGGGGGGCCTTCAGCTTTCCCTTTATTTTCCTGGCCACCGACCTGACCGTGCGGTTGTTCGGCAAGGCGCCCGCCCGGGCCATTGTCATGCGCGTCATGCTGCCGGCGCTGGTGGTCTCCTACCTGGTATCGGTGGTCTTCCCCCGGGGCGCCTTCGCCGGCCTGTCTGCCCTGGGAGAATGGAATCTTTTTGTCGCCCGCATTGCCCTGGCCAGCTTTGCGGCGTATGTCGTGGGTCAGCTGCTGGATGTAAGCGTGTTCAACCGTCTGCGCCGGCTGGTGTGGTGGGTAGCGCCGCTGTGTTCCACGGTTGTGGGCAATTTCGCCGATACCATGACGTTTTTCTTCACCGCGTTCTACCAGGGGCCGGATGCGTTCATGGCCGCCAACTGGGTGGAAATCGCGCTGGTTGATTACGCCAGCAAACTGGCCATCAGCACACTGCTGTTTCTCCCGCTTTATGGCCTGCTGCTGTCCTGGCTGTCGCGCCGCATGGTGGCCTGGACAGGTGCCGTTGATGCCGCTCCCCGAGCGGCCTGAATTTGCCGGTTTCCGCTTCGATCGCATTTGTAACCCTGCCAAGGAGTCGTTATGCCGTCCGCCCATGCGCCGTCACCGGTGGCGCTTTACTGTATTGACAGCGCTGACCGCGAAGATAGCGCACCCCCGGAAGAAGAGTTGCCGCTGGTTATCATCCACGGCCTGCTGGGTAGCGGGGATAACTGGCGCTCGCATATTCGCGCCTGGCACAGCCAGCGTCGCGTCGTCGCGGTGGATTTGCGCAATCATGGGCGTTCGCCCCATGCCGAGGGCATGAGCTATACGGCCATGAGTCGGGACGTGCTGGCACTGCTCGACCGCCTGGGTATCCAGCGCGCTCACCTGCTGGGGCATTCCATGGGCGGCAAGATTGCCATGACCCTGGCGCGCCGGGAGCCGCAGCGGGTGGCCTCGCTGGTGGTCGCGGATATCGCGCCGGTGGCCTACGGTCATGGCCACGACGCCATTTTTGCTGCGATGCGCGAGATTCAGCTGGGGCATCCGACCAACCGCCGGGAGGCCGATGCGCTGCTCGCCCGGCATATCGAGTCGCGCGCGGTACGGCTGTTTCTGGCCACCAACCTGCAGCGTGGCGATGGCGAACTGACGCTGCGCGTGGGGCTTGAGCAGATTATTACCGGCTATCCCGAGGTGATGACTCCGCCGGGCGGCGACGTGCCCTTTGACGGCCCGGCGATGGTGCTGCGCGGGGCGGATTCCGACTACATCGAGGATGCCATGCTGCCGGCGCTGTACGAGGTGCTGCCCAGAGCCCGGGTCGTCACGCTCAAACAGGCGGGCCACTGGCTGCACGCCGATCAGCCCGAGGCGTTTCGCCAGGCCGTGGAGACCTTTCTGGCGGCGCATCCGGCTTAGACCAGGCGTCAAGCCGTCAAGCCGTCATGGGGCAGTCCAGTCGGCCGGCGGGGCATCCAGCTCAACCACCGTCAGGCCGTGACGTTCGGGGTCGCGTAAAAAGCGGCTGAGAATACGGTAGCTGTCCATGTCGAAGGCCGGCGCTTCAGCGTCCAGCTCTGCTGCTTCCTCGTGGCTTTCGGCACTGCCCAGGTAGCACCAGTGGCGTACCGCATGCCAGGCGCTGTGCCGGCTTTTGGCATGGCGCTCCTTGATGGCAATACGCCCGGACCAGGGCCAGGTATCCAGCTGTAGCGGCAGCAGGGCGTCGCGGGCACGGCGCGCGTGGGCCTCGGCAGATTCCTTCCCGCAGCAGGCGCCCAGGCACTTGCCCAGCTGGCTGGCAAAGCAGCGCCCGCGTCCCGACTCCAGTCCCATTAGCCGGGGGCATAGCCGGTGGCGGTCGACGATGTCGGCCAGCGCCGCGCGGGCATCGCGCGGTGAGCGAAAAAGCCCGTAAAGTGGCGCCGTTGCCAGGGTGTCGGCAAGGTTATCCAGCCGGTCGGGCTGTACCAGTTCGGGGCGCGCTGCGCCGGGTGGCCACTGCCAGGCCGTCAGCCGACGCTGCTTGCGCAGCTGACGGTTGAGGATCGGCATGAGTGTCTTGACCAGCTGGGCTTCGCGCAGCTGGGCGCCTAGATCGCCGGCGGTTTCTTCCCACTCCAGGTGCTGTACCTGCCGCGCCAGGCGCATTTCCCGGTCGTTTTGATGGTCGCTTTGAAAATGCCCAAGAACACGCTGGCGCAGGTTGACGCTTTTGCCCACGTAGAGCGGCAGGCGGTTGTGGCCGTAAAACAGGTACACGCCTGGCGTTGCGGGGAGGTTGTCCAGGGCATCGTCATCCAGCTGGGCGGGCCGGCTTTGCCGCTGTCGCTCCGCTTCCAGAAGCGCCTGCCAGTCGGCGGCGGCGTGATCGGCGCGCCATTGTTGCCAGAGTGCCCACAGCGCTGCGGCATCGTCGGCGGCTCGGTGCGCTGTCCCGGGCCTGATGGCGTGGCGCTGTAGCACCGCCGGCAGGTTGTGTTCGCGGGCGTGAGGCGCCAGCCGTCGGGAGAGCCGGAGCGTGCAGATCAGGCGGGTCGCGTTGAAGCGCAGCCCGGCGCGCTTGAAGGCATTGCGCAAAAAAGCGTAATCGAAGCGGACGTTGTGTGCGACCAGGGTGCAGCCTTCCAGCCAGCTCGCCAGGGGGGATGCCACCTCATCCAGGCAGGCGGCGCCTTCGAGCATGGCGTTGTCGATGCCGGTGAGGCGGGTTACCGCATCGGGAATGCGCATGCCGGGGTCAAACGGCTGTTCCCAGCGGTCGATGATGCGCTCGTTCTGCACTTTCAGCGCGGCCAGTTCGATGATCCGGTCGCGCGTGGTGCGAGTGCCGGTGGTTTCCACGTCAAGAAAAACCAGCGGCGGCTCTGCGGCATTCTGCGGCGAGGCATTTTTCGGTGCGGCGTCAGAGGGCATGAGGATCGACCGCCAGGGCGCGTGTAGGCAGGCGCGTTTCGCTGATGCCGCGTTCTTTCAGGAACGCTTCCAGCCGCTGATAGCGGCGGTTATCGACGGCGGCCGGGCGTAGTGCCATGTGCCGCACGATGTCCGGCCAGGCGGCCTTGTTGGCGCTGTTGTCGAGTACCGGATAGGCCTCGATCAGCGTCTGCCAGGCGCGTTCCGGGTCGTCGGCAATCCAGCCGGCGGCCTGTTCCAGCGCTATATCCAGATGCTGCCAGGTGGTTTTGCGGCGCTCCAGAGTATCTTCCTTGACCATCAGGACCAGGCCATCGTGGCGCGGGATGCCCAGTTCCTCGTAGGGAACAACGCGGGCGTCCATGCCGTCGGTCGAAAGCTGTGCGGGCAGGGTATGGTAGAAGCCGTCGGCCACTACGCTGATATCGCCGTCCTGCAGCTTGCGTTCGCCTTCGTAGTGCACGTTGCGGGCGGGCTCATGGTCGTCGGCCTGGCGTACGGAATCGGGCACCAGCAGCGGTACGATCAGATCGGCCCCCTCGCGGGTGGTATAGCCCTGGGTAAGCGTGGCCAGCGACGCAAGATCCTCCGGCGGCGGATCACCGGTGACGATGGCCGCATTGAGCCCCTTTTCCGTCAGCGTGGCAATGCGCACCAGCTCGGCATCGTCGTGATTGCGCAGGTGCAGCAGCGGCTGGCGCGCCAGCGCCGCATCCACTTCGCCGGCAGCGAGCAGCTTGGCGGGTAGCGAGGGGTCGGCGGGTGGCTTGAGCGTGACATTCAGCCCCTGCTTGCGGTAGAGCCCCCGCGCCTCGGCAATCAGCAGGGGCGCGTGCTGGGGGCTCGGAAACCAGTCGAGCATGATGGTCAGCTGATCCAGCGGCGGCGGCGTCAGGCGAGCCGGCGGATTGACGGCAATGCTGGGCGCCTCGATGACCGCGGGGCCGGCCGCCCCGAGATCGTCGGGAAACAGACCCTCGGGAAGACGCACTTCGCTGTCCAGCGTCAGCGGCTCGTCGGCGGAAGCGGTTTCGTTGGCGCTCGCCGGGGCATCAGTTTCAGCAGCCGCTGCCGGACCGATCAGCCAAAGCCACGGCAGAATACACAACGCCAGGGCGGCGGGATATCGCAACATGATGAAAGCTCTCGATGTCATAAGGCGGAGTGTAGGTGTAGGGCGGCCGGTATTAAACGTCAAGTACGCAATAAGTCACAATAAAACGTTGGCATGGATGGCATAATAGTCGGCGTTACGGGTCAAGACAGGAAAACATGGACGCACTGTATACTTTCTTTTTGTTGGGCGGCGGCCTGATGACGTTGAGCATTCTGGCCAGCCGGCTGTCATCGCTGTTTGGTTTGCCGCTTTTGTTGATTTTTCTCGGGCTGGGCATGCTGGCCGGAGAAGAAGGCCTGCTGGGCATCAGGTTTGACGACTACTCCATGGCCTTTGTTATCGGGCACGTTGCCCTGGCCATGATCCTGCTCGACGGCGGCCTGCGAACCCGGCTGAAAACGTTTCGCGTGGGCTTCAAGCCGGCATTGCTGCTGGCGACCCTGGGCGTGCCGGTGACCGGTGCGATTGTGGGTGCCATCGCCATGCTGGTTTTCAACCTGACGTTGATTCAGGGCCTGCTGGTCGGGGCGATTGTGGGGTCCACCGACGCGGCGGCGGTGTTTTCCATGCTCAAGGGGCAAGGAGTCAACCTTAACGAGCGGGTCGGGGCCACGCTCGAGATCGAGTCCGGGACCAACGACCCCATGGCAATTTTCCTCACGCTCATGCTGGTCGAGATGCTGGCCGGGGATATCGGCGGCATCAGCGAGACGCTGCTGTTTTTTGTTTCCCAGTTCGGCATCGGGCTGGCCGTGGGGGTTGGCGGCGGCTGGCTCAGCGCCAAGCTGCTGCGCTGGCTGGATCTGGCTCCCGGGCTGTATTCGATGCTGGCGCTGGCGCTGGGCTTCAGCGTTTTCGGTCTGACCAGCGTGCTGGGCGGCAGCGGTTTTCTCGCCATCTACCTGGCGGGGCTGATGATCGGTAATCAACCCGGCCGGCATTTGAGCTCGATTCTACCGGTGCACGATGGCCTGGCGTGGCTCAGTCAAATCGGTCTGTTTCTGGTGCTGGGGCTGCTGGTCACTCCCAGCCAGCTGTGGAACGTGGCACTGCCGGCGTCGGGGGTGGCGCTGGCGCTGATTTTTGTTGCCCGGCCCATTGCGGTCTTTGCCATCATCAAGCCGTTTTTCAAGTTTCGCACCCGCGAAGTGCTGTTCATCGCCTGGGTCGGGTTGCGGGGCGCGGTGCCTATTGTGCTGGCCATTTTCCCGCTGATCGGCGGCGTGGAAAACGCTTCGCTGTATTTCAACGTCGCCTTCGCTGTAGTGCTGATGTCGTTGCTGATACAAGGGGGCTCGTTGGCCTGGGTGGCGCGCCGTCTGAAAGTTGAAGTACCCGACGGCACCACGCCCAACCGGCGCGGGGCGCTGGGTATCCTGCCGGAAAACGACTTCGAGATGTTTATTTACGACGTCGAAAACCAGGATCTGGAGGGCGTTCCCATCCGCCTGCTGCGCTTCCCCTCCGGATCGCTGATTTCAGCGCTGTTCCGCAAACGGGCCATGCTTCACCCCAAGGGCAACACGCGGTTGAAACTGGGCGATGTGCTCTGTGTGATCGGCCGCGCCGAGGACGTCGTCGCGCTCAATCGGCTGTTCAACGGCAACGCCAGGCTCAAGCAGGAACGGGCGTTTTTCGGCGCCTTTACCCTTGAAGGCAGCGCGCTGATGCAGGATATCGCCGAAGCCTACGGCCTGACACTGAGCTCGAGCACCCCGGGCATGACGCTAAGCCGTTTCATGGCGCTGCGCCTCGGCGGGAATCCGGTCGTGGGTGACGATGTGGACTGGCATGGCATCCAATGGGTCGTGAGCGAAATGGACGGCAATCGCATCACCCGCGTCGGCCTTCGACTGTACTAAACGCTACCAAAGGCATTGACTTCACGGCGGAAACCGGTATTATACGCAACCAGCCGGAGGGATGGCAGAGTGGTTGATTGCACCGGTCTTGAAAACCGGCGTAGGTTTGTAGCCTACCCAGGGTTCGAATCCCTGTCCCTCCGCCAGAACGCTACGAAAGAGCCCGCCTTGAGCGGGCTTTTTTGTGTGCACGCCACGATAAACCACGGGGCTAATGACATCTGTGATGTAGCCGGTCGGATGAGAAACGTCGACAGGTTTCAGGGGATTAAAACCGGAATGGCATCCATGCCCCGGCGTTTTGGGCTTGCGTATGGAACCTGCTGGCGGCATGCTTGTCAGTTGTTGAGCAAAATGACCAATGGAGCATGTCTACATGGCTTACAACGAATCACGCCTTTCCAGTACCCGGGCTAATCAGGGCGTTGGCGATCTGGAGGCCAACAAGGTATTGCGCAATACCTACGCGCTGTTGGCCATGACGCTGCTGTTTTCTGCGGTTACCGCCGGTGCTGCGGTGGCCATGGGTATTGAGCAAATCAATATTCTGATCTTTTTCGTCGGGGCCTACGGCCTGATGTTTCTGGTGCACAAGACGGCCAACTCGGCTGCCGGGCTGCTGGCGACGTTTGCCTTCACAGGCTTCATGGGCTTTACCCTGGGCCCGATTCTGTCCGCCTATCTGACGCTGCCCAACGGCGCCGAGTTGATCATGACCGCGCTGGCGATGACCGGGCTGACGTTTTTCGGTCTGTCCGCCGTGGCTCTGGTCACCAAAAAGGATTTCGGCTTTTTGAGCAACTTCCTTATGGCCGGCGCCATTGTGCTGATTCTGGCCATGGTCGCAGGGTTGATCTTCCAGATTCAGGCGCTGTCGCTGATGGTCTCTGCCGGCTTTGTGCTGTTTTCCTCGGCGGCCATTTTGTACCAGACCAGTGAAATGGTGCATCGAGCGGGAGAGACCAACTACATCCTCGCCACGATCACGCTGTACGTATCAATTTATAACCTTTTTGTCAGCCTGCTTTCCCTGCTGGGCATCATGAGCAGCGACTGAGTACGGCATGGCCATCCGCTGGCCGAGTGAGAGCTTCGCACAGACCCTGCCATCCTGCGCAGGGTCTGTTCTGTTTTTGATCAGGCTTTTCAGGAGGTGCAGATGCGCTATGCACTGCTGGTCATGGGCGCACCGTATAGCAGCCAAGCGCCGCACTCGGCGTTGCGCTTCGCTCATGCGCTGACCGGTCAGGGGCACAGCCTGGACAGCGTGTTCTTCTACCGTGATGGCGTACACAACGCTTCTTTCCTGCTGACACCGCCCCAGGACGAGGCCAACCTGCACGACTTGTGGCAGGAGCTGCACGAGACGCAGGGCACCAGGCTGGATGTCTGCATTGCGGCGGCCCTGCGGCGTGGCCTGTTGGACGAAGCCGAAGCCCGGCGCCACGGCAAGCCGGGGCATAACGTGGCGGCGCCCTTTGAGCTGACCGGGCTGGGGCAGCTGCTGACCGTGCAGCAGCGCTGCGATCGTCTGATTACCTTTGCGGCCTGAGTCTATTTACCGCCGTACCTTCCGGAGAGCGCCATGAGCCAGTCCGATACCTTGCTGATCGTTATCCGCAGTGCGCCGCACGATGGTATTCGACTACGGGAAAGTCTCGATGCCCTGCTGGTAGGCGCGGCCTTTGGTCAGTCGGTCGTGGCCCTGTTCATGGGGCAGGGGGCATTTGCGCTGAAAACCGGGCAGTCACCCGGGGCACCAGGGCAGAAGTCGACGCTGCCGATGATCGATATGCTCGAAATGTACGATATTGAAACGCTTTATCTGCCGGAAGAAGATGCGACCTGTCGTGGACTTGGCGCCGATGACCTGGTGGCCAATACTCGGCTGGTGGATGCCGGTGAGGTACAGGGCCTGTTTCGTGATGCCGGCCGGATACTAACCTTTTAATCGGATCGCGGAAGCCGGGCGCAGGCTGCGGGGCAGCCGCAAAAAGGGTGAAAAGCATGATGGTACATATTCTTAATCGCGTGCCGGCCGACGGTCCGGCGGCGGCTCAGGCGCTTACCGCCATGGCGCCTGATGATCGGCTGGTATTGATTGAAGACGCCGTGCTGGCTATTCGGGATGAACGCTGGTCGGGATGGCAGGATGCGCCCGGGCGAATCCATGTTCTGGAAGAAGACGCCGACGCCCGTGGTGTCGCGGATGATTCGGCAGCCGACTTGATTGATATCGACACTTTTGTGGCGTTAACGGCCGAGGCCCGGCAAACGGTGAGCTGGTACTGAAACAGGGTTGGGAGTTGATCTATGTCCCATACAGAAATATACCGTTATCTTTTTGAAAACAAAACTGTAGCTCTCGATCCCGAAGGGTATCTTGTCAACATGGAAGAATGGACACCGGCCGTTGCCGGCGCGCTGGCCGACGAAGAAGGAATCCAGCTGACCGATGCCCATTGGGAATTGATCGACGTCCTGCGCGATTTTTATGCCCGGTACGAAATGGCGCCCGCGATGCGGGCCTGGGTCAAGGCGGTCAAGCAGCGCTTAGGGCCCGAAAAGGGCAGTTCGCTATATTTGATGTCGCTTTTTCCGGGTAGCCCGGCCAAGCGGGCAGCCCGGATTGCCGGGCTGCCCAAACCCACCAACTGCCTTTAGCCGGGTGCTTCAAACGGATGCCCCAGCAGCGCGTTGAGATGGGCTTCGGTTGAGCTGGCCAGCGATGCAAGGTGGTAGCCTCCTTCCAGAATCGACACCAGCCGGTTGTCGGCATACAGCGTGGCAATTTCCATTGCCAGCCGCGTTACCCAGTAAAAATCGCTGTCTTCCAGCAGGGTTTCCGACATCGGATCATCCCGGTGGGCATCAAACCCGGATGACAGCAGCACCAGGTCCGGCTTGAACGCATGCAGCGCCGGTAGCCATTGGCACTCGATCAGTCGCCGGAAGGTCTCGCTGTCGGTGCCGGCATCCAGCGGCGTATTGACCACATTGTTGTACTCTTCATGGAGGTAGCGCCAGGGGTAGAAGGGCGACTGGTAACTGGTGCATACCAGCACGTTTGGGTCTTCCTTGAAGATATCAATCGTGCCGTTGCACTGGTGCACGTCGAAATCCAGGATGGCAATGCGGCTGGCGGCATACTTTTCCCGAGCGTAGGCGGCGGCCACGGCGACGTTATTGTAGAAACAAAAGCCCATGGTTTCGGCTTCTTCGGCGTGGTGGCCGGGCGGGCGAACCGCACAGAAAACGTTGTCGGCCTGATGTCGGAATACCTGGTCAACGCCCCGCAGGCCGGCTCCCGCCGCCACGTTGGCCGCCTTGAGGCTGTCGGGATTCATCAGTGTGTCGTTGTTGAGCATCACGATATTTTCATGCGGTACGCAATCTTCCAGAGCTTTCAGGTGCCCGGTGGGGTGCACGCGCTCCAGATCCGCCATGCCGGCCTGTTTGGCATCCGACTGCATGGTCTGCTGCAAAAGCCCGGACAGGGCCAGTCGCGCGCTGATGGCCTCAAGCCGTTCCGGGCTTTCAGGATGTCCCGGCCCCATGTGATGCAGCGAGCAGTAGGGGTGTGTGATATAGGAAGTGATCATTGGGCAGCTCTCGATAAAGCAGGTTTACCCCGTTTCGTTATGGGGCGGAGAAGTAGTCAAGACTAAAGACACCTTAATCAACTGCCCGAGGTGTGTGACAGTGCCCATAGGTCGTAGCAGGCCGGCAGTAGCAAGATACCTTCAGGAGTTTGGCCGCAGGAGACAACAAGGTGAGCACGCAATTTTTGCACCACTTTTTTCAGCCGACGTCCATTGCGGTGATCGGCGCTTCGGAAACGGCAGAGTCGCTGGGCGGACTGGTACTGCGCAACATTCAGGAAGGCGGATTCAGGGGGCCGATATGGGCTGTCGAGCGCGGCGGCGCCAGCGAGGTTTGCGGCGTTCCCTGTGTCTCACGCGTGCGCGAATTGCCCGACGTTCCCGATCTGGCCGTGGTCTGTACGGACATTGACGGCGTCCCCGCCATGATCAAATCGCTGGGCGAGCTCGGCATCAAGGCGGCACTGGTGTTGTCCGGTGGTGTCCACCTGGA
The DNA here is from genome assembly GCF_000334215.1 of Vreelandella jeotgali Hwa. GTDB lineage: Bacteria > Pseudomonadota > Gammaproteobacteria > Pseudomonadales > Halomonadaceae > Vreelandella > Vreelandella jeotgali. The sequence goes on along the minus strand of NZ_AMQY01000014.1, from coordinate 399,475 downwards.
TCAGGACCATGACAGCCGCGGCTCCATCAAGGAGCGCATGCTGCAGGCGGCACGCGCCTCCGGCATCCGCCTGCTGGGCCCCGAGTGCATGGGCGTGATTGTACCGGGCAGAAAGCTCAACGCCTCCTATGCCAGCCAGCCGATCAGGGCCGGGCGCGTTGCCTATCTGGGCCAGTCCGGGATGCTGGCCAATGCCATGATCGATTGGGCCGCCGGCCGTCATGTGGGGTTTTCCCACGTCATCACCGTGGGTAACAGCGTCGATGTGCTGCTGCCCGACCTGCTCGACTACATCAATCAGTATTCGCCGGCTCAGGCGATTCTGCTGCATCTGGAATATATCCGCGATGCCCAGCACTTCATGACCGCGCTGCGCGATGCCTCACGCAATCACCTGGTGGTGACGATCAAAAGCGGACGCACCGCACCGGCAGAACTTGTCGAGCAGCCGGCTACGCCGGGGATTGCCCACCGCGATGATATTTTCGACGCGGCTTTTTCCCGCGCCGGGGTGGTGCGCGTGGACGACTCGGACGAGCTGCTGGATGCGCTGGAAACGCTGTCGCGCATGCGCCCGAGAAAAGCCGGGCGTCTGGCAGTGGTCTCCAACGGCCTGGGCCCGGCGATGCTGGCCATCGACAAGCTCATCAGCGCCGGGGGCAAGCTGGCACACTTCAGCGAAGACACGCGTCAGGCACTGACTCATCAGCAGCTGGATATCAGCAAACCCGGCGAAAACCCGGTGGACCTGGGCGGTAACGCCACCCCGCAGCGGCTGGTCGATGCACTCTCGATTGTCAGTGCCGACCCGGACGTGGACGCTGTGCTGCTGGTTCACGCGACCACCCGTATGGCGCCGTCGCTGGATACGGCCGAAGCGGTGATTGCCGGTCGTGACAACTATCGCGGCAATCTATTGACCAGCTGGATGGGCCTGAAGGAAGCCCTGAACGCTCGTCATGCCTGCAACCAGGCCGGTATTCCGACCTATATATCCCCCGAAAAAGCCGTCAAGGCGTTCATGCACCTGGTGGACTATCAGCGCGTGCAAAAGCTGCTGCAGGAAACGCCGCCCAGCCTGGCCTTTTCCACCAGCGCCGCGATTCGGGCGCGCTGCCACGAGCTGATCAAGGCCGCCAAAAACGCCGGCCGGCAGACGCTGACACACGCCGAGACAGCCCAGGTGCTGGAGGCCTACGGTATTCCCGCCGCCACCAGCCTCTACCTGCAAACGCCCGACGATGCCATCCAGTCTGCCGGGCAGATTCAGGGTCCCAAGGCGCTGAAAGTGGTACACGAGGGCAACTGCCGGCCGTTCCGCTATCGCAAACACCCGCACAAGATTTCCGCCGGCCTGTTACAGGATCTGGATACTCCCGAGCAGGTTGCCGACGGTATGACCCGGCTTGGCGACAAGGTGCGCGAAAAGTTTCCCGACCTTGCCATTCGTGAGTATTGCCTGCAGCCCATGCAGCGGGGCAAGCACTCCACGCAGATTTGTGCGGGGATTACCCGCGATGCGGTGTTCGGACCGCTTATCGTGTTCGGCATCGGCGGTTACAAGGTCAACGTCCTCGCCGATCGTCAGGTCGCCTTGCCGCCGCTCAATATGAGCCTGGCTGCCGATATGGTGAGCCGCACCCATGCGTGCTCGCTGATACGCGAACATTCCGCCGAGCCGGAACGCGATATCCAGCAGCTGTGCCAGCTGCTGGTAAAGCTTTCGCAGATGGCGACCGACCTGGTCGAGCTGCAGGGGCTGGAACTCAACCCGCTGCTGTTGAATCGCGACGGTATCGAGGCCGTGGATTTTGCCATGGACCTGGGCCAGCCGGCGCGGTTCGCGATCATGCCGTACCCCGAAGAGCTCCGCGAGCGCGCCACCTTGAAAAACGGCTGGGATGTCGAGGTGCGCCCCATCCGCGCCGAAGACGCGCCGCTGATTACGGCGTTTCACCGCCAGCTCTCCGAAGAGAGCATCCGCTTTCGCTATTTCCACAACAAGGCCGACCTGTCGCAGCGCGATCTGTCGACCCTGGCGCACATTAATTACGACCGCCAGATGGCGTTTATCGCCGAGTACGAACCCGAAGACAACAGGAAGCAAATGCTGGGCGTGGTGCGCGTCTGGAACGATCCGGACAATCTGCGCACGGAGTTTTCCGTGATTATCCGCGATGACCTTCAGGGGTTGGGGCTCGGCAGCCTGCTCATGGGCAAGATGATCAGCTATTGCCGCCATATCGGTATCATCGAGATGGAAGGCACTATCATGATCGACAACCATCCCATGCGGGCGCTGATGACCCACCTGGGCTTTACCTGCCGCTATAACATGGAAGAACAGGTCATCGATGCCGTAATGCGTCTGAATGAACCGCAGAACGAATGGCAGCGCCACCGTCTGGAAAACCCGTAACCCTGGAGTGACGCCCCGGTGCAGGGCTTGTGCCGGGTGCTGGATAGAGGTGATGTATCCGGGCAGTTGTCGATGATGCGTGCTACGCCCTCAAACGGCAGCTGCCCGGCGGTGCCGAAAAGGCAGGGATGTCAGGGGGCCAGGCGGAAGCATTGCCAGCTGTCACCGTCGCGGCGCTCGTAGCGGACGCGATCGTGAAGGCGGCTGGGCTGCCCCTGCCAGAACTCGATCATGCCGGGGGTAACGCGATAGCCGCCCCAGTGAAGCGGACGGGGGATTTCCTGGTTGTCGTAGGCGCTTTCAAAGCGTTTCTGGCGTTCTTCAATCCAGTTGCGGTTGGGAATAACCACGCTCTGGGTGGCAATCCAGGTGCTCAGACGGCTGTTGCGGGGGCGGCTATGGAAGTAGCTGTCGGACTCCTCGTCCTCCACCTGCTCAACGCTGCCCTCGATACGCACCTGACGCGAAATGGATGGCCACCAGAAGGTCAGGGCGGCATAGGGCACGTTGTTGAGTTCGCTGCCCTTGTGGCTGTGATAGTTGGTGTAAAACACCATGCCGTTGTCGTCAAACCCTTTCAGCAGCACGATGCGGGCGTGTGGCCGGCCCTGGCTATCGGCCGTGGCCAGCGTCATGGCGTTGCCGTCTTCACCTTCGTTGTCCAGCGCCAGCGACAGCCATTCATCAAACAGGGCAAAGGGGTCGTCGGGCATGTCGGCTTCGTCGAGACGACCGCCTTCATAGTCACGCCTTATATCGGCGATATTGCGTGTCATGGTATGTCTCTCTTGAGTCATTTGCGCCATGTTGGCTGGTATAGCGCCAAAGCTCAAGCGTCTATACCGACCAGCCCAGCTGAACCATGACCATATAGGCCACGGTGCCCAGCACAATCGAAAGCAGGGCGTTATGCCGCCAGACGTGCATGCCGGCGACCAGCAGCGAGGCCAGAATCAACGGCAGGCCGTTGTCTCCCATATTGAGCTGCCAGCCGGCAGTCAGCGGGCTGAAGTCGCGCAGGGCGTAAATCACCAGAATCAGCATCACCGCCGGCGGCAGGTAACGCCCGAGATGCAGAATCAGAGGGTGATCCGCCTGTTTGGACAGCGCGACAAAGGGCAGTATGCGCGTGGCAAAGGTCGCCAGCGCACAGACCAGAATCAGTTGCCAGACCGGATCAGACAGCATGGTGGTTCTCCCGGCGTTGACGATAGCGATAGTGCACCAGCAGCAAGAGACTGGCGCTGCCGATGGCGCCAAGCAGCAAATGACGCTCCGGCAGCAAAAGAACCGCGCTCAGGCCGGTTACCAGCGCGATGATGAAGGGGAGCGCCTGTTTCAGCCGTTTGGCCTGTTCCAGCGTCAGCACGATAAACAGCGCCGTCAGGGCAAACTCGATGCCCTGGCTGTTGAACAGCTGGGCGCTGCCCACCGCGATACCGATGAGAGTACCGCTGATCCACCACAGCTGGTTAAGCAGGCTGATCCGGAACCCCAGCGCGTGAGAGTAGGTCGTCTGGCTGGTCAGCAGCGAGTAGGTTTCATCGGTGAGGGCAAAGATCATGTACGGCTTGCGCCAGCCGGCGCCCTGAAAGCGCTTCAGCAGCGACAGGCCGTAAAAGATGTGCCGCGAATTGAGCATCATGGTGGCAACCGCCACTTCGGTCAGCCCGGCCCCGGCAGCCAGCAGCGTCGTGGCCAGAAACTGCCCGGCACCGGCATAGATAATCAGCGACATCGCTGCCGCGGCGTACCACGGAATTCCCACTTCGATGGCGACAATGCCAAAGGCGGCGCCCAGGGGTAGATATCCGAACAGCACCGGCAGCGTCTGCCGGGCCGCTTCCCGCCATATTGGGCTAATCACTGGCTTGCCTCCTTACGCTGCACCCGATATATGCCTTTAATCCATGCTTCCAATATATGCCTCCAACGTCTGCCTCCACTCGACACAGAACGGTAGAGACGGCTCCGAACGGTAGAACGGTAGATAATCATCCAAAAAGCACGGCCCCGTACACAAAACTGCCGCTTTGGCCCTGAATTCATAGAATAACTGCAGCACTTTGGCCAGCACGGTAGAGGTAGGAGGGTCAGCGCCGGTACCCTTCCTGCTTTACCGACCAAAGTGAAGCAGAGCATGGGATACCAACAGCTGACCCAGACGCAACGATACCAGATTTACGCCCGCCATGACTTGGGTAGAAGCCAGCGACAGATCGCCAGGGAGCTGAGGCTCCACAGCAGCACGATTAGCCGTGAGCTGCGCCGCAACGCGACGGCCGGTGGCTATGATCCCGAACAGGCTCAGGCGTGTAGCGATAACCGACGACGCACCGCCTGGAAGTGGAAAAAGCGTTTGCCTAGCCTGATCGCTGTGGTTGCAGACCGACTGCGTGAGGAGTGGAGCCCAGAGCAGATCAGTGGGTTCATGGCACCGTTGGCCGGCGTCGGCGTCAGTCATCAATGGATCTACTCTCTGATCTGGGATGACAAGGCCAGCGGTGGCACGCTTTGGCAACATCTCCGGCAGCCCAAGAGACGCAGCAAGCACCGTGCACACGCCAAAAGCGCAGGGCTTGGCAAGATACCTGATCGCGTGGGTATCGAGCATCGCCCGGCCGAGGTTGAGAAGCGGCGCTACATCGGCCACTGGGAGGGTGACACGGTACTGCAGGGGCATAAGCAATCAGGCATCGTCACGCTGGTTGAGCGACGCAGCGGTTATCTGCTGGCGGCACGGCTACCCAGCATTACAGCGGCGTTGACGAAAACGGCCATGATCCGCCTGCTGAAGCCTCGTCGAGGGGCGGTGAAAACCATCACGCTGGATAATGGATCGGAGTTTTCGGAGCACCAGACCGTGGCGAGAGCCGTAGCAGCGCGAACCTACTTTTGCGACGCCTACTGCTCGGGACAGCGCGGAACCAATGAAAACACCAACGGCTTGATTCGGCAGTATTTTCCCAAGGGAACCAGCTTCCGCCAAGTCACTGATGCCGAGCTACGCAGGGTGGTGAGAAAGCTAAATGACCGCCCTCGAAAACGACTCGGCTATCGAACACCGGCACAGGTGTTTCTGGGGGAATACTCCGGAGCACTGAATACCGCAGGTGCTGCGCTTATTGGTTGAATTCAGGGCGGCAAGGCCACAGGATATTCTATGAGATGAGCTGAATAAATGCGAAACTGTTATAACGACACACCGTGATGGATTGACGCAAGGAACAACGATGCAGCGTATCTATGTCTGGGACGTCTACGTGCGTCTTTTTCACTGGGCTCTGGTGGCCGCCGTGCTGGTGTCTTTCTACACCATGAAAACCGAGGGAGCGCCTTTCCTGTTTCCCGCGCAAACGCATGCCAAGGCCGGCTATGTAGCGCTGGGCCTCTTGAGCTTTCGCTGGCTATGGGGCTTTGGCGGCAGCTTTTTTGCCCGATTCACGACCTTCCTGCGCTCTCCGCGCACTCTGCTGATCTATGCCGGCAGCCTGCTCAAGCGCCAGCCAAAACCCTATGCCGGGCACAACCCGGTTGGCGGCTGGATGGTGGTCCTGATGCTGCTATCGCTGACGTTTCAGGGGCTGAGCGGGCTGTTTCTCAGCGACGATATCTTTTTTGAAGCGCCGCTTTACGCATCGCTGGGTGAAGATGTCAGCAAAACGCTGCACGCTTTACACCACTACAACAGCACCTTGCTGTTGATTCTGATTGGCCTGCATATTGGCGCCATCGCCTTTCACCGGCTGCTGGGGGAAAAGCTGGTTGGCGCCATGCTGACCGGGCGCAAACGGCTACCGGGCCCGCCCCTGGATGCCAACCCCGGCCACAGGGCGCTATCGATTCCGCTGTGGCGGACGCTGCTGATACTGGCGGTTGCCGGTGCGGTCAGCCTGCTGTGGTGGTATTGGTAGGCGACTGGATTCGCACTGAATACCGATATGCCATTCATGAAAATAGGCCAAAAAAACGGGAAGCCAAGGCTTCCCGTTTTACTTCTCGCTTTACTTCCGGTCCGCGGTTTAATACGGCCCAAGGCGCCGTTATTCGGCGAGGTAATCGTCGTGGCAGCTTTTGCACGTCTTGCCGACCTTGGAAAGCTGGGCGCGTGAGGTCGCGAAATCGCCGTCCTGGGCAACCTCGGCCAGCTTTTGCGCTTCGTCGATCAGATCCTGCTGCTTTTGCTGGAAATCGTCGGGATTGTCGGCAATCTTCGCCAGCGCATCGGTGTCCACGCCGTGGCCGTCATTCTGATAGGTGCCTTCGACAAAGCCTTCCCAGGGCATGTGGGCCATGTCGCTGACGTTCTGCGCGCGGCGCGCAAATTCGTCGGCGTCATAGTCGATGTCGCCCTTGGCCATGTCGGCAATCGGGCCGAAATGCCATGCCATGACGTCCAGCGCCGACTGACGATAGTGGATCGCGTCTTCCGGCTCAACCGCATTGGCGGTCATGCTGGCAGTCAGCAGGGCAGCACAGGCAGCGGCGCTCAGGCCGGCTTTCATCATACGCATCGAGCATCTCCCTCGTGATTGATATCGGGTCTGTCATAATGAAAGCGGCCCGTGATCAGGCCGCTTCGCTACCCTATCATAGCCTACTAAGGTTAGTACCTGGAAATGTAAGGCGCTGAGACCTTCGTGGGACAGAGCGCCGGCTATGGCTCGGCCTGCTCGCGCAGCAGCCGGCTGCGAAAGCGCGCGTAGGCCATGCAGCCGGTAAACAGCGCCAGCGAGACTGCGGCTTCCAGAATACCGCGCAGGTGTTGTTCGGGCAGTGTGGCGACCATAACGCCCTGCATGAAATACAGCAGGCTGACAAACGACAGCCAGGCATGGCCCCGCGGGCGCCGTGCGAGAATCGACGGCAGAAACAGCACCAGCGGCAGTATAAACGCGATGACAGGGCGCCAGTTAAAGCCGTCGTCGCCCTGAAGCAACATGCCGCGATAGACCATCAGCAACAGCAGAACGGTAAAGCTTGCCACGACCAGCTGACGGGCCCGCGCTGTGAGAGGCGCCAGGCCGCGTCGGCGTTCCACGTTTTCCAGCCATTGGCGCATCAGTTGCCCTCCCGCATGGCATGCAGTGCGAGCCCCAGACGGGCCATGCGCTTGCCCTGGGCCACGCAGAGTTCGCGCTCGTGTTCATCCACCGGCCGGTCGCTGCGCGGACCGGCAACGTGGCTGGTGCCGTAAGGAGTGCCGCCGCCCCGGGTTTCCAGCAGGGCCGTTTCGCTGTAGGGAACCCCGGCGTAGACCATGCCATGGTGCAGCAGCGGCAGCAGCATGGACATCAGCGTGGTTTCCTGGCCGCCGTGGAGGCTGGCGGTAGAGGTAAAGGCCGATGCCGGCTTGTCGATCATGGCACCGTTAAGCCACAGCTCGCTGGTGGTATCCAGAAAATGCTTCAGCGGCGCGGCCATATTGCCAAAGCGCGTGGGGCTGCCCAGCACCAGGCCGCCGGCGTGACGCAAGTCATCGTGACTCACGTAGACCGCGCCTTCTTCGGGTATTTCGGGGTCGACCGCTTCACAGGTCGGCGAGACCGGGGGCACCGTACGCAGGCGGGCATCAATTCCCGAAACGCTTTCAATCCCCTCGACCACCTGACGGGCCATGGTAGCGGTCGCTCCGGACCGGGAGTAATACAACACAAGAATATAGGGCCGTTCGGCGCTCATTGGCGGGCTCCCTGATGAGTATCGGTGGAAGGTGGATGCCTTGTACGGCCGCTCATGGTATCAGAGCCCCGGCAGCCAATGGGCACACGGCTGTCACGCCGGTCGTCAAGCCGCCGGTATACCCAGGCGCGACCATGATCGGCAAGGGTGACCTTATGCCGGGTATAGCGCACGCCCAGGCGCTCGTAGTGATCCAGCCGCGCCAGCTCGGCGGCAGAGACCCGGAATACTTCGCCGTCAACGCGGGTCTCCGTGGCCGGAGCGATATTCAACCCGCAGCGGCGATAGCCCGCCAGCGTGGCCGGCTCGGTATCCGTGAAGGCTCCCGTCACCACCAGACGAACCGGCGCATGGCGCAAGGTGCCATAGACAAACACCTGATGCGTGCCCGGGGTGATCGGCGCGGTATTCGGCGGCTTATGGTAGCCCCAGGGGCTGAACCATTGCCACCAGACCCAGCCGGTGGCGACCATCAGGCACAGGGCGATCAGGGCAAGACTCCAGGTTAGCCCGCGCTTAAGCGGACTATCGGGGTTTGTTATGCTATTGATTCGCATGTGCCGTCAGCCGGAGGAAAGAACATGAACCAGCCAGAAGGTAATGACGTCAGCGACAAGGCGGGCGATCGCATGGATTTCGAGGCGTTGATGGACGATGTCACCCCGCTCGAGCAGACCAACCGCGCCGATCCGGGAAAGGCACCGCCGCCGTCGGCCGATGCCGGCCGGGCGCGCCGCGAAGCGGCCGAGGAAGAAACCGCAGAAGGCGCCAATGCCCGCAACTTCCTGTCGGATGACTTTGTTGACCTGGTGCCGCCGGCGGACCCCATGGCGTTTCGCCGCGACGGCATCCAGCAGGGCGTGGCGGATAAGCTCAAGCACGGCGGCTATCCGGTGCAGGCGCAGCTGGACCTGTTGCGCCGCCCGCTGGGCGAATGCCGGCAGCGGCTGTTTGGCTTTATCCGCGACGCCACCGATAACGATTTGCGCTCGCTGCTGATTGTCCACGGCCGCGGGCGTGAAGTTGACAGCCCGGCCAACGTGCTGCGCTCCTATGTAGCCAAATGGCTTGTGCAGTTCGACCAGGTCCAGGCGTATGTGTCGGCCGAATCCCACCGGGGCGGCCTGGGCGCCACCTGGGTGATGCTGCGAAAAAGCCGGCGAGCCAAGGCCCACAACCGCGAGCGCCAACAGAAGCGCCGCGGCTGAAAAATACCGGCTAAAAGGTATCGGCTGGAGAGCCGGATAACGTGCCGGATTACAGTACCGACTAACGCAGTGTAGCTTCCGGCAGCGCCCAGCGGCGGCGCTGCCAGATCCAGAAAAAGCCCAGCGAGTTCAATACCCGGTAGCCCAGCTGCACCAGCCAGATCCCCGAGAGTCCATAGCCCCAGCCCACGCCCACCGCCCAGGCCAGCGGCAGGAATACCAGCCACTGCATGGAAAGCGTCAGCGCCATCACCGTACGCTGTGCACCGGCGCCCATCAGCGCCTGGGCCAGCACCAGCGCGGCGGCATCCAGTACCATCATCGCCCCGGTCAATCTGAGCGGCAGGGTCCCCATAGTGACGAGCTCGGCGCTATCCAGAAAGAGGCCGAGTATGGCCTGCGGAAACATCAGCATGGGCAGCGCAAGGGTTGTCAATAAAAGCCAGGCCAGCCTCAGCGCATCCAGCCCCCAGCGGTGCGCATCTGCGCGCGCGTCACGCCCCAGGGCATCACCCACCAGGCTCATGGCCGCCACGCCCACGCCCACGCCGGGCAACACCAGCAGCAGCGACAGGTTGATCAGCACATGGCCCACCGCCACGCTTTGAGTACCGATCTGACCCAGCATCCAGAATAGCACCGCATAGCCGGCAGCAAACCAGAGCTGCTGTAGCGAATGCGGCCAAACCAGCGCTGCCAGCCGACAAAAGCCGCGCAGGGAGGGCAGGCAGGTCAAAAAACCCTGAGTTCGCGCGCCTTTCACGCTGACGGCCCACCACAGTACCAGCCCCAGGCACAGCGAGAGCGCCGTGCCCGCACCGGCGCCTTCCGCGCCCATGGCCGGCAGGCCGGCCACGCCGAAAATCAGCCCGATACTGGCCGCCACGTTGAAGGCATGCACACAGAGAATGATGCGCAGATACATGCCGGTCTGCTGACGGCCGTTCCAGTAGCCGCGCAGACAGAGCGTCATCGCTACCACGACCAGGGTCGCCACGCGCCAGCGGAAATAGCTCACGCCGAGTGCCTCAACGTCCGCCGCCGGACTGATCCAGCCGATCAACGCCGGCGCCTGCCACCAGGCGAGCAGACTCAGCGGGATCGCCATCAGCGCGGCCAGCATCAGCCCGGCGTTGAGCGGTCGGGCCGGGGCGCTGTCTTCCGCGCCCAGACACCGGGCGGTTTGCGACTGCACCGCCGATGACAGGCCGAAGACCAGCGCGGTCATCATGAACATGACGTAGCCGCCTACGCCCACGCCGGCCAGCGCAACGTCGCCCAGCGAGCCCACCAGCGCAGCGTCGATCAGGTTGAGCACGCTTTGCGACAGCATGCCCAGCATCACCGGCAGCGCCAGGCGCATCACCTTGAGGCGGCGCGGGGCCAGCAGCGTCACTGCTTAGGCCGGGTCGTAGGAGAGCACGGGCGCCAGCCAGCGCTCCATATCGTCGAGCGTGCGCCCCTTGCGCTCGGCGATGGCTTCCACCTGATCCCGTGTGATCTTGCCGGTAGAAAAATACTTCGCTTCCGGATGAGAGAAATACCAGCCGGCCACCGCGGCCGCGGGCCACATGGCAAAATTTTCGGTGAGTTCGAGGCCGGTTTGCTCGGTGGCGTCCAACAGCTCGAACAGCCTGGCTTTCTCGGTATGGTCGGGGCAGGCGGGATAGCCCGGCGCCGGGCGAATGCCCTGATATTTTTCCGCAATCAGCGCGGTGTTATCCAGCGTTTCGTCGGGTACATAGCCCCAGTATTCCTTGCGTACCCGCTCGTGGAGCAGCTCGGCAAAGGCCTCGGCCATGCGGTCGGTAAGCGCCTGCACCATGATGGCGTTATAGTCGTCGCCGGCGTCCTTGTAGGTCTGACTGAGCTCTTCCACGCCGTGTCCGGTGGTCACGGCAAAACCGCCGATCCAGTCGGGCTTGCCGCTGTCTTTGGGTGCGATGAAGTCCGCCAGGCTATAGCAGAGGCCGTCGCGCCCCTTGGTGGTTTGCTGACGAATGTGGAACAGCCGTTCAACGACCTCGGTGCGGCTTTCATCGCGGTAGATTTCGATCTCATCGTCGTCGACGCTGTTGGCCGGCCAGAGGCCGATGACGCCGCGCGCGCGAATACGTTTTTCACTGACCATTTTCTCGAGCATCGCCCGGGCATCGGCAAAGAGGCTGCGCGCGGCTTCGCCCACGACCTTGTCGTCGAGGATTTTGGGGTACTTGCCCGCCAGCTGCCAGCTGAGAAAAAACGGCGTCCAGTCGATGAAATCGATAATCTGCTCGAGATCGTAATCCTCGAACGTCACCCGCCCCTGAACATGGGGCACCGGCGGGGTATAGCTGTCCCAGTCGGTACGGAAGCGGCGCCTGCGCGCCTGTTCGTAGGTCAGGTCGGCGGTCTTGGGCTTGCGCCTGGCGTTGCGCTCGCGGACCTTGTCGTATTCGGCGCGAATATCGGCCACATAGTCGTCCTTGAGGTTATCGGCCAGCAGCCGGCTGGCCACGCCGACTGCCCGGGACGCGTCGGTGACATAGATCACCGGGTTCTGATACTGCGGATCGACTTTCACCGCGGTGTGTGCCTTGGACGTGGTCGCGCCGCCGATGAGAAGCGGCACGTCAAACTCGCGGCGCTGCATTTCCTTCGCCACGCTGACCATTTCGTCGAGCGACGGCGTGATCAGTCCGGACAGTCCGATCATGTCGGCGTTTTCGTCGATGGCCGTCTGCAAAATTTTCTCGGCGGGGACCATGACGCCCAGGTCAATCACCTCGTAGTTATTGCACTGCAGCACCACGCCGACGATGTTCTTGCCGATGTCGTGGACGTCGCCCTTGACCGTGGCCATGACAATTTTGCCCTTGGCCTGGGTGTTTTCATCCTTTTCTTCCTCGATAAACGGCAGCAGATGGCCTACCGCCTGCTTCATCACCCGAGCGGACTTGACTACCTGGGGCAGAAACATCTTGCCCGCGCCGAACAGATCGCCGACGACGTTCATGCCGTCCATCAGCGGGCCTTCGATGACCTCGATGGGGCGGTCAAACTGCTGCCGGGCTTCCTCGGTATCGTCGATGATATGGCTGGTAATGCCCTTGACCAGCGCGTGTTCGATGCGCTTGCCTACTGCGTAGTCGCGCCACGCCAGGTCTTCCTTTTTGGCGCTGCCCCCCGCGGCGGCATCCTTGTAGCTTTCGGCCAGGTCGAGCAGGCGCTCGGTGGCGTCATCGCGGCGGTTGAGTACCACGTCTTCCACGGCGTCGCGCAGCTCGGCGTCCAGGTCGTCGTAAACGCCCAGCTGGCCGGCGTTGACGATGCCCATGGTCAGCCCGGCATGCACCGCATGGTAAAGAAATACCGAGTGGATGGCCTCGCGCACGGCGTTATTGCCGCGAAACGAAAACGAGACGTTGGAAACGCCGCCGGAGAGCATGGCGTGGGGCAGGTTGTCGCGAATCCACTCGGCGGACTGAATAAAGTCCACCGCGTAGTTGTTGTGCTCTTCAATGCCCGTGGCAATGGCGAATATATTGGGGTCAAAGATAATATCCTCGGCAGGGAAGCCGATATCATCGACCAGCAGGCGATAGGCGCGTTCGCAGATTTGCGTCTTGCGGGCAAAGGTATCGGCCTGACCTTCTTCGTCAAACGCCATGACCACCACGGCCGCGCCAAAGCGCTGGCACTTGATCGCCTGGTCACGGAACGGTTCCTCGCCTTCCTTGAGCGAGATGGAATTGACGATGGCCTTGCCCTGAATGCACGCCAGACCCGCCTCGATGATCTCCCATTTGGAGGAGTCGATCATGATCGGCACCCGGGCAATATCGGGCTCGCCGGCGATCAGGTTGAGAAAGCGCACCATGGCATCCCGGGATTCGAGCATGCCTTCGTCCATGTTGATGTCGATGACCTGGGCGCCGTTTTCCACCTGCTCCAGCGCGACTTCCAGCGCCGTGGTGTAGTCTTCTTCCTTGATCAGCCGCTTGAAGCGCGCCGAGCCGGTGACGTTGGTGCGTTCGCCGACGTTGACGAACAACGAGTCGGCCTGGATGTTGAACGGCTCCAGACCCGACAGCCGGCAGGCGGCGGGGCGTTCGGGCACTTCGCGGGGCGCCATGTCGGCCACGGCCTCGGCGATCATGCGGATGTGCTCGGGCGCCGAGCCGCAGCAGCCGCCGATGATGTTGACCAGCCCGCTCTCGGCAAATTCGGCGACGATCGACGACATTTCTTCCGCCGACTGGTCGTATTCGCCGAACTCGTTGGGCAGCCCGGCGTTGGGGTGCGCGGAAACAAAGGTATCGGCCTTGTCCGCCAGCTCGGCCAGGTAGGGGCGCAGCTCCTGCGCGCCCAGCGCGCAGTTCAGCCCCACGGAGAACGGATTGGCGTGGCGCACCGAGTTCCAGAACGCCTCGGTGGTCTGGCCGGAAAGCGTGCGCCCGGAGGCGTCGGTAATGGTGCCCGAGATCATCACCGGGGTGCGCTCGCCGCGCGCCTCGAAAAGCTCTTCCAGGGCATAGATCGCCGCCTTGGCGTTGAGCGTGTCGAAGATGGTTTCCAGCAGAATCAAATCGGCGCCGCCGTCGATCAGCGCCGTTGCCGCTTCGAGGTAGTTTTCCCGCAGGGCATCAAAGGTGACGTTGCGTTTGGACGGGTCGTTGACGTCCGGTGACAGCGAAGCGGTGCGCGACGTGGGCCCCAGTACACCGGCCACGTAGCGCGGCGTGCCGGTTTCCGCCGCCACGCGGTCGCAGACGTCGCGCGCCAGCCGCGCGGCCTCGAAGTTGAGCTCGCCAACCAGCGCCTCCATGCCGTAATCCGACTGCGACAGCCGGGTGCTGTTGAAGGTGTTGGTCTCGATGATGTCGGCGCCGGCGTCGAGATAATCGCGATGAATGCGCGTCACCACGTCCGGGCAGGTCAGCACCAGGAGGTCATTGTTGCCCTTGAGGTTGTCGGACCAGTCGCTGAAGCGTTCGCCGCGAAACTCCGACTCGCTCAGCTGCGCGTTTTGCAGCATGGTGCCCATGCCGCCGTCGAGAATCAGAATGCGTTGCGCAAGGCGTTCTTCAAGGGTCGCGGTCAAAGCACTAGCAGCCATAGCGAGGGGAAATCTCCAGCATCACCGTCAGGGAATCGGATTGTCTTGTTATGCCGTCGGCAGGTGAGCGGGCGCGACGGGCGGGCGCCTATCCTACCAAAGTAACCTCTGGCGCGCAGCTGGCCGGCAAAGCCGAGTAAAATACTCAGGATTGTGTCGGCGCCTGGTTTTGCTTATGATAAGGTCAAATGATTTTCGCAGTGCGCAGCATCGCTGCCTCCGCAGGAGTTAATGCCCATGACGACGACCGCTGAAGCACAAGACGCGACCCTGACGCAGGATACTACCGACGACGACAAGCAGGGCATCGAGATCACCCCGAGCGCGCAGGATTACCTGGCCGAGCTGCTGGAAAAGCAGGAGGTCGACGGTATCGCCGTGCGCATCTTCATTACCCAGCCGGGCACGCCCTACGCTGAGACCTGCCTGGCCTACTGCCGCCCGGGCGAGGAAGAGGCCGATGACGTGGCGCTCGAGCTGGAAAAGCTGCGCGTTTTTCTGGAAAAGAACAGCGTCAACTTCCTCGAAGAGGCGGTGGTCGATTTCAACGCCGACCGCATGGGCGGCCAGCTGACTATCAAGGCGCCCAACGCCAAAATGCCCAAGGTCAACGCCGACAGCCCGCTGGAAGACCGCGTCAACTACGTGCTCTACAGCGAAATCAACCCGGGGCTTGCGGCTCACGGCGGCGAGGTTCGGCTGGTTGAACTGCTCGACGACAACATCGCCGTGCTCTCCTTCGGCGGCGGCTGTCAGGGCTGCGCAGCCGTGGATATCACGCTCAAGCACGGTGTCGAACGTACTCTGCTGGAACGTATCCCCGAAATGGGCGGTATCCGCGACGTCACCGACCACTCGGATACCACCAACGCCTACTATTAATACGTACTATTAACACGTACTATCAATGCCGACTATTTAACGACTATTATTTAATAACTACTATTTAACGCCGAAACAAAACGGCCCGGGCTAGCGCACTAGCCCGGGCCGTTTTATTGGGGATTCACGGAATCACTTTCACAGACCTGCCAGGGTTTGATAAATCAGGAAGACGTTCAGCGCGATAATCACCAGAGCGATCAGCCAGGCAAGCCGGGTGGTCCAGCGGTGGTTGACCAGGGTGCCCATGAGTGTGCGGTTGGAGCAGAACATAATCAGCGGGATCAGCGCGAAAGGGATACCAAACGATAGCACTACCTGGCTCAGCACCAGCGAAGCGCTGGGGTCCAGCCCGAACCAGAGCACAGCCAGCGCCGGCAGCATGGTGATCAAACGGCGCAGGTAGAGGGGGATCCGGCGGTTGATATAGCCCTGCATCACTACCTGCCCGCTCATGGTGCCCACCGACGAGCTGGAAAAGCCGCTGGCCAGCAGGCCGATGCCGAACAGCAGGGCGGCAAAGGGACCAATCTGGTCGCCCAGGCGGGCAAAAGCGCCTTCGATGGACGATACGATATCGCCGCTGCCGAAAAATAACCCCGCCGCCATGACCAGCATTGCGCCGTTGATAACGCCGGCAATGGCCATGGCAATCAGAATATCGACCATCTCAAAGCGGAAAATCCGGCGGCGCTCGGCCTCGTTGCGGCCCGTTACCCGGCGCTGGGTCAGCGACGAGTGCAGGTAGATCACGTGGGGCATGACCGTGGCGCCCAGGATACCCGCAGCCAGCAGCACGCTTTCGGAACCGGCGAAGTGCGGCACCGTCAGCCCGTATAGCAGGGCGCTGCCGTCCGGTTTGGCCATAACCACCTGATAGGCGAACGAGACCACCACGATACCCACCAGACAGGCAATGCCGGCTTCCAGCCAGCGGTAGCCGCGGCGCTGGAGCTCCAGCAGAGCAAACGAAAACACCCCGGTAATCAGCGCGGCGGGAAAAAGCGGGATGCCAAAAAGCAGATTCAGCCCCAGCGCACCGCCGATAAACTCCGCCAGATCGGTGGCAATGGCGATGAATTCCGCCTGAATCCAGAGGCCGATAGTCATCGGCCGGGGAAAGCGCTCGCGGCAGATTTCCGGCAGGTTGCGTCCGGTGGCAATCCCCAGCTTGGCCGACATGGCCTGTACCAGAATCGCCATGACGTTCGACAGCAGCACCACCCACAGCAGCATATAGCCGTGGGTGGACCCCGCGGCGATATTGGTCGCGAAATTACCCGGATCGATATAGGCCACAGCCGCAATAAACGCCGGCCCGAGAAACGGCCATAGCGCCTTGAATCCGCGGGTGTGGCCGTCAAGAGACGCCCGAGCCGCGGAGTCTGTCGCCTGGTCACCGGCCGCCGGGGCATCGCTGGATAACGGCTCCGCACTCATTATTGTCGCGCCCCGGGCGCCGCCGCCCTGATCATGCTGAACCACTCGAAGAGCCGCCGTTCTGCCTCTGTCACGCTCCTGCTCCCTGTCTCTTTTGAATCAACCACCGGCGATCGACAACCACGGACCCTGGGCCTGCCGGCGCCGATGAATGACCCTATCACAACAAATTAAACCTGGGCTTAAATTTAAAACCTGAAGAAAGTCACCGTCAACATTCGGCGTATTTGATAAGCGAAAACTGATATCGAATGGTTTAGAGACCATTTTGCAGTTTTACGCTATGTTGTGTATTAAAAGCGCACGTAACGTATCATCATGTAACGCAGGTTGGGCTTGGCACTGCTCGGCATTTGTGTCGAAACCCGGGCCGCACCTGCGCTTGCGCGGCTTCGCGCCACTGCGAAGGACTCGCGTGTCGATGGACCGATAAAGGAAGCTCTCATGCCGTCCGAATATATCCTTGGCGATTACGATGTACTGGTCAGTCGCACCCGTCCTGACAGTATGATTCTTGAAGCTAACCAGGCATTTATTGATGCCAGCGGATTTGAGCGTGACGAGCTGGTGGGGTCGATGCACAACATCGTGCGCCATCCCGACATGCCCAAAGCGGTGTTTGCCGATATGTGGGCGTCGCTGCAACGCGGAAAATCCTGGTCCGGGGTCATCAAGAATCTGCGCAAGGATGGCGGTTTTTACATCGTCAAGGCCAACGTCACGCCGCTGAGGCAAAACGGGCAAACCACCGGCTATTGTTCGCTGCGCGTCAAGCCCACGGACAGCGAGATAACCCACGCCCTGGCCGTCTATCAGGACATGCGCGAAAACGGCAACCGGTCACGCTGGATCATCCGCAAGGGGACCATCATGCGCCGTTACAGCCTGCGCCGCTTGTTTTCCTTCCGCCTGGATAGCCTGGTGACCAAAAGCCGCCTGGCAATGGCCAGCAGTGTGCTGATACTCACGGCGCTGGTGGCCACCGGGGTGTATAACGGCACCCGCGGTAATGCGGCGCTGGATGACGTCAGAGGTCACCTTGACGCCGTGGAAGCCCTCGGCCGGGTCGGCAATGAGTCGATTGCCGTGCGGCGTAATATCAACCGCGCGCTGGCTCGGGGAGACGACCTGGACACGGCGGCGTTTCAACAGCGTGCCGAGACGCTCAAGGAAGACATGCTCTCCTCATGGAACCGGGCCGTCACCCGTGCCGGCGAGGAAGGCATGGATATCAGCGCAGAGCAGGCACGCATGGAGCGCTATGTCAACCAGGGCGTCGAGCCCATTGCGGCCGCCATCCGTCAGGGCCATTTCGACAAGGCCGGGGCGTTGAATACGCAGTTCCTGCAGGACCTGGCGCCGGCCTGGGACAGAACTTTGGCCTCGTTGGAGGAGGAATACGGCCAGTTTGTTAACCGCACGGCAGCCGATGCGTCGGAGCGCCAGGCGTTGCTGACGCGGATCCTGCTGGCTCTCGGCACCCTCGGGGTGCTGGTGACCCTGGCCTTCGGGGTGAATATGACCCGCCGGCTGGGTCGTAACCTCGGTTCGATTGAAGGCATGGCCATGGAAGTGGCCGGCGGCAACCTGCACTGCAGCGTGGATTTCTCCGGCAATGATGAAGTCGGGCGCGCCATGTACAGCATGGAGCTGTTACGCCGCTCGCTGGAAACCATCGTGCTGGAAATCCGCCAGAGCATGGGGGATGTGCAATCCACGTCACAGCACTTCAGCCAGGGCTCGGAACAGCTGTCGTCGCGCTTTCAGCAGCAGGCCAGTGCCGTTCAGCAGACGGCGGCCAGCGTCGAGGAAATCAGCTCGACCATGAGTACGTCGGCCGACAGCACCGCCACGGCCTCCCGGGTCAGCCTCAGCAACGTGCAGAGCGTAGACGATACCAACGAGAAAATGACGCAGCTCAACGGCGCCATGAACGACATCATGGAGCATACCCGGCAGATGGAAGCGCTGGTCGAAAAAATTGACGGCATCGCCTTTCAGACCAACATTCTCGCGCTTAACGCCTCCGTCGAAGCGGCACGCGCCGGTGAACACGGGCGCGGCTTTTCGGTTGTCGCCGAAGAGGTGCGCAACCTCGCTTCACACAGCGCCGATGCGGCCAAGGAAGTGCAGAAGCGCATCACCCAGGCGCGCGACGTTGTCTCTTCGGGCGCGGATATTTCCGGCTCGGTGGACGATGCGATCAAGACCATCCGCGACAGTTCCCACCGCGTCAACGACCTGATGGACGAGATCAATACGGCATTTCAGGAGCAGCAGGAAGGCGTCAGCCAGATCAACCAGTCCATCCAGGAAATTGACGGGGCCACTCAGTCGTCGACGCATGTGGTAGAGGGATTCAAGGGCGATGCCGTCCAGGTACAGGAAAAAAACGAGCAGCTGTTTGCCAGCGCGGCGATGTTCTCGACCACGCGCAAGCTGACGCCAAACCGGTCTGCGACACCGTTGCCGGCGTCAACCACAGGCAAGGCGGACAGCGAACTGCCCGCGCCGGTACGCAGCCGCTCGCTTTCTGCCGCGTCAGAGTCCGCCGTAGACGACTGGGAAAGCTTTTAGAACCGTTTTCCGGCCTATGCTTTTTCCAACACGCCTCCAACACAGTTCCAGCACATCTTCAGCACACCCCCGGCGCAGCCTCAGGGCTGCGCACCTCCCAAAGCTGTCGCAAGCCGCTTCAGTCGTCGCTTGACGATCCGGACGGAGCGGGCAACTGGTTGTCGTCGTCATTCAGGGTTGAAGCGGGCAGCGTGGCGATTTTCCGGTGTAGCGCGTCCAGACGCTGATCCAGCTCGGTCTGCCAGCCGTCGTCCCGGGCACGCCGGTCGCGCTCGCTGGCCAGCAGTCCCTCCGCACGCTCGAGTTTCTCGCGCAGCTGTCCGGCAGTCTGCTTCTCTCGAGCCGCTGCATCGCGGTGCCGTTGGGCTTCGGCTTCCGCCTGCTCGCAGCGCTGCTGCCAGTAATTCCGCGCCTCTTCGTGACGCCTGAGCTCCTGCTCGGCGTCAGCCTTGGCGGTCGTCGCTTCTTCAAGGCGCGTTTCAAGCTGGCGGTGGCGTCTGGCGTGCGTCTTGTCATCGTTGAGGCGTTCCTGGCGCACGCTATCGAGCAGCGCCAGCAGCTTGCTTTCGGTGGTTTCGTTACGCTGCTGTTCCTCGGCAAGCTGCTTTTCAAACCCGGCCTGACGGTCCTCCAGCGCTTGTTCATGCGTCCGCGCCTGCTGCTGTAGCTGCGTTTCCAGCTCGGCGCGTTTTTGTGCCTCGGCGCGGCGCGACGCTTCGGCGCTGTCGCACCGTTGCTGCAAGTGTTCCTGTTGCGAACCGCTTTCCGCCAGCCGGGTACTCAATCCTTCGATATGCGCTTCGCGGTGCCGCAGGTGCTCCGCCAGCGCGCTTTCCCGCTGGGCGGCATTTTCCGCCTCAAGCGTTGCCTGCTGCTTGTCTGCCTGTGCGGCTTTTACATGACCATCGGCTTCCTCGCGATAGTGGGCCAACCCCTCGTTGGCCGCATGTCGCGCCTGATGCCATAGCTCCGTGGCCAGCGTTACCACGCTCTCGGGCACTTCACCGGCCGGCGGCACGTCGCGGTTGTGTTCGCGCTCATCGCGCCACTGGCGGAAGTGCTCGCTGATGGTGGTGAAACTGCCGGTCCCCAATATCTCGCGAATACGCTGCACGCTCGGGGTATCCCCCCGGGCAATAAGCTCGTCAATCGCCCGGTGAACGTCGGCGTACTGAATACCGTTGCGTGCCATGTCCCGTACTCCCTGATCGCATGATGCTGCCGGTTATTGCCAGCGTATTGTCAGCGTATTACCGTCGAAAGGCAATTATTACATAATACGTATTACGTAATTTATTTATGAATAGCTATATAAATTCAGGATTACCCGCCTTATCTTGAATTTATAGGGCTACAGCGGCAAAATCAGCACACCGTCACCGGTGAAAGCAGAAAAGCATGCGCAACCCCGCTAAATGGCCCGCCCCGGGCACTACCGCCCAGCTGGAAAGGACGCCGGCCGCCACAGCCGACAGCCATACAGCGCCCGTGCTCCCGCCGGCACAGCAGGGCGGCAGCGGCTTGCTGATTAACGCCACAACCGACGCCCAGGCGGTCGCTCAGTGGCTGGCGGAATACCAGGAGACGCCGCAGACCTGGCGCGCCTATCGGCGGGAGGCGCGCCGTTTGCTGCTGTGGCTGGATGAGCAGGGAGCGACGCTGTCCGGCATGGACCGCGAAGCGCTGCGTCGCTTCGAGGTTTTTCTCGCCGATCCGCCGTCAAGCTGGATGGGACCCACGCGGCCGGAAGACCATCCCGACTGGCGGCCGTTTCGCGGAGCGTTGTCGCCGGCGAGCCGCCGACAGGCGCTGGTGATTCTGCAGGGCATGTTCAGCTGGCTGGTGGAGTCGGGATGGGTGCGGCACAATCCGCTCCGGCTGATGCGCGACAAATCCCGGCGGTTGAACAACCGCGCCGAGCGCATCGAGCGCTATCTGGAAAGTGACCTCTGGGCGTGGCTCTGGCAGTGGCTGAACCGGCCGCTGGCTGGCGATGCCACTCGGCGACAGCGCTACGAGAGGGCGCGGCTGCGCTTTGCGTTCGGCTTTGCCTACCTGTTGGCGCCGCGTATCGCCGAAATGGCGGCCGCCCGCATGGCGGATTTTTTTACCCGGGAAGGGCGCATCTGGTGGCGGGTGACAGGCAAGGGCGGCAAGCTCGCCGACGTGCCGGTGCCGGAGGATTTTCTTGACTGCCTCGGCGACTGGCGGCGCACCCTGGGGCTTGAACCGCTGCCCGCCCATGCCGAAGATACGCCGGTGATGCGCGCGCTCGATGGCCAGCGGGGTATCAGCGACAATCAACTTTACCGCCTCATCCGCCGGGCGTTTGCCCACGCCGCCGAGACGCTGGAAAACGAGGGCGGCTCCGCGGTGCAGGTGGACACTCTGCGCCGCGCGACGCCGCACTGGCTCCGCCATACCGCCATTACCCATCAGGCCCAGGCGGGCATCGGCCTGCACTATCTCGCGGAAAGCGCGCGGCATGCCCGGCTGGATACCACCTCGCGCTATCTGCACAGCGAAGACGCCCACTGGCACGCCGAACAGCAGCGCCACCGCCTGACGCCGCAACAATAAGCGCCAATCGACGTTTCTCCCGGGCGCCAAGGCGTTATAATGCGGCCATATTCACCGACAGCACAGGACTCGCCATGAGCGCCGAAGAAGCCCAGCAAGAGCTCGTCGAAGAGTTCGAGATGTTCGACAACTGGATGGATCGCTACCAGTACATTATTGACATGGGAAAGCAGCTACCGGCGTTTCCCGAGGCGTGGAAGGTCGAGGAGTACAAGATTCAGGGGTGTCAGTCCAACGTCTGGATGAACCACGAAGAGCAGGACGGCCGGCTGACGTTTTATGCCACCTCGGATGCGGCGATTGTGTCGGGGCTGATTGCGGTACTCCTGCGCATCTACAGCGAGCGCAGCGCGGACGAAATTCGCGCCGCCGAGCCGCACTTTCTTGCCGACCTGGGGCTGGACAAGCACCTTTCGCCCACCCGCAGCAACGGCTTGAATGCCATGTTGCAGCGGATTTTCCGCGTGGCCGACGCCGCCGGCTGAATGTTGTGACCTGCCGGCGATGGCCCGCCGCCTCAAGGAGCGATCGAAACCATGCCCGAACGCAGGGAAAGCCCGGCAGCGCAGCGTAACCGCGAGCCGATTCTGGCGGTGTTGCGCGAGCATCTACCGTCTCGGGCCCGGGTGCTGGAGCTTGCCAGCGGCAGTGGCGAACACGGCGTGCATTTTGCCCGCGCCATGCCCGGCTGGCGATGGCAGCCCAGCGATACCGCCGACTCGGCGCTTGCCTCCATCGCAGCCTGGCGTCGGCACGAGCACCAGGCAGGGCGGGGCGACAACCTGCTGGCCCCGGTGGCGCTGGACGTTACCGCCGGCTGGCCTGAAACATGGCAGGGCACCGAGTTCGATGCCGTGGTCGCTCTCAACCTGATCCATATTTCGCCCTGGCACCTGACCACCGCGCTGATGCAACAGGCCGGTGACCACCTTGGCGAGGGCGGCGTACTCTTTCTTTACGGCCCTTACCGGCGCGACGGCCGGCACACCTCGGCCAGCAACGAAGCGTTCGACCGGGATCTGCAAGCGCGCAACCCGGCCTGGGGTATACGCGATCTGGAAAAGGTCGAGGCCGAAGCGGCCGCCAACGGCCTGATACGGGAAGCCATCGTGGACATGCCGGCCAACAACCTCAGTGTGATTTTTCGCCGCCGCACCGGGCAGACGGGCTAATCCTCGCGCCGGCGCGGCCGAAAGTGTTCGTCAAGCTCGGGGTCTTCGCGGCAGAGGGTTTCGCTGGGGCCGCCGGGGACCGGATCAATCCCGCCGTCGCTGCCCGGGTGGCAGCGGCCGATGCGCCGGATCGCCATCAGTCCGCCTCTTGCCGGCCCGTGAACCTGCAGGGCCTCGACCGTATAGGCACTGCAGCTGGGCCAGAACCGGCAGCGCGGCCCCAGCAGCGGGCTGATGACCCACTGATAAACACGCACCACCGCGATCATGACGCCGGCCAGGCAGCGGCGCAGCAGACGTATCACGTTTTACTTCCGTAAAGACTGGCCGGATCAACCTGCGGGGCCTGGTTGATCTGTGGGGCCGTGGTGATATCCACGTAGAAGCAGCTGCGCCGACCGCTGTGGCAGGCTGCCCCGGTTTGCTCTACCTGCAAGAGCAGAGTATCGCCATCGCAGTCCAGAGCCGCGGCTTTCAGCCGCTGCTGCTGGCCGGAAGACTCCCCCTTGCGCCAGAGCTTGCCCCGGGAACGCGAAAAATAGCAGACCCGACCGGTAGACAGCGTTTCTTCCAGCGCTTCGCGGTTCATCCACGCCATCATCAGCACCTCGCCGCTGTCGTGCTGCTGGGCAATGGCGGGAATCAGGCCGTCGGCGTTGAAGCCAACGGCATCCAACACCTCGACGGCGGCGGGCAGCGTATCGTCGGGCAGGGCGCCTTCGAGGCGCTTGAACAGCGTGCTGACCGGATCGGACGCAAAATGGGGCATGATGCGGGCTCGCTCTGAAAGATCGGTAGTAGCAGGATTGGTAGTAGAAAAATCGGTAGTAGAAAAATCGGTAGTAGAAAGACCGATAGAAGCATCGGTGACAGGGCGCATCGTCGTCCGGGCTGCTCTTATACCGAACGGCGAGCGGCGGGTGTCACCAGCTCACTCTGGCGGGCAAAGTGTCGCTGTGCAAACGCTACGCGTTCGGCCGGCGGCAGGTTGTTCGGCTGCTCCTCGATCAGATCCAGGCGGCGGCGTAGTCCTTCGCCGTTGGTCATCTGGATAGCCAGCCCCGGGCGGGCGTTGAGTTCCAGCAGCATCGGACCGTGTTCCCGATCCAGCACCATGTCGGTCCCCAGATAGCCCAGCCCGGTCATTTCGTAACAGCTGGCGGCAAGGTTCAGCAGGGTGTCCCACTGCGGCACCACCAGGCTGGCCAGATCATGGCGGGTATCGGGGTGCCGTTGGCAGGGGCGATCAAACTGCACGCCGCGCAGAGCGTGGCCGCTGGCCATGTCGATCCCCACGCCCACGGCCCCCTGGTGAAGATTGGCCTTGCCGTCGGAGGCGGCGGTAGACAGCCGCATCATTGCCATGACCGGATAGCCTTTGAACACGATGACGCGAATATCCGGCACGCCTTCGTGGGTATAGGCCATCATGCTGTCTTCAAAGTTGATCAGCGTTTCCACCACTGCCACGTCGGGGGAACCGCCCAGCGAATACAGCCCTGAGAGGATATTGGACACATGCCGCTGAATATCCGCAAGTGTCAGGCGCGCGCCGCTGGGCTTGGCAAAGCCGCCGTCATCCGCCTTGTCGACGACCAGAATCCCCTTGCCGCCGCTGCCCTTGGCCGGCTTGACCACGAAGCCGGCATGCCTCGGCAACATCGAGGCTATCCGTTTGACGCCAAACTGCGTCCTGACCGTCCCGATGAGCGCCGGGGTGGTGATGTCGTGGGTCTGGGCCAGCAGCTTGGTTTGCAGCTTGTCATCCACCAGCGGATACAGGCGGCGATCGTTGTAGCGGCCGATGTAATAGATATTACGCCGGTTCATCCCGATGATGCCCTTGGCCTTCAGCCGCGACGGCCGCGTCCAGTTGTTCAGCCAGTTCATGTATCCGGCTCGTCATCAGTGATTGGCTTGAAGCGACGCAGCTCTAAAAGCCGGTAGCCGGTATAGTTGCCCAGCAGCAGAATCAACGCCATCAGGATCAGCTGCACGCCCAGAAAGTTGAAGGTGATATGGCGCACCAGCGGGTTATTCATGGCCAGATACACGATGACCGCGGTCATCAGGCTGCCGCCGCCCTGGATCAGCACTTCTCTGGGGCCTTCCTCTTCCCAGAGAATCGACATGCGCTCGATGGTCCAGGACAGAATGATCATGGGGAAGAAGGTAATGGTCAGCCCGGCGTTGAGCCCCATGCGATAGGCGATCACCGAAAATACCGAGATAATCGCGATCACCGTAATAATCACCGCCGACACCCGGGCCACCAGCAGCAGATTGAGATACGACAGATAGTTACGGATGACCAGCCCCACGGCCACGATCAGCAGAAAGCCCAGCAACCCGGTCACCAGCGAGGTCTGGATAAACGCCAGCGCGATCAGTACCGGCATGAAGGTGCCCGACGTCTTGATCCCGATAAGCACACGCAGCAGCACGACCACCAGCGCCCCGATGGGGATCAGCAGGATGGTCTGAAACAGCGCCTGCTCTTCAAGCGGCAGGCTGTGAATGGAGAAATTCAGCAGGGTGTCGTCGGACCCGTGGTTGCGCACCGCGGCGGCCGCCGGCTGCGAATGCGTGAGCATGGAAAAGGTCACGCGCGAGTTGCTGCCGCCCTCTACCTCGAGCACTGCCTGGCCGCCGGCTTCCCAGAGCAGGAAGTTATCGGGCTTGCCGCGCTCGCCGGTTTCCGGATTGAACAGCCACTGTTGGCTTTCGTCCTGGCTGAACACCTGCAGCCAAGGGCTCAGGGTTTGCCGGCGGCGGCCATCCTTGAGTACCAGGCCGCTGACCACGCGCGCCTTGACGTCGGCCTGGTGCAAAAGCCGCACGATCAGCTCGGTGGCATCAAACCGGGTCAGCAACAGCCGGGCGTTTTCTCCCTGCTGTTCGCCGTTGACGTCGCGGATCAGCTCCCGGGCAAAGGTGGCGTTATCCGCGCTGCGCTGCCAGGCACGTTCGATTATCTGGCTGGCAGCGGTTTCGTAGGGGCGCTCCCAGGCGGTGGCGGATGCCAGTTCGGGCGGTGGTTGCGCCTCGGCCCGGGCTTGAGGGGCCACCAGCAGCTGCGCCGAATAGTACAGCTGCTGTTCGCCGGTCGCTTCCCGGGTGGTCCAGTTGGCTCGGCGGCCGAACCTGTCGGCCTGATACGCCAGGCCATAGCCCGACGACGCGGTGTTTTCCGTCAGGACGCGAAATCCCTGCTGCTGCGACGGCAGGGCAAAATCCACCGATACGGGCCCTTCGTCGGCGTTATAGGTGATCATGGCCTCGACTTCCCAGACCTGACGCTGTTCGCCGGGTAGCCAGGGAATCTCGAACTGAAAGTGGCGATGCGCCGTCATGGCAACGCCGGCAATCAGCAGAATACCCACGATCAAATAAAACGGTAGCCGTGACATGCAGGATCCTTGCGGTAGAAAACCCGGGAATAACGTCGCCTCTTAAGCGTTGCAAGCAAGAGTTGCTAGCGTGAGTTGCGAGTAAAAGCTGCGATTAAAAGCTGCGATTAAAAGCTGCGATCAAGAGTTACGAGTCAGAAGTTACGAGCTGCCCTCATTCTCACCGGACGTATTATCGTCGGGTGACTCGTCATTGCTGGATGAGTCGTCACTGTCGGGCGAGTCGTCATCGTCGCGGGCAAAGGAAGGGCGGTCGTGGATGTAGCGCTGCGCGACGTCCACCAGGGCAATATCCAGCAGGAAGCGCCGTCCCAGAAGGACCGGGTAGTCCAGATGCGAGCGATCATTCAGGGTGAAATCGACCTTTTGCCGAATCGGCCCCAGGGTGGTTAGCAGGGAAATAACCGGGCGGGTTTCCTTGCCGGAGGCCTGAATAATGCGCACCTTGCGCTCGACGGGCGCTTCGATCCAGGCGTCGCGCCGGGCATCCACGACCTCATCGTCGTCCTGCAGCGCCAGCTTGAAGCGGACCCAGTCATCGCCGTCGCGTTCAAAGGCGGTAATCTCCTGCGCCGACAGCGAAGCGGTTTTGGCCCCCGAGTCGATACGCGCCTGAAGGTAGGTTTCGAGTTTGGGCAGTCCCACCCATTCGCTGCGGCCCAGCAATGTCTTGGTGCCCAGGATGTCATCGGCCTTGCAGGCCTTGTCGACGACTACCTGCTTGTCGTCGCGGTCCTCCTGGCGCGATGCCATATCGCTGCGCAGGCCCCGTAAAAGGCTGCCCACTTCGCGGACATCGGCGGTCAGATCCTGCTGATGGCGACGCTGACGCTGGAGAACCTCGGCGGGGTCGCACTGACTCGCGAGCCGATCCTCCAGCCCGTTGATGCGCGCCTCGAAAGCGGGTTGAGTCAACGGAGGCGGCGCCTGAGTATCGGTCTGCACCAGAGAGCAGCCGGCAAGCGCGAGCGACGCGGCCAGGCCGATGAAGCCGTAGCGCATAGAGATGCATCCTTGAGACGTAGGAAGAAAGGATAATAAGGACAACGGGGTCCTGTTGTCCATCCATGCGCGCCGGGTATCGGCAATATGCGCGCTTTGTGCACGTTTCCCGATAACACTACAGGACAACGATTATCGGGAAGCCAATACTGTATCCAGAGCATTATTTAACATAATATATATTATGCGAAGAAGTAACCGGGAAGGCACTGCAACGGCTTTGAAGGAATAGCTGCCTGAGATATGCGCGATCAAGCCCCGCACAACGGCGAGGCTTGCGTATTGCCGGACGTCTCCGGCTTTCGAGCGCAGCGGCGTGTACCATCAGCCCAAACATGAAACCGTGTTGAGAATTACTCCCCGGCCGGCGCGTAGGAGCCGTCTTCGCGGTGGACTTCGGTGCCCGTCAGACCCGGCGTGAACACACAGGCCAGGTGCATGGTTTTGGATGCGCGCAGCAGGTGCTCGTCGTGCTGGTCGAGGATATAGATATCGCCCGGCTTGATCGGCCAAACCTTGCCGTCCGCGAGGGTTTCGACTTCCCCTTCGCCTTCGATGCAATACACGGCTTCAAAGTGGTTCTTGTAGTGAATATGGGTTTCGGTGCCTTCGAAGATCCGTGTGATGTGGAAGGAACACTGGCCGCCATCATCGGCCAGCGACAGGCGGGTGCTGTCCCAGTTGCCGTTTTCCGCGGTGACCTTGCGGTCGGTATTGCGTGCTTCGTCAAGGTTACGAACGATCATGAAAGACTCCTGCAAAAAAGACGGCCCGCTTGTCGGGCCGTCGGATCATTGATTAGCAAGCTGATGGTATCAGCGTTACGCCCGTGGGCAAGCTTTGTTGCCGGGCGCTCGATGCGCTATCAGCCGCCAATAACGTGTTTTACCGCCGCTTCGAGGATATCCAGGCCTTTTTGCAGCTCTTCATCGGTGATGGTCAGCGGGCACAGGCACTTGACGACTTCGCCGTCCTGGCCGCTGGTTTCGATGATCAGGCCATGCTCGAAGGCCTTGCCGCTGATGGCATCGGCAATATCGCCGGTTTCCACGTCAAGGCCGCGCATCATGCCGCGGCCGCGTTCACTGGCCGGCATACCCGCGTCGGTCAGCATGGAAGCCAGCTTCTGGAAGCGCTCTTCCACGATGCCGCCCTTGCGCTGAACGTCCCTGGCCAGGGCGTCGTCGGACCAGTAATGCTTGAGCGCCGCCGTCGCCGTGACCATCGCGTAGCTGAAGCCGCGGAAGGTGCCGTTGTACTGGCCGGGCTGCCACTGGTCCAGCTCCGGACGCATGAGGACATGGGAAAACGGCAGCCCCAGGCCGGAGAGCGACTTGGAGTTGGTAACCATGTCGGGTACGACATTGGCATGCTCAAAGCTGAAGAACTTGCCGGTACGTCCGCAACCCGCCTGGATGTCGTCGACAATCAGCAGGATATCGTGGGCGTGGCAAATACCTTCGAGCCGCTTGAGCCAGTCAAGGCCGGCCACGTTGATGCCGCCCTCGCCCTGTACGGTTTCGACAATAACCGCCGCCGGAAGATCGAGACCGCCGGATTTGTCGCCCAGCAGCTTTTCGAAGTAATCCAGCGTATCGGTGGCTTCGCCCATGTAGCCGTCGTAGGGTACGAAGCTGCCGCCAACCGTGGGAACGCCGCCGGTGTTTTCGCGGAACTTGCGATTACCGGTGGGAGCCAGCGCGCCCATGGTGACGCCGTGGAAGCCGTTGGTGAAACCGACGATGTTATGACGCTGCTTGACCTTGCGCGCCAGACGAATCGCCGCCTCGACCGCGTTGGTACCGGTGGGCCCCGGCAGCTGAATCTTGTAGTTCAGGTTACGCGGCTTGAGGATCAGCTCTTCCAGCGTCTTGAAGTAGTCGCGCTTGGCGTTGGTCCACATGTCAAGACCGTGAACAACCCCGTCGGTGGCAATGTAGTCCATCAACGCCTGTTTCAGGTGCGGGTTGTTATGGCCGTAGTTCAACGTGCCGGCACCGGCGAGAAAGTCAATGTATTCATTGCCGTTTTCATCGGTCAGGCGGGCGCCCTGCGCCTTGTTGAAGACGACCGGAAAAGAGCGTGAATAGGTACGGACATTCGATTCCATCCGTTCAAAAATCTCGGTCTGCATGAGCGACCTCCTTTTATGGATCGTGATCCAGTGTAAATCGTATTCCGGACAAAAAACAAAGCCGGAGCGATGACGCCCTGGTGCCCTCGGCTAGATGGCTGCGGTCTGGAAGGGGCCGATGCGTACCAGGTTTTCCGGGTCGTGCTCGCCTCCCAGCTGCTCCGTGGAAAAGTATTCCCGGCTGTTGAGCGGTGCCTGCCAGCGGGCGGCAAGTCGGCGGAACAATCCCCATGATGCCAGATTGTCCGGGGTAATCGTGGTTTCCAGGTGGTGCACGTCCTCGAGTTCCGGCCGCGTCATGATGGCCTCGACCAGCCGGCGCGCGAGCCCCGTGCCGCGGGCCTTTTCGCCCACCGCAACCTGCCAGAGAAAGTAGGTATCCGGGGCGTTGTCCTTGACGTAGCCGGACACAAAACCCACGACTTCACCCTCTTCGTTGGTGGCTACGGCGCAGGTATCACGAAATTGGGTCGCCAGCAAAAGGTAGGCATAGCCGGAGTTCACGTCCAGCGGCGGACATGACTTGATCAGCTCGTAGATACCCCATCCGTCTTCGGCATTGGATTTGCGGATAAACAGCGGCATTTCCGCGCGCCCGACCACGGCATCGGCCACCGTGGGCCTGACGAGATCGGCGGAGGGAGTAAACGGCTGTATGGGTCTGTTCATTGGCATGCTTCGCTGTTGCGATGTCGGACCGATGGTACCAGCAGCCCGAAATGAGTTCAAAAACCCCGGCATTCACCGCCGGGTATCTATAACTTTATCGTATAGTGGCGAGGCGCCACGCGGGCGCTTGCGCTGCGTTACCGAACGGACTCGGCTCAGCGACGGTCCGGGGTACGCAGGGTGACAAACTCTTCGGCCCCGGTGGGATGGATGCCCACGGTGCGGTCGAAGTCGGCCTTGGTCAGACCGGCGCGCACGGCAATGGCAATGCCCTGGATCAGCTCGCCGGCGTCGTCCCCCACCATGTGCGCGCCGAGCACCACATCGCTGGCATCATCCACGACCAGCTTCATCAGCGTGCGTTCCTGGCTGCCGGAGAGCGTATGCTGCATGGCGCGGAAATCGGTGCGATAGACGCGGATGCTGCCGTGCTGCTCCCTGGCGGCCTCTTCGGAGAGTCCCACGGTCCCGATATTGGGATGGCAGAAAACCGCCGTGGGAATACGCGAATAGTCCAGCGGTTCCGGTGGCTCCGGGGTAAAGTGAAGGCCCGTCAGCTGCATCGCTTCCGCCAGCGCGACCGGCGTCAACTCGGGGCCGTCGATCAGATCTCCCAGCGCGAGTATCGACGGCACCGCGGTTTCAAAGCGCTCGTTGACCGGAATCTTGCCCTGGGCATCCAGGGTAATTCCCAGCGTATCCAGCCCCAGGCCTTCCACGTTGGCGCGGCGGCCGGTTGCCGAAAGCACGGCGTCGACTTCCAGCGTTTTGCCGTCGGTGAAGGTGACGCGGTAGCCGTTCGAGCCCTTGTCGATGCGGCTGATATGCGTATTGAAATGCAGGTGGGTGCCCTTGCGTTCCATCTCGTCCCGGGTGAACTCGCGGACCTCATCATCGAAACCGCGGAGAAACAGATCCCGCCGGTAGATCAGGTGGGTCTCGCTGCCCAGTCCGTTGAAGATGCTGGCAAATTCCACGGCAATATAGCCGCCGCCGAGGACCAGAAAACGCTCGGGAAAGCGGTCCAGATCGAAGACTTGATTGGAATCCACCACGTGTTCCGCCCCGGGAAAATCCGGGACCCAGGGCCAGCCGCCGGTGGCCACCAGGATTTTTTCCGCCGTGATGTGCTGCTCGCCCTGGTCACTGAACAGCGTCAGGCTGTGCGCGCCGTCGACTTTGGCCCGGGCATTGCACAGGGTGACGCCGGCGTTTTCGAGCAGACGCTGATAAATTCCGTTGAGCCGTTTGATCTCGCCTTTCTTGTTTTCCCGCAGCGTGCTCCAGTTGAACCTCGCGGGGGCGTCGAGCTCCCAGCCAAACCCTTCGGCGTCGTCGAAGGTGTCGTGAAAGTGGGCGGCGTACGAATACAGCTTCTTGGGCACACAGCCGACGTTGACGCAGGTACCGCCCAGGTAGCGATCTTCGGCAATGCCCACGCGGGCGCCCTGAGCGGCCGCCGTGCGGGCTGCACGGACGCCGCCGGAGCCGGCGCCGATAACAAAAAGGTCATACTCATAGGATGCTGCGTCTGCCATTATATGCTCCTGTGCAATGTGCCTCGGCCGTTACGCCAGCAGCGCCCGTGACTGGCGTCACGCGATTTAACCCGGGGCATTGGCGCGCCGGGAAAAGCGCTGAAGGCCGATCCTGACCGGGTTGTTTCGGCCTTGGCCGGCGTTTTTCAACCTTCTTTTTTCAGCTCTCTTTCAACTTTTCCTGTAACCCTTTCCTGTAATCTTTTTTCCTGTAATCCTTTTTCCTGTAACCCTTATTCACCCTGTCTTGCCACCGCTTACCAACCGAGAGACCCATGCCTGACTCGCTGAATCATCTGCTGGAAAACAATCGTCAATGGGCCGAGCAAATTCGTGAGGAAGACCCCGACTACTTTGCCCGCCTGTCGCGTCAGCAAAACCCCGACTATATGTGGATCGGCTGTTCGGACAGCCGCGTTCCGGCCAACCAGATTATCGCCCTGCCGCCGGGGGAAGTCTTCGTTCACCGCAACGTGGCCAACCTGCTCAACCACACCGACATGAACGCCCTGTCCGTGGTGCAATTTGCCGTGGACGTGCTCAGGGTCAAGCATATCCTCGTGGTCGGGCACTACGGCTGCGGCGGTATCGGCGCGGCCATCGAGGGCGGTGAATGTGGCGTGGTGGATTTCTGGCTGCACTCGGTGCGCGAGCTGTACAACCTGCACCGCAGCTCGCTGGATCACCTGCCGATCAACGAACAGATCGATCGCATGTGCGAGCTCAACGTCAAGGCCCAGGTCAAGAGCCTGTGCCGCACCAAGATTCTCCAGCGCGCCTGGCAGCGCGGCCAGGATGTCGCCGTGCACGGCTGGGTCTACGGGCTTGGCGATGGCCTGGTGAAAAACCTCGACTGCACCGTTTCGGGGCTCGACCAGGTGGAAACCCTTTACCGCATTGACCGCCTGACGCCCGGCGACTGACCGGACCGCCGCCTTCTAGCCCGCGGGGCAGCTGACGCCGGTGCCCTTGAGGCCGCAATAGCCGTCGGGGTTTTGCGCCAGATATTGCTGGTGGTAACCCTCGGCGTAGTAAAACTGCTCCAGCGGGCGAATCTCGGTGGTAATGTCACCGCGCCCGGCCTGCGTCAGCGAGGCCTGAAACGCCGTGGCGCTCTGTTCGGCCGCCTGGCGCTGGGCGCCGGTGGTCGTCAATATCAGCGAGCGATATTGCGGGCCGATATCGTTGCCCTGGCGGTTGCCCTGGGTCGGGTCGTGGTTTTCCCAGAAAATCCGCAGCAGCGCCTCGACGTCAACGGTCGTCGGATCGTAGACAACCTGTACCACTTCGGCATGGCCGGTACGTCCGGTGCAGGTTTCCTCGTAAGTGGGGTTGGGCGTGTCACCGCCGGCATAGCCGGCGGCCGTCACGTAGACGCCGGGAAGCTGCCAGAATAGCTGTTCCACGCCCCAGAAGCAGCCCATCCCCAGCACGATGACCGCATGCCCCTCGGGAAACGGCGGGTGCAGCGAGGCACCGCTGACCCGGTGTGTGGCGCTGGTGCTGATGGGGGCATCGCGGCCCCTGAGTGCGCCGGCAAAGAGTGTCATAACGCTCTCCTTTGTTCCGATATGGCAACCTGGTTCAGGTATAAGAACCTGATTCGGGTATGGCAACTTGTCGAGGGTAACGGCTGCAAGCCTCAATCTCCGGGGTCGAGTATGGCCGGGTTGCCGTCGCGGCTGAATTGGTAAATCAAATCCACGGCCTGATTGGCGCCCGATACGGCCTGGAGGTACAGATCCCGCAGCAGCGTGTAGCGCAGCGTCAGCTCGGCGATGGGCGAGAAAATCCCCACGCCGTAGCTGACCTTGAGCTTGTCGTTGATCTGCCCGCTGACAGCGACCTGGCTATCGTCACCGGAGCCGGCAGTATCCAGGGTGAGATTGTCGATGCCGAAGGCTTCGCCCACCGAACCCACGGCGCCGCCGGCACGCCCCAGCGACATGCCGATCAGTGCGGTGGTCAGGGCGCTGTCGACGCCGTCTCCCGAAGCGTCCGGCGCCCGTCCGCGCAGCAGGTACGACAGCGACCGGGTTTCGTCCATGGCCGGCTCGGAGAAAATCGCGATATCCGGCTCGGCGGCAATGCCGGTCACCCTGACGCCGGCAATCACATCATCCTCGGTCACTTCGGGATTGCGAATCGCCTCGAAGTCCAGCGCCGGCAGCCCCGGCGGCCCGCTGAAGTAGATCTTGCCGCGGCGGATTACCAGGTCCTGACCGAAAGCCTGAAAGCGCCCGTCTTCCAGGTTGACATCACCGAACAGCTGCAGCCCGCCGCTGTTCTGACGGACATCCAGCGAGCCGCCCAGCCCCGAAGTCAGGCCATAGGCGTCGAGCTGCATGTCACGGCCCAGGTTGATGCTGATACGCACATCCATGGCCATGCCGCCGCTTTCGAGCTCGTCGGCGGCGCTGGGCGTATCGGCGGCGGCCTGCTGGCGTTCACGGCGCTCGGCCTCGCGGTCATCCTGCTCGGTAATGATAACTTCATCCGCGCTGGGCGACGTGGCCGATTTGGGAATATCGCCCACTTCCAGCCGCGCCCAGGGCACGTCCACCTTACCCCGGACCTTCAGCCGTTCGGGATTGGCTCGCACGCGGATATCCGGCGCGGCTTCCAGACGCCCGAAGGCGGGCAGCGTGACCAGCAGCGGCGATTCGGCGTCGAGATCCACATCGGCCCGCCAGTCGGCGTCGGCGGGCCAGGCGGCATCGCCGCTGATCGCCAGGCGGCCGCGCTCGGCCTCGACAAAGCCGTCGATGCGGCCGCGTTCACCGTTGAATGACACCTCGACCTGGCCGTCGGGCACCGTTACGGGAATATCCGGCCCGGCCAGGTTCAGGTCGTTCAGCGCGATATTGCCGTTCAGGTCGGGCTTTTGCGTTGAGCCGGCGAGGTTCACATCGCCCTCCAGACGCCCGGCAAGGTCGGACATGCCCACTACCAGCGGCTTGTACGGCGCCAGTGCGATATCGTTGATGGCCAGATTGCCGTCCAGGGTGCCGGTATCCAGCGGGTCGTCCACGGCGACGTTAAGCGTTGCATCGCCGGCGTCGTCCAGCGCCAGTGTTACATCGGCATCGGCGCGACGGGGATCGGCGCCGAGCTTTGCCTCGAGGCTGATCGGCGGCAGCGCGACCGGCTGGCCAAAGTTGTTGAGTGCCGTCACGTTGAGATTGCTGTTGACGTCGCCTTCGGCCTGCCAGCTGTCGCCGCCTTCGGACCAGGACGCCGCGAGATCGGCCGTGGTATCTCCCTCGAGCTTCCAGCCCTCGGGGAGAAACGGCTCGACGGCTTCCATGGGGACCTCGCGCAGCGCCAGGGCCGCTTCGCCCTGCTGCGCCGACGCCTTGACCGCCTGGTCGGCGCACAGGGCGCCGCCCTGCTCCCGGCGCAGGCAAAAAGGCGTCAGCGCGAGTTCACCGGCATCCAGCCGATAGCGAATATCCAGCGGCGATGCCAGGCGAATATCGCCGGCGCCGCTATCGACTTCCAGCGGTGAAAGCGTGGCGTCGTAGCGTTTTTGTTTCTGATGCAGGCCGCCATCCAGTGCCAGGTTGGCCCGCGTCAGCGTATCGTTGTCCGCCTCGCCGTCGGCTTCGAGGGTCAGCCGGTGCTGTGAAAGCTTGCCGTCGAGATCCAGAGTGACGCTATCCAGCGACTGGCCGCCGGCTTCAATCCCGGAGAGCTCGAGGCCGACATCCAGAGCCGGATCGTCAATGCCGCTTACGTCGGCGTCCAGGCGCAGCTTGCTCAGCGTATTGCCGGCAACATCCAGGCCGTCGCCATTGAGCTCGGCCTGAAGCCGGGGCGCCTGAAAACGCCCGCGAGCCTGGATATCGCCGGTGAGGTTGCCGCTCAGCTGCGGGGCGATGCTGCCCAGCTCGCGCAGGTCGATATCGGCGTCCAGGTCAATAGCGTCCTCGCTGACGTGGCCGCTCGCGGTCAGCCGATTGTTGCCCTGAGCGAAGGCCAGCCGGTTGATGTCGAGGTTGAGGTTGCTGTCGGCGTCAAGTGCGGCGTCCAGCGATAGCGGATAGCCCTGAAGCTCGCCGCTGAGCTCCACGCCGGGCACTTGAACGGCCCACTGGTCATCCAGCTGGCGCAGATTGAACTCGGCGTTGCCGTTGAGCCGGCCTTCCAGCGACTCGACAAAACGCCCGGGATCGATGTCATCGAGCGTCAGGGTTGCCCCGGCCTGGAACGGCGCCTGCCATTGTACCCGGCCCTGGCTGGACAACTGGCCGTCACCGCTGCTGACCGACAACGGCTGCCACGCAAAGTGGGTAATATCGCCGCTGCCGGTCAGCGAAACGCGGGTAGCGGGAAGCGTCGGCCCTTGCGCCTGGAAGTCCAGCCGTGCCTCGTAGCCTTCGAGATCGCCGCCGGCTTCGAGATCCAGCGAGCGTAGCCGGTACGCCGCCGTTTCAGCGGGCGCTGCGGCTGTCGCCGGCTCAGCTGCAGGCTGGCGCTCTTCCGGCGACGCGACGCGCGTAGCGGCATCGGCATTGACCGCGGTGCTTTCGGCCAGTGCGACGGCATCCCCCGGCGGCAGCGGCCACTGCAGGGCGTCGCTTTGCAGGCGCAGTTTGAACGGCAGCGTCGGGGCCAGCAGATTGGCGCTGGCGGTTAATCGGGCGTCGACCGCTCCGCTGGCGTTGAGCTCGGCGTGGAGATCATCGGCCGCGCCGGACAGCGCCAGGGTGAGCTCCTCGCCACTGAGTTCGGGCATCAGCTCGGGCAGAAACAGCACCACTTTCAGGTTGGCCGATAGCGGCCAGGCCTGGCTCAAAGTGGTATCGGCATCCAGCCGCGCGCTGGCATCCGGGGTCACCAGGTTGAACTGCGTCAGGGTGACGCGATCCGCCTTGCCTTCGAGCCCCAATCGCAGTTTGTTGACCGTATAGCTTGCCGCCCCGCTAAGGACGAAATCGTTGACGGCCAGCGATTTCAGCTTGACGTTGAGCGGCAGCCGGATTGTCGGAAGCTCCACCGGCTCGCGGGCCGCCAGCTGCTCATCCAGAGGCACGGGGTCTTCCGCCTGCGTATCCGGCTCTTCGGGCTCAGGCGCATGCAGGGCAATGGCGGCATCGATCCCCTCGGCGAACAGCGGCGTCTCCAGATCCTGGGTGAGGCGCACGCCGGGGCTGGGGGGTAAATACAGGCGCGGCTGATCCAGCTGCGTGGGCTCAACGGTTACGCGGCTATCAGCGGCGTTAACGGCGGTGGAAAAGTGCGCCCAGCTCAGCCGGGTGCCGTCGCCCAGCTGGAGGCTGACGTTATCCAGCCGCAGCTCGCGCAGCGCCACGGGAAACGGCAGCGTGATGTTGCCGCCTGAAGCGTCGGCATCTTCCGGCTCCGGCGGGGAGTCTGCCGGCTCGCCGGACGGTGACAGACGAATATCGGCGTCCGCCAGCGTGAGCTTGTCCACGCAGAGTTTGCCGGACAGCAGGCAGTCGTCCGCCCAGGCCAGCTCGAACTCGCCGATGCGAGCCTGGATGCCCGGCACATTCACCGCCAGCCCCTGGAGATGGAAATCATCCAGCAGGCCGCCCGAATGCTGCTCCACGCTGACGAGATCATGTTTTTCCGCCTGGGACAGCAGAAAGCCGGTACCGAAAGGCGCCAGTGCAAGCCCCAGTACCAGCATGATCAGGGCCAGCAACCACAGCGGCAGCCAGAACAGCAGGCGCAATACGGCCCAGGTCAAGCCGCCGAGCCGCTGCCGGCCGCTCATCCGGCGGCGTCCGGACGGCGTGGGTCGAGTGTTGGGCACGGGCGTCTCCTAGAATTCGGGACCGATGGAAAAGTGCAGCCGCCAATCGTCGTCGTCATCGTCGAACGGGTGCGCCACGTCGAGGCGAATGGGACCCACCGGCGACACCCAGCGTACGCCCAGCCCGGCGCCGGTGTTCAGCTCATCGGGCCCCCAGCTGTCAAAGGCATCGCCGGTATCCACAAAGGCCGCGCCCCACCAGTTGCCGGTGACGTTGCGCTGATACTCGGCGGTTGC
Source organism: Vreelandella jeotgali Hwa (assembly GCF_000334215.1). GTDB lineage: Bacteria > Pseudomonadota > Gammaproteobacteria > Pseudomonadales > Halomonadaceae > Vreelandella > Vreelandella jeotgali. Next base: position 361,645 of record NZ_AMQY01000014.1, on the reverse strand, counting down.
GGTGAGCATCTGCTGGCCGCCCCGCAGCTTGCCGTCGTCGTTGCGCGGCGCCAGGCTTTCGTAGGAGTAGCCGCGCACGCTGTTGTCGCCGCCGGCGAAAAAGCGCAGCGATGGCGGAATCGTGTCGAAGTCATCGGTGCTGATGGCGCCCACACTGATCCCCCCGACGAAGCGGTTTTTCTCGCCCAGGGTACGGATCCACTGGGTATCGCCGGTCAGGCGGAAAAACGACGCGTCCGACCCCCAGGCGGTATCCGAGTATTCCAGCGACAGCTGCTGGCGGTCTCCCCAGACGGGAAAGCGCTGCTGCCGGGTGCGGGTACGCGTCCACTGGATGCCCGGGTAGTAGATAAAGACCTTGTCGCTCTCCCCGCCCTGGGTAAAATCTTCGTAGGTTGTCCGCACGTACACCGACTGCACCCAGTCGTTGTCGAATTTCCAGCGCCGCGCCAGTTCGACCGTGCCCTCCAGCGAGTGGGTGTCGCCGTCGTCAAGGTTCTTGATGCCGTACTGCAGCCGATAGCTGTCGCGTAGCGGGTCTTCCAGCGGCACGGTATAGGTGCCCGAAAAGCGCTGCTCGGGAGCCGACACGTACAGGTCGTGGTCCAGGCTGTGGCCGTAGCGATTGATCCAGGGCTGATCCCAGCTGAAGCGCATGCGCGGCCCCACGTCGGTAGCAAAGCCGACGCCGGTTTCAAACTGATGGCGCTCGGCCGGTTTAACGGCCACATCAATGGGCAGCCGGGTGTGGTTCTGCCGGTATAGGCGCATGGTGCTTTGCAGCGCCTCGCGTTCCAGCTGCGGGGCCTTGCCCCGGCTCTCTTGAGGTGCGTCCGTATTTTGCCCAGTAGCGCTCTGCCACCAGCCGTTGCGGCTGCCTGACGACGACTGGATCAGCTGCTGAACGCTGTCAAGCCGCGGGCGTACCATCACCGAGCGGAACCAGCCGGTTTCCGCCAGCCGCTGGTTATATTCGGCGACCGAGCGGGCCAGATACGGTTCACCGTTGTCAAAGGGGCGCATGGCCTGTAGCCGCGACGGTTGGATATGACTGCCGCTGATCACGGCATCACCGAAGCGGTAGCGCTGGCCACTGTCAAACGCCAGATAGAGTCGCGCACTCTGCTGATAGGGGCGCACCTCCATGCGCTTGCGGTCAAAGCGCCAGTCAAAGTAGCCGCGTTCCAGCGCCGAGCCGGAGAGCTTGCCCCGCAGCGAATCCCAGGGCGGATGGCGCAGCGGATCGCCCTCCTCCAGGGGAAAGTCCTCGATCGCCTGGATAAAGGGCTCATCCTGGCGGGCGTCGCCGGCCAGGCTAATGTCGAGCGTTTCGATATGCACCCGTTCGCCGGGCTCGACGCTGATGGCCACGCTTTTGTCTGCCGTTTGCGCGCCCTCGTCAGCGTCGGTTTCCTCGCTTTCAGCGTCTTCAGCGTCTTCAGCGTCTTCAGCGTCTTCGATGGTAACCGTGACGCTGATATCGGGCCGGTAATAGCCGTAGACGCGCATGGCCTCGCCGGCGCGGCTCTTGACCTCGTTTTTCAGGCGGGGCGCGGTATATTCGGCGCCATCGAGGTTTTCCAGGTAGGCCTGGATATTGGCCTCGACCCGGTCTTCAACGCCGTCGACCGAGACGTCAATCCCCCATGCCAGCGAGGCGGCGCCCAGCAGCGGCAGCGCGGCCAGGCACGCATGTCGGCGTGTTCCGGTTATGGGGGCTGGTATCCGTGGGCGACTTCCCGGTTGATAGCGTCCCCGGTGGTGGTTGTCCATCGCGTGTATCCTGATCCGTCGAGGGCGTATCGGTTAACGCAGCATTTCCAGCTGCGCGCTGAGGGCCAGCTGTGCCTGTCGCAGCTGGCGCAAATCGTCGTCCAGTTTGGCGTTTTTACGTGCCAGCGCCTCAAGCGTTTGGCTCAGCGCGGCGTAGCGTTTTTCGTTCGCTGCGGTATCGCGGTCGGCACGCCGGTCGACGCTTTTTTCGAGCCGGGCGACGTCATCGTCGAGCGCCGCGTGCTGCGTCTTGGCGGTGTCTTCCAGCGAGTCCAGCGACGCGCTCAGCGCAGACAGCCGGGCATCGCGCATGCTCGCGGTCTGTTGCTGCGCCTCGATCTGCTCCAGCAGCGTGTCGATGGCTTCTGCCGATACCCGGTCTTCGCTGGCGGGTATCATGCTCATGAGCTCCTCGCGGGTAGCGTTGAAGCGCATGGCGAGCTGTTCCTGTTCCTGAAACAGCGTACTGACCTGAGCTTGTACCAGGGTTATCTTGTCTTGTACAGCGTTGTCACCCGAATCCAGACGGGCGTGCATGTTGGAGATCTCGCCGCCCACGCGCTCCAGCTCGCTGCGAAGCTGTTCACGTTCCAGCCAGAATCCCGCCGCCAGCGCGGCGATGGCGACCATCAACGCCAGAATCAGCAGCCATAGCGGCCATAGCCGGGGTTTGACCGGCTGGCGCAGGCGCTGTGCATCAAGGCTTTGATCAACGTCGGGCACTATGCGCGACGCTGCAGCGGATTCAGACATAAGCTCTCCCTCTGGCCGTGTTACCCGGCGCAGGCAGATGACGGATCAGCACGACGACCGATGCCACGATAGTAAAGCCCGCAGCTCGCGACAAAGTCGGGATCATAAATATTGCGCCCGTCGAGTACCAGCCTGTCCTGCAAGGTCCGGGCCAGATACGCCCAGTCCGGGTTCCAGTAGGCTTTCCATTCGGTCACCAGCATCAGCACGTCGGCGCCCTCGCAGGCGTCGTAAGGCTCCCCGGTGAACGTTACCAGATCAGGCCGCGGACCGACCGCTTCGAGCAGCGCGGGAACGGCCGCGGGATCATGGACCTGCACCCTGGCGCCCTGGGCCCAAAGCGCTTCGAGCAGCGTAAGCACCGGGGCGTGGTCGATACGGGCCGTGCCGGGTTTGAAGGCCAGCCCCCAGATCGCCACCGTGCGCCCCTGGAGATTTCCGTCGCAGTGCGTCCAGAGTTTGCGAAACAGCGTCTCTTTTTTCTGCTCGTTGATGTCCATGACCCGATCGAGCAGCGCGGAGGTACGGCCGCTGGATGACTGCACGTCGGCCAGCCTCATCAGGTCGCGGGAAAAATTCGGCCCGCCGAACCCGCAGCCCGGGTACAGATATTCGAACCCGATGCGGGTATCCGCGCCCATGCCCTGACGCACGTATTCCACGTCGACGCCCAGGGTATCGGCCAGACCGGCAATTTCGTTCATGTAGCTGATGCGGGTGGCCAGCATACCGTTGATGGACAGCTTGGTGAGCTCGGCGGCCCGGCGCGGCATGCGCTGAAACACCTCGCTGCGGCGGTTGAAGGCGCGCAGAATCTCGCGTATCTGACGTTCACTGCGGTCATCGTCGCAGCCCAGCAGCCAGCGCGACGGCCGGGTAAACGTCGTCCATGCGCGGCCTTCCTCGAGCATATCGGGCAGCGCCACGCACTGGTGCCCCGCACCCAGCCGCTGCTCCAGCTGTTCGGTCTCGCCGACGGGAAACGTCGAGTTGTTGACCAGTGTCAGCCCCGTACAGCGCTGAATGGCCGGATGCTCCAGCAGCTCGGCGGCATCGCCGCGCTGATCCGGCGACAGGCTCAACCAGAGCGCGTCGGCGCTGGCCAGGGCACCGCCGGTGGCGTCGGGGCTATCCAGCAGGCACAGATGGCCGTTATCCAGACTTTGCTGGATTTGCTCAAACAGCCAGGGCTCACGCCGTAGCCAGTCGGCCTGGCGCAAGGTTGACCAGGGTTGCGACGCGTGGGGCAGCCAGCTTACCCGGTGGCCAACCCAGGACAGCGCTGCCGCTGCCGTGGCCGCCCCCAGCTCGCTGCCGTAAATCAGGATCCGCATGCAGGGTCCTCGGGCATCCGGTAGCGTGACATCAGCGAACGGAAATCCTTGCCCAGGGTGGCATGGCGACGCCCGAACGCCAGGGTCGCCTCAAGGTAACCCAGCGGCTGACCGCAGTCGTAGGTCAGCCCTTCCATGCGATAGGCCTGGACCCCGCGACGGGCGCGCAGCGCTTCGATGGCGTCGGTGAGCTGAATTTCGTCGCCGGCGCCCGGCGGCGTTTCGGCCAGCAGCGGAAAAATACTGCCGGGCAACGCATAGCGGCCGATAACCGCCAGGTTTGACGGCGCCGCCTCGCGCGCGGGCTTTTCCACCATGCCGGCCAGATCCGCTGCGCTGCCTGCTTCCGGTGCCTCGTCGGCCGGTGCCACAATGCCGTAGCGCTCGACGTGCTGCCAGTCGACTTCCTCGACCATCAGCTGGGCTTCCCGGGTTTGCGCATACGAAGCCAGCATGCCGCTCAGGTCGCAGCCCGCTGGGCGGTCGCTGCCGTTATCCACCAGAACGTCCGGCAACAGGACGGCAAAGGGGGCGTCGTCGCCGATCACCGGGCGCGCGCAGAGCACCGCATGACCGAGCCCCAGCGGTTCACCCTGGCGCACGCTGATGATATTGACGTCGTCCGGGACAATATCGCGGATGCTTTGCAGCAGGGTTTCCTTGCCCTTCGCTTCAAGGCTGGCTTCGAGTTCGGCATGGGTATCAAAGTGATTTTCAATCGCGCTTTTGCTGTTGCTGGTGACCAGCACGATATCGCGTATGCCCGCGGCAACGGCTTCCTCGACCACGTATTGAATCACCGGCCGGTCCACCACGGTGATCATTTCCTTGGGAATCGCCTTGGAGGCGGGCAGGCAGCGGGTGCCAAACCCGGCCACGGGAAGTACAGCCTTGCGAATCATGACACTCCTTCTGGCTTCGTGCGTACGGTCAAATACCGGCAGTTAAATACATACAGTCAAATACGTACGGCCAAATACGTTTCTTCATGCCGTCTCTGTTCGGCCAGGGTGATGGGACGAGACCATGCTTTCCCGGCCGGGAATGGGTAGAATGGCCATCATACACGACACACTGCCCCCAAGGAGCCGAAACATGCACGCCAATGCCGGGCAAGCCTCTCGCGGCAACGTCGACGCCGAAGAAGTCGCCAAGTTTGAAGCTCTCGCCGCTCGCTGGTGGGATCGCGACGGCGATTCCAAACCGCTGCACGATATCAATCCGCTGCGTCTGGACTTTATCGATGCGCGCGCCGGCCTGGCCGGCAAGCGGGTGCTCGACGTCGGCTGCGGCGGCGGCATCCTGAGCGAATCGATGGCGCATCGCGGCGCGGACGTCACCGGCATTGACCTGGGCGAAGCGCCGCTGCAGGCCGCCCGGAGCCACGCCGAGGAGCACGGGGTAGCGGTGGAGTATCGCCACCTGGCCGTGGAAACTCTGGCCGACGAACAGCCCGGTCGCTTCGACGTGGTGACCTGCATGGAAATGCTCGAGCACGTGCCCGATCCCGCTGCGATCATTCACGCCTGCAGCCGGCTGGTACGCCCGGGCGGGCATGTATTTTTCTCCACGCTGAACCGCACGCACAAGGCGCGGCTGCTGGCGATTGTCGGCGCGGAATACGTGCTCGGCATGCTGCCCCGGGGCACCCACGACTACCACCGCTTCATCCGCCCCTCGGAAATGGCCGCCTGGTGCCGGCACGCGGGGCTGGACGTCGACGAGCAGACCGGGCTGACCTATAACCCGCTCACACGTCACTACCGGCTGGCGCCCGACGATGTCTCGGTCAACTACATCATGGCCTGTCGTCAGCCGGAGCGCACATGACTTCTCCTGCTCTGCCCGACGCGGTGCTGTTTGACCTTGACGGCACCCTGGTGGATACCGCCCCCGACCTGGCGGCCGCGACCAACATACTGCGCCGCCACCACGGTCTGGCCCCGCTGCCGTACGAGGTGATTCGCGGCCAGGTATCCAACGGCGGTAGCGCGCTGGTCACCCTGGCGCTGGGCCACGATGAGCAGCACCCCGAGCACGACGCCGCCCGGACACGGCTGCTGGATGCCTACGAACAGGCAGTAGCCGAGCACAGCCGGGTGTTTGCTCCGCTGGATGACTGGCTGAAACGCTGGGAAGCACAGCGGCGCCCCTGGGGCATCGTCACCAACAAGCCCCGGCGCTATGCCGAGCCGCTGCTGAACGCGCTTGCCCTGCGCCCCGGAGCGCTGCTGTGCGCCGACGATCTCGCCGTGAAAAAACCCGCGCCCGAGCCGCTATGGGAAGCGGCCGGACGGCTGGGGACCGCGCCGCAAGCGTGCTGGTACGTAGGCGACCATCGACGCGATATGGAGGCTGCCCGAGCCGCCGGCATGACCGCCGTGGCCGTGGGCTATGGCTACATCGACGCCGAGGATGACTATCGCCGCTGGCCGGCCGACGTCTGGTTCAAGGACTGCCGGGCGCTGGTCGACGCCATGACGCTGCCCTGTCGCGAGGCAACGTAAGGACGGATAGCCAGCGCGTTCTCCAGGCCGTTTCTTCGCTGATGGATGGGCCAGCGACGCTGGTCCAGCAACACACCGCTAGGCGCGCGGCGGCTGGGCATCGACCTGTTCGCCGTTGACGCCCTGGCTGTCCGGCCCCATCAGCCACAGGTAGGTGGGCATGATGTCATCGGGGGTGCGCAGCGTTTCGGGATCTTCACCGGGAAAGGCCCCCCGGCGCATTTGCGTCCGCGTGGCGCCGGGATTGAGCGTATTGACGCGAATGGCATACTGGTTGTCCACCTCATCGGCCAGCACCTGCACGAAGCCTTCGGTGGCGAACTTCGACACCGCGTAGGCGCCCCAGTAAGCACGCCCCTGGCGCCCTACACCCGAGGAGGTAAAGATGACCGATGCGTCGTCGGAGGCCTGCAACAGCGGCAGCAGCGCCTGGGTCATCCATATCGGCCCGTTGACGTTGACCTGCATTACCTGCTCCCAGAGCTCGGGATTGTACTGTTCAAAGGGCGTGATGCGCCCCAGCAGCCCGGCATTGTGCAGCAGACCGTCCAGACGGCCGAATTCGTTGTGCAGCGTTTCCGCCATATCCTGGTAGTCACGCAGGCTGGCGCCTTCAAGATTCAGCGGAAAAATCGCCGGCTGCGGCCCTCCGGCGGCTTCGATGGCGTCGTAGGTGCTTTCCAGCTTGTCGACGGTACGCCCCAGCAGAATAACCGTCGCGCCGTGTCGCGCATAGGCCAGCGCAGCGGCCCGACCGATGCCGTCACCGGCACCGGTCACCACCAGGATTCGCCCTTGCAGCAGGTCTTCACGAGGCTGATAGTCAATCTTGCAGTTCATGCTTTTCCTTGAGTTGGCGGCGGTTGCAACAGCCGGTGTTATCGGCGTAACTCATCTTTTGCGAGACTCGCGGCGCTGCTCTGCGGATAGTCTTCCCTGACCTGTTCAAACAGCTCGCGGCCGCGCTCGTCGTCGCCCTGGCGCTGCTTGATCAAACCCAGCTTGTACATGGCATCGGGCACCTTGCTGCTCTCGGGGTGCTGGTCTACCACCCGGGTAAAGGCCTGGTCGGCGTCTTCCAGCGCATCGCCCGCGGCATACAGCTCGCCCAGCCAGTAGTAGCCGTTGGGCGTCAGCCCGGTGTTCGGGTAGTCGCTGACAAAGGCCTGAAAAGCGCTGATCGCCTTGTCGAATTCGCGATCCTGAACGTGGGCAAACGCCGCCTGGTAGGCCTTTTGCGCTTCGGCGTTGTCGGCTTTTCCGGCATCATTTTCGCCTTCGGCGGTATCGCTCTGCCCCGCCGCCGCGCTTTCAGAGTCCCCATCGACGTCGCTGTCGGCGTCACCACCTGCGGCTTCCGCCTCGGACGCCGGGTCATTATCGCTGTCGGGCGCTGTTGACGACTGCGCCGCCTTCGCCAGCCGCTGATCAAGATCCAGGTAGCGCTGCTGCGACTGTCTTTTCAGCTTTTCCAGCGCATGGCGCAGCTCCTCCACCTGGCCCTGCAACTGCTGTAGCCGGCGCTGCTGTTCCTGCACCTGGTTGAACATGACCAGGCTACCCGACGAGCGGGTTTCGGTCTGCTGATAAAGGCTGTCCGATGAACCCGACAGGTCCTCCACGGCGGGCTTTTGCGCCACGGCCCCGAGGGGCAAGGCGGCGCACACGGCCACCAGGCAGCAGAGTCCCCGCGCTTTTGCGGCGCATCGGACGGCATGCGTAAGGCTGTATGACATGATGGCTCCTGCAGGGCCGGCGCTACGCTGCCCGGTTAATAGCTGAACTGAACGCGGCGATTCCGGCCACGGGCCTGGTCGTCGTTACCCCGCACGGCCGGCCGCTCTTCGCCGTAGCTGACCACGCTCATCCGCGAGCTGGAAACACCCTGTACGCGCAAAAAGCGCTTGACCGCGTTGGCACGGCGCTCGCCCAGCGCGAGGTTGTATTCCCGGGTACCGCGCTCGTCGGTATGGCCTTTCAACACGACGTGGGCGTCATCGTTGGTGCGCAGGTAGCGAGCATGGGCCATGACGACCGATTCATATTCGTCCTTGATGGTGTCGCGATCAAAGGCGAAATAGATGGTCCGCACCTCGGGAATACGCGAGTCGGCCTGCTGCCCGACGTCGCTGCGGCCGGCGCCATCGGTACCATACTGGCCGCCACTGCCGGTTCCCGACGTGCTGGCGCCGTTACCCCGGGTGCCGTTGCTACCGGTGGCATCACCGTACGACTCACCGCCCTGGGTGCCGCCGGTGCTGGAACAGCCGGCCGTTACCGCCACGGCCAGCGCCAGGACAAAAAAGCGGGCCAGCGGTTTCAATGGCGTCCGCTGCCGGCCGGCGATGGACGACGCGGCAATGGAGGAAAAGCGGTTGGGCAATGACATGGCGTTGCTCCCTGATTTGAGTAATGGGCCAATAAAACGCGGAGTGCCGAGCCGTGGTCACGGCAGCGGCGCGACGGGGGCGTTACCGCCCCGACGACGGAAACGGCGACCACGCGGGTTCGCGTACATCGCCGCTGGCCGCGGGCAGCCGGAACGACGCACGGCCGTCTACCGAAACGGCGCTCAGCACACCCTTTCCACCCTGCTGAGTGGCAAAGAGTAGCATGGTGCCGTTGGGTGCAATACTCGGCGATTCATCCTGGGTGCTGTCGCTCAGCACCACCAGACGGCCCGACTCCAGATCCTGGCGGGCGACCTGGTAGCCCTGCTTCGAGCGATGCACCATGAAAACTTGCTCGCTATAGGGCCCGATACGCCCCCGAGCATTGTATTGACCGGTGAACGTCAGCCGCTCGGCCTGGCCGCTGTCCAGCGAGTAGCGGTACAGCTGCGGGCCTCCGCTGCGATCCGAGGTAAATACCAGGCTGCGCCCGTCCGGTGCCCAGGACGGCTCGGTATCGATACTTGCGTTGTGCGTCAGGCGCTGAATTTCGCGGTCGGCCAGATTCATCAGATAGATTTCCGGCTGGCCGTCCCGGGACAGCGACATGGCCATCCGGCGGCCATCCGGCGACCAGGCCGGCGCGCCGTTGATGCCGTCGAAGTCGGTCAGCCGGATACGCTCGCCGCTGGAGACCTGCTGGACATAAATCGACGGACGCTCGTTTTCAAACGAGACATACGCGAGTTTTTTGCCATCCGGCGACCAGGCCGGCGAGAGTATGGGCTCGTTGGACGTCAGCACGCTCTGGCTGTTGTGGCCGTCGGCATCGGCGACGTAGAGCCCGTAGTCGATATTATCGCCAACACCCTGGGCGGTCACGTAGGCAATCCGCGTGGAGAAAGCGCCACGAATATCGGTGATGGCCTCGAAAACAGCATCGCTGATGCGGTGTGCCGCGCCGCGCAGATGGTCACTGCCGACCGTGATGCTTTCCTGCAGGATCGGGCGTCCGCCGCTGACATCCAGCAGATCGTAGCGTATTGCGTTGCCGTCAGCGTTTTGTTCGCGACGCCCTACCAGCAGATAACGCACGTCCAGCGAGCGCCAGTCGCCGAAGGCGACATCGTCCGCGCTATGCGGCCGGGCAAACATGGCATCCCGCGCAAGCGGGTCGAAATAGCCGCTGCGCGCCAGATCGTCCTGAACAATGCGTGCCACGTCGCCTGACAGGCTGTCGCTGCCCTGAAACGGCACCACGCCGATCGGGGTAGCGCTGTCGCTGCCACGGGTAATCTCGATCGTCAGGTCATCGGCACGGGCCATGCTCGCGAACAGCACAAGCGCCAATGCCACGGCGGCATGCGCAAGGTATGCAGAGCGCAGCGGTAGATTTTCCGGCATTTTCATCAGCGCACCTCTCCCGGTGTGAAAAGTAGGTTGAATCGACGTAACGCGGGCTGTTGCTCCGGTGCTATATCCCGCAGTTCGGTAAAGGGCGCGGCAGCTTCCACGGCCTGCACGGCCGAGCGATCAAAGCCGCCGTCGCCGCTGGAATTGGCTACCGTAGTCGCCAGTACCTCGCCCGAAGGCCCCAGACGCACGCTGATTTTAGCGGTCATGCTGTCGTTGGCCCGGGGCGGAATGCGCCACGCCTGCTCGACGGCCGCCTTGACGATACTCTTGAAATGATTGGCCGCTTCTTCGGCCTGTTCCGCTTTTGCGGCCGCTGCCTGCCTTTCCCCTTCCAGCTCGCGCTGCATGGCTGCTTCGGCTTCTTCCCGCTTGCGCTTTTCTTCCGCTTCGCGCTTTTTGCGAGCGGCTTCCTCGGCCGCTTGCCGCTGTCGCTCCTTTTCCGCCTCGCGCTCCTGGCGGGCTTCTTCCTCTTTCCGGCGCTGCTCTTCGGCCTTGCGTTTTTTCTCTGCTTCGCGCTCTTTTCGGGCTTGCTCCTGCTGACGCTTTTCTTCGGCCTTGCGCTTCGCCTCTTCCTCGCGCTTCCTGCGCTCCTCTTGCTCGCGTTGCTTTTCGGCCTCGCGCTTTTCTTCTGCTTCGCGCTGCTTTTGCGCCGCTTCCTCGGCCTCTTTCTCGCGGCGGCGAGCGGCCGCGCGCTCCTCTTCCCGGGCTTCTTCCCGCGCCTGCTCCCGACGCTTGTCGGCCATGTCGCTGGCCTGGTCAATCACCGCCTGCTCGAGGTCGCTGGGTGCCTCTTCCCGGGGCGGGTTGTCGGGTTCGGGAGCCGGGTCCGGTTGGGTTTGATTGGCCGCCTGCTGTTCGTCCACCTGCTGGGCTTTATCGGTTCGGGTTTGGGTACTGACCAGCGTTGCCTGAACCACCGAGCGGGTATCGGGTTCGTCCTCTCCCCAGGGGAGATTGATCCAGCCAAGCAGCGCAACCGCCAGGTGCAGAGCAATCGCCAGCACCGCCGGCAGAATATAGCTGCCCGCGCGTTTACTCATCATCACCCGGCCCGGATATCAGCCCCACGTCGACCACCCCCGAGCGCTGCAGCGTGGTCATCAGCGTCACGACCCGGCCGTAGGCAACGTCACGGTCGCCGCGAACCAGCACCGGCGTATCCGGGCGGCGCTGAACAATCGCCCCGACGCGTTTGGCCAGCTCGTCCGACGCGACCGCGGTGGTATCCTCGCCCAGGGTAATAAAGTAGTCACCCGCCTTGTCCACCGAGACGATCACCGGCTCGGTATCGTCCGGGGTATCAATCGGTTCGGCAGGCGCCTGGGGCAGATCCACGTCCACGCCCTGGTTGAGCATGGGCGCGGTAATCATGAAAATGACCAGCAGCACCAGCATGACGTCGATAAACGGGACCACGTTGATTTCCGCCATCGGGCGGCGCTGGCCACTGCGATTAAAGGGTCCTTGCATGGGGAAACTCCCGGTCAGCTCGTGGCCTCACGCCCTTGCAGATTGCGATGCAGAATGGCGTAGAACTCTTCGGCAAAGTCTTCATATTGCCCCAACAGGTGTGTGGCCTGGCTGGACAGGCGGTTGTAGAACACCACCGCCGGAATCGCGGCCAACAGCCCCATGGCCGTGGCGATCAGGGCTTCGGCAATCCAGGGCGCAACGGTCGCCAGAGTCGCCTGCTGGGCCATGGACAGCGACTGAAACGAGCCCATGATGCCCCAGACGGTGCCAAAAAGACCCACGTAGGGGCTGGCCGACGCGACCGTGGCAAGAAATACCAGATGGCGATTCAGGCGCGCTTCTTCCCGGGACCAGGCGACGCGCATGCTGCGCTGCACGCCTTCCAGCACGGTGTCGGCCCGGGAGGTTTTGGCCGCCAGGCGCTGAAACTCACGAAACCCCGACTGAAAAATATGCTCGGCACCGCGACGGTCACCGTCAGCGGGTATCTCGCGGTAAAGGTCATTGAGGTCAACGCCGGACCAGAACGTATTTTCAAAAGCGGCGTGGGCCCGGCGGGCGCGCCCCAGCGCAAAGCTGCGTTGGAAGATCATCACCCAGGATAACAGGGATGCAGCAACCAGCAGCAGCAGTACCAGCTGCACCACCAGGCTGGCGTTGGCTACCAGGTGGGGAATGGACATGGTGTTATCGTTCACGGTCACCCTCTTTGCGTCGTTGCTCTTTGATCTCGATACGCCTGGTCGCGATGCGCCTGGTGTCGATGCTGATTTCGAGTGTTGCGTCCCCTGGCGCGTGGCGCCGAGTTTAAACGCTCACCGGGGCCATCGCGCCCGGTGGCGCGGTATTTCCATGATCATTGCGTAATCCCGGCGAGCGCCTGCGGCCAGGCGCGGGGCCGCAGGCGCTGCGCATCGAGACAGGCTATCTCGACGTTGGCTCGGCACAGCCGCATTCCCTCGCTGTAAACGTCCTGAGCAAACGTCATCCGGCAGCGGCTCTGCTGCGTTACCTGCGCGGTAACGTCCAGCAGATCATCCAGCCGCGCCGGGCGCGCATAGTGGCAATCCAGACGGTGTACCACCAGCTGGATCTGCTCTTCCAGCAGAGAGGCCTGGGTCATCCCCCGTTCGCGTAGCCACTCGCTGCGGGCACGCTCCATGAACTTGAGATAGTTGACGTAATACACAATGCCGCCGGCGTCGGTATCCTCGATGTAAACGCGCACCGGCAGATTGAACAGCATCGGATCAGCGGTCATGGTCGCACCTCGCCGGCGGCATACCGGGCATCCTCATGGGGCACCCGGTCGAAGTGTGTCCAGGCCTGACGGGTCACCATCCGCCCCCGGGGCGTGCGCATCATCAGACCCTGCTGGATCAGGTAGGGTTCAATGACGTCTTCGATGGTGTCGCGTTCCTCGCCGATGGCGGCGGAGAGGGAATCCACTCCCACCGGGCCGCCGTCAAACTTGTCCATCATGGCGAGCAACAGCCGGCGATCCATGTGATCCAGGCCGTGGTGATCGACGTTCAGCATGTTGAGCGCGGCGTCGGCAATCGCCACGTCCACGCGACCGTCTCCCTTGATGTCGGCATAGTCGCGCACCCGGCGCAGCAAGCGGTTGGCGATACGCGGCGTGCCCCGGGAGCGCCGGGCCACCTCGACGGCTCCGTCATCGCTTGTGGCGACGTTCATCAACTCGGCCGAACGCCCCACAATGGTGGATAGCGCCTCCAGGTGATAAAACTCCAGCCGCTGCACAATCCCGAAGCGGTCGCGCAGCGGTGAAGTCAGGAGGCCCGCCCGGGTCGTCGCGCCGACCAGGGTAAAACGCGGCAGATCGAGCTTGATCGAGCGCGCCGCGGGGCCTTCGCCGATCATGATATCCAGCTGAAAATCCTCCATCGCCGGGTAGAGAACTTCTTCCACCACCGGCGAAAGACGGTGAATTTCGTCGATGAAGAGAACGTCGCCTGCTTCCAGGTTGGTGAGGATCGCCGCCAGATCCCCCGCGCGTTCCAGCACCGGGCCGGAGGTCGACTTGAGCCCCACGCCCATTTCCGTGGCGATGATATGGGCCAGCGTGGTCTTGCCCAGCCCCGGCGGGCCAAACACCAGGGTGTGATCCAGACTTTCCTCGCGCAGCCGGGCCGCGCCGATAAAGATTTCCAGCTGTTCCCGGACCGGCGGCTGGCCAATATAGTCGGCCAGCCGCCGAGGGCGGATGGCGTAATCGACCTTGACCTCACCGTCTTCCGGCTCGGCTGCAATCAGCCGGTCGTGTTCAATCATCGTTCTGCTCGGTCATGGTTCAGCTCAATCATGGTGCATTCCCCTACGCTAGCGGCCCATACGCCGGGTCAACGCTGCCTTGATCAGCGACTCCGTGGTATCGGTCGGGTCCAGATCGGCCAGCATCTTCGTCGCCTCGGCAGGCTTGTAGCCCAGGCTGGTCAGCGCCGCTTCGGCCTCGGCGGTATTATCCCGGACGGGACCGGTGGCACTTTCCAGCGGCAGCGGCGCGTCGCGATGCTGCCACTCGGGGAAACGGTCGCGCATTTCGATGACCAGCCGCTCGGCGGTTTTCCTGCCCACCCCCGGCAGCCGGGTCAGGGCTTTACTGTCATCATCGTGGACGCAGCCCATAAAGGCATCTTCGTCCATGCCCGACAGTATCGCCAACGCCAGTTTGGGCCCCACACCGTTGACCCTGATCAGCGCGCGAAACAGCGCCCGCTCGCGCTCGCGGACAAAACCGTAAAGCAGATGGGCATCGTCGCGCACGGTCAGGTGCGTATACAGCATCGCGGTTTCGCCAACAGCCGGCAGCGCAACCAGTGTGGTCATCGAGGCTTCTACCTCATAGCCGACGCCCTGGACGTCAAGCAGCAGCCAGGGCGGCTGCTTTTCCTGTAGCTGTCCGTTTAAACGCCCGATCATGGCATCCTTCCTGTTGTGGTTATCCGGCGGCGCCGCGGCAGCGGACTCGCGCGGGGATTATTCACAGCCGCCAGCGCCCGCCGCCGCGTCGGCCACGCCGGCCGCCGGTGCCGGGCAGCAGGCCGCTTTGGGCGTAGGCGTGAGTCAGCGCAATGCCCAGGGCGTCGGCGGCGTCTTCCTGGGGCGTGGCGGACAGATGCAGCAAAACGGCGACCATCTGCTGTATACGAGCCTTGTCCGCGCTGCCCTGACCGGTCACCGCCTGCTTGACCTGGCGCGCGGCGTATTCGGCCACGTTCAGCCCCTGGTTGGCCAGGCTCACCAGCGCTGCTCCCCGAGCCTGCCCCAGCTTCAGCGCGGAGTCGGGGTTTTTGGCCAGAAACACCCGCTCGATGGCGGCCCGGTCGGGGCGGTATTCGCCGGCAATATCGGCCAGGCAGGCATAAATGCGCGCCAGGCGCTGCTCCAGCTCGCCGTCGCCGGTACGAATACAGCCGCTGGCCACGTAGCGCGGTTTGCCGCTGACCACATCGATCACGCCGTAGCCGGTAATCCGCGAGCCCGGGTCGACCCCCAGAATCCGCGTCGCCGCTGGTGGGCGCTGCGACATGGCCATGTTCCCCGCTGCGCTTCGGCGTTTACACAAAAGCACCGACACCTGAGGGGCGCCGGTGCGGTTACGTCAGTCACGCGCCCGGCGCGGCTATTCGCTGCTGTCTTCGGCCTTTTTGGCCTTTTGCCGCAGGCGGATGTTGAGGTCCTTGAGCTGTTCAGCGGTGACCTCGCCCGGAGCATCGGTCATCAGGCAGGCCGCGCTCTGGGTTTTGGGGAAAGCAATGACTTCGCGGATCGTGTTGGCGCCGGTCATCAGCATCACCAGACGATCCAGGCCGAAGGCCAGGCCGCCGTGGGGCGGCGCGCCGTACTGCAGCGCGTCGAGCAGGAAGCCGAACTTTTCCCGGGCTTCCGCTTCACCGATGCCGAGGATCTCCAGCACCGTGCTCTGCATCTGCCAGTCGTGAATACGGATGGAACCACCGCCCAGCTCGGTACCGTTGAGCACCATGTCGTACGCGCGGGACAGCGCGTTGGCCGGATCGTGCCTGAACTCGTCGGGCGTGCAGGCCGGCGCGGTAAACGGATGGTGGAGCGGACTGAGCCGGCCCTTGTCGTCGGTCTCGAACATGGGGAAGTCCACGACCCAGAGTGGCGCCCAGTCCTGGTTGTATAGTTCAAGGTCGGCGCCCAGACGTACGCGCAGCGCGCCGATGGCCTCGTTGACGGTCTCGGCCTTGTCGGCGCCAAAGAAGATGATGTCGCCGTCCCGGGCGTCCAGGCGGTCGAGCAGGTCGTCAATGATGCCGTCCATGAACTTGACGATGGGCGACTGCAGCCCCTCGATGCCCTTGGCGCGCTCGTTGACCTTGATCCACGCCAGCCCTTTCGCGCCGTAGATGCCCACGAAGTCGGTGTACTCGTCGATGGCCTTGCGCGACAGCGAGGCGCCGCCCGGCACCTTGAGCGCCGCCACGCGGCCGTCGTCGGCATTGGCGGGGCCGGAGAATACCTTGAAGTTGACGTCCTTCATCAGGTCGTCAACGTCAACAAGCTCCAGCGGAATACGCAGGTCGGGCTTGTCCGAGCCGAAGCGGCGCATGGCGTCATGCCAGGTCATGCGCGGAAATTCGGGCAGCGAGACGTTCAGCACCTCGTCAAACAGCTGGCGAATCATCGACTCGGTAATGCCCATGATATCGCTCTCCTCGATAAACGAGGCCTCGATATCGATCTGGGTAAACTCGGGCTGGCGGTCGGCGCGGAGGTCTTCATCGCGGAAGCACTTGGCAATCTGGTAATAGCGATCGAGGCCCGAGACCATCAGCAGCTGCTTGAACAGCTGCGGCGACTGGGGCAGCGCAAAGAATTCGCCCGGATGCGTGCGGCTGGGCACCAGATAGTCCCGCGCGCCTTCCGGCGTGGCCCGGGTCAGCACCGGGGTTTCGATGTCGAGAAAGCCCTGCTGTTCGAGAAAGGCGCGCACGCTATGGGAAATCCGCGAGCGCAGACGCAGCCGGTCGATCATGTCCGGACGGCGCAGGTCCATGTAGCGGTGCTTGAGGCGCACTTCTTCGCCTACCTTGCCGTGATCATCCAGCTGGAACGGCGGCGTGGCGGCGGCGTTGAGAATTTCCACTTCCTGACTCAAAACCTCGATCATGCCGGTGGGCATATCCGGGTTTTGCGTGCCTTCCGGCCGCAGACGTACGCTACCGGTAATGCGCAGCACGTATTCATTGCGCGAACGGTCGGCATTGGCAAACGCCTCGGCGGTATCCGGATCGACCACGAACTGGGCGATGCCGTCGCGGTCACGCATATCCAGAAAGATCACCCCGCCGTGATCACGGCGGCGATGAACCCACCCGCAAACCGTCACCGTTTGGTCTACCAATGTTTCGTTCAGCTGGCCGCAATAATGGCTGCGCATGTCAAATCCTGTTGTGTTGCGTGGCAAGTAAAGAGGTTTGTGGCAATCGGAGTGTCGTCCACGGGCACTACTACGGTGCCGTTTTCCACGCTGGCGGGCCGGGCAGGCGGTTCAGCGTGGTGTTGAAAGCGGCTATTATACCCTTTTGTTACCCTGGGCGGGCAAGGCCACCGAGGCAAAATGCCCGCTGACGTCACCAATCGGAGGAACACCATGACTCATGCCGTTATGCTGGATGCCGACAGCCTCGGGCCGGGCGTCGACTTGACCCCGCTGCGCGAACGCGTCGACCAGCTGACCGTTTATCCCGCCAGCAGCGCCCATCAGGCCCGGGAGCGACTGGCCGAGGCCGATATCGCCATCGTCAACAAGGTGGTGCTGGATGCCGATGCCCTCGCCGCCCTGCCGCGTTTGAAGCGAATCTGCGTACTGGCGACCGGGCTCAACAATATCGCGACGGAAGCCTGCAAGGCTCAGGGCATCACGGTGAAAAACGTCACCGGCTACGGCACCCGCAGCGTCTCCCAGCATACCCTGATGCTGATGCTTTCGCTGGCCAACCGCCTGCCCCGCTATCAGCACGACGTGCAAAGCGGCCAGTGGCAGCAAAGCGACTTTTTCTGCCTGCAGGATCACCCCACGCTGGAACTGAACGGCAAGCATCTGGTCATCGTCGGTCAGGGAGAGCTTGGCAACGCCGTGGCGCAGCTGGCCCGAGCCCTGGGCATGCACGTCAGCTTTGCCGCTCGCCCGGGCAACGAGGCCGGCGATGAGCGCCCGACACTGGATACGCTGCTGCCCGACGCCGACGTACTCAGCCTGCACTGCCCGCTGACCGAAGCGACTCGCCACCTGATTGGTCGCGACGCCCTGACGCGAACCCGCTCCTCGCTGTTGCTGATCAACTGCGCCCGGGGCGGCATCATCGACGAGCAGGCGGCTCTCGAAGCGCTTCGCGACGGCCGGCTCGGCGGCCTCGGCGTCGACACCCTGCCGCTGGAACCGCCCCGGGACGGCCACGCGCTGCTGGATGCGCTGAAGGAACCGCTCAACCTCATCGTCACGCCGCACAACGCCTGGATTACCCCGGAGGCGCGGCAAAAGGTGGTGGCACTGACCGCCGAGAACCTGATCGACTCGGCGCCGTCGGTCAGCCAGTCGTGAAGTCGTCCGGCGCCGGCTCGCTGTCGCCGACCACCGGCGACACATCGGTGACCTGCGCCGCCGGCGGCCCCTGCCAGAGCCAGGATTCCAGCTCGGCCAGAGCGTCGCGGCGGCCGCACATCCGCACCTCTACGCGGCCGTCGGCCAGGTTCAGGGCGTGGCCGACAAGGCCCAGCCACCGTGCCTGCCGGCGGGTCGCCTGACGAAAGCCCACCCCCTGCACGGTGCCGCTGACTGTCGTTGTGTAACACATCATGATGGCAAACTCCTGTTAACGTCTGCGCCGGCCCGGACTTCGCCTTGCTGGAATTCTGTCTCTTCCTGACTACCTACTCCTGCACCAGCTCGCGCTTGACCAGCACGGCGCTGTTGCGCGGCACCAGCTTGCCCCCGCGGCGCAGCAGCAGCGAGCGGGTGAAGGAGGCACCAAACAGGAGAATAAGCGACGAGTAGTACACCCACAGCAAAATCATCACCACCGACCCCGCGGCGCCGTAGGTAGAAGCGGTAGCCGTATACGCCAGATACAGCGCAATCACGCTACGCCCCAGGGTGAACAGTACTGCCGTGACGACTGCCCCAATCAGCACGTCCTTCCACGCCAGCACCACGTCGGGCAATACCTTGAAAATCGTGGCGAACAGCAGCACGACAACCGCCAGCGATACCAGCGACTCGGCCCCCTGGGTCAGCACCACGGTATACGGCAAGAGGTCACTGGCGGCGCGCAGCATGTTGCCGACGATAATTCCCAACGCCAGCGATACCAGCAGAATAAAGCCGATCGACAGCACCACGGTCAGCGACAGCAGGCGATTTTTCAGGAAAACAAAGAGGCTATTGGTAGAGGGTTTGGCCGTAACGCCCCAGATGGTGTTCAGGGAAAACTGCATCTGCGCAAACACCGTGGTAGCACCGATCATCAGCGTTCCCACCCCGAGCAGCGTGGGCAGAATACCCGCCTCTTCAATGCGCGACTGCGCCACGGCCTGCTGAATGGCCTGGGCGGCGCCCCGGCCCAGGGTTTCCTGCAGCTGCGCCACAATCTGGCCCTGCGCGGCTTCTTCACCCATGACCACGCCAATCACGGTCACCGCGATAATCACCGTGGGGGCCAACGAAAACAGCGTATAAAAGGCCAGCGAGCCGGCGTAGCTGAAGGCGTTGCGTTCCAGCCAGACGCTGACCGCATCCTGAAAAACCCTGAACCAGAAAACCATCGTCCGCTTCATTATCTGCCTCCCTGTTGTCGGGGTGACCCGGTCGGGTTGAGTCGGTGAAATGTGTCGAGTCGGGGGTAACCGCTGGCGCTCAACCCGATACCGCAGCGCCATGCGTCAGCGCCCGTATGGATCTGCCCCGGGCGTCTCCCATTCGAGCGGCATGGTACCCGAAGCCAGCATACCTGACACGGGTCTATTTCACAGGCAGCGGCGGGTTACAGAGCCTGCCCCGGCTGACATAATGAGCCGGGTGCAGCGGTACCTGCCGCTTCAGCCCTCGGCACCGAGCCAATGACGGCACCCCGCATCAACGGCACGCAACACTGACAGGAATAAGGACATCGATATGCCTCGTGGGCGCCCGCCTGCCACACACTTTGATTTTGACTGCCTGGTCTTTATCGGTCGTTTTCAGCCGCCGCATCTGGGCCACCTGGCGGTGCTGCGCGAAGCCCTGAAACGCGCCCGCCAGGTCATTGTGCTGGTGGGTTCCGCCTGGCAGGCACGCTCGCTGCGTAACCCCTGGCGCTTCGACGAACGCCAGGCCATGCTGCGCTCGGGATTCGACGACAGCGACAACCGACGGCTGGAAATCAGCCCGCTGCTGGACGCGCTGTATAACGACGACGTCTGGGTCCGCGATGTGCAGAGCCGGGTCCGTGATCTGGCGGCAAACGCCAACGCCCGTCTGCCGCGTATCGGCCTGATCGGTGCCGGGCGGGGCCAGTCCAGCTACTACCTGTCGCTGTTCCCCCAGTGGGAATCCATCAGCGTGCCGCTGGTGGAAGGCATTTCGGCCAGCCGGATACGCGAACGCCTGTTTCACTCGCCGGCATCCGGCGCGGATTACCTGAGCACCAATGCCGAGCATGACCTGCCGCCGGGCGTCGTGGAGCGCCTGAACGATTTTTGCCGCACCGCGTTCTACCACCAGCTGATCGAGGAACAGCGGCTGCTGGACCAGTACCGCCGGGCCTGGGCCGATGCGCCCTACCCGCCGATTTTTGTCACCGTCAACGCGGTTGTCGTCCAGTCCGGCCATATTCTACTCGCTCGGCGCACCGCCGCGCCGGGCAAGGGGCTCTATGCGCTGCCCGGCGGTTTTATCAGCCCCCACGAACGGCTGCTGGATGCCTGCCTGCGCGAGCTGCGCGAACGCATCCGGCTCAAGGTGCCCGACCCGGTGCTCAGAGGCTCGCTGCGGGGCCAGCATCTGTTTGACGAACCCCACCGGAGCTGGCGCGGGCGCACCCTGGCCGAGGCCTTTTACTTTGCCCTGCGCCCTGACCAGCAGCTGCCGCGTATCAAGCCGGTCAGAGGCGGTGACCAGGCCCGCTGGGTGGCGCTGGCCGACCTGGAGCCGGACAGCCTTTTTGAAGATCACTTCTTCATTATCCAGAACTTTCTCGGCCTGCCCGCTGATTTCGGCAACGGTGCCTGACCAACGCGCAGCAAATGCCCCGGATGGCCGGCGTCAGGCCTGCAGAAAGTCCCGCGGCAGCTCCATCATCTGTCGCCAGAGTTTTTCCACCCCGGGCTTGTGTACCAGCGAGCAGCGATACAGACGAATTTCCAGAGGAATATCCCATACCTCGCTGCCGGCGCGCACCAGCCGGCCGGATTTCAGCTCTTCGCGGATACAGAAATCGGGAATCCAGGCGACGCCCACGCCCTGCTGCACCATGCTTTTGAGCCCCTCAGCCATGGCGGTTTCGTACACGGTGCGCAAGCGCAGGCGTAGCGGGTCGTTTTTCAACAGCATGCGCACACTGCGACCCAGAAAAGCGCCCTGGGTGTAAGCCAGATAGGGAATCGGCGCCTCGCGGCTCAGGGCAAAGCGCGGCGCGCCGTGCTCGTCGGGGACGCTGACCGGCAGCATGGTGACCTTGCCGATGGAAAACGACGGAAACACCTTCTGATCCAGCTGCATGGTGGCAAAAGGATCGTAATACGCCAGCATCAGGTCGCACTTGCCCTCGCGCAGCACGTGAATGGCATCGCCGACGTTGGTCGCCACCAGCCGCGTGGGCAGCTCGCCAAGACCCTGCTGCAGCCGCGAAATCCACGGCGGAAAAAAGCTCAGCGCCAGCGAATGAGCGGCCACGATATCCAGCGCCTCGTTGGCAATGGACAGCCCGCGCAGGTGGCCCAGCGACTCGTTGAGCTGCTCGACCAGGTTGCGCGCTGTTACCAGAAACAGCTGCCCTTCCGCAGTGAGCCCCACCGGCGTGGTAGAACGATCGACCAGGGTAACGCCGATGGCCTGTTCCAGCGCGCGGACGCGCCGGCTGAAGGCCGGCTGGGTGACGTGACGCTGATGCGCGGAGCTGGAGAAGCTGCGCGTATTGGCGAGGGTGACAAAATCTTCCAGCCATTTGGTTTCCAGGTTCACCCCTGTCTCCTTTTGCCGGGTTTTGGCTGTCGGCGAATGGCGTTCCGCATCCGCGATGGTTCAGTTTCCGTCTACCCGGCGGTTTTGTTTCGCCGATGGCGCCGGTAGCAGATCAGGCAACTGCAAAGCGGGCATTTTGCCACGAGAGTTACTGAATGGGCGATGTTAAATACGCCGCCCGGGAGATAACTTTTTTCCATAGCGGCTGCCGGCGCAGCTCTTCGAGAGTGACCGTTCGGCAGCGGGTAAAATCCTCCTCCAGCATCCGGCCCACCTGGGTGGCAAATTCAACGCCGGGGATGAACGCGGTAATTTCAAAATTCAGCCGGAAGGAGCGATTATCCAGATTGACCGTCCCTACACTCGCGGCGCTGTGGTCGATAAGAATAACTTTTTGATGTAAAAAGCCTGGAAGATAACGGTATATTTTAACACCGGCACGAATCATGTCGGCCAGAAAGGCAAACGCCGACAGAAACACCAGAAGATGATCCGGACGCTCGGGAATCATCACGCGAACGTCAACGCCGCGCATGGCCGCCAGGCGTAGCGCATCCTGGACGCCCTGATCGGGCACAAAGTACGGGCTGGTCAGCCATAGTCGCTCGTCAGCGCTGTGGATCAGGTTCTGCACCACCAGGCTGGCGGTATCCTGGTCGTCCGCCGGGCCGGAGGGCACAATCACCACCGGCTGGTCTGCCGTAGTGGCGGGCACCGGCTGCCAATCCAGGGTGATGACGTCTTCGGTGGCCCAGTGCCAGTCTTCCCAGAACGCTTCCTGAAGCCCCAGCACGCTGGGCCCTTCCAGCGCCAGATGCGTATCGCGCCATGCCCCGTGGCGCCGGCTTTGCCCCAGGTATTCGTTGCCCACGTTGAGGCCGCCAATCCAGCCACGACAACCATCGACCACGGTGATCTTGCGGTGGTTGCGAAAGTTCAACTGAAAACGATGGCGCAGCCCCCGCGAGGAACGAAACGCGCTGACGGCGACCCCGGCGGCCGTGAGCTCGCGCAGATATTTCTCATTGAGGGCATGGCTGCCGATGCCGTCGTAAAGAAAATAGACCCGCACACCGCGCTCTGCGGCGCTGATCAGCCGCTGATGCAGCTGCCGCCCCAGGGTGTCATCGCGGATGATGAAAAACTGCACCAGGATATACTCACGGGCCGCATCCAGGCCGGCAAACAGGCTGTCGAACGTCGCCTTGCCGTCAATCAGCAAGTCGGCGCGGTTGCCCCGGGTCAGCGGCATCATCGCCAGCTGCTCGACGGCGCGGATATCCGCATTGTCGGGTTTGGCCAAATGCGGCATAACGTTGCCACGGTAGCGCGAGAGAACCTGACGCAGCACGCTGTCCCGCGCCCCTCGCGCCGAAACGTAGCCGTAAAAACGCGGGCGACCGAACAGCCAGTAGGCCGGCACCGCCACGTAGGGAAACGTCAGCAGCGAGATAATCCAGGCTACCGCACCCTGGGAAGTACGGCTCGACATCAACGCCATGACCATCGATATCAAGCCCAGCACATAGCTCAGCGCAATGCCCAGTCCCAGCAGCGAAAATGTCATACGAGCTCCTCAAACAGGCGTAACGGCAGGAAATAATCGAGTAGGAGGGGGAGTTGCCTCCCCCGTCCTCTCACACCACCGGGCATACGGTTCCGTACCACGGCGGTTCACGAAGAACGACTGGGCCCTCTTGCCGTATCCAATACCGAGACTAACCCACGCTGAGCGAACCAGCGGTTGGGCAAGGCGTGGCGCAGGTGCAGCGCACCGGCATTCCACCAGGGGCCTCGCCCGTTTCCCGCTGACTTCCACGCCCGATAGTCGTTCAGACCCAGTGCCGAGAGCTTGCGGCGCCGGGTCCGCGGGCGCTTCCATTGCCGCCATATCAAGTTGCGTAATCGGCGACGTACCCATTGATCCAACACTTCCAGCGGACGCTTCACATCGACGAGACTGAAGTAGCTGGCCCAGCCCCTCAGAACCGGGCTCAACTCCTCGGTCACCCGTTGGATGTGGCGCCCCCTGCCGCGCTTGAGGATCTCGCGGACACGTTGCATCAGACGCTGCAAACTGGCCTTGGCCAGCGTCAGCTTCGGCAGCTTGTGTCGGGTCAGCGTATAGCCCAGGTACCCCCGGTTCCACGGCCGGTCCACTGCACTCTTGTCGCGATTGACCGTCAGCCTGAGCGAGCTCTCGAGAAAATCACTCAGACTGGCCATAACACGCTCACCGGCACGCCGACTCCTGACATACACCTGCATGTCATCGGCATAGCGGCAGAAGCGGTGGCCGCGACGTTCCAGTTCCTTGTCCACGTCGTCCAGCAGGATATTCGCCAGCAGCGGGCTCAGCGGTCCGCCCTGGGGCGTACCCTGCCAGCGTGGCGCGGCCAGGCCATTCTGGAACACCCGGCCTCCAGATAGCGGCGGATCAGGCGCAGCACCCGCTTGTCGCGGACACGGCGCGCGACCCGTGCCATCAGCAGGTCGTGATTAACACGGTCGAAGAAGGCTTTCAGGTCGAGGTCGACCACCCAACGATGGCCGACGGTGACATGGGTCTTCATCGCCGAAACGGCCTGCCGGGCGCTGCGCCTGGGGCGATAACCGTAGCTCGACGCCGAGAACGTCGGATCGAAGAGCGGCGTCAACACCTGCAGCAGCGCCTGCTGGATCAGCCGGTCGCTGACCGTGGGAATGCCGAGCTGTCGAATCCCGCCCTTGGGCTTGGGAATCTCGACGGCTCGGACCGGGCTGGGATGGTACTCACCGGCCAGCAGTCGCTCGCGCAGCGTCGGCCAGTATTGCTTCAGGTGGTCGGCCAACTGATCTACCGGCATGCCGTCGGCACCCGGCGCTCCCTTGTTGGCAACCACCCTACGGTAAGCCCGCGCCATATTGGCCTTCTCTACCACAGCCTCCATGAGCGGGGCGGGCTCCGCTTTCGTCCACGATGACGACGCCGGGACCGTCTCGACGCTCACCGGCCGGGACTCGGGGTACTGCCCCTGCCCCTCTGGATGAGTGACGGTATTAGCGTCAGGGTCTGTCTTCATGATCGATCCTCGAGACGCCATCGCCTACTCGCGGTTCTCCATGTTCGGCCCTTGGTGCCGTGGTGAACCGGCACTTACTATGGCCTCTGCTGACGTCTGGTGGCCCATCCCGTCGCCTCTCGACGCCAGTAGCACCGTGGCAAACCACCAGACCTCCCAGGGTAAGACGCGTGACCTTCCTCCCACCTACCCGCCGCATTTACTGCCGCACCTTCCGGATAGCTATTGGGTTTCGAGGATCCTAGCCCTCTCGCCCAGATGCGGTAGCCTCATATGCGATTCCTGTTCGTCGGGCCAGGAGTTTGCCTTCAGCTTCCTTCAGATTCCGCCTCACGACGGACACCCTTGCTGTTCAGCTAACGGTTCCCGCTATCAGGGTCCGTAGGGGACTTCCACCCCCAGGTCATCCCGAGGCACCACCCTCGGGAACAGCACCTATGGTGCTACGCGCCATGCCTGGCGCACTAGCAAAAAGCCCCGCCGAGCGGGGCTTTCGGGCCATGTTGCATCATGCTGCATGGCGTCCTGGCAATGCCGGTATACTACCCCTGTTCGGCAATAATTGCCTGCCATTTTGCCGGGCCGGTGCGGTGAATCGAGGTGCCCTGGGTGTCGACGGCTACGGTGACGGGCATGTCTTCGACCTCGAATTCGTAGATGGCTTCCATGCCCAGGTCTTCAAAGCCCACCACGCGGGAGCGCTTGATCGCCTGCGCCACCAGGTAGGCGGAGCCGCCCACCGCCATGAGATACACCGCCTGGTTGTCGCGTATGGCGTCAATGGCCGCGTCACCCCGCTCGGCCTTGCCCACCATGCCCAGCAGGCCGGTATCTTCCAACAGCGTGCGGGTAAACTTGTCCATGCGCGTGGCCGTGGTGGGTCCCGCCGGCCCGACCACTTCCTCGCCTACCGGATTCACCGGGCCCACGTAGTAGATAAAGCGCCCTTTCAAATCCACCGGCAACGGCTCGCCGTTGGCCAGCATGTCGAGCATGCGCTTGTGCGCCGCGTCACGGCCGGTCAGCAGTTTGCCGCTGATCAGCAGCGTATCGCCGGGCTGCCAGTCCTTGACGCCTTCCGGCGTGATCTCGTCGATATTGACGCGCTTGACGTTATCGCCGGCTTCCCGGGTGATCTCCGGCCAGTCCTCGAGTTTGGGCGCCGGCAGCGCGGCCGGGCCGGAGCCGTCCAGAGTAAAGTGCGCGTGGCGCGTCGCCGCGCAGTTGGGAATAATCGCCACCGGCTTGTTCGCCGCGTGCGTCGGGTAGTCCTTGACCTTGATATCCAGCACCGTGGTCAAACCGCCCAGCCCCTGGGCACCGATGCCGCTTTTGTTGACCCGATCAAACAGCTCCAGGCGCAGCTCTTCGCCGCGGTTTTGGGCGCCGCGCTGCTGGAGCTCCTGAATATCAACCGGGTCCAGCAGCGATTCCTTGGCCAGAATCATGGCCTTCTCGGCGGTACCGCCAATGCCGATACCCAGCATGCCCGGGGGGCACCAGCCGGCGCCCATTTTGGGCAGCTGTTCCATGACCCAGTCGGTCACGCTGTCGGAAGGGTTGAGCATGGCAAACTTGGATTTGGCCTCGCTGCCGCCGCCCTTGGCCGCGACGTGAATCTCCACGGTATCGCCGGGCACCAGCTGGTGATGGATCACCGCCGGCGTGTTGTCGCGGGTATTCTGTCGTTTGCCGTCCGGATCGGCGAGCACGGAGGCGCGCAGAACGTTATCCGGCAGCTGGTAGGCCCGGCGCACGCCTTCGTTGACCATATCGTCGAGGCTCATGTCGCCGGCTTCAAAGCGCACGTTCATGCCTACGTGGACAAACACCGTCACGATGCCGGTGTCCTGACAGATCGGCCGATGGCCAAAAGCGCACATCCGCGAGTTGATCAGAATCTGGGCGATGGCATCTTTGGCCGCCGGATTCTCCTCGCGCTCGTACGCTTCGGCCATGGCGTCGATGAAGTCTTTGGGATGATAGTAGGAAATATACTGCAGGGCGTCGGCAACGCTTTCAATTACGTCGTCCCGGGCAATCACGGTCATGGAGAAGCAGCTCCTGAATTGGCGTCGTTATACGCTGACGTCGGACATTGCGCGTCAGCAGCGCCCTATCATAACGCACCGCCGGGATGCCCCGCAGCTGACAGCCTCGGCACCGGCTTATGCTTTGGTACCAAACCTGGATTTTTGTCATTCAAGGGGAGGATAGCGTTGAGGTTTTCAAGAAACTTAAGATAACGGTATAAATTTATGGCAGTGTTCTACCCGCTACGCCGCCCGACGAGGACGTGCCGGCGGCTGACAACAGGGGCAGAAATACAGTCGCCGGGAACCGGCCATGACCCGCTCGATGGGCGCAGCACAGCGGTGGCACTCCAGCCCTTCGCGCTCAAAGGCGGCAAAGCGATACTGACGGCGCTTTTCTCCCCGGGCCTTGGCCTTTTTTACCCACTCGGGCGCGTTGGTTACGCCGGCCTGGCGATAGGTTTGCCAGGTCAGCGCGACAATGTAGTGCGCCAGCCGCTCGAGTTCGGTGTCGTTCAGATCCTGCGGTCGAGTTTTATAGTGCAAGCGGGCGAAGAACAGGATTTCGCTGCGCAGGTAGTTGCCCAGCCCCGCCACCAGACTCTGGTCGAGCAGCAGCCCGCCCAGCCCTCGGCGGGCAAAGCGCGAGTCCTCGAGGCGAGCGGCCACATTCCCGGCGCTGACGTCTTCGCTCAGCAGGTCCGGTCCCAGGCGCGCGAGAAACGGATGCTCGTGGAGGCTGGCCTCATCCCAGAGGCTCACATCCGACGCGCTGTAAAGGCTCGCCGCCCGGTCGCCGGCTTCCAGCCGCACCCGCAGCGAGCGTCGAGTATCGGGCGGCGCCCCCGCCGGGTGCAGCTTCCATACGCCGTAAAGCTGATTGTGCGAATACAGCACTCGGCCGTCGTCAAAGCGGGTGAGCATGGCCTTGCCACGGGTGTCTACCCGCTCAACGCGGTGGCCAATCAGCGATTGGGCATGGGGCTTGAGCTCATCAAACGCGAACCAGGCGTCATCCAGCGGCTGCCCTGTCAGCTGCTTTTCCACACGGTCCGCCGCGCGGCGGATTTCCGGACCTTCGGGCATGATCAGCCGATCTCCAGTTGTTTTTCCCTGAGCGTATGGAGTCGGTCGCGCAGCTCGCCGGCCTTTTCAAACTCCAGATTGTGCGCCGCTTCGAACATGGCGTCTTCCACCTTGCCGATGGCTTTGGTGATCTCGCCGGGGCTCATGCCCGCAGGGTCGTAAACCGAATCGGGCTCCGCGACCTTGCGCTCGCTGCCGCGGCGATTGGCTTTTTTGCCCCCCGGCGCTTCGCCGGCTTCGAGAATATCGGCCACCGAACGCGATATGGTGGTGGGCGTAATGCCGTGGGCCTCGTTGTGCGCCATCTGTCTGCTGCGGCGGCGCTCGGTTTCATCCATGGTGCGCTGCATGGAGTTGGTGACTCGATCGCCATAGAGAATCGCCTTGCCCTGGGCGTTACGCGCGGCCCGGCCCACGGTCTGGATCAGCGAGCGCTCGTTGCGCAAAAAGCCTTCCTTGTCGGCGTCGAGTATGGCCACCAGCGACACTTCGGGAATGTCCAGCCCCTCGCGCAGCAGGTTGATGCCCACCAGCACATCGAACTTGCCCAGCCGCAGGTCGCGGATGATTTCCACCCGCTCCACGGTGTCGATGTCGGAATGCAGATAGCGCACGCGTATATCGTGCTCGTCGAGATATTCGGTCAGATCCTCGGCCATGCGCTTGGTCATCACCGTCACCAGCACCCGCTCGCTCACCGCGGTACGCCGGCGGATTTCCGAGAGCAGATCGTCGACCTGGGTGGTGGCGGCGCGCACCTCGATTTCCGGGTCGAGAAGCCCGGTGGGACGCACGACCTGATCGACTACCTGCCCGGCATGTTCGGCCTCGTAGGGGCCGGGCGTGGCCGAGACAAATACCGTCTGGGGGCAGACGGACTCCCATTCCTCGAACTTCATCGGCCGGTTATCCAGCGCCGAGGGCAGGCGAAAACCGTATTCGACCAGGGTTTCCTTGCGCGAGCGGTCGCCCTTGTACATGCCGCCCACCTGGGGAACGCTGACGTGGGACTCGTCGATAAACACCAGCGCATCGTCGGGCAGGTAGTCAAAAAACGTCGGCGGCGCCTCGCCGGGATTACGCCCGGATAGATAGCGCGAGTAGTTCTCGATGCCGTTGCAGTAGCCCAGCTCCAGCATCATTTCGATGTCGTAGAGGGTGCGCTGTTCGAGACGCTGGGCCTCTATCAGGCGGTTATCCTGACGCAGGTTCTTCAGGCGTTCGGCCAGCTCCGTCTTGATCGACTCGATGGCTTCGAGGATCGTCTCCCGCGGGGTGACGTAGTGCGACTTGGGATAAATCGTCATGCGCGGCACCTGGCCGCGCACGTCGCCGGTCAAGGGGTCAAACAGACGGATGCTGTCGATTTCGTCGTCGAAAAGCTCGACCCGCACCGCTTCGTCTTCGGCATCGGCGGGGAAAATGTCGATGACGTCGCCGCGTACGCGGTAGGTGCCGCGGGTAAAATCGACGTCGTTGCGGGTGTACTGCAGCTCGGCCAGGCGGCGCAGGAAGGCGCGCTGGTCGATCTCTTCTCCCCGAGTAAAATGCAGGCGCATTTTCAGGTACTGATCGGGATCGCCCAGGCCGTAGATCGCCGACACCGAAACCACGATCAGCGCGTCGCGGCGCTCCAGCAGCGCCTTGGTCGCAGACAGGCGCATCTGCTCGATGTGGTCGTTGATCGAAGCATCCTTCTCGATGAAGGTATCCGAAGACGGCACATAGGCCTCGGGCTGGTAGTAATCGTAGTAGGAAACGAAGTACTCGATGGCGTTATCGGGGAAAAACGCCTTGAACTCGCCGTACAGCTGTGCCGCCAGCGTCTTGTTGGGCGCCATCACGATGGTCGGGCGCTGCAGCGTCTCGACGATGTTGGCCATGGTGAAGGTCTTGCCCGAGCCGGTGACACCGAGCAGGGTCTGGTGCGCCAGCCCCGAGTCCAGACCGTTGACCAGGCCCTTGATTGCCTCGGGTTGATCCCCGGCGGGGGAAAATTTGGACTCCAGGCGAAACGGTTTACTCATTCGGCTTTCTCATTGAACTCATCTCATTGAACTTATAAACCCAGCTGGCTCAGCGATTTTGACCGTGAAATCATGCACGCCGGCATTACAGCGGTCAGGATACCTTGATACCCAAGTTCAGCGCCTCGACCGCGCGGATCAGCGCGTCGCGCCGGGCCTGCCCGTCGATATCGGCGCCGTAGCGCCCCACTTCGGCATTGTCCACGCCGTCGAGCATCATCAGCGCGGTGGTAATCCGGTTGACCTGATCGGCGTTGGTGACGCCCTCGAATGTCAGTGCCTGATGCGCCATCGGAGCTTCTCCCGAAAAATTGTTAAAACTGTTTGTTACAAAAGCTTTTTCATGAGCCTTTTCGAAGAGCTTTTTTGAAAAGCTTTATTGAAGAGCTGTCCCGGGCCGGGAGGGTGTTAATGTAAACTATACAGAATACTGTACAGAAATGATACAAAAAGACGGACGGGTACCACGCTGCACGCCGGCCGTTAAGACTTACGTCCATACATGGTAGGCTCGGGGGCAATTTTCAAGCGTTGAACACGAGGATAGCCATGCCTTCCTATTCCCATACCGCTGTGCTGCCTCACCTGGCCGCGCTGGATATATCCGGCGATGACGCCGCCGGCTTTTTGCAGGGGCAAACCAGTGCCCAGGTCAATCTGGCCGACGGCAATCTTGCCCCGCTGACCTGCTTTTGCACGCCCAAGGGGCGGATGCTGGCCAACGGCCAGCTTATCCGCATGGCCGAGGGCCACTACCGCCTGGTCATGCACGCCTCGCTGGTGGAGCCACTGATGGCCCACCTGAAAAAGTTCGCACCGTTTTACAAGGTCGAGCTGGCCGCCGCCGACGCCGTGCTGCTGGGCGCCAGCCAGGCGGACGCGCCGGAACTGGCCGAACAGCTGGGTCTCTCGCTGCCGCAGACGGCCTGGCAGCAGAGCAACGCCGCTGACGCTCAGGCGCTTGCCGTCTGCTATCCGCAGGAAAGCGCGGCGGGCGACAACGACAGCTGGCGCTGGCTCTTCATGCTCTCCGCCGCCGAGGCGGAAAACCTCACTTGGGAAGGCGACGCCGCGCGCTGGCAGCTGGCCGACGTGCGCCGGGGGCTGGCGTGGCTGGATGCCGACCAGCAGGACAGCTACCTGCCGCAAATGCTCAACTGGGAGGCGCTGGGCGGTATCAGCTTCAAGAAAGGCTGCTACACCGGTCAGGAAGTCGTCGCTCGCGCGCACTTTCGCGGCCAGGTGAAAAAGCGCCTGCAGCTGGGCTACCTGCAAACCGACGTAGCCCCGGCCAACGGCGCCGGCGTCATCGCTATCCGCGACGTCGACGATGACGGCAAGAATATCGGCGAGGTAGTCGCCAGCGCCCCGGCGAAAAATGGCCAAATCGCGGTACTTGCAGTGCTCAATACTCGGCCGCTGGAAAAGGAGCCGGCGCTTGCGCTTGACGGCGCGACGCTTACGCTCACCGACCTGCCCTACGCCATCGAGCGTCTGGACCCGGAGGCTCTCGCAGACGCCAGCGACTAGCCGCCGGGACCGAACAGCGCCCGAGCGTTGGCGGTAGACTGCGCGGCCACCGTGGCCGCGCTTTCACCGCGCCGCTCGGCGACGTGCTGACACACTTTGGCAACGTTGGCGGGCTCGTTGCGTTGGCCTTGAAAAGCACACAGCGGCATATCGGGGCTGTCGGTTTCCAGTACAAAGCCGTCCGCCGGCAGGCTTTTGACTACGCGGTGAAGTTTTTTCGCGCGCGGGTAGGTAAGCGCCCCGCCCAGCCCCAGGGTATAGCCCAGCTTCAGAAACCGCTGCGCCTGCTCAGGTGAGCCGGCAAAGGCGTGAATCAGCCCGCCCCGGGGTAGCGCCAGCTGCCGCAGGCGCTTGGCCACCTCGTCGTTGGCATGAACGCAGTGAATCACCACGGGTAGCTCTCGCCGTTTGGCCAGGCGCAGCTGGGCGTCAAACAGCCGCCACTGGGCCGCAAGCGTTTGTTCAAAACGGGCGTCGATGCCGCACTCACCCACCGCTGCCACGCCCCTATGCTCGTCGAGCGCCACCTCCAGCGCCTTGATGTCGGCGTCATCTTTCAGCCGGTGAGCGTCCATGAAGTACGGATGCAGCCCGAGACACACGCTGACATCCGCCCGCTCGCCCAGCGCCAGCACGCCGGGCCAGGCGGCTCGAGTCGTGCCCGGCACCACAAAGTGGCTGACTGCCTCGGCTCGGGCGCGGTCAAACACCGCCTCGCGGTCGGCGTCGAAGTCGGCAGCGTCCAGATGGCAGTGGGTGTCGATCAGCATGGAGGCTCCCTTCTTCCATTGCAGGCGGCTTTTACCGGGCACAGAACTCACCGCGAAGGCGCTATGAATCCCTCCCTGGACGCTACCCGATGCCATCCATGGCATCGAACCTTCGCGGCGAGCTGTCCCCGGCGCCGCCTGGCCTTGAAACCCTGATAGACGACCGCTGCAACAGTCTAGTGCTCTCGAGTCGGGCGGAAGTTGACGTCGGGCCAGCGCTCCTCGGTCATCTGCAGGTTGACGCGCGTGGGGGCGATATAGGTCAAACAGCCGCCGCCGTCGACGGCCAGATTGGTGCTGGCCTTGCGCTTGAGCTCATCGAGCTTTTTGGCATCGTCGCAGTACACCCAGCGCGCCGTATGGACGTTCACGGCCTCGTAGATACAGTCGACCTTGTATTCTTCCTTGAGGCGGTGGGCAACCACGTCAAACTGAAGAGTGCCCACCGCGCCGAGAATCAGGTCGTTGTTGTCCAACGGCATGAATACCTGGGTCGCGCCCTCTTCCGATAGCTGCTTCAGCCCCTTTTGCAGCGCCTTCATTTTCAGCGGGTCTTTCAGGCGGACGCGCTTGAAAAGCTCCGGCGCAAAGTGGGGAATGCCGGTAAAGCGCATATCCTCGCCTTGGGTGAAGGTATCACCGATCTGGATGGTGCCGTGGTTGTGCAGGCCGATAATATCCCCCGGCCAGGCCTCCTCGACCTGGGCGCGGTCCGAGGCCATGAACGTCAGCGCATCGGCGATCTTGACGTCCTTGCCGATACGCACATGGCGCATTTTCATGTTTTTCTCGTACTTGCCCGAGCACACCCGCAGAAAGGCGATACGGTCGCGGTGCCTGGGATCCATGTTGGCCTGGATCTTGAACACGAAGCCGGTAAAACGCCCGTCATCGGCAGTCACCTCGCGCACGTCGGTATCCCTGGGCTGCGGCGCCGGGGCGTACTCGACAAAACCGTCGAGCATTTCGCGCACGCCGAAGTTGCCCATGGCGGTACCGAAGTAAACCGGCGTCAGCTCACCGCGACGGTAGGCGTCCAGATCGAACTCGTGGGAGGCACCGCGCACCAGCTCGACTTCCATGCGCAGCTCTTCGGCCTGCTCCTCGCCCAGCAACTCCTCCACCTCGGGGTTGTCGAGCCCCTCGATGCGGTCATCCGCGGGGATGCGATGGCCCTGCCCCTGGGTATACAGGTGCAGCACGTCGTTATACAGGTGGTAAACGCCCTTGAAGTGGCGGCCCATACCGATGGGCCAGGTCATCGGCGCGCACTGGATATTGAGCACGTTTTCCACCTCGTCCATCACTTCGACGGGATCGCGGGTATCGCGGTCCATCTTGTTGATGAAGGTGAGAATCGGCGTGGTGCGCAGCCGGCAGACGTCCATCAATTTGATGGTACGGTCCTCCACGCCCTTGGCACCGTCGATGACCATCAGCGCCGAATCCACCGCAGTAAGGGTGCGGTAGGTATCTTCGGAGAAGTCTTCGTGGCCCGGCGTATCCAGGAGGTTAACCACGCGTCCGCCGTAGGGAAACTGCATCACCGAGGTGGTCACCGAGATGCCGCGCTCCTGTTCCATCTTCATCCAGTCGGAAGTGGCGCTGCGGTCGTTGCGCTTGCTTTTGACCGACCCCGCCATCTGGATGGCGTTGCCGAACAGCAGCATTTTTTCGGTAATGGTGGTTTTACCCGCGTCGGGGTGGGAGATGATCGCGAAGGTGCGGCGCATTTCGGCTTCTTGCGCGACTTGTTGGGCTTGACTCATCGTGCCTCGCAGATTGTCGGACTCGGGGCTGTGTTCGCCGTGACGAATCAGCGGCGGCTTAGCCGGGCAGGAGATAGCATTGGCGCGATTATACCTGCGAGGGGCCTGGCAGGGATAGGCGGGATGGCCGATGCAGCCTGTGGCGCCACATCGCCGATCATGAAACCGGCACAGTATGAATACTTGGCACAAGCAGCAGCGCCGGCGGAAAAGCCGGCGCTGCTGCGGGATCTGCTCTTTGTTCAAGCCTGATTCAGGCCCGGATCATTCAGGCGTAGGTATTGACCTGGGTGCCCTTGCTGCCTTCGGTGGCGAGGTCCATCTGGCCGCCGGTAGAGGCCGATTCCATCAGCTGGGTCACCTGCTGCTGCTGGGTATCCAGCGATTCCCTGAGAATCTGCATCTGAGCCTGCTGAGCGGTCTGCGCCTGATTCAGATACAGTGACTGGCTTACCATGTTGCTTACGGAAGCATCCATAACAGACTCCTTGTATAGGGCAATCGGTAAGGTTTGTAGGTACGGGTTATGGCAACAGTAGCAAAGCGGGCCACAAAGCGCAAAGTCGGCCGGATACTATTTACCTTATCATGATTACCCTGATCGCCTGGCTTGCCCCGATCGTCTTGCCGCCGGGGCATCGCCGGGTGTCGCGCGCCGTTCAAAAACGATCGGCCCTGAAGGGCGCCATATCGATCGCCGTCTGCTCGTTTTCCATCATGCCGGCCAGCAGTTTTCCCGTTGCCGGGCCCAGGGTAAAGCCCTGGTGGCCATGCCCAAACGCCAGCCAAAGCCCCTTGTGACGCGGCGCCGGGCCGATAATCGGCTTCATGTCCGGCAGGCACGGACGCGCGCCCTTCCAGGTTTCCGCATCGCGACGCTCGCCCAGCGGGAACAGCGTACGCGCCACCTTTTCCGCCGAGGCCAGCTGGTCCAGGTGCGGCGGCGCATCGAGATCATCGAGCTCGGCGCCGGTTGTCAGGCGCACGCCGGCATTCATGGGTGCCAGCAAATAGCCAACCTCCGAATCCATGACCCAGTGGTTGAGCCGTGCGTCGCCTTCCCCGGCGTAGTGCATGTGATAGCCACGCTTGACGAAGGTGGGAAAATGATACCCCAGCGGCTTGAGCCAGCGCCCGGCCCAGGGCCCCAGCGCCACCACGACGTCGTCGGCCTCGAGGGTTTGCGTGGTGGTGGTGACCTGCCAGCCGTCATCCGTCTGCGTCATGCCGGTCACATCATCCTGCAGACACTGCCCGCCTTCCGCTTCGAACGCCCGGGCATAAGCGGCCACCAGATCGCCCGGGTCGGCCACGGTCCAGGGGTCGAGCCAGTGTATCGCGCCGATGACATCCTCGCCGATATCGGGCTCCAGAGCGGCGACGGCCTCACGGTCGAGCGCCTTGAAGCGCACCTCAAAGCGTTCACGGCCCTCTTCGGCTTCCTTGACCCGTTTGTCAAAATAGCCCTGGCTGCGAAACAGCTCGAGGAAACCGTCCTTGCGTACAAGGTCGCCGGCACCCGCTGCCTGGATCATCTGATCGTGGGTTTCCAGGCAGCAGCGAATCAGCGAAGCATACTCGGGAACGATATGGCGGTAGTTTTTCGGCGCGGAATTCAGCCAGTACCGCAGCAGCGGCGTGGCGGCGTGCAGCATACCGAACGGCCGATAGCGAATATCCACGCGATGGTTGGGCAGAACGCCCAGCAGGGTTTTCAAATCCCGCGGGAAGGCATAGGGGCGGACGGCTTCACGCTGGATGATACCGGCGTTGCCGAAGGAGGTTTCACGCCCCGGCTCACGACGATCGACCAGTACCACCTCACGTCCGCGTTGGGCCAGATGCCAGGCAATACTGACACCGACCATTCCTGCCCCCAGCACCAGCGTTCGACGCGCCATGTGTTGCTCCTTGTCAAAGGCATTTGACCGCGGCATCGGATGCACCGCCGGTCATATTGTTCAGGTTTTCCGCCGCCGAAATGACGACTCACATACTGCAAAAATATCACTAAAAAATGCGCTTTTGTATAGTGGCGAAATTTGTTTTATAGGCTTAATGTAAACCAATATATCGCCAAATACGAAAATGCAGTTGATATCACTATCTTTAGCGTCGCGTGTAATGACCTCCGAGCGATATACCCGTGCTTCGGGTCGAGGGTAAAGCTGGCTCGCCGCTACCACCGAGTCGGAACCACAGCATCACCCGAAAGGACAAATCGTCGGAGAGAGGTGGCTAGTGGATAGGCTATTCAAAAAACGGGTTAATACGGGTTCGTGAAGAACCAGAACTTGTAACAGAACTTAAAAACAGGACTTAAAAAACAGAATCTGAAGAAACAGAATCCGAAAAATCAGCGCTTCAGAAAGGGGGTAAGTATGAAGGGGGATAGGTGTGAAGGGGACAAGTATGGATCCGGCAGGACGGAATCATCGGTTAATGGGGTGGATGATGGGGATCGAACCCACGACCACCGGAGCCACAATCCGGGGCTCTACCACTGAGCTACACCCACCATAACCGACTGTTGCCTGAAGCAGCGGGAAAGCCGCGCTTCCCATGTATCGACGTATTGGCCTGCCGCTGATGGGGTGGATGATGGGGATCGAACCCACGACCACCGGAGCCACAATCCGGGGCTCTACCACTGAGCTACACCCACCATCAAGGCAGCTTTCAACGTCTATTGTTTCAACGGCTGTTAACCGAATGATCGGGAATCATACAGCTTTACAGCGTTTTTCACTACACAGCGTTTTTCACTACACAGCGTTTTCACTACACAGCGTTTTCACTACGTCGTTGCGTGCTGAGCCTGTCACCATTACGGCTGGTACGCCCAGCGGGACTTGAACCCACAACCTACGGCTTAGAAGGCCGTTGCTCTATCCGGTTGAGCTATGAGCGCGCTGAACCAAGGCCAATGCCTGGATAGGCAAGACGCCAACTTCCGCGCCGGGCGTGGTCGGGATGGAGGGATTCGAACCCCCGACATCCTGCTCCCAAAGCAGGCGCGCTACCAGGCTGCGCTACATCCCGAACCCGAAGTCTGCTGCTCGTGGCATCGTGCTTCGGATTGATCGCCCTGACGCCGCCGCATGGCTCGTCTCAAGCGGGGCATATAATACGGTTTCCAAAGGCAAAGTCAACCGCTAACGGACGCGCACTTTGCTTTGCCTGGCCGCGCGGGCATGCGAACATTACGCTCGATCCCGGCTTCATGGCCCGGATTTCATCGCCTTGATCTCATTCACGAAGGAATGTCCTGATGACTGCCCAACTGATCGATGGCAAAGCCATCGCCGCCGACGTCCGCCAGCAGGTAGCCGACAAGATCGGCCAGCGCTTCCGCGTTGGTGCCCGCGCCCCGGGGCTGGCCGTGGTGATTGTCGGCGACGACACGGCGTCGCAAATCTACGTCAAGCACAAACACCGCGCCTGCGAACAGGCCGGGATTATTTCCTTCCAGCACGAGCTGCCGGAAGATACCCAGCAGCACACCCTGGAAGCGCTGGTGGACACGCTCAACGATGATCCGCGCATCGACGGCATCCTCGTCCAGCTGCCGCTGCCAGAGCATCTGAACGCCCGTCCGATTCTCGAGCGCATTCTGCCGCACAAGGACGTCGACGGCTTTCATCCGTATAACCTGGGGCGTCTGGCCCAGCGTATTCCTGCTCTGCGTCCCTGCACGCCCCGGGGCATCATGACGCTACTGGAAAAGAGCGATCTGCCGGTGCGCCGCCTGGATGCCACGGTGGTGGGCGCCTCCAACATTGTCGGCCGCCCCATGGCCCTGGAGCTCATGCTCGCCGGTTGCACCACCACGGTATGCCACCGCTTTACGCAGAATCTGGAAGAGCATGTCCGCCGCGCCGACGTGCTGGTGGTCGCCGTGGGCAAGCCGGGGCTGGTCAAGGGCGAATGGATCAAGCCCGGCGCCATTGTTATCGACGTGGGCATCAACCGCCAGCCGGACGGCAAGCTGGCCGGCGACGTTGACTTTGAGACTGCGTCACGGCTTGCCGGCCACATCACCCCCGTACCCGGCGGCGTGGGGCCCATGACGGTTGCCACGCTGCTGGAAAACACCCTGGAAGCCGCCGAGCTCCATGACCCCTCAAGCGCGCATCACGACCCCGAGCCCGCATAGCCCGTATAGCCCGCACAGAAAGGAGAACGCCTTGCAGCGTATAGGAATCATCGGCGCCATGGCGCAGGAAGTCCGCATTCTCGCCGACCAGCTGGACAACGCCGAGCGTCACGAACACGCCGGCGGCGTCTTTTATCACGGCCGCTGCCACGGCCTTGAGGTGGTGATACTTCAGTCCGGCATCGGCAAAGTCAACGCCGCCGTGGGCACCGCCATCATGCTGGAGCACTACCGCCCCGACGCCATCATCAATACCGGCTCGGCGGGCGGCTTTGCCGAGGACATGCGTATCGGGGACGTGGTGGTATCCAGCGAGGTCCGCCACCACGACGCCGACGTTACCGCCTTCGGCTATGAACTCGGCCAGCTACCCGACATGCCGCCGGCCTTTGCGGCCGATGCCGAACTACGCCGCGTGGCGCAACAGGCGATTGACAGCCTGAACGACGTCAAAGTCCGCGACGGATTGATTACTACCGGCGACAGCTTCATGGCCGACCCCGAACGGGTAAACGCCACCCGGGCGGCGTTTCCCGACATGCTCGCCGTGGACATGGAAGCCGCCGCCATTGCCCAGACCTGTCACCTGTTTGGGTGCCCTTTTGTGGTCATTCGGGCGCTGTCCGACATTCCCGGCAGCGGCGATAATCACCTGTCGTTTGACGAATTTCTGGAGCTCGCCGCACAGCAATCGTCGCGCATGGTCGAACGCATGCTGCAGCGGCTGGCCGACGCCTGATCGCCGGCGCATAACGGCGACGACCGAAGGGCTCGTTGCCCGGAGTGGATGGCTCAGGTCATCAGCTTCCAGCCCAGGGTTTCCCCCGCTTTCATCGGCACGATGCGTTGGCCGCCGGCGTAAGCGTAGCTTTCCGGCAGCTGCCAGTCGCGACGCTCGAGGGTCACGGTGCCGGTGTTGCGCGCCATACCGTAGAAGTCGGCGCCGTTGTGGCTGGTAAAGGCTTCAAGCTTGTCGAGCGCTCCCGCCTTCTCAAACGCCGTGGCGTAGAGCTCCAGCGCCGCCGGAGCGCTGAACACGCCGGCACAGCCGCAGGCGGATTCCTTGTCGCCCCGGGCATGGGGCGCGCTGTCGGTGCCGAGGAAAAACCGGCGGCTACCCGACGTTGCCGCCGCCACCAGCGCCTCGCGGTGGCGCTCGCGCTTGAGAATCGGCAGGCAGTAATAATGCGGACGCATACCGCCCACCAGCATGTCGTTACGGTTCAGCAGCAAATGCTGGGGTGTGATGGTCGCCGCGACGTTATCGCCTGCCGCCATGACAAAATCGGCCGCCTGAGCGGTCGTGATATGCTCACATACCACCTTGAGCGTCGGATGACGCGCCAGCAGGGGCTTGAGCACGCGTTCCAGAAACACCGCTTCGCGATCAAAAATATCCACGTCGGCGTCGGTAACTTCGCCGTGCACCAGCAGCGGCATACCGCACTCGGCCAGGGCCGCAATGGTGGCATCGCAGCGTGTCAGGTCGGTCACGCCGGAGGCCGAATTGGTGGTCGCGCCGGCGGGATACAGCTTGACCGCCTTGACCACGCCGCTCTGCCGCGCGCGCTCGATTTCTTCCGGCGGCGTCGTGTCGGTCAGATACAGCGTCATCAGCGGCTCAAGGGTCGAGCCTTCGGGCAGTGCCACCAGAATGCGCGCGCGATAGGCCAGCGCCTGCTCGGTGGTGGTCACCGGCGGCTTGAGGTTGGGCATGATGATCGCCCGGCACATCTGGGCGGCGCTATGCGCGACCGTCGCTTCCAGCACCGCGTCATCGCGCAGATGCAGGTGCCAGTCGTCCGGGCGGGTCAGGGTAATAGCGTCCACAAAGGCTCCTTTTCAAACACCGGGTTGTCGGGCGTGGTGTGTATTAACCGGGGGAAATCGGCCTGTCAGAGTATACCGCATCGCCACCGACGGAAAATCCGGCGTATCATGGGCCGCCGTTCGGGTAGGGAACGGCTTGGTTATCAGGACATCGAGTATCAGGAAATAATCTATGCATAACGTACGCCGCTTCGCCGATGTCATGGCAGGCCTTGAAGGGCTGATGTGGCTGGGGCTGGGCTGGTCGATTTCGCTGTCCGCCTGGCAGGCCCGCAACGAGCCGGTCCTCGCTGCCGTGCTGCTGGTCGCCACCGCTATTCTGTTCAGCCGGATACACCGCCCGCTACGCTTTTTTCTGCGGCGTTACCACGTACGCAAACGCCGCACGGATATGTGGCTGCACCTGCTGGCGCTGCCGCTCCTGCTGGCGATGGTGCTGTACCTGATGCTGGAAGCGCTGCTGGGAGATGCCTGGCTGCCGCCCAAGATGCTGCTGGTCAACGTGCTGGCCAGCGCCGGCTGGCTGACCTTCATGCTGACGCTGTTTATCAAGTTTCTGATTCACGGTTTGAAAGGCCGGGGCAATGGCGACACCGGCACCAACGACACCGCCGACGCGGACAACAACCGCCAGGATAGCCTTCACAACGACACCGACAGCGCGAGCTGAGCCCAATGCCCACCGAACTTCCTCTGCCGCTGTCCACGCCCAACCGCAACCTGGTGCGTCTGACCATTGTGCGCGGCATTACCTGGACGGGGTTTCTGCTCGCCATCGTCATCGGCGTGGAGCTGCTGGATTTTGATATGGCGGTGCCCGCCGTGGTGGGCGTGGTCATCGCCATGGGGGTTCTCAACATAGCGACCTGGTGGCGGCTGGGGCGCCCCCGGGACGTGGCGCATATTGAATACCTGCTGCACTTGCTGGCCGATATTGCCGGCCTGACGCTGCTGTTCTACTTTACCGGCGGGGCCACCAACCCGTTTATTACCTACTACCTGGTGCCCGTGACCATAGCCGCCGCCACCCTGCCCTGGCGGCACACCTGGATCATCGCCGCCTGCGCCTTGGGCGGCTACAGCTTTCTGATGTTTAATTATCACCCGCTGCCCCGGCTGTACATGACCGGGGATTCGCCACTTAGCCTGCATATTCTCGGCATGTGGCTGAACTTCGGGCTATCCGCGGGGCTGGTCACGTTTTTTATCTACAAGATGGCGCATGCGCTGCGTCGCCGCGACCGCGCGCTTTCGCGCACCCGCGAAGCCGCGCTACGTAACGAGCAGGTGCTGGCCGTGGCCACCCAGGCCGCCGGTACCGCCCACGAGCTGGGCACGCCCCTATCCACCATGGCGATTCTGCTCAACGAAATGGAAGACGAAGCGGACCCCGACACGCCCATGCACCATGACGTCCGGCTGCTGCGCCAGCAGGTGGAAATCTGCAAGGCACGGCTGCAACATCTGGTGGACAGCGCGGACCGCCGACGCATGGCCGAGCCGGCGGTGCGCGACGGCAGCGAATGGCTGGCGGGGGTGGTGCAGCGCTGGCTGGTGCTGCGTCCGGATGTCAGCCATCGGCTGACACTCGCCGAACGTCGGGGGCGCCCCTGGCTGGCCGTTGATGCTACGCTGGATCAGGCGCTGACCAACCTGCTCAACAACGCCGCCGATGCCAATCCCGAAGACATCCATATCAGCCTGGAATGGCAGGACGATAGCGTGATCATTGATATTCGCGACCACGGCCCGGGCGTCGAGCTGGCCATTGCCGACCAGCTGGGCGAGACCTTTGTCTCTACCAAAAGCAAGGGCATGGGCATCGGGCTGTTTCTGACGCATGCCACCATCAACCGTTTTGGCGGCGGCGTCAGCCTGTACAATCACCCCCGGGGCGGCACGCTGACCGAAGTGACCCTGCCGCGCAGCTCGCCGCCGGCCTCACGGGATACCAGCCGAGGGTAATAACGCCATGCCAACACAACGCCTGTTGATTATCGACGATGACGACATGTTCTGCCATGTGCTCAGCCGTGCGCTGTCCCGGCGCGGCTTCGATATCAGCGTCGCCCGGGACGCCGATGAGGCGCTCGCTCTGGCCGTGGAGCTCAAGCCGACCATGGCCACTCTCGACCTCAAGCTCGAACACAGCTCGGGGCTGAAGCTGCTGCCCGACCTGCTGGCCACCGTGCCCCAGTGCCGCGTGGTAGTACTCACCGGCTACTCCAGCATCGCCACGGCGGTCGAAGCCATCAAGCTCGGCGCGGTGAACTACCTGTGCAAACCCGCCGATGCCGATGACGTCCTCGGGGCATTCGAGCATCAGCAGGGCGACCCGGATACCGAAGTGGCCGACAACCCGCCGTCGGTCAATCGCATTACCTGGGAGCACATTCAGAAGGTGCTGCAGGAACACGACGGCAACATCTCCGCCACCGCGCGGGCGCTGGGCATGCACCGCCGCACCCTGCAACGCAAGCTGCAAAAGCGCCCGGTACGCCACTAGCGCGCCCTCGGCTCAGGCTTCCATCAGCCGCGCCATGAGCTGCTGCGCCAAACGCGCGGCATCTTCCATGCTGTCCAGCTCTGCCAGGTCATCGAGAACGCATCGCTGATAC
Source organism: Vreelandella jeotgali Hwa (assembly GCF_000334215.1). Classification (GTDB taxonomy): domain Bacteria; phylum Pseudomonadota; class Gammaproteobacteria; order Pseudomonadales; family Halomonadaceae; genus Vreelandella; species Vreelandella jeotgali. Next base: position 318,908 of record NZ_AMQY01000014.1, on the reverse strand, counting down.
CACCATCGCTCGCCAAAGGCGTGGTACGTCAGACGGTAATCTCCCGAAGGCAGCGACAGCCGGTAGTCGTCTTCCTGGCGTAAATGGGTGTCGGCATCGGCTGCCAGCGCCACCAGCCATAGCGCGCAGGGGGTGATCAACGCCCCCACCAGCAGAGGCTCGTCATCCGCGGCGGACAAACGCTGAAAGCACAGCGCATCAACGCCCAGGCACGGATTGTAGTGCGCCTGACGCTTGAGCTCGACGATATGCGTATCGCGGTACTCGCGTGCCATATCGGCCAGGGTGGCATAGTTATCCCCGGTGGGCGTTTCTGTGAGCATTGGCTGATCTCCGTGGGCGGTACAAGACTGACTCGGCAATGTAATGGTAACGGCCCGGACTCGTGACCGCGCGGCTACGCTGGCCGCATAACCGCTACCCGAATGGCGCCCCGTCGCTGATAACACGGCTTAATCGTCGGCGTAGCGGGGCTCTATTGGCGTACCGGGCACGACCAGGTCAGACTCTTTCATTAACATTTTCCAGTTCATTAACATTTTCCAGATCACGCTTTTAGCGCATCGTCACCGCCGGGCGCACTGTTATTCCGAGTGCATTGTCATTCGTAGCGCACCGTCATCCCGAGCACAGTGCACTCGCCGGTCGATAAGTGTCCGCTAAAGCTGTTCGCCAAAGCCTTTCACAAAAGCTTTTAACCAAAGCTTTTAACCAAAGTGCGACTCTGGTTCGAGGCCATACCGATTTATTGCAAGCTAACACAGGAGATACCGCCATGTTTGTGGTGATTTACGGACGCATGTCCTGCCCTTTTTGCGTACAGGCCAGAATGCTCGCCGAAAAACTCGAAGAAAGCGGCCGAATCGAGGGGCTGCGCTACATTGATATGCCCGGCGAAGGCATCACCAAGGATGATATCGCCAAAATCGCCGGCACGCCGGTGCATACGGTGCCGCAGGTGTTCGTCGACGAGGAGCACGTCGGCGGCTTCACCGAGTTCCAGACCTTTGTCAGCCATCACCCGGCCCTAAGCGCCTGATCAAGGTCTCCTGGCGCCTCGCGCCCCGACCGTTTTTCCTGTTATATTCCGATGCCAACCGTGCTTTAACGGCGCCGTGACTCACGACTCCGTACGTCAAGACAGCGCCGACACGCGACGAAGCCGGCGCCCCTGCCAAGTCAAGGCGCTGGCAGGGGCATCATCACCACAGGGAAACGGGTATGCCAATTGCTATCGGGCTGGCCAGCGTTCTGCTGCTGACAGTTAATACGCTGTTCTGGGCACTGCCGCTCATACTCTTGACACTGATCAAGCTGGCCCTGCCGCGTGCCTGTCAGCCCCGGGTTCTTGACGGCCTCAACGCCATTGCGCTCAACTGGATCGGGTTCAATCTGTGGTGGATGCGCCACCTGCTGAAGCCCGATCTTGACGCCTCGATCCCCGACGGGCTCAGCCCCGACCAGTGGTGGCTGGTGATCTCCAACCACCGCAGCTGGACCGATATCTTCATGCTGCTGATGGTGCTGCACCGCCGGATTCCCATGCCCCGGTTTTTTCTCAAGACCCAGCTGTTCTGGATTCCGGTAGTGGGCCTGGCGTTCTGGGCGCTGGAGTTTCCCTTCATGCGCCGCTACAGCCGCGAACAGCTGGCGCGCAAACCGGCCCTGGCCGACATCGATCGTCGGGCGACCCAGCGCATGTGCCACCGGGCTCGGCAGCGCCCCATTGCGATTTTCAACTTTGTCGAAGGCACGCGCTTCACCCCCGCCAAGCGCGATGCCCAACAGGCCGACACCCCGCCGAACCGGTATCATCACCTGCTGCGCCCCCGCGCGGGCGGCGTCGCCCAGGTGCTCAGTCTTCTGGGCGACCGTCTTGACGGCATTCTTGATGTCACCATCAGCTACGGCAACGCCGCGCCGAGTTTCTGGCGCTTTCTCTGCGGCCGGGAAGGCCCCATCTATCTCAGCGCGCGCCGCCTCGATATTCCGGCATGGATGTACGGCGCGGCCGACCACGCCGACCCGCAGCACAAGGAACGCTTCCACCTATGGATCAACGCACTCTGGCAGGAAAAGGATCGCCGGCTGGACGCCCGTTATGGCAACGCTTCCGCGCACCGGGACTAATGATTGCGCTGGCGCTGCTGGCCCTGCTGGCGGGCTGTAGCGCCAGGGAAATCCAATCCACCCGCACGGATGCCGGAGCCAACCAGCTGAGCGGCTACTGGGTCAGCATTCAACGCGGCGATACCCTGGGCTCGCTGGCCCAGCGGGCGGAGGTTCCCCTGGTACGCCTCAAGCGTTTCAACCCCGGCGTACAGGCCCGCCACCTGGCCGTTGGTCAGCGCATTCTGGTGCCAACGCAGCGCGAGCGCGCACCGTCGGGCGGCCCCTATCGCTATCAGATACGTCCGGGCGATACCTATACCGGCATCGCCCGGCACTTCAACACACGCGCCGGGCGCCTGGAAGCCGCCAACCCCGGCACGCCGGCCAGCGATCTGGGCATCGGTCGGCTGATTCAGATCCCCGTGGGCACATCCGGCACGGCTTCAGGCCAAAGCGCGCGCTCGGGCGGTGGAAGCGCCTCCACCAGCGCCGGCAGCCAGGGCCAGCAGAGCGGTGGCAACCGTTCATCCCGAGCGTCAAACGCCACGCCCGACCTGCCCGACTCTGCCGGCAGCTGGCCCTGGCCGCTTGATGATTACCGCGTGGTGCGCGCCTACGGCAAGGACGATCGCGGCCGCCTGCAGCCCACGCTGCTGGAAGCCAAAAGCGACCCCAACGCTCGGGCCGTGGCGTCGGGCAAGGTCAGCTTTGCCAACACCATGCGCCAGCTGGGCGAAGTCGTCATCATCCAGCACCCCGGCAACCTGCAAAGCGTGTATGCGCTCTGCGACGAGGTCAGCGTCACCACGGAGCAAAAAGTCGACAGGGGCGACAGCCTTTGCCGAGTCAGCGAAAACGACAGCGGGCGCTCCATCCTGCTGTTCGACATGCGTCGCAACGGCAAGCCGATGAATCCGGCGCGCCTGATGGAATAACTCCGGCAGCTCCTTGATTCATCGCGCTTTGCCTGAAAAATAAGCCTTAATAACAATCGCCCCGCACGGCTTGCCGTACGGGGCGAACATTCAGGCACCAGCGATTCAGCGGGTAAGCCGCGCTGATCTTTAATCGCGCTAACCTTTAACCACGCTGACCTTTAACCGCACTGCCCTTCAACCACGAAAGTGGCCGGGGGCGACAAACGGCATCTTGCTCACCGTCATGGCGCGTTTCTTGCCGCGCACCAGCGCAAACACCGGGGTATCCGGCGCTTCAAAGTCGCGCTTGACGTAGCCCATGGCCACCGGCTTGCCCACGCTGGGGCCAAAGCCGCCGGACGTCACCACGCCAATTTCGTGTTCGGCGTCGTCCACCAGCACGGCCCCCTCGCGTACCGGGGCCTTGCCGTCGGCGACCAGCCCCACGCGCTTGCGCGAATGATCCTTCGCCTCGACCTGATGCAGAATCACATCCGCCCCGGGAAACCCCCCCGAGCGCTCACCGCCGTGGCGGCGCGGCTTGCTCACCGCCCAGATCAGCCCGGCTTCCACCGGCGTGGTCGTGGTGCTCATATCGTGGCCATACAGGCACAGCCCGGCTTCGAGACGCAACGAATCCCGAGCGCCCAGGCCAATGGCTTCCACCTCCGGCTCGGCGAGCAGACGCCGCGCCATGGTGTCGGCGGCACCGGCGCGCATGGACAGCTCGAAGCCGTCTTCGCCGGTATAGCCGCAGCGGCTGACCCAGACATCTTCGCCATCGATCTCGAAGCGCGCGTGCTGCATGAAGACCAGATCGCAGGCCGCCGGACACAGCCGCGCCATCACGTCGGCAGCATCCGGGCCCTGCAGCGCCAGCAGGCCACGGTCGAGGTAGTCGATCTCGTGAGTCTCGCCCAGGTTGGCCCGCAGATGCGCCAGATCCTGCTCCTTGCACGCGGCGTTGACCACCAGATAGAAGTGATCACCGGCGTTAACCACCATCAGGTCGTCCAGAATCCCCCCGTCGGTGCCGGTCAGGATGGCATAGCGCTGGGCACCGGGCTTGAGGTCGACAAAGTTGGCCGGCATCAGCGTTTCCAGCGCTTCGGCGACGTTATCGCCGGCAATGTTGACCTGCCCCATGTGCGATACATCAAACAGCCCACAGCTGGCGCGCGTATGCTCGTGCTCCTTTTTGACGCCAAGCGGGTACTGCACGGGCATTTCATAGCCGGCAAAGGGCACCATTTTGGCCCCCAGCTCGGTATGCAGGTCGTAAAGGGGCGTGTGTTTGGATTCCGTCATGCGGCGTTCCTCCTGGGACGTTGTTATCAACCGGCGGTTATTCACCGGTTGCCATCAACTACATGAAAAAACTATATAAAAAACCAAATGAAAAGCCGGAAAGTCACCCCCTGGGTGGCTTCCCGGCTTTCAGGGTGCACACAGCATAACACTGCCGTGCATCGGCGTTTACGAGTTGTCGTGGTCCAGCTCTTCGCCGGGCCGCACCTCTTCGCCGTTGAAGTAGGCTTTGGCCAGCTTGAACACGACCGGCGACAGCAGCGCCAGCGCGATCAGGTTGGGGATCGCCATCATGGCGTTGAAGATATCGGCCAGCAGCCAGATCAGCCCCAGGTTGGCTACCGCACCCAGCGGAATGGCGAGTACGTAAATCACCCGGTAGACCGGAATCGAGCGCGTACCGAACAGGAACTGGCAGCACTTCTCGCCGTAAAACGCCCAGCCCAGAATCGTGGTAAAGGCAAACACCGCCAGCGCAATGGACACGATTTCATTGCCGATACCCGGCAATGCGGCATCGAACGACATCGCGGTCAGCGAGGCGCCCTCCTCGCCGGTTTCCCAGACCGTCGCCGTCAGAATCACCAGCGCGGTGATGGTGCACACCACGATCGTATCGATGAAGGTGCCCAGCATGGCGATCAGGCCCTGGCGCACGGGGTTTTTGGTCTTGGCTGCCGCGTGGGCAATGGGCGCGCTGCCGAGACCGGCTTCGTTGGAGAAAATACCCCGCGCCACGCCAAAGCGTACGGCTACCATGACCGCGGCACCGGCAAAGCCGCCGACCGCTGCATGGGGGTTGAAGGCGTAGTAGAAAATCATGCCCAGGGTATCCAGCAGCTCGCCGGCGTTAACGGCCAGCACCACGATACCGCCGATGATATAGGTCACGCCCATGATCGGCACCAACTTGCCCGCCACCTTGGCGATACGCTTGATGCCGCCGAGAATCACCGCCCCGGACAGCACCATGATCACCAGGCCGGTAACCCAGCCGGGAATGCCGAAGGTGGAATCCATCACGTCGGCCATGGAGTTGGACTGCACGGTATTGCCGATGCCGAACGCCGCTACCCCGCCAAAGAAGGCAAAGGCGCCACCCAGCCAAATACCCTTGGGCCCCAGGCCGTTCTTGATGTAAAACATCGGCCCGCCGATGTGATAGCCGGTGCTGTCGGTTTCACGAAAGCGCACGGCGAGCACCGCCTCGGCAAACTTGGTGGCCATCCCCACCAGCGCGGTAATCCACATCCAGAACACCGCGCCGGGGCCACCGAGCGCGATGGCGGTCGCCACGCCGGCGATGTTGCCGGTGCCGATGGTCGCCGACAGCGACGTCATCAGCGCGTTGAACGGCGAGATTTCGCCGTCGTCTTCACTCTTGGCCTTGCCGCCGGGCGTGGAGCCGGGATCACGACCCTGCCACAGCAGCCGGATACCGGCACCCAGCTTGCGGATGGGCATGAATTTCAGGCCCACCAGCAGGTAGATGCCGACGCCCAGCAGCAGCACCAGCACGATCGGGTCCCACAAGGCACCGCTGATGGCGTTCAGCACGCGGGTAATTGCTTCCATTGTTCTCCTCCTTATGCCCTTAACGCAGCGTTGCGTTGGTATTGTAATCGGGCAGCTTGCGTTGAATGCCGACCGCTCCGCGGCGACACAGGCTTATTGTGATTATCTACACGAGCGATGTCACGCAGGGATTTCAACGCTTAAGCATTTGACCTGGCAGTGCATCCTGCCCGCTTAACGCGACCTTGAACGTCGAGTTGCCTGAAGGCATCAGGGCTTTGCATGAGAAGTATAAAAGCAAGGATTCATGGAAGGACCGACGCACAGCCATTCGGCCGTCGCGGACAATTTGTTTCCCCGTGCAAACGCGGTAATATGGCACCACTTTTGTCGTGCATGTCAGGCGTGCTTGCGCGCCCGCGTGCCGAAACTTCCACCAAGCTGACTACAGGAAAACCAATGACCCAGGTTCCCACCGACCGCCAGTACGCCGAAAGTCACGAATGGGTGCAGGATAACGGCGACGGCACCGTTACCGTCGGCATTTCCGACCATGCCCAGCAGTCGCTGGGCGATGTCGTCTTCGTCGAACTGCCCGAAGCCGGCCAGACGCTGGCCAAAGGCGACGAGTTCGGCGTCATCGAATCGGTCAAGGCCGCCTCCGACCTCTACGCCCCGATTGCCGGCGAGATTGTCGCGGTCAACGAAGACCTCGAAGACGCGCCGGAAAACGTCAACGAAGCGCCCTACGAAGACGGCTGGATCATGAAGGTCCGTCTGGATGGCACGGTCGAAGGCCTGATGGACGCCGATACCTACCAGGCCAACATCGACGCCGACGCCTGATACCGGCTATTCCTTGCTTGCCTGCCTGCGGGCAGGCCTCTGCTCCCTCGTCTGTTCCTGCCCGGCTATATTCTTTCGTCTGGAATACTCTTTTATGTCCGATTTTTCTTCCCAGCATTCTTCGCCAGCGCCTTCCGGGACGACGCCCCGCCTGGCCGAACTGGCTGACCATGACGCCTTTATCCAGCGCCATAACGGCCCTGGCCCACGGGATGTCACCACCATGCTCAACGCGCTGGACATGACGAGCATGGCGGAGCTGATCGACAGGACCGTGCCCGACGACATCCGCCTCGGGCGTGAACTGGACGTTGAAGAGCCGTATGGCGAAGCCGAAGCGCTGGACTATTTGGCCGGCCTGGCCGAGCGCAACTGTGTGGCGCGCAACTTTATCGGCCAGGGCTACCACGGCACCCACATGCCCGCCGTGATTCAGCGCAACGTGCTGGAAAACCCCGGCTGGTACACCGCCTACACCCCCTACCAGCCGGAAATTTCCCAGGGCCGGCTCGAAGGGCTGCTCAATTTCCAGCAGATGGTGATGGACCTGACCGGCATGGAGCTGGCCAACGCCTCGCTGCTCGACGAGCCCACCGCCGCCGCCGAAGCCATGGCGCTGTGCAAGCGTGCCAATAGAAAGAACAAGTCCCGGGCTTTTTTCGTCGCCGACGATGTCTTCCCGCAAACGCTGGACGTGCTCCGGACCCGGGCCGAATACTTCGATTTCGAGCTGATCATTGCCCCGGCCGACAGCGTCGCCGAGCACGACGTTTTCGGCGCGCTTCTGCAGTACCCCGGCAACGGCGGCGAAGTGCGCGACATCGCCCCGCTGCTGGCGGCGGCAAATGAGCGTGGCATCATGACCTGTGTGGCCGCCGACCTGTTGAGCCTGGTAATGCTCAAGGAACCGGGCGCGCTGGGCGCCCATATCGTTCTCGGCAACTCCCAGCGCTTTGGCGTGCCCATGGGCTTTGGCGGCCCGCACGCGGCGTTTTTTGCCACCACCAGCAAGCTCAAGCGCTCCATCCCCGGGCGCATTATCGGCGTCTCACGGGACAGCCGCGGCGACACCGCACTGCGCATGGCCATGCAAACCCGCGAGCAGCACATCCGCCGGGAAAAAGCCACGTCCAACATCTGCACCGCCCAGGCGCTGCTGGCCAACATTGCCGGTTTTTACGCTGTTTACCACGGCGCTGAAGGCCTGCGCAAAATCGCCCGTCGGGTTCACCGGCTGACCAGCATTCTCGCCCGGGGGCTCGAGCAATCCGGCGTTAGCCTGGTTCACCGGCACTTTTTCGACACCCTGCGCCTGACCGGTGTAGACGTGGAGAGTATTCACGCCCGGGCGAAAAGCGCCAACGTCAACCTGCGCTACGGCTTTCACGATGGCAGCGATGATATCGGCATCAGCCTGGATGAAATCTCGACTGCCGAGGACGTCAGCCTGCTCTGGGATATCCTGCTGGGCGACGGCCACGGCCTTTCGGTTACCGCGCTGGACGAAACCGTGGCAGCCGACGATGACGTGGGTAACGGCGCCATTCCCGCCGCCTGCCGGCGCGAAAGCGACTTCCTGACGCATCCGACCTTTAGCCGCTACCGCAGCGAAACCGAAATGCTGCGCTACCTGAAACGCCTGGAAAACAAGGACCTGTCGCTGACCCACGGGATGATTCCGCTGGGCTCGTGCACCATGAAGCTCAACGCTACCAGCGAGATGCTGCCCATCTCCTGGCCGGCGTTCGCGCATATTCACCCCTATGCGCCGAGCGACCAGGTCAGCGGCTATCAGCAAATGATCGATGAGCTGGCGGAATTTCTGGAGGAAATTACCGGCTACGACCACGTTTCCATGCAGCCCAATTCCGGCGCCCAGGGCGAATACGCCGGCCTGCTGGCCATCCGCCGCTACCAGGCGGCCCAGGGGCAGCAGCATCGCGATGTCTGCCTGATTCCCAGCTCGGCCCACGGCACCAACCCGGCCTCGGCGGCGATGGTAGGCATGAAGGTGGTGGTCACCGAATGCGATGCCGAAGGCAACGTCGATCTCGATGACCTGACCACCAAGGCCGAGCAGTACAGCGACCGACTTTCAGCGATCATGCTGACCTATCCGTCCACCCACGGCGTCTTTGAAACCCACGTCCGTGCGGTATGCGACGTGGTGCACCGCAACGGCGGCCAGGTCTACGTCGACGGCGCCAACATGAACGCCCAGGTCGGCCTGTCGCGCCCCGGCGACTTTGGCGGCGACGTCTCGCACCTGAACCTGCACAAGACGTTCTGCATCCCCCACGGCGGCGGCGGACCGGGCATGGGGCCCATTGGCGTCAAATCGCACCTGGCGCCCTACGTGGCCAACCATAGCGTAACGCCCATCGACGGCGTCGACCCGTCAAGCACGGCGATTGCTGCCACGGCGTTCGGCAGCGCTTCGATCCTGCCGATCTCCTGGGCGTACATCAAAATGATGGGCGCCCGCGGGCTGCGCGAGGCGACCGAGCTGGCCATTCTCAACGCCAACTACATCGCCAGGCAGCTGGAAGATCACTTTCCGATCCTCTATCGCGCCGCCAACGGCACGGTGGCTCACGAGTGCATTATCGACATCCGCCCGTTGAAAAACACCACCGGCATCAGCGAGGAAGACGTCGCCAAGCGCCTGATGGACTACGGTTTTCACGCGCCGACCATGTCCTTCCCGGTGCCGGGCACGCTGATGATCGAGCCCACCGAGTCCGAGTCACGCTACGAGATCGACCGCTTCTGTGACGCCATGATCGGCATACGCCGGGAAATCGACCGGGTGGCAAGCGGCGAATGGACGCTGGAGAACAACCCGCTGGTCAACGCCCCGCACACCATGAGCGACCTGGCCGATGCCGAGTGGAACCGCCCCTACTCCCGCGAGCTGGGCGCCTTCCCCACCGCAGCGGTCAAGGCCGCCAAATACTGGCCCGCCGTCAACCGGGTGGACAACGTCGCCGGCGACCGCCAACTGATCTGCTCCTGCCCCAGCATCGACGAGTATCGCGACGACTGAACGCCACGATTGCCGGATGCCGGCCGCGCCGTAACGCTACGCCCCGTGCTCGCCGAGCGCGGGGCGTTTTGCTTGAAACGAGCCCCTACAGGGCGGCGCCAGCGCTGTATCACCGCAGGCAGCATGCTAATATGGCCGCCGATTCGACCCCGCTGAATGCAGCACCCAACGCAAGGATGGACAGCCCCACGATGAGCGATACCGCCCCGCAGCGCCCCACGCTTTCCAGCATCATTTCCCCGGAAGGCAGTCTGGAAGTGCTCTCGCAACACGAAGTCAACCGGCTCAAGCACACCTCCAGAACGGGGCTCCACGAGCTGCTGCGCCGCTGCTCGCTGGCGGTCCTCAACAGCGGCATGCCCACCGATGACAGCCTGGCGCTGCTGGAAGCGTACAAGGACTTCGACATTGAAGTGCTGCAACAGGATCGCGGCGTCCGCCTCAAGCTCAGCAACGCCCCGGCCGAGGCGTTTGTCGACGGCCGCATGATTCGCGGTATCCGCGAGCATCTGTCCGCCGTTATCCGCGATATTGTCTACGTTTACAACGAAATTCAGGAACACGACCGCTTCGACCTGTCGACTGCAGAAGGCACCACCAATGCGGTGTTCCACATTCTGCGCAAGGCCGGCGCGTTCCGGCCCGAACATGACCCCAGCATGGTGGTCTGCTGGGGCGGGCACTCCATTTCCCGAGAGGAATACGAATACACCAAGGACGTGGGCTACCAGCTGGGCCTGCGCGAGCTCGATATCTGCACCGGCTGCGGCCCCGGCGCGATGAAAGGCCCGATGAAAGGCGCCAACCTGGCCCACGCCAAGCAGCGCCGCTCCGACAGCCGCTACCTGGGCATTTCGGAACCTGGCATCATCGCCGCGGAAGCGCCCAATCCCATTGTCAACGAGCTGGTCGTGATGCCGGACATCGAAAAGCGTCTGGAAGCGTTCGTGCGTCTGGGGCACGGTATTATCGTCTTTCCCGGCGGCGTGGGTACGGCCGAGGAAATCCTCTACCTGCTGGGCATCCTCCTCCACCCGGACAACGCCGATATTCCCTACCCGCTGATTCTCACCGGCCCGGCCAGCGCGGCCGACTACTTCCGCACCATCGACGAATTTCTGGTCTGCACCCTGGGCGAAGACGTGCGCCGCTACTACCGCATCGTTACCGGCAACCCGGCGGAAGTGGCCCGCGTCATGCGCCAGGGCGTTGACGACATTACCCGGTTTCGTCGTACCCACCAGGATGCCTTTTACTATAACTGGCGGCTGACCATTGCACGGGGCTTTCAGGCGCCCTTCGATGCCAGCCACGAGGCCATGCGCAACCTGAAGCTCCACCGGGACCAGCCCACCCACGAGCTTGCCGCCAACCTGCGCTGCGCGTTTTCGGGCATTGTCTCGGGCAACGTCAAGGAAGACGGTATCCGCGCGATTGCCGCCAAAGGCCCGTTCCAACTCAGCGCCGAGCCGGATATGATGCAAAAACTCGATACCCTGCTCACGTCCTTCGCCGCCCAGGGCCGCATGAAGCTGGGCGACCAGCCGTACACCCCCTGCTACACTCTCGAATAAGCCACCCCAATCATCCGGGTCACTCATCCATTCATCGACGCAAGGAAGACTGTATGTCCTGCCTGATTACCATGGACTATACCGCCGTATGGAAGGAAATGTTGGCGGACGCGCAGCGCTGGGTCAGCGAGCAATACCCCGCGTTGGATACCCAACAAGCTGCCGAGAAAACCATCGATACCTGCTTTCCCGGTTATCTGCTGGCCTGTTTCGGACAGGAAGCCCGCCAAACCCGCGCCGCCCCCTGGGCCCCGCTGCCCGGACGCGAGATACTCGAACTGATGGTCATGGAAAAGTACAGCTGGACACCGGAAACCGCCCGTCACCTGAGCGATAACGACATGCTGCTGGCGCTGCACAAGGAAATAAGCCGCTTCAAACTGCCCGATGAAGCCCGCGACGCCTGCCGCCCCGCACTGGAAGCCGCCGGACTGGAAACCTTTATCGAGCAGGGGCTATCGCCGTTTTTCAAACACGATGATGACTGAAGCGGTCCTGATGCTGCCCAACAACATCAGATACCTTGTTGAGGCAGTTATTTAAAAAGTAGAAAAATCGATCCGCCCGACAGCTATTACAGGAGCATCGGTGCTACTCATCGCATAGGCCTTGCTTTTTTGTCAGCTATCAATGTCAATTACTCACCAGCAGCTTAACCAGCTTGCCGGGCAGCGGCGTGCGGCTGATGCTGCCCTGCTTGATCAGGTTGTCCGTTAGTGTCTCGATAAAGCTGTGAAACACCGGCTGTTGGTGCGGCGCGTCAACTGCCTGAAGCTGGGTTTTACCCTGGCGCTGGGGCTCAAGCACCTGCCAGCTGATCAAGGGGTTGTTGCGCTTTTCTTTCCCTTGGGCGTTACGCATGGCGCGGATGCCGTGCACTTTCGCGCCTGCAGGCTCCAGCAGCACATCGTATTGGTGCGGTAACGGGATGAGCTGCGCGGCGGCGGCCGGACCGCCTTCATTGGAACGCGCAAGATTGGGCAGCTTTTTATCGCCCTGCTGCGGTCCGTCGCGCAGAATGCGCGTAAAAGGAAAGTCGCGCCACGTGGCGCCCAATAGCTCGGCGCTGCCCCAGCGCTGCTGCTCTACCAGCAGCTGGTTGTCATCCGGCGAGTACACCAGCAGCGCGTCGTTAAGCGGGTGATGCCCTGCTACCATGCCTTCAAGCATCGCCTCCAGCCGCACGGCCGAGGATTGAGGCCAGCTTTCAAGCGCAGCGCAATAGGCTTTATACAGCTGAGTTCTGTTAGCCGCAGCAGCCGAAAACGTCGTGCGCTCCGACCCGGGCAGCCGGCAGGTGCCGGTGGCCCAGCGCAGCACCCGAAGCGTATCACCGCTTAGCGCGTATTCGAGCACGGCGGCTCGGGCCGCCGAGCCCTTGGGCGAGTGGCCGTACAGGCAAACAAAACGCTGGCCTGCGTCTGAACCTTCCAGCTGTTGGCGGGATAGCGCCCGCCAGGCACCGCTCAGCGGGAAATCCTCGCCCTGCTGCAGGCGGTATTTGTATTTCAGCTCGTGGCTGATGTTAGCCAGCTTGTGCTGAAGCTCTCCCCGCTCTTTATCAACCATGAGCTGATCCATATCCGCCGAGGACAGGTTTAGCCCCTGCAGAGCGCGCCAGTCGTCACGGCCAGTGTCGTAAAGCGTTAGCTTGGCTTGGGTATAAGCATCCGCCCGCCAGCCGATTTTTTGCTCGCCGGCGTACTCCCTGGCCGCCAGCGCGTGCGCCGTGGCGTTGCCGGTCAGCGGCCTGCGAGCGTCGCCGCCAAGCGCTACCCAGCCGCTGGTGGCCACACTTGCGCCGCGCGATGTGCGCTCGGCTGTCGGCACTTGCACAACCAGCACGGGGTGATCGCTATCTTGGGTCTGCTTAAGGTTCTCGCATACGCGAATGCGCTGTTTGGACGAGTACTTGGCATCGTGGCCAAAAACGCCGTGGCGTATCAGCGCCCGCTCAAGAGCGGCGTGTAGCTCGCGGCGTTCGGCACTTTTGGGCAGGTTTTCACCGTATACCACCTGCAGGCCGGGCAGCCCTTCGCGCAAAAACACGGGCAGCGCATCCGCTTCTTTGCCCTTGCTGCGCACGGGCACCCGCCGCCCTTCTACGGGCTGAAAACGACACGGTGTCACGGCATCCTTCCCTAGCGCTTCATCAAGGCAGTGCTCGACCAGATCCTGGGCGCGATTTTTGCGCACAATGCCGCTCTTCAACACGGCTCGGCGGTGCTTGCGCTCTAACTCATCTGCCTGTTCCTGACCGTGCTTGGCGGCCCATTTTTCCCGCCGTTCGTCGCGGGTTGAATCAGCTCCGAGATATACTGCGTGGAAAAAATCCATATCGCTGCAAAAGCGCGTCGCGTCGCGCCGGTGTTGGGGAGCGAGCGCCTGGCATTCCAGCAGCGGCAAACCAGGGTATTCCACAACCCCTCGGCCCAGCGCGTCTGCGACCTCGCGCTGGGCGTTCAGCGAGCCGATCGACTGTGCGCTTTTGATCGTTTTCACGCTGAGCCTACCGCTCTTGTCGATGGCAATCTCAAGGCGGTAGCCCTTGAGCATGCCGGCTTTCAGCGACACGCGCAGCATCAACGTACTGCCCAGCAGCAGCCCCAGCTCGTCTTCCGGAGCGCCGTCCTCTATGCCCTGCCGGCGCAGATAGACGCGCAGCGCCAGCTCCATCAGCTGCTGCAACCGAATGTTGGCCTGAACATGCGCGCCGTAGCGGTACTGGTCGCCCCAGTGGGCCAGAGCGCCGAGCCATTCGCGGCGCGCTTCGGGCGTGTCCAGCGCCACGGTGTCAGGGTCTGACAGCCGTGCGGCCAGTGCAGGGTCAGCGGGCGCCTCGCCGCCCAGCAGCATTAGCCCCGTGGCACGCGGCTTGATATGCCGGCCGTTGCCTACATAGATATCTAACACGCCGGCAAAGCGCTTGCTGCGCACCGCACCCGCTGCCTGGCCGTGGGTAGCCGCCATCAGCTGGGTGAAGCGTTGGGTCGCCTGGCGGTTAAGCCAGCGATAAGGTAGCCGTTCGGGAGCCGGCGCGGCCTTGGGCTGCGGAATCTCACTTGCCTCGGGTGAGGCAAACAGCGAGCCGGTCCGACCAATAGCTTCAAGAGCCTCTGACTCGCCTGGCGCATCGCCACCCTGCTCTTCAAGCGTTTTCAGCACCTCGGACGGGGCATCGGGGTCTGCCGCCACCGGCCCACGGGCGTACATCTCGTCAGCCGACAGCAGCGCAACCGCCATTAGCCGTTCGCCGTGTTCGGTCCGCGCCGCGGCGGCGCAGTAAGCCAACAGCTTCTCGCCCAGATCAAGGGCGCGGTCGCCGGCACCCGGTTTTTCCGGCGCAAGCCCCAGGTCTATCTGGTTGGTGCGCAAATCCATCAGCGGCGTCTCGGCGTCAAGCGCAGCAACGCCGACAGTCGCAGAAGAAATCACGGTCATGGAATATCTCCTTGAACGGCGGCCAGCAAGCGTTCGGCCGCAACGGGATTAACTGCCAACAGCGGTGACTCCAGCGGGGTGCCCGAGGGCACGCTGGTCTCGGCAAACGACACATCACGAGGGGCGTTGACGTCCGTAGGCAGCGTGCGCACAAAGGCGCTGAAAGACAGCAGATCGGCCCGCTGAATGCCGGCGCGGGCCTCTTCCTGCGGGCACGGCCGCGTATTAACGTAGGCCATCACCGTGCGACCATAGCCGTGCTCCCGAGCCCAGCGGCGTACGGCGTCCTGTTTGCCCTGCGCGTCATCGCTTACGGCGGTACCCAGCCGCCGATCTGTGGCGCGGGCGTAGTGCTTGGCATCCAGCGCGATCAGCACGTATTCGCCGTCTGCCGCTCGGCAGCGCCAGTAGCGATCAAACAGCTCGTAGATGCGCTGGGTGTCGATACCGCTCAGGCGTTCAGCGCCCGCTAGCTCGGCCTTCACGTCGGCAAACCAGCCGTCCAGCGCCAGCTCGCCCCAGATGCCGTTGGCGTCCGGCTCCAGTATCGGATGCAGTACGCTGGCGTTATCCACATCGTGTAGCGTGGGAGCCGTCCAGTCCGGATGTGCGATGCCGTGACGCTGCATGTGCTGAAGCATATCGCTCGGCAGACGAAACCCCTGGGCGGCGTGGGGATAAGGCGTGGCGTTATCGGCCTCATCGTCATGGGGCGGCACCAGCGCTATGCCCGCGTAACCGTTGGCCCCCTTGTAAACAGGCAGCCGGCAGTTAGCCGATAGCGGCCACCACATCAGCGCCAGTATCTTTTCCGGCACGCCGGCCGCAAGCGCCTGGTGGCGGTAAGCCTTGCGCGTTTGGGCGAATAGTAGCGCCGGATCTCGCCAGGCTTCCCACTGGCGTATCAGCTCCGCAGCCTCGCTGGACGCAAGCTCACCGGCCTGCATCTGCTTGATACGCTGTAACAAGCGATTTTTAAAGCCGGGCACCGCCGGATTATCGCTGAAGGCCTGCTCCGCCTGGCGCAGCTGAACCTCAGCGGCGGCGCGGTCTTCAGGGGCAGGATAGCCATACATGCGGCGACGATAGCGACGGGCGTACTCCATCAGCGCCAGGCTGTTGAGCGAAGCCGCGTGCTGCTGATCCGCGCGTGAGCCGCCATGGCCGTCATCGCCGTAAAGATAAGGATCTGCCGCTACCAGATCGGTGATTATCTCATCGCACACCAAGAGCGTCTGCGGCTGTGCCGCCTGGGTGCGCTCGCCACGCCCCGCTGCTTGAAATACCGTCCGCGCCAGATCCACGACATGCTGTTCGCGCAGGAAAGCGGGGAATGCCGCCAGGTAGCTGTCCGGATGCAAGCGAATATGGCGGGCGCGATAATGCCGAGCGGGCATATCCTCTTCGCGTCCCCAGCGCTGCTGGTTAAGCCGCGCGGCAAGCTCCATGCCGGTCAGCGCCACGCCGTGAATCACGCGGTTGTTATGCACAAAAGCGCGTCGATTGTGCTCCCCGCGGCTATCGCGCTTGAACTGGGGTTCTTCCGGCTGGCGTTCGCCAGGCGGACCCTGGTAGCGCTCAAAGCGCGGACGCGCCGCGGTAAAGTGCGGCGACATACCCAGCACCAGCATATCCACATCGCGCTCGCCGTCCCGCCCCAGGTGGGTATCCACCTTGAAATTGAGCCCCAATCCGGCGGACTGAAACGCCGTAATGATCGCGGCGTGGTAGCCCATATCGCGGCGCAGCAGGTCGGTCGCCGCGTACTGCTGCGGCGTGCCGGAGGCATCTTCGGCGGGAAAGGCACGTGCCAAATCGAGAGCCGGATTGGCCCGCTGCAAAAACTGCGCAAACGTCTGGCGCTCCTGCTGGCTGCCGCTTCCTTCACCGCGCAGCATCTGGTTAATTCGCGCATCGGTGCCAGACTCTCGGCCGCTGTAGTAGGTCACCAGCAGTACTGGCCGGCTGCCGTCGCGGCGTCCGGTATCATAGCCGTACAGGTGGCCGTCGATAATCGACGTCAAGCGCTTGCCACACAGCTGCTTGAGCACCGCTACCGGCGTTTTCAGCGACTGGATCAGCATCAGCGCCATGCAGGGCTCAGCGTTTTCCACCAGCGCCGGCTGCACTGCCCCATGAATGTCCGCCGTTGACATTGTATCGGGCGCTATACGTCGCGGCGCATGCCCCAGCAGCGTAATTAGCTCGACCACGCGGCGGGTTTCACGGCGCTTGAACGAGTTGGTGGTGGTCTGCGCCAACGTCTCATCAAGCTCAACCAGCAGCGGCCCGCGCGCGTCTTCCGCCAGCAGGCCCGCATGCTCGGGCAGCTGTGCCACGCAGGGCTTGGGCCGGCCCGACTTACCGTCCTGCCCCTGATGGCGTATGTCTCGTGCCTGACGCGCCAGCTCCAGATCCGCTTTTGACATGGGCACATAGCGCACAAAGCGGGAGTGCGCCAACATAGCGCCGGCAAAGCCTCCAAGGTGCGTCGCGGCGAAACCGCCGGTCGCGCTAATAAGCACCAGGCTGTGCGCCGGCCGCTGGCGGCCGGAGACGCTATCCGCCATGTCGGGGCGGCTGAACGCGTAAGCCTGCGGTGAAATCAGCTGCTCCAGATGGTGCTCGGCTGACCAGGCGCGAAAGCCGATCGCGGGCACCACGGACTCCCCCGGCGCACCGGGCACAAAGCGACGGGCAAAATCCGGCACCCACTGCATGATCAGGTGCGGAAAGCGAAAGGCGATATCGTCGTCGATCACCGCCCCGGGGGCGAGATCACGGCGTGCGGTCATCAGCTCGCGCATCTGCACGCCGGCCAGACGCTCAAGCATCTCGGTCAGCGGCGCAGACGAAGTGCGGTTATTGCCACGGTAAGGGGCTTTAAGCAGTCTAAACGCGCGCTGCTCGGCGGTATTTTCCATCAGATGCACAAGGCCGGTCAGCGTCAGCATCAGCTCAAAGCTATCCGCCAGGGCAAAGGTCGTGCCGCTCGTCTCGCCGCCGGAGCGGTGCAAAAATGCCTCGCTGATGATATCCAGCTCATTGACGTCGGCGCTGTCGCGGTGCGCCAGCAGGCCGGCCAGGCGCTCATCGTCAAGGTTGACGAACGCCCAGCTGCCGGCGGTAAAGGTGCCCGTGCTGCCTGCCGCCGCCACAGTGGGATCGCCCAGATTCAGGTTAATCCAGGAAACCCGTTGGCAAAACGCCTTCAGTTGACGCACAAACAGCCCAAGCTTGTCTTCGCCGCTGCCATGAATCACCGCATGTTCGCAATACTGCCGGTCGATCAGTTCCACCAGCCGCTCGCGCAGACGCAGCTGCTGTAGATGATGCGCCGGGCTGCCGGTACCCAGCTTGTGCCGACGCTGATGCTGGCGCAGCGCTAGCTCCGCCTCCGGTGGCAGCGGGCGCAGCTTTTCTACTTTGTCGGGAGTCGTTGCCTCGTTGTGCCCAACAAGGCCTGGATGAGCTTCCTCCAGCGCTTTGTAGCCCTCCCATACCGCGTCGCGGTGCGCCGCCGTGCAAAACACCAACGGCATTTCATTAAGCAGCGTATTGCCAATCTGGGTAGCGCGGGCCTGATCCAACAGCATACCGCTGAGGTAGCGACGCCTCGCTGTTTTACCGACGCTCGCGGCCTGATTCAGCACTTGCTTGACCTCATCGGACTCATCCAGCAGCAGCAAAAAGCGCGTGCGCCCCTCATTCAAGCCGCTAACATCGCTGCCTGCACCGGCGCCGTGAATGGCGTCTTCCACATAGCACTGCGTGGTAGTGAAGTCGCCCTTGTCCGCTGACGCAAGGGCCCGCCGCGGGCACGGAAACCGGTGGCGCGTCATCAGCCGCGAGGCGGTCATGGCGACCATGCCCAGCGGGCCGCCCGGGCGGCGCACCACCTCATACCAAGGGAATAGCTGGCGCTGGAAGAAACGAAACGGCGCAACCAGTGCCTTGTGCCCCAACACGCTCTCCAGCGTTTTGCCGTCCAACGTACTTTGCTTAAGCGCAACGTCCACCGCGCGCTGCAGCTCGCTAAATAGCCGATCATGGGCGTGTTGCAACCGTTCCAGATTGCGCTCCAGTTCGGCCTCGGTGAAGCCTTCCTGGCGCAGCCGCCCAAGCGTTTTTTGCTGGCGCTGGATAAGGCTTCGCGTGATATCCAGCGCGTTTTCGGGCAGCTCCTGTTCTACCGTTTGGGGGCTCTGAAATTGATAGAGCAGCTGCTGCAGGCAACGCACCAGGCTCGGGGCGGCTTTATCATCATAGCTGGATTTCAGGTGCCGCTCGGTCTGGTTAAGATCCTGATACAGATTGTGCGCTTCTTCGGGGTCGGTGAGCAGCGTGCGCGAATTCACCTTGACCGCAGGAATATCCGCCGCGGCCAACAGCGCCTGGGGGCTGCCTGACGGGTGCCGCCCCGCGCGATTTTCAAAGGGAATATGGCGATGCTGCGGCGCTACGTAGACCACAATCAGCGACTCGCCGGCCGCCTTGGCCTGCTCAAGCGCCTCTACGGAGGTCATCAGTGCCTGATAGGTCTTGCCCGTACCCGTCGCCTGATTGCTCTGATGGATATGCGGCTCGGTCGCTTCTCGAACCGCTCGGTGGATCGACCTGTAAATGAGCCCTATTGGATGTTGGTTGGCGTCGTCCTTCATACGCAGCCTGCCTCCTTTACTCTGCCGGAATATGGCTCAAGCTTGGCATATTTAAGCGACAATCCGTGTCGCATAGTGTCTGTTGCATTTTTCTGCAATCACCCCACTTGCGATCCAGCAGGGTCACTACAAGCCGAAATATCCGGTCACCAGACCGCGCGTCCAACCGGCAAACCAGGGCACCATAAAGATAATGCAGCTCCCCTGAGCAACCCACTGAACCTTGCTATTCTTAAGCAGGACCAGCTGCTGATCGCCCGCGAATATCGACCTGTATCGATCAAATGCGATCGTGTTCAGACAATACACTGGCCCGAATCGTCATATAGTTGACCACTCCCGCAACCAGTCCAGCGATAATGCCCAGCACCGTCACCGCCGTCGTCAGCGACACGGTTACCGTTCCACTCGCGTTCTGCCACATAACGGCCCCTGTTACGCAGAGCCCAAACGCAAACATGCCGTGCTTGAAGGTCAGCCAGAGTACCGACGGCCAAAAAGGCTTTTTCGGCGCCTTGAGCGTCGCGTAGGCAACTACCGTCAGGATCATCGCCAGGGAAACCGCCAGCGGCACAGCCGATCCCAACACCGTGTGGCTGTCATTGACGATCTTGTTCACCGACAGCGGAATGGTCGCGCTGCCCCAAAGAAAATAGATCTGGATCGCGCCGTTGATGACGGCATTGACGAAGCCGTTTAAAACCGCGCCCCGCAGGATTTTTCCCTGCGTGGGCATGGGACTTGCCTCTGTCACGGTATCTCCTTCAGGCATTGCATAGGCGCACGGCCGAACCACTGCCGTGCATCGTCATAATCCGGCCGCTGAATCTGCCTATGGCAGCTCTTTGGGGATGGCTCAGTCCAGTTCCTGCACGCCGCCGCCGGATACGGTCAGGATCTGACCGCTGACCCAGCTTGCCGCCGGCGAGCACAGAAACAGCGCGGCGTTGGCCATATCCTCGGGCTCGCCCAGCCGTTTGATCGGCGTATGCGCCAGCATGGTTTGCTCGATCTCGTCGTTGAGCACGGATTTCAGCGCGTCGGTACGCGTCGCACCGGGCGCAACGGCATTCACCCGGATACCCCTGGGCCCCAGGTCAAACGCGATGTTGCGCACCAGGTGGCTTGTTGCAGCCTTGGAGGAGCCGTAAGACGCCATGCGCTGGTTCTTGTTCTCCGCCGACATTGAGGTAGTGGCAAGGATCGCACCGCCCCCGGCCTTTTCCATCTCGGGCGCGGCCAGCTGCGACAGACGAAACAGCGAAAACACGTTCAGCTCATAAGCCCAGCGAAACTCTTCCATCGACATGTCGAAGGGTTTCGGCCCGCCGCCGCCGGCATTGCCGACGAGCGTCGTGAGCTTGCCGAATGCTTCTGTGGTAGCGTCGACCAGCTTGATCAGGTCATCTTCGCTGGTGATATCACAGGCGATGCCCGCGGCTTTGCCGCCCTGCTGCTTGATCTCGTCTGCGACCTGCTGCGCGGTTTCCACCTTCAGGTCGCTGACCATCACCGCAGCGCCGGCAGCGGCAAAGGTCTCGGCAATAGCGCGACCGATACCCGCCCCGGCCCCGGTAACGACGGCGACCTGGCCTTCAAGGGTGAAATTTTTCGGATCGTACATACCAACCTCTCTTTTCATTGCTTGGTTTCATCAGTACTGAAGAATCCTGCATTCATGACCGTGCGCCCAAAGCACACAGAAAAGACACATTCAAAAGACGACACACTCAATCGTGACCACGGCATTATCAACGTACCAGACAACGCCGTGGCGGCCAGCTCATCAGAGCTGATAGTTCAGTGCCAGGCTGCCCAGCCACTGATTCCTGTCACCCACATCATCGACGATCGGGCTGTCGGCTGCGTCGCCCATCAAACGGCTATACCGAGTAATGGCCGACACACTCAGCTTGCGAGTCAACAGGAAGGTCAGGCGACCGTTCATACTGCTCCGAATGTAGCTTCCCCCGGCGTGATAGCGCTGCAAACCCGAGTTCGCCGCGTCCCTGGCGGAAACGTCGAACAGCGCCTGATTCCAGCGCCCGTTACCCCAGGTAACCCCTGGGCCAACGGCAAATTTCAGGCGCTGACTGAACTGGCCTCGATAGCGCAGATAGCCGCGCGCACGCACTCCTTCAAGGTCTCCCGTTACCGGCCCGGCAATATCACCGTTCAGCTGCCAGGGGCCATGCGTCCAGCTGGCCAAAAAACCGGCCATGAGACTGCCATGCACGTCGTCAAAGTCATCCAGGGCGCCCGTGTTATCACGCCCTCGGGCATAAGACAGCGTGGGGGCCAGCGTCCAGTTCTCCTCCGCGAGAAGGTCATAGCTCAGCCCTTCAACGGGGTCCAGGGACAGGCGGCCCTTGTTTGCCTGAATCCAGGGCAGCGCTTCCCAGTCATTGCGATCAGCGCCGCGATATTCCGGCGACCAGGCAGCGCCCACCCCCAGACCGACTGACCATTCATCGTCGGCGCCAGCGGCCTGAGTCGGCCCGGCCAACGCCGTCATGGCCAGTGGCACTACGAGCAGGTTTATCAACAGGTTACTCTGTTTCATTACTTTGATTAGCCATTTTCAATATATAGAGTGATCGGCTAATATACGTTCATGTTTGTATGTATACAAGAAGATTTATTAATTCAGGCTTCGTGGCAGGATAGCTGCCATCGTCGACCGAGCAGATGAGGAAGGGAGCCAGGAGCAGATAGATGGCTTCATGGCACCCTGGTGGCGTAGGTTTTAGCCACCAGAGATTCATTGATCCAGGATAACAAGACGGCCTGCTTACTGGCGCCGGGTGTCAGGTTCTGATTCGGTGAGCGACTCTGGGTCACGGATACGATGCCGGCGGGAAAACCTGCCACTCTCCGCTTGCTCCGCCTGTTTGAGCGCAGACTCGGCCACGGATTCAGGCGAGGCCAGCCCCAATTCCTCCAACACTGCTTCCGCGCGCGCAGCCCGCGCTTCGAAAGCGTGCAAGGCCGCCAGGGTGTTCTCATCGAGGTGCCCTTTTGACTCAAGCCCCTTGGACTCAAAATACTTGAGTCGCGGGTAGCGCCCGGCAAGAGCAACGCCCCAATAAAGCGCCGGGTTCCACCATGAGTTTATTTCGCGGCCCTTGCCGGTACGCTGCTGCTCCAGCACGTCGTCGAGCGCCCCGTTCAACAGCTTCAGATCGAAATCGGCGCCCGGCACCGGCTCGGCCACAGCGCCATCGGACCCAGCATCATAGGCGTCAACGCCCGTGCGAGAAGGCCCGGTACGGGTATCGCGATAGCGTGCCAGCGTCATCATGTCGCTTGCCAGCACCGGCTCGTTGACCGGCAGACGCACGGCCTCGGGGTCGCCCATCAGCTGGCCCCAGGACATGCGAATGAAGGTGTGCTGGTCTTCCATGCCGGGGTGCGTGCAGCGCAGCCCGACGGCGTAGGCTTCCAGCGGTTCATGCATAAACTGAAACCCGCTATAGCGGGCCCAGCGGACTACGAGAAACTCATGTGGTGCGGCGCCGGGCAGGTGAAAGTTCACCTCCTGCAGGTAGTCCCGCACGATCTGCACCTGTTCGTCCGAGAGCTCCAGATCCTCGTGCAGCGGGTACATGCCTTCAAAGGTGTTGCGCACCGGCCTGGGGCGCGCGGCCATAACCCTGGCTTATTCATGAAGCCGGCCTGAAAACGAAGATGGCGAGTGGTTTTCTCTTGTAGAATCAGGATGTTCCTGCCAGAACACGATTCAAGAGGACCACTCGCCATGGGTGAAACCCTAACGACCTGGTCGCCCTCGTGCAACGGCTCCGTCCGTGTCGAGCTGAGCGGCCACCGCACCACTAGTGACAGCGGCGCTCTGCTGCTGCGTGAAGCCCTCGACAACAGCGGCGTGATCGAGGCCCTCGACGACAACCTGGTCGATCGACGACACCCACTGCGTATCCGTCATTCGCTGGCCAGCCAGCTACGCACCGTGGTCATGCAGCGGGCGATGGGCTGGATCGACCTGGACGATACCGACACGCTGCGTCACGATCCGCTCTGGCAGCTGGCTTGCAGCGATGCACGTGGCATGACGCCCCTGGCCCAAGAGCGGCCGTCTCAAGCCACGCTGTCGCGGTTGCTGACTTGTCTCGGGCGCAACGACAACATCGATACCGTGCACGAAGGCCTGCTGCGGCTGGTGCTCTGGCGCCTGACCTCGCTGAAGAACGGTGAACGCCCCAAGCAGCTGACGCTGGATATCGACGGCCTGCCGATCGAGGTCCACGGCCACCAGGGCGGCTCGGCCTATCATGGCCTGTACGGGGCCCGCATCTACTCGCCGCTGGTCGCCTCACTGGCCGAAACCGGTGACATGGTGGGCGGCCTGTTGCGCGAAGGTAACGCTGGCCCCGCCGAGAACGCCGATACCTGGATCCCTCACCTGGTGAAGCGGCTCAACGAAAGCACTGGCGCCCAGGTTCGGGTGCGCATCGACGCCGGCTTCACCGACAACGACACGCTGGAGGCCCTAGAAGAGCGGGACATCGAGTACCTGGGCCGGCTGCGCAGTCACACCGGCCTGCAGAAGCTGGCGGCGCCTTACCTGAAGCGGCCCCGCGGCCGGCCGCCCGAGCAGCCTCGGGAATGGTGCCACGACCTTGAATACCAGGCCGGTACCTGGCCGACGCCACGGCGCGTGGTGTTGGTGGTGCAGGAACGCCCCGATGATCTGCTGCTGCATGCCTTCTTCCTGGTCACCAACCTCGGCAAGTTCGACTGGCCGCCGGAGAAGGTTCTGGCGCTCTACCGCAAGCGCGGCAGCGCCGAGGCGCACATGGGCGAGGTGAAGTCGGCGCTCGACGTACACCTCTCGTCGACCGATCGCGGCGCCTCCACCGTCCAGGACGTGATGGCCCGCAACGAGGTGAGCCTGCTGCTGAGCCTCTACGCCTATCAGGTGCTACATGGCCTGCGCTGCCTGCTGGAGCGGCAGACCCGGCAAGGCTGGAGCCTGAGCCGGATGCGCGAGCAGGTGCTCAAGGTGGCCGCCACGCTGAGGCTGCACGCTCGGCGCATCACGGTTCACCTCGGCGCCGCCGCCGACAAGTGGTGGCCGGCACTGCTGAAGGGGCTGCCGAAGTTGGCCGCGCTGAGCTGACACCCCGCGAGACCACTACAGGACCCGACATCAAGCGACCGCAGCGGCGGCCGGCGGTCTCGGCTGCTTTGACGGTTGGAATTGATTCCCAAAAGCTATAAGAAAGCGGGCTAAAAGACGCGTGTGAGCATTACTCAGCGGCCGCTCGCGTCAGAAATTACGGTCCTAATGAGCAATTCCGTCAACCAGCACCTTCAGACAGCCCGATCAGCCCCCTCGTGAATGAGGCGGGATAACAGCATCGAGCTCGGCCTGGGTACGCGGGCGTGTGTTTTTCTTCAAGGTCATGGTGCGGCCTCCTTTATCTGTTCACAGACGATCAGATCAGCTGGTTGCGGTCGAAAAAGTCCGTGTCCTCGAAGAAGCCGCCGCGACCCTCAAGGATAATATCGTAGCGGTTTACTACCTCGATACGCTCCAGCCACTTGAGGCTGCGAAACCCGGTCGAGGTTTCCAGCCGCAGTCGCACCGGCGCACCGTTTTTGGCCGGAATCTCGCCTTCCTCGTTAAGCTCAAAGGCAATCATCGTCTGGGGCATCCGCGCCTCCACCATCGGCGTGGACGTGTAGTAGGTGCCGCCTTCATACAGGGCGTCATCGCGGCCCATGTTCTGGAAGCTGGTGTAGACGACGTCGGTCGCGCCGGGCAGGGGCCCCGCCATGTCCAGCAGGTCCGCCAGGGCAATGCCGCGCCAGCGCCCAATCGAGGTGAAGCCCTGCACGCAGTGGTGCAGCGTCGTCTGTGAGTAGCCCGCGGCCAGCTCGCGCAGCTCCGCCACCGTCAGCGTCATCGGGCGCTCCACGTAGCCGCCGATCTCGAGCACGTAGTCGTCTTCGTAACCGTTGGCCATCAGCGCCAGGTATTCGTCCGCTTCCGGCGGGCGCCCGCTGCCACGGAAGTGCTGGGTGGTGTTGGCAAGCCCCACGTCCTTGCCGGTGATATTCGAGCGGTCGTAGTGCATGCGCGCGGGCAGCTTATACAGCAGGTTCGACCACGGCCGCACAATCCGGTTGTGCAGCCTCTCAACGGCGCGGCCGTCCGCCAGCGACCATCGCGTAGCCACCACGTGCAGCGTCACCACCAGGGCGAGGCCGAGGGTAAAAATAGCGCCGCCCAACAGCGGGCTGCTGGAGTGCCCCAGCACCATCTTGGACGTCTCGTGCAAATAGCCGTGAGCAAAGACCAGCAGCACGTGTATGGAGAAGAAGGCCAGATACCCCACCAGGCAAAAAAAGTGGACGCTACGAATCACCTGGCGGCCGCCGAGGATACGGTTCATGCGCGAAAAATGGTTGGCAATGGCCGGCGACTGAAAGGCACCGGTCAGAATCACCAGCGGCGTCAGCACCAGTATCACGAAGCCGTAGGACAGCTGCTGGAGAGAGTTGAACACTGAGCCTTCCACGGCGTGGGGCATGGTAAAGGCGAGATAGGCCAGCATATCCTGACCCGCCTGGGGAAACGCGTCCCAGCTGGTGGGCACATAGCGCCGCCACTGGCCGGTTGCCAGCAGCAACACAAAATAGATAAACCAGCAGCTCACAAACCCCGTCACCGTGATGAAGTGCCAATAGCGCCCGAGCCCCAGCAGGCCGCGCCCGGGCAGCGACACGCGCGGGGAGTAGTCGTTGTACTCTTCGCCCACGGTGTAGTACTTATGCTTCGACTCCTCGCGATTGGTAAACTGCGCCCAGGAGGAGCCGGGCACGCTATGCTGCGAGCGGTAAAGTTTGGGGTACGAGCCCAGAATCTCGAGACCCGAGCGCACCAGAAAAGAAATAAAAATGATATTGAGGAAGTGCTCTACGCGAAGCCACCACGGAAATCCGAGATCCATTGCCAAGCCTTATGTCAGTCCAGCTTATGTCAGTCCAAGAAGTGTTGATTGTCGGGAGCGGCGACGATCATCCCGTAGCGCAGTGCCGCAAACAGCACGACGTAGCCGGTAGCGCCTACCAGCGTCAGGTTCCAGATCGCGGCGGCCGCCACGCTGGCCCCGTTCCAGACATACGGCGCATTGCCCACAAGGCCGCCAAGGTAAACCAGCAGGGATGCCAGCGCGATTCCAAGCCCCCAGTTCCACAGGCGAGCTGCGGTCAGCAAACCTACGGCGACAAACACGGCTGATGCGCCGACGACACCCCACAGAACGGGCATCGCGAAGGGAAACGGCGCGTGGCTCGATAGCGCCACGGCCGCCGACGCACCGCCGATAAGCGCCACCATGGCAATCAGCAGCAGCCGCGTGGTTCGCGGGAGGTTGAAGCGCACGTAGCGCAACAGCGGAGCGCGATTTTTGCCCGGCTTGACGTGCCGAAGCACCCGCCGAGTGGCATTTTCGCTGCCGCGAAAGTCCACGCCGGCACGCAGAGCCGGAGAGTTTTCGTCTTCCATTACTATGGGCTGCCTCCATCAAGGATCATCGGAATTGACGCGGGATAATGCGGGTCAGTCTGTTGACCCGGGCGGTGACGGTAGCGACCCGAGCTACGCGCTGCGTGAGCCGGACGTTTCCCTGGCCTTGCGCGTGGCGGGCTTGTCTTCACGCGGGTCGTTGAGAAAGGCTTCCAGCGAGTCGTCCATGGCGTCCAGCCAGCGGGTGTGGTGGGCCGGTGCCTGGGTGCCGGTCATCAGTGAGCGATAGGAGCGGTCGCGGAAGGTCATGATACCGGCGTGCTTGTCGCGCTCCCAGGCGAGGAACGTCTGGTTCACGCCTTCGATGTCGAAGCTGGGGTAGTCGGTCTGCTCGATGAGGTGATGCACGTAGTCGCCCTGAAAGCGGATCATCGCCTCGGGATCGTCAACCCCTTCCTCGCGGGCGCGCCACTCGGCGCTGTCGCGCTGCATTTCGGCTTTTTCCGGCAGCGCAATGCGGCCCAGAATCACGTCGCGCACAAACCAGGCCTGGGCGTCGAACATGTTGAAGGTGTACCACTGATCCTGCATGCCCAGGTAGAACATCTGCGGGTTGTCTTCCCAGACCACACCCTGGTAGAGATCCAGCGGCCAGAGGCGGTTGTTGGTTTTCAGCCGCAGGCTGTCCGGCAGGAAGGGAAAGTGGTGCAGGTAGCCGGTGCACAGGATGATAGCGTCCACGCGCTTGCTGGTACCGTCGATAAAGTGCGCGACGTTGCCGGAAACGCGCTCCAGCAGCGGCTTTTCTTCCCAGTTTTCCGGCCATTCGAAGCCCATGGGGGCGGAGCGGTAACTGGTGGTGATGCTGCGCGCACCGTACTTGTAGCACTGCGAACCGATGTCTTCGGCGGAGTAGCTGGAGCCGATAAGCAGCAGGTCCTTGCCTTGAAATTCCAGCGCGTCGCGGAAGTCGTGGGCGTGGAGTACGCGGCCGTTGAAGTCGGTAAAGCCCTGGAATTCGGGCTTGTTGGGCGTCGAGAAGTGACCGGAAGCGACCACGACATTATCAAAGGTGGACGATTCCACGGTGTCGGTCTCGTGGTCGTGCACGGTCACGGTGAACTGGCTGCTGGCATCGTCGAAGCTGATGTGGCGTACCGGGCAGTTAAAGCGGATGAAGCGGCGGACGTCAGCCTTTTCCACGCGGCCCCGGATGTAGTCCCAGAGCACGGCGCGGGGCGGGTAGGACGCAATCGGCTTGCCGAAGTGTTCTTCAAAGCTGTAGTCGGCAAACTCCAGGCATTCCTTGGGACCGTTGGACCACAGGTAGCGGTACATGCTGCTATGCACGGGTTCGCCGTTTTTATCCAGGCCGGTCTGCCAGGTATAGTTCCACTGGCCGCCCCAGTCGCTCTGGCGCTCATAGCACACCAGTTCAATCTCTTCGGCGCCTTGTTTGGCAGCGGACTGGAAGGCACGCAGCTGGGCCAGGCCGCTGGGGCCGGCCCCAATAATGGCAACGCGTTGGGTCATATCATCATGCTCCGGTCGACGAGTACCGCGCAGGCAGGCTCAGAGCACTGCGCAATAACCGCATGGCTGGATGTCATGGACGCCCGCTGCGTGGTACAGCCTGATTGAAAACACAAAACATACCCGGGCCTGCACGGTGCGGGCAGGCCTAAAGCATCACCGGACCGTATGCCGGCCGGGATAGACAGGCGCTTACGTCACGTATCGTGTGCGGAGGTAGTGCGCAGGCGGCGGCGAAGCGTGCCGAAAACATATCAGGGGGTGGCGCATGGGCCGAAGTGGTATCCTGAACTGCCTGTCCTTGCACTACCTGGCGGCTACCGTGGGGGAAAATTCGCACGGGTAGCCGGAGCCGTTGCGGCATCCATAACTTTCACTTATGAGAGTACTTCTTTTAGGCATTTTCGGCAACTGCGTGTGGCACCACAGTGCTCGCCTACATAGCGCGATTGTCCGTCAGGCCTGTCTCCGGACCCGCCGCTGCCGGGCAATGAACAATCGATCCATTCATTCGCGGGTGTCCGGGAGCACCAGCACGGGTGCAATCACCATGCGACTCGGTATGTCGCATTCGCCATGCATGATGCTGCCCTGTTACTCGCCTGGAGGCACTCACCGCATGTTTGCTACCGCTTCTTCGCAGCGATCACATTCCCCCCGCGCCGCATTGACCTGTGCCTCTGCGTTCGAGACGCCTCTGTTGGCAATGCCGCGCCCCTTTTGCTCCTCGGACGGAACGGACCGATGCTGAAAAAATGGTTTGTTGCACGACGCCGTAAGGTGCCGGTCAACGATGGATGCCACCCTCCCATCAGAACGCTGGACGTCTCCCGGGCCGTGGGCTATCCGTTGACTCTGCACGTAGCCGCGTGGCGTTCGGCGACTCCCTTCACCTGGCACAGTCTGCACGACGGCGAGTTGCTCGCTCGCGGCGACTTTTTGGCGTCACCGGGCATTGAATGGACAATGCTGGAAACGATACAGGGAGAAGAGCTGCTGGCAGGTATGCCGGAAACCGTCCGGGGCGCCATATCGCTGGCGCCTTTTATCGGCGTGGAACTGGCACAGGCATGCGGCCGGTTAAGTGCCGCACGCGACCTCGCGGCCAGCGCGCCGCTTCTACTGATCATGCTCGTCGAGCGTGGCGTTGAGGAAACGTGGACGCCGGAAGTTCTGGCTCACGTATTGGCCAACAAGCAGGCCGACGTATGCAGCGCCGTCGGGATTCTCGGCACAAAATCCTGCGCGCGGCTGATCAGGCGCTGCCGGCTACGCCCGATGACCCGCGGCGATATTGTGGCCATACGCCGTGCGCTGACCCATGAGCCCAACCTGGCCATACTGCGCCATTACGCCACCCCGAGCCTGGATCACCTGCTCTTTCTCGGGCGTTTTAACGGTGACCGCTGGCCTGGCCTGCCCGCCATGATTGATGAGCTTTTCACCTACAACGCGCCGGGCGATCAACAACTGCCGGTGGGCACTACCTCCCGGCTGCAAAGCACGCTGCAGGATGTGGAACGCATGCTGCCGGCAGGCGACCGCAGACCCGAACGCGTAGATTCGCTGGCGACACTCAACCGACTTCACGACCGCCTGGTGGAGCGGCTTAACGCCGCTCGGCATGAAACCGAGCGAA
The DNA here is from genome assembly GCF_000334215.1 of Vreelandella jeotgali Hwa. GTDB lineage: Bacteria > Pseudomonadota > Gammaproteobacteria > Pseudomonadales > Halomonadaceae > Vreelandella > Vreelandella jeotgali. The sequence continues at coordinate 288,824 of NZ_AMQY01000014.1, read as the reverse complement.
CATCGCACCCCATCACCCTGCTGCAGCGGCACGGCTTTTATCCCGACCCGCCGCTGCCCGGCAATAAACACATCGACCCCATCATCAGCTGGGACGGACTGCTGCAGGAAGGGAAAACAATGCGCCACTGCATTGGCGCCTACGACGGTGCCATTGCCGCCGGGCAGATAGCCATTTATCACCTGCATAGCCCGGAGCCGGTCACCGTCGCGCTACGCCCTCAAGGACGTACCTGGCTGCTCAGCGAAGCCAGCGGCAAAGCCAACGCCCGCCCTTCAGCCGCGGCAATGAAGGCGATTCAGGCCTGGCTTGGGCCACAAGCCGAATAGATGTTGCCGATCATGGGCGGCGCACCGGCAGCGCTCACGCACCCGCGGGGGCGCAAGCGATCAGCGCACTGCGTTGGTCCCCCAGTCCTCGGGCAATGACTGGCCTTCCAGCCCCTCGAAGCGGTCCGTCACATAGCGGCTGTGACAGGCCACACAGGATTCGGTCATGCGGCTGAAGGTGCTGACCTGAGCCTGGGTATTCTGCTCTTTGCCCGCTTCGGCCAGAGATGCCGCCAGCTGGTGGAAGTGCGTGTCCATCTGCAGAAACGCCTCGGGAACCGCCGCCTTCAAGTCCTCACGGTCCTGTTTGGTCAATGACTGTTCCAGAATGAAGCTGTCGTGAATGGCCCGGCCCTTCTGCGCGACTTCATCATGACGGCCCTGGATGATGGCGCTATAGGTCTCCTGCATCGTCGCCTCGACCTCGACCATCTCCTTGACCAGAAGCCCACGCAGCTTCTCGGTCAAATCGGGACCTACCGGCTGCGCCGCGAAAACGGTAGCACTCAATGTCAGGCCAGCCAGTGCGGCAGCCGATACAAGGATGCGATGTGTCTGTCGTTTGCTCATGGTTTGTACCTCACGGTCACGTTGGTTGGTTTGTATTCAACAGTTTGTATTTAACAATTAGTATTCAACGGCTTGTATTCACCGGGCAGCGATGCTCGATAAACGAGTCGATACGCCTCAACTCGCCTTCACCTCCTGACGCCAGGCGCCGGGCGCAGCGTCCTCTACCCTTGTCCAGCCCAGGTCATCGAAGATTACATAAAGTGCCGGGATCACCACCAATACCAGCACGGTGGAGGTCAACAGGCCAAACACCACCGCAATAACCAGCGGCTGTACCGCCGTCGCCTGGGCGCTGGTCTCGGCCAGTAGCGGAAGCAACCCGGCAACCGTGGTCGTTGTCGAGATCAGAATGGCGCGCAGGCGATCACGGCTGGCCTGACCCGCCGCGGCAATAGCCGACTCCCCTGAGGTGCGATAGCTTTTGATGAAGTGAATCAGCAGGATGGCGTTGTTGACCACGATGCCGGCCAGCGACGCCGCGCCGATCAGCGAGGGCATCGAGAGGTAGAAGCCCATCGCCACATGACCCCATAGCGCACCGACGAAGGCCAGCGGAATCGACAGCATGACGATCAGCGGCTCGGCGTAGCTCCTGAGCAGGAAGGAGAGAATGACGAAGATGCCGAGCAGCCCGATCAGCAGCGCGCGCCGAATTGAGCCGCCAGTCTCTGCGGAGCGGGCGACCTGCCCCTCGAAGTCGACCGTCACCCGGGGGTGGCGTGAATGGAAGTCGGCCAGCCAGCCTTGCCGGAGGTCATTGACGATCGCCTGGGCATTGGCCGATGTCGCATCCACGCTGGCGGTTACCGTGGCCGTACGCCGGCCGTCGATGCGGCTGATACGCGCCCAGTTTCGCGCCTTGTCGATGTGCGCCACCACCTCCAGGGGCACTCGACCTCCTTCCGGGAGCTGCACGGTCAGGTCCTGAAGGTCATCCAGGCTCTGCCGATCCTTTTCGGCATGGCGTACCAGTATCTCCACATCGCGCTGACCGATGCGCAGGGTATCGCTGACCTCCCCGAGCATGGCGGCGCGCAGTTGTGTGGCGACCTCTTCGGTGCTCAGCCCCAGCCCGTGGGCGCCTTCAGCCAGCGATAGACGGCGTTCGGGCTTGCCGGGACGCAGGTCGTCGATGACGTTGTATACGCCCTTGTAGCCGTTGAGATGCTCGCTGAGCTCCAGAGAAGCGGCCTTCAGCTCATCCAGGTTCTCTCCTTGTAAACGCACCTCGATGGGAATGCCCGCCGGTCCGAAGCCCGGCTCTTGAATGATCAGGCTGAGCAGTCCGGGAATATCGCCGATCTCGTCCTGCCAGGCCGCAGTCAACTCATTCAGGCTCAGGCTGCGCCGCTCGGCGCCAAGCAGATCGACGAACACCGTGGCGACATGGGCACCGGCCTCGCGGGCGCTGGGATTATGATTGAAGCGTACCTGGATGGCGCGCACCAGCGACGCGCCATTGGGCTGCTCGGGGGTCAGCCGCTCATCGATATCGCGCAGGGCCTTCTCGACTCGGGACGCGACCGCCTCGGTGCGTGCCAGCGGCGTCCCCTGGGGCATCAGGATGCGCGCCTCAAGCACGTCGCCGTCGATCTCCGGCAAGGCTTCGCTGCCGACATGGCCCCCGGCGAGGTAGCCGCCGGAGCCCAGCAGCAGGATCAACACGCCGCCCAGTACTGCATACCGCCAGCGAATGCCGGCATCGACCAGGCACCCGACCCGTTCGCGAAACTGCTCGAAACGACGCTCGAAGCCGGCGCGCCGCCGCGACGGATCGGCCTGCAGACGGTCAATACTGCCCTTCAGGTGATGAGGCAAAATGAAGAAGGCTTCGATCAAACTCGCCGCCAGCGCGGCAACCAGAACGACCGGCAGTACCTTGAGTACCTCGCCGAGCTCGCCGACCAGAAAAGCGAGCGGCACGAAGACCGCCGCCGTGGTCAGAAAGGAAGAGACAACCCCGGCAAGCACGCTGCGTGTTCCCGCGACCACCGCCTCCCGAGGATTGGCCGCCGTGCGGGCATGAGTAGCGATGCTGTCGGTGATTACGATGGCGTCGTCCATGACGATACCGATCGCCATCAGCAGCCCCACCAGGGTGATCATGTTCAGCGACAGGCCGCCGAGTCCCATGACCGCGAAGGCACCCAGGAAGGCTACCGGCAGCCCCAGCACCGCCCAGAGCGCCAGCCGCGGTCGGAAGAACAGACTCATCACCAGCATCACCAGCGCAAACCCCATGACGCCGTTTTCGACCAGCATTTGCAGACGGTCGCGCACGATGCTGGTCGTGTCCTGGGTCAGGGTCAGCGAAACGTCGCCGTCCAGGCGGTGCCGCTCGTTTTTGATGACCGTCTGCAAGCCATTCATCACGTCCAGAGCGTCGTCGCGTAGCGTCTTGTGCACCTCCAGAACCAGAGCGCGCCGACCGTCGAACCGAATCTTCGCTTCCTCGCGCTCGGGTGTTTCTCGCAGCGTGGCGATCTGTCCCAGGGTCAGCTCGGCCCCATCGGCGCCGGACACGACCACGACGTCGCGTAGCGCGCGAAGCGTATGGCGCTGGTCGGTAAAGCGCAGCTGGATGTCCTGATCCGGGGTTTCCAGACTGCCCAGCGGCATGTCGATGTTCTGGCGGGCCAGGATTCCCGCCAGCTGATGCGCCGAGAGACCGTACTGACCCAGCACCTCCCGGGGAATCTCGATCTGCCACTGGCGCTGGGAGAGCCCCTGGATATCGACCCTGGCGACTCCCGGCAAGCGATCCAGCCGGTCCTCGAGGGTTTTGGCATGGTCTTCCAGATCGGATAGCGGCATGTCGCCGCCCACGGCCACCGCCGCCACCGGATTGCTGCGGTGCAGCTCGCGGACGACCGGAGGATCGGCGCGCCGGGGAAAGTCGGTAATGGCCTCGACCTCGGTGGAAATATCGTCCAGGAAGCGGGCAATGTCGCCATCGCCTTCCATGGTGGCCGTGGCGCTGGCCAGATTGTCCTGAGCCACGCAGTTGAACTCGTCGAGGAAGTCTACGCCGCTCAGGGCATCGTGAAAGCGACGGCAGATCTGATCCTCGACATCCGCGGCGGTGGCGCCGCGATATTTCATTTCGATACTGACTTCGCCGGGGCGATAATCGGGAAAGGTCTCGCGCTTGAGGTTGGGTACGGCGAGCAGCCCTACCGCCAGCAGCAGAATCAGCAGCAGATTGGCGGCGGTGGGGTGGCCGGCGAACCAGCGAATCATGGTGCTTCTCCCAGCGCTCGCCGGCGCAGACGTCTCGCCGCGCCCTTGTCGCGCTGCGGCTCGATGGCCATGCCGCTTATCGCCGGCACGACATCATCGAGTATAACGTGGTCCCCCTTTTCGAGCCCTTCCGCGATGACGGCCAGGTCGTGCTGCTCGAAGGCCACTCGAACCGGCTGACGCATCAGGCGGTTTTCATCATCGATCAGGTAAACCTCATCCTGATGGACCGCCGACGCCGGCAGCGCCATCCGCGGCGCCGGCGCTCCGGTCGCCAGCCGCACCCGCACGTACATATCCCGCACCAGCGCAGGGTGCGTCAGCGGCGCCACCTGACGGTAGGGGTCGTCAACTCGCACCACGACCCGGGCGGTACGCGTGGTCGGGTCCAGGCCGTTGGCAATGCGCACGACCCGAGCCGGCCAGCGGGCGTTTTTCCCCGCGGCCAGCGTTACCTCGGCATCAATGGCGGAAAAATCCACACGCTGGGCGATATCCAGAACCTCGTCATGGGCATCGCGGACGGTTTGGGTGCCGAGCAGACGGCGCAGCATGTTCATCGGTACCTGGGCCACCACCTCGGCGGCCTCGATACTCTCGGCACGGAACAGCCGCTGACCGGCACTGACATACTGATACCTCTCGGCCTCGACCTCGCCCAGGCGCAGGTCATAGGGCGCCTCGAAACGCGTATCCTGAAGATCCCGGCGTGCCTGATCCAGACGCGTGGCGGCCCGCTCGGTTTCCGCTTTCACACGCTGGCGCCGTGAGGGAACCAGCTGAAGCTCGTTTTCCAGCGACTGCACGGTCTGGCGCTGAGCGAGAACGGTGCGGCGCTCGGCGCCCAGCCGCGAGCGGGATACCGAGCCGCTGTCCGCCAGGCGCCGAATGCGCGTCAGCTCCTGTTCGGCCAGCGCCAGACGCTCGCGCTCCAGAGCGACCAGACGCCGGATGTTCTCGGCTTCCCTCTCCAGCTGCGCCTGCTCCGCGGCCAGGCTCGCCATTTCTGCCTGTGCTTCGGCCCTGGCCAGCCGATAGCGACCGGGATCGATCTGCAGCAACAAGGTGCCCTTCGTCAGTAGCGTGCCGCTCTCCAGGTTCTCATGGCGTTCGACGACCCGCCCCGGCACGTTGGCGGTAGCATCCCAGGTGCGCGCGGGTCGCGCGGTGCCGTAGCCACGGGCTTCAATGACAAAGGGCAACGGCTCGGCCTCGATGGCTCGAACGACGGGGGCGTTTGCAGCGGCCGCATCCCGCGATGGGGCCTGGCGATTGACGACGAAAACCACGATCAGCAGGCTGCCGACTGCCAGTCCCGCGGCGATTAACAGGCCGCGTCCCCAGCGCCTGAGCGAAGATCTCATGTCGCCTCCCCGGCCTGAATGCCGCGGCGGTAGAGCAGAAAGGCACAGGGTGCCCGTTCGGCGATCCGCATGACCTCGCCGTCGACCAACGACTGCACCACCAGCCCCTGCACGGTGCCGATAAACTGAGTGGCCGCCGTCTCGATATGCAGATCGGCACGCAGCTCACCGCTCGCCCTGCCCTCTGTCAGAATGGCCGCGAGTCGTTGACGGTATTTTGCCAGCATGGCGCGTAACAGCCGTGTGGCATCCGTCGGCTCCGCGTGTTGCAGCTGCCCGAACATCAGACGCGGCACTCCGGGATACTCGGCAATGAAGTCGGTATGCGCCATGAACATCGCTTCCAGGGTCGTCAACGGTGTCTCGCGCCAATCAACGGCTGCTTCCAGACGCCGCATGAGCCGCTCGGTAATCCAGGCCACGACCGCCTGCCATATTTCGTCCTTGCCGGCGAAATGACGAAACAGCGCCCCCTGAGTCACCTTCATGCGCTCGGCGATAGCGGCGGTGGTGATGCGGGCGGGGTCCTGTTCGGCGCAAAGCTCCACCACGGTACGCACGGTACGCTCCTTGCGCTCTTCCGCGGGCAGGGAATGCGTTTTTGGCATGGCCGCTCTCCAAAAGATAGTAATTAGTTACTATCCTAGTGGCAAAGATCCTTTCTTGCCAGCAGGCCGCGCTGTTCAATGACGCGCCGTTCAATGACGCACCGCTCAATGAAGAGGCAGCTTGGGTTATTGAGCCAGCACCAACATCTGGAACACCATCATGGCGGCGAACGCCAGGGTGACAACCGTGGCGGCCGACCCACTACTGACACGCTCCAACGCCTCGGGAAACAGCTCCGAGAAGACCATCCAGATCATGGCCCCGGCAGCGAGCCCGAGGCCAACCGGCAGCAGCGGCCTGAAGGTGTCAACGAAGAGATAGGCGGGAACCGCCATCAGCGGCTGTGGAAGGCTGGTGAAGATAGCCCATAGGCCGGCCTTCCAGGCCGGTGTACCGCGCGGCACCATAATCAGTGCGATAGCCAGGCCTTCGGGCACGTTGTGAAAGGCAATGGCGGTGGTAATGAAGGTGGCAAGTCCTTCGCTACCCGCGAAGGAGACGCCCACGCCGACGCCTTCTGCAAAAGAGTGGGCCGTCATAATGCCAAGAATAATCAATGCCCGGGTCGCATTCGCCCCTCTCAACTCCGCTATCTCGACCTCGCCCTTGCTGGACAGCCGTTTATCCGACACCACAATGGCACCCAGCCCGAGCAGTACACCGATAAACGTCAGCGTGACATCCAGCGTGACACCCTCGGTAATCAGGCTGTGGCTCGCAGCCAGCATCAAGCCCGCTGCGGCGGCGTTCGACCAGCCCACAGTACGTTGCCCCAGGCGTTTGACGAACACCAGGGGTAGCGCGCCGACACCCGTCATGACGGCAGTCAGCATAGCGGCGGCGGCGATAAACCAGAGCGAAGTGTCCATGCGTGGCCTCGTTCACGGGGAATAAGGATGTAGCGGAGAACCGAGCCGGGGGAGAGCCGGCTCGCCACGCAGCCCCTGCCAGGCGTCATGGGTGCTCAGAAACACCTGGCCGCTCAATTCGTGGACGAAATTCGTGCCTGCAAGGCAATATCGCCAGGTGGCCGACGGCTCGGCAAACCGAAGGCTACTCATGAGCAACTTCTTCGGTTTAGTTTAGAAGCTATACACCGGGATGGACGAGTCACGCATCATCTCGGCAATCGGCCCGGGCGCTGCGACACCGACGCCTTCACGCAGGTCTGCCTCACCATACTCGCTGTTTGGCAGATAGATGGCGCAAACATCCACTTGGGCACCATTATCGACCAGCTTGCCCAGGATCGCCTCCGGGGTCATCTGATCCACCTCGCTCATGGCAGGCGTCTTGAACGGCTCGGCGCTCTCATGGCCCTGGACAGCCAGGTCGCCGGCGGCATCGCAGAGTAGAACATTCAGGTCAGCACCCTGCTGCTGCATGGCGTTGGAGAGGATCATCGCCATGCCCTGGGTCTGCAGCGAGTCGCTGGTCAATGTCACCAGCGCCTTGTCATCGGCAGCATTCCCGCCAGAAGTGTCGGCCAGGGCAATGCTTCCCAGGCTCATGGTGCCAGCGGCAATGGCTGCGCCAAGAATCGTCTTGAAGCTCATGGTGTTACCTCGAGTCATTGGGGTCAATCAGGGGGAAGCGTGCTCGGCAGTAGCCGAGCACGGTCTCGTGACAATCGCTTATTCGGCCGGGCGCCAGGCAACGTCAGGGGCGATCTCGTAGCTCCAGGGTAGCCCGGAATTGCGCCAGCCGTTGACGGCACGCACGCCTTGAGAGTCGCCTTTCTCAAGTTTGCTGCCCTCGAAGCCGTCGGTTACGGAATAGACGTCACTGAAACCCATCTCGGTGATCACATCCGCACTCGGTGCGCTACGCGTGGAACCGGAACGGCACATGACGATAATCGGGTCATCCTCGGCCACATCGAGCGCTTCCAGCTCGGCACGCACCTGGGCTTCAAAATCGGTGTTCCGGACCATCGACCAGGTGCCGGCCTCTTCATCGAAGTTGTCGCGGTCCGCCAGAACCCAGGGCACGTGAATGTCGGTGGGCTCGGCGAAACCGGTGAACTTGACCTCAACGGGGTCGCGCACATCGATCAGCACGGCTTGCGCGTTCTCCTGCATCAGCTCATAAGCCTCGCTTGCCGTCAGATAGAGCCCCAGTTGCGTCTCTCGATAGGCGGCAGCGTCACCCTCGGCCAGCGCCGGACCGGCCACCAGCGTCGCCGTCAGCAGTGAGCTCGCCAGCAGATGCGTCATTTTCATAACAAAAACCTCTAAGTAAATAACTAATATGCTGAAGACTCTGAATCTAATCCCATAACGAATCTTCTGCATAGGGGCATTTGGACGCACCTGCATAGATGAGTGGCTAGACTATTACGAGGCAGTGAATACCGCTTGTATCACCGGTGTTGGAGACCCTCCGACAAGACCGCTCTCACCTTGTAATATTTGTCACCTGGAGCCAAACGCACAAAAAAACGGCCACTCAGCGAATGCGCCAAGTGGCCGTTTTCTCAACATATTTCTGGTCGGAGCGACAGGATTCGAACCTGCGACCTTTGCAACCCCATTGCAACGCGCTACCAAGCTGCGCCACGCTCCGGCTCTTTGTGTCTTGGGCGGGTGGCCTCAAGACGGGGCGCACTATAGCGCGTTTGGCTGGCAAAGAAAAGCCCTGGCAGCGCTTTCTTTCGTCAGAGCTTCAAGGTTCTAGAAATCACTTGTGTCGCCGCGACAGCTGCCCGGCAGGTACTTCTTTTTGATCGGGCTATCCTTGGCTGACATACACTCCCACGTGATCGCTCCGTCATTGGCTTTCAATTCGATACGCAGCCTCCTACCTTGTATCGCGGAAGCCACCGGAGCTTCATTACGCATCTCCATACCGATCGCAACATCTTGATCGCTATAATAATAGTCCACGCTCTGGATGTAGCGAGCTTGACTGACAAGCTCCTCCTCTCCTAAATCCTTTGCATCACCGAAAGTGCCCTCAAACGCGTATTCCTCTGCCAGCTTGGCCTTGACGCCGCTCAAAACACTCAACGCCTCGGACACCTGTGCCCGCGCGGTGTAGTTCTGGTACTGCGGAATGGCGATGGACGCCAGAACGCCGATGATCGCTACCACGATCATCAGCTCGATCAGAGTAAAACCACGGTTTTTAACTACAGTCACAAAAATGTCCTTTTAGTCTTTTGCGGTGCGGCAAGAGCCGGGGAAATACTTGTCGGGTATGGAGGCATCGTCATTTGATGCAGATTCACAAAACCACTCGATGGTTTTGCCGTCATCGGCGAAGCGGCCAAACATGATCATGGACTTCTCCTGGAGATCCGGATTAATGCCTGAATCCTTGAATGTCAAACGAAACAGACTTCTTTTCCTGGTGCTGCCTCTATAACTGGAATCAAAAACACCATGAGGCGTTACCTCATCCACATACTTACCGCTCATGCCACTTGTCAGGTCCTCAAACTCATCTTCTAATTCATCTGTATCCTTTGGCATATCCCCGGTCAGGGCAACAAATTCGGACAGCGCTGATTTCAGCGGAGCGGTCAGGCTAATCCCTTCTGCCACCTGCGCCCGCGCGGTGTAGTTCTGGTACTGCGGAATGGCGATGGACGCCAGCACGCCGATGATCGCTACCACAATCATCAGCTCGATCAAGGTAAAACCACGCTGAAATTTCTTCATGTCTTTGTCTCCGTTATAAAAAAGGGGCCACTGGCCCCTTTTTTATTCGTGGTTGTTACTTAACTTCAACCTTCGCCTCCATTTCCACCAGTCGAATCATTTTCTTCCTCACAACCGGAAGGCAGCCAGCTTTCATCTGCGTCGCTGCTCCAGGAGCACGTCCAGCCGTTGCCGGGGTTGGCTTCACCGTCATTACCGTCATCTGATATCGGTGCAATTTTCATCTTTTCGTCTTCCAAAGCACTATCAGATCCGAAAATTACATAGATGGCATTGTCTCTATAGTTAAACTTTTAACGTAACTGTAGGGTCCCGGATGATCAAATGAGCTATAGGAGTTATCCTCTGCTCGCAGCCAGAGAGCTTCTACAGCAATTCATTCGGGAGCAGGTTCATGGACATCAAGCTGCATAAGCAGGCCACGACGACACCGAAGATTCGTGCCGAGATCCAGGCGGCACCCTCCAGCATCACGGATAGCGAGCTGGCCCGCCAGTTTGGCGTCTCCACCGCGACCATCCGGCGTTGGCGGTACCGTGAGGATGTTTATGATCGGCCCCATACGCGTCATAACCTGCTGGCCACGCTCACGTCCGAGCAGGAGGAGGTGCTGATCGCCGCCCGCGAATTCCTGCGCCTCGGTCTGGATGACCTGCTTGTCGTGGCACGTGAGTTCTTGAACCCTCGACTGTCCCGCTCAGGCCTGCATCGCATGCTCAAGCGCCGCGAGGTGCCGACACTGGCAGAACTGGCCCGTCAGGATGCCGGAGATGATGACAAGCCCCGGCACAAGCCCTTCAAGGACTACGAGCCCGGGTACGTGCATATCGACATCAAGCACCTGCCCCAGATGCCCGACGAGGAGCAGAAGCGCTACCTGTATGTCGCCATCGACCGTGCCACACGCTGGGTCTATCTGGAGGTCAGGAGCAGCCAGTCCGCCAAGGATGCCAAGGCGTTCATGAAGCGTGTGGAGGAGAAGGCTCCCTTCACGATCCAGACGGTGCTGACTGATAACGGCAAGTCGTTCACCGATCGCTTTACGCGGGCAGGTGAGCGCAAGCCCAGCGGCCGCCACCCCTTCGACCAGCAGTGCCAGACCCATGGTATCGACCATCGCCTGATCAAGCCGGGAAGGCCGCAGACAAACGGTATGGTAGAGCGGTTCAACGGCCGCATCAGCGACGTGCTGGCGACCCGGCGCTATACCTCAGGCGAGGACCTGGAGCAAGACGCTCAAACGCTACGCTTGGCTGTACAATCACCACATCTCTCAGAAGGCGCTGCATCATCAATCACCGATCACGGCGATGAAGGAGTGGCAGGCCAAGCGACCTGAGCTATTTACCAAACGAGTTGTCAATCACACGGGACCCGACACGTAACGACCAGAGATGTTATCCGTTTCAACATCATCATCCCCAGGCATTGATCCCTTGAGCGAGTACTGCTCGGCGATATCAGCTCGCGTTCCGGCGGTAATCGACAGCGCCTCGCTGGCCTGGGCGCGGGCGGTGTAGTTCTGGTACTGCGGAATGGCGATGGAGGCGAGTACGCCGATGATCGCGACCACGATCATCAGCTCGATCAGCGTAAAGCCGGCCTGCTTCGGGAGCTGTACGTTCGGTGTTTCGTGCATAATAGTGACTCCTTGAACGGTAAAGCGGCAGTGATGCGGTATGCGCTGCCGTCTGACTGTTACAATAGATTACGATCGGATATCTTTCAAGCGTTTTCGGTGACCTCAAAATACTCGAACAAGCGCCTTTCGCCCCCGGCGGCCGTGCTGTGGTGCCGGCGCCGAATGTGTTACAAGGGGCTTCACAGCCGGAAGCTGCCACAACATAAATCACTCAGCCATAAGCCATCAGCGAGTTGCGCATGAGCCAACCTTCCTCCGAGTCAACGCTGAGCCACGCGGCTGCCCGGGGCGGGCTGCGCGGTATAGCCGAGCGGCTGGTCAATCACGGCCTGCTGACGGAAACCGAGGTAACCCGAGCCCGAGCGGCCGCCGAACAGCAGGAAATTCCGCTGCTGCGCCATGTGGTGGAACATCGGCTGGTGGATCCGGTCGAGGCGACGGTCGCCGCTGCCCGGGAGTACGGGCTACCGGTGGTGGATCTGGACGCCGTGCGCCTGGGCGCGCTGCCCCCTGCCGAGCACTATCCGGCCAGGGTATTGCGAAACCTGGGCGTGTTGCCGCTGGCTCGGCATGAGCACCGCCTGACGGTTGCGGTGCCCTACCCGGCGACGCTGACCCAGCTGGACGAGCTGCAGTTTGCCACCGGGCTCAGCGTTGACGGCGTGCTGGCGCCCGTCAATCAGCTTGACACCACCCTGCGCTCCTATCTGGCCCAGAGCGAGCGCAAGATGCTCGAGGATCTGGACAACGTCGATGATGCCGTGTCGTCGCTTAACGTCCAGAGTGGGGGCGGGGAAGATGTGCCGCTGGAGGAAACCTCCGACAGCAGCGACGACGCTCCGGTGGTCAAGTTCGTCAACAAGATCCTGCTCGATGCCATCCGCCAGGAGGCGTCGGATATCCATTTCGAGCCGTATGAACACAGCTACCGTGTGCGTTTCCGGGTGGACGGCATGCTGCTGGAAGCGGCCCGCCCGCCGTTTGCCATGCGCCACCGCATCGCCGCGCGGCTGAAAATCATGTCGCGGCTGGATATCTCCGAACGCCGCCTGCCCCAGGACGGCGCCATCAAGCTGAAGCTGTCGCGTACCCGTTCGCTGGACTTCCGCGTCAACTCGCTGCCCACGGTCTACGGCGAGAAGATCGTGCTGCGGCTGCTGGACCCCACCGCCGCTCAGCTGGGCATCGACCAGCTGGGCTTTACCCAGGATCAGAAGGCCCACTATGAAAAGGCGCTGGCCCAGCCCCAGGGCATGATTCTGGTGACCGGCCCGACGGGCAGCGGTAAAACCGTATCGCTGTATACCGGCATCAATATCCTCAACCAGATCGAGCGCAACATCTGCACCGCCGAAGACCCGGTGGAGATCAAGGTGCCCGGCATCAACCAGGTCAACGTGCTGCCCAAAATCGGGCTGGACTTTGCCAGTGCCCTGCGCGCGTTTTTGCGTCAGGACCCCGACGTGGTCATGGTGGGCGAGGTGCGCGACCTGGAGACCGCCGAGATTTCGGTCAAGGCCGCGCAAACCGGCCACCTGGTGCTTTCCACAGTGCACACCAACTCCGCCGCCGAGACGCTGACGCGGTTATCCAACATGGGCGTGTCGCCGTTCAACATTGCCAGCGCGGTGAGTCTGATTATCGCCCAGCGTCTGGTCAGGGTTCTCTGCCCGCAATGCAAGGAGCCGGCGGACATTCCCGCCCGAGCGCTGCGCCATGAAGGCTTCAGCGAGGCCGATATCGAACGCTCGACCATCTACCAGCCGGCGGGCTGCAAGCAGTGTACCCAGGGTTACAAGGGGCGTATCGGCATTTACGAGGTTGTGCCGGTCACCGAGGCCATGCGCCAGCTGATCATGCGCGATGCCAACTCTCTGGATATCGACCGCCAGGCCCGCCAGGAAGGCTTTACCAACCTGCATCACAGCGGTCTGATGAAGGTGATGGAGGGTATTACCAGCCTCGAGGAAGTCAACCGGGTCACGAAGGAATAAGGACACAGCCACCGACAAAGGAACAGGCATGGCGCAATCCCCTCGTCAACGACGCAAACCCGCCAAACTCCACCGCTTCAAGTGGAGCGGCCACAGCACCACCGGGCGCAAGCTCAGCGGTGAAGTCGTCAGCCGCAGCAAGGCCGAAGTCGGCACCGAGCTCAAACGCCATGACATCATCGTTCGCCGCATTCGACGGAAAGGCGGTATGCAGGGCCGCGGCAGCGTCAAACCGCAGGACATCGCCGTTTTTGCCCGTCAGATGGCGACCATGATCCGTGCCGGTGTGCCTTTGCTGCAGTCGCTCGACATCGTCACCGAAAGTGTCGAAAAGCCCGCCATGGTGGTGATCATTCAGCAGATAATGAACGATGTCGCGGCCGGTGCGAGCTTTTCCGATGCCCTGCGGCGCCATCCCCGGCATTTTGACCACCTGTTCATCAACCTGGTGGAAGCCGGCGAGCAATCCGGCTCGCTGGACCAGATGCTGGAGCGTGTTGCCACCTACAAGGAAAAGGTGGAAATGCTCAAGGGGCGAGTAAAAAAGGCCATGTGGTATCCGGCAGCCGTGATGTCGATCGGCATCGGCATCACTCTGCTGCTGTTGATCAAGGTGGTGCCGCAGTTCGAGGAAATGTTCAACAACTTCGGCGCCGAGCTCCCCGCCATGACGCAGGTGACCCTGCACCTCTCGGACCTGGCGCAGCAGTACTGGCTGCACGCCGCGGCAGGGTTGGCGGGTGGCATCTTCCTGTTGCGCCGGGCGGCCCGCCGCTCGCCCCGGGTGGCCTACCGCCTGCATAGCCTGATACTGCGCTTACCGATTATCGGCAATATCCTGCAAAAATCTGCCGTGGCGCGCTTTTCGCGCACCCTGGCGACCACCTTCGCGGCCGGGGTGCCGCTTGTCGAGGCGCTTCAGACCTGCTCCGGGGCCACCGGCAACAAGGTGTATCAGCAAGCGGTGATGCGCGCGCGACAGGATGTGTCCACCGGTCAGCCGCTGCATTTTGCCATGCGCATGACCAACCGCTTTCCCTCGCTGGTGGTGCAGATGATCAGCATCGGCGAGGAATCCGGTGCGCTGGATGCCATGCTCAACCGCGTGGCGGACTACTACGAGGAAGAAGTGGACAACAAGGTGGATGCGCTGACGTCGCTGATGGAGCCGCTGATCATTGTCGTTCTGGGGACACTCGTTGGCGGCGTGGTGATTTCCATGTATCTTCCCATCATCAATCTGGGTACGGCGATCTAAAAGGAACTGCATGACCCCGTCTCTGCTGCTGGTCTGGCTACCGGTGCTGCTCCTGGGACTTTGCCTGGGCAGCTTTCTCAACGTGGTGATTACCCGCCTGCCGGTCATGCTGATGCGCACCTGGCGTAGCGAAGCCCGGGCGGCGCTGGAGCTGCCGGCCGAACCGTCATCGCGCTTTGATCTGGCGGTGCCCGCCTCGATTTGCCCGTCCTGCGAGGCGCCGATTCGCTGGCACGACAACATCCCGCTTGTCGGCTGGCTCAAGCGTCGCGGCCGCTGTGCCGATTGCCAGGCGCGCATCAGCGTGCAGTACCCGCTGGTGGAACTCGCCGGCGGCGTGCTGGGCGTAACCGCCGTGGCGCTGTTTGGCGTGACCGCAGAAGCGGCTTTTATCTTCGCCGCCTGCCTGGCGCTGCTGGCGCTGGCGGTTATCGATTTTCGCACCCGACTGCTGCCCGATGTCATCACGCTGCCCCTGCTGTGGGCGGGGCTGGTCTATCAGCTGCTGTTTCAGCCGCTGATGCTGCCTTCCGCCGTCATCGGCGCGATAGCGGGGTATCTGGTGCTGTGGGGCTTTTACTGGCTTTTCAAGCTGGTCACCGGCAAGGAAGGCATGGGCTACGGCGATTTCAAGCTGCTGGCCGCGCTGGGCGCCTGGCTGGGCTGGAGCTTTCTGCCGCTGCTGCTGGTGATGTCTGCCGGCTTCGGGGCGCTGATCGGCCTGGCGCTGCAAACCAGCCCCGAGCGCCGGGGCCTGCCCATGCCCTTCGGCCCCTTTCTCGCCGTAGCGGGCTGGGCCGGGCTGCTGGCCGGCAATGAGCTGATGGCCGCCTATCTGGGGCTGATGACATGATCATCGGTCTGACCGGCGGCATCGGCTCGGGCAAATCGACCGTCGCGCGCGCCTTTGCCGAACTCGGCGCGGCCTGGGTCGACGCCGACGACGTTGCCCGGGAAATTGTCGCCCCCGGCGAACCGGCGCTTGACGCCATCCACCGTCGCTATGGCCGGGCCGTACTGCACCCGGACGGCACCCTGAACCGCGCCGCACTGCGCGAACGCATATTTTCCGCGCCGGCGGAACGCGAGTGGCTGGAAAGCATCACCCATCCCCGGGTGCGCGAACGCCTGCTGGCGCACCTGCAGCGTCTGGAAGCCGGCCCGGCGCCCTACGTGCTGCTGGTCTCGCCGCTGCTGTTTGAAAGCGGGCAGGACGCGCTGATCGACCGCTGCCTGGTCGTGGATGTGCCCGAAGCGCTACAGCGCGAGCGCACCCTGGCGAGGGACGGCGTCAGCCGGGAACAGGTCGACGCCATTCTTGACGCCCAGCTGTCCCGCGATCAGCGCCTTTCCCGTGGCTGCGACCTGGTGGATAATAGCGGCGATACGCCGTTCATGCGCGAACAGGTCAGCGCTCTGGACGCCCGCTATCGGGCGCCTGTTTGATCCGCCTGCCAAGGAGTTTTTATGCCTTCCCGCCCATCTCGTGACAGCACTTCTCCAACGCCCGGTGAAGTGCCCTGCCCGCAGTGCCATCACCGCGTCGTCTGGTCGGCAGACAACCCCTGGCGGCCGTTTTGCAGCCGGCGCTGCCAACTGCTCGACCTGGGCGCCTGGGCCGACGAAAGCCACCGCATCGGCGGCGAGTCGGCCATGGATGAAGCCGATATCGATGCGCTCCTGCAGCAGGCCGACCGCGATGCGCCGCTGTCCTGACAGCGGCCGTGCCACTCATCCCGGCGAGGAGCCCTGATGCCGCCCGAAGATGCCCGCCCGGTGGACTACCGGCTGCTGCAGCGTCTGGACGCCGCCTTCGACGAGGTGCTGGCCACGCTGAATCAGGTCATCGTTTGCTTTGCCGAAGGGCCCGCCAGCGCCTGGGCGCTGTACGACCCGGCGCCGGGGGTGGAGTGGCTTACCGCGGCGCTGCTGGATATGTGGCACCTGCCCGGCCAGGACGGCCGCGAAACACGCAACCATATCGGTTTGATCGCCGCCGATGAGCGGCTGATGCAGGCAGTCGCCGCCGCCAACGCGGCCAAGAGCGCGTTCAGCGAATGCCTGCAGGCCATCAAGCAGCAATCCCCCGCCCTGCTCAGCGAAAGCCGTTCGCGGCTGCCCGGGCGCCATCCGCAGGTCGAGCAGGTGCTGGAACGCAACGGCCTGGCGCGCCTGCACCTGAAACAGTGCTGGCGCCAGCTGCCCACCGCCGAAGGACCGGTATCGCGGGTGCGCTTTGCCTGGTACAGCAGCGGTCGTTCGATCAAACGACTCGACGTGCCGCAGGCAGAGAAGAAGCTACTGGCGCTGGACAGCGAAGCGGCGCACATCCGCATTCAGCTCAAAAAACTGGCGGGCATTCCCGCCGGCGAGCCGCTGGCGCAGGTGCAGCCCCAGGCACCGCTGATGCGGGCCAACCTGTTCTTTACGACCCCGCTGGAAGACGGCCGCGTTCGGCGTGCGCTCAACGTCGCCATGCCGATTTTCATTCCTCGTGAAGATGGCCGCCTGCCGCATACCAACCAACCGCCCGCCGCGCCGCCGGAAAAACGCACCCGCGCCCGGCGCCGGGACGAGAAGCTGGAAAACGAACCCTTCCTGCCCAGCCTGCGGGTATACCGCTACCGCTAGGCAGCCGGCCCCTCGTCCTGCCAGAGGCCGTTGGCCATCAGGGTATCAATCAGCGCCTTGAGCCCGGCATGGGATATCTGGTAATCGCTGAGCAGCGTTTCTACCTGGCGGCTGAATGCCTGCTGGCGAGCCGTCTCGGCCCGGGCGGCGCTGTCATCTTCTTCCATGGCGGCAAGCGAACGCACGGGAGGGCCGGTGGGAATATCGTCCGCGCTCTGTGGGTCATCCAGGTCCTGTAGCGCCCTGGCAAAATCGTCGTCCAGCTGCTGAAACTGACGCAGCTTATCGCGTTCGCTCTCCGGTTTGGCCGCTTTACGTTGCTTCATGCGTATTCCATTGTCACCTGAGAAAAAGGCTGTATTGATGAAGGTGTGGCATACCGACGCTACCGACTGTCGCAATCAAGCGCTGTCGCAATAGCGTGTCGCTAAAGCTTTTTGCCAGAGCTTTTTCACAGAGCTTTTTGCCCAAGCTTTTCTCTAAAGCCTTTAGCTGAAACCGACACGATAAACGACGATAGCCAACCATCATGGGAATGATCGTTGAATGCTATGGTAAAAACTTATAACAAAATGCAATCAAGAAAAATCTTATAGATTGCTTTATAAAAACTCTTGTTGGATTTCGGTCGGCTGAATCCGGGTCTCGAGTGTTTTGCCGATAAACAGGGGTTAACGCCGCTGTTGGCCGGATTCAGAGCCTGACCTCAGGGGCACAGGAAGCGTTACCCCATGAATGGCAAAACGGGTGGCCCATCTGAGCTGTGCGCCCTGAATATCCCCAGCTGTCGCTGTTGAACCTTCTCGGTCGAGCTTGCTCTGTTGGGCTTTACCAGCAAAGCTTTTCCGGCCAGACCTTCTCTCACTGGCCTTCTCTGCCGAACCTTCCCGGCAATGCCCGGTCAATTTTACCCGGAAAGTGACGTGCAAGCCGGTGAGTTCCAGATTGAAGAGTTGAAGGCCGACCACTGAAAACAATGGCCATTGAAGGCCGAAGCACTGAAGGTCAAGGAACTGGAGGCCGGGTTGAGTGTAACAACACAGGCTCCCGGGCATCGGCTTAACGCCCGGGCGCGCCTGCCAGAGGCCGAGGCGGCCTCAGTCTTCCATGCGTACCAGCCAGGATTCGACGGTTTCATCACCGTATTCGCTCTTCCAGCTGCGCAGCCCCTTGTGGTTACCGCCGCGCGTTTTGATGACATCGCCGGTATGCGGGTTTTCATAGATTTTCAGACGACGCTTGCGACGACCGGTTGTGGTTGTGCTCTTGCTGTTGGCCTGTTCGGGGTCCAGCAGTGCGATGATGTCGGACGGACGCTTGTCGAACTCTTCCATCAGACTTTCGAGTTTGCCCTTGAGCTCCAGCTCGCTTTTGAGACGCTGGTCTTCCTCGAGGCGCACCAGGTCTTGCTGGAGCTGCTTTAGCTGCTGTTCTTTCTGGATATATTCATTGATTAGCGACATGGAAAAATCCTTGCAAAGTAAAAGTGGCCAACCGACAGACCTTGCCGGGAAGGAGCCGCGGTTATTTGCGACCCGGCAAGCGGCTTTGATTATGTCTGCCAAAGGCGTTAAAGGAGGCTTTGAGGGGCAGACTTCAATATGGAAAACGACAGGTCGAATGATCAACGATCCGCTTGTTAATGCTCCATACTGTGCGAGCACATTATTACGCTATAAATGCCAACTCGCAACCTTTCATTATTTATTTAATTATTCAGGCCGTGCCGGAAGCTAATAGACACCCTCTTCCCGACACTCTGTTAAAACGACAAAGCTGCCACAACGCCAGCGGGTGAAAACCGGCGTATCGGGAAATAGCGGAGATGAATCCAATGGAAACTCGATAACAAACGGATACAAAGCCACTGAAATTCCCTTCTTGCACGAAGTTGACACAGTTTAATAAAAACTTTCGATATCGCTGATAAATCAGTTTAATATCGAGTGCCAGGGGATAATAGTTACCACGTTGAAATGATAATACCCGCGCTTCGGCAAGGGCTTTTGTAAGGCGTGAACAGGATACTGTGCCAAAAAAACGCCGCCCCGGTCGGGGCGGCGTTTTATGCGGCAGTCATGAGGCTACCGTCGGGAACCTCTGGAGGTTTAGTCCTGACCCATCTGCTGCTTGATCAGATCGCCGATCGTGGTGGCGCCGCCGGCGGCATCCTGATCTTCCTCGCGCAGTTTCTTCATGTTCTGGCGAGTATCGTCCTGATCCTTGGCCTTGACCGAGAGATTGATCTGGCGGCTCTTGCGGTCAACGCTGACGATGCGGGCTTCGACGCTGTCGCCTTCGTTCAGCGCATTGCGCGCGTCTTCCACGCGGTCGGCGCTGATCTCGGACGCCTTGAGCACGGCAACGACGTCGGTGGCCAGCTCAACTTGCGCCTGCTTGGCATCAACCTCGACCACACGGCCGGTGACGATGGAGCCCTTGTCGTTGACGGACAGATACTCGGCAACCGGATCGGTATCCATCTGCTTGATGCCCAGCGAGATGCGCTCGCGCTCGGGATCGATGGACAGAATAACGGCTTCGGCTTCTTCGCCCTTCTTGAACTGGCGTACCGCTTCTTCGCCGGTTTCGGTCCAGGAGATATCGGACAGGTGAACCAGGCCGTCGATGCCGCCGGGCAGGCCGATGAAGATACCAAAGTCGGTGATCGACTTGATGGTACCGGCAACGCGGTCGCCCTTGTTGTACTCGGCGTTGAAGGTTTCCCAGGGGTTGGCAGTGCACTGCTTGATACCCAGAGAGATACGACGACGCTCCTCGTCGATATCCAGCACCATGACGTCAACATCGTCACCCACCTGCACAACCTTGGACGGGTGGATGTTCTTGTTGGTCCAGTCCATTTCGGAGACGTGAACCAGACCTTCGACACCCTCTTCCAGCTCGGCAAAGCAGCCGTAGTCGGTGAGGTTGGTGACGTTGGCGTGCACCTTGGTGCCTTCCGGGTAGCGACCCTTGATGTTGACCCACGGATCTTCGCCCAGCTGCTTGAGACCCAGCGATACGCGGTTGCGCTCGCGGTCAAACTTCAGCACCTTGACGTTGATCTCGTCGCCGACGGAGACAATTTCGCTCGGATGCTTGATGCGCTTCCAGGCCATGTCGGTGATGTGCAGCAGGCCGTCTACGCCGCCGAGATCGACGAAGGCACCGTAGTCGGTCAGGTTCTTGACGATACCCTTGATCTGCTGGCCTTCCTGAAGCGTGGCGAGCAGCGCTTCACGCTCGGCGCTGTTTTCCGCTTCGAGCACGGCGCGGCGCGATACCACGACGTTGTTGCGCTTGGGGTCGAGCTTGATGACCTTGAAGTCCAGCTCCTTGTTCTCCAGGTGCGTGGTGTCGCGCACGGGGCGAACGTCCACCAGCGAACCCGGCAGGAAGGCGCGAATGGAGTCAACGTCAACG
The DNA here is from genome assembly GCF_000334215.1 of Vreelandella jeotgali Hwa. GTDB lineage: Bacteria > Pseudomonadota > Gammaproteobacteria > Pseudomonadales > Halomonadaceae > Vreelandella > Vreelandella jeotgali. The sequence goes on along the minus strand of NZ_AMQY01000014.1, from coordinate 268,096 downwards.
GTGAAGCCACCCTTGACCTTGCCGTTGATCACGCCCTTGACGATTTCTTCCTTCTCGAAAGCGGCTTCCAGCACTTTCCACGCTTCGGCGCGCTTGGCCTTTTCGCGGGACAGGCGGGTAGCACCGAAACCGTCTTCAACGGCTTCCAGAGCGACGTGGACTTCGTCACCCACGGCAATGGCGACGTTGCCGTTTTCGTCGAGGAATTGCGACGCGGGGATCTGACCTTCGGATTTCAGGCCGGCGTTGACGGTAACCCAGTCACCGTCAATGTCGACCACCTGGGCTGCCACAATGGCACCCGGCTCCATATTGATGTCGTTAAGGGACTGTTCAAACAGTTCAGCAAAGCTTTCGCTCATGGTGTTCCTACGTGATCAACGTTGTTTGAGGCATCGCTGCCTTCTCCGTACCACCAGCAAGTACGGGCCTAATGTCACTCTGCTTTCGCGGACGTTAACGCTGGTTGGACCTGAACGGGCTCACCGTGTGCAAGTTGTCTGCCCGGTCACGCCATGACGCCACATCGAAAGCGCCGCAAGGGAGAATCATTCGCCGGAGGCCATGCCCTTTCGGGTCAACCATTCGGTCAGCTGTTCCACCACTTCCGGTATACTCAGGCGCGTGGTATCAAGGGTTACGGCATCGTCTGCCGGCTTGAGCGGTGCCACGCTGCGCTGCGTATCGCGCGCATCGCGTGCCTGAATCTCCTGCAAAAGATTCGGAAGGGTAGCATTCACGCCGGCCTGGCGCAACTGCTCATGGCGCCGCCGGGCGCGCTCCTCGGCGCTGGCCGTGAGGAATATTTTCAGCCCTGCGCCGGGGAATACCACCGTGCCCATGTCGCGGCCGTCGGCGACCAGGCCCGGCCCGACGGCAAAGTCCCGCTGACGTTTGAGCAGCGCTTCGCGCACGACGGGAATGGCGGCGACCCGGGAAGCCCGCTCGCCGGCCTGCTCGGTCCGAATGGCGCGGGTAACGTCTTCGCCTTCGAGCAGCGTCTGCACCGCGCCGTCGGCCACCGGGAAGGCGACGTCGAGGTTTTCGGCCACCCGGGCCAGGCCGGTTTCGTCGTTCAGCTCAACGCCGTGCTTGCCAGCCGCGTAAGCGGTCAGCCGATACAGCGCGCCGCTGTCCAGCAGGTGCCAGCCCAGCCGCTCGGCGATCAGGCTGCTGATGGTGCCCTTGCCCGCACCGCCGGGGCCGTCAATGGTCAACACATTAACGGTCGATGCACTAGCGCTCATGGTCAGCCTCCACTTCCAGCCGGATGCCGGTGTGCGTCGCCATTTCCACAAAGTCGGGGAAAGACGTCGCGACGTTGGCACAGTTGTCGATCATGATATCGTCGCCTGCCCGCAGCGCGGCCACGGCAAAGGCCATGGCAATACGGTGGTCGCCCAGGCTGTCAATGCGTCCACCGCCGTAGGCGGGCGTATCAGTATGGCCGTGGCCGACAATCTCGATACCGTCTTCCCGCAGGCGATGCTCCACGCCGATGGCACCAAGGCCATCAGCCATGACCGCCAGGCGGTCGGACTCTTTCACCCGCAGCTCGGCGGCGCCGCTGAGCCGGGTGGTGCCGGTGGCGTTGGCGGCGGCGATAAACAGCGCGGGGAACTCGTCGATCGCCAGCGGCACCTGCACCTCGGGAATATCGATGCCCTTGAGCGGCGCGTAGCGCACGCGGATGTCCGCCACCGGTTCGCCGCCGATTTCGCGCTCGTTGATCAGTTCAAGGTCAGCGCCCATCAGCTGGAGGATATTGATGATCCCGATCCGGGTAGGATTAACGCCCACGTGTTCGAGGACCAGGTCCGATCCCGGCGTTATCGCCGCGGCGACCATGAAAAACGCCGCCGAGGAAATATCCGCCGGCACGTCGATGGCGCAGGCCGTCAGCGGCTTGCCGCCTGCCAGCCAGCAGGTGTCGCCCTTGCGCGCTATCGGGTAGCCAAAGCCGCCGAGCATGCGTTCGGTGTGGTCGCGCGTCGGCGCCGGCTCGCGCACCCGGGTTTCGCCGTCGGCGTAAAGGCCGGCGAGCAGCAGGCAGGATTTGACCTGGGCGCTGGCCACGGGCATGTCGTAGTGCATGGCGGACAGCGTGCTGCCGCCGTGAATATGCAGCGGCGGGCGGCCGCCCTCGGCGGTATCAATGGTCGCGCCCATCTCGCGCAGCGGCTCCGCCACGCGATTCATGGGCCGCCGGGTCAGCGAGTCGTCGCCGGATAGCTCGCTGGCAAAGCGCTGCCCCGCCAGCAGCCCGGCAAAAAGACGCATGGCGGTGCCGGAATTGCCCACGTAGATCGGCCCCGCCGGCGGTTTTAGACCGTGAAGTCCCACGCCGTGGATCACCACGCGGCCCTGGTGCGGGCCTTCGATGGCCACGCCCATTTCGCGGAACGCCTGCAAGGTAGCGAGGCTGTCTTCGCCTTCGAGAAAGCCGCTTACGGTGGTCACACCGTCGGCCAGAGCGCCGAGCATGATCGAGCGGTGGGAAATCGACTTGTCGCCGGGCACGCGCATGCGCCCTGCTACGCTACCTCCCGGACGCATCCGGTAGGTCACCTGACCCTGTGATTGCATGGCATATTCCGTCTGATAGCTGGTCTTGTTGAGCAGTGATTCAAAATAATGGCGGGCGTGGCCGGCTCGACCCAGGGTGGCGAGCATGGCATCGCCGTCGCCGGCTTCCACAGCGGTACGCAGCCGCGCCAGCCCTGCCTCGAAGTCATCGAGGGAGGCCAGCACGGCGTCGCGGTTGGCGGTAAAGATATCCCGCCACATCACCGGGTCGCTGCCGGCAATCCGGGTGAAGTCGCGAAAGCCGCCGGCGGCGTAGCGGAAGATATCCAGCCGCTCGTCCTGGCGGGCCAGGGTATCCACCAGCGAAAACGCCAACAGGTGCGGCAGGTGGCTGGTTTGCGCCAGCACTTCGTCGTGGCGCTCGACCTCCATTTCCAGCACTCTGGCGCCGCAGGCCTGCCAGAGCGCGCGCACCTCGGCCAGCGCACGGGCATCCGTTTCTCCCCCCGGGGTGACAATGACGTTGCGGCCAACGTACAGCTCGGGGTTGGCGGCCGCCACGCCGCTTTTTTCCGACCCGGCGATGGGGTGTCCCGGCACCAGCGTCGGCGGCATGCAGCCGAATAAGCGCCGAGCCGTATCGCGTATTACCGCCTTGGTACTGCCCACGTCGGTCACCGTCTGCCCGGCCAGGGTCGGGTTCAATGCGGCCAGTTCGCGCATTACCGCTTCCATCGCCAGCACCGGCACGGCGAGCACGATGATGTCGGCCCCGGGAGCGAGCTCGGCCAGCTGCGTGCTGCCGGAGTCGATCAGCCCCATATCAATGCCGCGTTGGATTTCCCGGGCATCCGGGTCGCAGGCGACAATCGTACCGGGGTAGTCGGCGGCGTGCAGCGCGGCGGCCAGCGAGCCGCCGATCAGTCCCAGGCCGACAATCAGCAGGCGCGTTGGCTTACCCGGTGCCTGGCTCACAGCACACCTTGCGGATACGACCCCAGTACTTTCAGGTCGGCCGCGCGCAGGCGGACTTCATCGAGCATCGCGGTGATATGAGGCTCTTCGTGGTGGCCGACAAAGTCGATGAAAAACACATAGTTCCAGACGCCGCTACGCGAGGGCCGGGTTTCCAGCCGGGTCATGTCAATGCGATGGCGGTGGAAGGGTTCCAGGAGGTCATGCAGCGCGCCGGGCTGGTTGCGCATGGCGACGACCAGCGAGGTTTTGTCGTTCCCGGAAAACGGTGCATCCCGGCTGCCGATAATCAAAAAGCGCGTGGAGTTGTCGGGACGATCCTCGACCTTGTCGGCGATCACTTCCAGGCCGTAAAGCTTGCCCGCCATGTCGCCGGCGATGGCCGCGCTGTGCCACTCGGTCCTGACCAGCCTGGACGCTTCGGCGTTGGAAGCCACCGCCACCCGCTCGGCCTGAGGATAGTGGGCGTCCAGCCATTTGCGGCACTGGGCGAAGGACTGCGGATGCGAGTAGATCCGCGAGATTTTGTCGCGCCGAGTGTTCTCGCCCACCAGCAGGTGGTGGTGAATACGCAGTACGACTTCGCCGCAGATATGGATCGACGATTCGAGAAAGGTATCCAGCGTATGGTTGACCACGCCTTCGGTGGAGTTCTCCACCGGCACCACGCCGTAGTTCGCCGCGCCGGCTTCCACCTCGCGAAACACCTCGTCGATCGCGGCCATGGGCAGGCTTACCGCGCTTTCACCGAAGTGCTTGAGCGCGGCCTGCTGGGTAAAGGTGCCTTCGGGGCCCAGATAGGCCACCTTGACGGGTTTTTCCAGCGCCAGGCAGGCCGACATGACTTCACGAAACAGCCGCGCCATTTCTTCATCGGAAAGCGGCCCCTTGTTGGCCGCCATGATCCGGCGCAGCACCTGGGCCTCGCGCTCGGGGCGGTAAAACAGCGCGCCCGGGTCTTCCGCCAGCTTGACCTCGGCAACATCGCTGGCGCACTGGGCGCGCTCGCTGATTTTTTGCAGAATATCGCTGTCCAGCTGATCGATGCGCTCGCGCAACGTATCCAGCCGGGCTGACGCATCAGACATGGTCGTTAGCCTTTTCGTTGTTCAAAATCGGCCATGAACGCGGTCAGGGCGTCCACGGCGGCTTCGGGCACGGCGTTATACAGGCTCGCGCGCATGCCGCCCACGCTGCGATGCCCCTTCAGATTCAACAGCCCGGCGTCACCGGCCTCGCGGAGAAACTCGCCGTCGAGCCGGGCGTCGGCCAGAGTAAAGGGCACGTTCATCCGCGAGCGGTTGTGCGACGCAACGGGGTTGGCATACAGCCCGCTGTCATCGATGGCGGTATACAGTTTATCGGCCTTGCGCTGGTTGATCGCACTCATGGCCGCCAGGCCGCCGATGTCGTTTTTCAGCCACTCGAATACCAGCCCGGCGAGATACCAGGCGTAGGTGGGCGGCGTGTTGACCATCGAACCGGCACTGGCCATGGCCCTGTAGCTGAAAAGCCCGGGCATCACGGCCTGCGCCTGGTCGAGGAGATCATCGCGCACGATTACCAGCGTCAGCCCCGCCGGGCCGATATTTTTCTGCGCGCCGGCGTAAATAATTCCGAACTGCGAAACGTCGATGGGACCGGAAAGAATCGTCGACGACAGATCGCCGACGACGGGCACTGCCGCGCCGTCCGACCGCTGCGTTCGGGGCACGTAGTCAAACGCCAGCCCGCCGATGGTTTCGTTGGCGGCGTAGTGCAGGTAGGCGGCGTCGTCGCTGATATCCAGCGCGTCGGGGCGCGGCACCGCAAGATTGCCTTCGGCGTCGGTATCGGCCGCGACGTGACAGGCCATGCCCAGATTCTGCGCTTCAACCAGCGCCTTTTTGCTCCAGATGCCGGTCTGAATAAAGTTGGCGCGACCGCCACTGCCCAGCAGGTTCATGGGCAGCATGGAAAACTGCATTGTCGCCCCGCCCTGGCAGAACAGCACCCGGTAGTTGTCCGGCACGGCCAGCAGCTCGCGGAGGTCGGCTTCGGCGCGCTCGGCAATGGCGGTAAAGTCGGCGCTGCGGTGGCTCATTTCCATGACGGAAAGCCCGCGCCCGCGATAGTCCAGCATTTCATCCCGAGCGCGCTCGAGAACCGCCGTGGGCAGCGCAGCCGGACCCGCGCAAAAGTTATACTGACGGGTCATCGCTGCCCTGCTCCTTTTGGTTTTCCGGGTTTACCGAATTTTCCTGATTTTCTTCCACTGCCTGGGTGTCTTCGACTTCCCCGTCTTCTTCGCCCGGCTCGGCTGCGTCCTGATCGGCGTCGCCTTCCGCCTCGCTGGGCTCGTCGACGCGGACGGTCTTGACCAGATGTTCTTCCTTGCCCAGACGAATCAGCATCACGCCCTGGGTATTGCGCGAGGTAATCGACACCTCGTCGACGTGGGTGCGCACCAGGGTGCCGCGGTCGGTGATCAGCATCATTTCATCGCTGTCGTAAACCTGCATGCCGGCCACCAGCGCGCCGTTGCGTGAGCTGGTCTGCATGGCGATGACGCCCTGCCCGCCGCGCCCGCGCAGCGGGAATTCGCCCAACGGCGTGCGCTTGCCGTAGCCGTTTTCGCTGGCCGTGAGGATATAAATCGGCGAAGGCGCCTCGTCGGCGACGACGGTCTCGGCTTGCTCGTCCTCGGCGTCGATCTGCTGATGCTGGGGAATAATCAGGCTGATCACCTCGGCCTCGTCGGCCAGGCGCATGCCGCGTACGCCTCGGGCGGTACGCCCCATGGCGCGAACGTCGCGTTCCTCAAAGCGAATGGCCTTGCCGTTGGACGACAGCAGCATGGCGTGGTCGCTGCCCGAGGTGATCGCCGCGCCGACCAGGCGGTCATCGTCGTCGATGTCGATGGCGATCAGGCCCACGCTGCGCGGCCGCGAGAACTGCGCCAGGCTGGTGCGCTTGACCGTTCCCCTGGCCGTGGCGAAGAAGATGTAGTGGTCGGGATCATAGTCGCGCACCGGCATCATGGCGTTGATCGCCTCGTCTTCCGCCAGCGGCAGCATGTTCACCAGCGGCTTGCCCCGGGAACCGCGGCTGGCGTTGGGCATTTCGTAGACCTTGAGCCAGTAGGCCTTGCCGCGGTTGGAGAACAGCAGCACGGTGTCGTGGGTCGAGGCCACCAGCAGATGCTCGATAACGTCCTCGTCCTTCATCGCCGTGGCCGACTTGCCGCGCCCCCCGCGATGCTGGGCCTGATAGTCCGACAGCGGCTGGGTCTTGGCGTAGCCCGACCGCGACACCGTGACCACCATGTCTTCCTCGGCGATCAGGTCCTCGATGGACAGATCCAGATGGCTCGCCTGAATCGCGGTACGACGCGTTTCGCCGTATTGATCGCGCACGGCCACCAGCTCGTCGCGGATGACTTCCATCAGCCGGTCCGGCGAGGCGAGAATCTCGGTGAGCTCGGCAATGCGCTCGAGAATCCCCAGATATTCGTTGAGCAGTTTTTCCGTTTCCAGCCCGGTGAGGCGGTGCAGACGCAGTTCAAGAATCGCCTGGGCCTGCGCCGGCGACAGCTGGTAGGCGGTAGCCGACGTGTTGAGGCCGTAGCCTTCGTCCAGATCCTCGGGTTTGCACGAGGTCGCCCCGGCGCGTTCGAGCATGCCGGTGACCTGCCCCGGCTGCCAGGTGGTCGTCAGCAGGCTCTCCCGCGCCTCTGCGGGGTTGGGCGCGGCCTTGATCAGCTCGATAACCTCGTCGATGCTGGAAATGGCCACGGTCAAACCTTCCAGAATATGGCCCCGCTCGCGGGCCTTTTTCAGATCGAAGATCGTACGCCGGGTGACCACCTCGCGGCGATGGCGGACAAAGGCTTCCAGCAGCTCCTTGAGGTTCAGCAAGTGCGGCTGGCCGTTTTCCAGCGCCACCATGTTGATGCCGAAGACGTTTTGCAGCTGGGTCTGGGCAAAGAGGTTGTTGACCACGACCTCGCCGGATTCGCCGCGCTTGACCTCGATGACCACGCGCATCCCGTCCTTGTCGGACTCGTCGCGCAGCTCGGCAATGCCCTCGATGCGCTTGTCCTTGACCAGCTCGGCAATCTTTTCGATCAGCCGCGCCTTGTTCACCTGGTACGGCAGTTCGGTGATGATGATGTGGTCGCGGCCGGTCTTTTCATCGTGCTCGATGGTATGGTCGGCGCGCACATGGATGCGGCCGCGGCCGGTACGGTAGGCGTCGAGAATCCCCGCGCGGCCGTTGATGATACCGCCGGTGGGAAAATCCGGCCCGGGGATGTATTCCATCAGCTCATCGATGGACAGGGTGTAATCATCGACCAGTGCCAGACAGGCATCGATGATCTCGTTCATGTTGTGCGGGGGAATGTTGGTTGCCATGCCCACGGCAATGCCCGAGGAGCCGTTGATCAGCAGGTTGGGCACCCGGGTCGGCAGCACGTCGGGAATACGCTCGGTGCCGTCGTAGTTGTCGACCCAGTCCACGGTGTCCTTTTCCAGGTCGGCCAGCAGCTCGTGGGCCAGCCGCGCCATACGCACCTCGGTGTAGCGCATGGCGGCGGCGTTGTCGCCGTCGATGGAGCCGAAGTTGCCCTGGCCGTCCACCAGCACGTGGCGCATGGAAAAGTCCTGCGCCATGCGCACGATGGTGTCGTATACCGCACTGTCGCCGTGGGGGTGGTATTTACCGATAACATCGCCAACCACGCGCGCCGATTTCTTGTACGCCTTGTTCCAGTCGTTGTTGAGCTCGTGCATGGCAAACAGCACACGCCGGTGCACGGGCTTCAGACCGTCGCGCACGTCGGGCAGCGCACGGCCGATAATGACGCTCATGGCATAGTCGAGATACGACTGCTTAAGCTCATCTTCTATATTAACGGGCAGAATGTCTCTGGCGATGTCACCCATGAAAGTCAGATCCTTTGCACTGCGTGATGAAGCACTGCGAAACAGCGAGAAGCGCGAACACCGAATAACGGCGCGCAATAACGCGCCATCATACCACTGCTAAGGCGCCAAGGGCAGCCGCCGGTGCATCGGGATCCGACTGGCCCGGATCAATTATCGAATGCCTCGCGCCCAACCGTCAGCGCACCCAGGGCGTCACGCACCTCGCCGTCGATCGTGGCGGCCTGGTTGGCCTTCATGTCCAGCAGCACGAACGTCAGGTCGGCGCTGACCACCGTGGCGCTGTCGCGTCGGCGAATGATCCGGTGATGGCAGATCCCGCTGCGCTCGCCGACCCGGGTAATGCCGGTCAGCACGGCCAGGTCGTCCCCCAGCACCGCGGCGTTGCGGTAATCGATATTGAGATTGACCACGACGAAAGCGCGGCCGACCTGATGCAGGCCCGCCATCAGCTGCGGTTGCTGGTCGAAAAAGGCCCAGCGACCATCTTCCATGAACTCCAGATAGCGGGCGTTGTTGACGTGGCCGTAGCCATCCAGATGGTAGCCACGAACCCGTAGCGCCGTGCGCGAAAGCAAATCGCTCATACGGTTAACTCCCTGATGCAGTGTCATTGAGACGAATGTTTTGGCGGGCCATTCATGCTGAACGGCCTCGACCATAACCGGCTCAATCAAACACAAGTTTGAAACACCTGCAACATGGATAGCAGCCTATCGGACAAGCGCAATATGGCTGGAAGGAAAGCGCGGCTTTCGACATAATAGGCGCCTTTTGCCTTCACCGGCCCCGGTTGCGAGCGGCTTTATCTCTGCCCGGTTTTTTTCTGCCCGGCGCGACGCAGCTTGGCCGGAGCACAATGCAGACCTCGTAACCCCCGGAGCCAACCTCAAGGACAGGCACATGTGGTTTAAAAACCTGCTGCTTTACCGTTTACACGGCGCCTCCGAGCTTGACGGCGCAACGCTTGAAGACGCGCTGGCTGACCACGCCGCCGCGCCGCTGGGCCAGGCGGATGCCCGCCGTCTGGGCTGGACGGCTCCGGCCGGTCGCCTGGGCGGCGGTCGGCTGGTTCACGATATCCAGGGCCAGCGGCTGCTCTCGGTGCTGCGCCAGGAACGCTTGCTGCCGGCCTCCGTGGTTCGCGAAGAAGTGGACGAGCGCGTGGCGGATATCGAGCAGGCCGAGGGTCGCAAGGTCACCCGCAAGGAAAAGACCGCGCTCAAGGAGGAAATCACCGAGGCTCTACTGCCCCAGGCCTTTGTCCGCCGGCAAAAAACCGATCTCTGGTGGGACCTTGACCGGGGGCTGATCGGCATCAATGTGGCGTCGCGCGCCCGGGCAGAGGACATTCTTGATCTGCTGCGCGAGACGTTGGGCAGCCTCCAGGTAACGCCGCTGACGGCGCAGACGCTGCCCATCCGCGCCATGACCGAGTGGCTTGGCAACCCCGCCAGCCGCCCGGGCGACATGACGCTCGGCGATCAGGTCGAGCTCAACGCCAAGGGCGACGACGGCGTGCTGCGCGCCCGCCAGGTCGATCTCGACGGCGACGACATTCAGCAGCTGCTGGAAGGCGGCCGCCAGGCGAGCAAACTGGCGCTGGGGATCGAGAGCCGCCTGAGCTTTGTCTTGACCGACGAACTCACGCTCAAGTCGCTGCGCTTTGGCGACGCGTTGATCGAGGAAGCCGACCAGGCGGATGATGGCGACGATGCCCTGGCGCGGCTGGAAACCGATTTCGTTCTCATGGCGCAGGCGCTTTCCACCGATGTGGTTCGCCTGCTGGAATGGCTCGGCGGCGAAGCGCGCACCGGCGATACCCACTGACGGCCAACACCGGCCGTACCGCCCGCCAGCGGCTGTCTCCTCTACCCGACGGAACGGATTCATGACTGACCACGACACAAGCCATCACACGTCTGCGGACGCCGCCACCGATCCCTGGGCCGACATTCGCCCCTATGAGGACGATGAAGTCGAAGACGTGCTCAAGCGACTGACCCGGGACAACGAGCTGCTCAACGCGCTGACGCGGTTCCGCCTGCCGCGCCTGGCCCGCTTTGCTCCGCCGCTGGCACGCCTGCTGGCCAGCCGCGCGGTCAAGCGTGAAGTCCGGGGCGTGCGCGACGTGCGGGCCTTTCAGCAGCGCATTGCCGGCTACATGGCGCGCATGATCCGCACCAGCACCGATGCCTTCGAGGTATCGGGACTCGAACGCCTGGACGCCAACACCGCGTACCTGTTTATCGGCAACCACCGGGATATTTCGCTGGACCCGGCGTTCGTCAACTACGCGCTGTATCAGGCCGGGCGCGACACGGTGCGCATTGCCATCGGCGACAATCTGCTGAAAAAGCCTTATGTCACCGACCTGATGCGGCTCAACAAGAGCTTCATCGTGCCCCGCAGCGCGCGCGGCAAGCGCGCCATGCTCGCCGCCTACCAGAATCTGTCGGCGTATATTCGCCACTCGATTACCGCCGATAACCACTCGATCTGGATGGCCCAGCGCGAGGGCCGCGCCAAGACCGGCATCGACCTCACCGACCCGGCGATCGTCAAGATGCTGACCATGGCCCGGCGCAAGGAAGACAAGGCAGCAGGTACCGGCGACGCCATTACCGAGCTGCGCATGGTGCCGGTTTCCATCAGCTATGAGCTGGACCCCTGCGACGTTCAGAAAGCCCGCGAGCAGTACGACCTGGATACCCGGGGCGGCTACGATAAAAGCGAGTTCGAGGATATTCAGTCGATTGTCGCCGGCATTACCGGTAACAAGGGTCGCGTCCAGCTCCACTTCGGCACGCCGCTGGGGGCCGAGGCCGGCAGCGCCGAGGAAGTCGCCGCCGAGATCGACCGCCAGGTCATCGGCGGCTACCGGCTGTTTCCGACCCACTATCTGGCGCTTGAGGCCCAGGGCGACGCTCCCGAACTGGTCGCGCACGGGTCCATCAGCCGTCAGGACCGCGAACGCTTCAACCAGCGCCTGAGCGAGGTGCCCGAGGCCCTGCGCCCTTATTGGCTCGCGCAATACGCCAACCCGGTGAAGCACAAGGCCGGGCGCGTGGCCTCTTGAGATCGCCTCTCGTGAGGTCGCCTCTCGTGAGACAGGCGGGGAAAAATGCTATGGTCGAGCGGTTGGGACACTGCCGGTCCCGGCCCGGAGCCGGGTCACGGAGCCAGCCGCGTACCGGGCGTCTACAGGAGAGTCTTTAAGAGTCTTGAGGAGAAGTCTTGATGTCTGCTTCAGAAATTCAAAAAACGCGCGTTATCAATGAACTACAGGGATTTATCCGCAAGTTGCTGCAGGATCCCAAAATCCTCGAGCAGTCGCTGGCGGTGGCCCGGCATGAGCTGGATAACGGCGGCAGCGCCGACAGCATGGCCACCATTGCCAACGAAATCTCGGATATCACCAGCGTTCACATTCCCGAAGACCCGGCCGAACATTCGGAAGCCGACAAGCTGTTTCTCGCCCTGCTGCGTGAGGTAGTGCTCGAAGAGCAGGCGCTGTACTAGCCAGCTGTCTCCCCGACCGCGTTTTTCATCCATTGCCCGACGTTAACGGAACGATCCCCTTTCATGTCTAACACCGCGACGCGCAAGATTCTGGTTACCAGTGCACTTCCCTACGCCAACGGCGACATCCATCTGGGCCACATGCTGGAATACATTCAGACCGACATCTGGGTGCGCTTCCAGAAAAGTCGCGGTCAGCAGTGCCACTACGTCTGCGCCGACGATGCCCACGGCACCGCCATCATGCTGCGCGCCGAGCAGGAAGGTATCACGCCGGAAACGCTGATCGAACGCGTTTCCCGCCATCACCAGACCGACTTCGCGCGCTTCGGCATCCGCTTCGACAACTACTATTCGACGCACTCGGCCGAAAACCGCCACTTCAGCGAGCTGATTTACACCCGCCTGCGCGACGCCGGCCACATTGCCACCCGGGACATCGACCAGATGTATGACCCGGAACGCGGCCTGTTTCTCGCCGATCGTTTTATCAAGGGCACCTGCCCCAAGTGCCACCAGGCCGATCAGTACGGCGACAACTGCGAAGCCTGCGGCGCCACCTACACCCCCGCCGAGCTGATCAATCCGGTCTCGGCGGTATCCGGCGCCACCCCCGAAGAGCGCACGTCCACGCACTTTTTCTTCAAGCTGCCGGATTTTGCCGATTTCATGCAGCGCTGGATCAACGACGACCGTGTCCAGCCGCAGATCCGCAACAAGCTGATGGAGTGGTTCGACGACGGCTTCAACGAGTGGGATATTTCCCGGGATGCGCCCTATTTCGGCTTCGAGATTCCCGATGCGCCGGGCAAGTATTTCTACGTCTGGCTGGATGCGCCGATCGGCTACCTGGCGAGCTTCAAAAACCTTTGCGAGCGTGAAGGGCTGGATTTCGACAGCTACTGGCGACCCGACTCCGACGCCGAGGTCTACCACTTCATCGGCAAGGATATCGTCTACTTCCACGCGCTGTTCTGGCCGGCGATGCTCCACGGCGCGGGCTTTCGCACGCCCACCGCGGTGAACTGCCACGGCTTTGTCACCGTGGACGGCGCCAAGATGTCCAAATCCCGGGGCACCTTTATCAAGGCGGCCACCTTCGCCGACCACCTGAACCCGGAGTACCTGCGCTACTACTTTGCCGCCAAGCTGACCGCCGGGGTCGACGACCTGGACCTCAACCTCGAGGACTTTGAAGCGCGGGTCAATTCGGATCTCGTGGGCAAGGTGGTCAACATCGCCAGCCGCTGTGCGGGCTTTGTCAAAAAGCTGGGCGGCGGCACGCTTTCGGCGCACTGCGCCGAGCCGACCATGCTCGCGCGCTTTATCGAGGCCGGCGACGACATCGCCGACTATTACGAAACCCGGGAGTTTGCCCGGGCCATGCGCCGGATCATGGAGCTGGCCGACGAGGCCAACACCTACATCGCCGAGGCCGAGCCCTGGGTGCTGGCCAAGCAGGAAGGCCGCGATCAGGAGGTGCTCGACATCTGCTCGGTAGGGATCAACCTCTTCCGCCAGCTGGTGGTCTACCTCGCCCCGGTGGTGCCCGCCATGGCCGAGCAGGCGCAGACCTTCCTCGGGCTGGATACCCTGAGCTGGGCCAGCCGCCACGATGTGCTCACCGATCACGCCATCAACAAATTCAAGCCGCTGATGACGCGCATCGAACGCAGCAAAATCGACGCCGTGCTCGACGCCTCCAGGGAAGACATCGCCGAGGAGAAGAAGCTCAAGGACGGCGGCGCCCAGGCTGCCGGCCCGCTGGCCGACGATCCGCTTTCTCGGGATCCGATCGCCGACGAAATCAGCTTTGCCGATTTCAGCAAGGTGGACCTGCGCATCGCCCGGATTGCCAGCGCCTCCTACGTCGAAGGGGCGGACAAGCTGCTGCAGCTGACGCTGGACCTGGGCGGCGAGACGCGCAACGTGTTTTCGGGTATCCGCTCGTCCTACGCCCCGGAGGCGCTGGAAGGCCGGCTGACAATCATGGTCGCCAACCTGGCGCCGCGCAAAATGCGTTTCGGCGTCTCCGACGGCATGGTGCTGGCCTCCGCCAACGACGACGGCATCTACCTGCTCTCGCCCGATGACGGCGCCGAGCCCGGCCAGCGCGTGACCTGATGTCGCGCAGCGACCTGATCGAAGCCGTCGATGCGCTGCTGCCGCAAACCCAGTGCGGCAAATGCGGTTTCGACGGCTGCCGGCCCTACGCCGAGGCGATTGCCGACGGCGAGCCGGTCAACCGCTGCCCGCCCGGCGGCGACGCTACGCTTGAGCAGCTGACGGAGCTCACCGGCCAGACGTATCGACCGCTGGCCGAACCGCCCCAGCCGCCGCTGACGGCGTTTATCCGCGAAAATGAGTGCATTGGCTGCACCAAATGTATCGACGCCTGCCCGGTGGATGCCATCGTCGGGGCGGCCAAGCGCATGCACACCGTGATCACCGACGAATGTACCGGCTGCGAGCTGTGCGTGGCTCCCTGCCCCGTGGACTGCATCGACATGCTGCCGCACCCCGCCTGGCAGGCCGCGTACAGCCGGGATGAACAGGACGCCTATCTGGCGCGCCGCGCCTCCCTGGGGCGCCAACGCCATCGTGCGCGCCAGCGGCGCCTGGCGCGTGACGCCCGGGAAAAGCGTCAGGAAAAACGTCAACGGCGGCTGCAAAAACGCCGCGCGGCGGGCCGTTCCGATAACGCCGGGGATATGTCCTCGGCCGCGCTGCAACGCCAGAAAAAACTCGCTGCTCGGGCCGCCGATCAGGCGCTCAGGCGTGTGGAGCAGCAGCTGGAAAGCGCCATACGCCGCCGGGACAGCGCAGCCGAAGCCACTGCCCGGGAGCAGCTACCCGCCGCGCAGCGCCAGCAGGCCGAAGCCCGGCAGGCGCTGGAACAACTCGGCCGGGAGGCGGCCGCCACCAACGCCGAAGGCACATCATGAACGCCGATAAACGCCATGAGATTTTTGCCCGCTTGCAGGCAGAAACCCCGCACCCGGAAACCGAGCTCCACTGGACTACGCCATTCGAGCTGCTGACCGCGGTACTGCTCTCTGCCCAGGCGACGGACGTGGGGGTCAACAAGGCCACAGCCCGGCTGTTTCCGGTCGCCAATACCCCGGAAGCGATAATCGCGCTGGGCCTTGACGGCCTCAAGGCGCACATCAGAACCATCGGCCTCTACAACACCAAGGCCGAGAACCTGATGAAGACCTGCCACCTGCTGGTGGAAAAGCACTCGGGCGCGGTGCCCCGCACGCGCAAGGCGCTGGAAGCGCTGCCCGGCGTCGGGCGCAAGACCGCCAACGTCATTCTCAATACGGCGTTCGGCATCCCCACCATCGCCGTGGATACGCATATCTTTCGCGTCGCCAACCGCACCGGGCTGGCCCCGGGCAAAAACGTGGTGGAAGTCGAGCAGAAACTCTTGCGCCACGTCCCCCGGGAGTTCAAGCGCGACGCCCACCACTGGCTGATTCTTCACGGCCGCTATACCTGCGTAGCGCGCAAGCCCCGCTGCCCCGGCTGCCTCATCGCCGATCTGTGCGACTACCCGGAAAAAACCGCGCCGTAACAGCGCCCGCGCCTGCCTCCTCTGTCTCTTCTACTTCATTCTGTCTCCTCTGCCTTCGGCAGCCTCTTGCCTGCCTTCGGCCAAGGTCGCCTTGGCCACGGCGCGCCCGATGCCTAAACTCGGTGGCAGGGCGCAACCGGCTTGATCACGCTGGATACACGTCAATAGCTGCACCACAGCAAGCAGCAGGCACGCGATAAACACGACCGTTAAAATAAGCTCAACCGAATACCAAAAACACAACTAAACACAATAAGCACAACAATGCCGAAGGAGAACGCCATGCCTCGGGTACTGGTGGTTGATGACGAAACCAACATCCTGTTGTCGCTGGAATTCCTGATGCAGCAGGCGGGATTTACGGTCACCACGGCCGACGACGGCGAAAGCGCGCTCGAGCGCGTGGATGACACCCCGCCGGACCTGATGCTGCTCGATATCAGTCTGCCCGGCATCAGCGGCTTTGACGTGCTGGAGCGTCTGCGCGCTGCCTCGGCGACCCGCGACATGCCGATTATCATGCTCACCGCCCACGGCCGCGAAGTCGAGCGCGAGAAAGGCCTGGCGCTGGGTGCCGACGACTACATTACCAAGCCGTTTTCGACCCGGGCGCTGGTGGACAAGGTGCAGGCACTGCTAAGCGAGGCCGACGATGACACGCCGTGATCGCCAACGCCTGCCCAAACGCCAGCGGCTGATCGGCCTCTGGCTGCTGCTGGGCGGCATCAGCCTGCTGGGCGGGGCCATTTTTGCCGCCTGGCTGGACGCCGGGATAAACGCCAGCGGCTGGGAACGCGCCGCCATCTGGCTGGGCAGTTTTTCCGGCGGCACCACGATTCTGCTGGTCGGCGTGGCGCTGGAGCGCATGCTCTTTGCCCCGCTGCGCCACCTGCATGTGCAGCTGGCACGCCTGGTCGCCAACCCCGACGCCGGCGACGAGCACCCTCCCGAAGGCTGGCTCACCGGGCTGGGGCCCGACCTGGCGCGGATACGCGAAAGCTGGCGTGCCGACCGCAGCCGTCTGAGCCAGGCGCGCAGCGACGGCGCCCGCGATGCTGCACGCATCAGCCAGCGGCTGGAGGCCGTGCTGCAAATCCTGCAGACACCGCTGCTGCTCTGCGATCGCCATCGGCGGTTACTGCTGCTCAACGCGGCGGCCGACACGTTTTTTGACGGCCATACCGGCCTGGGGCTGGGCAAGCGCATCGACGCGCTGCTGCCCACCGCCACCCTGCAGAACGCCCTTGCCCGGCTGCCCGACGACGGCACCCCGCGCGAGCTGCTGCTCCCCTGCGACGAGCGCTGGCTCAAGGTCACGCTGCGCCGGCTGCCGGAAAGCGACGGCGAAAGCCTGGTCACGCTCAACGACGCGACACACGCCTGGAGCACCGAAATGGGCGTGCGCGCCCAGCTGGGCGCCCGGCTCGCCGAGCTGCGCCGCGAGGCCGCGAGCGTGACCAGCGCCGCCGACGTGCTCAAGACCCTGGGCACCGCCGACACCGACAACAGCGAGCTGCGCGCCCGGCTGGAAAACGCCCTGGACGAAGATGGCCTGGCGCTGAGCCACAGCATCGCGCGCATGGGCGAGCTGATCGACGACATGCAGCGCCGGGGCGAGCAGCTGACGCCGATCTGGTCCAACGATTTCTGGCAGGCGCTCGACGAACGCATCGATCCCTCGCGCCGGCTGATCACACCGGTGGGCATGCCCGCCTGGTTCAAGGGCGATGCCCCCGCGCTGATCGCGCTGATCGATTCGCTGCTGCAACACCTGGAACAGCACCTGCCACCCGGCGGCTTTGAAGGCGAGATATCCCCCGGGAATCAGTGCGTTTATCTGGACATGATCTGGCAGGGCCACCCGCTGCCGGAAGGTGAAATATCCCGCTGGCAGCGCCAGCCGCTCGAAGCCCTGCCGCTCTCCCCCAGCGCCGCCGAAGTCCTGCGACAGCACGCCAGCGAAATCTGGAGCCTGGTCGACAAGGGTGACCCCCGGGCCCGCATTCGCCTGCCGCTGCCGATGATCGACCAGGGCGACACCCCGCCCCGCCGGGTGCCGCCACGACCCGAGTTTCACGACTTCGGCATCGCCAATCTGCCTCCGCCCGACGAAGCGCGCGCCAGGCTCGAGCCGCGCAGCCTCGAAATCGTGGCGTTTGATACCGAAACCACCGGGTTGGCGCTGCGCCAGGGCGATACCGTGATCAGCATGGGCGCGTGTCGTATCGTCAACGCCCAGGCGATGGCGAGCGAAACCTTTACCCAAAAAGTGGACCCGCAACGCCCCATTCCCGCCGAGAGCACGGCCATCCACGGCATTACCGACGCCGATGTGGCCGGCGCGCCGCCGCTGGACACGGTGCTGGAACGCTTTCGCCACTACGTGGGTGACGCCATCCTGCTGGCGCACAATGCGTCTTTTGATATGCTCGCCATCAGCCGCCAGGGCGTCGAATTTACCATGCCGGTACTCGACACCCTGCTTATTTCACGGGCGCTGGACGAGGCGCTGGACGGCCATGACCTGGACAGCCTCGCCCGGCGCTACGACATTACCTTCCCGCCGGGCACGCGCCACACCGCCCTGGGCGACGCCCGGGTGACCGCGGCCCTGTGGCTGGCGCTGCTGCCGCGACTCGAAGCGCGCGGCATCGATAGTCTCGAGTCGCTATTGGCGCTGCAGGCCAGCGCGGTCGATACGGAAGATGCCAACTTATGAGTGCTCCTCGCTCCCTGCATCCGCCATCGCGCCATAACGAGCGCCTGGTCGCGCTGATCATCACCGCCGCCATTTTGTTCTGCCCGCCGCTGCTGCTGGTGGTCGACCGGCTGCCCTCGGTCACCGGCGTCTGGCTGGTGATCTGGCTGTTTGGCGCCTGGGCGCTGGTGATCGGGCTGGCGGCCTGGCTGATGGAAGGCCGCCAGCCGCCTGCGCCTCCCCCCGAGCCCGAGGCTCGAGCCGCAGCGGATCAGGCGACGTCGTCGCACCATGCGTAACGACCTGATCATTCTGGCAGCGGCCTTTGGCTACCTGGCGATTCTCTTTGTGGTCGCCGCCTGGGGCGACCGGCGCGCCGAAACCGGCCGCTCGGCCATCGGCTCGCCCACGGTCTATGCGCTGTCGATTGCGGTGTACTGCACGGCCTGGACGTTCTACGGCAGCGTCGGGCGCGCCTCGTTGCAGGGGCCGCACTTCCTGCTGATCTATCTGGGCCCGACGCTGGCGATGCTCGGTGCCCCCTTCATTATTCGCAAGATGGTGCGCATTGCCGCGCGCCAGCGTATTACCTCGATTGCCGATTTCATCAGCGCGCGCTACGGCAAAAGCTCGGGGCTCGGGGCCATTGTCGCGCTGATGGCGCTGATCAGCAGTACGCCGTACATCGCGCTGCAGCTCAAGGCGATTACCGTCAGCCATGCGGTGCTGGTGAACTACCCGCAGCCGGCGGACGTCGCGGTGGAAGAAGCGCATTTCTGGATCGACAAGTCGTTCTGGGTGGCGCTGGTGCTCGCGGTCTTCATCATCCTCTTCGGCACCCGGCATCTGGACGCCAGCGAACGCCATGAAGGCATGGTCGCCGCCATTGCCGTGGAGTCGCTGGTCAAGCTGGTGGCGTTTCTCGCGGTGGGGATTTTCGTGGTGTTCGTGATGTTCAACGGCCCCGCCGACCTGCTGGCGCAGGTGGCGCGCACGCCCGAGCTGTCGCACGTACTCAGCCTGGAGCAGGTGCCCGGGGGCGCTACCGGCTGGGTGGGCGTACTGATTCTTGCCGTGCTGGCGTTTTTAACGCTGCCCCGGCAGTTTCAGGTGCTGGTGGTGGAAAACGTCGATGAAAATCACATCGACCGTGCCAGCTGGCTGCTTCCCCTTTATCTGCTGCTGATCAACCTTTTCGTTATACCTATCGCGCTGGCGGGGCTGCTGCTGGGGAGCCCCCAGGCCGACCCCGACAGCTTCGTGCTCACCCTGCCGCTCTCGGCGGGCGCCGAAGCGCTGCCGCTTTTCGTGTTTATCGGCGGGCTGTCGGCGGCCACAGGCATGATGATCGTCGAAACCATCGCGCTCTCCACCATGGTCAGCAACCAGCTGATCATGCCGCTGCTGCTGCGCTTCAACCTGCTCCATCTGAGCGGTAGCGGCGAGCTCGCCGCCTGGCTTCTGGGCATTCGCCGGGTTGCCATCGTCCTGATTCTGCTGCTGGGCTACGTCTACCACGCGCTGATCGGCGATGCCTACAGCCTGGTGACCATCGGCCTGGTGGCGTTCGTGGGGGCGGCGCAGTTCGCTCCGGCCATGCTGATCGGCCTTTACTGGCGTGGCGCGACGCGCACCGGGGCACTTATCGGTCTGCTGGCGGGCTTTGCCGTCTGGCTCTATACCCTGCTGATCCCCGGCTTTGCCCAGTCCGGCTGGATCGATATGTCGCTGATCAGGGAAGGCCCCTGGGGCATCGGCTGGCTGACTCCCTACGCGCTGTTCGGCCTCGACGGCTGGGATATCTACACCCACGCGCTGCTGTGGAGCCTGGTAGCCAACATCGGGCTGCTGGTGGGCCTATCGCTTTTCAGCCGGCCTTCCGAGCTGGAACAGACCCAGGCGGCGCTGTTTACCGAAGCGCTGCACCCCAACCTGCCCAGCGCCTCGCTGTGGCACGGGCAAACCACCCGGGGAGAGCTGGGCGAACTGCTCAACCGCTATCTCGGCGAGGGCGCCAGCCGCCGCGTTCTTGGCTCAACAACCGAAACCGCAGCCGCCGAACCTGCGGCCCACCAGCCGGCCTCGCATCAGCTGATTACCCGCGCCGAACAGGAGCTGGCCGGCTCGCTGGGCAACGCCTCGGCCCGGGTGCTGATCAACTCGGTGGTGCGCGGCGAAGCCCTGGACCGGGAGTCGATTCTCAGCCTGCTCGACACCACCTCGCAGACGCTGGAATACAACCGCCGGCTGGAGCAGAAGTCCGCCGAGCTGGAACGCGCCAGCGCGGCGCTGCGCCAGGCCAACGAACGCCTGCGCGAGCTTGACCGGCTCAAGGACGAGTTTGTCGCCATGGTCAGCCACGAGCTGCGCACGCCGCTGACGTCCATCCGCGCCTTTGCCGAGATTCTCCACGAAAATGACGACCTGACGGCCGACAAACGCCACCACTTCCTCGACGTTATCGTTCACGAAAGCCAGCGGCTCTCACGCCTGATTGAAGAAATCCTCGATCTGGCCCGGCTGGAAAGCGGCCGCCTGACGCTGACGCCCGAACGCCTCGACCTGGTCGCGCTGGCCCGGCGCAGCGTGGATGCCGTGGCGCGGCTTCAGCACGATCACGGCATTCGTCTGGAGGTGGAGCTGCCCGAAGGCCCGGCCATGATCGTCGGCGATGTCGACCGCCTGGAGCAGGTCATCATCAACCTGCTGGATAACGCCGGCAAGTTTGCCGACAGCACCGATCCGCGTGTCCTGCTGCGAATGGGCCGGCACAAGGATCATTTTCGCCTGAGCGTCGAGGACAACGGCCCCGGCATCAGCGATGCCGAACGCGAACGGGTGTTTGAAAAATTTCATCAGCTGCAGCAGCAGCGCAAGGACCGCGGACGCCCTCAGGGCAGCGGGCTGGGGCTATCCATCAGCCGCGGGATTATCGCGCATCTAGGCGGGAGACTCTGGGTGGAAAACGGCCAGCAGCTGGCCGGCGCCTGCCTGACGCTGGAACTGCCCGAAGCGCCGGACAACGCCTCGTCGAGCGAGGATGCAGAGGCCCCGGAAAACCCCGGGCGCGATCACTGACCTTCGCTTTCCCCATCGGCAGTCGCGCCCTGCGCCTCCGTTCCGAACATGGCGTCGCCGGTTTCATCGATGAAACGCCGGGCCTTGCTCACCATCATGGCATCGCAGGCCTCGCGGGCGGGCAGCATGTCCGAGCGATCAAACCGGTACTCGCGCACGCTGCCGTCCGCCAGCGGCTGCTGGATCAGGCCGCTGACGCGAAACTGCCCGTTCTGCGGCTCGGGGCAGGCAATAATCCTGAAACCCTTGTGATCCACCGGCTCGGCGGGCGTAATGCCCGTTTGCCCTTCCGGGCGTTTGCCCAGGCCGGCTAACAGTTTTTTCAGCATGGTTCCTCTCTCACCTCTGTTTTTTCCAACCCTGTTTTTTTCCAACCCTGTTTCCTTTAAGCCCTATTTCTTTTCAGCCCTGTTTCCTTCCAACCGTATTTCCTTTCAGCCCTGTTTTCTCTCAACGCTCTACAGAAAACGCCCGACAGAAAACGCCCGACAGAAAACGACGGCAGGAGCCGAGCCCCTGCCGTCTGCCGGGCCGATGCGGTCTTTATACGCGCCGGCCGATGCTTTTCACCGCCGGGTCCGGCGGGCACCGCTTAATCCTGCTTGCGACCCTTGCCGGCGGCAATGCGCAAACGCAGGGCGTTGAGCTTGATGAAGCCTTCGGCGTCTTTCTGGTCGTAGGAGCCGGCATCGTCCTCGAACGTCGCGATGGACTCGTCGAACAGCGAGGCGTCGGACTTGCGGCCCACCACGGTGGCATTGCCCTTGTACAGTTTCATGCGCACCACGCCGTTGACGTTGGCCTGGGTTTCGTCGATGGCCGCCTGCAGCATGCGGCGCTCCGGGCTCCACCAGTAGCCGTTGTACACCACGTCGGCATACTTGGGCATCAGCTCGTCTTTCAAGTGCGCTTCTTCGCGGTCCAGCGTCAGCGACTCTATAGCGCGATGGGCGCTGAGCATGATGGTGCCGCCGGGGGTTTCGTAGCAGCCCCGGGACTTCATGCCCACATAGCGGTTTTCGACGATATCCAGCCGGCCGATGCCGTTGTCGCCGCCCAGCTGATTGAGCTTCGACAGCACCTCGTGGGGCTTCAGGGCTTCACCGTCGATAGCCACGATGTCGCCCCGGTCGTAGGTCAGCTCGATATAGGTCGGCTGGTCCGGCGCGGCCTCGGGCGATACGCTCCAGCGCCACATGTCCTCTTCGGCTTCCGCCCAGGGGTCCTCGAGAATGCCGCCTTCGTAGGAAATATGCAGCAGGTTGGCATCCATGGAGTACGGCGATTTTTTCTTTTTGCCGGAAAAGTCCACCGGAATATCGTGCTTTTCGCAGTACGCCATGAGCTTTTCCCGGGAGTTAAGGTCCCATTCGCGCCAGGGGGCGATGACCTTGACACCGGGCTTGAGCGCATAACCGCCGAGCTCGAAACGCACCTGGTCGTTACCCTTGCCGGTGGCGCCGTGAGAGATGGCGTCGGCGCCGGTTTCGTTGGCAATATCGATCAGGCGCTTGGCGATCAGCGGGCGAGCAATGGAGGACCCCAGCAGATATTCGCCTTCGTAAACGGTGTTGGCGCGGAACATCGGGTAGACGTAGTCGCGCACGAAGGTTTCGCGAAGGTCTTCGATGTAGATTTCGCGGATACCCAGCGCTTCGGCCTTGGCGCGGGCCGGCTCGACTTCCTCGCCCTGCCCGATGTCGGCGGTAAAGGTGACCACTTCGCAGTCGTAGGTTTCCTGCAGCCACTTGACGATAACGGAGGTGTCCAGGCCGCCGGAATAGGCCAGAACCACCTTTTTGACATCGGACATCTTGTGCTCCTTGTTGATGAACCCCTGGCGAGAGTCGATCTGCAGGATACAGTCGGCTCGACCGGAGATCGCTATGCAATACAGCGGGGCAATGGAACCCCGTGAGAGAAACGCAAACCCCAAGTATAGCGCTCTGTACCTCCAACGAATACCGTCAACCCATACCGCCAGCGACGCTCCGGGGTAAAAGCTGCTAGAATTCTCCGCTTGGCTGCCCGGCAAGCAGGCAGCGCGGATGCCGTTGGCGGATTGCCGGCTTACGCTCTGTCTCCATGGGGTATCTCTAAGGGTATTGGCGTAATAGGCGTATCCGCCACGTCGACCACGCGCCGCACCAGGCAACGACTACCGGTTTTAAGGAGAGCAGCATGAGCGAGGCAATTGCCCGCGATTTAATGTCACGGCGTTTTCGCAGCTATCTACCCGTCGTGGTTGACCTGGAAACCGGCGGCTTCAATGCGGCGGGCGACGCACTGCTGGAAATCGCGGCGGTAACGCTCACCATGGATCCGGACGGCAACCTCCTGCCCGATACCACGCACGCCTGCCATGTTCGCCCGTTTGACGGGGCCAATGTTGAACAGGCAGCGCTGGATTTTACCGGCATCAACCTGGACGACCCGCTACGCCAGCAGGTAGCGCTGGACGAAAGCGAAGCGCTGGGCGAGATTTTTCGCCCCGTGCGCAAGGCGATCAAGGCTCACGGCTGTACGCGCGCCATCCTGGTGGGCCATAACGCCGCCTTTGATCACGGCTTTCTCAACGCGGCGGTTGAGCGTTGCGAGATCAAGCGCAACCCGTTTCATCCCTTCTCCAGCTTTGATACCGCCACCCTTGCCGGGCTGGTCTACGGCCAGACCGTGCTGGCGCGGGCCTGCCGGGCCGCCGGCATCGATTTCGACAACAAGGCCGCGCACTCGGCGCGCTATGATACCGAGCGCACCGCCGAGCTGTTCTGCGCCATGGTCAATCGTTACAAGGACCTGGGCGGCTGGCAGCTGGCCCAGCGCGAGCAGGAGATGGACCACCAGGATTAGGCAGGTGCAGCGCCAGGCAGTTTGCGCTAGAATTTGCCCCCATCGAATCGTCAACCGGGCCGCCTGATCGCGCCCGGTGTCTTGTTATGCCCGCTTCGTTATGCCCCGCTTCAGGAGTTCCACCGTTTCCATGACCCAGCACAACGCTTTTTACGCTCAGTCCGGAGGCGTCACCGCCGTTATCAACGCCAGCGCCTGCGGCGTAATCGAAGCCTGCCGTGCCGCGCCGGAACACATCGGCAAGGTCTACGCCGGTCATAACGGCATTATCGGGGCGCTGACCGAAGACCTGATCGACGTCAGCCAGGAAAGCGATGCCACCATCGCCGCGCTTCGCCACACGCCGGGCGGCGCCTTTGGCTCCTGCCGCTACAAGCTCAAGGATATCGAGACCCATCGCGCCCAGTACGAACGCCTGATCGAGGTCTTCAAGGCCCACGATATCCGCTACTTCTTCTACAACGGCGGCGGCGACAGCGCCGATACCTGCCTGAAGGTCTCGCAGCTCTCCGAGAAGATGGGCTATCCGCTAACCGCCATCCACGTTCCCAAGACCGTGGACAACGACCTGCCCGTCACCGACAACTCCCCCGGCTTCGGCAGCGTCGCCAAGTACATTGCCACCTCGACCCTGGAAGCCTCGCTGGACATTGCCTCGATGTGCGCCACCTCGACCAAGGTGTTTGTGCTGGAAGTCATGGGCCGTCACGCCGGCTGGATCGCCGCCGCCGGCGGCCTGGCCGGTGAAGGCGAAGGCGAACCGCCGCACGTGATCATTTTCCCCGAAGTCGCCTTTGACCGCGAAGCGGTCATGGCCCGGGTCGACTACAGCGTCAAGGAATACGGCTACTGCGTCATCGTGGTCTCGGAAGGCGCGCGCTACGAGGACGGCACCTTCCTCGCTGATGCCGGCAATACCGATGCCTTTGGCCACCGTCAGCTGGGCGGCGTCGCCCCGACGCTGGCCGGCATGGTCAAGCAGGATCTGGGCTACAAATATCACTGGGCCGTGGCCGACTATCTCCAGCGTGCCGCCCGCCACCTGGCGTCAAAAACCGATGTGGAGCAGGCCTACGCCGTGGGCCGCGAGGCCGTTGCCCTGGCGCTGGCAGGCAAGAACTCGATGATGCCGGCGATTCGCCGTACGGCCCAGGCGCCCTATCAGTGGGACGTAATCTCCGCGCCGCTGTCGGACGTCGCCAATCGGGAAACCTTCATGCCGCGGGATTTCATCAGCGAGGACGGCTTCGCCATCACCCCGGCCTGCCGAGAGTACCTGGCACCGCTGATTCAGGGAGAAGACTTCCCGCCGTTTGAGCGCGGCCTGCCCGTGGTCGCCAGGCCCCGGCTCGAGACGGTGGAAAAGCGCCTGCCGGCGTTTGACCAGTAACGACGCCCCCGCCTGGGCACAGCCCGGTTTGTATTGACTGTGCCCTACCGCAACACCCAGGACAGCACCAGCAGCAGTAGCAGAATCCCCGCCACGCCCTGCCAGAAGCGCCGGGCATCGGCACGCCGGGCGGCATCCGGCGGCGTGATGTCCTGGCGTTTGCGCAGCGCGTGCAGCAGCTCCGACATGCGCCGAAAGCGCAGCGCGCGTTGCGGATCCAGCGCTCGGCGTAGAATGTCATCCAGCACCGGCGTGATCTGCGGATTGGCGCTGCGAGCGCTGCGATAGCTTAGCGCTTCCAGATCGGTATGGCTGCGCAGCTGGTCGGGCGTCATCCGGGAGTACGGCAGCTGCCCGGTGAGCAGCCAATAAACCGTCGAGGCAAACCCGTACTGGTCGCTGCGATGGCCAATCACGTCGCCTAGCGCGTATTCGGGAGCCGTATGCGGGGTAAAGCCGATGGGCCGCAGAATCTCGCCGGATTGACGATGACCGTTGGCATCGCGCAGGTGGCAGGCGCTGAAGTTCGTCAACACCAGCTTGCCGTGCTCGTCGACCATTATATTATCCGGGTTGATCTGCTGATGGAGCACCTCGCGGTGATGCAGCGCCTGCACCGCCTTGCCCAGCTGGCCGGCCATTTCCAGGCGCTGGGCCAGGGTGGCGCGGGGATGGCGCCCGGCCCACTGGCGCAGGGTTTCACCGCGCAGGCTGCTGAGCAGGTAATACAGGTAGTGGCGCGCCCGCGACGGCTCGACCACGCTGACCACAAACGGCGACCTGATCCGCTCAACGACCCGCTGCTGCAGCAGAAAATGCTCAAGGTAGGCGTTACGCAACGACAGCTCGGGGCTGGGGGCCTTCATGACCCGCTCGGCATGGGTCTGTTGGTCACGCACGCGATACACTCGGGACTGCGCGGTCCGCGACAGCACCTCTATCACTTCCAGTCCGTCCAGGCAGTCGCCCGGGGTCAGCTCCGGGGGAATCGGCAGCTCGCCGTATAGCGGGGCGGGGTCGCTGCTTTGCGCCTCGGGCAGCTCGTCGATGCGCACCAGCTGGAAACAGAACTGGTCCACGGCATAGCCGCGCTGCTGGGCGCGCGTCGTGGCTTCGGCCACCAGACGGTCGCAGGCGGCGTGCAGGTCGCTGGCGTCCTGACGAATCAGCCGGACATAGTCCGACGGCAGCAGCGTGCCGCGCACCGCGCGTGTGGTAAACAGGAAGATATCACCCTGCTTGAGCGGGATGCTGGTGTAGTCGATATCCACGCTGTTATCCAGCCCCAGCGCCCGGGACGGATAGCGATAGCCGCCCAGGTCGGTGATGTGGTCACAGCTGAGCTGCTCGAACTCAGCGCCGCGCAGGCGGAATACCAGGGTATCGCCCATGTGGAACAGGTGGGCGTGCTGACGACGGAATACCATCGCCGAGACCGAGGCCACCAGGCTGCCGGCTTGCAGGTGACGGCTCTGGCTGTAGCACCAGCCGTTCAGCGCGCTGAGTACCCGCGTCGCCGATTTCTTGACGCTCCAGTGATCGGGCGTGGCGAAATAATCCGCCAGAAAGGCCCGGACGCTCAGGTCTCCCGACTGCTTGGCCATGGCATTGCGCGATATCGAGTCGCTGATCATGGCGCAGCCACCCTTGGCGTGCATCAGCGAGGTTTCGGGCACCTGCACCGACATGGAACTGCGCTGCTGCCGCGGGTCAGGCGCGACATACGCCTGGCCGTAACTGATAAGCAACTGTGCGTGCGCCACCTTATGCCTCCCCAGGCTTTCCTCCGGGTTGACCCCGAGCCGGCCGGACCGCCCGGCTCGCTGGCCGGGCTTCATGGATAGCCGGCGATGATACATGCCTGGCGCCGCACCTCACCATGCGACTTATAGCATACCCAGGCACTCAAGTATCACGCCCGGGCCGGCAAGGCATCGTCTCCGGCCTATGTCGCATTGGTAATCCCGGCGCCATATTCGTATAATTCGCCGCCACCATGTTTGATACCGATTCGATACCGATCAGGCTCGGCAACGGTCAGCCAGGCCGTGCCCTGACGATTTGCCCCACGCACAAGCCTCAAGGATCCAACGATGAACTTTGACAACATCCCTGCCGGTAAAGATCTGCCCGACGATATTTACGTGGCGATTGAAATCCCGGCAAATCACGCGCCGATCAAATATGAAATCGACGAAGACATGGGCGCGCTGATGGTGGATCGTTTCATGGCCACGCCGATGTTCTATCCCGCCAACTACGGCTATATCCCTCACACCCTGGCCGACGACGGCGACGCGCTGGATGCCATGGTCGTTACGCCGCACCCGGTCGCGCCCGGCAGTATTGTTCGCGCCCGCCCGGTGGGCATGCTCAACATGACCGACGAAGCCGGCGAGGATGCCAAGCTGGTCTGCGTTCCCCACGCCAAACTGACCTCGCTGTACAACGACGTGAAGGACGTCACCGACCTGCCGGAGCTCCTGCGCCAGCAAATCACCCATTTCTTTGAAAACTACAAGGATCTGGAGAAAGGCAAATGGGTCAAGGTCGAGTCCTGGGACGGGGCCGACGCCGCGCACCAGGCCATCGAGACCGCGGCTGCAACTTATCAAAAGGCCTGATGTCACAGGCCTACGCTGCAGGATGATCGAGCGGGCTGCCTTCGGGCAGCCCGCTTGCGTTTGCAGCCAGGGTTAACACTCAATGAAGGTAGGAATATTCCGTGTTGTTCTCCATGCGCTTGCCTGACCGCTGCCCCCCTCTGTCGCGCAGCACTCCGCTGCTGCCCGCTTGCGTTGCCTGGCTATTCGCCATTTGGATGCTGGCTCTGCCAGTTGGCAGCGCCCAGGCCGACTGGTTTTCCGACGACCAGGGGGATTTCCTCCCCGTCCGCGAAGCGTTTCAACCCGATGCCTGGCATGACGGCGAAACGCTGTACATCGGCGTGGAAGCCGCCAAGGACTATTACCTCTATCGCCAGCGCTTTGCCGTTGAAAGCCAAACGCCGGACGTGGAGCTGGGCGAACCGGATATTCCTCAGGGCACTTTCACCGAGGACGAGTACCTCGGCGAGGTTTACACCTTCCGCGACAGCGTGGTCTTCGAGGTTCCGCTGCAAGAGCCGCATTCGGGCCCGTTTTCGCTGACGCTGACGTTTCAGGGCTGTGCCGATGCCGGGCTTTGCTATCCGCCCGAGGACATGACCCTGGAAGCCGGCGAAACGGACGCCCCTGCCGCTTTTGCCGAAGACCAGGCCGGCGGTGAGGCGACGACTCCCGCTCGGAGCGATATACCCTCTTCGCCGGCGCCTTCGAGCAACGGAGCTTTCGACAGCGCGGCCGAGCCTTCCACTGCGGAATCAGCGGAGGCCGACACGCCCGAAGCACCGGCCGAGAGCAACGCCTTCAGCGCCCCGCAAAGCGAAGATCACCGCTTTGCTACCCTGCTCGATGAAGCCAGCCTGCCGCTGGCGCTGGGGCTTTTCTTCCTCGCCGGGTTGGGGCTGACGTTTACTCCCTGCGTGCTGCCCATGCTGCCGATCATGTCGTCAATTATCGTCGGGCAAAACCCCACCCGGCCCCGAGCCTTTGTGCTCTCGGCCAGCTATGTGCTGGGCATGGCGCTGACCTACGCGCTGGTGGGCGTGCTCATGGGCCTGTTTGGCGCCGGGCTCAATCTTCAGGCGCATTTGCAATCGGCGCCGGTGCTGATCAGCTTTGCGGTACTATTCACGGTCTTTGCGCTGGCCATGTTCGGCGCCTTCGAGCTGCGGCTGTCGCCGCGCATTGCCTCCCGGGTAGACGCCTGGCAAAACCGCGCCCAGCAGAGCGGGCCGCCGGGGCTGGCGCTGGCCGGCGCGCTGTCGGTGCTGGTGGTTTCTCCCTGCGTGACCGCGCCGCTGGCCGGCGCCATGGTGTTTATTTCCTCTACCGGCGACGGCGCCCTGGGGGGCGGGGTGCTGTTTGCCCTGGGGCTGGGCATGGGCGTGCCGCTGTTGCTGGTAGGCACCTTCGGTACCACCCTGCTGCCGCGCTCGGGCGCCTGGATGAACGGCGTCAAAATCGCCTTTGGCCTGCTGCTGCTGGGCGTGGCTATCTGGATGGTCGAGCGGCTGGTCGCGGCGCCTGTTGCCCTGGTGCTCTGGGCGGCGCTGGCCGTGGGCTCGGCGCTGGCACTCGGCGCGCTGCAGTTCAATCAGCCCCAGGGCTGGGGCCGGGCGCGTCAGGCGCTGGGTATTCTACTGCTCGCCTGGGGCATTGCCCTGCTGCTGGGCGCCGCCCAGGGCAACGGCAACCCGCTGCGTCCGCTGCAAAATACACAGCAAGCGGTCAACGGCGGCCCTCGGACAGCCGCCGCCGCGCCCGAATTTACCCGGGTGGAAACGCTGGCAGGCCTGGAGGATGAAATTGAACGCGCCGCTGCCGCCGGCAAGCCCGCGTTTGTCGACTTCACCGCGGAATGGTGCATTTCCTGCCAGGTAATGAAGCGCGAAGTCTATCCCGACCCGCGCGTGGCCCGCGCGCTTGACGACTACGCGCTGATCGAGGCCGACGTTACCGAGACCGACGCCAGCACCCAAAAGCTGCTCCAGGCCTACGACCTGTTCGGCCCGCCGAGCCTGCTGTTCTTTGCCGATAACCGGGAAATCGCCCAGGCGCGCATCCAGGGCGAGGTGGACGCCGACGAATTCAGCGCCCACCTGGAACAGCTGGCGCAATGGCTGAACCGCCGCGCCAGCTGAGCCGAGAGTCGCCGGCAAGCCCGCTTCAAGGCGAACTTGCCGGCATTTTGGCGTCCCGGGCGCCAACGTCGTCAAACATCTGTTTAATTCTGCTATTGAAGCGCATGGCCGGCGTTGCTGGACAGGCGCTTTTTTTTTCGGCAAACTTTCTTCGCGTGCCGCCCGGATGACGCAGCACTGGACGCTAATAAAGCCGCAACATGCACGAACGTGCCGCGTTCTCTTTTATTTATCGTTTGGTTTACTGCGCCGATTATCCGCCCGGCACCGACCGTCAGGCGCATCAACGTACTGCGCCGTTTAAGCGCTGCCGCGATTGAAAACCGGCGTTGATCATGCCCCGTTTTCATCCGTCTGCCGAAGCTACTTAAACGCTGCCGTTACGTTACTGTCGCTCGCTGAACGCGTGCCTGCCGCCGCCCGTCGCGTATCGGCCCCCAAAAGCCGGCGCCCGGGTAGCGGACCCTTTGTGGGGCGTGCACCTGCGGGCCTTTTCATTTTTACTCAGGATCGGGATTCACTCATGGATATTCGCAAGGTCAAAAAGCTCATCGAGCTGTTGGAAGAGTCCAACATCAGCGAGATCGAGATTCAGGAAGGTGAAGAATCAGTGCGCATCAGCCGTCATCCCAACGGCACCTCCCAGGCGCCCCAGGTACTCCCCGAGTACGCTCCCCAGGCGCAGCCGGCGCAGGCGCCCGACCCCGCCACGCCCGGCACCGCCACTCCGGCGCAGGAAGCCCCCGAGGCGCCGACCTACCGGGGCGAAGCGGTGGTATCGCCCATGGTGGGCACCTTCTATCGCAGCCCGGCCCCGGGCGCCAAACCGTTTGCCGAGCCCGGCGATACGGTGAAGAAAGGCGATACCGTGTGCATCGTGGAAGCCATGAAAATGATGAACCAGATCGAGGCCGATCGCGACGGCGTCATCGAAGCGGTGCTGATGGACGACGGCGAGCCGGTAGAGTTCGATCAGCCCATGGTCGTGATTGCTTGATCCTTCATTTTTGACACGGGTGGATTCTCCCATGCTGGACAAGGTCCTTATTGCCAACCGCGGCGAAATTGCCCTGCGCATCCTGCGCGCGTGCAAGGAGCTGGGCATCAAGACGGTTGCAGTACACTCCCAGGCCGACCGTGAACTGATGCACGTACGCCTGGCCGACGAAGCCGTATGCATCGGCCCGGCCTCATCGGCCGAATCATATTTGCACATCCCCGCGCTGATCAGCGCCGCCGAAGTCACCGACGCCAGCGCGATTCATCCGGGGTACGGCTTTCTCTCGGAAAACGCCGACTTCGCCGAACAGGTCGAGCGTTCCGGCTTTCGCTATATCGGCCCGCGCGCGGAAACCATTCGCCTGATGGGCGACAAGGTCAGCGCCATCAGCGCGATGAAAGAGGCCGGCGTGCCCACCGTGCCCGGCTCCGACGGCCCGCTTGGCGACGACGACGAAGCCAACCTGGCTGCCGCACGCCGCATCGGCTATCCCGTCATCATCAAGGCCGCTTCCGGCGGCGGCGGGCGCGGCATGCGCGTGGTACACACCGAAGGCCACCTGCCTTCGGCCATCAGCATCACGCGTACCGAGGCCCACTCGGCGTTCGGCGACGGCACCGTGTACATGGAAAAATTCCTCGAAAAGCCGCGCCACGTGGAAGTCCAGGTGCTGGCCGACGGCCAGGGCAACGCCATTCACCTTTACGACCGCGACTGCTCGCTGCAGCGCCGCCACCAGAAAGTGCTGGAAGAAGCTCCGGCTCCCGGTATCGACCCGGCCGCGCGGGAAAAAGTGCTCAACGCCTGCCGCAACGCCTGCCTCGATATCAACTATCGCGGCGCCGGAACCTTCGAGTTCCTCTACGAAAACGGCGAGTTCTTCTTCATCGAGATGAACACCCGCGTCCAGGTCGAGCACCCGGTCACCGAAATGGTCACCGGCGTGGATATCGTCAAGGAACAGCTGCGCATTGCCTCCGGCCTGCCGCTGTCGGTCAGCCAGGACGATATCGAGCTTGTCGGCCACGCCTTTGAGTGCCGCATCAATGCCGAGGATGCACGCACCTTCATGCCCTCGCCGGGCCGGGTGACGCTGTTTCACCCGCCGGGAGGACTGGGCGTGCGCATGGATTCGCACATGTATACCGGCTACAGCGTACCGCCACACTACGACTCGCTGATAGGCAAGCTGATCACCTGGGGGGAAGACCGGCATATCGCCCTGACGCGGATGCGCAACGGTCTCGATGAGCTGCTGGTCGAGGGCATCAAGACCAACATCGAACTGCACAAGGAGCTGGTCCGCGATAGCCACTTCCAGCAGGGCGGCGTCACCATCCACTATCTGGAAAAGAAACTCGAATCCTGACGGGCTGCCGCAGACGCTACGCCGGTGCCGGGGGCCATGCGCTCCCCGGCATTGGCGTCTTTGGCTGGTAGCCTTGTGTCCTTTATGCCCTTTCTCTCTCCCTTTTATCCCTCAGCCGTGCGGAGAACCCCATGCCCTGGCTACAGCTTAAAGCGCAGGTAGCGCCGGAACAGGCCGAGCACCTGGAAGACCTGCTGCTGGCGGAAGGTGCCACCGCCATCAGCCTGCAGGATGCCGACGACGATCCGGTCTTCGAGCCCGAGCGCGGCACGACACCGCTGTGGCAGGACACCGTGCTCACCGGCCTGTACGACGATCTGGAAGGTCTGGGCGCCATGCTCGAACGCCTCCATGCCGCCTGGGCCGAACAGCTTCCCGGCGAGCCCTGCCCCGAGATTACCCATGAACTTCTCGATGACCGCGACTGGGAACGCGAATGGATGGACGGCTTCGAGCCGCTGAAGATGGGCGAGCGGCTATGGATTGTGCCCAGCTGGCACGAGCCGCCGGTTCCCGGCGCGGTCAACCTGGTGCTCGACCCCGGCCTGGCGTTTGGCACCGGGACCCACCCGACTACCGCCCTGTGCCTGGCCTGGCTTGACGCGCTCGCCGTGGACGACCAGCTTGCCGGCAACCGGGTACTCGACGTCGGCTGCGGCTCGGGGATTCTTGCCATTGCCGCGCTCAGGCTGGGCGCCCGGGCCGCCGTGGGCACCGACATCGATCCTCAGGCGCTGCAGTCGAGCCGGGATAACGCCGAGCGTAATGCACTGGCCGACAGCGCCCTGGCGCTTTACTACCCCGAATCGCTTGACGACGACCAGCCCGAGGCGCGTTTCCCGATCGTCACGGCCAACATTCTCGCCGGCCCGCTGATCGAGCTGGCAGACAGCATTGCCGGCCGCGTCGCTCCCGGCGGGCAGATTGCGCTGTCGGGGATTCTCGAACACCAGGCAGACGACGTGCTGGACGCCTACCGTGAGCGGGGGCTGATCATGGACGACCCCGCCGTCCGTGAAGGCTGGGTACGCCTGAGTGGCTACCGCCCGACGTCCTGATACCTTCGACGTCTTCAACCCGGGCGGGTCTCGGCGTATCATACGCGCCCCGTCTCGCCTGCCGGCTTGCCGCCATCCGGGTCGGGCATACAAGGCTACCGGTTTATTGATTCTGATTGCGCCATGACACCTGCTGATTCCCCCGTCACCATCGGCCCCCACGCGCTCCCCAACCGCGTGATACTCGCGCCCATGGCCGGCGTCACCGACCGCCCCTTTCGCCAGCTGTGCCGCCGCTTGGGCGCCGGCTGGGTCGTGGGCGAAATGGTCACCTCGGATCCATCGCTGTGGAACACGCGCAAATCCCGCCAGCGCATGGACCACCGGGGCGAACCCGCGCCCCGGGTGGTGCAGATTGCCGGCGGCGATGCCGCCATGCTCGCCGAGGCGGCGCGGCTTAACGCCGACCTGGGCGCCGAAGTCATCGACATCAACATGGGCTGCCCGGCCAAAAAGATCTGCCGCAAGGCGGCAGGCTCCGCGCTGATGCGCGACGAACGCCTGGTGGCGAATATCGTCAACGCCGTCGTTGCCGCCGTGGACGTGCCGGTAACGCTGAAAATCCGCACCGGCTGGTGCGCCGAGAGCAGGAACGCCGTGCGCGTGGCCCGCATTGCCGAAGACGCCGGCATTCAGGCGCTGGCGGTACACGGCCGCCACCGCCAGCAGCGCTACGCCGGCGTGGCCGAATACGACACCATCGCCGAGGTCAAATCCCGGGTTAACCTGCCGGTGTTTGCCAACGGCGATATCACCGGCCCCGAAAAGGCCGCGCAAGTGCTGGACTACACCGACGCCGACGCGCTCATGATAGGCCGCGGCGCCCAGGGCAACCCCTGGATTTTCGAGCAGATCAATCACTACCTGGCCCGGGGGACCCACCTGCCGCCGCCCACGCTTGCCCAGCGCCACCGGGTACTCGGCGAGCACCTGTCCGAGCTGCACGGATTCTACGGCGAGGTCATGGGCGTGCGTATCGCACGCAAGCACCTGGGCTGGTATCTTGAAGCCGACTCGCGCTTTACCCCCGCGCAGCAACGTATTCTCAAGCAGCAGTTCAACGCCCTGGACACCCCGTCCGCCCAGTTTGACTGGCTGCTCCCCGTCATGGCACCGGATGCCGCCGAACGCCTGTCAGCCAAGGAAAGACACGCCGCATGACCGATCAACAGCCACCCACGCAGCCCTCCCGGGCCAGCGATGATGATGCTCCCCGCCCGCTGCGCGATGCCGTCGAGGCGTCGATGAAGCGTTATTTTGAACACCTGGACGGTGGCGAAACCAGCGACCTCTACGCCATGGTCATGGCCGAGGTGGAAGCCCCGTTGCTGGCCTCGGTCATGGAATATACCGCGCATAACCAGACCCGTGCGGCTCAGGTGCTGGGGCTCAACCGCGGCACCCTGCGCAAGAAGCTCAAATCCTGCGGGCTGCTGGATCCCGACACGACCTGATTGACGGCGGCGCCCCGGGGCGTCGCTGCTGTCCTCTAAGCGATTCCCTGTAAACCCGTTCCCTGTAAACCGACTGCATACGAGAGTTTGATGGCTACTACCCCTCCCCCCGTTCGCCGCGCCCTGCTCAGCGTTTCCGATAAAACCGGCCTGGTGGATTTTGCCCGCGGCCTGCACGAGCACGGCGTCGAGCTGCTGTCCACCGGCGGCACCTTCCGCCTGCTGCAGGACAGCCAAATTCCCGTGACGGAAGTTTCCGAGCACACCGGCTTTGCGGAAATCATGGACGGGCGGGTCAAGACCCTGCACCCCAAAATCCACGGCGGCATTCTGGGGCGCCGCGGGCAGGACGATGCGATCATGGCCGATAACGACATCGCGCCGATTGACATGGTAGTAGTCAACCTCTACCCCTTTGCCGATACCGTCGCCAACCCCGACTGCACGCTCGACGACGCCATTGAAAACATCGACATCGGCGGCCCGGCCATGGTGCGCGCCTGCGCCAAGAATCACGCGCACGCAAGCGTTGTGGTCAACGTCGAGGACTACGACCGCGTGCTCGAGGAAATGCGCGCGGAGAGCGGCTGCATCGGTGCCGCGACGCGCTTTGATCTGGCCGCCCGGGCCTTTGAGCATACCGCCGGCTACGACGCTGCCATTGCCGACTACCTGGGGCGCCGGGTCCGGGACGAGGACAGCGACTTTCCGCGCACCTTCAACCTGCAGCTGAGCAAAAAGCAGGACATGCGCTACGGGGAAAATCCTCATCAGAACGCCGCGTTCTACGTCGAGCCCAACGCCAGCGAGCCCGGCGTGGCCACGGCGCGGATCCGTCAGGGCAAGCCGCTGTCGTTCAACAACATTGCCGATACCGACGCCGCCTTCGAGTGCGTCAAGTCGTTTGCCGACATCGCCTGCGTCATCGTCAAGCACGCCAACCCCTGCGGCGTGGCCGTGGGCGAGAGCGCGGCGGATGCCTACGACCGCGCCTTCCAGACCGATCCCACCAGCGCCTTTGGCGGCATTATTGCCTTTAACGTCGCGCTGGACGTCGATACCGCGCGGCTCATCGTTGACCGCCAGTTTGTCGAGGTCATCATCGCCCCGGGGATCGACAGCGACGCAGCCGCGGTTGTCGCGGAAAAGCGCAACGTCCGCCTGCTGGATGCCAGCGCCGGCTGGCCGGGCCACAACGCCCCGGCAGCGCTGGACTACAAGCGGGTCAACGGCGGGCTGCTGGTGCAGGAACGCGACCAGGGCATGGTGGGCCGCAACGACCTTGAAGTCGTCAGCAAGCGCGCCCCGACCCAACAGGAGCTCAGCGACCTGGCGTTTGCCTGGCGCGTGGGCAAGTTCGTGAAATCCAACGCCATCGTCTACGCCCAAAACGGCCAGACCATCGGCGTGGGCGCGGGCCAGATGAGCCGCGTCTACTCGGCAAAAATTGCCGGCATCAAGGCGGCCGATGAAAACCTGACGGTGCCCGGCTCGGTCATGGCGTCGGATGCCTTTTTCCCCTTCCGCGACGGCATCGAAGCCGCTGCCGACGCGGGCATTACCGCCGTTATCCAGCCCGGGGGCTCAAAGCGCGACCCCGAAGTGATCGACGCGGCCAACGAGGCGGGCATTGCCATGGTGTTTACCGGCATGCGCCACTTTCGCCACTAGCACCAGTACGAACTCTCTTCAGTACCAGGCACCGCCGCCCGCACTGTCGGCGCCCAACCAAAAAAAGGCCCCGGCGGCCATGCACGGCCGCCGGGGCCTGGTGCGTCAGGAGCGCGACGCTAGCTGATATCCATGCACAGGTACTTGGTTTCCAGATACTCGTCGAGCCCCTGGTGGCCGCCTTCACGCCCCAGTCCCGAGGCTTTCATACCGCCGAACGGCGCCGCGGCGTTGGAAATCGCGCCGGTATTGATACCCACCATGCCGTATTCCAGAGCATCGGAGACGCGCCACACCCGCGCCAGGTTCTGCGAATAGAAGTACGACGCCAGGCCGTAGCGGGTATCGTTGGCCATCTCGATGGCGCTGTCCTCGTCGTCAAACGGGAAGACGGCCGCCAGCGGGCCAAAGGTTTCTTCGCTGGCGACCCGCATCTCGGGGCCGGCAGCGCTGATCAGCGTGGGCGAAAAGAAGTTGCCGCCCAGCGGGTGCGGATGCCCGCCCAGCATCAGCTCGGCGCCCTTGTCGACCGCATCCTGGACGTGTTCGCTGACCTTGCGGACGGCGGCTTCATCGATCAGCGGGCCGATATTGATGCCGTCCTTCTCGCCGTCGCCGACGTGCAGCTCGCTGTGCATGGCCACCGCGAGCTTTTCGCAAAAGGCGTTGACCACGCTGGACTGCACCAGAAAGCGGTTGGTGCAGATACAGGTCTGGCCGGCGTTGCGAAACTTGGCGGCCATCGCCCCCTCCACGGCGGCGTCCAGATCGGCATCCTCGAACACGATAAAGGGCGCGTTACCCCCCAGCTCCAGCGAAATCTTCTGGACGTTTTCGGCTGCCTGCGCCATCAGCCGGCTGCCCACGGCGGTCGAGCCGGTGAAGGTGATCTTGCGCACGCGCGGCGACTCGGTCATGGCACCGGCGATCTCGCCGGCGGTGCCGGGCACCACGTTGAACACCCCACGGGGAATCCCGGCGCGTTCGGCCAGCAGCGCCAGCGCCGTTGCGGAAAACGGCGTCTGGCTCGCCGGCTTGAGCACCATGGTACAGCCCGCAGCCAGCGCGGCGCCGGCCTTGCGGGTAATCATCGCGGCGGGGAAATTCCACGGCGTAATCGCACCCACCACGCCCACCGGGTGCCGGGTCACGACAATGCGCTGGTCGGCTTTGGCCGGCGGAATCGTCTCGCCGTAGACCCGGCGCCCTTCCTCGGCAAACCAGCGGAGAAAGCTCGCTGCGTAGGCAATTTCGCCCTCGGCTTCCTTGAGCGGCTTGCCCTGCTCGTGGGTCATCAGGATGGCCAGATCGTGCTGATGCTCCAGCATCAGGTCATACCACTTGAGCAGCAGATCGCCGCGCTGCTGTGCGGTCATCGCGCGCCAGGCCGGCAGCGCCGCATCGGCCGCCTCAATGGCGCGGTGGGTTTCGGATGCCCCCAGACGCGGCACGTTGCCGACCACTTCGGCGGTGGCAGGGTTGTAAACGCTGATTTGCTCACCGCCGTCGGCGGCGACCCAGCTGCCGTCGATATACGCAAACGGACAGTAAAGCTGGGTTTCTTTAAGCGGTTCCATGACGGACTCCCGACCGGATGATGGTATTGAGCATAAAAACCGTTGACTGCATGCTAAAACGAAATACGGGTATCCACCAAGGCGAACAGTGGCTTTCGCCACCCCGACATAAGGCGCAGACAGCCGCCATCAGCTGATCAGCGTCAGAAATTCCTGGCGGGTAGACGGCTTGTTGCGGAAAGCCCCGAGCATCACCGACGACGACATGCTGGAGTTCTGCTTTTCCACGCCGCGCATCATCATGCACAGGTGCTGCGCCTCGATCACGACCGCCACGCCCCGGGCATTGGTCACCTCTTGCACCGCCTCGGCAATCTGCAGAGCGAGGTTTTCCTGAATCTGCAGCCGGCGGGCAAACATGTCGGTAATCCGGGCAAACTTGGACAGCCCCAGCACCTTGCCGTTGGGCAGGTAGGCAACGTGGCACTTGCCGATAAACGGCAGCAGGTGGTGTTCGCAGATGGAATACAGTTCGATATCCTTGACCAGCACCATTTCATCGGTCCCGGAATCAAATACCGCGCCGTTGACCACTTCGTCCAGCGACTGGTGATAGCCGGCGGTGAGAAACTCCATCGCCCGGGCGGCGCGGTCGGGCGTATCCTTGAGCCCTTCACGGTCGGGATTCTCCCCGAGTTGCTGCATGATATGGCGGTAGTGATGGGCAATGTCATCGGTCATGTGCGGCCTCGTTGATACGCTATCCATGGCTGATCCGTCATGGCGCTTATGTTGGCAATGCGTGTTGGCATTGCGTGCTGTTAATGAATGATGGATGAATAATGCTTCAATGGCTTGATCGTGGCTGATGGCTTGATCAACGGTCGCTGTATGCCGTATGCAGAGATGCCGCAGGCAAACAACGAAGCCATAGGCAAAAATGGTGCCATCGGCAAAAAATAGTGCCGCAGGCAGAAAATCAGGATGCGGCAGAGTGCCGCGACGCCCCCGCGGCAAAACCTCATACTGTGATATTATAACCTTATCATCTCAGGCTTTTCCGCCGTCACCAATCGCGAGAGAACGCTATGCCTTTACCCAGGACGCCCACGACACCGACCTCTTTGCTCACCGGCGCAACGGGCCGAACGGCCGCACTGGCCGCGGCGCTGCTGATGGCACCGCTGGCGCAAGCCGCTGATACGCTATCGCTGCCGGCCGATACGTCCGTCGGCGTCGAGCTGGTCGATACCCTGAGCCTGGCCGGCGATGATGCCCGCCAGGAAGGGATTCTCCTGCGACCCGCGGATCTCAACCAGGCGTCGCATACCCTGCCCGAATACTGCGTGATCGTCGGCGACGCCCAGCGCCATGATGCACGTATCCGGATTCAGCCCCACGACGTCACCTGCATCGAAACCGATGCGGCCGACAGCTCGATCTTTTCCGGCGAGCTTGACGCCTCGGTATACGGGGATGACGGCAATTACGGCATCGGCTGCGACACCGGCGCCTGCAAGCTGGATTCAGGCCATACCTTTACGCTGACTCTGGAATCGCCGCTGGATATTACCGAGCAGCGCAACCCCTCGGCGGAAATCAACAAGGAGCGCCGGCAGGCCAACGGCGACGGCGTGGCCAACCCGATCCCCGAGGAGCGCCCCGATCCCGAAGCCGGCAACTGAAGCTGTCGGCCCGCCGCCCTTCAGCCCCTGACCTGTCAGCCCCGGTCAGCCAAGCCAGCGCGACGAATCCAGCCACATTCGCTGCTGCTCCAGCTCGCGGATGTGGCTGTCCACGTAGCCGCTTTCGGCCAGCCACGGAAAGGCCGCCGGGAAGGCGGGGTCCTGCCAGCGGGCAACCAGCCAGGCGCTGTAGCGCATCAGGCGATAGCTGCGCAGCGGCTCGATCAGCGAAAGCTCGTCGCCGGGGAACTCGCGGTGCTCTTCGTATCCCTCGCGAATTTCGCTCAGACGGGCCTGCCAGGATGCCGGGTCGTTAATCGACAGCAGCATCCAGATATCCTGCATCGCCGGCGCCATCAGGCAGTCGTCGAAATCCACCAGGGTAAACACCTCGTCGCGCCCCAGGATATTGCCCAAATGGCAGTCGCCGTGGCAGCGGATCATGTCAGCCGGCGGCGTAGCGTAACCTTCCAGCTTTTCGACCAGATGCCCCGCCACGCGCTCATAGGCTCGCCGCTGATCGGCGTTCAACCAGCCGCTCGCGAGCACCTCATCGCTGGCCCGGGCCGCCCCCGAGGCCAGCTCAAGCGTCGGGCGATGAACAAAGGCCCGGCGGTCGGCTACTCCGTGCAAATGCCCCAGCACCTCGCCCAGGGCAAACAGATGGGCAGGCTCCTCGAGCTCGGGGGCCTGCCCCGGCTGCTGGGAAAACAGCGCAAAATCAAAGCCGCCGAAATGATGCAGCGTTTGCCCGCCTGCCAGGCGCAGCGGCGCGGCCACGCCAACGCCCGCCGCCGCCAGTTCCAGCAAGTAGTCATGTTCTTCCTGAATGACCGCCGTCGACCAGCGTTCGGGCCGGTAAAACTTGGCCACCCAGCCGCAGCGATCATCATCGCGGAACAGCAGCACGCGGTTTTCGTAGCTGTTCAAGGCAAAGGGTTCGCCCGCCGGCGCCATCCCGACGGATTCCAGCGCCGCCACAATCGTCGTCGGCGATAGCGCGGCAAATACATGAGTCATGGGCGCCTCGGCAATGGATAAAAGGCCCAGTTTATCAAGACAAGGCCAGCGATGTACGCGCCAGGGCATAAATTGTCACACGGCGAGCCCCGGCCCGGCGTGCGGCCCGCGCCAGGGCGTTGACCGTCGCCCCGGTGGTCACCACGTCATCCACGATGGCGACCCGGGCGGGAAGCGCCCCAAGCAGCGTAAAGGCCTCGTCCATGTTGGCAAACCGCGCCGGGCGTGACAGCGCACGCTGGCTGGGCGTATCCACCCGGCGCAGCGCCTGCGCGACCGGCAGTTGCAAACGCGACCCCAGCCGCTCGGCCAGCCACTGCGACTGGTTGAAGCCGCGCTCACGCGCTCGGTCGGGATGCAGCGGCACCGGCAACAGCGCCTGGGCGTCGCAAGGCCCCAGCGCTGAAACAAACAGCTCGCACAGCAGGATACCGGCTCGGGGTGAGGCCTGAAACTTGAAGTCCTGTACCAGACGGGTCACGGCACCGCGATACAGCAGCGGCGCCTGAACACGGTCAAACGCCGGCGGGTGCTCGCGGCAATGCCGGCATATTGCCGTCCGGCCGCCCAGGGGCTCAGCGCAGACGCGACAGCCACCCAAATGCCAGGCAAGCTCCCGGTAGCAGGGCAGACACCAGCTTTTCCCCGGCGCCGTTTTACCCAGGCAAAACGCGCAGTAGCCGGGCATGGCGCGATGCAGCGCCCGCTCCAGTGCTGCCAGCGGTCCGGCTACGTTAAACTGCATTTGCCTTCCTCCCTGTGAAGCGACTGCCAACGGCCTTCCATGCCCGACGTCACATTGACTTTAGCCGAATAACGCGTACGATGTGCAGCCATTCTGCGGATGTGGTGGAATTGGTAGACACGCTAGATTTAGGTTCTAGTGCCGCTAGGCGTGGGAGTTCAAGTCTCCCCATCCGCACCATATTTTCATGCTTTTCAGCATATTACGTCTTCGCAAAGCCGCTTTTGATTCGGCTTTTTTCGTAGATTTTCCTGTCATACGGACGTCCGAAGACAGCCCCTCGAAGCAGACCCACGCAAACGCCAGCCTCCCGACGGCTGTTGATTGATGACTCGCTCGCCTCCGACGCAGCGACCGCGCCGGCACCGTACCGCTCCAATGGCCGATAACTACCGCATGAGATTACGCGCTGCTGCATTACGCCTCGACACCTGGCTTACAGGCGCCCTACTGCTGGGCAGCCTGGCGCTGACCTCGCCCGGCTATGCCGACGATGCAGCCGGCACGGACGCCGACGCGCCGGATACCGACCTGCCCCAATGGGCCGGAGAAAACATCGACCCTGCCCGTCAGCGAGTCGGCAACTGGGTCGATAACACCTCGCGGAGTATCGACAACTTTTTCAGCACGCAAGGCAGCCACGAGGTCGATAACGAGTCCTACATTCGGGTGGGTCAGGAACTCGACTGGATGGAAGGCGAGGGCTTCAACAACGACTTCAACCTGCGCTATCGGATCGACCTGCCGACGGCAGAAGAGCGCTTGCGCCTGATCATTGAAAGCGATCCCGAGGAATCACAGGGCACGCTTGCCGAGCAGGGCTCGGGCCGGCTGGCCAACGACCAGCGCGACCGCCGCACTTCTACCCTGGGTCTTGGCTGGCTGGAAAAACACGACAAGCGCAAGCGCTGGAACCATCACCTTGGCGCGGGTGTGCGTCTGCATCTGCCGCTGGACCCCTACGTGCGCCTCACCAGCAAGCGCCTGTGGCGGCTGAACGACGGCCCCTGGCAGCTGGAATCCAACAACCGTGTTTCCTGGTTCAACAACGATGGCTATTCCGCCCGCACGCGCTGGGATGTCGGACGCTCGTTGAGCAAACGGCGCCACCTGCGATTCGTCACCAACGTGCAGTGGCGTGAAACGGAAGACACCCTGGAGTACAGCGAAACCGCCGAGCTTAATCACCGGCTCAACGATCGCAGTGCGCTGCGCTATTCCGCCCTGGCCATCGGCGAAAGCGCCTCGAACCCGCGCATGACCGACTACTATCTGCAAACCCGCTACCGGCGCGACCTGCACAAGGGCGTTCTCTTTGCCGACGTGATTCCCGAGCTGCACTTCCAGCGCGACACCCACTATCACCCGCGCTGGGCCATGACGCTGCGCATCGAGATGTACTTCCAGAAAAAGCGCGCCGAGGATTATTTCGACTGAGCCCGGCTCCCTGGCCATATAACGGCGAGAATCCCGGTCTACTCACGGGATGTAATGGCCGG
This sequence comes from Vreelandella jeotgali Hwa, assembly GCF_000334215.1. Classification (GTDB taxonomy): domain Bacteria; phylum Pseudomonadota; class Gammaproteobacteria; order Pseudomonadales; family Halomonadaceae; genus Vreelandella; species Vreelandella jeotgali. The sequence continues at coordinate 224,793 of NZ_AMQY01000014.1, read as the reverse complement.
AATAACGAAAATCCCCCCCCCGGACGCTTGTGTTCGCCGTGTCGCGTCACCATGTACCCCGCAGGCTTTTACAGCGAGTCGGAGCAAGCCCATGCCAATTCTGGTGTTCATTTCCCTGTTTACCCTGCTGGACTTTGTCGTGCTGTTCAGCGTCGGCGGCCAGATCGGGCTGCTGGCAACCCTGCTGCTGGTCATGGTGACCGGTATCGGCGGGCTGCACCTGATACGCCGCGAAGGCGCCTATACCTTTGCCCGGGCGCGGGAACGCTTCAACGCCGGCGAAGTGCCCTCTACCGAGCTGCTGACCGGCGCCGCGCTGATTTTTGGCGGCGCGCTTCTCATGGCGCCGGGCTTTTTGTCCGATGCCATCGGCCTCGCCTGCCTGATCCCCGACGCCCGGCGCCTGCTGCTCAAACTGCTGGTCTGGCTGGGCTTCCGGGCGCGCTTCAGCGCCACAGACGCGTCAGGCAGCTATACCTCCGGCGGCCGCACATCGCAGGGAGCCCACGAGTGGAACGCCGCGTCAGGGCGCCGCGCCCGCAACCCGGGACAGCGTCAATCCGCCGACGAACCCCTGGAAGGCGACTTTATTGCCCGGGACGAAGCGTTTCGTCGGCGCTGACCGGAGAGACGGCCAACGGGATGAAAAAAGCCGATTTTTTTTTGCTGTCTCCCCCTTGAAAGGATAGTGCCAGCCCCCATTTTTTGAAGCAGCGCGAAAAGGCGGCCAAGGCCCGAAGACAGCGGTCTTCCAGGGCCTCCGAGTCAACCTGCTATATTCAACAAAACTGAATCGCCAACAAACCTGAATCACCAACGAACATGTATCGCCAACAATCAGGAGAACGTGAATGAATATCCGTCCCTTGCACGATCGCGTCGTGATCCGTCGCGTTGAAGAAGAGCAGACCACCGCCGGCGGCATCGTTCTTCCGGGCAGCGCCCAGGAAAAGCCCACACGCGGCGAAGTGCTGGCCGTGGGCAACGGCCGTATCCTGGATAACGGCGACGTTCGCGGGCTGGACGTCAAGGTCGGCGATACCGTTATTTTCAAGGATGGCTTCGGCGTCGAGAAAGAGGAAATCAACGGCGAAGAAGTCCTGATCATGAGCGAAGCTGACGTTCTGGCCGTTGTCGAAGGTTGAATCCGCGACAGCTGACGTTTCACGTTGACCCCTTTAACCCTTCAGGAATAAATCAACATGGCAGCCAAACAAGTTAAGTTTTCCGATGATGCCCGCAAGCGCATGACCCACGGCGTTGACGTTCTCGCCAATGCCGTCAAGGCCACCCTGGGCCCGAAAGGCCGCAACGTGGTACTCGACAAGTCCTTCGGCGCTCCCACCGTGACCAAGGACGGCGTTTCCGTGGCCAAGGAAATCGAGCTCAAGGACAAGTTCGAAAACATGGGCGCGCAGATGGTCAAGGAAGTGGCCTCGCAAACGTCCGACGCCGCCGGCGACGGCACCACTACCGCCACCGTACTGGCCCAGGCGATCGTTGCCGAAGGCCTTAAGGGCGTCACCGCGGGCATGAACCCCATGGACCTCAAGCGCGGCATTGATCACGCCGTGACCGCCGCGGTCAAGGAAATCCATGCGCTGTCGGTTCCCTGCACCGAAACCAGCTCGGTCGCCCAGGTCGGCACCATTTCCGCCAACGGCGACAAGGACATCGGCGCCATCATTGCCGATGCCATGCAGAAAGTCGGTCAGGAAGGCGTGATCACCGTCGACGAAGGTCGCGGCTTCGACAACGAGCTGGAAGTGGTCGAGGGCATGCAGTTCGATCGCGGCTACCTCTCGCCCTACTTTGTCACCAACCAGGAAGCCATGACGGTCGAGCTGGAAGACCCCTACATCCTGCTGGTGGACAAGAAAGTCTCCAACATCCGCGAGCTGCTGCCGACGCTGGAAGCCGTGGCCAAATCCGGCAAGCCGCTGGCGATTATCGCCGAGGACATCGAAGGCGAAGCGCTGGCCACGCTGGTGGTCAACAACATGCGCGGTATCGTCAAGGTCGCCGCGGCCAAGGCGCCCGGCTTCGGCGATCGCCGCAAGTCCATGCTGCAGGATATCGCCATCCTCACCGACGGCACGGTGATTTCCGAGGAAGTTGGCCTGTCGCTGGAGCAGGTGACTCTGGACCACCTGGGCACCGCCAAGCGCATGACCATGTCCAAGGAAAACACCACCATCATCGACGGTAACGGCAACGATGGAGACATCGAAGCCCGCGTTACCCAGATCCGCGCGCAGATCGAGGAAACTTCCTCCGATTACGACAAGGAAAAGCTCCAGGAACGCGTGGCCAAGCTGGCCGGCGGCGTGGCTGTCATCCGTGTCGGCGCCGGTTCTGAAGTCGAAATGAAGGAAAAGAAAGCCCGCGTGGAAGATGCCCTGCACTCTACCCGTGCAGCGGTCGAGGAAGGCGTGGTACCCGGCGGCGGCACCGCGCTGGTCCGTGCGCTGAACAAGGTAGACGGCCTGACCGGCGACAACGAAGACCAGAACCACGGCATCAGCATGGCCCTGCGCGCCATGGAATCGCCGCTGCGTCAGATTGTGACCAACGCCGGCGAAGAGCCCGCGGTCATCATCAACCGCATCAAGGACGGCGAAGGCAACTTCGGCTACAACGCCCAGACCAGCGAGTTCGGTGACCTCTTCGACATGGGCGTGATCGACCCGGCCAAGGTAACTCGCAGCGCGCTGCAGTCCGCCGGCTCGGTTGCCGGCCTGATGATCACCACCGAATGCATGATCGCCGACGATCCCGACGAGCAGGAAGCTGCCGCGCCGGACATGGGCGGCATGGGTGGAATGGGCGGTATGGGCGGCATGATGTAAGACAGCATCGGCCTTGCGCCTGCCCCGGGAGCCGGATTCACGGCTCCCGACCCGACAAACCCCGCTGCGGCGGGGTTTTCTGTTGTCATGCGCCGCGTTTCGTTTCCATCCCGTGCCCAGGAGCCGCCATCGTGCTATCCCGACTTCGCATCGTGCTGGTGCAGACCTTTCATCCCGGCAACATCGGCGCCGCCGCGCGCGCCATGAAAACCATGGGCCTCACCGAGCTGGTGCTGGTCAACCCCCGAGCCTTTCCCGATGACGAGGCCACCCGGCTCGCAGCGGGCGCCGCCGACGTGGTGGAAAATGCCCGCGTGGTCGGCTCGCTCACCGAAGCCGTGAACGACTGCGTACAGGTTGTGGGCGCCAGCGCCCGGCTACGCAGCCTGCCGCTGCCCCACTTCGAAGAACCCGATGCCATGGCAGAGAGCGCGCTGGACTGTCTACAAAGTGCGTCAAACAACGGCCAGGACGCGCCGGTAGCGCTGGTTTTCGGCCGCGAGCGCTCGGGGCTGACCACCGACGAGATCCGCTGCTGCACCCACCAGGTCAGCATTCCCGCCAACCCCGACTACGGCATCCTGAATCTTTCGCAGGCGGTGCAGATACTCGCCTACGAGCTGCACCGGGCCTGGCGCAGCCGCGAAGACAGCGGCTTTGTCTACCCCACGCCCGGAGAAACCACGCCGCCCACCCGGGAGCAGTTCGGCCACTTTCAGCGCCACCTCCACGAGGTCATGGCAAAAAGCGGCTTTCTGACTCAGCCCCACGCCCGCACCGAAGAGCAGCTGCAGGCGCTGTTTTCCCGAGCCGAGCCCAGCCGCAAGGAGCTTTCGCTACTGCGCGGGCTGCTGAGCGCGCTGGAGCCCGATACGCCGCCACGGGATCGCTGAACGCCTTAAAGCAGCATCGACGCGGTCCAGCCGAAGGCGATCATCGGCAGGTTATAGTGCAAAAACGTCGGCACCACGCTGCCCATGATGTGGTCGTGCTGGCCGTCGATATTGAGCCCCGAGGTCGGCCCCAGCGTCGAATCCGAGGCCGGCGAGCCGGCATCGCCCAGCGCCGCCGCTGTGCCCACCAGCACCGTGGTGGCCAGCGGCGAAAAGCCGAACTGCACCGCCAGCGGCACGAATATCGCCGCAATAATGGGAATCGTGGAAAACGACGAGCCGATACCCAGAGTAATGAACAGCCCCACCAGCAGCATGGCAATCGCCGCCAGGCCGCGGTTGTCGCCAAACAGCGCAAAGGCGCCCTGAACCAGGGCGTCGATCTCGCCGGTGGTTTTCATCACCTCGGCAAAGCCGGCGGCGGAAATCATGATAAAGCCGATCAGTGCCATCATCCGCATGCCGCTGGTAAAGAGGTCGTCGGCCTCACGCCACTTGAAAATGCCGCCCAGCGAGAGCAGCGCAATGCCGACCAGCCCGCCGAGAATCATCGAGCCACTATAAAGCTGCAGCCCCAGCGCCGCCAGAATCGACAGCCCGGACATGATCAGCCCCAGCGCATGGGGCGCCGGCGGGGTATGGCCCTCACCGGCGGTGGCACCGGCCACGGCGCGGGTTTCATAGTCCCGCGGGCGACGATAGCTGATAAACACGGCCACCAGCATGCCCACGGCCATGCCGCCCACCGGCACCGCCATGGCCAGCGGCAGCATCCCCCGGGTAATCTCCAGCCCCAGCGGCTCGCCGGCGCTGTTGATGTTGGCGAGCAGAATATCGTTGAGAAAAATCGCGCCAAACCCGACCGGCAACATCATGTACGGCGCGGTCAACCCGAACGTCAGCACGCAGGCAATCGCCCGGCGGTCGAGCCGCAGCTGATTCATCACCTTGAGCAGCGGCGGAATCAGGATGGGAATAAAGGCGATATGCACGGGAATCAGATTCTGGGAAGAAATCGACACCAGCAGGACGGCCACCAGCAGCAGATATTTGACGCGCGCCTGACGCGCCGCGTCGGTTTCCTGGCCGAGCATGTTGATCAGCCGGCGGGCGAGCATGTCCGGCAGGCCCGAGCGTGAAATCGCCACCGCAAAGGCCCCGAGAGTCGCGTACGCCAGCGCGACCTGGGCACCGCCGCCCACGCCTTCGTTGAAGGCATCCAGCGTTTGCTCCAGGCTCAGCCCGCCGGCGAGGCCACCCACCAGCGCCCCCAGCACCAGGGCAAAAACCACGGAGACCCGCGCCAGCGCGAGGGCGACCATCACCAGCACGGCAAGAATGACTGCGTTCATCGGCACTATCCAGATACGTCGGAGAAGAAGATCAAGCGAAGGATTCTAGCAGATAAAAGCGGCCAGGCCGCTGGCGTTAACGTCAGGAGAGGGTAAAATGCCGGCAAAAATCATTGCTCTGCCATGCCCCTCGGTGTGGCTCGCTTCCAGGGAGATAGCTGTCACCATGCGCCACGCCACCCCGCCCACCGTCGTTCGACGCTGCCTGATCACCGGCGCGGCACCCCGCCTCCATGCTTGAAGTCGTTACGCTGTCATTTGCCTTCATCTTCGGCATTCTGGTGCGTCAGATCGGGCTGCCGCCGCTGGTGGGTTTTCTCGCCGCCGGGTTCGCGCTCAACGCCTATGGCCCCGCCGTCGGCCTGCCCACCGATGCCGGTCCGATTCTTGAACATACCGCGCACATGGGCGTGCTGCTGCTGCTGTTTACCATCGGGCTAAAGCTCAATATCAAAAACCTGATCGAGCCGGTGGTGCTGGGCAGCGCCTTTGTCCATTTGTTGATCAGCGGCTCGGTGTTCACCGTCGGCTTTATCTGGCTGGCCGGTCTGCCGTTGGAAACCGCCATTCTGCTCTCCATTGCGCTGTCGTTTTCCAGCACGGTGCTCGCCGCCAAGGTGCTGGAAAGCAAGGGTGAGCTGCGCGCCTTTCACGGCCGCATTGCCATCGGCATCCTGGTTATGCAGGACCTGGTGGCGCTTGCCGTGCTGAGCGTTTACAGCGGCCAGACGCCGTCCATCTGGGCGCTGTGGGTGCTCGTGCTGCCGCTGTTGCGGCCGCTGCTCTACTGGCTGATGCGCGTCGCCGCCCACGACGAGCTGCTGGTGCTCATGGGCGTGGTGCTGGCCGTCGCCGCCGGGGGCATGGGCTTTCAGGCGGTGGGCCTGAGCTCCGAGGTCGGGGCGCTGGCCATGGGGCTGATTCTATCCCAGCATCCCCGCGCCCAGGAGCTTTCCCACGCGCTCTGGGGCATCAAGGAAATCCTGCTGATCAGCTTTTTCCTGCAAATCGGCATGTCCGGCCTGCCCGATGCCAATGCGCTGATGTTTGCCGCGGTGTTTGCCCTGCTGCTGCCGCTGAAGGGCCTGCTGTTTTCCGCCTTGCTGATTGTTTTCCGGGTGCGCGCGCGCAACGCCTTTCTCGGCGGCCTCAGCCTGTCGGCCTATAGCGAGTTCGGCCTGATTGTCGCCGCCAGCGTTCTGCCCGGCTGGCTGGTGCCGCTGGCGGTGACCGTGGCGCTATCCTTTGTCATCAGCGCGCCGCTGAACCGCTTTGCGCATCCGCTGTTTGACCGCCTGGAAACGTATCTTGTCCGCTTTGAAGCCGACACTCAGCACCCCGATGAACAGCCCGCTGACCTGGGCGACGCCCACGTCATGGTGCTGGGCATGGGGCGTACGGGCAGCGCCGCCTACGACTTTTTTGTCGAGCAGGGAGTCAGCGTCATCGGCCTGGACTCGGACCCCAACAAGGGCCGGCAAAAGGCACGCCATGTCCTCTACGCCGACGTGGAAGACGTGGGATTCTGGGAACACCTGGACATGACCCGGCTACAGGCCGTCACGCTGGCCATGCCCCATATTGAAAGCAAACTGATGGCGGCCCGCCAGCTGAGAAAGGGCGACTTTCGCGGTCGCATTATCGCCGGGCTGCATTTTCAGGACGAAGAGCAGGCCCTCAAGGCCGCCGGCGTCGACCATACCTACCTGCTGATGTCCGGCGCGGGCATCGGCATCGCCGAGAAAACCTGCGAATGCCTCCAGGAAGCCTCCGCGTAGTCGTCCTGGCGTCCAACCGGCCAACGCTCGCCTCACAGCCAACCACGCCGCCACCCAGCCAGCAAAAGCCCCGGCGCGCCGTTGGCGGGCCGGGGCTGTCCTGCGTTATACCTACGCACCGCTGACGCCTAGCGCATCAGGCTACCGCCGCTATCGTCGTCAAGCGCCACGCCGGCCACGCCGATATCGCTTTCCAGCGCCAGCAGGTAGTGGCGCAGGCCGCGCCGGGTGGCCTGCTCGTGGAGGCTCAACCGCACCTGCTCGGTTACCGCCTCGTAGGGCAGCCGGCGACTTTCTTCCCGATGATCGACCATGAGCAGGTGCCAGCCGTAGCGCGACGCCAGCGGCCGGTCGTGCAGGCCTTCCGGCAGGTGCTTGAGCGCGCGGTCCAGCTCGGCCACGGTTTGCCCGGGGCCGAGGCGACCGAGCTCGCCCCCGTCATCCCGGGACGGGCAGTCGGAATAGCGCTGGGCCAGCTCGGCCATGCGCTCGGGCGATTCGGCCAGCTTGTCGAGCAGCGCCATGCCCTTGTGGTACTGGGCGTCCCGGGCTTCGGCGTCGTCCGGCGGCGCAGCCAGCAGAATATGGCGCACATCCATCTGTACCGGCTGGCTGAAGCGCTCGGGGTGAGCAGCATGAAAGCGCCGACAGTCATCTGCCGACGGCTCGGGCACGGCCAGCTCGGCCTCCAGCAACTCGGCGATGGCGTCATCGACCACGTCGGCTTCGCTATCCGGCGCGGCCAGCCCGAGCGCCTGGGCGCGCTGGTGCAAAAGCTCGCGCACCACCAGCGCCCGGGCGGCTTTCAGCTGGGCGCTACCGGCGCTGTCCGCGGGGTGATACTGCATTTCGGCGGCGATATCGGCCTCGCTGATTTCGCGCCCGCCGACGCTCACCGGCGGGGGCACGGTGGCCCCCGGCAGCTGTTCAACATCAATCATCTGCATCGACATACGTTTTCCCCCTCTGTCTGCACTGGCGACTCCTAGCCGCGTTTACGCACCAGCTGATAGCGCCGCGTGACGTAGCCGAACGGAACGCTCCAGACGTGGACCAGCCGCGTAAACGGAAACAGCAGGATGATTGTCAGGCCGAGGAAAACGTGGAGCTTGTAGATCCAGGCCACGTCGGCCATGTAATCTGCCGCGCCGCCGCTGAAAAACACGATGGACTGCGCCCAGGACGCCAGCGTCAGCATCATGGCGCCGTCCAGATGGCCCAGCGAGAAGAACACGGTGGTAACGCCCAGCGCCCCCTGCACCACCAGAATCGCCAGGATCAGGGTATCCATGACGCTGGAAGATGCCTTGACGCGCGGGTTGGTCAGGCGGCGGTAAAGCAGCATGCCGCCGCCGATCAGCACCATGACCCCGGCAATGCCGCCGATGACAATCGCCACGACCTGCTTGGCGCCGGCGCTGATAAAGGGCGCGTAGGCCCAGTGCGGCGTGAGCATGCCGAACAGGTGACCGAAAAAGATCACCAGAATGCCGATGTGGAAGACGTTGCTCGCCAGGCGCATGTTCTTCGACGAGAGCATCTGGCTGGAGCCGGTCTTCCAGGTGTACTGCCCCTGGTCATAGCGCAGCAGGCTGCCGACCAGAAACACCGTACCCGCCAGATACGGATAGTAGCCATAAATCAGATGTTGCAGGTATTCCATAAACATGGCGAATCTCCTTTAGCCAGCGGACGGGCCTGACGGCATGATGGTCACGGGATCGCTGGGCGTCTCGCGCTTGCGCTCGGCCAGCCGGCGGCCCTCCGCCGACTGCAGCGCGCAATCCTGGTCGGAGTCGGCGGTAAAGCTCACCGCTTCTTCTTCCCAGACCGCATCCAGCGCATCGGGCGTATCGTCGGGTTCCTCGGTGCGCGCCGTATCGCGATGAGCTTCGACGTCCCCCTCGGCGCCGATCAGCGCCAGCAGCCCCAGCGGCACCAGCGCATGGTCGGCTTCGCGCTCTTCCATGCGCGCCGCCAGCAGCGCGAGGATATGGCGGATTTCGCCCAGCCAGCGGCCGATGGCGTCTTCGTCGCGGGTCGAGAGGTACTCCAGAAACAGCGGCAGGTAGTCGGGCAGCTCCCGGGCATCCAGCTCAAAGCCGGCGTTTTCGTACTCGTTCATCAGATCGACCATCGCCTGGCCGCGATCCCGGGATTCGCCGTGAACGTGCTCGAACAGCAGCAGCGACGTCGCCTTGCCCTTGTCGAACAGCTCGACGTATTCGGCCTGCAGCTCCAGCAGCTCGGCATCGGCGATGCGCTGGCACCAGTCCATCAGCGTGCGCCGCCGCGCTACCGGCCAGCGGCGCTCGGCGTGGATGATCTCGATCATCTCGCCGGCAGCTTCCTGCAGTTCGGCGGTGGGATAGTCCAGCAGCCGGGCCAGCACCCGCAGGCTGAGCATATCGGCGCCGGCCCCCGGCCCCGCAGCGCCAGCGGCATCGGGGCTATAGGCAGCGGCATTACTCATGGGGCACCTCCAGCTTGGTTTCCGACGGCGGATTCTCCTGCGGGTCGTAGACATCCACCGGCTTGACCAGCGTTGAGGTGGTCGAGCTGCCGTTGAACAGGCTGGGTTCGCTCTCGCCGTGGCAGCCGTCGCCGAAGCTGAAGCCGCAGCCGCCGCGCTCGGGGAAGGCATCGGTGGCCAGTTCCCGGTGGCTGGTGGGAATCACGAAGCGGTCTTCGTAGTTGGCAATCGCCAGATAGCGGTACATATCCTCGACCTGGGCTTCGGTAAGCCCCACGTCTTTCAGCACCTCGACGTCGGGGTTGCCTTCCACGTGCTTGCCGCGCATATACAGGCGCATCGCCATCAGCCGCTTGAGCGCCAGCACCACGGGGGCTTCTTCGCCCGCCGTGAGCATATTGGCCAGATACTTCACCGGAATACGCAGCGACTCGATCCGCGGCATGATGCCATCAAACGCCACGTCGCCGGCCTCGGCGGCGGACTGAATCGGCGACAGCGGCGGCACGTACCACACCATGGGCAGGGTGCGGTATTCGGGGTGCAGCGGCAGCGCCAGGCCCCAGTCCATCGCCAGCTTGTACACCGGCGACGCCTGGGCGGCGTGGATGACGTTGTCCTTGATGCCGTCCTGCTTCGCCTGGGCGATAACCTCGGGATCGTTCGGATCGAGAAAGATCTCGCGCTGGCGGTGGTAAAGGTCCTGCTCGTCGGGGGTGCTGGCGACCTCTTCGATGCGGTCGGCGTCGTAGAGCAGCACGCCCAGATAGCGGATGCGACCCACGCAGGTTTCCGAGCACACCGTGGGCTGGCCGGCCTCGATGCGCGGGTAGCAGAAGATGCACTTCTCGGACTTGCCCGACTTCCAATTGTAGTAGATTTTCTTGTACGGGCAGCCGGAAATACACATCCGCCAGCCGCGGCATTTGTCCTGGTCGATCAGCACGATGCCATCTTCTTCGCGCTTGTAGATCGCCCCGCTGGGGCAGGAAGCCACGCAGGTGGGGTTCAGGCAGTGCTCGCACAGCCGGGGCAGATACATCATGAAGGTGTTTTCAAACTGGCCGTAGATATCGGCCTGCACCTTCTCGAAGTTCATGTCCTTGCGGCGTTTGGCAAACTCGGTGCCGAGGATTTCCTCCCAGTTGGGGCCCCACTCCACCTTGTTCATGCGCTGGCCGGAAATCAGCGAGCGCGGCCGCGCGGTGGGCTGGTGCTCACCCTGTCTGGCGTTGTGCAGGTGCTGGTAGTCGAAGGTGAACGGCTCGTAGTAGTCGTCGATCTCGGGCAGATCGGGGTTGGCGAAGATATTCGCCAGCACCCGCCATTTGCCGCCGATGCGCGGCTTGATCCTGCCGTCCTGGCCGCGCATCCAGCCGCCCTTCCACTTGGCCTGGTTTTCCCACTCTTTCGGGTAGCCGATGCCGGGCTTGGTTTCGACGTTGTTGAACCAGGCGTATTCCACGCCTTCACGACTGGTCCAGACGTTCTTGCACGTCACCGAGCAGGTATGACAGCCGATGCACTTGTCGAGATTCAAGACCATGCCGACCTGGGAACGAATCTTCATTTCACGGCCTCCTGAACGTAGTCGTTGTTTTCACCGTCGAGCCAGTCGATGCGGTGCATGCGGCGCACCAGCACAAATTCATCGCGGTTGGAGCCCACGGTGCCGTAGTAGTTGAAGCTGTACGACAGCTGGGCGTAGCCGCCGATCATGTGGGTAGGTTTGGGGCACACTCGGGTGACCGAGTTGTGAATACCGCCCCGGGTGCCGGTCACTTCGGAGCCGGGGATGTTCACGATGCGTTCCTGGGCGTGATACATCATCACCATGCCGCTCTTGACCCGCTGGCTGACCACCGCCCGAGCGGCAATCGCGCCGTTGGCGTTGTAGGCCTCGATCCAGTCGTTGTCTTCCACGCCGATGGACTGGGCGTCGTCTTCCGACATCCAGATAATCGGCCCGCCGCGGGACAGCGTCTGCATCAGCAGGTTGTCCGAGTAGGTGGAGTGAATCCCCCATTTCTGGTGCGGCGTCAGGAAGTTGAGCGCGATTTCCGGGTTGCCGTTGCTCTGAGGCTCGGAAACGCTCACCGCCGCCTTGGTGTCGATGGGCGGACGATAGACCAGCAGGCTTTCGCCGAAAGCGCGCATCCACGGATGGTCCTGGTAGAGCTGCTGGCGGCCGCTCAGCGTGCGCCACGGAATCAGCTCGTGGACGTTGGTGTAGCCGGCGTTGTAGGAGACGTGCTCGTCTTCGAGGCCCGACCAGGTGGGGCTGGAAATGATCTTGCGCGGCTGCGCCACCACGTCGCGGAAGCGGATCTTCTCGTCTTCCTTGGGCCTGGCCAGATGGGTATGGTCGCGGCCGGTCATTTTCGACATTTCACCCCAGGCCTTGACCGCTACCTGGCCGTTGGTTTCCGGCGCCAGCGTCAGGATCATCTCGGCGGCGTCGATGGCGCTGTCCAGACGCGGCTGGCCTTTCGCTGGACCGTCGAGCTTGCGGTGGTTCAGCTTGCCCAACAGATCGACTTCGGACTCGGTTTGCCAGTTGATGCCCTTGCCGCCATTGCCCACGTTTTCCAGCAGCGGACCGATCGAGGTGAAACGCTCGTAGGTTTCCGGGTAGTTGCGCTTGACCTCCACCAGCTTGGGCATGGTCTTGCCGGGCATGGGCTCGCACTCGCCCTTCTTCCAGTCGAGCACGGCGGTTTGCGCCAGCTCCCCCGGGGAGTCGTGCTGCATGGGCAGCGTCACCAGGTCGGTTTCTTCGCCCAGATGGCCCACGCAGGCTTTGGAAAACGCCCGGGCGATACCCTTGTAGATTTCCCAGTCGCTGCGCGACTCCCACGCCGGGTCGGTGGCCGCGGTGAGCGGGTGGATGAAGGGGTGCATATCCGAGGTGTTGAGGTCGTTTTTCTCGTACCAGGTCGCCGTGGGCAGCACGATGTCGGAATACAGGCAGGTGGTAGACATGCGGAAGTCCAGCGTCACCAGCAGATCGACCTTGCCTTCCGGCGCTTCATCATGCCACTTGACCTCTTCGGGCTTGTGCGCGCCGGCCTCGCCCAGGTTCTTGCCCTGGATACCGTGGCGGGTGCCCAGCAGATACTTGAGCATGTACTCGTGGCCCTTGCCCGAGCTGCCCAGCAGGTTCGAGCGCCAGACAAAGAGGTTACGCGGGAAGTTCTGCTCGTTGTCCGGGTCTTCCGCGGCAAACTGCAGCGCACCGGTTTTCAACTGGTTGACCACGTAGTCCGACGTGCTCATGCCGGCCTTTTCCGCCTCGCCGGCGAGATGCAGCGGGTTGGTATTGAGCTGGGGCGCGGACGGCAGCCAGCCCATGCGCTCGGCGCGGACGTTGTAGTCGATCAGATTGCCGGCGTAGTCCTCGGCCTTGGCCAGCGGCGAGAGCAGCTCCTTGATTTCCAGCTTTTCGTAACGCCACTGGCTGGAATGGTTGTAGAAAAACGAGGTGCCGTTCATGTGGCGTGGCGGGCGCTGCCAGTCGAGACCGAAGGCCAACGGCAGCCAGCCGGTCTGCGGGCGCAATTTTTCCTGACCCACGTAGTGCGACCAGCCGCCGCCGCTCTGCCCCACGCAGCCGCACATGATCAGCATGTTGATCAGGCCGCGGTAGTTCATGTCCATGTGGTACCAGTGGTTCATGCCGGCCCCGACGATGATCATCGAGCGGCCGCTGGTCTTGTGCGCGTTATCGGCAAACTCCCGGGCAATGCGGATCGCCTGGTCGGCGGCTACGCCGGTGATCTTTTCCTGCCACGCCGGGGTATAGGGGCGAATCTGGGCGTAGTCGGTGGCGCCGTCGTCTTCACCTTCAGGGCCAAAGCCGCGGTCGATGCCGTAGTTGGCGCACATCAGGTCAAAAACGGTGGTGGTCAATACCTCGGTGCCGTCGGCTTTCTTCAGCCGCTTGACCGGCAGGCTGTGGTAGAGAATCTCGTCGTGAGTGCCTTCGTTTCTGACGCTTTCAAAGTGCTTGCGCTCGATGCCGCCGAAGTACGGGAACGCTACCCGGGCCACGTCATCGCGACGCTCGCCCAGGCTCAGCAGCGGCGCCAGCTCAACGCCGTCGGCGTCCAGCGACTCCAGGTTCCACTTGCCGCGCTGCTCTTCGTCCTCGCCCCAGCGGAAGCCGATGGACCCCTGCGGTACCACCAGCTGGTCGCGCTTTTCGTCCCAGACCAGGGTTTTCCACTCGGGATTGTTGTCCTGGCCCAGGCTGTTATCGAAGTCGCTGGCGCGCATCTGCCGACCGGCGGCGTAGCTGCCGTCTTCGCGCGCTTCCAGCTCGACCAGGCAGGGCATATCGGTATAGCGACGCACATAGTCGGTGAAATAGGCGCTGGGGTTATCGAGGTGAAATTCCTTGAGAATCACATGGCCCATGGCCAGCGCCAGCGCGGCGTCGGTGCCCTGCTTGGCCGACATCCACTCGTCGGTGAGCTTGGAGACTTCGGAATAATCCGGGCAGATGGAAACCGTCTTGGTGCCCTTGTAGCGCACCTCGGTAAAAAAGTGGGCATCCGGCGTGCGGGTCTGGGGCACGTTGGAGCCCCAGGCGATGAGGTAGCCGGAGTTGTACCAGTCGGCGGATTCCGGCACGTCGGTCTGCTCGCCCCAGGTTTGCGGGCTGGCGGGCGGCAGGTCGCAGTACCAGTCGTAGAACGACAGGCAGACGCCGCCGATCAGCGATAGATAGCGCGCGCCGGAGGCGTAGGAGATCATCGACATCGCCGGAATCGGCGAAAAGCCGATAATGCGGTCCGGCCCGTACTGCTTGGCGGTGTAGACGTTGGACGCGGCGATGATTTCGTTGAGCTCGTCCCAGTCGGCACGTACAAGGCCACCCATGCCCCGGGCGCGCTTGTATTCCCGCGTGCGCGCCGGGTCTTCGACAATCGCCGCCCAGGCGTCCACCGGGTCCTGCTTCTCGGCCAGCACCTCGCGCCAGAGCTTGAGCAGCGGCTTGCGGATCAGCGGATACTTGAGGCGGTTGGCGCTGTACATGTACCAGGAATAGCTCGCCCCGCGCGGGCAGCCGCGAGGTTCGTGGTTGGGCAGGTCGGGGCGAGTCCGGGGATAGTCGGTCTGCTGGGTTTCCCAGGTCACCAGGCCGTTCTTGACGTAGATCTTCCAGCTGCACGAGCCGGTGCAGTTGACGCCGTGGGTCGAGCGCACGATCTTGTCGTGCTGCCAGCGGCGGCGATAGCCATCTTCCCACTCGCGGGATTCCCGGCGCAGCTCGCCGTGGTCATCGGCAAACGGCTCGCGTGTCTTGCGAAAAAAATTCAGCCGGTCAATGAAATGACTCATGGTCGATCTCCCTGGCTTTTAATGAACAGCTTTCGTCAAAAAGCTGGAGTCAAAGCAATTACCTGGTTGCAGGTACCTTGAGATCGATTTTGCCGGATCAAACGGGTGATTTCTGCCCGGTTACCTCCATATAATCGCCCCCTACCACTTAGGGGATAGGGGCCGGTAAAAAAGCCTGCCAAGAGGCGTTATCAGGCTGCGGTCAGGGTCCTGGCGGGACCAAAGTATTCGTAGTGGCGATGGGTGTCGGGCACGCCCAGCTGTGACAGCTCTCGGTTGACCGTCTCCATGAAACCGTGGGGGCCGACAAAGTAACAGCGCGCGCTGGCGGGCAGGCAGGTTGCCAACAGTGCATGATCGATCCAGCCACGGTGATCGGCGCCATCATCGTTTTCGTACACGGTCAGCGTCCTGAGGGCGTCGGGGTACGTCGCCTCAAGGGTATCCAGCGCATCGGCGAAGGCGTGGTGCTCGGCATCCAGCGCCGCATGCACGTAGGTCACCTGGCGGCCTTCGGCCAGCGCCTGACGCGCCATGGGCAACAGCGGCGTCTGCCCTACTCCGCCGCTGACCATGAACTGACCCCATAAAGTTGGACGGTTCATTTAGCTGGCACCCAAGGCCTGAGTCCTGTACTGCACAGGGCTCAGGCCTTTTAGCGTCAACTTAATGCGTTCGTGATTATAGTAGTGGATGTAGTGGTCGAGTCCTCGCTGCAGTTGCTCAAGCGTCTCGAACCGATTCAGATAAAAGTACTCGGCCTTGAGGGTGCCAAAAAAGCTCTCCATCGCTGCATTGTCCAGGCAGTTGCCTTTACGTGACATGCTTTGAATCAGGGATCGCTCCTTCAGCAAGCGCCGGTAAGCCGGGTGCTGATAATGCCAGCCTTGATCGGAGTGCAGCTGCGGCTTGTCCGCTGGCTCCAACCGAGTCAACGCCTTGTGCATCATATCGATCACCAGGGAGAGCACGGGGCGCTTGCCGGTCTGGTAGGCCACGATTTCGCCGTTATAGAGATCCATGACCGGCGATAGATAGAGCTTCTGGCCGTTGACGCTGAACTCCGTGATATCGGTGACCCACTTCTGGTTCGGACGTTGTGCCTGGAACTGACGATCGAGCAGATTGGGCGCGATTCGTCCTGCGCTTCCTCGATAGGATCGGTATCGTTTTCGGCGTACCAGTGACCTCAGGCCCAGACTCTTCATCAGTCGCTGCACGGTCTTGTGGTTGACTGTCTCGCCCGCCTGTTTCAAGGCCGCGGTGATGCGACGGTAACCGTAACGCCCCCGATGGTGGTCGTAGATTTGGCGTATACGCGTTTTCAGAGCCGCGTATTTGTCACCGGTGTTCTGGGCCTTGCGTTGATAGTAAAACGTGCTGCGCGAGAGACCGGCCGCTCGCAGCAGCAAGGCGAGGGTGTGCTCATGCCTTAATCCCTGGACGACTTGCGCTTTTTGCCTCGCGCCACGTCCTGCTCTGCCTGGATCAAGGCATCGAGCTTTTTAGATAGGCGTTCTCGGCACGCAGGTAGGCGAGTTCTTTCAGCAACGCCTCTTGAGAGCGCTCTTTATCAGGTAGGGGCGGTGAAGGAGGCTTCTTTGACATCGGGCGGCGTCCTTTGCGCTGAGGTTCCAGGGCAGTCAGACCCCCACTATGGTACTGACGCTCCCATCTGCCAATAGCGCTGCGCTCACGGATATCGAACAGGGCCGCAGCCTGGCGTTGTGACAAGCCATCCCGCCACATTCGCTCAAGCACCTCCCGCTTGAAGGCCGCACTGTGGTGACTGTACTTCTTGCGCAGGCCCGACACGCCATGCTGTCGATAGGTTGCCAGCCATTGCCGGATGGTGGACACATCCACGCCATACTGGCGAGCCACTTCCCCCTGGCTGATGTCCTCGCGTAAACACTGCTGAATAACCCGCAGCTTGAAGCTCTCGTCATATTTCGCCATCAAAAACACCCCGAAGGTTGGATGATGTCCAACTTTCGGGGTGCAGTTCACCAGCAGCAGTGGCTCTTCTCCCTGAGCCAGCGTCAGCTCGCCCGCCGGGGGCAGCAGCTCGACCGTATCGCCCACGTCCAGGCGGTCGTGGAAATAACCGCTGGCAACGCCTCCGGGCTCGCGCTTGATCGACACGCGATAGCTGCGCCCGTTGGGCACGTCGGACAGGCTGTAGTGGCGATAGACCGGCTTGCCGTCGATCTCGAGCTTGACGCCAATAAACTGCCCCGGAGCATGCTCGGCGACCGCGCCGCCGTCTTCCGGTTCGAGAATAAACGAACGGATGACACGGCTTTCCTGGCGGGTATCGGCAATGCGAAAGCGACGGGTGCCGCGCCAGCCGCCGTGACGATCGGCAAACGCCTGATAACGCTGCTCTTCCAGCTCGATCAAAAGCCCGGCGAGCTCGTTGTACAGCGCCGTCCAGGCGTCGGCGACATCGGGCGTTACCGCCTCGCCCAGCACCTCGCCGATCGCCGCCATCAGGCACTCGCCGACAATCGGATACTGATCGGGCTGAATATCCAGCGACACATGCTTGTTGACCACGGTTTCCAGCGTTTGCCGGGCCGTTTCCGGCGTCTGACGGAGCTTGACGTAAGCCAGAATGGCTCCGGCCAACGCCCGAGGCTGCCCGCCGTCCTGCTGATGCGCCTGGTTGAACAGCGACGCTACTTCGGGATAGCGTTCGAACATGAGCGGGTAAAAGCGCTGGGTAATAGCGTCAAGATGTTCGGCGACCACCGGTGCGGTGGTTTCGATAATCTGTTCCTGTGCCTGGGTAAGCATGTTGCCTCGTTAATCTGTCTTTTAAGATGCATATAAAATGCACCTTAAAGATACCAGGCCGCGATCCCGCAAGCAAGACTCCGCGACAATTTACCACCACAGATGCCGGCGTGCGTCTCCGGTCGATCGTTAGCAAAATACGCCAAAGGCCGTACAATGGGCGCTGACGATTTTTTCAGGCGATGTGCTATGCATTTGACGCGCTTTACCGACTACTCCGTTCGCGTGCTGCTCTACCTGGCCACCAAAGGGGAAGAGCGCTCGACCATCAGCGAAATCGCCGAGACCTTTCACATATCGCGTAACCACCTGATGAAAATCGTTCAGGACCTGAACCAGAAAGGCTACCTCAAGGCCATGCGCGGCAAAAACGGCGGGCTGCTACTCGACCGGTCGCCGGAAAGCATCAACCTGGGCGAGGTCGTGCGCGCGACCGAACAGGAAATGGCGCTGGTCGAATGCTTCCGCGACGATAATGCCTGCGTCATCACGCCTTTCTGCCGGCTGCAGCCGATACTTGCCGAAGCGCTCGACGCCTTCCTCGGCGTGCTCGATGGCTATACCCTGGCCGACCTCCTCGACGGCCGCAGCGCCGAGCTGGCAAAACTGATGAAAATTCCAGCGGTCAATATCTGATCCCCGGTACCCCAGGGCTATCGCAGATGGCATAAGCGTGTCTGAATATCGTGGTCAAACATTGCTAAGTACTTGATGATTGGTTGACGCAAAAAACTCAGCAAGCCCTGATTTTTTAACTGCGATAGCCCTGCCCGGTACCCCCTTCGGCCTTCAACATCATGATCATGCCGTGAAGCAAAATGGTTATCTCACACAAGTCATCCATCCCGGGCTTCCTGGCCTAAAGCGATAGCCTTGATACTTCTTCTACTTCCTCGGACGTAATACACTACGCCGGTGACCCCGTTAAGGACGGGTTAAAACCGCGCTACACCAACGCGCCATTGGCGGGTCCTGCATATCGGTGGCAGGTCTTTCATATCGACGGGTATTGCATATCGACAGGAGCTTCATGAACGCCTTACGGCATTCGCTGGTTGCACGCATTATCGCTTTTCTGGTGCTGATCAGCAGCCTGGCGCTGGCCAGCATCGGCCTCACGGTGGTCATGGCGCAAAGCACCCAGGGCCACGCCGAAGCCATCAACGATGCCGGTGCGCTGCGGCTGGCGAGTGCCCGCGTCATCACCGCCGTACAAAGCGCCAGGACCGACCCTGTACGCCTGACCCGGGCGCTGGAGGTCAAGCTGGCAAGCGCTACCCTGGAAGCGCAACCCCACTACGGCCTGATCGGCCGTGAGGCTGCCCAGAGCGCCAATGCCGCGCTGGCCAAGCTGCGCGAACGCTTCAGCGAGGAGATCGTGCCCGCCGTCAACGCCGCGCGCGACCATCAACCGCAGCCGGTCGCCCGGGCCAGGGCCAGGCTCAACGCCTTTATCGCGCAGATTGATCACTTTGTCGGCCTGCGCGAACGCGCCACCGAAAAACGCATCAGCCTGATGAGCCGGATTCAGGGACTCTTTCTGGGCCTGATTGCCCTCTTTCTACTGGTGGCGCTGGTGGATATGCGCCGCAATCTGGCCCGGCCACTGCACCGGCTGACGGCTCTCAGCCGAGCCTTCGGCCAGCGCCGCTTTGACCAGCGCAGCCGCTTTACCAGCGCCAACGAGCTGGGTCAGCTGGGGCGCACGCTGGATCACATGGCCGGCGAGCTGGATATCAGCTACCAGGCGCTGGAAGACCGGGTGGCACAAAAAACCGCCGAGCTGGAACGCCACAACCACGCCCTGCAGATTATCCACGACAGCAGCCACGCGCTTTACGGCGGCGGCAACGACCTTTGCGCCAGCGCCGCGCCGCTGCTGCGCCAGCTGGAAGAAGTGCTGGATATCGGCCCCATGGTGCTGTCGCTGCACAATGCCCACGACGGTAGCGACATGGATATCCTGGCGACCCACTCTCCCGAGCGCCCGCTCTACTGCCGCGACCTGGCCTGCTTTGCCTGCCTGACGCCGGACGGCCGGGAGCCCGATGCCGCAACGGACGACGCCCGGGCGCTGGTGCTCCCGGTAAAAGCCGGCCGCCTGAATCTGGGCTATCTGACCGTCCGCTATACCCGCGAGCCGGCGCCGTCCACCCGCCAGCTGCTTAAAACGCTGGCCGACCAGCTGGCCAACGCCATCTATCTCGAACAGCGCATCGAAGAGCAGCAGCAGCTGTCGCTGATCCGAGAGCGCACCATCATCGCCCGGGAGCTCCACGATTCCCTGGCGCAGTCGCTGTCGTATCTCAAGATGCAGGTGGCGCGGCTGGAACGCATGCAGGCGAAGGACCTGCCCGCCGAACGTCAGGCCGAGGTGATCGGCGATCTGCGCGAAGGCCTCAGCAGCGCCTATCGCCAGCTACGCGAGCTGTTGACCACCTTTCGCCTGTCGCTGGATAAAGCCGGCCTGCAGCCGGCACTGGAGCAGACCGTTGACGAGTTCAGCCAGCGGCTGGGCTTTGCTATCGAGCTCAGGTATCAGGTGCCGCCCTACCTGCTGAGCGCCAACGAGGAAGTCCATCTGCTGCAGATTACCCGGGAAGCGCTGGCCAACACGGTCAAACACGCCCGACCCCACTGGGTTGGCGTCAGCCTGACGTTCCGCCAGGCGCGACTGCATCTCAGCATCGAAGACGACGGTATCGGCCTGCCCGATGACGGCTCTCCACCCATGCACTACGGGTTGATCATCATGCGCGACCGGGCTCGCCACATCGACGCCCGGCTGACCGCACGCAACCGGCCGCAGGGCGGTACCGGTATCTATCTTGACATGACCCCACAGGCCGACCGACTGATCAAGGAAGGAGGCGAATGAATACCCCTGCTGACGTCACCGATTCCCCGGCGACTCTCATGGTCATCGACGACCATCCCCTGCTGCGGCGTGGCGTACGCCAGCTGCTGGAGGTCGAAGACGACCTGACGCTGGTATCGGATACCGGCTCCCCGCATGAGGGCCTGGCGCAGGCGCTCGAACAGGAACCGGACATGCTGCTGCTGGACCTCAACATGCCCGACCTCGACGGCCTGGCGCTACTCAGCCGACTGCGCGCCGGCGGCTATGCCGGGCGCATCATCATGTACACGGTATCCGACCAGGAAGACAACGTGGTGGATGCCCTGCGCAACGGCGCCGACGGCTACCTGCTCAAGGACATGGAGCCCGAGGACCTGGTGCACCAGCTGCGCCAGGCCGCCCGAGGGCAAATGGCTATCAGCGACGACCTTACCGGCCTGCTGGCGCGCGCGCTGCGTAACCAGCGTCCTGCCGGCGCGCCGGCAGGCCTGGATGCCCTGACCAGGCGTGAACGGGAAATCCTCCGCGAACTCGCCGAGGGCATGTCCAACAAGTTGATCGCCCGAGAGTTGGCAATCACCGAGGGAACGGTCAAGGTCCACGTCAAACACCTGCTGAAAAAACTCGGGCTGCGTTCCCGGGTAGAAGCGGCGGTCTGGGCTGTCCAGCAGGGACTTGCGCCAGATCATTAAATGCCCCTGTCAGGCGGGTTACCTCCAAAGAGCCGCAGGGTAGTCCGCCATCGCTGACCGAACGACGACTTTCGTCTATAAGTCAATAAAAACAAAAACCTGGGAAACAATCACAACTACCACCAAAGAGATATCAGGCTGAATAACGGCCTCGATCCCCCCGTTTTTTCCCTCCCCGGCAGTGCGTATCTTGCCTTGTAACGCGGCTTTTCGCGTACTTGTGTCCAGGGAGATACGCCATGACCAGAAAGAACGCCGACATTACCCAGTGGGATATTGAAACGCCCGACTTCTGGGAAAGCGACGGCAAGCGGGTTGCCACCCGCAACCTGTGGATCTCGATTCCCAGCCTGCTGCTGGGCTTTGCCGTCTGGCTGATGTGGGGCATGATCACCACCCAGATGCAAAACCTGGGGTTTGCCTTCACGGTCAACGAGCTTTTTACCCTGACCGCGCTGGCCGGCCTTTCCGGCGCCACCCTGCGCATTCCCGCCTCGTTCATGATTCGCATCGCCGGCGGGCGCAATACCATCTTCCTGACCACGGCGATGCTGATTATTCCGGCGCTGGGCACCGGCATGGCGCTGATGAACCCGGGCACGCCGCTGTGGGTATTCCAGCTGCTGGCGCTGCTATCGGGGATCGGCGGCGGCAACTTTGCCTGCTCCATGAGCAACATCTCCAGCTTTTTCCCCAAAAAGCAGCAGGGTTACGCGCTGGGCATGAACGCCGGGCTGGGTAACTTCGGCGTCACCACCATGCAGATTCTGATTCCGCTGGTGATGACCACGGGGCTATTCGGCGCCGTGGCGGGCGGTCCCATGGCGCTGGAAAGCGCCAGCGGCACGCTGATCGGACGCATTGACGCCGGCACCGACACCTGGATTCAGAACGCCGGACTCGTCTGGCTGGTATTTCTGATCCCGCTGGCCTTTGCCGGCTGGTTCGGCATGAACAACCTGCGCTCGATCACGCCGTCTCCGGGCACGCCGCTGTCCGCCTTCGGCAAGATTTTCGGGCTCTACATGCTCGGCCTCATTGCCTCGGTGGTCGGCATGGTGGCGCTTGACTGGGTCAGCATGTGGGTCGCGCTGCCGGTTACTATCCTGCTCACGCTGGGGCTGATGCTGCTGCTTCCCGGCGGCATCAAGTCGAGCATCAAAACGCAGTACCGCATCTTCCGCGACAAGCACACCTGGGCGATGACGGTCATCTACACCGCCACCTTCGGCTCCTTTATCGGCTTTTCCGCCGCCCTGCCGCTCTCGATTACCGTGATTTTCGGCAACATGATGGAAGTGGCCGCCGACGGCACGGTCACGCGTGTGGCCAACCCGGATGCCCCCAGCGCGCTGACCTGGGCGTGGATGGGGCCGTTCGTCGGCGCGCTGATTCGCCCGGTGGGCGGCTGGATTGCCGACAAGACCGGCGGCGCCCTGGTCACTCAGATCATTTCGGTAATCATGGTCGTGGCATCCGCCGCGGTGGGCTACGTGATGATGCTGGCCTACAACGCGACCAACCCCAACCCCTATTTCTGGATGTTTCTGCTGCTGTTTATCGTGCTGTTTGCCGCCAGCGGCATCGGCAACGGTTCGACGTTCCGCAGCATCGGGGTGATCTTCAACATCCAGCAAAAGGGGCCGGTGCTGGGCTGGACCTCCGCCGTGGCGGCCTACGGTGCCTTCATTGCTCCCCGGGTCATGGGCGAGCAGATCAAGGCGGGCACGCCTGAGCTGGCGATGTACGGTTTTGCGGTCTTTTACGCCGCCTGCCTGGTCATCAACTGGTGGTTCTATCTGCGCCGCGAGGCCTACGTCAAAAACCCCTGATACCACAGCAGCCAACCCGGGGATGCCCAGCCGCAACCGGCACATCCCCTTTTTTTCAGAGATCTTTCGAAGGTGACATCATGGAACATCTCAAGGGCGTGACTCGCTCTCAACAATACCGGGCGCTGTCGTTCAGTACCCTGGCCTTCACGACCTGTTTCGCGGTCTGGACGATCTTTTCCATCATCGGTGTGAAGATCAAGCAGGATCTCGGCCTCAACGAAACCCAGTTCGGCACTCTGGTCGCCACGCCGGTGCTGACCGGCTCCATCAGCCGTATCTTTCTGGGTATCTGGACCGAACAGCTGGGCGGACGGCGCGTTTTCAGCCTGCTGATGCTGGTCACCGCGGCCTGTATTTTTCTGCTGTCCTACGTGGAATCCTATGCGATGTTTCTCATCGCGGCGCTGGGCGTAGGCCTGGCCGGCGGCTCGTTTATCGTCGGCATCGCCTACACCTCCTACTGGTTTGAAAAGGAAAAGCAGGGCACGGCGCTGGGCATCTTCGGTGCCGGCAACGCCGGCGCCGCCGTGACCAACTTCGGCGCGCCCTTCCTGCTGCTGGCGCTGGGCTGGGAGCAAACTGCCGTGGTCTACGCCGTGATACTCACGGTGGTGGCACTGATTTTCTGGTTCGGCACCCAGGAAGATCCGCTGACCCGCGCTCGGCACGGCCAGGGCGGCAAGGCCGTATCGCTCCGCCAACAGCTGGAACCGCTCAAGCAGCTGCGGGTATGGCGCTTTTCGCTGTACTACTTTTTCGTTTTCGGCGCCTTTGTCGCGCTGGCTTCCTACCTGCCGCGCTATTACGTCGGCGCCTACGACATCAGCATCGCGCTGGCCGGCACCCTGACGGCCCTGTATGCCCTGCCCGCCAGCGTTTTTCGCGCCTTTGGCGGCTGGCTATCCGACCGCTATGGCGCCCGCGTTATCATGTACCTGACGTTTTTTGCCTCGCTGGTCTGCCTGTTCCTGCTGGCCTACCCGGAAACCCGCTACGTGGTCCAGGGCAAGGAAGGTGAAATTGCCTTTTCCATGGCCATGCCGCTCTGGGGTGTGGTGATCATCACCATGCTGCTGGGCTTTTTCATGTCGCTGGGCAAGGCGGCGGTCTACAAGCATATTCCGGTCTACTACCCCAACAACGTCGGCTCGGTCGGCGGGCTGGTCGGCATGATCGGCGGGCTCGGTGGCTTTGTCCTGCCCATCCTGTTTGGCGTCATGCTGGACCTTAGCGGCATCTGGACGAGCTCCTACATGGTGCTGTTCGTGCTGGTGGCGATTTCCCTGATCTGGATGCACGCTGCCATTCGTCGCATGGAGCGCCGGCAGCTACCCGAGCTCAACGACGAGCGCTATCGCTACCTGCCCGAAGTGCAGGACACGACACCCACCACGCCACGTTAACGAACACCGTGATCGCGGGTATACTGATAGCCGTGACACTCACGGCTATCAGGAGCGGATCATGGCAGGCGGCTGGGCGCGCGACGGCGCCGTACAGGATCAGATTGACGCCAGCGTGGAAGACGCCGTGGAACGCGCCAGAAGCGACTTGCACGCCGGCGACTCGGCGGAACACTGCGAGGAATGCGACGCGCCGATTCCTCCGGCGCGGCGCAACGCCATCCCCGGCGTGCAGCTGTGCATTGACTGCCAGGCCGAGGCGGAAAAGCATCAGGCTGCCTCAAGCGGCATCAATCGGCGGGCGAGCAAGGACAGCCAGCTGCGCTAACCTGCTACGGCCTGCTCGGCCAGCTCCAGTACCCGCGGGCTAGTGGCAAGAGCGGGGTTGTCGATCTCGTCGAGCCCAAACCAGCGGGCGTCCAGGGCATCGCTGGCGGCGGCAAGGGTGCCGACCGGATCGCGGCAGACCACGGCCACGAGCACGAAATGATGCCTGAGCACTGACTGCGCATCACGGTCGAGCACGTCGATGGCGGTGAGCACGCGTTCGGCGGCAGCGTTTAGTCCGGTTTCTTCTTCCAGCTCGCGCACGGCGGCCTCGTACACCGTCTCTCCCGGCTCGATCCTGACGCCGGGAAATCCCCAGCAGCCGGCGTCCGGCGGCTTGGATCGCTGCACCAGCAGCACATTTTCACCGTTGACCACCACCGCGATGACAGCCGGCACCGGCTGTACGTCATCGCCCTGCCGAGCCTGTTGTGGCCTCTCCGCCATTGTTTTCTCCGGTTTGCCTGGCGTTTATCGATCCGGGCCCGCTGACCCGAGACGGTCCTTCAGCCAGTCCCAGAGCAGTGCTGCCTCCGGCCGTGGCTGTGGCCGCGCCGGACGCACCAGCCAAAAGCCCTCGTGGCTGTCTACTGGCCGATCGAGCGCAATCGTCAGGTCGCGGCGATGCTCTACCAGCCGGCGATGGGTCAAGGCAACGCCTTCGCCCTGGGCCGCAAGCGCTAGCGTCATTGTCTGAGTATCACAAATCAGCGGCGCGCAGCGCGAAACCAGCGCCGGCACGCCGGCGGCATCCAGCCAGGTAGGCCAGCCAACGGCAAACCCCGCCGCGTGCAGCAGGGTATGCGCTGCCAGATCCTGCGGCCGGGCAATCGTTTGCGCCAGCACCGGAGAACACACCGGCAGCATGGTTTCGCCGCCAAGCGACAACGCCTCCATGCCGGGCCAGGTGCCCTCGCCATAGCGTATCTCCAGATCAGCGCCCTCGGGGCCGAAGTCGTTCGGCCAGATAGCGCTGACAAGCCGCAGCGCCACATTGGGATGCTGTCGCCTGAAGGCGGGCAGCCGCGGTGCCAGCCAGTTCTGCTGCACTACCGGGGTAGTACGCAGGGTGATCGGCGCGTCGCTGGCGTCGCCGAACACTTCACGAGTGCCTTCGGTCAACCGATTGAATCCGTCCTGAAGACTCGGCAGCCACGCCTGTCCCGCCGGTGTGAGCGTCAGGCTGCGCGGATGGCGGACAAAAAGCCGCTGCCCCAGGCGATCCTCAAGCAGGCGTATACGCTGACTGATCGCCGCCTGGGTAACGGCCAGCTCCTGGCCGGCGGCGGTAAAGCTCAATGTCCGGGCGGCGGATTCAAAAGCCTGAAGCCAGATCAGCGGCGGCAACGCACTCATGATAAAGCCCGGCATAAGTTATATGGGGTCATAGCGGTCAGATTAATCGTTTGTGGCCAGGCCGGACAACCATCATCCTTGCGTGCCGTTCAAGACGACACCCAGGAGCCAACATGACCGCAACCGCCGAACGGCGCCCCGTCCTGCCCATGAGCGAGCTGAGCGATTACGCCGGAGGGCCCGCTCTGGTGCGCGCCGAGCCCGCCAGCGATCGCCTCATCCTGAGCTGGGAAAGCGGCGAGCAGGCGGCTTTTTCCCTGAACTGGCTGCGCGATCACTGCCCCTGCGACGAGTGCCGACACGTCAGAACCCGCGAGCGCCTGTATATTCCTCTCGAGCCTCCCGAGCATGCGCCGCGGATGCAGCTGATCGAGGGCAATCTGGAGTTGGAATGGGCAGACGGCCACCAGAGCCGCTTCGACGCCGGCTGGCTATACCAGCGCCGCCCCGGCCAGACGTCGAATGGCACTATTCCCGCACGCCGCCCCTGGGTCGAAGGCTTTCGCCCGGTCAGCGTTGACCACGCCGACTTTACCGGCAGCGCCGAAGGCGAACGTGCCTGGCTTGACGCCCTGCTACGCGACGGTCTGGTACTGCTGGACAACGGCCCACTGGCCGACGAAGAGGTTAGCCGTCTGGCCGAACGCATTGGCCCGCTGCGCCCGACCAACTTCGGCGCGCGGTTCGACGTACGCTCCAAACCCAACCCCAACAACGCCGCCTACACGGCGATCGGCCTGGCGCCGCACACCGACCTGCCCAACTGGCGCCAGCCGCCCGACATCCAGCTGCTCTACTGCCTGGAAAACGGCGCCGACGGCGGCGAGTCCACCTTCCGCGACGGCTTTGCCGCCGCACAAATGCTTCGCGAACGCTCGCCGGAAGCATTCCGCCTGCTCAGCGAAACGGCCATCGACTTTCGCTTCCAGGACGAACATCACGACATTGTCTGGCGTGCGCCCATTCTTACCCTGGGCGCCGATGGCGAGCTTGTGGAAGTGCGCTTCAACAACTGGATACGCGACACTCTGCACCTGCCGCCGGAACAGGCCGATGCCTGGTACCGGGCCTATCGCGAATTCTGGCGTCTGGTACACGAACCCCACCAGCAGCTCGAGTTTTCCCTGGCGCCCGGGCAAATGGTCGCCTTCGACAACCGCCGCATGCTCCACGGACGCAAGGCCTTCAACCCCGAAAGCGGCCGGCGGCATCTACAGGGCACCTATCTGGACCTTGACCTGCTGGAGTCGCGTTTACGGGTGCTGGCTCGCCAGGCTTGAGGCCAGAACTCGCCTCGCCAATACATAACAGCCTGTACCGCGGTAATGTTGAATTGCCAATATTGAACCGTTGAAGTTAACCGCCAATACTGAAAAAAGGTATGTGAATGCGTATTCCCCTGACCGCTGCGTTAATAACCCTCCCCCTGACGCTAAGCATGGCAGGCCCGGCTCAAAGCGATGACGACACCGTCAATATCGGCGTGCCCGCTTGGCCCGGCATCACCGTCAAGACGGAGATAGCCAGCCAACTTCTCGCGCCGATGGGCTACACCGTCAACACCCGCGAAGTGGGTATCCAGATTATCTATGAGGGACTCGAAACCGGCGACCTCGACGTATTCCCGGGTGGCTGGCTGCCCGCCCAGGAGCCGCTTTATACGCCGCTCGACGAAAGCGGCGCGATCACTACGGTGGCCAATAACGTCGACGGCGCACAAATGACCCTGGTTGTCCCCGACTACCTCTATGAACAAGGTATTCGGAGCTTTGCCGACCTGGACGATAATCGTGATCTCTTCGACAGCAAAATTTACAGCTTTGGCGCCGGCTCGGCGGCCAGCCAGGTGCTTGACAAGGCCATCGACAATGACGCTTGGGGGCTTGGCAATTGGCAGCTGGCCGACACTAGCGTGGTCGCCATGCTCAGCGCAGCGCGCAACGCCATCGAACGCGAAGAGCCCATTGTCTGGGTCGGCTGGCGCCCCCACTGGATGAACCTTGAGTTTGATATGCGCTACCTCGACGACCCAAAAAACCTGTTCGGCGAGAACAACGGCGAAAGCCAGGTCCTGACGCTGATGGGCACGCCCTACGCCGACAGCCACGCCAACCTCGTCAGCTTCTTTGAAAACTTTACCTTCTCCGCCGAAGAGCAAAGCTGGATGATCAACGAGTTCGGGCAAAAGGAACGCGCCCCGGATATCGTCGCCCGTGAATGGCTGGAGGACCATCCGGAGCGCGTTCAGGCCATGTTGGAAGGCGTGACAACTCGCGGCGGTGATCCGGCCTGGCCAGCGTTCGAAGCCAGCCTGTAAACGCTGGTCTTCCCGCGTCGTTTTAGCTGCTAAGCAACGGTAGTTGGCGATGACTGATCCACCCGAACTGCGCATATCGGGCGATCTGTCACCCCATTACTGAGTGTTCTGGTGGCCGGGATATGACTGTCGCTATCCGTGTTCCAGCCGCTCTACAGTGCGCTCCACGGCGCTGCGGTAACCGCCGCCGAACAGCAGCAGGTGGTTGAGCAGTGGATACAGCTGGAATAGCGTTTCCCGGCGTGGCCAGTCGTTGGGCGCCGCGCCGTTCCAGTAGGCGTCAAAAAAGGCTGCGCCCGGCGCGCCAAACAGCGTGAGCATGGCCAGGTCGACTTCCGGGTAGTGGCGATACACCGCGGGGTCGATAATCCCCGGCCCTTGCGGGGTAAACACCACGTTGCCCGACCAGAGGTCGCCGTGCACCAGGCTCGCCGGTGTGTTCGGCAGCCA
The DNA here is from genome assembly GCF_000334215.1 of Vreelandella jeotgali Hwa. Classification (GTDB taxonomy): domain Bacteria; phylum Pseudomonadota; class Gammaproteobacteria; order Pseudomonadales; family Halomonadaceae; genus Vreelandella; species Vreelandella jeotgali. The sequence continues at coordinate 196,066 of NZ_AMQY01000014.1, read as the reverse complement.
GGTCTCCAGGCCGTCGGCGATGTCGTTAATGCGCCGGCGCAGGCTGTCACTCAACAGCCCGTCGGCATGGCAGGCTTCGGCCAGCGGTGCCAGACGGCGTTCACGCTGAAAGGCGCGGCCGTCATCCAGCGGGGCATTGGGCTGCGGGGTATGCCCGCAGGCGTTGTCCCGGGGCCAGCCGTGTGGCGTGGCAGTATCGCCATGCAGCTGGCGCAGCCCTTCTCCCAGCGTTTCCGCCAGGCGCGGCGTGCGGCCCTGTTCCAGAGCTTCCATGATCAGCCAGCCGTTGGCCTCTCCCAGCACCTCGGGCACGACCAGGCAGGTGCCGGCCCGGCGCAACGCGCGCAGGCCATCGGCCTCGCCGGCCAACCGCGCGGGGTCGTCCTGTTTGGCCACCACGTCGCCCTGTTCGGTCGCCAGGCGGTAAACGCCGGCCATATCACCGCCGCTCAGGCCTTGCAGGCGACCCTGTGGCGTCAGCCCCGCCTCGCTCAGCAGCGCTGCCAGCGCGTTGTCGCTGCGGTCTTTTCCCGTGGCTTTCGATGTCATTGCCTTCATCTCCCGGCTGTTTTGCTCCTGTTTTCTCCATTTTGCCTCCCGCTGCTGCTCCGGTTCCGAGTCCTTTTGCAGGCATTACCGATGCACCGGGCAGCGGCGACAGCAGCGTGGGAAGCGTGCTCGATCATGGCATTTTTCGACAATCTGTTGCAGGCTATGAGGTTGTTTTCGCAATGGGAGAATCCGCTATGACACTGTTATCCAGCACGTTATCCAGCACACGGCTATCCACCACATATCGCCCGCTGGTAAGCGCTATCGTGTCAGCGGGGCTGCTGACCCTGACCGGCATCTCCGCGGCGCAGGCGGCATCCGCGCAGGATACGCTGGACGAAGTGCGCTTTGGCGTTCCGCCCTGGCCGGGCATTACCGTCAAGAGTGAAGTGGCCAGCCAGCTGCTGGAAACCCTCGGCTACGAGACCCGCCAGCGCGAGCTGGCCGTCAGCGTCATCCTCAACGGTCTGTCCCAGGGCGACCTCGAAGCCTACCTCGCGGGCTGGTACCCCCAGGAACGCGATATGCTGGCACCGCTGCTGGAAGATGAGTCGGTAGTGGAAATCGTCGACAACATCCCCTCGGCCATTACCGGCATTGCCGTAACCGACAACGCCTGGCAGGCGGGTGTCCGCAGCATTACCGACCTGGACGACCACGCGGAGCGCTTCGGCAACCGCATCTACGGTATTGAAGCCGGCTCGGGCATCAACGATGCCGTTCTCAAGGTCATCGACGAAGAGCGGTTCGGGCTCGGCGACTGGCAGCTGCAGGAATCCAGCGCCTCGGCCATGCTCGCCCAGGTGGGCCAGAAGGTCGAAAAGGACGAATGGGCCGCCTTTATCGGCTGGCAGCCGCACTGGATGAACGTGACCTATGACATGCACTATCTCGAAGACGCCGACAACTCCGGCGCAGCCGAGCTGGAAGGCCACGTTGCCACGGTGGTGCGCTCCGATATTGAAGACAAGGACGCCAACCTGACGCGCTTTTTCGAGCAGTTTGTGGTTGGCAGCAGCGTCCAGAGCGAATGGGTCAACGCCTACTCCCGCGAAGAGCGCGACGCCGATAATGTTGCCCGGGAATGGATCACCAATCATCAGGATACCGTCGCCGAGTGGCTCGACGGTGTTGAAACCCGCGACGGCGAGCCCGCCATGCAGGCAGTACGCGACCAGCTGCAATAAACGCCACCGGAGATAGCGCATGGCATTCACTCCGCCCCGAGCCGCCGAACCCCAGCCCCGACGCCTGGCGGGGATGAGCTGGGCGCACTTTCTTAACGACGGTGCGGCCAACTACCTGCCGGGGGTGCTGCCGGCCATTCTGATCTCGATGAACCTGTCGGTAGCGCTGGCGGGCACCATCATGGCCGCCCTGCTGATGGGGCAGGCGCTACAGCCGCTGGTGGGCCTGCTGGCCGACCGCGTGGGCGGGCGCATCATGGTCGTGCTGGGCCTCACCGGTTCGTCGCTGGGCGGAGCGCTTATCGGCTTCGTCCCGGATTTCTGGTCACTGCTGGCAGTGCTGGCGCTGATCGGTATCGCCAACTCGTTTTTCCACCCCCAGGCGCTGGCCGGCATACGGCAGCTGGGCGGCAACCGGCCGGGCATGGCCATGTCGGTTTTCATGGTCGGCGGCGAAGTCGGCCGCGGGGTGTGGCCGGCCATTGCCAGCTGGGTCGTGGTTCAGTGGGGGCTCGCATACCTGTGGGTGCTCACCCTGCCGGCGCTGTTTACCCTGCCGCTGCTGTTCCGCTTTGCCCCGCGGCTGCCGGCGCGCACGACCAATGCCACGCCCATCGAGTGGCGCCGTCACGCCCGGCCGATTACCCGGCTGATTGCCTTTTCCACGCTGCGGTCGCTGATGATGTTTTCCGTCATCACCTTTGTTCCCGTGGCATGGGCACAGACCGGCGGCTCGCTGACTACCGGCGCCAGCTTTATTACGGTGATGCTGGTCGTGGGCGTGATCGGTAATGTGGGCGGCGGTCATCTGTCCGACAAGGTGGGACGCCGGCCGCTGATGGTCTCGGCCATGATCCTGTCGACCCTGATGCTGGCCGCTTTCATGCTCACCAGCGGTGGCTGGGTATGGTTGGTGCTCGGCGTGCTGGGCATCAGCCTCTTTGCCACGCTGCCGCTGGGCGTGCTGATGGCCCAGGATATTCTCCCCGAAAACCGCTCGCTGGGATCCGGGCTGGCGCTGGGACTATCCAACGGCCTGGCCGCACTGGGTATCATGCTGCTGGGGCCGGTAGCGGCCCATTGGGGGCCCGAAGCGCCGCTATGGGTCGCCCTGGTCGGCGGCGCCGCGACCATCCCCTTGGCGGCCGGCCTGCCGGAGCACGACACCGCGGAAGGCTGAGCGCCGCATCTCTTCCTTGCGCTGAAACCACCATCAATGGGTGACACAACAATGAGCTACGCCAATATTGCCCCGTCGCGTTGCTGGACGCCTACCGACAGCCAGCGTCAGGCCACACAGATGATGCAGTTTGCCCGGCAGGCGGGGCTGGAAAACGCCAGCTATGCCGGCCTGCACCGTTATTCGGTGGCCTGCCTGGAAGATTTCTGGGCCGAGTTCTGGCAGTTTTCCGGGATTAAAGCCAGCGCCTACGACCGGGTATTAACGCCGCAAAACGACAAACGCATGATGGAGGCACGCTTTTTTGACGGGGCCACCATCAACTTTGCCGAAAACATGCTGGCCGGCGACCCGAACAGCATCGCCATCATCGAAACCGGCGAAGGCGGCGTCGGCAGAGAGGTAACGCTTGCCGAGCTGCGCGCCCGTGTGGCCGGCGCTCAACAGGCGCTGCGCCAGCTGGGTGTGGGCGAAAACGACCGCGTTGCGGGGCTGCTGCCCAACACCCTGGATACGCTGGTCATGGTGCTGGCCACGGCCTCGATCGGCGCCATCTGGTCCGTATGCGCACCGGAGTTCGGCGTCTCGGGGGTTCTCGACCGCTTTGGCCAGATCGAGCCGAAAGTGCTGATATCGGTCTCCCGATACCGCTATAACGGCAAAATCCACGAGCTCGACGAGCGCATCGGCGAGATCGCCCGGTCGCTCGACGTGGAACAGGTGCTGATGCTCGACGACACCGAACCCGAGGCCTCGCCGATCGGGGTCAGCCGGTTAAGCGACCTGGCGGCCAACAGCGCTGACGAGCCGGACTACCCGCGCTTTGATTTCAACCATCCGCTCTACATCATCTATACCTCGGGCACCACGGGGCTGCCCAAGTGTATCGTCCACAGCACCGGCGGTACGCTGATCGAGCATCGCAAGGAGCACATGCTGCATTGTGATATCGGCCCGGGGGATCGCGTGCTGTATTACACCACCACCGCCTGGATGATGTACAACTGGATGATCACCACCCTGGCCAGCGGTGCCACCCTAGTGCTCTACGACGGCGCGCCGGTGCCCCGAATCGACGCCGAAGGCAACAAGGATACCGACCTGCTCTGGCGCCTGGCAGCCGAGACCGGCGCCACCCATTTCGGCACCAGCCCGCAGTACCTCAAGCTGATCATGCAGGGCGGCTACCGCCCGGGAGAGACGCTGGACCTGTCCGCGCTGCGTATGATCCTGACCTCCGGCGCACCGCTGACCGCCGACCTCTTTGACTGGGTATACGACGCGGTAGGCAGCGATCTTTGCCTGGCGTCGATTTCCGGCGGTACCGAGATCCTCGGCTGCTTCGTCATGGGCAACCCGGCCGAGCCGGTGCACCGCGGCGAAATCCAGGGGCCGGGGCTGGGCATGGCCGTCGCGGTGCTGGACGACCGCGACATTCCCGTCACCGGCCGCGAAGGCGAGCTGATCTGCACCGAGCCCTTCCCGTCCATGCCGCTGGCTTTCTGGGGCGACGATGGCCGCCAGCGCTATCTGGATACCTACTTCAGCGACCGCGACGATATCTGGACCCACGGCGACATGGCCGAACTGCGGCCGTCCGGCGGCGTGGTGATTACCGGGCGCAGCGACACCATGCTCAAGCCCGGCGGCGTGCGCATGGGACCGTCGGAAATCTACCGCGTGGTCGAGGCGCTGGACGACATCGAGGATTCGGTTGTAGTGGGCTACCCCACCGGCGACGGCAACATGGATCTCTGGCTGTTCGTCGTGACCCGCGACGGCCAGGCATTGGACGACGCCATGCAGGACCGTATACGCAAGCGCCTGCGCGCTGAAGCCTCGCCGCGCCACGTGCCCAAAAGGATTTTCCCGGTCGCGGAAGTGCCCTACACCTTCAACGGCAAGAAGGTGGAAAAAGCCGTGCTGCAGCTGGTAACCGGCAAGCCGGTGAAAAACCGCGGCTCGCTGCTCAATCCCGACTGCCTGGACGAATACGCCCGCATCGCCGACAACACGACGGCGTAACCCCGCCGGCGTCAACACAGGCCAGTATCAACACAAGCCAGTAACCGGGGGCGTTCAGCGCCCCCTTTTTTCAACAGCTTTTCGGCATCTTTCAGTACCCTTCCGGCGCCTTTTCAGCATCGGCTCCCTCCCACCCTTTAAGCACCTTTTCCAAGCGCCAGTCTTTATCAGACCTTTTTATTAGCAATAGTTTATATGTTATGCGTTTATTTGCTGCGATGATATCGCGGCATCGAGCAACTAACGCGGCTCCAGGGGTCGTTCAGGGATCGGAGATTCAAGAGGTAAAAATGCAGGTATAAGGACAGGGATGCGGGGACAGAAGCAGCAGAGAAAAAAGATGCAGCGGCGAGGAGTCGAGAGGCAAGGAGAGAAAAATACAGGGGATGGAAATGCTACAGAGGGCAGAAATGGAGGCGGCCCCAAAAGCCGCATCCCGGCACACGCATCCATCACTACCGTTGCTCCCTTCCGGGCCTGGCGGGGTTCGCGATTTAGCGTTGCGGGAGGACCTGAGGGGCCACCATCGCAGCAGGCCGACGCCCGCGTTTTCTCGCTGTGGTGGCTACGCCCTGATTCGAACAGGGGACCCCATCATTATGAGTGATGTGCTCTAACCAACTGAGCTACGTAGCCTTTTCGCCATCAGCGGGCACGCATTATGCCCGCTGATAACGGCAAAGGCAAGTCATTTTTCCTGCCCTTGCCGCGTATGGCGCGATTCGGATGCAATCAGTTCAGCGCGGAACGCACGGCCGGCGCGCCGGGCTCGCCGTCAGCGGTGGTAACGCCGTCCAGCCAGTCGTCGAGCACTTCGTCGTTGGCCTTGAGGTAGGCGTGAGCGGCATCGCGGGGATTTTCCCCGTCGTCCATGATGTTGCCCATCAGCTGGTTTTCCATTTCCAGCGTGAACGTCAGGTTATTGAGCAGCGTGCCGACGTTGGAGCATTCCTGGGTATAGCCACTGCGGACGTTGGTATACACCGTGGCGCCGCCGAGATTGGGGCCAAAGTAGTCGTCGGCGCCGGACAGATAGGCCATGTCAAAGTTGGTGTTCATCGGGTGCGGCTCCCAGCCCAGAAACACCATCCACTTTTCCTTGGGCGTGCGCGCCTTGAGCTCGGAGAGCATGCCCGCTTCGCTGGAATCCACCAGCTGCCAGTCGTCCAGGCCGTAGGCACCGTTGTCGATCATGTCCTGAATCAGCTGGTTGCCGTCGTTGCCGGCTTCGATGCCGTGAATGCGGGATTCAAACTTTTCCGCATGCTCGGCCAGGTCGGTTACCGAAGTCACGCCGGCGTCGTACACGTACTGGGGCACGGCCAGGGTGTACTTGGCGCCTTCCAGATTGGCTTCCAGGCGCTCGACGCTGCCGCCATCCACATAGCGGTCGCTGATGGTGGCCATGGTCGGCATCCAGTTGCCGAGGAAGACGTCGAAGTCGTTGTTTTTCATGCCCGAGTAGGCAATCGGCACGGAAACGGTATCCACCCGCGTGTTGTACCCCAGTCCTTCCAGCACTTCGGTAGTGAGCGCGGTGGTCGCGGTAATGTCGGTCCAGCCGACCTCGGCAAAACGGACGGTATCGCACTGCTGCGCCAGGGCGGTAGCGGGAACACCGGCGGCGAGGGTCAGGGCAGCAACCCAGCGCAGCGATGACGGAGCGGAAAAGCTCATGTGAAATCCTCCAGTCGTTGATTGATCCAGCGTTGCGCAACGGGCGTTGCGGAAAACGAGCTGTTTGAACCCGTTAACGCCAGGAATCGCTATTGAACAAATCATTGATTGAACGTTCAATAAAAAAATATTACGCTACACAGGTAATCACGCATGCACGCCGGTTTCAAGTGCATAGCGTCATTCGGTTCCGAGGCAGGCGCGGCCAAGGCTGACGCCATCGGCGCCACAACGCCTCCGCCGAGCGGCTTCCGGGCCGCTTCGGCGACTTTTTTCAACGCCGCGTCCAGACGCGCGACACCGGGAGAATACGCCGTGCCCAAGGTGGGAGTAGAGTCCATGCGCCGCCAGCAGCTGATCAATGCCACGATGAACGCCATCGACGACATTGGTCTGGCCGACGCGACCATCGTGCAGATTGCCCGCCGGGCGGGCGTATCGGCGGGTATTATCAGCCATTACTTTGGCGGCAAGGATGGCCTGCTGGAAGCCACCATGCGCCAGATTCTGACCGATCTGGGCAACGCCGTGGGCGAACGCCGACGCGAGCTTGCCGACGACGCTCCCCGGGCGCGCATCGGCGCCGTCATCGAAGGCAACTTTGATCGCACCCAGGTCACCGGCCCCGCCGCCAAGACCTGGCTGGCCTTCTGGACGAGCAGCATGCACCAGCCCGAACTGGCACGGCTGCAAAACGTCAACGACCGCCGGCTGTACGCCAACCTGTGCTTTCATTTTTCCCGGGTGATGCCCCGCATTGAAGCGCGCGACGCGGCTCGGGGGCTGGCGGCGATGATCGACGGCCTCTGGCTGCGCGGCGCGCTTACCCCCGACGGGCTGGATGCCGACGGCGCGCGACGCCTGGCGTTCGACTGCCTCGACCAACTGCTTGCTCACCACTGCGGCACCGCTGACCCCCGGCCAGCCGCCGAAGGAGACTCCCATGACACATGATATTCATCCGCTTTACATCGACGGCCGCGCCGTTGCGGCAACCTCGGGCGAGACCTTTAGCGTCACCAACCCGTTTGATGCCGGCCTGCTCGCCACCGTCGGCCAGGCCAGCAGCGCCGACGTCGACACGGCCGTTGCCAGCGCCGCCCGGGGTCAGCAAGCCTGGGCCGCGATGACCGGCATGCAGCGCGGCGAAGTGCTCAACCGCGCCGCCGCCATGCTGCGCGAGCAGAACGCGACCCTGGCCGAGCTGGAAACCCGCAACACCGGCAAGCCGCTGAGCGAAACCACCGAGGTGGATATTCACACCGGCGCCGATGCCCTGGCGTATTACGCCGGCCAGGCCGCCGCCATTGAGGGGCGCCAGATTCCGCTGCGTCAGGACTCTTTCGTCTATACCCGCCGTGAGCCGCTGGGAGTAGTCGGCGCTATCGGCGCCTGGAACTATCCGCTGCAGATCGCCTGCTGGAAAGCCGCTCCAGCGCTGGCTGCAGGCAACGCCGTGGTGTTCAAGCCCAGCGAGGTAACCCCGCTGACGGCAATGAAACTGGCCGATATCTTCACCGAAGCCGGCCTGCCCGACGGCGTGTTCAACGTGGTGCAGGGCGATGGCCGCGTGGGTGAAATGCTCACCCGGCACCCGGATATCGCCAAGATCACCTTCACCGGCGAAGCCGGCACCGGCCGCCAGGTCATGGCAACCGCCGGCGGCTCGACGCTGAAGGACGTCACCATGGAGCTCGGCGGCAAATCGCCCATGCTGGTGTTTGCCGATGCCGACCTGGACCGCGCGGCCGATGCGGCGATGATGGCCAACTTCTATTCCAGCGGTCAGGTCTGCACCAACGGCACCCGGGTTCTGGTCGAGGAGTCGATCAACGAGGCCTTTGAAGAGAAGCTGTTGGCCCGCGTGGCGCGTATCCGTGCCGGCGACCCCCTCGATCCCGAGGTCAACTTCGGCCCCCTGGTGAGCTTTGAGCATCAGCAAAAGGTACTGGACTATATCGCCCTGGGCAGGGAAGAAGGTGCCCGCGTGCTGACCGGCGACGACGCGGCGTTTACTCATGGCGCCTTCGCGCAGGGTGCCTGGGCGGCGCCGACCATTTTCGCCGACTGCCGCGACGATATGCGCATCGTCCGCGAGGAAATTTTCGGCCCGGTGATGTCGCTGCTGACCTTCAGCGATGAAGACGAAGCCATCCGGCGCGCCAACGCCACCGACTACGGCCTCGCCGCCGGGGTATTCAGCGAAAGCCTGAACCGTGCCCACCGCGTCATCCACCGGCTCGAAGCGGGCATCTGCTGGATCAACACCTGGGGCGACTCCCCGGCCGAGATGCCGGTCGGCGGCTATAAGCAGTCCGGCATCGGGCGGGAAAACGGCCTGGAAGCCCTGGACCACTACACCCGGACCAAATCCGTCCAGGTGGAAATGGGCCCGTTTGAGTCCGCGTTTTAACGCGCCTGTATTGACCCCACACCACATGACCTGCATCAACATGACCTGACCCGGCTACGGCCCCTGCCCCAGCGGCGGGGGCTCCAAGGAGAGCTCCATGTCCCGGACCCGCGAATTCGACTACATCATCATCGGTGCCGGCTCTGCCGGCAATGTGCTGGCCACCCGCCTGACCGAAGACAGCGACGTCAGCATCCTGCTGCTCGAAGCCGGCGGCCCCGATTATCGCCTGGATTTTCGCACCCAGATGCCCGCCGCGCTGGCCTATCCGCTGCAGGGCACGCGCAACAACTGGGCCTTTCATACCGACCCGGAGCCGCACATGGGCGGCCGGCGCATGGAATGCGGACGCGGCAAGGGCCTCGGCGGCTCATCGCTGATCAACGGCATGTGCTACATCCGCGGCAATGCTCTCGACTACGACGGCTGGGCGCAAAATCCGGGGCTGGAAGATTGGGACTACCCCAGCTGCCTGCCCTACTTCAAAAAGGCCGAACGTCGGGACGTCGGCGCCAACGACTACCACGGCGGCGACGGGCCGGTGGATGTGGCTACGCCCAAACCGGGCAACAACCCGCTGTACCGCACCTTCATCGACGCCGGCGTGCAGGCGGGCTACGCCGAAACCGAGGACGTCAACGGCTATCGTCAGGAAGGCTTTGGCCCCATGGACCGCTTCGTCACTCCCAACGGCCGGCGTGCCTCCACCGCCCGGGGCTATCTCGATACCGCCAAACAGCGCGACAACCTGACCGTGGAAACCCACGCGCTGACCGACGTTATCGAGTTTGACGGCAAGTGCGCCACCGGCGTGCGCTACTCGCGCAAGGGCCAGCCGCGGACGGCACACGCCCGGCGCGAGGTGCTGCTGTGCGCCGGCGCCATTGCCTCGCCGCAGATTCTGCAACGCTCCGGCGTAGGCGATGCCAACCTGCTTGAACGTCTGGGCATCACGCCGGTTCACACGCTGCCCGGCGTGGGCGAAAACCTCCAGGATCACCTGGAAATGTACCTGCAGTACGAGTGCAAGGAACCGATTTCGCTCTACCCCGCGCTCAAGTGGTATAACCAGCCCAAAATCGGCGCCCAGTGGCTGTTCGGCGGCACCGGTGTCGGTGCCAGCAACCAGTTCGAGGCCTGCGCCTTTATTCGCTCGAACGACGCGGAAGCCTGGCCCAATCTGCAGTACCACTTTCTGCCCATCGCCATCAGCTACAACGGCAAGAGCGCGGTGCAGGCCCACGGCTTTCAGGCCCATGTCGGCTCCATGCGTTCGGAAAGCCGCGGCCGGGTACAGCTGACGTCGAAGGATCCAAGCGTCGCGCCCAGCATCCTGTTCAACTACATGGCCACCGAAAAGGACTGGCAGGAATTCCGCGACGGCATCCGGCTGACGCGCGACATCATCGACCAGCCGGCGTTTGACGCCTACCGGGGTCGGGAAATTGCCCCGGGCCGCGATGCCCAAAGCGATGCCGAGCTGGATACCTTCATCCGCAACAACGCCGAAACCGCCTACCACCCCTGCGGTACCTGCCGCATGGGCGAAGACGACCTGGCGGTCACCGACGGCGAAGGACGAGTGCACGGGGTGGAAGCGCTGCGCGTGGTGGACGCCTCGCTGTTCCCGCTGATTCCCGCCGGCAACCTCAACGCGCCGACGATCATGCTCGCGGAGAAAATGGCCGACCGGATTCGCGGCCGCGAGCCCCTGCCGCGCGCCGACGTGCCCTATTACGTGGCGGAAAGCGCCTGAGCGAACAAGGCAAAACATTCGGGTACGGCCTCGGCCATTGCCGACAACACCAGGCGCTGCGGATCATCCGCAGCGCCTTTTTTTGCGGGGGTTGCCGGCGGCGCCGTCTCTCCTGGGCCAGAGTTGACTTGCGGACCGGGGGTAGAGTCTGCGAGTATTCAAACGAGTGTTCGAATAGATCGTCTGACACTACCGTTCTGACGCTACCTGGAGAGAGTCTATGCTCACCTTACTGTTAATCGTGCTGGCCGTCGTCGGCCTGGTCATCGTGCTGCGGCGCGAGGCCGGTGCTGTGGCGGGGCTGCTGGTACCCGGCGTACTCGGCCTTGTCGGCCTGGGGCTGGGAGCACCGGTGATCGGCGTTGTGCTGCTGATCGGGGCCGCCGTGATTGCCATTACCAGCCTTCCGCTGGTGCGCCGGGCATGGCTGACCCCGCGCCTTTTTGCCATGTTCAAGAAGATAGCCCCCAAGGTATCCGATACCGAGCGCACGGCGCTTGACGCGGGTACCGTTTCCTGGGACGGCGAGCTGTTTTCCGGCAGGCCGCAGTGGAAAAGCCTGCTGGCCTATAACGATAACGGCCTGACCGACGCCGAGCAGTCGTTTCTTGACGTGCAGTGCTCAAAAGCCGCCGGCATGTGCAACGCCTGGGACATTGCCCGGGAACGCGCCGACCTGCCCCTGGAGCTCTGGGATTACCTGAAAAAGCAAGGCTTTTTCGGCATGATCATCCCGGAAGCCTATGGCGGTCTGGGCTTTTCGGCCAAGGCGCAGTCGATGGTGCTGCAAAAGATCTCGGTCAATGAAACCCTGATGAGCACCGTCGGCGTACCCAACTCGCTGGGGCCGGGTGAGCTGCTGCTGAAATACGGCACCGAAACACAGAAAGACCACTATCTGCCGCGCCTGGCCGATGGCCGCGAAATCCCCTGCTTTGGCCTCACCGGCCCGCGCGCAGGGTCCGATGCCACCTCGCTGCCCGATACCGGCATTGTCTGTCAGCAGACCATCGACGGCGAAGACGTGCTCGGCGTGCGCCTGAACTTTGAAAAACGCTGGATTACCCTGGCCCCCATCGCCACGGTCGTGGGCCTGGCCTTCCGGCTGTTTGACCCGGACAACCTGCTCGGCGACGACGAGGATCGCGGCATTACCCTGGCGCTGATCCCCCGTGATACCGACGGCATGGACATCGGCCGGCGTCACGCGCCTATCGGCAGCCCCTTCCTGAACGGCCCGATCCGGGGGGAAGACGTCTTCGTGCCGCTTTCCACCATCATCGGCGGCGAGGCCATGATCGGCGAAGGCTGGCGCATGCTGGTCGAGTGCCTGTCCATCGGCCGCTGCATCACCCTGCCCTCGGGCGCCACCGGTACCGCGCGCTACGCGCTGGGCTGGAGCGGCGGCTTTACCCGCATCCGCCGCCAGTTCAACGTACCGGTCGCGGAGATGGAAGGCGTGCAGGAGCCGCTCTCGCGCATGGCCTCCATGGCCTACATTACCCAGGCCACGGTGTACCAGACCGCCAACCTGATCGACCACGGCGAAAAACCCGCGGTGCCGTCGGCGATTCTCAAAAGCCAGCTGACCGAGTACCAGCGCGTACTGCTGGGTGATGCGATGGACGTCCACGGCGGCAAGACCGTCACGCTGGGTCCGCGCAACTATCTGGGCATCGGCTACAGCGCCAACCCGGTGGCCATCACCGTGGAAGGCGCCAACATCATGACCCGCAACCTGATGATCTTCGGCCAGGGGGCGATTCGCTGCCACCCGTACGTGCTCGCCGAGCTGGCGGCCAAGGACACCGATGACGCTAGGGCGTTTGACAAGGCGTTTTTCGGCCACATCGGGCTGATTTTCGGCAACGCCGCCCGCGCCTTCACCATGGGGCTCGGGATGGGCAAACCCGACGTGCCCTTTGACGAGCCGGCGAAAACCTACGCCCGGGATATCGCGCGCCTCTCCGCCGGCTTCGGCCTCTGCGCCGACGCCGCCATGGCCAGCCTGGGATCGGCGTTGAAGAAACGCGAGATGCTCTCGGCGCGGCTGGGCGATGTGCTGTCCAACCTGTATCTGGCTTCCATGGTGCTCAAGCAGTGGGAAGCCGGCAACAAGGTCGAAGGCGAAGAAACGCTGATGCACTTCAGCTGCCGCTTTTTGCTCCAGCGGGCCGAACAGGCGTTTATTGAAACTTTCGATAACCTGCCCAACCGGGCACTGGGCAAAACGCTCAAGCTGCTGGTCATGCCCACCGGGCGTCGCTGGAACAAGCCCCACGACGACCTGGCGCGGGATATCGCCAAGCGCGTCTCCACGGATTCGGCGCTGCGTTCGCGTCTACTGCAGAACACCTGGGACCAAAACGACGGCGACCAGCCCAACCCGCTGGCCACGTACAACGCCCTGCTGGCGGAGTACGACCGCGCCGAAACGCTCTATCGCACGCTCAACAAGGCCTATGCCAAAGGCGAGCTGCCCGGAACGGCGCTGCACCCCGAGCAGCGTGTAGAAGCCGGCCTGGAAGCCGGTCTGATCAGCCGGGAAGACGCGCTGTTCATGGAAGAGTTCGAGGCTCAGGTGCTGGAGCTGCTCACCGTGGACGATTTTGCCTTTGACGAGCTGGCGAGCAACAAGTCGGAGGTGATTTATCACACCGACGACCTGAAGCCATCCTGACGTCGCGGCGCATGCCGTTGACGGCCCTTTCGGCCATTCTGCCCCGGCGCCATGCCGGGGTTTTTTATGGCCGGTGGCCGCCGTTTTCCTGTACCAACCAAAAAACGGGCACCTGCCGTGGCAGGTGCCCGTTTTCGCTTTTGGCTTCATCGCCCTGGGGGCATTGCCTTAGCTATCGTTGTCGTTGGCCTCGGCATCATCGCTTTCAGCGTTATGGCTGTTGGCATCACTGCTTTCAGCCGCATCGCTGTTGGCATCATCGTCTTCGGCATCGGCGTCGGCCTCGTCACCGGCGGCTTCAAACTCGACGCTCTTGCCCGAATCGGATTTTTCCGCTTCCCGGTCGTCCGATGTGGACTCATCGGGCTTGTTCTCATCGGGCTTGTTCTCACCGGACGCCTGCTCGCTCGGCGTGGACGTAGCCGCGTTCTCTTTATCCAGCTTCTCTTCATCCGACTTCTGGGCGTCGTTTTCATCGGCGTCATCGGCGGCAGACGATGCCGGCTGGTCAGCCGCGTCGGCGCTGTCGTTATCGGCGGCCAGCTGTTCTTCCAGCGAGCTCATGTCGCCGCGCCACTGATCGAGCTGAGTCTGCAGGCTTTCAAGCTGGGTCTGGCGCTCACCCAGGCCGTTATTGACCTTGTCCAGCTCGCCGCGTCCGCTTTCCAGCATGGACATCAGCTTGTTCAGCCTGGTGCTGGTTGCCTCAAGCTCCTGCGCGCGTGACGCACGCTTTTCGTCCAGCGCGTCCACTTCGTCCTGGAGGACATCGCGCTGCGCGCGAACATCGTCGCGCTCCTGCGCCAGGGCGTCGCGTTTTTGCTCCACGCTTTTGATCTCGTCTTTCGCCGCTTTCAGGCGCTCTTCGGCAGTGTCGATGTCCTGTTCAAGCGTGCTTAGCGTGTCTTCCGCCTGCTGCCGTTCCTTGACCGCCTGCTGGCGCTGTTCTTCGGCTTTCTGGCGGTCGGCCTCGGCGCTTTGGCGGGCCTCTTCAGCCTGCTGGCGGGCGTCTTCGGCTTCCTTGCGCGCCTCGGTTGCTTCCTGGCGCGCGGCTTGCACTTCATCAGCCTTGTCTTCCAGCTGAGTCAGCTCTTCCCGGGTGTCGCTGACCTGCTGCTGCAGCTCGTCGAGTTTTTGCTGCTGTGCATCCCGCCTGGCCTGGCGGTCTTCCAGGGTGCTTTCCGCCTCGCTGATGCTGTTGCGGGTGTCTTCCAGCGACGCTTCCGCTTGCTGCTGATCTTTCTCGAGCGCAGTGATCTGCTTCTTCAGCGCGGCCACGTTCTGTTTGGCTTCCTTCTGATCGGCGAGCTCTTCGCCCAGCTGGCGATTTTCCTGCTGGGTATCCGCCAGCTGGCCTTCGAGGCTCTCGATATGCTCGCCGCGGGAGCCGGCGCTGGATTGAGCAATGATCGCCCACACCACGGCGATGGCGGCAATACCGGCAATCGCCTTGACGCGGTTGTCCTTCATCAGCGCGCCGGCCGACGGCTTGCCGCCGCCGTTTGCCGAGGCCTGCGGCTCGTCGTGGCCGGTTTCCGGCCGGTTTTCCTTCGAGCCAGTATCCTGCGAATCCGTGTCTTGCGCCTCCGTATCTTCCGGGCGGTTATCTTCGGGACGATGATCGTCTGCCATGATGGATTCCCCTTCGCGTTGACGCGGTCAAGAAAGCGTTAATAAATGTATTGATACGGTCGATTAAGCTATACCGTCTGTTGCGCAACAGTACACGCTACCAGCATACACACCGATTCGTGTCTGACTACCCGCAGCGCCGTTGCTACGTCACACAGCGCAGCGGCGACAGCCGGCGATCGTCGATGAAGCCCCCGGCCCGGCCGCCGGGGGCGTCAAACCAGGCAAGCGAGCGGTGAAGTCTGACCACTTCTCCGACAATCAGCAGCGTCGGCGACGGAATCTCGTCGGCCAGATAGCTGGCCGGCAGAGCATCCAGCCGCCCCTCGTGTACCTGCTGATCCCGGGTCGTCCCCTGTGACACCAGCGCCAGCGGCGTGTTCGCCGCGAGTCCGTGTTCCCTCAGCGCAGCACAGATGCTCGCCAGACGGGCCAGCCCCATGTAAAACACCAGGGTTTGTCCGGGCCGGGCCAGCGACTGCCAGTCGGGGTCGCAGTCACCGTCCTGTAAATGCCCGGTGACCAGCCGCACCGACTGGGCATGGTCGCGATGCGTCAGTGGAATGCCCGCATAGCTGGCGCAACCCGAGGCGGCGGTAATGCCGGGAATTACCTCTACCGGAATCTGCTGCGCGACCAGGGTTTCCAGCTCCTCGCCGCCACGGCCGAAAATAAACGGGTCGCCGCCTTTCAGGCGCACCACGGCGTAGCCTTCGCGCGCCCAGTCGACCAGCGCCTGGTTGATGCCTTGCTGGGGCACGCTGTGGCGCGAGCGCGCCTTGCCCACGTAACACCGGTGCGCGGCGGCGGGAACCACGGCCAGCACCTCGGGGCTGACCAGACGGTCGTGCAGCACGATGTCCGCCTGTTGCAGGCGTTTGTAGGCTTTCATGGTCAGCAGCTCCGGGTCACCGGGACCCGCGCCCACCAGGCTGACGCTGCCTTTCGGCTGGGAAGAAATACGCTCTAGCAATGCCACAGGGCACCTCGGGGAAAGTTCATCGGCTATCAGCGCAGCATAGCGAACCCCGTGAAGACCCAAAAGTAATAAATAATAAGACCAATAACGCAAAAATGAATAACAAAAAGCCGCCGCCGGCTCGGCAGTAGCAGATTACCCGGCACAATGGCATTATACAGTGACACGAAGCCGGCCTGTGGTGTATCCGCTTTCATCTCACATCCGGAGCCACTTCGCATCCAGAGCCACTTCTTATTATTCGAAGCCACTTCTCATTTGAAGCCACTTCACATACCGCCGCCAGATAACGAGGTAGCCCAATTCATGTTTGAACCTGTTGAACGAGTGCCCGGCGATGCCATTCTCGGGCTGATCGAAGCGTTCAAGAACGACACCAATCCGCAGAAGGTTGATCTGGGGGTCGGTGTCTACCGCGATGACAAAGGCAATACGCCGGTCATGCGGGCGGTCAAGGAGGCCGAAACCCGCCTGCTCAAAAACGAAACCACCAAGACCTACATCGGCTCTCACGGCGCGCCGGCCTACGGTAACGCGATACTCCCGCTGGTTCTCGGGGCGGAGTCTCCGGTGCTGGAAGCCGGCCGCGCCAGCGCGACCCAGTCTCCCGGCGGCACCGGCGCGCTGCGCCTGGCGGCCGACTTCATCGCCAAACAGCTGCCCGGCAGGGACATCTGGGTCAGCGACCCGACCTGGCCCAACCACCACGGCATCTTCACCGCGGCGGGTATCGAGCTGCATAAATACCCCTACGTGGATGCCGACAACCGCCTCGACTTCGACGGTATGCTCGCGGCCATTCGGCAGATTCCCGAGGGCGATGTGGTCGTGCTCCACGCCTGCTGCCACAACCCCACCGGCTTCGATCTCTCCGCCGAGCAGTGGCAGGCTGTGCTCGAGGTCGTACGCGAACGCAAGCTGCTGCCGCTAATCGACTTTGCCTACCAGGGCTTCGGCCAGGGGCTGGACGAGGACGCCCACGGCGTGCGCCTATTCGCCGAGCAGCTGGATGAAGTCATCATCACCAGCTCCTGCTCCAAGAACTTCGGTATCTACAACGAGCGCACCGGCTGCCTGATTGCCGTGGCCAAAAACGCCGAGCAGATGGAAAACGTACGCTCGCAGTTTGCCATTGTCGCCCGGGAGAACTACTCCAACCCGCCGGCCCACGGCAGCTCGATTGTCGGCGAGATTCTCCACGATCCCGAGCTTGCCGCCGCCTGGCGCGAGGAACTGACCGAAATGCGCGACCGCGTCAACGGTCTGCGGCAGGCATTCGTCAAGGCGCTCGAACCCTACGGTCTGGCCGACAAGTACGCCTGCGTGGGCGAGCAGCGCGGCATGTTCTCCTACACCGGCCTGACGCCGGATCAGGTTGACCGCCTGCGCGAAGAGTTCGGCATCTACATGGTGCGCTCGGGTCGCGCCAACGTCGCCGGCTTCTCGCAGGAGAACCTGCCCTACATTGCCAAAGCCATCGCTGTGGTCAACGGCGTCAGCGTCGACGACTAACGCGCCCCCGCAATCGCGTCTCGGTAACAAAGCGCCCGGCTACGCTCAGGTAGTCGGGCGCTCTTTTGCATCTGTTTTTCCCCGAGCATGTTGACTGCAGGGTTCCACCCGCCAGGGTATGATTCGCGCCTTCGCCGCCGGAGCCCGGGGCGCCGGATCAGGCGTTATCTGCGCTTGCGTCTCTCGAGGACCGAGCGCCGACCATACGCCGCAGCAGCCGCCACGCCGTCAGACCGGCCAGCAGGTTACCCAGCGCCGCACCTGCGGCAAGCCCGGTCCAGCCGCCCAGCTGCATCCCCACCCACAGACACGGCAGGTAGCAGACGAACAGCCGCACCCCGGACATCACCATCGACCAGAGCGGAAAGCCCAGCGCATTGCCCGCGGACACGACCAGCATGCAGACCCCCAGCGCGGCATAGCTGGGCAACAAAAAGCGGATCAGTAGTGCCAGTTCATGCTGCACCTCGGGCTCGCCGGCCAGCACCAGCGCCACCCAGCGGGACGCCAGCACCATGACCAGCCCCAGCGCCAGCTGCCAGAGCACGGCCACCTGGAGTGCCAGGCGCAGCAGACGCCGAATCTGATCCCAGTCGCCGGCCCCGTAGCAGCGGCCCAGCCAGGGCGGCAGCGACATGGTCATGGCCAGAATCGCCATCAGCGATAGCGTCTCCAGCCGGCTGCCCAGCCCCCAGGCGGCCACCAGGGTCTCGCCCAGCGAGGACACCACCGCGATCGCCAGCATGGCCGACAGCGGCGGCATCAGCTGGCTGATCATGGCCGGGCCGGCAATACCGGCAAAGGGCCCGGCCGAATACCGCGCTTCGGCGCCCAGCCCCCGCCGCGTCAGCCAGCGATGACGCCCCAGCTGGCGCGCGGTAATCCCCAGCCCCACGCCGAAAGCAATAACGCTGGCCCAGGCGGCGCCCGGCAGCCCCAGGCCGCCGACGGGCCCGGCACCGAAAATCAGCAGCGGGTCCAGCGCCAGGTTGACCAGGCTGGTGACCAGCATCATATTGCCCGGCAGGCGGGTATTGCCGTGGGCGCGGAACACGCTGTAGGAAAAATACGCCAGCGCCCCGAACCAGGCCGCGAGCAGCTGTACCGGCCAATAGCGGGCAATATAGTCAAACGCGGATTGATCCGCGCCCAGCGCGGTGAAAAGCGGCTGCTGGCCGACCCACAGCCCCAGCGCCAAAACGCCAATGAGCGTACTGCCGACCATCATCACCAGGCTGCTCAGGCGCCGGGCCCGGGCCGTTTCTCCGGCGCCCAGCGCTCGAGAGATCAGCGCGGCGATGGCGATACCGATACCCACCTGGGTCCCGATAATCAGAAACGACAGCGGAAAGGTAAACGACTGCGCCGCCAGCGGCGCGGTGCCCAGCCGGGCGATAAAGGCGCTGTCCACCAGCTGGAAGCCCAGCAGCGACAGGGCGCCAATGGCCATGGGCCAGGTTTGCTGCCACAGCTGCTTGCCCAGCGGGCCGGCCGCTGTAGTCTGCGATGCGTATGCCAAGAATCTCTCCCGGTGGAAAACCGTGGCCCCAACGTAAAAGCGCCACCGCCCTGGGCAAGGCGGTGGCGCTTTCGCTGGCAGACCCTGTTACTGACGAATGCCTTCGAAGGTGACGTAAAGCTCCAGCTCGCGCATGGGCTCGGGGAAATCCTGCATATCCACGCCAAAATCGCCCGGCGCCAGCGTAGTGCTACCTTCAAAGCCGGCGCGGTAGCCACCCCAGGGATCATCGCCCTCGCCGATCAGGGTAACCGGCATGTCAATCGTCCGGGTTTCGCCGTGCAGCGTCAGCTCGCCGGTGACGATGCCCTGATCCTCGCCGGTCGACTCAAAGCCGGTGGATGCAAACGTCGCCGCGGGATAGGCGTCGGCATCGAGAAAGTCGTCGCTGAGGATGTGGCGGTCGCGCTCGGCGTGGTTGGAGTTGAGGCTGGCAACGTCAACCTCGAACTCAACCGATGACGCCCCGGGATTTTCCGGATCGTAGTCGAATTCGCCGCTGAAGTCTTCAAAGTTGCCGAGAATATAGGAATAGCCCAGATGGCTGATTCTGAACTGCACAAACGCGTGCTGCCCCTCGGTATCGACCGTATAGGTAGCGGCCTGGGCCTGGGTGAACGGCAGCAGCGCTGCGGCAACGGCCGCCGCGGTGGCGGTCTTCCTGAGCGTATTGACTGTCGACATCCTGTTTCTCCTTGAAGAGGTAACCCGTTTTAATGGGGTCCGGCGTCATGGTGTGCGGCGTCGCCGGCGCGAAGCATGCGTAACAGCGTCCGGCGCTTGTCGAGCCAGTGATGCTTCAATGCTATCAGGCCGTGACCGCCCGCCAGCACCAGTAGCATGAGAGCGCTATACCAGTGAATGGTTCCGGCAATCTCCGCCTGATTGTCGTAGCCGGATAGCGTCGCCGGCAGCTCAAACCAGCCAAAAACGCTGACGCCGCTGCCCCTGGCGGTTGTGATCAGGTAGCCGCTGACCAGCGCCACCAAAAGCAATACATACAGCAGCAGATGCCCGGCATGCGCCGCAGCGGCTTCAAAGCGGCTGCCTTCGGCACGGGGCGCGGGCTGGAAAAACCGCCACAGCAGCCGGGCCACGGTGGCCAACAGCAGTATGGCGCCCGCCGAGCGGTGTACCCAGGGCCCCTGATTATACCAGGCGTCGTAGTAACCCAGCCCGGTCATCCACCAGCCCAGGACAAAGAGGCCAACCACGGCCAGCGCGCTCAACCAGTGCAGCGCAATGCTGATCCATCCCCAGCCGCCGGGCGTATTGCGCCACATGAAAGTCTCCTTTACGGCCTGTTGTCGACTACCGTTGATTGTGCCTCAGCCGGGGCGCGTCAACTCGGAGCGCATCAGACTGCTCCGGTCGCCCTTTCAGATCAGGGCATCCAGCCCCCGCGCGAGGTCCGCGCGAATATCCGCCGGCGCTTCAAGCCCCACCGAAACGCGCAGCAGGCCCGGCGTAATACCCGCGGCGGCTTTCTGTTCGTCGGATAGCTTCCCGTGGGTCGTGCTCGCCGGATGGGTAATGGTGGACTTCACATCGCCCAGGTTGCCGGTAATCGAAATCAGCTGCGTAGCGTCGACCACCTGCCAGGCGCCCTGCTGGCCGCCCTTGACGGTAAAGCCCAGCACCGCGCCGAAACCCGCCTGTTGCCGCGCGGCCAGGGCGTGCTGCGGGTGGTTTTCCAGCCCGGTGTAATGGACGCTGGCAACTGCGGAATGGTCAGCCAGCCACACGGCGAGCTGCCGGGCATTCTCGCACTGGGCGCGCATGCGCAACCCCAGCGTCTCCAACCCCTTGGTAAAGATCCAGGCGTTGAACGGGCTCATGCAGGGGCCGGCGGTGCGCACCGCGCCGAACACGCCTTCCAGCAGATCGTGGCCGCCGACCACCGCGCCGCCAACGGCCCGGCCCTGACCGTCGAGATACTTGGTGGCCGAATGGATGACGATATCGGCTCCCAGTTCCAGCGGGCGCTGCAATACCGGCGTCAGAAAGCAGTTGTCGATGGCCAGCCAGGCATCATGACGGCGAGCCATATCGGCCAGCGCCGCAATATCGGCCACTTCGGCCAGCGGATTGGACGGCGTTTCGGCAAACAGCAGCCGGGTGGCCGGCGTGATGGCCGCTTCCCAGGCGTCGAGGTCGGCCAGCTCGACGTAGCGGGTGACGATGCCGAAGCGAGCCAGATACTTGTCCAGCAGGCTTACCGTGGAGCCGAACAGCGAGCGCGAGGCGACGATTTCATCGCCGGCGGACAGCAGCGCCAACGCCGTGCACAGAATCGCCGACATGCCCGAGCTGGTCGCTACGCAGCGCTCGCCCCCCTCCATGGCGGCCAGACGCTTTTCAAAGGTCTGCACCGTGGGGTTGGTAAAGCGCGAATAGATATTGCCCGGCTCGTCGCCGTTGAACTTGCGCGCCGCTTCGGCTGCACTGCCGTAGACAAAGCTCGAGGTCGGAAAAATCGGCTCGGCGTGCTCCTGCTCGGGGCCGCGATCGTGGCCGGCGCGGATGGCCAGCGTCTCCAGCGACCACGCCGCCTGGGCGTTATCCTGGGGTATATCATCGTGCATGACAGGTTTCCGGTAGGATGCGGTTAATCATCGAGATCGTCGTCCTGGTTGTGCATACCCACCAGGGCGTTATCGCCGGCGCTGGTATTGCGGGTATCGTCGTTGCGGCTGGCTTCCAGCGCGTCCAGATAGGCGCTGTCGATATCGCCGGTGACGTATTCGCCGTCGAATACCGAGCAGTCGAAGCCGTCAAACGCCGGATTCACCTCGCGGCAGGCGGCCTTGAGATCTTCCAGATCCTGATAGAAGATGCGATCAGCGCCGATCAGCTCGCCCACTTCGGCCTCACTGCGCCCGTGGGCAATCAGCTCGCTGGCCGCCGGCATATCGATGCCGTAGACGTTGGGATAGCGCACCGGCGGCGCGGCCGATGCAAAGTAGACGTTGCGCGCGCCGGCATCCCGGGCCATCTGGATGATCTGGTGACAGGTAGTGCCGCGCACGATGGAATCATCCACCAGCATGACGTTTTTATCCTGAAACTCGATGTTGATGGCGTTGAGCTTCTGACGCACGGATTTCTTGCGCTGGGTCTGGCCGGGCATGATGAAGGTGCGGCCGATATAGCGGTTCTTCATGAAGCCTTCGCGGTAGGTCACCCCCAGGTGCTGGGCCATTTCCAGCGCCGAGGTGCGCGAGGTATCGGGAATCGGAATCACCACATCGATATCGTGATCGGGCCATTCGTTGAGTACGCGATCGCCGAGCTTGCGGCCCATGTGCATGCGCGTGCCGTAGACGTAGGCGCCGTCGAGAATCGAGTCCGGCCGCGCGAGATAAACGTGCTCGAAAATGCACGAGCGCAGCTGCGGACGATCGGCGCAGACCTGAGTATGCACCTGGCCGTCCATGTCGACAAAGACCGCTTCGCCCGGCGCCAGATCGCGCTCCAGCTCGAAACCGCCGACGTCCAGCGCCACGGATTCCGACGCCACCATGACTTCCTGCCGGCCGTCTTCTGCGGTGCGCGTGCCGAACACCACCGGACGAATGCCGTTGGGATCGCGGAACGCCACCATGCCCACGCCGTTGATGATAGCGACCGCCGCGTAGCCGCCGTTGCAGCGGCGATGGACGCGACGTACGGCGTCAAAAACGTCTTCCGGCGCCAGATGCAGGCCCTGCTTGCCCAGCTCGTGGGCGAAGACGTTGAGCAGCACCTCGGAGTCCGAGCTGGTGTTGATGTGGCGCAGATCGGTGGAAAACAGCTCCTGCTTGAGCCGGTCCGAGTTGGTCAGGTTGCCGTTGTGCGCCAGGGTAATGCCGTAGGGCGAGTTGACGTAAAACGGCTGGGACTCGGCCTCGCTGGACGACCCCGCCGTTGGATAGCGCACATGCCCGATGCCCAGTTGACCCTTGAGCCTGGCCATGTGGCGGGTATGGAAGACGTCGCGCACCAGACCATTGCTTTTGCGCAGGAAAAAGCGCCCTTCGCTCCAGGTCATCATCCCGGCGGCGTCCTGGCCCCGATGCTGAAGCACGGTCAGGGCGTCATAAATGGCCTGATTCACCGCCTGCGTGGCCATAAGACCAACGATACCGCACATGCTGTTTACCTCGTTATTTGGCGACGTGGTTTCACGATGTTGTCAGGCGATGCTGCCTGACAATCCGTATGGGATGACGACCGGCCGTAGCGCAGGCCGGCCACTGTTGGCGGTGGCTCGCGGGCCGCTATCCCGCTGCCGGCCCTGGATAAGCCGCCGGGCCGCTCAGGTGGCCTCATCCAGGCGAAAATCCGGCAGGTCCAGCTCTTTCAGCGACTCCGGCGCCGAGGGGAGCTCGTGCTCCCACTGGTCAAGCTGCTTCAGCGCCCAGCCGCGCAGCTGTTCAAAGGTCGGCCGCAGTGTGGCCTGTTGCCAGGCATCCAGCTCTACCAGCGGCGTCAGCGTCAGCAGCACCGTGGCCACCAGCAGAATCGCTGCTCCCCGCGCCAGTCCGAACACCGCGCCGGCGAGACGGTTCAAAAAGCCCATGCCTACCCAGACGATAGCGGCGTGCAGGGCACGAATGACAATGCCGCAAAGCAGAATCACGGCAAAAATGACCAGCGCAAAGCCCAGCACCAGGCGAGCATCGAAGCTGGCGATCCAGTCTTCCATCAGCGCCGCCACGGGCTCGGCCAACACCCGCGCCACCATCAGCGCCACAATCCAGGCGGCGAGGCCCAGCGCTTCGCGCACCAGCCCGCGGACAAACCCCGCCAGCATCGACAGCGCCATGACGGCGAGAAACAGCGTATCAATCCAGGTCAGCGCCACGCCTTGATCCCCCGGGTTGGTGTGTTGGCTCGGTCAAGCGGACAGCTTCCGGGGCCGGCGGTGCATACGTCAGTCGTCCACACGGATCAACAGCCCCTGCTGGTTGGCGCGCTGCTTGATCAGCGACATGGCCGCCTCGCCGTCCTTCGAGCGGGCAAAGGGGCCGACCAGCACGGTGGTCAAATC
Source organism: Vreelandella jeotgali Hwa (assembly GCF_000334215.1). Classification (GTDB taxonomy): domain Bacteria; phylum Pseudomonadota; class Gammaproteobacteria; order Pseudomonadales; family Halomonadaceae; genus Vreelandella; species Vreelandella jeotgali. The sequence goes on along the minus strand of NZ_AMQY01000014.1, from coordinate 171,922 downwards.
GTTGTCCCGAGCGCGGGTATAAACGCTGAAGCCCTTGTCCTCGAGTTCCTGTTTCAGCCGCCGGGCGTTATCCGCCTGGCCGAAACTGCCCACCTGGACGGCCCAGTCGCCGCCGTCGACGGCCCGAGGCATGTCGTCGCCCTGCTCCATCAGCGCCGCAATCGGGTCGCTGTCATTTTCCTTTTGTGACTGCTGATCGGCTTGCTGCTGACCGGCGTCCTGTTGATTAGTGGCCTGTTGATTGGCGTCCTGCCGGTCGGCCGTATCGGTGGCCTTCTCGCTGCCCGCCGGCTCGGGCGAGGCGGGCACGGCCTCGGCGGCGTCATCCCCGGCGGTTGCATCGTCTGTTGTATCTGCCGTCCCGGTGGCACTTTCGATCGGCGCGGTGTCGATAACCGTTTCCGCTTCGTCGCCGTCAACATTCACCGCGCTGTCGGCAGTTGCGTCGTCGTCAGCGGCCCGGGTCGCTTTAACCGACTCGGGCTTTTCCGGAACCGCCACGTCGTGGCGCTCGACGTCCACGGGCTCCTCGATGGTGAACGAGGGTTGCGGCGGCTCATCGCGGGGTGCCGGTTCGCTCATCAGCCAGGGAATCAGAATCGCCGCCAGCGCCAGAAGGATGACGACACCGCTGATGCGCTCGGTTTTACCGTACTTCATCTGTGCAATTCCTTTATCCGCTGAAGGCCGTTATCCGCTCGAGGCCGCCATCTGCACGGGGCTCAGACGTCATCGTCGGTGTCCGCCACGCCCAGCAGCGCGCCCACGGTGAAAAACGAGCCGGCCACCAGCACGCGATCCGCCGCCGCCAGCTGCGTTTCCAGCCATTCGGCGCCGGCCCGGGGCGTGGCGGCGCAGTGGCGTACCCGGCCGCTGCGGTCGGCGACGACCTCCGCCAGTGCCCGTGCATCGCACCCCCGGGGACCGTCAAGGCTGACGCACACCCAGTCACTGATAGCCGGCGCCAGCGCATCGATAACGCCGCCGGCATCCTTGTCGCCGAGCATCCCCAATACGCACCAACGCTTTCCGCCCGGCGGCAGCGAGCGCAGTCGTTCGGCAACGTGGGCCGCTGCGTGAGGGTTATGGGCCACGTCAAAACACCACTGGCCACGCCACTGCATGCGTCCCGGCAGGCTGACCCGTGAAAGCCCCGCTACGACCGCATCGTACGCCGGCGTGACACCGGCAAGCGCTAACGCCTGAATCGCCGTGGCGGCGTTGTCCAGCGGCAAGCCGGGGTCGGGCAACGCCGTCAGCGAAGGCGCCCCGTGGCGGTGAAACGTCCAGCCGCCGGAAGCCGGCGGCGTACGCGAAAAGGCCCTGCCCAGGGCGTACAGCGGCGCCGGGCGTTCGACAGCGGTTTCCTCGACGCTTGGCGGTAGAGCGTCGCTACCCAGCACCGCCGGGCGCCCGGCGCGGAAAATACCGGCCTTTTCGCGTCCGATCTGTTCGATATCGCTACCCAGAAAGCCGGCATGATCCCGGGCAATAGTGGTGACCACCGCGACATCGGCGTCGATGATGTTCACCGCGTCCAGCCGGCCGCCCAGGCCGACTTCGAGTACCATCATGTCGACATCGGCGTGCCTCAGGCACCAGAGGGCGCAGAGCGTTCCGGCCTCGAAATAGGTCAGCGTCACCTCGGGGAACCGCCGGCGGGCCTGCTCGACCTGCTCGAACCCCGCCACCAGAAGCGCGTCGCTGGCCGGCTCGCCGTCAACGCTGACCCGCTCGTTGTAGCGCACCAGATGTGGCGACGTGTAGGTGCCCACGCGCCGGCCGTGGGCCAGCGCGAGGCTTTCCAGCAGCGCCACGGTGGAGCCCTTGCCGTTGGTGCCCGCCACGGTAACAACCTGCGGCGCTGAGCCTGCATCGGCCCCCGTCAGACGGCCCCGGTGTACCAGCCCCATGCGCGCCGCCACGTCGCGTACGCGCTCGAGCCCCATGTCGATACCCACCGGATGCAGCTGCTCCCAGTGCGCCAGCCAGGCAGACAGGGCGTGACCGGGCGTTGCCTCAGGCATCGCGGGACTTGTCGTCCGTATCGGCGCTATCGTCAGCGTCGGTGGCCGCGGTGTCGCCCGCGCCCTGCGCCTCGTCGGCGGGTGCCTTGTCGGCATCGGTGTCGTCGCCAGGCGCCTCGGTCGCTGCCGGCTCGTCGGCTTCGCCGGACGCGGTTTCCGCGCCTGCATCGGAGTCGTCGGCCACCGGCCGAGGCTCGGGCTCGGTTGCCTCGTCGTCAACGGGGGTGGCCTTGTCCGTGGGCTGCTGGCCCGTCAGCTTGCGTAGGAGAGCGGCCAGGCGGGTGCGCATATCGTGGCGGTGAACGATCATGTCGACCGCGCCGTGCTCCAGCAGGAATTCGCTGCGTTGAAAGCCTTCCGGCAGGGTTTCGCGCACGGTCTGTTCGATAACCCGCGGGCCGGCAAAGCCGATCAGCGCGTTGGGCTCGGCCAGGTTGAGGTCGCCGAGCATCGCCAGCGATGCCGACACGCCGCCGAAAACCGGGTCCGTGAGGACGGACACATACGGCACGCCTTCTTCCTTGAGGCGCTCCAGCGCCGCGGAAGTCTTGGCCATTTGCATCAGCGAAAACAGCGCTTCCTGCATCCGCGCCCCGCCGGAGGCGGCAAAGCAGATCAGCGGCAGGCCTTCTTCGCGAGCCAGGGTCGCTGCGCGCACGAATCGCTCACCCACGACCGCGCCCATGGAGCCGCCCATGTAGGTAAACTCAAACGACACGGCGATGACCGCCAGACCGTCCAGATGGCCGCGCATGGCAACCAGGGCATCCTTTTCGCCGGTGGATTTCTGCGCGGCGGCCAGGCGGTCCTTGTACTTTTTGCTGTCCCGGAACTTCAGCCGGTCGACCGGCTCCACCTCGGCGGCAATTTCCTCGCGCTCGCCGCTGTCCAGAAACCAGTCCAGGCGCTTGCGCGCCGTCAGGCGCAGATGGTGATCGCACTTGGGGCAAACGCTCTGGAGCTTCTCCAGCTCGGGCAGGTACAGCACCGACTCGCACCTGGGGCACTTGCGCCAGAGGCCGTCAGGCACGCTGGCACGGCGGTCCTTGCGCTGGATTCGACCCATGGGAGCAATTTTATCTAGCCAGCTCATATCAAAAAGGCTTCCGTTATACGTTAACGCCCGGCGCAGCCGAGCCTGGGTGGACAGATGAAAAGGATACTAGCGGGGCGCATCCATGGCGCGGCGCATATCGCCCAGCACCTGCTTCAGCTCGCCGGGAATGGCCTCGGGGGTGGCGGTATTGTCGGCGATACGATTGACCAGCGCGCTGCCGACAATCACGCCGTCCGCCACCCTGGCGACGTTGGCGGCGGTCGCGCCATCGCGGATACCGAAGCCCACGCACAGCGGCAGGTCGGTCAGCTCGCGTAGCGGCGCCAGGTGCTCGGCAACGTCGTCGGCGTTGAGCGTGGCCGAGCCGGTCACCCCCTTCAACGAAACGTAGTAGAGATAGCCGTCGCCGCTGGCGCAGATCGTCTCGGCGCGCTCCCGGGACGTAGTGGGCGCGACCAGAAAAATCGCTGCCACGTTGTTTTGCTTGAGCAGCGGCGCCAGCTCGTCGGCTTCTTCCGGCGGCATATCCACGGAAAGCACGCCGTCGACCCCCGCCTGCGCGGCCTGTTCGGCGAAGGCGCGGTAGCCGATACGTTCCACCGGATTGAGATAACCCATCAGCACCACCGGCGTGACGCTGTCGGTGCGGCGAAATTCGGCGACCATGTCGAAGAGGTCAACCAGTCGGGTTCCGGCCTTGAGCGCGCGCTCGCAGGCCTGCTGGATCACCGGGCCGTCGGCCATGGGGTCGGAAAACGGCACGCCCAGCTCGATGACATCGGCACCGGCTTCCACCAGCGCGTGCATGAAGCCCACGGTGTAATCCGGTGCGGGATCGCCGGCAGTAATAAAGGGAATCAGCGCCCGGCGGCCCTGCTGCTTGAGTTCGCCGAAGCGTTGGTCGATGCGATTCATGGCTATCCTTTACAGTCGGATCGTTGACAACAGACTCTTAAAATTCAATACCGTCGAGCCTGGCCACCGTCATGATGTCCTTGTCGCCGCGTCCGGAAAGGTTAACCACAATATGCTGATCCGGACGCATGGTGGGCGCCAGCACCCTGGCGTGGGCCAGCGCATGGGCGGACTCAAGCGCCGGCATGATGCCTTCCATGTGCGTCAGTTCGCGGAAGGCTTCCAGCACGGCGTCGTCGTTGGCGGCCACGTAGTTGACCCGGCCGGCGTCTTTCCACAGCGCATGCTCGGGGCCGACGCCGGGATAATCCAGGCCGGCGGAAATCGAGTGGGTGTCCGCCACCTGGCCGGCCTCGTCGGACATCAGATAGGTGCGGTTGCCGTGGAGCACGCCGCGCGGCGCGCCGGACGACAGCGGCGCGGCGTGGCGGCCGGTATCCACGCCGTCGCCGCCGGCTTCCACGCCGTACATGGCAACGCCCGCGTCTTCCACAAACGGATAGAACAGCCCCAGGGCGTTGGAGCCGCCGCCCACGCAGGCGACCAGTGCATCGGGGAGCTGACCGATATGCTCCAGCGACTGCCGGCGGGCTTCGCGCCCTACCACCGCATTGAAGTCGCGCACCAACAGCGGATAGGGGTGCGGCCCGGCGACGGTGCCAATGATGTAGAAGGTGTTGTCAACGTTGGTTACCCAGTCGCGCAGCGCCTCGTTCATGGCGTCTTTCAGCGTTTGCGTCCCGGACGTGACCGGAATCACCCGGGCGCCCAGCAGGCGCATGCGATAGACGTTGAGCTTCTGGCGCTCCACGTCGGTGGCGCCCATGTAGACATCGCACTCCAGCCCCAGCCGAGCGGCCACCGTGGCGGTAGCCACGCCGTGCTGGCCGGCGCCGGTCTCGGCGATCACCCGGGGTTTGCCGGTTTTCCGCGCCAGCAGCGCCTGACCGATGGTGTTGTTGACCTTGTGCGCACCGGTGTGGTTCAGGTCTTCACGCTTGAGCCAGATCTGCGCGCCGCCCAGCGCCTGCGACCAGCGCTCGGCGTGGTACAGCGGCGACGGCCGGCCGACGTATTGCGCCAGGTCACGGTCAAACTCCGCCTGGAAGGCCGGGTCATCACGCAGCTCGGCGTAGGTGGTTTCCAGGTCTTCCAGGGCAAAGCTCAGCGTTTCCGACACGAAGCGGCCGCCGTAGGGGCCGAAGTGCCCCCGGGCGTCCGGCATCCGGGCCAGATCGCTCAGGGTGGTGGCGTCGGACGCGGACTGAGGGGTGGAACGGGCAGGAACGGTCACGGAATTACCTCACAAAAACGCCGGGAATTAAGCAGTCAACAATGGCCGCCCACGGGCGCCGGCCCGGGGCAACGTTCAGCATGGTTGGTTGGCGCGCGACACCTCGCGCACAAACGCCGCCATGCGAGTCGGGTCCTTGATGCCGGGAGCGGCTTCCACACCGCCGGAAACGTCGACTGCATGGGGGGCAACCTGATGGACCGCAGGGCCGATATTATCAGGCGTCAGGCCACCGGCGAGGATAACAGGTTTTGCCAGCGCTGCGGGAATTCTTGACCAGTCAAAGGTATCGCCGGTACCGCCGGGCACGCCGGGGCGATAGGCGTCGAGCAGCAGCGCCCGGGCGCCCCAATAACGCGCGGCCTCGCGCTCAAGGTCAACGTCGTCGCGCATGCGCAGCGCCTTGATCCAGGCCCTGTCACTGTGGCGCGCGCAGTCGTCGGGGGACTCGTTGCCGTGAAACTGCAGCAGGTCCAGATACGGCGCGCAGCGGCGAACAAATGCCGGGTCGGCGTCGACAAACAGCCCCACCCGGGTAACAAACGCCGGCACCTCCGCGGCCAGCGCGGCCAGCGTTGACAAATCGATGGCGCGCTGGCTGCCGGGCCACATGACAAAGCCCAGTGCATCAACCCCCAGCGCCACCGCGCGATGAACGTCATTGGCCTGAGTGAGGCCGCAAAATTTGATACGAGTCCGTGCGACAGCCGACGTCACGATGCGCCCTCCTCGACCGCTCGGCGCGGCCGACCGCGGCGCAGACGCACCATGCGCGAGTCGGGAATCGGGCGCTCCCCGGTCCATTCACCGGTCGAGGCCAACAGCCCCGGGCCCAGCGGCTCCTGCGGCAGCGCGAAGGCATCGTCATAGCGCACGTCAACGAAGTGCAGACCGGTGGCCGGCGCGGTGACGTCACCCTTCCGGCGGTCCTGGAGCGCCAACAGCCGCGCCAGCCAGTCGTCATCCCGAGCGCCCCGTCCCACGCTGATCAGCGCGCCGGCTATGTTGCGAATCATGTGGTGCAGAAAGGCGTTGCCCTGAATATCGATCACCACCAGAGGGCCGTGACGCCTGACCTCGAGGAAGTGCATGTGACGCCAGGGGGTTCGCGAGCGACAGCCGGCCGCACGAAAGCTGGAAAAATCGTTTTCGCCGACCAGCGCCTGGGCGGCGCGATTCATGGCCTCGGCATCCAGCGGGTCGCGGCACCAGGTGACATTGGCGCGTTCGAGCACCGGGCGATTGAGCTGATTGACGATCAGATAGCGATAGCGCCGCGCCAGCGCACTCAGGCGCGAGTGAAAATCATCGGGCACGGGCTTGACCCAGCGAACGGCGATATCCCCGGGCAGGTGGGTATTGGCCCCGAAAACCCAGCTTTTTTCGCTACGCGCCGCCGGCGGGTCGAAATGCACAATCTGGCGCGTGGCGTGCACGCCGGAATCGGTCCGGCCGCTGGCGTGAAGGCGCACCGGGGTATTGGCGACCCGCGCCAGGGCCTCTTCCAGCGACGCCTGCACCGAGGGGGCATGGCTCAGGCGCTGGAAACCGCAATAGTCGGTTCCCTGGTATTCGATGCCCATGGCCAGCCGGCCGGTCAGCGGCGTGGTTTCATCAAAGCGGTCAAACAGCGTCATCGATTCAGGTCATTCAGGTGGAGGAGCGGTTATTATCCTGACTCGACGGCTTGAATGCCACCTCTTCAATGTCCCATTCGGTATCTTCCTCCGAGCCGGCAGGCGTCTTCCGGGGAGGGGCTGCCGGGCCCGCTTCGCTGAACTCCACGGTGGGCTGCATCGGGGTTTCCTCGCGCTCGGCCGGCGCATCGGTCAGCGTCGGCGGGCGGTAGTCGATCACCCGGTCGCCATATTCATCGTCAATGGCCAGCGCCGCCGCTTCCGCTTCGTCCAGACGGCGCTGCCTGTCCTGCTCCGCCAGCCCGGCCGCCTGGCTACGCTCCAGCCGGCTACTGTCCTGCTCCTCGTCCGGGCTGTCATCGGCCATCAGTGGCGCTTCCGGCGCCTCTGCGTTGGGCGGCATTGCTTCGCCTTGCGGCTTTTCAAGGGGCTCTTCCAGGGGCTCCTTCAGGGGCTCCTTCAAGGGCTCTTCCAGCGGCTCTTCCAGGTGCCACGCTACCTCATCGCCCTGCGAAGGCTCGCTGCCCGGGGCTGCCGTGTCGGTATCCCGGCTTGCATCTGCCATCTGGTCGCTCCGGCCTTGATCGTAGGGCGCGCTATCCGCGGACGACGGTCCATCAGCCACCGGCGTTTCATCAGCAGCCGGCGCTTCGTCCTCGGACGCGACCCTGTCCTCGGGCGCAGCTCTATCCACGGACGCTATTCCTTCGGCATCCACGCTGAAGGCAGTGTCATCGTCGGGCTCGGTTGCGGACGCCCCACTTGCCGCAGCGGTGCCGGCGTCTTCCCCGGCGTACGACGTCGCCCCGACCACGCGGGGAATGTCGTGGGCCATATCGCCGCTTTCATGTTGACGGCGCCGAGACATCAGCCAGATCAGCACCAGTAGCAGCAACAGCATGAGCCCCACCAGCGGCCAGCGGTACTCCGAGGCGATCGCCAGCATCCCCCGCCGGGCGATATCCAGTTTGCTGACCGGCGGCGCCACGTCGGAATTCTGCGTCGAGGTGTCCGGCGTTTGTGTAGCGCCGTCCTCGACGCTGTCCGCCGGGACGTTGACGTCCTGCATTTCCTGGCGGGCCAGCTCGACCTCCTGAAGCGCCAGCTCATCGGTCAGCTGCGCGACCCTGGCCTTGAGCTGCGATACCTCGTCACGCAGCCGGTCACGCTGGCGAGTCACCCGTTCGAGCCGCGCCTGCTGCTGGTCTTCCCGGGCCGAGTCGCTGCTCTGATCCGCCTTGGATGCCTGTGGGCTCTGGCCCAGGCGTTTGGCGACACCCAGGGCCGTGTCCTTCAGCGCCGGCGAATCGGGTTTTTCATCGTCCTGAGCATCCTGAGCCGACATCGCGTCGTTGTCGTCGAACAGGCCGTCAAGCACCTCGCCGGACAGATCCAGCGGCACCTGCACCGGCCCGCCGGGGCCGCGGATACGCCAGGCGGTATTCATGTAGTCGATGATTTTTTCCGCCTCGTCCGGGCTACGCTCGCGCATCTGCGCGCTGGGCGGCACCTTCAGATTGAAACCGGCGTTCATGCCGTTGATATTGCCGTCGGGAAAGGCCTCGGGGTTGGCTTCCACCAGCGCCAGCATCAGCTGTTCAACGCTTACCGAATCGGGTTTTATGCGCTCGGCCACGCTCCAGAGGGTGTCGCCGTTGCCCACGTAGGTCGACGCCGGCGTTGCCGTGTCGGGCGTAGCACCGGCGGCCTGCGTGTCTGCGTTTCGCTGTCCGGCGTTGGCGCCTCCGGCATCTGCAGTGCCTGCCCGGTTTATGGCTGCCTCGTTTTCAGCGGATGCCGAGCCGCCGACAGTCGCGGAATCACTGGAAGAGGCGGGATCACTGGAAGAGTAGTCCGGTGGATCGAACAGCAGCGTCACATCCTGATGGACGCTGCCGTCGGGGGTAAAAACCTTCAGCAACAGGTCCAGCCAGGGGGTGTTGGCGGGTTCGCCGGAGGTCAGGCGGATTTCGGGCGCGCCGCTGCCGGCATGAATCTCGGCCTTGACGCTGGAAGCCAGCTCCTGCCACTCCAGCCCGGCATCGCCGAAGGCCGAGCGGTCGGCGACGCGCACTGCCAGCTGATCGGGCGCATACCGGCCGGTATCGACCAGCGGAATGGAGACGTTGAGCGGTGAGTTGAGATAGGAATGCACCGCAGGCTGGCCCAGCCCCAGCGCACAGGCAAACGGACTGGCCAGCAGTGATACCCATAACGCGGCCGCTGCAAGTGGTAATTTCATGAACGCTTTTTCCCCGATTCCGGCGCGCCGGACGAATACATAACGGAGCCGGCGCTACTGATACGCTTTTTTATCATACCCCGCCCGGCGTATCAGCGGGTAGTCAAAAACGCGACGCAAAAAAAGCGGGCACTTATGCAAGCACCCGCTTTTCCGTGCTACCCGGTTCGGGCCATTACCGCTCGCGCAGCAGCGTCAGCATGCGCTTGAGCGGTTCCGCGGCGCCCCAGAGCAGCTGGTCGCCGGCGCTGAACGCCGAGAGATACTCATCGCCCATGGCCAGCTTGCGGAGCCGGCCGACCGGTACCTGCAGCGTGCCGGTAATCGCGGCGGGCGTCAGCTGATCGATGGTGGCGTCCTTGTCGTTGGGTACCACGCTCACCCAGTCGTTGTGCTTCGCCAGACGATCCTCGATTTCGTCCAGCGGCACATCCTGACGGAGTTTGATGGTAAACGCCTGGCTGTGCGATCGCATGGCGCCGACGCGCACGCAAAGCCCGTCGATGGGAACGGGGTTGTCTTCGCGCCCCAGAATCTTGTTGGTTTCGGCGCCGCCCTTCCATTCTTCGCGGCTCTGACCGTTATCCATCCTGCTGTCAATCCAGGGCAGCAGGCTGCCGGCCAGCGGCGCGCCGAAGTTGTCCGTGGGGAAATCACCGCTGCGCATGGCCGCGGTCACCTTGCGGTCGATATCGAGAATCGCGCTGGAGGTATCCTTGAGCTCTTCACCGACGCTGTCGCGGAGCCCGCCCATCTGGTTGAGCAGCTCGCGCATGTGTTTGGCCCCGGAGCCGGACGCCGCCTGGTAGGTCATGGAGGTCATCCACTCGACCATATCGGCGTCAAACAGCCCGCCCAGCCCCATCATCATCAGGCTGACGGTGCAGTTGCCGCCGACAAAGGTCTTGCTGCCCCGCGCCAGCTGATCGTTGATCACGCCGCGGTTGACCGGGTCCAGCACCAGGGTGGCGTCGTCGGCCATGCGCAGGGTGCTCGCCGCGTCGATCCAGTAGCCCTTCCAGCCGCTCTGGCGCAGATCGCTGTAAACGGCCTTGGTGTAGTCGCCGCCCTGGCAGGTCACGATAACGTCCAGCGCCTTGAGTTCGTCCAGCGCGAAGGCGTCTTTCAGGGCGGGAACCTCAACACCGATAGCCGGGCCGGGCTGGCCGACCTGCGACGTGGTGAAAAATACCGGCTCGATGCCGTTGAAATCCCCGTCCTCGAGCATCCGCTGCATGAGCACGGAGCCCACCATGCCGCGCCATCCGACAAAACCGACTTTCAACATGAAAAGTCCTCCAATAAAAACTGTCGTGCCATGATACACGATTGCGCATCGCGTTTTGTGTTCACCCGGCCGGCACGTTTCAGGCCTGTTGGGCAAACGCCTCGAGCACGGCGTCGCCCATGGCTCGGGTGCCAATGGCACGCGCGCTGTCGTCGGCCAGATCGGCGGTACGCAGCCCGTCGTCCAGCACGCGGCCCACGGCCGCTTCGATGCGTTCAGCCAACGCGGTTTCACCCAGCGAGTAGCGCAGCATCATGGCCACCGAGAGCATCATCGCCAGCGGGTTGGCCAGGTCCCGGCCGGCGATATCCGGCGCGCTGCCGTGGCAGGGTTCAAACATGCCCTGGCCGGACTCGTTGAGCGATGCCGAGGGCAGCATGCCGATGGAGCCGGTGAGCATGGCGGCGGCGTCCGAGAGAATATCGCCGAACATGTTGCCGGTGACCACCACATCGAACTGCTTGGGCGCGCGCACCAGCTGCATGGCGGCGTTGTCGACGTACATGTGCGACAGCTCGACGTCGGGATATTCCGGCGCCAGCCGCTCCATGACGTCGCGCCACAGCATGGTGACTTCGAGCACGTTGGCCTTGTCGACCGAGCATAGCTTGCCGCCGCGCTTCTGCGCCATCTCGAAGGCCACCCGGCCGATGCGTTCGATTTCCGCTTCGCCGTAAACGTAGGTGTTGTAGCCCACGCGCTCACCGTCGCGCTCTTCCGTGCCTCGGGGGTGGCCAAAGTAGATGCCGCCGGTCAGCTCGCGCACGATCATGATGTCCAGCCCCGAGACCAGCTCGGGCTTGAGACTCGACGCCTCGGCCAGCTGCGGATACAGCAGCGCCGGGCGCAAATTGCCGAAAAGCCCCAGGTGCTTGCGCAGGCCCAAAAGCCCCTTTTCCGGACGTTTGGACAGATCCTCGACGGCGTCCCATTTGGGGCCGCCAACCGCGCCCAGCAGCACCGCATCGGCGGCCCGGGCCTTTTCCAGCGTCGGCGCCGGCAGCGGCTCGCCGTGGGCATCGTAGGCTGCACCGCCTACCAGCGCTTTTTCCACGTCGATATCGAGCCCGGCGGTTTGGCAGGCGCCCAGCAGCCGCGCGGCCTGGTCGGTAATTTCCGGGCCGATGCCGTCACCCGGGAGTAACAGAACCTTGCGTGTCATGTGAATCATCCATGTTTATCAGAGCGTGTATGACCAACGGCGTCAGGCCTGATCGCGGAACAGCCAGGGGCGTTGGGCGCGGTGACCGGCTTCGAACTCACGAATGGCGTCCTGATCTTTCAGCGTAATGCCGATGTCGTCCAGGCCTTCCAGCAGGCACTGCTTGCGAAACGCATCCACCTCAAAGCCGATCGCCTCGCCGTCCGGCGTGGTGATCTGCTGATTCTGCAGATCCACGTCCAGCGCGTAGCCGTCGTGGGCCTCCACCGCCGTGAACAGCCGATCAACGGTGTCTTCGTCGAGGGTAATCAGCAGCAGGCCGTTCTTGAACGCGTTGTTGTAGAAAATATCGGCGAAGCTCGGTGCAATAATCGCGCGCAAGCCGAAATCCTCCAGCGCCCAGGGCGCGTGCTCCCGCGAGCTGCCGCAGCCGAAATTGCGCCGCGCCAGCAGCACTTCGGCGTTTTGGTAGCGCGGCTGGTTAAGCACAAAGTCCGGATTGAGCGGCCGCTGGCTGCAATCCTGGCCCGGCTGGCCTTCATCCAGATAGCGCAGCTCGTCAAACAGGTTGACGCCAAAGCCGCTGCGTTTGATCGACTTCAAAAACTGCTTGGGAATAATCAGATCGGTATCGACGTTGGCGCGATCCAACGGCGCGACCACGCCTTCAAAGCGAGTAAACTGTTTCATGGTTCAGGCCTTCTGTGCGTGGTTGTCATCGTTGGCGGGAAGACGGCGCACGTCAACAGAACGTACATCAACAAAGTGGCCGGCAATCGCCGCTGCCGCGGCCATGGCGGGGCTGACCAGATGCGTTCGGCCGCCGTAGCCCTGGCGCCCTTCAAAGTTGCGGTTGGACGTTGACGCGCAGTGCTCGCCGGCGCCCAGCTTGTCGGCGTTCATCGCCAGGCACATGGAGCAGCCCGGCTCGCGCCACTCAAAGCCCGCGTCGGTAAAGACCCTGTCGAGCCCTTCTTCCTCGGCCTGCTGCTTCACCAGCCCCGAGCCGGGGACGACCATCGCCAGCTGGATGCTGTCGGCGACCTTTTGGCCCTTCGCCACGGCGGCGGCCTCGCGCAAATCCTCGATGCGCGAGTTGGTGCACGAGCCGATAAACACCTTGTCCAGGCGGATATCGGTGATGTTCTGGTTGGGCGTCAGGCCCATGTAGTCCAGCGCCCGAGTGTGGCTGGTGGCCAGGGTATCGTCCGGCGCATTGGCGGGGTCGGGTACCTGACCGCCGATGCCCGTTACCATTTCAGGGCTGGTGCCCCAGCTCACCTGGGGTTCGATGTCGGCGGCGTCAAGCGTCACCACCTTGTCGAACTCGGCACCGGGGTCGGAGACCAGCTGGCGCCAATCGGCAACGGCGGCGTCCCAGGCCTCGCCGGTGGGCGAGTACGGGCGATTGCCGATATAGTCGATGGTGGTGTCGTCCACGGCGATCATGCCCACGCGCGCGCCGGCTTCGATGGCCATGTTGCACACCGTCATCCGCCCTTCCATGGACAGCCCCTCGATGGCGCTGCCGGCAAACTCGATGGCGTGGCCGGTGCCGCCGGCGGTGCCGATGCGGCCGATAATCGCCAGCACCACATCCTTGGCGGTAACGCCCGTGCCCAGCTCGCCTTCCACGCGCACCTGCATGTTTTTCATCTTTTGCGTCAGCAGACACTGGGTGGCCAGTACGTGTTCGACCTCGGAAGTACCGATGCCGTGGGCCAGGGCACCGAAGGCACCGTGAGTCGCGGTGTGCGAATCGCCGCAAACCACGGTCATGCCCGGCAGCGTGGCGCCCTGCTCGGGGCCGACGACGTGGACGATGCCCTGGCGCGGATCGTTGATACCGAACTCGACGATGTCGTATTCGCGGCAGTTGTCATCGAGGGTTTCCACCTGAATCAGCGATACCGGGTCCTTGATGCCCTTGTTGCCTTCAGCACGCTCGGCCACCGTGGTGGGCACGTTATGGTCGGCGGTGGCAAGGTTGGCATCCAGCCGCCAGGGCTTGCGCCCGGCCAGCCGCAGACCCTCGAATGCCTGCGGCGAGGTCACTTCGTGGAGCATGTGGCGGTCGATGTAAATCAGCGCGGTGCCGTCGTCGCGCTGAGTGACCAGATGCTGCTGCCAGAGTTTGTCGTAAAGCGTTTGCGCTGCCATGTTGTCTCCCGGGCCTGGGCCCCGCGTTGCGCGCCGGCGGGCCCATTTATCGGGCACGCCGGCACCGTGATATCATTCCAGTCACTAAAAAATGTTGTATAAAATTCTTGTATAACTCATCCTGTCCACTAATGCGCCTTCCATGCGACATAAGCCGATTACGGGACAGTGTTGCTTTGCACTTCAATAAATGCAATTCATGTTATTTATACTTTGGATTCCTTTAAGGAATACGAATGGACACGCAAAGCCTGCAAGCCTTTTTGGCCGTCGCTGATTGCCAAGGCTTTTCCCGCGCGGCCGACCAGCTGCACCTGACCCAGCCGGCCATCAGCAAGCGGATTGCGGTGCTGGAGGACCAGTTGGGCCGGCGGCTTTTTGATCGCATTGGGCGTCGCATCACGCTGACCGAGGCGGGCGAAATGCTGATGCCCAGAGCTCGGGACATCGTGCTGGCGATGGAAGACAGCCAGCGGGCACTGGCCAACCTTTCCGGCGAAGTCGGTGGCCAGCTGAGGCTTGCAACCAGCCACCATATCGGCCTGCACCGCCTGCCGCCGCTGCTAAGACGCTACACTCGGCGCCATCCGGAAGTGGAGCTTGATCTGGCGTTTCTGGATTCGGAAGAGGCCTATCAGGGCGTGCTCGACGGCCGACTCGATATCGCCGTGGTGACCCTGGCTCCCGAGCCCCACGAGCAGCTCGACGTGGTGCCGGTATGGCAGGATCGCATGTGCCTGGTCTGCGCGGCGGATCACCCGTTAAGCCGGAAAGGCTCCCTGACCCTCCCGGAGCTTTGCCGGCACGCTGCCGTGCTGCCCGGCCCGCTGACCTTTACCCGTACGCTGCTGCATGAGCGCCTGGCGCGGGAGGGACTCGCACTTGACGCCAGAATGTCGACCAACTATCTGGAAACCCTGAAAATGATGTGTAGCGTGGGGCTGGGATGGAGTTTTTTGCCGGAAAGCATGCTCGATGACGACCTCATCGAGCTCAACGTCGACACGCCCCCGCTTTACCGGCCGCTGGGCTACCTGGTGCACAAAAACCGCACCCTGCCCAACGCCGCGCGTCAGCTGATCGCCGCGCTGGACGCCGTCAGGGAAGCCGGCGCTGCCCCCTGACAATGCCGCTATTGGCGCACGGCGCTCCGCATTGACAGCATCCGAGCGCCAACGACCCGCATCGCCGACTTTTGACCAACCGGGAAGATACGCCATGACGTTTTCAACGCTCTCCCCCTGGAAAACCTACCGCGACACGCCGCTGGTGCTGAAAATGGCGACGGGCTTTTTGCTGGGCATTGCCGCCGCGCTGGTTTTTCGCGAACAGGCCACCCTGGTAAAACCCCTGGGCACGCTGCTGATCCATCTATTGAGCCTGATTGCCATCCCGGTGATTTTCCTCACCGTGGTGCTGGCCGTGAGCCGGATGAACCTGCCCCAGCTGGGCAAAATGGGCGGCAAGCTGCTGCTCTACTACCTGACCACCACCGCCATCGCCGTGCTTATCGGCGTATCGCTGGCACTTTTCTTCAGCCCCGGCGACGGCCTGTCGCTGCCCGACACCTCGGTGGAAAAGCCCGATATTCCCCACTTTTCCGACATTCTGCTGCAGGTCGTGCCGCGCAACCTCTTTGCCGCCTTCACCTCAGGCGAGCTGATGGCGATCCTGTTTATCGCCATCATCAGCGGCATGGCGGTGTCGACCATGCGGTTTTCCGACGATGCCAACCGGCGCGACCAGGGCGCGCTGGTCGAGCGCTTCTTTGCCGCCATGAACGAGATGTTCTACCGCATTCTTAACGGCATTTTGCTGTATGCGCCCATCGGCGTGTTTGCCATCAGCGCCTCGACGTTTGGCAACCAGGGGCTGGAAACGCTGAAATCGCTGCTGTATTTCACCGGCGTGTTCTACCTTGGGCTGGCCATTCTCTGGGGGCTGGTTTACACCAGCTTTCTCGCCCTGTCGAAACACTCGGTCGTCGCCTTTTTCAAAAACATTCGTGAGGCGTTCACCACGGCGTTTTTCACCTCCAGCAGCATCGCCACACTGCCGATTGCGATCAAGGCGGCGCGAAAAGCCGGCGTCTCGGACAAAACCGCCAACTTTACCCTGCCGCTGGGCGCCATCTTCAATTCCGACGGCGGCGCGCTGCGCATGGGCGTCTCGCTGGTATTTGCCGCCAATATCACCGGGCTCGACCTGTCCTTTTCCAGCTTTGTGGTGATCGTGGTCATCGGAACATTGCTCTCGGTGGGTACCGCCGGGGTGCCCGCCGCCGGGCTGGTGACGCTCTCTGCCGTGCTGGGCATGTTCGGTCTGCCACTGGAAGTCGTGGCGCTGATTGCCGGCGTCGATGCGCTGATCGGCATGGGCGGCACCGCCTTGAACGTCACCGGCGATATCGTCGGCGCCGCGGTAGTGGATGACGAAAAGGACGAGGAACAATCGGCTGCACGCCACCATCGGGCAGGTAAACAGGAGGCCGCCGGCCCTCAGCTGCTTTCCGACTAGCTTGCTCGCGGGCTCTAATGCCTCGGTGCGGCGTGCAGCACGGCGTTGCGCGGCGTCAGTTCACGCCGGCAGAAGGTGCTCAGGCTGGCATCCAGGCCGGCTTCACGCAGAAACATCAGCCGGTCGAGCAGCAGCCAGACTTCCAGCGGCCGGCGGAACAGATGGCGGACAAGTTCCAGGCGTTTGACGTCCTCAAATCTTGCCCGACCGGCGGCTTCCCAGTCGCGTCGGGCAAGCGCTTCGGGCGGCAGCGACATACCTTTTTGCCCGGCGGCCCAGCGGCAGAATCCGGCGAAGTCGCCGGGCATTTTACCGTAGGCCAGGCTGGGCACCGGCAGGTATTCATCCAGGCCGCGCACGTCGCGCTGCAGCAGATCAAACCCCAGCCGCCAGGCGTTGGCGCGCTCGCGCTGGCGGGTCACTGCCGGCGCTGCGGTGACGGTTTCCTGCACGGCCAGTGCCAGGTCATCGCGTTCCAGCACCAGCCCGCTGTCGGCGGCCCAGCGCTGCCCCTGGCGCGACAAGGGCCGATAGCGCTCGGCCGCCGTGCGCTGGTAACAACAGGGGGCCAGCGTCACCGCCAGCCCCTTTTGCGCCGCCAGACGCAGCAGCGCAAGGTGCAGATCTCCGCAGGCGTGTAGCGCTACCACCTGGTCGCCGGCGCGCAGGCGCTGCCCGGCATCGTCCCCCATGACGTCCTGTGCCTTCAGCGCAACCGTCGCGCCCTGCTTTGCGGCCAGCCGCTGCCCCTGATCGCAAAGCCCGGGGTGCCATTCAAGGCCGGCTACTTCGCGCCCCCGGAGCCGACTCAGCGTGCGCGCCAGATGCCCCTTGCCCGCGCACCACTCCACCAGCGGCCGGGGCGTATCCGGCACGCAGCGCGCAAACGCCTGAATCTGGCGCCATTTGCGCCCGCCGATATGATCCCCCCAGGTATTGGGCAGCGCCGGGGCGTTGCCGGGATATTCCGGCAGCCGGGAAAGCTCGCGCAGCTCGGCCACCGGCAGCCAGGGCGCCAGCGCTTCCGCCGCCAGAGGGTCGGTTTCCACTCGTGCGGTGCTGGCCTCGTCAAGGCCGGTGAGCATGGCGTGGAGCGCCGGGTATGCCGCCGCCCAGGGCAGGCAGCGGTGCTGAAACGGCAGCGGCTGCCACAGCGACCGGTACTCGGCGAGAAGGTGGGTCAGGCGGCGAAAGCGCTGGGCCGGGTCGGTGGCGTCAGCGATGGCCGTATTTTCGCGCAAACTGCATATCGCTCATGACCAGCAGCAGGATAAAGTCGATGAAAGCCACAATGGCCGGAATGAAGGTCCAGCAAAACACCAGGTACAAAAAGCCCAGCCCGACCTGGCCAAGATAGAAGCGGTGGATACCAAAGCCGCCCAGGAAAAAGGCCAGCAGCGCGGCGGCAATGCGGCTCTTGCCGTTGGACGCTTCGTGACTGAAGCCCATTTGCCTGACGCCACACTCGGGGCAGATTTCCGCCTGCTGCCTGATGGCGGCGCCGCATTCGTGACAGAACTTTTGATCAGGCTGTTTGCTACGGTTGTCGGTTACGTCATTCATGATTCTTGCTGCCCCTCTATCCTGACAGGTCGGCGCCCGTCGGGCGCTGCATTCCCTTAAAACGACCCGGCACGTCAATGCGGCCGGGCCCTGAACCGGCGGCTATTAAACCAGATCCGCAACCGCATCAAAAGGCCGAACAAAGGCTCTGCCACGTCTGCGGCCCTGGCTTTTCGGCGACGTTGCCGTTAGCCTGCTGCCGATCTTTTCAGGACGATAACCATGCACGAAAGCACTCCTCGTCAGCGCATCGCGGGCGCCTTGATCTTCCTCGCGCTGCTGGTGCAAATAGCCGGCTTCACCGGCCTGGGCGACACCTCAAGGGCGGTCAGCTACGGGCTCTGGCTGGCCGTGGCACTGCTCTGGCGCGATATCCCCCGGCGTTCCCGCCTGCAGGCGGCGGCGCTGATTATTCTGGGGGTTGCCATGCTGCTGGTGGCGCGGCTGGGCTACGGCGTGCCCATCAGCTGGCCGGATATTCTACGCCGCAACGCCTTTGTCGTGGCCATGCTGGTGGGGGTGAGTTTCATCGCGCTGATCGGTACCGGGGGCAACCGGCCCACGCCGGGAGAGCGCGTTACCGGCACCGGAGGCGTGCTGCGCAGCTGGGCGGGGGTGCATTTTCTCGGCACCATTCTCAATCTCTCGGCGGTTTTCATGGTCGGCGACCGGCTTTCCCGGCGCGAGCCGCTGTCCATGCCCCAGCTGATTGCCTTGAACCGTGGGCTTTCCAGCGCGGCGCTGTGGTCACCGTTTTTCGCCTCGATGGGGGTGGTGATTGCGCTGGTGCCCGACATGCAATACGGCTATGTGGCGCTAGCGGGCTTTCCGCTGGCCATGTGCGCCGGGCTGATCAGCACCCTTGAGCTGCGCCGCCGCTTTGACCTGAGCGAGGTTGAAGGCTTTTCCCTGGCGCCGCGCAGCCTGCTGATGCCGCTGGGCATGGCCGTACTCGTCATGCTGTTTCATTTCCGCCTGACGCCGGCGCTGTCCATTGTGAGTATTATCACCTTCCTGCTGCCGTCGGTGGCGCTGGCCGCCAACCTGCCCCGAGGGCCGCGCTATACGCTGTACCGGGTTTATCAGCACAGCATGACGCGGCTACCCGCCATGCGCGGGGAAATCTCGCTGTTTCTGGCGGCCGGGCTCTTTACCCTCGGGCTTTCCACCCTGGTCGACGCCGTCACCCGCGACGAGTGGACGCTGTTCGCCCATTTCGGCCTGCCCCAGGCCATGACGAGCTTTGTGGTCATTGTCCTTAGCTCGATTATCGGCCTGCATCCGATTATCGGGGTATCCACCCTGGCGTCGATCCTCTCGCTGGACGGCAGCGCCCAGACGCTGTTTGCCTTTGTGGCACTGGCCGCCTGGGGAGTGGGGACCGCCGTCGGGCCGCTTTCCGGCATCAACCTGTCGCTGCAGGGGCGCTACGGGATCAGCAGCTATCGGATGATGAAGCACAACCTGGGCTACGCCGCCGTAATGAGCGTGCTGGCGCTGGTGGCCATGAGCGCATTGGCGACCCGGCTGGGCCAGGCCTGAGCGCCAGCCCGGCCTGGCCCAACGTCGACCTCAGGCCTTGCGGGCGGCCGTCAGACGTACGAAATAGCGGTTGCCGCACTGGTGGCAGGGCTCCAGCAGCTGCACCTGGTCCAGCACCACTTCGGCATCGCAGTGGGTACAGGCCATTTTACCCGGCGCGGCCATTTCGCCTTCGCAGTAATCGGCACGTGCCGCTTCCAGATCCTCGTCAAAGCGCTCGCGCTCGACCACGCTGCGATCGGCGATCGACAGCAGCGACTCGCTCACCCGGCGGGACAGCCGAGCCAGATCAATGCCCAACCACTCCGCGACCTGGCGGCCGGATTCGCTCAAGTAGCCGCGCATGTCCTTGAGGTCTCGCTCGACCCAGGCACGCAGCAGCGCCAGCTCGTCCCGGGTGTACTCGGCGAGCTCATCCTCGAACTCGACGGCGTCGTCCAGATCTTTCTGCAAGTTATCCCAGGTCAGCTCCTGCGCGCCGTTTTTCACGCGTTCCAGCAGGCGCTCATAGCCTTCGCGCAGACGACTCTCGTTATGCTTTTCCATGACGCTCTCCTTTTTCATACAAGTGCGGGCGATTCAGGTGCTCACCGTATCAAGTGCTTGCCGTTCAAGGTTACACCTTCATAGGATACAATCGAGACAATGCTTTAACATTCGACGTTTACCATTCACTCTCGGCCCGGTTCCGCCGGGCGAGCACCCCAAGGCCCTGAATAAACCGATGGACGCACAATACCGCCCCAGCGAAATCGAACGCGACGCCCAGCAGTACTGGCAACAGAATCAGTGTTTCAAGGCCGTGGAAGACGCCAGCCGCGAAAAATTCTACTGCCTGTCGATGTTCCCCTACCCCAGCGGCAAGCTGCACATGGGGCACGTGCGCAACTACACCATCGGCGATGTGGTATCGCGGTTCCAGCGTATGCAGGGCAAAAACGTCATGCAGCCCATGGGCTGGGACGCCTTTGGCATGCCGGCGGAAAACGCCGCGATTCAAAATCGGGTGCCGCCGGCCAAGTGGACCTTTGATAACATCGACTACATGCGCCGCCAGCTCAAGGCGCTGGGCTTTGCCTACGACTGGGACCGCGAGTTTGCCACCTGCGACAGCGACTACTACCGCTGGGAGCAGTGGTTTTTCACCCAGCTGGTGGAAAACGGCATGGTCTACAAGAAGATGTCCACGGTGAACTGGGACCCGGTCGATCAGACGGTACTGGCCAACGAGCAGGTGATCGACGGCCGCGGCTGGCGCTCGGGTGCGCCGGTCGAGCGCCGCGATATTCCGCTGTGGTTTTTGAAAATTACCGACTACGCCGACGAGCTGCTGGCCGACCTGGACAAGGTCGAATGGCCCGAGCAGGTCAAGACCATGCAGCGCAACTGGATCGGCAAGTCGCGCGGGGTCGAGCTGACCTTTGACATCAACGCCGCCAACGGCGACGAGTGCGAGCCGCTGGCGGTGTACACCACCCGCCCGGATACGCTGATGGGCGTGACCTACGTCGCCGTGGCCGCCGACCACCCGCTGGCCAAAAGCGCCGCCGAGCACAGCCCCGAGCTGGCCGCCTTCCGCGATGAGTGCGCCAAAGGCGGCACCACCGAAGCGGAAATGGCCACAAAAACCAAGAAAGGCATGGCAACGGGGCATAACGCCATTCATCCGCTTACCGGCCAAAGCGTGCCGGTTTACGCGGCCAACTTTGTGCTCATGGAGTTCGGCACCGGCGCGGTCATGGCCGTCCCCGCCCACGACCAGCGCGACTGGGAGTTTGCCAGCGAATACGGCCTGCCCATCACGCCGGTGATTGCCGACGCCGACGGCAACACGCCGGATCTCAGCGAAGGCGCCTACATCGAGCACGGCACCCTGATCAACTCCAACGAGTTTGACGGGTTGGACTTCGACGCGGCCTTTGACGCCATCGCCCGTGCGCTCGCCGACCAGGGCCGCGGCGAGGTCAGGACCAACTACCGCCTGCGCGACTGGGGCATCGCCCGCCAGCGCTACTGGGGCGCGCCGATTCCGGTGAAGTACGGCCCGGAAGGCCAGACCGTGCCGCTCACCGACGACGAGCTGCCGGTGAAACTGCCCATGGAGGTCACCGTTGACGCCTCGGGCTCGCCGCTGAAGAAAATGCCCGAGTTTTCCGACTTGGGCGACGGCTGGACCCGGGAAACCGACACCTTCGATACCTTCATGGAATCGGCCTGGTACTACGCGCGCTTCTGCTGCGCCGACAATCCCGACGCCATGCTCGACGAGCGCGCCAACTACTGGCTGCCGGTGGACCTCTACATCGGCGGTATCGAACACGCCATTCTGCACCTGCTCTATGCGCGCTTCTTCCACAAGCTGATGCGCGACGCCGGCCTGGTGGACTCCGACGAGCCCTTCCAGCAGCTGCTCACCCAGGGCATGGTCATCGCCGAAACCTACTACCGCCCCACCGAAAACGGCGGCAAGGAGTGGTTCAACCCTGCGGAAGTCGAGGTCAAACGCGACGACAAGGGCCGCGCGGTCAGCGCGGTACTCGCAAGCGACGGCCAGCCGGTGGAAGCCGGCGGCATCGAGAAGATGTCCAAGTCGAAGAACAACGGCGTCGACCCGCAGTCGATGATCGATCGCTTTGGCGCCGACACCGTGCGTCTGTTCATGATGTTTGCCGCTCCGCCCGAGCAGTCGCTCGAATGGTCGGACGCCGGCGTGGAAGGCGCGCATCGCTTCGTCAAGCGCCTCTGGCGTCAGGTGCACGAGCACGTCACCGCCGGCACGCCGGCCGCACTGGCCGACGCGGCGCTGACCGACGCCCACAAGGAGCTGCGGCGCAAGACCCACGAAACCATCAAGAAGGCCAGCGACGATATCGGCCGGCGCACAACCTTCAACACCGCCATCGCCGCGGTGATGGAGCTGTCCAACAGCCTGGGGCGCTTTACCCACGACACCGACGCCGCCGATGCGGATAGCCTCGCCGTGGCCCGGGAGGCGATCGAAACCTGCGTCCTGCTGCTGGCGCCGATCACGCCGCACCTCTGCCACGCGCTGTGGCAGCAGCTGGGTCACGACAAGCCGGCGATTGACGCCGCCTGGCCGACGCTCGACGAAGAGGCACTGGCCCGCGACAGCATCGAGCTGGTGGTTCAGGTCAACGGCAAGCTGCGCGCACGCCTTCAGGCGCCGGCAGACGCCGACAAGGAAGCGGTCGAAGCGTTGGCCATGGCCGATGAAAACGTCAAACGCCATACCGACGGCAAAACCGTACGCAAGGTCATCGTGGTGCCCGGCAAGCTGGTCAACATCGTGGTGAGCGGATGAGCACCGAACGCTCCCGAACAGCCCCCCGGCTTCAGCGTCGTACCTTTTTGCGCCACGCGGCACTTGGCGCGGCGTTGATCCCGCTGGCGGGTACGCTGCTGAGCGGCTGTGGCTTCCATCTGCGCGGGCGTGACGGCCTGCCCGACCTGCCTGCGCTGGCTCTCGAAGGCGATACGCAAAGCGCGCTGGGGCAGGCGCTGGCACAGCGTCTCGAACGGCGTAGCGGCGGCATCAGAGAAGATGCCGCCTGGCAACTGACGCTCGGCGGCGTACGCGTGCATAACCGGCGCCTGGGCGGCAACGGGCGCGGAAGCCGCGAGCATGAATTTACCCTTGAGGCCGACGTCTCGGTGCAGCAGCGCAGCACCGGCGCCTACCTGTGGAACCGTGAAGCCTTCAGCGAGACGCTCAGGCGACGCATCAACAACGACGACTCGCTGAACCGCGACGTGCTGGTCAAGGAATCCCGTCAGCAGCTGGGCGAACGGTTGGCGGGCCGCATTATGGAGCGGCTGGGCAGCATCGAGGCGCTTCAGTGAAGGTCTTTGCCGATAAACTTCCCGGGGCGCTGGCCAAACAGCTCCCTCCCGCCGTCATCGTCGCCGGCGACGAACCGCTGCAGCACCGCGATGCCTGCGATGCGGTACGCGCAGCCGCGCGGGAAGCCGGCGTGGAAGAACGCGAAGTCATCGACGTGGAACCCAACTTTGCCTGGGGGCAGCTGCTGGAAGTAGCGGGCAATCTGTCGCTTTTTGCTACGCGCAAGCTGATCGAAGTGCGTCTGGGGCGGCATAAACTGGGTCAGGAAGGCGCCAGGGTCCTCGCCCAGTACGCCGAGCAGATGGCACAGAGCGATGACGTCCTGCTGGTCAGCATGGGCAAGCTGGACGCCCGCCAGCAGAAAAGCGCCTGGTTCAAGGCGTTGGATAAACAGGGCCTTTTTGTACCGGTATGGCCGGTGGACGTTTCCCGACTGGGATTCTGGCTTCGCGACCGGGCACAGCTCCATGGTTTGCAGATAGAAGCGGATGCGTCGCGTCTGCTGGGCGAGCGCACCGAAGGTAACCTGCTGGCCGCCGATCAGGAGCTGCAAAAGCTGGCCCTGGTGCTACCGCCCAATGCCCGGGTAACCATGACGCATATTACCGGAGGCGTGGAAGACAGCACGCGCTTCGATATCTTCAATCTCACGGATGCCTGCCTGAAGGGGGAAACCAGCCGCACCTCACGAATTGTCCAGGGGCTGAAGAGCGAAGGCATCGAAGCCCCGCTGGTGCTCTGGGCGCTGGGGCGTGAAATGCGCACCCTGCTGTCTCTGCATCAGCACCTGGAGCAGGGGCAAAGCTTTGAACACGCCTGCAAGGCGCAAAAACCCATGATCTTCGATCGCCGCCGCCCGGCCTACCAGAGCGCTATCCAGCGCCTGCCCATGCGCCGTCTGCACAAACTGTTGCTGATGGCGCAGCGGCTGGACTTATCGGTCAAGGGCGCCTCGCCGGTGCCGCTGTGGCAAGGCCTGCATGACCTGGCGCTCACCCTGGCCGGCGGGCGCGGGCCGCTGGCCGAAACGGCCTGGACCTATCGCGTGCACTGACCGCTTCCCGGCCAGTTACTTTCTGCAACAATCATGGCGGTTTGCTGCACTCGCCGACCTTAAATACCCCGCTGCTTCTGTTTATACTCAACTCCATACGTGCCGTTGTGCGTGCTTGTTCAATACCGCTACTTAGGCTCGCTCAACGCCGCACGAGAAAAACGAACCTCACCAGGCCAACACCTCCAACAAAGGGGACACCGGATCATGCTTCATCTACGCCGTCACGTTGCGATTCTACTGATCGCCGTTTTCACCCTCGGCAGCCTGCACGCTGCGGCCGCCCAGACCGCCGGTCTGGTCAGCACAGAGTCCGCGCTCCAGGCCGATACCGCGAGCAGCGATCGCCAACGCATCAACGACGTACTGGCCCGCGCCGACGTCCAGGATCAACTGCTTGCCCAGGGCGTCAGCGTGGACCAGGTCAAGGACCGCGTGGCCGCGCTCAGCGATGCCGAGGCCCGGCAAATGGCCGACCGGCTCGATGCCATGCCCGCCGGCTCCGGCGTGGTGGGCGCGCTGTTTGCCGTTTTCGTGATTCTGCTGGTTACCGATATTCTGGGACTGACCAGTGTCTTTCCGTTTACCCGTTAAACCCCGCCGGCTTTCACGCCTTCCGGAAAACGCCCGCCCTGCGGGCGTTTTGCTGTGGCTGGCATGCCTGATGATCCTGCTGGGAGGCTGCGCCGGCAGCCCCGCGCTACAGCAGGCCACCTACCGGCTGCCACAGCATGTCGAACTCGAGAACGTCCCCTTTTATCCGCAGGAAAAGTATCAGTGCGGCCCGGCCGCTCTGGCCACGGCGCTCAACTACTCTCCTGCCGACTTACCAGCCGATACCCATCGCCCCGGCTCATTCGCTGCCGGCGTTCTCGAAGCTGATACTGTCAAAGCTGGTGCTTTCAAAGCCGACAATCTCAAAACCGGCAATCTTGAAGTCGACCGCCCCAGCGCGGACAGTTCCAGGGCAGACAGTCCCGGGGCAGATAGTCCCGGGGCAGATAGTCCCGGGGCCGACACCGCGACACCCGCGGGCAGCGTGCGCGACACGGATATTACCGCGCAAAGCCTGGTATCCGAGGTATTCCTCCCGGGGCGCGAGGGCAGCGTCCAGCCCGAAATGCTGGCGACGGCACGGCGTCATCAACGCATTGCCTATCCCATACGCCCTACTTTCGATGCGCTGCTGGGCCATGTGGCTGCGGGTGATCCGGTTATTGTCATGCAGAACCTGTCGCTGCCCGCCTGGCCGATGTGGCATTACGCGGTTGTGATCGGCTATGACCTGCCGGACGAAACGCTCATCATGCGCAGCGGCGAGATTCGCCGGCATACGCTATCCTTCGGCCGTTTTGATGCTACCTGGCAGCGTAGCCAGCGCTGGGGGCTGGTACTGGCCGAGCCGGGGCGGATTCCCGACGGCGTCACCGCCAGGCGCGCCGTGGATGCCATCAGCAGCTATGAGTCGCTGCATGGCAGCGGGGCGGCGCTTTCCAGCTGGCGGGCACTCACCCGAGCCCAGCCGCGCAACGCCATGGCCTATTTTGGCCTGGGCAACGCCAGCTTCCACCAGGAGCAACCGCAAAATGCCATTCAGGCCTTTCGCCGCGCCGTTGGCATCGATGAGGAACTGGGTGTTGCCTGGCTGAACCTGGGGCTGGTTTACCGGCAACAGGACAAAACGGCTCGGGCACGGCGAGCGCTGGAAAAAGCGGCCGCGCTGCCCGGCGACTGGCAGGCAAAAGCACGGAGCGCGCTGGATAGCCTCTGACCCATCCCGCCAGGCCCCGGGCCGGCGCGACGCAGCCGGTGACCGTGAAAACGTGAACTTTGAAAACATGGGCCATAAAAAAACACCCCAAAGGTTGAATGATGTCCAACTTTCGGGGTGCAGTTCACTCGCGATGCGGGATTTTTGCAATAAAGCCGACGCCCGGCGCCGGTTTACCGCGCGATGTTGTAGCCCAGGTCCGCGCCGCGATTGGCATCGTCCTGTCGGCGGGCGCTGATGCCCTGACGCTTGCGATTTTCCTCTTCGCAAACGTCATCCTTGCCGCCACAAATATCGCAGCCTTCCTTGAGCCCCAGCTGATTCAGGCCGCCGCAGGAACCGGCGATGGGCTTGCGCCCCATCAGCACACCGATTGCCATCGCCGCCATTACCAACAGCATGAAACCCAGGGCAAGTAGCCAGATTGTCATTACTCATGTCCTCCTGATACGGGTGTCGTCCGCCATCACTATCGGGCAGACGCCGCGCCATCGGCCTGTTCGGCCCGGCCGGGGCAGTAGACGCCTTGACCACGACGCTGTCCGTTAAAGCCATTATCCCCGCCGTCGGGAGGAAAAACAAATACCCGTCAGCACGGTCGCGAATAACAAAAAAACGGGGTCAGCCCTGTCGGCCGACCCCGTTCTGCACTGGCTTTTCTCTAACGTTCTTGCCTCTGACGTCTCCAGGACGCGAGGCCGAGCATCAACTAGCCGCCAAAGTCGTCCAGCATGATGTTTTCCGGCTCGACACCGAGATCCAGCAGCAGCTTGACTGTCGAGGCGTTCATCATCGGCGGGCCGCACATATAGTACTCGCAGTCTTCCGGCGCCGGATGATCCTTGAGGTACTTTTCGTACAGCACGTTATGAATGAAGCCGGTCGGCCCTTCCCAGTTGTCTTCGTCCTGGGGATCGGACAGCGCCAGATGCCATTCAAAGTTGTCGTGATCCTTTTCCAGCTGGTCGTACTCTTCGTTATAGAAGGTCTCGCGCCAGGAACGCGCGCCGTACCAGAAGCTCATCTTGCGCTTGGTATCCAGACGCTTGAGCTGGTCGAAGATATGGCTGCGCATGGGTGCCATGCCGGCACCACCGCCGATAAAGATCATCTCCGCATCGGTGTCCTTGGCAAAGAACTCGCCGAACGGCCCCATCACCGTGACCTTGTCGCCGGGTTTCAGGCTGAAGGCATAGGTCGACATCAGGCCCGGCGGATGGTTGGTGCCCGGCGGCGGCGTGGCAATCCGGATGTTGAACTTGAGAATGCCGGTCTCTTCCGGATAGTTGGCCATGGAGTAGGCGCGGATAATCTCTTCGTTGCTCTTGTGCGCGATATTGAAGAGATTGAACTTCTCCCAGTCGCCCTTGTAGTCCTCGTCGATATCAAAGTCGGAGAATTTGATGTCGTAGGGCGGCGCCACCAGCTGCACATAGCCGCCGGCGCGAAAGGCCACGTCTTCGCCTTCGGGAAGCTTGAGGTTGAGCTCCTTGATGAAGGTGGCAACGTTGTGGTTTGCGGTCACCTCACATTCCCACTTCTTGACCCCGAAGACTTCCTCGGGCACTTCGATCTTCATGTCCTGCTTCACCGGTACCTGACAGGACAGGCGCCAGCCCTGCTTCTTCTCGCGCATGGTGAAGTGCGATTCCTCAGTCGGCAGAATCGAGCCGCCGCCTTCTTCCACACGACACTTGCACTGGGCGCAGGAGCCGCCGCCGCCGCAGGCGGAGGACAGAAAGATGCCGTTGGCGGCCAGGGTATTCAACAGCTTGCCGCCGGCCTGGGTGCTTAGCTTGTGCTCGGGATCGTCGTTGACCTCGATGGTCACGTCGCCGCTGCTCACGAGTCTGCTGCGGGCTGCCAGGATGACCATTGTCAGGCTGATGACAATGATCGTGAACATGACAACACCGAGCAGGATGATGGATGTATCAACCATGTCGGTTTCCTATTGCTGGTGATTATGCCGGCTTCCGCGACGCCCGCGAGCGCCGCGGAAAAACCGCTCGATTACAGCTGAATGCCCGAGAAAGACATGAAGCCAAGCGACATCAGGCCAACCGTGAGGAAGGTGATACCCAACCCCTGAAGACCGGCCGGCACGTCGCTGTACTTGAGCTTTTCCCGGATACCGGCCAGAGCGGCAATCGCCAGCGCCCAGCCCAAACCGGCGCCAAAGCCGTACACCACGGATTCACCGAAGTTGTAGTGGCGCTCGACCATGAACAGCACGCCACCAAGGATGGCGCAGTTCACGGTAATCAACGGAAGGAACACGCCCAGGGTGTTGTATAGCGCGGGCACGTATTTATCCAGGAACATCTCCATGATCTGCACCAACGCCGCGATGACACCGATGTAGCTGAGAAGCCCCAGAAACGACAGGTCGATGTTTTCGGCACCGGAAATACCCGTCCAGGTCAGTGCGCCTTCCTGCAGCAGGTAGGTATACACCAGGTTATTGATCGGCACGGTGACCGATAGCACAACGATGACGGCAACGCCCAGACCCAGCGCCGATGAGACCTTCTTGGAAACGGCCAGGAAGGTACACATGCCCAGAAAGAACGCCAGCGCCATGTTTTCGACGAAAACCGCCTTCGCCAAAAGGCTCAGATAATGTTCCATGCTATACGGCCTCCTTCGGCTGGGTGTTGTCCTTCATCTGAAATTCGTTCTCTTCCACCTGGTCGGGGTTGATGGAACGCATTACCCAGATCAGCAGGCCGATGACAAAGAACGCCGACGGCGGCAGCAGCAGCAGGCCGTTGCCCACGTACCAGCCACCGTCCTGCACGGTTTGCAGGATGGTAATACCGAAAACGCTACCCGACCCGAGCAGCTCGCGGACAAAGCCGACAACCATCAGCACAAAGCCGTAGCCCAGACCGTTGCCCACGCCGTCGAGGAACGACAGCCCCGGCGAGTTGGACATCGCAAAGCCTTCAGCGCGACCCATGACGATGCAGTTGGTGATGATCAGGCCGACAAAGACCGACAGCTGCTTGGAGATTTCGTAGGCGTAGGCCTTGAGAATCTGATCCACCACGATCACCAGCGAGGCGATGATGGTCATCTGCACGATGATCCGGATCGACGAGGGAATATGGTTGCGAATCAGCGAAACGAAAAAGCTGGACAGCGAGGTGACGAAGATAACGGCCACCGTCATGACCAGCGAGACGCTCATGCTGGTAGTCACCGCCAGCGCCGAGCAAATCCCCAGGATTTGCAGGGCGATGGGGTTATTCTGAAATATCGGCGTCGTCAGGACGCTTTTGGGAGTGACGTCTGCCATGATTAGGCTCCTTCGGATTCAAGCGTGCCGTCGGCGTCTTGCGCGTCATCCGGGCTGGTTCCGCTGCGGAACCGGGCCAGATACTCGCCAAAACCTTCCGGGCTCAACCAGAATTGAAGCATGTTGGTCACGCCGTTACTGGTCAGCGTGGCACCGGAAAGTGCATCGACCTCGTTGTCACCGCTGGCACTCTTGGACAGATGAATCGCGGGAGACAGGTCGCCCTTCTCATCGTAGATCTTCTTGCCTTCCCAGAGCGCCTGCCAGCGCGGATTGTTGACCTCGGCGCCCAGGCCCGGCGTTTCACTCAGCTCATAGTAGGTAATGCTCTGGAGAGTGTTACCGTCGCCCTTCACCGAGAGGAAGCCGCGCATCAGGCCCCAGAGGCCCTGGCCGCGCAGCGGCAGTACGATCTGGTCGGGATCGTCGGGGTCGCCCACCAGATATACCGTCGTATAGTTCTCGACCCGCGACAGCCCGGCAATATCTTCCGGTCCGGAAAGCGTACGGCCGGTCGCCGGATCGCTCGCTGCCTCGAAGTGATTGAAGGTATCGGGATCAAACTCGTCGGTATATTCGCCGGTACGCATATCGACGACGCGAGCCTGCATCTTGTTGTTGAAGACCTTTTCCACGTCGGTGCCCTCGCTGTAGAGGTTGGCCACGTTGAGGATATTGGTCTTGCGATCCAGCTCCTGGTTGAGCTGCTGCTGCGGGCGCAGGGCTACCGCCGCCGTGGATACGATCACGGAGCAGACGATACACAGCGCAAACGCCACGATCAGCGTCTTTTTGATCGAATTGTTACCCATCAGGCAGTCTCCTCGGCCGGCACGCCCACGCGCTTGATACGGCGCTTGACGTTGGCCTGGACAAAGAAGTGATCAATCAGCGGCGCAAAGAGGTTGGCAAACAGGATCGCCAACATGATGCCCTCGGGGAATGCCGGGTTGACCACACGAATCAGCACGGTCATGAAGCCGATCAGTATGCCGAACAGCAGGCGCCCCGGATTGGTCATGGATGCCGATACCGGATCGGTGGCCATGAACACGGTACCAAAGGCGAAGCCGCCCACGACCAGGTGCCAGTACCAGGGCATGGCGAACATGGCGTTACTGTCGGAACCGATCAGGTTGAACAGCGTACTGGTGGCGATCATGCCCAGACACACGCCCAGCATGATGCGCCAGGAAGCGATGCCGGTCCAGAGCAGGACCACCGCGCCGATCAGAATGGCAAAGGTCGATACCTCGCCCACCGAGCCGGGGATAAAGCCCCAGAACGCATCCCACCAGCTAAAGGAGGAAGCCACCTGGTCCATGCCATTCTGAAACGCCATGGACAGCGCCGTAGCACCGGTATAGCCATCGGCTGCGACCCAGATGGAGTCACCGGAAATCTGCGCCGGATAGGCAAAATACAGGAAGGCACGGCCGGTCAGCGCCGGGTTGAGGAAGTTCTTGCCGGTGCCGCCGAAAACCTCCTTGCCGATCACCACGCCGAAGGTAATCCCCAGCGCCACCTGCCAGAGCGGAATCGTCGCCGGCAGGATCAGCGCGTAGAGCACCGAGGTCACAAAAAAGCCCTCGTTGACCTCGTGGCCGCGCTTGATGGCAAACAGCACTTCCCAGAAACCGCCGATGACGAAGGTCACCAGATAAATCGGCAGGAAGTAGGTGGCGCCCAGAACGAAGTTGGCCCAGAGGCTGTCGGCGTTGTGCCCGGATGCCAGCACCATCATCAGCGCTTCGCGCCAGCCGTCCATGGACGCATAGCCGGCTTCGATGGCGGTATTGGCCTGCCAGCCGGCATTCCACATGCCGAAAAACATCGCCGGGAAGGTACACAGCCAGACGGTGATCATCATGCGCTTGAGATCGATACCGTCGCGGACGTGGGCCGTGGTCTTGGTAACGTCGGGCGGGGTGTAGAAAATGGTGTCTACCGCCTCGAACAGCGGATAGAACTTCTCGTACTTGCCGCCCTTGTGAAAATGCGGCTCGATACGCTCGAGGGTTTGTCGAATACCCATCATCAGGCCTCTTTCTCGATCAGGGTAAGATTGTCACGCAGGATGGGGCCGTACTCGTACTTGCCGGGGCAGACGTACGTGCACAGTGCCAGATCTTCTTCATCCAGCTCCAGACATCCAAGCTGCATGGCAACCTCAATGTCCCCCACGATCAGCGAACGCAGCAGCTGCGTCGGCATGATATCCAGCGGCATTATCTTTTCATACGCCCCTACCGGGACCATGGCGCGCTCGGAGCCGTTGGTCGAGGTCGTCGGCGCATAGTTGAACAGCCCCTTGACTTTGGACAGGTAGATCCCGAGGACGGAGTGGCGATCGCTGCCCGGGGATAGCCAGCCCATGAAGCTGCGCTTGTTGCCCTCTTCGATCAGGCTGAACTGGTTATCAAAACGGCCGGCATAGCTCAGGCTGCCTTCGGCGGCAAAGCCGGAAAAGACCGAGCCGGAAATCACCCGGGTGTCATCGGGCTTGATGATTTCATCGGCGAGCAGTTCGTCGGTACAGGCACCCACCCGCGTGCGCAAAAGCCGGGGTGACTCGGCACGCGGCCCGGCCACGGCCATGACGCGACTGACATCGAGCTTACCCTGTACAAACAGCTTGCCCACGGCGATCACGTCCTGATAGCCGATGTGCCAGACCTGCTTGTGCAGGGCAACGGGCGACAGGTGATGAATATGTGTCCCCACCAGGCCGGCCGGGTGCGGCCCGCCAAAGGCTTCTGCCTGCACGCCGTCGATATCGCTGCCGGGAATGGACGCTCCCTGGCCGGTACAGAGGTAAACCCGGCCCTGGGTCAGGCGGGACAATACCTTCAGGCCGTCCTCGAAGGCTTCGGGCGCCTCATTGACCACGGTCGCCGGGTCCGGGCTCAGCGGATGGGTATCCACGGCGGTCACGAAAATATCGGCCGGCTGGCTGTCGATAGCCGGGGTGCGCGAGTAGGGGCGCGTCCGCAGCGCCGTCCACAGGCCCGACTCCACCAGCTGATCAACAACGGTCTGACGCTCCAGACCACCGAGAGTATTGCGCTCGTGCGCCGTGAAGGACACGGCCTCCTCGCCCGCTTCAGCGCTCTCGTCGACCTTGATCACGACAGACAGCAAGCGACGCTTTTCGCCACGGTTGATGGCGACAACCTCACCGGCAGCAGGCGCGGTGAAGCGAACCCCCGCGATTTTCTTGTCGGTGAAGAGCAATTGGCCCAGTTTGACCTTCTCCCCTGTCTGTACTTCCATCGTCGGTTTCATGCCGACATAGTCAGTACCCAGGATCGCCACGTGACGCACCGGCTGCGCATCGTCGATACGCCGCTCGGGTGCCCCCGTGATGGGAAGATCCAGGCCTTTTTTGACTTCGATCATAGTCTCGCCCAGTTGATGGATCGGATATACGAAGATAAGGGGTTCGAAAGGAATCGACTTCTTGTTATCCGTTTGGAATGTTGACCAGTCCGGCTCAAGCAGTGCCCGAACCACCCCGAAAATCAACCACATTATAAAGATAAGCGCGCCCAATGGCCAGATCAGGACAGCCGACCAAAGGCGATACAGGCCCGATGCGCCCGCTTGTCAATGCGGCAACCAGCATGCAAAACGCCACCCGAAGGTGGCGTTTTGATCCGCTTGCGGCGATCAGGTCAGTTTGTCTTCGTGGGGCAGCTTGAGGAAGTTGACGTGAGACATTTCCTGCAGCAGGCGAATGACCTGACAGCTGTAGCCGAACTCGTTGTCGTACCAGAGGTAGACCACGGCGTGGTGATCGCTGGCGATGGTGGCCTTGGCGTCGACGATACCCGCCTTGCGATTGCCCACAAAGTCCGACGACACCACCTCGGCCGAATCCACGTAGTCAATCTGCTTCTGGTAAGCCGAGTGAATCGACATCTCGCGCAGGTAGTCATTGAGTGACTGGGCGTCGGTGTCGTTTTCCAGCGTCAGGTTGAGAATCGCCATGGACACGTTGGGGGTGGGAACGCGAATGGCATTGCCGGTCAGCTTGCCTTCCAGCTCGGGCAGCGCCTTGGCCACCGCCTTGGCCGCGCCGGTTTCGGTCAGCACCATGTTCAGCGCCGCGCTGCGGCCGCGACGATCGCCCTTGTGGTAGTTGTCGATCAGGTTCTGATCGTTGGTATAGGCGTGAACGGTTTCGACGTGGCCGGTCCTGACCCGATACCGATCGTTGATGACCTTGAGCACCGGCACGATGGCGTTGGTAGTGCAGGACGCCGCCGAGAGGATGCGGTCGTCTGCCTGGATGTCATCGTGGTTGATGCCGTAGACGATATTCTTGATATTGCCCTTGCCCGGCGCCGTGAGGATGGCCCGGGAGGCGCCCGGGCACTCCAGATGCTGCCCCAGGCCGTCTTCGTCACGCCAGATGCCGGTGTTGTCGACGACCACGGCGTGGTTGATACCGTAGTCGGTATAGTCGATATCGCCGGGAGAGTCGGCGTAGATCATCTGGATGACGTTGCCGTTGACAATCAACGTGCGCGCCTCGGTATCCACGTCGATACTGCCCTCGAAAGGGCCGTGTACGGAATCGCGGCGCAGCAGGCTGGCACGCTTCTGCAGGTCTTTGGCCACGTCACCGCGGCCCCGCACGACGATCGCCCGCAGGCGCAGCAGGTTGCCGCCGCCGGCTTTCTCGATCATCACCCGCGCCAGCAGGCGGCCGATGCGGCCAAAGCCGTAGAGCACCACGTCCTGAGGCTCGCCGGTGCTGGAACCGGGCTGGTAGGCATCGACGATATCGTGCAGCTCCCGACGCAGGAAAGCCTCGACATCACCGCCGCCCTGGTGCTTGAAGAGTACCGCGAGCTTGCCCACATCGACGTGCGCCGACCCCAGGTTGAGCTCGCTCATCGCCTTGACGATCGGGTAGGTATCGGCAACCGACAGCTCGGTCCCCTCGATTTTGCGCACAAACCGATGATCTTTCAGAATGCGGATGACCGATTGCTTGATCAGCGAGCGGCCGAACATGGTGGCCACAACGTTGTTTTGGCGGTACAGACGCCCGACCAGCGGAATCATCTGCTCGGCCAGGGCCTCGTTGCCCTGCCATTCCTGAAAAACGTTTTCATGCGTCGGCTGACTCACGTGCGACCTCTCTGGGTAATAAAGGAAGGGATTGGTAGCGCGCATTATCCCGACCTGAAACCCGCATCGCAATCACTGGATGGTCGCAGCCACTGTAAAGGGGCTACACGCCTCCGGCCCGGCGCCCTGACCCACCATCGCGGCCCGTGCCGTACAGGTTTCGTGCAACCCGGCCCGGCTGATGATGTACAATCCCGCGTTTCCTTCATATTGTTTATGCGCAACATTGCTTACGCTCAACATCGTTTACGCACATTTTCGCTCAACCCCGTTTACGCTCAACCCTGCTTCCATGACTGACTATGCCGACTTTTTCACTGCTTGATCCACCCACGCCCCGGGGCAGCCGCGATACGCTTTTCTGGACGTCACCCCCCGGCAGCGCAGCGGCGCTGGCGCTGGCCCGAGCGGCCCGGCAGGCACCGCTGCTGGTGATTACGCCCGACACGGCCAGCGCTCAGCGCCTGGAGCAAACGCTGGCCTTCTACAGCGACGTGCCGGTACTGCCGTTTCCCGACTGGGAAACACTGCCCTACGACAGTTTTTCTCCGCATCAGGATATCGTTTCGGCCCGGCTGCGCACGCTGCGCCGGCTTCAAGGCGGGATTCACGGCATCGTTCTGGTGCCGGTCAATACGCTGATGCAGCGCCTGCCGCCGGTGGACTACATTGCCGGGCGCGTTCTCACCCTCACCGCCGGCGATACCCTGGACCGCGAGCAGCTGCGTGAGTCGCTGACCCGCGCGGGCTATCGCGCGGTGGAAACCGTCTACGAGCCCGGCGAGTACGCCATCCGCGGCGCGCTGATCGACCTCTACGCCATGGGCATGGAGCAGCCCGTGCGTATTGACCTCTTCGACGACGAAATCGACACCCTGCGCTATTTCGACCCCGGTTCCCAGCGCTCCAGCGAAAAGGTCGAGCGCGTGGAGCTGCTGCCCGCCCACGAGTATTCGCTGTCGCGCAGCGCCATTGCCTGCTTCCGCGAACAGTTCGAGACGCTGTTCGATGTCGATCCGCGTCAATGTCCGCTGTACAACGACGCGCTCAAGGCCATTCCGTCACCGGGGCTGGAACAGTATCTGCCGCTGTTCTTCGAAGACACCGCCTCGCTTTTCGATCACCTGACCGAGAGCACCCACGTCGCCTTGCTGCCCGGGGTATTCGACGCCGCCGAGCAGCACTGGAACGCGATTGTCGAACGCCATACCAATCTGGGCGTGGACCCCACGCGCCCACTGCTGCCGCCGCACCGAGCCTTCTGGCCGGTCAGCGACATCTTTGCCGCCATCAACCGGCGTCCGCGCATCGAGCTGACCGACGACACGCAACACCGCCATGCTCGAACTCCCGATGCCCTGCAGCCGCCGGACGTGGCCATCAACGCCCGCCGGCAAACACCGCTGGCGGCGCTGTCACATTTTATCGACACCCATCCCGACACCCGAATCCTGTTTGTGGCCGAATCCCGGGGCCGGCGCGAAGCGCTTGAAGATCTGCTCGCGCCGCTGTCGCTGACGCTGCCCCACGTCGACGGCTTTGCCGCTTTTCTCGACGGCAGCGAGCACTTTGCCCTGACCGAGGGGCAGGTCGACGCCGGCCTCTGGCTGGAAAATCCCGACATTGCGGTGATGACGGAAACCGAGCTGTTCGGCGAGGTGGTCCGTCAGAGCCGGCGTCAGGCCCGGGCGACCGACGACAACGAATTCGCCGTGCGCCATCTGTCCGAGCTCAAGCCCGGCGCGCCGGTGGTGCACCAGGCCCACGGCGTGGGGCGCTATCGCGGACTGGAAGCGCTGGATGCCGGCGGCCAGGCGAGCGAATTCCTCTCGCTGGAATACGCCGGTGGCGCCAAACTCTATGTGCCGGTGGACAACCTGCACCTGATTTCGCGCTACAGCGGCGCCGACGACGACCTCGCGCCGCTGCACAAGCTGGGATCCGAGCAGTGGGAAAAAGCCCGTAAAAAAGCGGCCGAAAAAGTCCGCGATACCGCCGCCGAGCTGCTGGATATCTATGCCCGCCGGGAAGCCCGACAGGGCGTGATTCACGATGCGCCGGGGGATGACTACCAGCGCTTTGCGGCCAGCTTCCCGTTCGAGGAAACGCCCGACCAGAAAGCCGCCATCGACGCCGTGGTCGACGACCTCACCGCCCCCCAGCCGATGGACCGTGTAGTCTGCGGCGACGTCGGCTTCGGCAAGACCGAGGTCGCCATGCGCGCGGCGTTCCTCGCGGTGCAGTCGGGGCGTCAGGTCGTTGTGCTGGTACCCACTACCCTGCTGGCCCGCCAGCATTTTGAAAACTTCCGCGACCGCTTTGCGGATACCGCCGTCAACGTCAGCCTGCTGTCCCGCGCGACGGGCGGCAAGGGAGCCACCGAGGCACTCAACCGGGTCAAGAACGGCCAGACCGATATCGTCATCGGTACCCACAAGCTGCTGTCGAAAAGCGTCGAGCTGCCGCAGATGGGGCTGCTGGTCATCGACGAGGAGCACCGCTTCGGCGTCGCACAAAAGGAAAAGCTCAAGACGCTGCGCGCCGAAATCGACATCCTGACGCTCACCGCCACGCCCATCCCGCGCACGCTCAACATGGCCATGAGCGGTATTCGCGACCTGTCGATCATTGCCACCCCGCCGGCGCGCCGGCTCTCGGTCAAGACGTTCGTGCAGCAGCGCGCCGACGGCACCATCAAGGAGGCTCTGCTGCGTGAAATCCTGCGCGGCGGCCAGGTCTATGTGCTGCACAACGAAGTCAAGACCATCGACAACGCCGCCGAGAAAATCCGCGAGCTGGTGCCCGATGCCCGGGTGGCCGTTGCCCACGGCCAGCTGCCCGAGCGCAGCCTGGAGCGGATCATGTCGGACTTCTACCATCGGCGTTTCAACGTCCTGGTGTGCTCGACCATCATCGAAACCGGCATCGACGTTCCCAGCGCAAATACCATCCTGATCGAACGCGCCGACAAGTTCGGCCTGGCCCAGCTGCACCAGCTGCGCGGACGCGTGGGGCGTAGCCACCACCAGGCGTATGCCTACCTGCTGACGCCGCCGCCCAAGTCCATGACCCGGGATGCGCTCAAGCGCCTGGAAGCGATCAGCACGTCGGATGACCTTGGCGCCGGCTTTACCCTGGCGAGCCATGACATGGAAATCCGCGGCGCCGGGGAGCTATTGGGCGATGAACAGAGCGGTCAGATGGAAACCATCGGCTATACGCTGTACATGGAAATGCTCGACCGGGCGGTCAAGGCCATCCGTGCCGGCAAGACGCCCAACCTGGACGCGCCCTTCGACAGCGGCGTGGAAATCAGCCTGAACCTGCCGGCGCTGATTCCCCAGGACTATGTGCACGATGTTCAGCAGCGACTGGTGATCTACAAGCGCATCGCCAACACCACCGACAATCACGAACTCCGGGAGCTACAGGTCGAGCTGATCGACCGCTTCGGGCTTCTGCCCACGCCGCTCAAGCACCTGATACGTCAGACCCGACTGCGCCAGCGCGCCGAACAGCTGGGAATCCAGCGGCTGGAAGCCGGAGAAACGCGCGGGCGCATCCTCTTTGCCGGCGATACCCGGGTTGACCCCATGACGCTGGTCAACCTGATTCAGGGCGCGCCCGATACCTACCAGCTGGACGGCTCGGACACCCTGCGCTTCAACCTGCCCATGGAAAGCGCCGATGCCCGCTTTGAGCAGCTGGAAGCCCTGCTGAACACCCTCAACCACCAGGCCTCTGCCGCCTGATTCCATCGCCGGGCCGGCGGCGGCCCGGCCCAACAGCCGGACAGCAAAAAACCCTGCCGAAGCAGGGTTTTTTGCGCTGTTCGATAGCCACCACATGGCACCGGGACGTAGTGTCAGGCGCCATGCGGCTTCATGCCATCTTACTTCTGCATGGAGCGCTCGAACATGCGGTTCATTTCTTCGCGGTTCTTCTCGGACATCTGCAGAGCGGAACGTGCATCACGCTGCGCCTGCTTGGCCGTGTTCAGCGCCTGAGAGGCCGTGCTTTGTGCTTCAGCGGCATCAGCCTGAGCGGATTCTGCCGTGGTGCGAACTTCTTCCAGTGCGCTGTTGGAAGCACAGCCGGCGAGCAGAGCCAAAGAAGCGGCGGCAGCGGACATTTTCAGGGTAGTCTTCAGAGTCATGGGGTTCTCCTTGAGTTTCCTTGGTACTACGTGTTGGTACTAAATATCGGTACTGAATACCGGTACTGCGTTTAGTACTACGTACGGTACTGCGTTGATGAATCGACAGTGACAAGGCTAGAGACCTTATACAGTCTTGTCTACCCACCCGGTGCAGACCGGAGACAGCGACTTGTGCCGCGAGGCACAAACGCGTGAGGGTGTTGTATTATAGCGCACCGCCTTTGTCCAGCAATACGGCCGCAAATACTGAAACTTTGAACATTCCCGGGCGTTTGGCGACGCCGGCCTAGCGAATGACCACCCGCGTCCCGATATCCACCAGCCCTTCCAGGCGGTCGATCTGGGGGTCGGTCATCGCCACGCAGCCCTGGGTCCAGTCGAAGCGCTCGTGGATGTCGGGATCGGCCGGACCCAGCCCGTGCAGGCCGATCGCCCCGCCCAGCACGGTATTCTGCGGCGGGTTGCCGTAACGCCGATAATAATCAAAGTACGCCTGATACTCGGCGCGCGAATACACCCCGGTGCGCAGCGCCATCCGCGCGTGATCGGGCGTCGGGTAGTCGAGCCCCACAAACAGGTGCCAACGGCTGTCAAAGTTGAAGCGGTTGACGTGAAATTCGCCCCGGGGCGTTACCCCGCCGCCGCTCACACGCCGGCTGCTGGTACCGCCGCGGCCGACCGAGACCGGCGCAAAATGTTCAACGCGGTTGTCCCCACGATACACATCCAGCGTCGAGGCACCATGATTGACCAGCACCCAGATTTCATCGGCGTACCGGGGGTGCGTCGCTTGCGCCAGCTGCTGCTCGACCAGATCCGTAAACGCCACTTCGGCCATGAAGCCGGCGCTGGCGGGCGCGGCGTAAGCGGTCATGAGAGCGAGGGCACCGGCAACAAAATAACGACGGTTCAGGGTCATGTCAGGGGTCTCGAAGGCTTGGCCGGCGGCTGGCGCGCTCCGGGAGAGCGTCGGTGCCACCGCCGGTTCTCAATGGTAGCGTTAACGGGGCCGCTTTCGGTTCACGAGGGCAATGCCGAGCGCGTTAGAGATCGTTGAACTCTTCAAACTGCGAGACAATACGGCGCACCTCGGCCTCGTGGCCTTCGGCCAGCGAACGGAAGAAGTCCGCGCCGGCGGGGATGGCCGCCTTTTCGGCGCGGTACTCGTACAGCCGCTGGAGCGCCTTGTGGGCCTGGGTGGCGGTCTCCATGGCCGATTCAATACTGTCGTAGGTTGCGTACTGCGCCAGATGTTCGAGCTCGGGCGGCTGGGGAAAATCGGTCGGGTCGTCAAACCAGGTATTGAGGACTTTTTGCTGCCCCGATTCGTCGGCCAGCACATCGTCAAGCCCGGCTTTCATGCGCCGC
Organism: Vreelandella jeotgali Hwa; assembly: GCF_000334215.1. Classification (GTDB taxonomy): domain Bacteria; phylum Pseudomonadota; class Gammaproteobacteria; order Pseudomonadales; family Halomonadaceae; genus Vreelandella; species Vreelandella jeotgali. Next base: position 131,864 of record NZ_AMQY01000014.1, on the reverse strand, counting down.
TCTTCGGCCGCCAGATAGTCCAGCGCCATCTGCAGGCGCTCGCTGTCGGCAACGCCGGCCCTGTCGCTGAATTGACGCGACATCCGGCCGTGATAATCAGCCGCCCAGACCACCAGATCACGTACCTGATTATAGCGCATAGTGTCTCCTTTCCTGCTCCGGTTGATTACCTGCTCCAGTTGATTGTCTGGCCAAATGGATTAACAGGCCGGTGACACCACCATTGCGACAGCACAGGGGCGCCGCGCGTTCACGGCCGGCATGACACCAGGCGCGAACATCAGCGGCCCGACGTGGACTTTTTGCGCTTGTCTTCGACCTGCCAACGGCCGTCTTCAAAGGTGGCCTTCCACCCCGTGGCCTTGCCGTCTTCGCCGGTCATCACGTACTGCGCCTTGTTCTTGCGCGAAAAGCGAATCTGCGCCGGGCGACCGTCGGGGTCCTCACCGGGGGCGTCGAGAATGAAGTGATACTTGTCGGGCAGCTCGTCGGCGTGGGCTTTAAGCTCCCTGACCAGCGGCGGACGGGTTTCGCGGTTTTTGGGAAACTTGCTCGCCGCAAGAAACAGCCCGCTGGCACCGTCGCGCAGTACATAGTGATCGTCTACCTTCTGGCAGGCCAGCTCCGGCATGGGAATCGGGTCCATCTTGGGCGGTGCCACTTCGCCGCTGCGCAGCAGTTTGCGGGTGTTCTTGCATTCATCGCTGGTGCAGCCAAAGTATTTGCCGAAGCGGCCGGACTTGAGCTGCATTTCGCTGCCGCACTTGTCGCACTCGATCACCGGCCCTTCGTAGCCCTTGATCCTGAACTTGCCGTGTTCGATTTCATACCCCTGACAGTCCGGGCTGTTGCCGCAGATATGCAGCTTGCGCCCTTCGTCAATCAGGTAGCTGTCCATCGCGGTCTCGCAGCGCGGGCAGCGACGCTTGGCGCGCAGGGCATCGGTTTCGGCTTCGGCACCGGCATCGGCGGCGACGGCCTCCTCGCCGGGGATCAGATCAATAGTGGTCTTGCAGCGCTCCTTGGGCGGCAAATTATACCCGCTACAGCCCAGAAACACCCCGGTCGAGGCGGTGCGAATCTGCATGTGACGGCTGCATTGGGGGCATTCGATCTCGGTGGGCACCGGCTCGTTGGGGCGCATGCCGTCTTCGCTTTCGGCCTGCGCCAGCTCTTCGCGGAACTCGTGGTAGAACGCATCCAGCAGCGCGCGCCAGTCGCGTTCCCCTTCGGCGACGTTATCCAGGCCGTCTTCCATACGCGCGGTAAAGGAAAAATCCATCAGGTCGGGGAACGATTCCTTGAGCCGCTCGGTAACGATATCGCCCAGCTTTTCGGCATAGAAACGCCGGCTTTCCAGGCGCACATAGCCGCGATCCTGAATCGTGGAAATAATCGCCGCATAGGTAGAGGGCCGGCCGATGCCCTGCTTCTCCAGCTCTTTCACCAGCGCCGCCTCTGTGTAGCGTGCCGGCGGCTTGGTAAAGTGCTGCTGGGGATCCAGAGCGTCGAGGGCCATCGGCGTGCCTTCGGGCAGGTCCGGCAGCTGCTGGTCTTCGTTTTTGCCCGACGGCTTCATCACCCGCGTATAGCCGTCAAACTTGAGCACGCGGCCCTTGGCCCGCAGCTCATAGCCGTCAACGTCGATACCCAGGGTGCTGGAAAGATATTCCGCCGGGGTCATCTGGCAGGCGACAAACTGACGCCAGATCAGCTCGTAGAGGCGTTCGGCATCGCGTTCCATATTGGCCAGGTCGGTGGCCCGGCGGTCAACGTCGGACGGGCGAATGGCCTCGTGAGCCTCCTGGGCACTTTCCTTGCTGGCGTAACGGTTGGGGGCATCGGGCAGGTAGCGCTTGCCGTACTCGTTGCCGATAAAGTCCCGCGCACTTTCCACCGCGTCACTCGACAGATTGGTGGAGTCGGTACGCATGTAGGTAATGTAGCCCGCCTCATACAGACGCTGGGCCATGGTCATGGTCTTTTTCACCGAAAAGCCCAGCCGCCCGCTTGCCGCCTGTTGCAGCGTCGAGGTGATAAACGGCGCATTGGGTTTGGAGCGCGTGGGCTTGTCTTCCCGGGAGGTGATCGCCAGCGTCGCGTTTTTCAGACCGGCGATGCGCTCAAGGGTCTCCTCTTCCGACGCCGGACGGAAAGCCTTGCCGTCCTGGCGCGCCAGGGCAAAGCGCACCGCCTCGCCGTCCGGCGTGACCAGATCGGCGTGCACGTCCCAGAACTCCTCGGGAATAAAGGCGCGGATCTCACGCTCGCGTTCCACAATCAGACGCACGGCAACCGACTGTACTCGCCCCGCCGACAGCCCCCGGGCGACCTTGGCCCAAAGCAGCGGCGAAAGCATGAAGCCCACCACTCGGTCGAGAAAGCGCCGCGCCTGCTGGGCTTCGACCCGGGGAATGTTCAGCGCACCGGGCTCCTTGAACGCATCCTGGATCGCATTTTTGGTGATCTCGTTGAACACCACGCGCTTATAGCGCTGATCATCGCCGCCGATGGTTTCGCGCAGGTGCCAGGCAATGGCTTCCCCCTCGCGGTCAAGGTCCGTGGCCAGATAAACCGCGTCGGCGTCGGCGGCCAGCTTCTTCAGCTCGGCAACGACTTTCTCCTTGCCGGGAAGCGTCTGGTAGTTGGCTTCCCAGCCGTTATCCGGGTCAATGCCCATACGCCGGATCAGCTGGGTGTGCGCCTTGCGTTTTTTGTGCGCGGCCTTCTCCTCGGGCGACATCCTGCGGGTAGCCGCCGCCTGGCGAGCACGCGCCCCGGGGTCGCTGGCGGTTTTGCTCGAACCACTGGTCGGCAGATCACGGATGTGGCCCACGCTCGACTTGACGATATAATCGTTGCCGAGATATTTATTGATCGTTTTCGCCTTGGCCGGCGACTCCACGATGACCAGTGACTTGCCCATATTGCTCCACTCGAATGCTGTGCCGACAATAGAAACGGCTGTAAAAGGCCATACTGCGCTTGCGCGAGCGCCTGATTTATTGAGGCGTGAAAAAATGCGCCTACCCTAACCTACGCCCAAACGAAGCGCTAGCCCGCAAACGGCATTCTTCCTGCACGGCCGGACGCCCTGCCACGCAGGAACGACGAGCACAGGCTGCGGGTAATATATGGCGGGCAAAAAACTGTGTTACCTTTGTCTCACGAACAGGTCGCACAACCATGTCTCACAAACAGGTCGCATAACCATGATCCTGGCTGCTGAACCCAACAGCACAAACCGAACGACGCCAGGCGAACGTCAAGGTGCATTCATTGACGTGCCGAGGCGTCACGATGACCGGATACCGCGTCTCGCGGCAGGATGCAACCCCGCCGGTTGTCGCGTCACCCGGCTTGTCATCGCAGAATAGAGGCTCTTATATCCCATGAGCAACGATACGTCACAGCGTATACAAAGCGGCGAGAAATTCCGCAACGAACGCGGTATGTCCGTTATCAAGGACGGCATGAAGCAGCGCAAGACCGCACAGGCCGTAGCCGCCGATGAGACCTCCGCGGAAAAGCCGCCGCTGGAACGCAAACCCAAGTGGCTGCGCGCCCAAATCCCCGGCGGCGAGCGCTTTGAAGCGGTCAGGAAAAACGTCAACAGCCACGGCTTGAGTACCGTCTGCGCCGAATCCCACTGCCCCAACATGGGCGAATGCTGGAGCAACGGCACCGCCACCATCATGCTGATGGGCTCGGTCTGCACCCGGGCCTGCCGCTTCTGCGCCGTGGATACCGGCAACCCCCAGGGCTGGCTGGACGACAACGAGCCGGCCAACACCGCCAACTCGGTCGAGCTGATGGGCCTGCGCTATATCGTTTTGACCTCGGTTGACCGCGACGACGTCGAGGACGGCGGCGCCGGCCATTACGCCAGCTGCATCCGCGCGATCAAGGCGCAGACGCCGAACGTGGTGGTAGAAGCCCTGACGCCGGACTTCGACGCCGACCCGGCGGCCATCGAGCGGGTGGCCGACTCCGGCCTTGAGGTGTTTGCCCAGAACGTGGAAACCGTGGAGCGCCTCACCGGCCGGGTGCGCGACCCCCGCGCCGGCTACCGCAAGACCCTCGACGTCCTGGCCCACGCCAAGCGCCACCGGCCGGAGCTGATCACCAAGACCAGCATCATGCTGGGGCTGGGGGAAACCGACGAGGAAATCCTGCAGACGTTTGACGACCTGCGCGACATCGGCGTGGATATCGTGACTCTGGGTCAGTATCTGCGCCCAACACAAAACCACCTGCCGGTGGAGCGCTGGGTAACGCCCGATGAGTTTGAACAGTACCGCCAGCAGGGGCTGGAAAAAGGCTTCATGGAAGTACCCTCCGGCCCGCTGGTGCGCTCAAGCTACCGCGCCGACCGGGTATTCGAGAAAAACAACCTGGGGCTCGCCTCCCCCGCCGCCGTTCCCGGACAGGAAGAGACCGGCGACGATAATCTGATTCCGGTACAGAGCGTGAGCTGATTCGCGCCTCGCGCCAACTTAAAAGCCGCCGCCTCCAATGCCTCGGAGACGGCGGCTTTTTTGCATCATCGCACAATTTTGTCGCTACAAGCCCTTCACAAATCCAACTGGCGGGGTCAGGGCTCTGTGGTCAGCGCAACGCCAATACGGCCAGCCAGCGCCTGCGCCAGCTGTTCGCCCACGGCGTCAACGCTTACCCGCTCAGCGGTCAGGTCGGCCAGGTTGGCCATGGGCATGCCGGCGTGGCCGCAGGGGTTGATGCGCGCGAACGACGCCAGGTCACAGGCCACGTTCAGCGCGACACCGTGAAAACTGGCCCCGCGGCGAATCCGCAGCCCCAACGACGCAATCTTGGCTTCTTCGCCATCGCCTGCGCCTTCCCGCAGCGGCACGTAAACCCCCGGCGCATCCGCGCGCGCCCGAGCCTCGATGCCGTAGCCCGCCAACACCTCGATAACCGCGTTTTCCATGGCCGTCACCAGGTCACGCACGCCCAGCCGGGCTCGGCGGACGTCGATCAGCGGGTAAAGCACCACCTGACCCGGGCCGTGATAGGTGACCTGGCCGCCGCGATCGGTGTGCACCACGGGGATATCGCCGGGTAGCAGCACATGCTCGGGTTTGCCCGCCTGGCCCTGGGTAAACACCGGCTCGTGCTCCACCAGCCAAAACTGGTCCGGCGTCTGCGCATCGCGGTTATCGGTCAGCTCGCGCATGGCCTCCCACACCGGCAGGTAGGCGCGCCGCCCCAGGCGATGCAGCCGGACCGGGGGACGAGAGATGGTCGCATCGCTCATGCTACACCACCATGTGCACGCGGCCGGTCGCCTTGAGATCGTCGAACAGCGCCTGCAGCTGCGCCTCGCCGGTGGCCCTGATACTAAGGCGCACCGACTGAAAGCGGCCGTTACGGCTGTCGATCACCTTGATGCCGGCGGCGTTGAAGTCGGGTTCATGACGCTTCACCACGTCGCAAACCGCGGCGGCAAAGTCTGCCGCCGCATCGCCGACCACCTTGACCGGGTAGTCGCACGGAAAGGTGATTTTGGGAGGGTTGTTCTCCGCTTTCGGGCGCAAATCACGAAACGACCGGTTACCGCCTGGCTGCATGGTGTCCCCCTGGCTCACGTTGCGACAATGACATTGGTAAGGCAGCTCAGTCCGTAAAACGGCTAAGCAGGCCGCTAAAGAAACGCTTGACCTGATCGAACAGGCGCTTGAAGAAGCCGCCCTCTTCCACGTCCTCCAGGGCCACCAGAGTACGCGTACCCACTACCTGGTCGCCCAGCATCACCTCCAGTGTGCCCACGTCGGCACCCATGGCAATCGGCGCGTTCAGGTCACCGGGCAAATCCAACCGCGCGCGCAGCTCCTTGCTGCGGTTGCGCGGCAGCGTCATGCTGACGTCGCTGTCAACGCCCACGCGCACTTCATCGCTCGCTCCGCCCCAGATACGCGGCGACGCCAGCACGGCGCCACGCTCGTAAAGATGACGGGTTTCATAAAAGCGAAAGCCGTAGCTCAGCAGCTTTTGCGTTTCCTGCACCCGGGCTTCTTCCGACTTGGTGCCCATGACCACCGAAATCAGGCGCATATCGTCGCGCTTGGCCGACGACACCAGGCAATAGCCGGCGGCGTCCGTCCAACCGGTTTTCAGGCCGTCCGCCGAGGGATCACGCCACAGCAGGCGGTTGCGATTGGGCTGCTCGATGCCTCCGTAGCTGAACTGACGCTCGGAGTACATTTTGTAGTGCTCGGGGTAGTCGTTGACGATGTGGCGCGTCAGCTTGGCCAGATCGCGCGCGCTGGAATAGTGCCCTTCTACCGGCAGGCCGGTGGCGTTTTTAAAATGGGTGTTGTCCATGCCCAGCCGGGCCGCATGCTGGTTCATCAGGTCGGCAAACTGCGCTTCGCCGCCGGCCAGATGCTCGGCCATGGCGACGCTGGCGTCATTGCCCGAGACGATCACGATACCGTGCAACAGCTTTTTCACCGGCACCTGGTTGCCCACTTCAATAAACATCTTCGAGCCGCCGGTACGCCAGGCCTTTTCGCTGACGTTGACCTTGTCGTCCGGGCGTATGCTGCCCTGATTGAGCTCACGCTCGACCAGATACGCCGTCATCAGCTTGGTCAGGCTCGCCGGGGGCAGACGCTTGTCGGCATTGTGCTGGGCGAGCACGTGGCCGCTGTTGGCGTCCATCAGAATCCAGGAGCTGGCGGCAAGCTGCGGCGCGGCCGGGATGAGCGTCTGCGGCTGCGGCGTCGCCTGGGCATCGGCCGCTACCGAGGTAAAGGTGAACGCCGCCGCTGCGACCAGCGACAGAGCCGCCGCCCACACACGGCGTGCCGGACGTCCGGCGGCGACGGAAGAAAAGTTCGGTACCAACGCTTTCATGACATGATATCTCGTGTAAAACATTCAACAACGGCAAGGCGGGCACTATACGCCGCTTGCGCCGGGGACGCATTATCGCACGATAAACGCCTGGGGAAAGCCTGCTCGACGCAAGGCGGCGCGCAGTGACTGGTCGTCGGCGCCGGACGCCACCGGCCCCACCTGAACGCGATACAGGCCGTCGCCCTCAGCGATGCGCACGCCCTGCTCGAGCTCGCCCTGCAGACGGCGCTTGAGCTTTTGCGCCCCCGTACGGCTTTCCAGCGCCGCTACCTGCCAGTAGCTACCGCTCTGTGGCGCAGCGGGCGCGGCATCGCTGCTCGGCGCCGGGTCAACGGCTTTCGTGCTCTCTTGCTGCGCCGACCAGGTGGCCGGATCGATGGCTTCGACCCTGACCCGGCCCGTGCCATGATCCAGCAGTCCCAGTCGCGCGGCGGCCGCGTAGGACAGGTCGATAACGCGTTCGCTGTGGAACGGCCCGCGGTCGTTGACGCGCACGATCACGGATTTATCCGTGCCCAGCCGGGTCACCCGGGCAAACGTCGGCAGCGGCAGCGAGCGGTGGGCCGCGCTCATGCGGTACATGTCGTAAATCTCGCCGCTGGACGTGGCATAGCCGTGAAACTTCTTGCCGTACCAAGAGGCGTTGCCGACTTCGCTATAGCCCTCGGCGTCGGACAGTACTCGGTAGCGCTTGCCCCAAACCGTATAGCTGGAGCGGTTGCCGGCGCGGGAGCGCGGCTCCTCGCGCGGCACGGCGTCGGGCACGTCGGACACGTCCGGCGGGTCCAGCGGATAGGCGTCGGCACTCATGGCATAGCGCCCACCGCTATCGGCCGTGTTGGTATTATCGGCGTTGGGCGCTGCGCTACGCGGGCTTTGGCCGGCACAGCCAACCAGTAGCAACAGCGCGCAGGCGATGCCCGCCGACACACAAAACCGGGGGCGCATGGCGGGCCATACGGCAACGCGTTGTCTCATGCCGACTCCTCGTTCTCTGGCAATGGTGGGGCCGCAGCGGCAATAGCCCGAGCCAGCTCGGCCACCGCCATCGCGTAAAGGTGACTGTGGTTGTAACGCGTGATCACGTAAAAATTGTATCCTCCCAGGCGATACTGCGGCGCTCCCGCCGTCATCGTAAAACGCAGCGGCACAACCGGCCGTGCGCCGCTACTCAGCGATTCGGCAAACGCACTTCCCGGAGGATAAATCCCCGCGGCCACCGCTTCGGTCAGCGTCGTCTGCGGGGCAGACGTCTGGTTGAGCGCTATGCTATTTGGCGGCGTCTCTGGCCCCAGCGCCGACTGGTAGACGGCCTCGCCTCGGCGCCAGCCGTGCTCGGCAAGGTAGTTGGCCACGCTGCCAATGGCATCTACCGGGTTATGCCACAGGTCGCGCTTGCCGTCATCGTCGAAGTCGACGGCGTAGGCATCGTAGCTGGTGGGAATGAACTGCGGATAGCCCATGGCTCCGGCGTATGAGCCGCGCAGGGCTTGCGGGTCCATCTCCTGTGCGTGAGCGATCCGCAGAAACGCCGCCAGTTCGCCGCGGAAGAAGGCGCCGCGCTCGGGATGCTTGAACGCCAGCGTGGCCAGCGAGTCCAGCACCCGGTGCTTGCCCTTGTAGCGGCCGTAAAAGGTTTCCACCCCGATGATTGCGGTGATAACAGCCGGCGGCACGCCGTATTCCGCCTGGGCTTTATCGAGCGCATATTGGTGGCGCGCCATAAACGCTGCCCCCTGGTCGATGCGCTCGTCCGTGAGAAAAATCGCCCGGTACTGCGGCCACTCCAAGTGGCGCTCCACGGCACCGGACATGGCATCCAGCACTTCTTGGCGGACGCGGGCCTGGCTCAGCGTTTCCACCAAATAGTCTCGCGGCAGCCCCTGTTCGCTGAGCGCCTCCACCAGCGCAGCAGCCTCACTGCCCGCTTGCCGAGGGGCAAAATCCGGCGCGGCAACGACGCTACCGGCCGGCCCCAGGCTCCCCAATAGCATGACCACGGCCGCTGCTCGACGCCGAAGGCCCGGCTGAGTGACGTTACGCATTCTGCTTGACTCCTGAAAAATCAGCGCGGCAGCAGCCGGCGATGGGCGTGAATGGACATGAGAATACCGAACCCCGCCAGCAGCGTCACGCTGGAGGTCCCGCCGTAGCTGATCAGCGGCAGCGGCACGCCCACCACGGGCAAAATACCGCTGACCATGCCCACGTTAACGAACACATAGATAAAGAACGTGAGGATGATACTGCCGGCGACCAGTCGCCCGAAAGTATCCTGAGCGCCGGCGGCGAGCCACAGCCCCCGGCAGACGATCACCAGATACAGCGCCAGCAGCGCCGTCATGCCCACCAGGCCGAACTCCTCGCCGAGCACGGCGATGATGAAGTCGGTATGCGGCTCGGGCAAGAACTCCAGCTGCGACTGGGTGCCCTGAAACCAGCCCTTGCCCCAGATGCCGCCGCTGCCGATGGCCGTGGTCGACTGGATGATGTTCCAGCCGGCCCCCAGCGGGTCGCTTTCCGGATTTAAAAACGTCAGCACCCGCTGGCGCTGGTAGTTTTGCAGGTTGATCCATAAAAGCGGCAGCGCGGCCCCGGCGAGCAGCACGAACATGCCGATCAGCCGCCAGGAAAGCCCGGCCAGCAGCACCACGATCAGCGCGGCACTGGCAACCAGGATCGATGTGCCCAGGTCGGGCTGCTTGGCGATCAGCACCACCGGAAGGCCGATAATCAGCGCGCAGACCGCTAGATGACGCAGCCGCGGCGGAATCCCCGTGCGCCCCAGGTAGGCGGCGACCATCAGCGGCGTGGCGAGCTTCATCATTTCCGAGGGTTGAAAGCGCACCACCCCGGGGATTTCCAGCCAGCGCTGGGCTCCCATGCCGATATCTCCCACCAGCTCTACCGCTATCAGCATGGCCACGCCCGCTCCGTAGGCCAGCGGCGCCCAGCGGAAAAACGTCGCGGGGGAAAACTGGGCAAGCACCGCCATGACCGCAAACGCCACGCCAAAGCGCAGCGCCTGGGCCGTGACCGTGTCGCCGCTCTGCCCCGAGGCGCTGTACAGCACCAGCAGACCCGCGCCGACCAGCAGCAGCAGCAACGCTAGCAGCCACGGATCCAGGTGCAGGTTTTCCCACAGGCTTTTACGCCGCGACATGCCGCTGTCCGGCGGACGTACCGGATAGCGTCGGAACAGCCGCGCCAGGGGCGTGCGTGCCAGAGGATTTGCCGCCATGATCAGCCCTCCTCGCCGCTTGACGCCCGATCTTCGGACGCCGAATCATCGTCGGGCAGATGACCTTCGTCGAGTAGCCAGGCATCGGTCATTTCGCGCGCCAGCGGCGATGCATGGCTACTGCCACCGCCGGCATTCTCGACGATGACGGCTACGGCAATCTGCGGATCGTCAGCCGGAGCGAAAGCGATGAAAAGCGCATGGTCGCGCAGGCGCTCGGCCAGCTCGTCGGCGTCATAGCGCTCGTCCTTGTCCAGGGAAAATACCTGAGCCGTGCCTGACTTGCCCGCCATCGCGTACTCCAGCCCCTTGCCCGCACGCCGAGCCGTACCCTCGCGGCCGCTCAGCACTTTCTGCATGCCGTTGAACACGGTATTCCAGCCGTCAGGGTCATCCAGTTCGATATCTTCGGGGGTGTCGGGCAGATCACGGGGCAGCGGCTCATCGCCAATTTTGCGCGCCAGCCGCGGCTTGACCCACTCGCCCTTGTTGGCCAGCGTCGCCGTGGCGGTGGCCAGCTGCAGCGGGGTGATTTGCAGATACCCCTGCCCGATGCCCACCGACAGCGTTTCGCCGGGGTACCACGACTGGTTGTAGCGTTCGCGCTTCCATTCCCGCGACGGCAGCAGCCCCGGGCTCTCGCCCTGGACATCGTGGGCCACGCGCTGGCCCATGCCGAAGGCGCCCAGCTGGCGTTCCAGCCTGTCGATGCCCAGATCGTGGGCCAGCGAGTAGTAGTAGGTATTATTGGAGACCGCCAGCGAGCGCTCCATATCCACCTTGCCGTGCCCCCAGCGCAGCCAGTTGCGGTAGCGGCGCGAATCGTTGGGCAGCTGGAAATAGCCCGGATCGTTGATGGTTTTTTCCGGCGTGATCACGCCCTCCCGCAGCCCGGCCACGGCGACAAAGGGCTTGATGGTGGAGCCCGACGGATAATGGCCGCGAATCGCCCGGTTGAACAGCGGCAGATCAATATCCTGCTGCAACGCCTGATAGGCTTCCACGTCGATGCCGGTGACAAAGCGGTTGCTGTCGAATCCCGGGGTCGACGCCATGGCGAGTATTTCACCGCTATCGGGCTCGATGGCGACAATCGACCCCCGGCGGTCTTCCAGCAGGTCAAAGGCCAGCTGCTGCAGCCCGGTATCCAGCGTCAGCGTGAGGTTCCTGCCCGGCACCGGGTCCTGGCGCCCCAGCTCGCTGAGCACCCGGCCCCGGGCGTTGGTTTCCACCTTGCGCAGCCCGGCCTGGCCGTGCAACGCCTTTTCGTAAAAGCGCTCGATGCCGGTCTTGCCGATAAAATGCGTACCGGCGTAACGGCCGGCATCGAGATTTTCCAGCTCATCGGCGTTGATCCGCCCGACATAGCCCAGCGCATGGGACATGATGCGGGCTTCGGGGTAATAGCGCAGCAGCCGCGCCTCGACCTCCACGCCGGGCAGCCGGTGGCGATTCACCGCCAGGCGCGCAATCTGTGCCTGGCTCAGGTCGCTCATCAGCAGCGCCGGCTGAAACGGCCGCTGACGCTGGCGCGAACGGCGCTTGAAGGCCTCGACGTCATCTTCCGGCAGCTCCAGCAGCGACACCAGACGCTCCAGGGTCCGGCCCAGGTCCTCTACCCGCTCGCGCACCAGCGTCAGGTTATAGGTCGGGCGGTTTTCCGCCAGCAGGACACCGTGGCGGTCGTAAATCAGCCCTCGGGTGGGCGGCAGCGGCTCCACGCGCACGCGGTTGCTCTCCGAGCGCGTGCTGTATCGGTCGTGCTCGACAACCTGAAGGTACACCAAGCGGCCGGTCAGCAACGCGGTCAGCGCTACGACCACCACCAGCGCGAGCAGCGCCCGGAAACGGAAGATCCGCAGCTCCTGACGGGCATTTTTCAGCGTATCAAGGCGTGGCGGCATGGCAACGGCTTACGGCGCAAGAACAAAACAATCGGACGGCATCTCCGAGCAGGCTGTGATCAGCGGTGATAGGGATGACCCACCAGCAGCGTCCAGGCGCGGTACAGCTGCTCCGCCAGCATGACCCGAACCAGCGGGTGCGGCAGCGTGAGCGGCGACAGCGACCAGCGGCTGTGCGCGGCGGCGGATAGCTCGGGCGCCAGGCCGTCAGGCCCGCCGACCAGCAGCACCACGTCGTTCCCCTGCATGCGCCAGTCGTCGGCCTTTTGCGCGAGTTTGCGGGTCGTCCAGGGCTGCCCCTCAACCTCCAGCGCGACGATATGCTCATCGCCTTTCAGGCGTTCGCGGAGGCGTTTGGCTTCCTGGTCGCGAGCCTTTGCCACGCTGGCCCCCTTGCCTCTCTGTCCCGGGGCAATCTCCTCGATGTCCAGACTGAAGCCGCGGGGCATCCGCTTGCGATAGGTCTCGACCCCTTCTTCGACCCAGCCGGGCATGCGTGTACCCACCGCCAACAGGCGCAGCTTCATGACGACCCGACCGGCTCGCCGACACGCTCGCGCAGCTGCTCAACGCCGCCTTCGGCCGGCAGATCGGCCCACAGGCGCTCCAGATCGTACAGATTGCGCGCCTCGGGCAGCATGACGTGCACAATCACATCACCCAGATCCACCAGCACCCAGTCGGCATTGTCGCCGCCTTCCACGCCTCGGGGCGACAAGCCTTGAGACTTGGCCTTTTCCACCACGCCCTGCGCCAGCGCCGTCACATGGCGGCTGGAAGTGCCGTTGGCGATCAACATCACATCGGCGACGTCGGTAAGCCTGGCCACGTCGAGCGCGGTAATCTCGCGGCCCTTGAGTTCTTCGAGTGCGTCAACCGCCAGCTGTTTCAATGTATCAATGTGCATGAGCCGTCAGTACCAACCTTGTCAGAAGTGTTGTTGAAAGCGTTTTTGAAAACGATGTTGAAGACGTAGTTAAAAACGATGTTGGAAACGTGGTTAAAAACAACGTAGCTAAAAACATTGTTGAAAGCGTTGTGGTGTCCGGTGATGGCGTAGGGGGCATCGCGCCGGGCAGCGCCAAAGCCCGCTATTGTAACGGCTTTGGGCCGGTCTGCCAGCGCCCCGGGCCAAGGGGTCAGCGCGGCGGGTGGGGCGTCCGGTAAAGCCGGCGCTCGACGGCGGCGCGCTCCACCGCGTCGGGCAGCAGGTAGCGCACGCTTTCGCCGTGCTGCAAGCGGCGGCGGATGCCGGTGGCGGAAATCGCCATGCGCGACGGCAGCGTCACCCGCAGCAGCCCACCTTGCGGCGCGGCCATCAGGGCGTCTGCGCTTGCGACCTCGCGGGCGCCGACGAGTTCCCGCAGCCGGGCGGAATCGTCGGCCGCGTGTTCGGGGCGGGTCATCACCACCACATGCGCCAGCTCGAACAGCCGCTCGGGGCCCTGCCAGTCGGCCAGCCGCGCAAAGGCATCCTCGCCCAGCGCCATGACCAGACGCGCGGCATCTCCATACTCGTCGCGCAGTTCGGCCAGGGTATCCGCGCTGTAGGAGGGGCCGGTGCGCGCCAGCTCGCGGCCGTCGGCGCTCAGCCCCGGAGTATCGCCAATGCCGGCTTCGAGCAGCGCCAGACGCTGCTCGGGTGCGACCTGCGGCCGGTCGCGCAGCGGCGGCTGGGGCGCGGGGATCATGTGCACATGGTCCAGCGCCAGCGCTTCGCGCAGCTCGACGGCGCTGCGCAGGTGACCCAGGTGCACCGGATCAAAGGTGCCGCCGAGCATGCCGATACGCGGCGGCCGGTCGGTGCGGAAGGCGTCGTGACGCGTCATGAACGAATCTGACCGTCGCCGAAAACGATGTACTTGCGCGTGGTCAGTCCTTCCAGGCCCACCGGCCCCCGGGCGTGGAGTTTGTCGGTGGAAATGCCGATTTCCGCGCCCAGCCCGTACTCGGTCCCGTCGGCAAAGCGCGTGGACGCGTTGACCATGACCGAGCTGGAGTCCACTTCGGCCATGAAGCGACGCGCCAGGCCGTAGTCACGGGTGATAATGCTCTCGGTGTGCTGCGAGCCGTAGCGCTCAATGTGCGCCATGGCCGCATCCGCACCGTCGACAACCCTGATCGCCAGCACCGGCGCCAGATATTCCTCGGCCCAGTCGCTGTCCTGCGCCGGCGTGATGTCCGTGAGCACCTGGCAGGTGCGTTCGCAGCCGCGCAGTTCCACGCCGTACTCGGCAAAGCGTTCGGCCAGCGCGGGCAACAGCGCCTCGGCCACGGGCGCATCCACCAGCAGGGTTTCCAGCGTATTGCAGGTGCCGTAGCGCTGGGTCTTGGCGTTGACGGCAATCGCCAGCGCCTGGTCGAGATCGGCGGTGGCGTCGACGTAAACGTGGCACACGCCGTCCAGGTGCTTGATCACCGGCACCCGGGCCTCACGGGAAATACGTTCGATCAGCGACTTGCCCCCGCGGGGAATAATCACGTCGACAAACTCGGGGCTGCGGATCAGCTCGCCCACCGCCGCACGGTCGGTGGTGGCCACCACCTGCACGCTGCCGGCGGACAGCCCGGCGTCTGCCAGCCCGGCCTGCAGACATTCGCTGAGCGCGGCGTTGGATGCCCGGGCCTCGGAACCGCCGCGCAGGATGCAGGCGTTGCCGGATTTCAGGCAGAGGCTCGCCGCTTCCACGGTGACGTTGGGGCGCGACTCGAAAATAATCCCGATCACCCCCAGCGGCACGCGCATCTGCCCGACCTGGATACCGCTGGGACGCGTGCGCAGCCCGTCGACTTCCCCTACCGGATCGGGCAGCCCGGCGACCTGGTGCAGGCCGTCCATCATGGCGTCGATGCGCGCCCCGGTCAGCGCCAGGCGGTCGAGCAGGGCCGCGTCCAGCCCCGCGTCGCGGCCGCGCTGCATATCGTCGGCATTGGCCGCGAGGATTCTGTCGCGCGCCCGGTCCAGGCGTTCGGCCATGGCCAGCAGCGCATGGTTCCTGCTCGCGCTGTCAGCGCGGCGCAGGTCGCGTGCCGCATCGCGGGCCGCCATGCCCAGCGCCTGCATATAGGCGGGAATATCCGTGGTGTCCGCGCTCATGCTTTATCCCTCATGCTTTATCCCTCATGCTTGCCCTTTCGGACCGGATGGCACCGACCGCGTGCCTGCTATCATACCCGGGTGCTGTTATATCCGGAGACCGAGATACCCGGAGATCATCGCTTGCCGTCAACCGTGCCGGGCGCTTGCCGTCCGGGCGTGTTCACCGGCCGCCAATGGTAAGGCACCATGCAAAGCAAACACAAAGTCAGGCTGCTGCGGGCCAACCTGCTGGCAGCCGCCGTCGTGCTGGCGCTGTGGACGCCCGCCGCCCCGCCGGTGGCGGCGCTGATACTCTGGCTGTCCGTCGGCTGGCTGTTCGCCACCGCCCTGCTGCTCACCGCCGGCTACCGGCGTTCCGGCGGGCTGCCGTGGCAGCTACTCCCCGGCCTTTTGCTGGTCGGCCTGATTGCCGCCGCGCCGCAGCGCCATGCCCTGCTCATCTGGGCCTGGTGCGGGCTTTTCATGCTGCCCCAGGCACGCTGGATAACCGCCTTCAACATCAGCGGCACGCTGCTGAGCGCGGTGCTGCTGGCGCCGCACCTGAACCTGCCGGCGCTGGCGACGCTGCTGGTGACCCTGGGCCTGCTGAGCCTGGTGTCCAGGTCCCGCGCGCGCCAGTTCAGCGTTATTCACAGCACCCTGCGTCAACGCCAGCGCCTGATCCCCGGCACCAACCTCCAGGCGCCGGAACAGCTGTCCGATGACGTTCGCTGCGAGCAGGTACGCTGCCGGCGCGACGACCTGCACGGCGAACTGCTCCTTTTGACCCTCGAGCGCCGCCAGCGTCGGCCGTTTGCGCTCGCCCTGTGCCGGCTGACCTACCGCTTTGAAAGCGTCTACCGGCTGAACGCCACGACCCTGGCGATCATGCTGCTATCGCGTTCGGCCCGGGAAGCGGAACAGCGCCGTACGCGCCTGCTGGGGGCGCTGCCCGCGCGGGTGGAAAGTCGTCGGGTTCCGCTGGCAGTGCTGGACCCGGCGCGGCTCGACCCCGGTGCCATCGATGTCAAAACGCTCGATCCGGCAACACGCCAGCCGCATGGCGCCCGCCGATCAGGGCTCGAGGAGGCCTCTTGAGCGAATACCCGATGTCGCGCCGCCTGATGACGCTGATTCACGCCGCTGCGATCCTGCTCATGGCCGGCTATGCCGCCTGGCGCTACACCACCGGGCACTATGCCACCCTGTTTACCCCGCTTTTCATGACGCTGGTGCTGCTTGCGGCGCTGCTGCTGCATCTGTTTCGTTCGTCGTCAACATTTCTGCCGCGCACGATTCTGCTGGTGGCGACCTACTTGACCATCCTGGCCGCCATTTGGCAGCCGCCCGACGTCTCGCTGATATGGCTGGGGTTACCCCTGGCGGCGACGTTTCTGCTGCTGCCGCTGTGGCACGCCGTCGCCATCAGCGCCCTGCTGGTGCCGGTCTGGTGGCTGGCGCCGCTGCACGGCGCATCGCCCAGCTGGATCACGGGCTTTCTTGCCACCGCACTGCTACTGGCGCTGCCGCGCTGGGAGCATGCCCGGCGGCGCAACCTGCTACGCGCCACCGATCCTCACGACGGCGAATGCGATGCCTATCACCCCGATGCGCTGGAGGAGCGGCTGCATACCGAGCACCAGCGCGCCCTGGTGCTGGGCCGGGAGCTGGCCGCACTGGTCATTCACCTGCCCCAGCTCGACATGGCGGGGGAACAGTTCGGCCATCGCGCACAGCTCGCGCTGCTGACCACCCTCTGCCATGAGGTTGGTCAGCAGTGCCGCGAATACGATGCGCTGGGGCGTGCCAGCTCCGCGACGTTCTGGCTGCTGCTGCCCGCCACCAGCGAAAGCGGTGCGCTGCTTGTCCGCGAACGCCTGACCCGGGCGCTATCCCGTCACGTACTGGTGGAAACCGGCCAGCTGGAAACCCGCATCGGCGTTTGCCTGCCACGCCACGGCGACAACGCGGAAGACTACATTCACCGGCTCAATACCCGCAGCGAAGCGCTGGCGAGTCCGCCGGACACGACCTGAACAGCGCCGATCAGCTCAGCGCCAGCCACAGCCCCACGCCCACCATCAGCGTGCCGGAAAGGCGATTCATCAGCCGCACGCTGGCGTTGCGCGCCAGCAGGCGGCGCAGGGTCTTGCCGCCGGTGGCGTAAAGCAGCAGGCAGACAAACTCGATCGCCAGAATCACCGCGATCAGCACGGCCAGCTGGGGCGCCAGCGCCCGGCCGTCATCCAGAAACGGCGGCAGCAGCACCATCAAAAACGCCCAGCCCTTGGGGTTGGCAATCGCGGTCATGAAGCCCTGCATCCAGAGCGCGCCCGGCGCGGCGCGCTGCCGGTCCTGAAGCTCGTCGGGAATCGCCATGCGCCCCCGCGAACGCCACATCATCACGCCCAGATACACCAGATACGCCCCGCCCAGCCATTTGAACAGCACAAACACCGTCGGACTCTTGAGCATCAGCGCCGCCACGCCGGCCCCCGCGGCTGCGGCTACCAGCCCCACGCCCAGCAGCTCGCCGGCCATCATCCACAAGGTGCGCCGGACGCCCTGGGTCATGCCCAGCACCATGGCCAGCGTCATGCACATGCCCGGCGTCAGCGAGACCAGCATGAAGGTCGGCACAAAGACGGACAGCGTGGCGGCAGACAGCATCAGGAACTCCCCGTGGCGTCAGTTGGCAGACCGGGGCGACATAGCCTGGTCGCCCCAGCGCGGCATCAGCGTATGCTCGATGCCCAGCTGATTGAGAATGCGTGCGACGATGAAATCAATCAGGTCGTCCACGCTCGACGGCCGGTGGTAGAACCCCGGCGCGGCAGGGAGTATCACCACCCCCAGCCGGGACAGCGTGAGCATGTGCTCCAGGTGGATCGGCGAAAACGGGCTTTCTCGGGGGACCATGATCAGCTGCCGGCGCTCCTTGATCGCCACGTCGGCAGCGCGTTCGATCAGGTTATCGCTCGCGCCGGTAGCCACCGAAGATAGCGTGCCGGTGGAACACGGGCAGACAACCATCGCCGACGGCGCCCCCGAGCCCGACGCGACCGGCGCCATCCAGTCTTCCCGGCCGAAGCAGCGGATCTGGCCCTCGGCCGCGCCGCTGCGCTCCATCAACGCCCGGGCCAATCGCTCGGGGGCGGCGGGCAGAGTGACATCGGTCTCGGTGGCAATCACCATGTGCGCAGCCCGGGAGATCATCACCCAGACTTCGTGGCCGGCATCTACCAGCACGTCGACCAGACGCAGCGCATACTGCGCCCCCGACGCCCCGGTCAGCGCCACCGTCACCGGCGGCTTGAAAGTCGTCATCGCAGCTTACTCTCCGTACGTTGCGTCCTCGTGCGTTGCGTTCCCGTGCGTTACGTCACCATGCGTTGTGGCAAGGGCGTCGAGCAGGCGCTCGTGAATACCGCCAAAACTGCCGTTGGACATCACCACAATGCGATCTCCGGCGGCGGCTTCGCCAACGACCGCCGCGACCAGGGTTTCGATATCGCGGTGCAGGCTGGCCCCTGCGCCCTGGTCGGCCACCAGCGATTCAAGCGACCAGTCTAGCCCCGGCGGCTGATACCAGAAGGCGTAATCGGCGCTGGCAACGCTGTCATTCAGCCGCGCCTTGAGCGCGCCCAGCCGCATGGTGTTGGATCGCGGCTCGATCACCGCCAGCAGCCGACCCACAGGCGTTGCCGCCCGCAGCCCCTCCAGGGTGGCGGCAATCGCCGTGGGATGATGGGCAAAATCGTCGATCACCTGGATACCCGCCACCTCGCCGCGCACTTCCTGACGCCGCCGGGGGCTTTCAAAGCGGGACAGCGCCGCACAGCCCCGCGCCAGATCGACGCCGCAGGCGTGAGCCGCGGCGAGCGCGGCCAGGGCATTGCGGGCGTTGTATTCGCCGGTCAGCGACCATTCCACCACGGCGTCGGCGCCTGCATCGGTGGCGTGCGTTACGCGAAAACGGCTGGCATCGGCGTGTTCGAGCGCCAGCTGCCACTCGCCGGCGTTGGCTCCCGTGGCCCTGCCGAATCGCGCGACCGGCGTCCAGGCGCCCTGCTCCAGCACCCGTTCAAGCGCGGGCTGGCCGTCTGCTACCAGCAGCTTGCCGTTGCCCGGCACGGTACGCACCAGATGATGAAACTGCCGCTCGATCGCCGCCAGGTCGGGGAAAATATCCGCATGGTCATATTCGAGATTATTGAACACGGCGATGGTGGGCCGGTAGTGGACAAACTTGGAGCGCTTGTCGAAAAACGCCGTGTCGTATTCGTCGGCTTCTACCACAAAGGGCGCATCCGCGGCGCCGAGGCGCGCCGACACGCCGAAATTGCGCGGCACTCCGCCAATCAGGTAGCCGGGTTTCTGCCCCGCGCTTTCCAGCAGCCAGGCCAGCATGCTCGCGGTGGTGGTCTTGCCGTGGGTGCCCGCTACCGCCAGCACCTTTCGGCCGGCCAGCACATGCTCGCTGAGCCACTGGGCGCCGGAGGTATAGCGCAGCCCCCGATTGAGCAGCGCCTCGACTTCCGGGTTGCCCCGGGAAAGCGCGTTGCCCACGACGACAAGATCGGGCAGCGCCCCGGTGGCGGCATTCAGGTTGTCCGCCCCGTAGCCTTCCTGCAGCGCGATGCCGGCGGTTTCCAGCTGGGTGCTCATGGGCGGGTAGACGTTGGCGTCCGAGCCGCTGACCCGGTAGCCCATTTCCCGCGCCAGCAGCGCCAGGCTGCCCATGAAAGTGCCGCAAATCCCGATAATATGCATATGCATGCTGGTCACGCCCCCTGACAATGGCCGATGTGCGGCCGCTACCGCGCCGCGTATAAGCGACCCCAAAGCCTAGCACGACGCAGGCGCCGACTCACCCGGCTCATGTGACAAACGCCGCCGCCTGTTGCACGATGGCCGGCGTCCCGCTATTGGCAGCGTTTATTGACCGCCTCGACTTTTTCATCGATTTTTTTATCGACTTTTATCCGCTTTCAACAGCACCCAACACCCAACACCCAACACTCAAACCCAACGGCATCCAACAACACCGACTCAGGGAGTCCCATGCGCGTCATCATTCGTTATTTTTTCCGCGGCGTACGGCTTGTCCTCGCCCCCTTCATGATTCTTTCCGAAAAACTCTCCACGCCCGATGCGGTGAAGCGCACGGAAGCCGACCAGGCGGAAGTCGACAAGGCCTGCCAGCGGCTGGCGCTCTACCAGTTCCGCACCTGCCCGTTCTGCATCAAGGTACGCAAGGAAGTGGCCCGCCTGGGGCTGGACATCGAGCGCCGCGATACCCAGTTCGACCCGCAGCACAGGCAGGATCTTGAGGAAGGCGGCGGCCGGGTCAAGGTGCCCTGCCTGCGGATAGAAGGCGACGACGACAGCGTCGAGTGGCTATACGAATCCGACGATATCAATGCCTACCTGCACCGCCGTTTCGGCGCTGCCTGAGCCTCCACGGCCGGCAGACGCCGGCCGCCCTGCCGCGATCATTCAGCAGATGAATACCCCCTGTCATTATTTCGATTGTGCCCCTGTGGCCGACCGGCCAACAATCGACCTTCACCTCATCAGCATTCGCTGATGACGCGTCTTTACCCCAACGGGTATTGACCGCAAGCCAAAGCGACAATAACCAGTACCAACAATAACCCTCGGGGATCCTTGACCATGACTGTCATCCGCATGCCGCGCGTCAGGAAAACGCTGCTCGCCACGACCATTGCCGCTACCGTTGCCGGCGGTGGCCTGCTGGCCTCTACCGCTCAGGCCGACACAACCCTGCGCATGGCCTACGACGCCGATCCGGTCTCGCTGGATATTCACGAACAGCTGTCCGGCGGCATCATGCAGCTGTCGCATCTATTGTTTGACCCCCTGGTGCGCTGGGACCAGTCGCTCAATATCGAGCCGCGCCTGGCCAGCGACTGGGAGCAGGTGGACGACACCACCATGCACATGACGCTGCGCGACGATGTCACCTTTCACAGCGGTAACGCCTTTACCGCCAGGGACGTCGTCTGGACCATCGACCGCCTCAAGCGCAGCTCGGACTTCAAGGCCATTTTCGACCCCATCGAAAGCGCCAGCGTCGTCGACGAGCACACCGTCGAGATCAACACCGTCAAGCCCTACCCGCTGCTGCTGAACCTGGCGACCTACATCTTCCCCATGGACAGCGAGTTCTACTCGGGCGAGGCAAAAGACGGTGATCCGAAGGACGAAATCGTCAAGAACGGCAACTCCTGGGCCTCGACCCACGTCTCCGGTACCGGTCCCTACACCGTTACCGAACGCCAGCAGGGCGTACGCACCGAGTTTGCCCGCAACGCCGACTACTGGGACGAGGCCTCTCCGGGTAACGTCGACAAGCTGGTGCTCACGCCGATCAGCGAAAACGCGACCCGCGTCGCCGCGCTGCTTTCCGGCGATGTGGACTTCATCGCTCCGGTGCCGCCCAACGACCTGGAACGCGTGCGCGAAAGCGACGACGCCAAGCTGGTCACCATGTCCGGCACGCGCATCATCATGCTGCACATGAACCAGAAGCGCGTGGAAGCGTTTGAAGATCCCCGGGTGCGCAAGGCGTTCGCCTACGCGATCAACCAGGAAGGCATTGCCGACCGTCTGATGAAAGGCTTTGCCACACCGGCCGCGCAGATGTCGCCGGAAGGCTATGTGGGCCACGTCGACTCGCTCAATCCGCGTTACGACGTCGCCAAAGCCAAGGAGCTGATGGAAGAAGCCGGCTACGCCGACGGCTTCGAGATTTCCATGATGGCGCCCAACAACCGCTACGTGAACGACGCCCAGATCAGTCAGGCCGTGGCCGCCATGCTCGCACGCATCAACGTCGACGTGGACCTCAAGACGCTGCCCAAGGCGCAGTACTGGGGCGAATTTGACGACCGCGCGGCCGACATGATGCTGATTGGCTGGCACGCCGATACCGAGGACAGCGCCAACTTCCACGAGTACCTCACCGCCTGCCCGGATGCCGATACCGGCGCCGGCCAGTACAACGCCGGCAACTACTGCAACCCCGAGCTGGATAAGCTGGTCGCCGACGCCAACGAGGAAATCGACCTGGAAAAGCGCGCCGAGATGCTGCAGCAAGTCGAGCAGACGCTGTATGACGAGGCTGCTTTCGTGCCGCTGCACTGGCAGGACCTGGCCTGGGCATCCGCGCAGAACGCCGAGATCGAGCCGGTGCTCAACGTCATGAACTTCCCCTACCTGGGCGACCTGGTGGTCAACGACGACGCGGAGTAATCGCGCTCGCGCCCGACCGCCTACCGCTGCCACATACCGCTTGACGACGCGCCCAAACGGGCGCGTCGGTTCCCTGTTGCCGTTACAGGACACTTCCCATGATCGCTTTTCTGATCAAGCGTCTTTTTCACGCGCTGCTGGTGATGTTTGTCATCAGCATTATCGCCTTTGCCATTCAGGACAACCTCGGCGACCCGATCCAGCAGATGGTCGGCCAGTCGGTGCCCGAAAGCGAACGCGAGGCGCTGCGCGAGGAGCTGGGGCTGAACGACTCCTACCTCACCCAGTATCTCCGCTTTGCCGGCAATGCAGCGCGCTTTGACTTCGGCTACTCGTATATCTTCAACCAGCCCACCACCGAGGTTATCGCCCGCCACCTGCCGGCCACCCTGGAGCTGGTCGCGGCGTCGACCTTTCTGATCATTGCGCTGTCGATCCCCATCGGGGTGTACAGCGCGATCAAGCCCCGGGCCTGGCTGACGCGCTTTTTCATGAGCGTGTCCATCGTGGGCATATCGATCCCCGTGTTTCTCACCGCGATTGTGCTGATCCAGCTGTTTGCCATCGGCGTCAGCTGGGCGCCCTTCCCCGCGGATACCGGCTGGGGCGCCTGGCTCAACGACGTGGTTTCCACCGAGGGCGGCATGCCGGCCTACGGCCGCGGCGACCCGGTGCCCGTCTTCGGCACCTGGGAAACCAACTTTGCCAGCCTCGACGGCCTGACCTATCTGGTGCTGCCGGCAATTTCGCTGGCCTCGATCATGCTGCCGCTGTTCATCCGCCTGATCCGCGCGGAAATGCTCGAGGTATTGCAGTCCGAGTACGTCAAGTTTGCCCGGGCCAAGGGCATCTCCATGCGCCGCGTGTACTTTCTGCACGCGCTGAAAAACACCATGCTGCCGGTTATCACCGTCGGCGGGGTACAAATCGGCACCCTGGTGGCCTACACCATTCTCACCGAGAGGGTCTTTCAGTGGCCCGGCATGGGGCTGATGTTTCTGGACGCCATCCAGCGTTCCGACATCCCGCTGATCGTGACCTATCTGATGATCGTGGGCCTGATTTTCGTGATCACCAACACCCTGGTGGATCTGATTTACGGCCTGGTCAATCCCACCGTCAAACTCACAGGAAAGCCCGCATGAGCCAGCCGACTCCCGAGACTCAGGAAAGCGCCGTGCCGGCCCTGCCCGGCCGCTGGGAGCGCTTCCTCGACTCCTATCTGCTGTACAGCTTCAAGCGCGACGTGATTGCCCAGCTCAGCCTGCTGGTGTTCATCGCGCTGGTTGCCATTGCCGTCTTCGCGCCCTGGCTGGCGCCGATGAACCCCTACGATCTCGCCCAGATCGACATTCTCGCCTCGGAGCTGCCGCCCTTCTGGATCGACGGCAGCGACCCGGCCTACTGGCTGGGAACCGACGCCCAGGGCCGCGACATGCTCTCGACCATTCTCTACGGCGCCCGGGTATCGCTGGTGATCGGCTTTGGCGCCGTGGCGCTGCAGGCGATTCTCGGCGTCAGCTTCGGCCTCATGGCCGGCTACCTGGGCGGCCGCGTCGATGCCTTTCTCATGCGCCTGGCGGACATCCAGCTGTCGTTTTCCACGCTGATGGTGGCGATTATCGTCGGCGCGCTGGTCAAGGCGGTGTTCGGCGGCGCGGCCTTCAGCACCTACGCCGTACCGCTGCTGGTGATCATCATCGGCCTCGCCGAGTGGCCCCAGTATGCGCGCACCGTGCGCGCCTCGGTGCTCGCGGAGAAAAGCAAGGAATACGTCGACGCCGCCCGAGTCATGGGGCTCAGAAGCCGGCGCATCATGTTTCGTCATGTGCTGCCCAACACGCTGTCGCCGATTTTTGTCATCTCCACGGTGCAGATCGCCAACGCCATCATTTCCGAGGCCGCGCTGTCGTTTCTGGGGCTGGGCATGCCGGAAACCCACCCGTCGCTGGGCTCGCTGATCAAAGCCGGGTTCGACTACATCCAGTCCGGCTCCTGGTGGATCACGCTGATTCCCGGCGCGGTGCTGGTGGTGCTGGTGCTGTCGATCAACCTGCTGGGCGACTGGCTGCGCGATGTCATGAACCCGCGACTTTATAAAGGCTGAAAACACCATGGCACTGCTGGAAGTCAACCAACTGGATGTGCGCTTCGCCCTGCGCAAGGGCGATGTGCACGCCCTGCGCGACATCAACTTCACCCTGGAGCGCGGCGAACGCCTGGGTATCGTCGGCGAGTCCGGCGCGGGCAAGTCCGTGGCCGCCTTTTCGCTGTTGAACCTGATCGCCCAACCCGGATTTATCGCCGGCGGCGAGATCAATTTTGAAGGCAAAACGCTCAATACCATGAGCGAGCGCGGCCTGCGCAAGGTACGCGGCAACCGCATCTCGATGATCTTTCAGGATCCGATGATGACGCTCAACCCGGTGCTCTCGATTGGCGCCCAGATGGTAGAGTCGCTCAAGGCGCACCGGCGTATCAGCACACGCCGCGCCCGCGCCATCGCCCTGGAAAAGCTCCGCCAGGTGCAGATTCCCTCGCCGGAAACCCGGCTGGATCAGTACCCTCACGAGCTTTCCGGGGGCATGCGCCAGCGCATCATCATCGCCGTGGCGCTGCTGCTTGATCCGGATATCATCATTGCCGACGAGCCCACCACCGCGCTGGATGTGACCATCCAGGCGGAAATCATGTCGCTGCTGCTCAACCTCTGCGAGGAGCACAACGTGGGGCTGATTCTGATCACCCACGACCTCGGCGTGGTCAGCCAGGTCACCCAGCGCATGCTGGTGATGTACGCCGGCCGCGTGATCGAGCAGGGGCCCACCCGCGAGATCATCAACGATCCGCAGCACCCCTACACCCAGGGGCTGATCAATGCCCTGCCGCAGATGGCGACCCCGGGGGAAAAACTCAACCAGATTCGCGGCAGCATGCCGTCGTTGTCCAACCTGCCGGGCGGCTGCGCGTTCCACCCGCGCTGCGATTTCATCAAACGCGCCGACGGCCGTACCCGGCCGGCCTGCGTTGAGCAGGTGCCCGGATTTGTCAGCTCCGGCAACTGCCGGGTGGCCTGCCACATGGTGGCGGAAATGCAGGAAGATCGTCGCCTGAAGGAGGAAGAAAGCTCATGAATGCGCCGGCACAAAAAATCCCCGCGACAGACACCACGGATACCCTGCTGGAAATCCGCGATCTGGAAAAACGCTTTTCGCTGACCGGGGACTTTCTCGAACAGCTCAAGTTCAAGGGCGGCAAACTGGTGCGCCATCAGGAGCACGTCCACGCCATCAACGGCGTCAGCCTCGACATCCGGCGCGGCGAGGCGCTCTGTGTGGTGGGAGAATCCGGCTGCGGCAAGTCCACCGTGGCGCGGACGGTAATGGGATTGCTTTCGCCTTCCGCCGGCGAAATTCGCTACGACGGCACGCGCATCGACAACATGAGCACGCGTCAGCTGCTGTCGTATCGTCGCCGTATGCAAATGATCTTCCAGAACCCCTACGCCTCGCTCAACCCGCGCATGACCATCCAGCAAACGCTGGAAGAGCCGGTACGCCTGCACCATCCGGACTGGAACCGGCAGCAGGTCGTCGACCAGGTCGAACGCGTCATGGCCTCGGTGGGGATCGATCCGGACTGGGGCAAGCGCTTTGGCCACGAGTTTTCCGGCGGCCAACGCCAGCGTATCGCCATTGCCCGGGCGCTGGCGGTGGACCCCGAATTTATCGTCGCCGACGAGCCCATCTCGGCGCTGGACGTTTCCATCCAGGCGCAGGTGCTCAACCTGCTGACCGACGCCCAACAGGAACGCGGGCTGACGTATCTGTTCATCACCCACGACCTGGCCGTGGTCGAGCACTTCGGCACCCGGGTAGCGGTGATGTATCTGGGAACGGTATGCGAAGTCGCCGAAACCGCCACGCTGTTCGCCAATCCGCGTCATCCCTACACCCAGGCGCTGCTTTCGGCCATCCCCCGGCTCGACGACGACGGCCCCGACCATATCCGCCTCGATGGCGAAGTGCCCACGCCGGTCAACCTGCCCACGGGCTGCGTATTCCACGGCCGCTGCCCCTACGCCAACCAGCGCTGCAGGGAGGAAGTACCGACGCTGCAGACCCTGAATGACGGGGTGCGCGTGGCATGTCACGCTGTTGAAGAAGGCCGCCTGCCGGGGTAGCCGCCTCTCCGGGCGCACCCGGCAGGCAAGGGGCATCCCTGCCCCACACAAGGCACTTTCAACGGGCATACGCAAGGGGCATAACAGGCTATGGAAATTCGCTGGCTGGAAGACTTTATCGCTTTGGCCAGAACGCGACACTTCTCCCGCGCCGCTGACGAGCAGCATGTTACCCAGCCGACGTTTTCGCGGCGCATCAAGCTGCTGGAAGAAGAAATGGGCGTCACGCTGATCAATCGGCAAACGCTGCCGCTATCGCTGACGCCCGAAGGGGAGGAATTTCTCGCCCTGTGCGAAAAGATGACCGAAGGCGTGCGCCTGACCCGGGAGCGCATCCGCGATATCAGCAACGGCCGGGAACGCTGTATCAGCGTGGCCGCGCCGCAAAGCCTGCTGGCGCATTTTCTGCCCGACTGGCTTGCGGCGCTCGAGCAGGAAGGACACATACAGCCCTATCTGCGCGCCACCGGCTGGGCCGCCGCCGACTACTTCAAGGCGCTCAATCGCGGTGAATGCGACCTGGCGCTGTGCTACTGGCCGCTGGCGCGCTGCGACCTGGAGCTGGATAACAGCGCCTGTCGCTACCGCACCGTGGGCCACGAGCGCCTGATTCCGGTCGCCGCTCCCGGGCCCGACGGCCAGCCGCGCTTTGCGCTGCCGGCCAGCCGCCGGGCGCCGGTGCCGTGGTTTACCTACCCCCGGCGCGGGCTCTTGAGCACGGCTCTGGATGCCCACCTGGCACGCCTGCCCGAAGCGCCGGGGCTGGTCGCCAAAAGCGAGAGCCTGCATGCCGCCAGCATCAAGGAGCTGGTCACCCTGGGCTACGGCATCGGCTGGTTGCCCGAACGTACGGTGCGCCTGGCGCTGGACAGCGGCACCCTGACCCGGGCCGGTGATACGCGCTGGGACGTACCGCTGGCGCTACGCCTCTACCGCCACCAGCATCACTATCACGCCGAGATGGACAGACTCTGGAGCCAACTGTCCGAGCCTGTCACGCCGGCCTGAAACACCCCTGCAACCCCCAACGGAGCCCCTGATGCCCGATACGCTTCCCCGCCTCCAGCAGGCCCACCTCCAGCAGCTTCTGGCCGCTTACCGCGATCTCATGCAGCACCACGGGCTGGACGCCATCGCGCTGTACAGCGGCCACTCGCTGCCTCACTACGCTGACGACCAGCATCCCGAATTTCAGGCCGCCGGGCACTTCATCCACTGGGTACCGCTATGGGAAGCCCAGCACAGCTGGCTGATCATCACGGCGGACGCCAAACCGCGTCTGATGCTTCACGCGCCCACGGATTTCTGGCACCTGACGCCCGCGCTGCCCGACGAAGCCTGGGTCAGCGAACTGGATATCGAACTGGTCAACGAGCCGGCCACTCCCGCACTGACCGGCAACGTAGCGCTGGTGGGCAACGTCGAGGCCCTGGTCGAAAGCCCCGTGGCAGCGCCCCACGGCCACGCCAACCCGCCGGCGCTGGTGGCGGCGCTGGACGAGTTGCGGATGCACAAGAGCGCTTACGAAATCGCCTGCCTGCGCGAAGCCAACCGCCTTGCCGTGGCCGGCCACGAAGCCGCCCGCGCCGCCTTTGCCGGCGCCGGTGCCGAACTCGATGTGCAGCTGGCCTACCTCGGCGCCAGCCGCCAGCGGGAATCCCACGTGCCCTACGACAACATCGTCGGGCTCAATGAGCATGCCGGCGTGCTGCACTACCAGCATTATGACCTCGACGCCCCGGCCCAACGCCACAGCCTGCTGGTGGACGCCGGACGCCGCTATCGCGGCTACTGCGCCGACATCACCCGAACCGCCCCCGGCCCCGATGCGCCGGCCCCTTTCGCCGACCTGATCAGCGCCATGCACCAGCTCAAGGATTCGCTGGTCGCCGACATCGCCCCGGGCGTGGACTACCTTGAGCTGCACAGGGCGATGCACCACCGCCTGGGTGAGATCCTCGTCCGCCATGATCTCTATCGCGGCACTGCCGAAGACTGCGTGGAACGCGGCGTGACCCGGGCCTTCTGCCCGCACGGCCTGGGCCATTCACTGGGGCTTCAGGTGCACGACGTCGCCGGACTGAAACATCCCGACGGCACACCGGCGCCGGCGCCCGAAGACCACCCGGCGCTGCGTCTGACGCGCACGCTGACACCGGGCATGGTGGTGACCATCGAGCCGGGTCTGTACTTCATTCCCATGCTGCTCGATCCGCTGCGCGATACCCGGGCGCCGATCAACTGGACGCTGGTGGAACAGCTCCTGCCCTGCGGCGGTATTCGCATCGAAGACAACGTGGCGGTCACCGCTACCGGCTTTGATAACCTGACGCCCTGATGCGCGTCGATCCATTCATAAGGGCGCGAACTTTTTCCCTGGCCGCCTGTCACAAGAAGCGGTGCAGTACAACAAGGACGCCATGAGCGTTCCGTCCAGCTGCGACGAAGTCACCGTAACCCTCAAGCATGCCGGCGAAATGGACATCAGCGCCATGGGCCACAACTGGGTACTGGCCGACTCCGACGCCTACCAGGATATCGCCACCGCCGGCATGGGCGAAGGACTGGAAAACAACTACCTGCCCCAGGATGACGAGCGCATCATTGCCCACACCGACGTCGTCGGCGGCGGTGAAGAAAGCAGCGTGACGTTTTCCACCGAGGGTCTGGAAGATCGTGACCTGACCTTCTTCTGCACCTTCCCGGGTCACTACTCCGCGATGAACGGCAGCTTCACCGTCACGAAAGAAGACTAAAACGCCCTGGCGCTCGGGCCAGCCGCTCGAGCCAGCGTTTCAGCTACACGCCGGTCAGCCAACGCTGGCCGGCGTTTTTGTGTCACACGCCGCCGACTCAGGGTGCAGCCTGATATCGGACGTACGCGGCGTTACCCCTCCGCGCCCATCATCCGGCTTCCTGCATCACTTGAGGATAGCGCGCGGGCTTGAAGCGCAGCGTAATCAGCAGCATGGCGACAATGCCCGCGGCGAGCAGCGCCCAGGCGGGGATAAAGCTGCCGGTCATATCGCGCAGGGTTCCGCTGATCCACGGCGACATGGCGTTGAGCATAAAGCCGAAACCCTGCATGAACGCCGCCAGGCGCCCCGCCGCACGAGCATCGCGCAGGTGGTCCAGCGCCAGAATCAAGCCCAGCGAGAAGCACGCGCCCAGGCCAAAGCCACCGACGGCGTTCCACACCAGCGCCAGCGACTGCGGCATGAAGATAAAACCCAGATACCCTACCAGCTGAGCGGTCAGAGCCACTGCCAGCAAGCCGCGACGGTCAGCGGTTCCCTGACGCTGGGCGAGACTCGGCATCACCAGCGCGGCCAGCACCTGAAAAAGCGTCATCCATGCCAACAGCCGCCCACCGGCCAATTCACTCCAGCCCAGCTCGTGATAGTACTGGGGTAGCCAGGTCACCACGCTGGAATAGCCGGCATTGATCACCCCGAAGTAAAGCGCCAGCAGCCAGGCACGTTTGAGCCGCCGGGGGCGTACGCCGTCGATCGCCGCAGTATCCCGCTGCGGCGCGCTGTCACGGCGAAAAATAACCCACCACGCCACCAGGGTGATCAGCGCCGGCACCCACCAGATCCCCACGCCCAGCTGCCAGCCGCCGGATACGGCAAGCTGAGGGCTGATCCACGCCGACAGCCCGCCACCCGACATCAACGACGCCGAGTAGAGCCCCATCACCAGCGGCATGCGCGCCCCGAAGCGGCGCTTGACCAGCCCCGGCACCAGCGCCTGAATCAGGGCGATACCGGCACCGCCCAGCAGCGCGGTCGACAACAGCGTCATGCCCGTGCCGCTAACCTGACGCAGCGCGCAGGCTGCGCCAATAGCCACCAGAGACAGCATAATGCCCCGGCTTTCGCCCAGCAGACGCTGAAGCCGGCCGCTGGCCAGCGCCACGGCCCCCATGCACAAAAACGGCAGCGTGGTCAGCCAGGCGAGCACGCCGTAATCCAGCCCCGTCGAGGCACGAATGTTGTCCATCAGCGGGCTTGCCGAGGCCAGCAGCGGGCGCAGGTTCAACCCCAGCGCCATGATGAGCAACAGCCCGCCGATAAACTGCAGCGTCTCCGTA
The DNA here is from genome assembly GCF_000334215.1 of Vreelandella jeotgali Hwa. Lineage (GTDB taxonomy): Bacteria > Pseudomonadota > Gammaproteobacteria > Pseudomonadales > Halomonadaceae > Vreelandella > Vreelandella jeotgali. Next base: position 101,207 of record NZ_AMQY01000014.1, on the reverse strand, counting down.
TGGGCCGTTTTGTGGCTGACCGTGTTGTCCTCTGCCGTCATTATCGCCTCGTGGTGTCGTCGTTATGGTAGGAAAATGAAAGGGCTGGAAACCGAAGGGTGGAAACAGATGAGGTGGAAAAAGAAGGGATTGCAAAAAGAAGGGATCACAAAAAGGCCATACATTTAACACGCTAACGGGCGATATTGTATACAGAAACGGGCATCCACGACGCCGGGATAGCCCGTAATGCAACAAAAAAACGTGTCAGGCGGGCTTCAACAGCGCCAGGACGGCGTCGATATCCAGGTGCTGTTCAAGGCTAGCGGCCAGGCGATCCAACTCGCGCTCGGCGGCCTGGCCGCCGACAAGGCCATAATCGGCATCGCGCATCAGCCGCTGCAAATACGGCAGCGTGCCCAGCACCGGCTTTTGCGTATAGTCCTCCAGCCAGTCCAGCCCCGGGGTCAACAGGTCCATCGCTCCGCGAAAGCGGTTGACGATAAAGCCTCGGGTCCGGTTCCGCTCGGACTCGCTGAGCAGCGCCAGCGTCCCCACCAGCTGGGCAAATACCCCGCCGCGATCGATGTCGCCTACCAGCAGCACCGGACAGTCCACCGCTTCGGCAAAGCCCATGTTGGCGATATCGCCTTCGCGCAGGTTGATTTCCGCCGGGCTGCCGGCGCCTTCGACAATGATCACGTCAAAGCGCGCTGACAGCGCCCGCCAGGCGTCCATAACGCTTGCCCGAGCGGTACGTTTGAAGGCATCGCGGCGGGAGGAATGATAGCCCAGCGCGTCCATCTGCCCCTGGTCGCTACCGCGCAGGATCACCCGAGCACCCCGGTCGCTGGCGGGCTTCAACAGCACCGGGTTCATGTCGCTCTCGGGTTCAACGCCGGCAGCCAGCGCCTGTAGCGCCGTGGAGCGGCCGATTTCGCCGCCGTCTGCGATCGGGGTGCTGGTGCCGGCCATGTTCTGGGGTTTGAACGGCGCCACGGAGATGCCCCGCCGCCGGAGCACCCGGCAAAGCCCCGCCACCAGGGTGCTTTTTCCCGCATCCGAGGTGGTGCCCTGAATCATCAGTGTTGTCATGGCGCAGCGTTCCGGTTAACGGTCGAGAATTTCACGGATAATCCGATGAATCATGGCGTCTTCGGGATCGTCGTAGCCGCGGTTATCGTGGCCATCGTGGCGACGGCGCTCCTGACGATAGCGCGAGTCGCCGAGAATCTCGCGCAGGCGGGCTTTATGCTCGCGGGCAAGCTCGCGGTAGGCGCGACCGCGTTCCTTCTCCGATGCAAAGCGGCGTTCGTCGAAACGCCGATAATCGCGCTCCCGCCGGCGCTCGAAGCGTTCCAGCGAACGGCGCCGCTCGCGCTCCAGCTCACGGTCGTGATGCCTGTCGCGGTCATGGTGTCTGTTGTGGTCACGACGTCCCCGGTTGTCGTGGTGCCTTGCGCGGTTATGGTGCTGCCAGCCGCCGTCCTTGTCCGTCGCGCCGGAATAGCTGTCGGTCGCCCCGCTATAGCCGTCGTGATGATGACGATCGGCCTGCACGCCGGCGGCCCCCAGCATCAACACCAGCGACACCACGCTTGTCAGCTTCCACAGGGAATGTTGTTTCAGCATGATCAGGCTCTCCTTATGAACCACAGATTGACCATTGGAACCGCTGCCGGCTATTGCCACCTGCTGCGCAGGCTATCCGCCACAGCGACCCCCGACTACATTAAGCGATAGCGCTCACCAGCGGTGATCCCGGCCGCGAATTTCTCATTATCTGCGCAATAAGGGCGATGATGCCAGGCGCCTGGAGGCGACCCAGTGAAAACCTGAATTCAGGCACAGCACCATCTATTCACGACGCCTTTTCACGGCATCAGCATCTCGCAACAAAAAAGCGCCCCCGGGGGCGCTTTGGCGTTACATCAGCCGGCACTGCTCGATATATCGATCAGGCCTTGAGCACGTAGCGCAGGATTTCCACGACCTGGTCGGTGGTGGTGCACCAGGCCTGGGCGTCGGCGTCGACTTCCTTCAGCGGGTGGCCAATATCTTCGCTGTGCAGCGTGACATACGGCTTGGCCAGCGCGGCGCAGTAGCCGGCGTCAAAGGCGGCGTTCCACTGCTTGTACTGGTCGCCGAAGCGCACCACAACCAGATCGCTCTGCTCGATCATGGTGCGAGTGCGGATGGCGTTGATCTTGGACGACTGGTGGTCGCGCCAGAACTTCTTGTCTTCGGCGCCCAGATGGTCGCCGGCGGCGTCGCTGGCGTCGTGATCGGTAACCGGCGCGGTAAACACCACGTCCAGGTCGGCGGCTTCGGCGCCGCGCTGAATTTCATCGCGCCAGTCGGTATGAATCTCGCCGGAAAGATAAACGTAAAAGCTCATGGTGATCTCCTGCTGGTGGACACAAGCTGTGAGTCAGGTGACGCTCATCATAGCCTGGATTACCGTTATGGAAAATCCTTCCACAAATAACGACGGATCAAGACGTTCAGGCTCAGCCGTTCACCGGCACAAACACCGGCGCGCCGTCGACTTCCACTACCCTGAGCCGCTGGCGGTAGAGCGCCTCCAGCGCATCGGGCACCAGCATATCCCGCGCCTCGCCCCAGCAGGCCTCGCCGTCCGGATACAGCAGCAGCACGTGGCTGCACCAGCGGGCGGCCAGGTTCAAATCGTGCAGGCAGAGCATCAGCGCGCGCCCTGCCGCTGCCTGCTCGCGCATCAGCGCCATCACCGCGCTTTGGTGGTGCAGGTCCAGATGATTGGTGGGTTCATCCACCAGCCACAGCGCCGGATTTTGCGTCAGCAGCGTGGCCACGGCCACCCGCTGGCGCTCGCCGCCGGAGAGCGTGCTCACCAGTCGGTGCTTGAGATGTGCCACATCCAGTCGCTCCAGCGCGGCCCGCATGCGGCGTAAGTCCTCGGCGCTTTCCCGCTGCCAGTAGGATAAAAACGGATGCCGGCCAAGCATCGCGGTTTCTTCCACCGTTGCCGGAAAGCCGTCCACCCGCTCCTGAAACAAAAGCCCCAGCTTTTGCGCAATCCGGCGGCGGCGCAGCGTGTTGAGCGGCGTATCATCCAGAGCCACGCTGCCTGTACGGGGCGGATTCAGGCCGGCCAGGGTGTGCAACAGCGTGGTTTTCCCCGCACCGTTGGGGCCCAGCACGCCCCACACCTGCCCCGGCTGAACGCTTAAATTCAGCGGCCTGCCGCTCCGGCGGCCGGGCACGTCGATGACCAGATCGCGTGCATCAAGAACGCTCATTGCCCGCTCCGGTAGAGCAGAAAAAGAAACGTCGGCACGCCCAGCAGCGCGGTAATTACGCCCACCGGCAGCTGCTCGGGGGCGATCACCGTGCGCGCCAGGGTATCCGCCAGCAGTAGCAGCGTGCCGCCGGCCAGCGCGCAGGCGGGAAGGGTCAGGCGCTGGTCGTTGCCCAGCACCAGCCGCAGCATGTGCGGCACCACCAGCCCCACAAAGCCGATGCTGCCGGCCGTGCTTACCGCCACGGCGGTGAGCAGGCTGGCGATGGCGTAAATGCCCCACTCCAGCGGGCGGGCGTCAACGCCCAGCGCCGCGGCCTGCTGTGGCCCCCGCGCCAGCACGTTAAGGCTGCGCCCCAGCGGCAGAAGCCCGATGCAGGTCACCGCCAAAAGCGCCAGCGGCAAATTGGGCGCGCGGGCGTAGGAGAGATCGCCCATCAGCCAGTAGAGCATGCCCGGCAGTCGCTCGGCCGGCGTCATGGAAAGCATCAGCGTAATCATCGCGCCCCAGCCCGAGGCCACCACAATGCCGGTGAGCAGCAACCGCGTGGGCGCCCAGCCGCCGCGGCCGTGGGCGAGGCCAAAAACCAACAGCGTGGAAAACAGCGCCCCGCCGAAGGCGGAAGTGGACGCCAGCATGCCGCCCAGCCCCAGCATCATCGCGCCCAGCGCGCCAATGGCCGCGCCGCCGGAAATCCCCAGCACGTAGGGGTCGGCCAGCGGGTTACGCAGCAGCACCTGCATCAAGGCGCCGGCCACGGCCAAAAGCCCGCCCACGGCAAACGCCGAAAGCGCCCGCGGCAGACGCAACTCCAACACCATGGTGCGCGCCAGATTGTCGCCCTCACCCAGCGCAATCGCCCAGAGCTGCTCCAGCGAAATCGACGCACTGCCCACCCCCAGCGATACGCCAAGGGCGATAACGGCGCCAAGCGCAAGCAGCGCCAAAGGCAAACTCGCTTGAGCCCTCCAACGCATTACTCGGAGCCGCCCTCACGGGGCTGCTTGTTACGCGCCCGTTTTTGACGAGCCCGGTCAATACGCTCGCAGAGGCTTTGCGCGCCCTGCAAAAAGCGCGGGGTGGGCCGCACCAGCGGATCGGCGGGGACGGTGTAGAGGCTATCCTGCTCAACGGCGGCCAGGCTCTGATACTGCTGCCAGTGAGAAAGCCACTGATTGCGGGCGTTTTCGTCCGCATCGCTGCTACTGGTAATAATCACCTCGGGGTTGGCCGCGAGCACCGCCTCATCGTCGAGCCTCGGCACCAGCCGCGGCCGGTCACCGAACACGTTGACCCCGCCGCAGTCGGCAATCGCGCGGCCGATCAGATGCTCATCGTTGAGGCTCATCAGCGGCGCGTCCCACACCTGGTAGAAGGTGCGCACCGGCTCGCGCTCGGCGTAGCGTTCCTTGATCTCGGCCATGCCGGCAAGAAAGGTCTCCGCCTCTTGTTCGGCGGTCGCCTCGCTGCCGGCAAGGCGGCCCAGGCGCGTAAGGGCATCGGCCACGCCGTCGACCCTGCGCGGCTCGATGTAGAACACTTGGGTACCCAGCGACTCCAGCATTTCCAGCTGCTTGCCGGGGTTGCCGGTTTCCCAGCCGATCACCAGGTCGGGCTCGAGACCTACCAGCGCTTCCAGGTCGATGCGGTCGTAGTTGCCCACCGACGGCAGTTCTTGGGCGCGGGCCGGGTAGTCGCTGTGTTCCACCACGGCGACGACCTTGTCCCCCGCGCCGGCGGCAAAGGCAAGCTCGGTAGCGCCTGGGGAAAGCGCGACAATGCGTTCGGCCGGCGCCTCAAGGCAGACCTTGCGCTCCAGATCATCGACGGCGCAGGGCTGATCGCGCGCGCCGGCGAATACGCTTGACACGACGAGCGCAAGGGCCGCCGCTGCCAGCGGCCCTGCTCCGCGCCTCAACCGCTTACTGCGCACCGAAGCTCACGCTCAGGTAGGCGGCGCGGCCGGCGTTCAGATAGTCCTCGCCGTTGAAAAAGCGCGTGGTGGCATAGTCGTTGTCAAAGGCGTTGTCGACCGTAACGCGCGCCTGCCACATGGGGGCAAACTGCCAGCCGGCGCGCAGGTTGACGATACCGTAGCCGGCCAGGCGGTCGTCGTTGGCTTTATCGTCATAGCGATGGTTTTGCGCAATCCACGAACCGCCCACGGACCAGTCGCCCATCTCACGATCCAGGTCCAGACGCAGGCTCTCGCTGGCGCGGCCGGGCAGACGGTTGTCAGTGTCCTTGTCTTCCGGCTCCAGGTAATTCAGCGCCGCCTGGGCGGTCCAGCCGTCGACCTCAACGCCACTCGACAGCTCTGCGCCGCGGATACGCGCCTCGGGCGTGTTGACGGCGGACGTCTGGCCGGAAATCAGGTTATCGATCTCGGTCCGGTAAATCGCCGCGTCCCAGAACCAGCTCTGGTACTGGCCGCGCGCGCCCAGCTCAACGGTTTTGGAGGTTTCGGCTTCCAGGTCGGGGTTGCCGTAATCCGGGTAGTAGAGGTCGTTGAACGTCGGTGCCTTGAACGCCGTACCGTAGCTGGCGCGCAGGGTGTGATGATCATCCAGCGCGTAGCCCAGCGCCAGTCCGCCGGTGATTTCTTCGCCGTAGGCTTCGTTGTCGTCAAAACGCAGGCTGCCCTGTACGGTCAGCGGGGCAAAGTCCAGCAGCGCCTGGGTAAAAACCGCCTTGTTGTCGCGGCTTTCCACTTCGTAGGTGCCAAAGCCGGTATCGCTGTCTTCGACGCTGTCGTCGCGGTACTCGGCCCCGGCGATAAACTGATGAGCGCCCACGTCCAGGGTGTTTTCCCAGCGCGCGGTGCGGCTTTGGGTGCTGTATTCGCTGGGATAGGCGGGCGTTTCCGTTTCGTCCCGGGCTTCGCTGAGCGTCAAGCGGGTGCGGAAGCTCTCGGTGACGGCAAGCTCGCCGTACACGCCGCCTACCTGCTGCACATAGTCGGTATCCGCCTTCTCGCCGCTGTTATCAAACTCGGTGTTGCCCCGGGCGCGCAGCGCAAGCGCGCCGATTTCGGAGCCGTTGTGAAAGGTGTGCGATACCCGCGCCAGCGCCGAGGTGTTGTCGTAGGCCATGTCGTCGCCGCCGCGACGCACCGGCTGGCCGTCGGTGGCAAAGTGGCTGCCGGCAAAGCTATAGCGGGTGGTGCCGCCCTGCCCCGAATCGCTTTTACCGCTGATGCCGGCGCTGACGCGGCGAGTCCCGAACGAACCGCCGCCCACGGAAATACGCGGCTGGGGGCCGGTTTCTTCGCCCCGAGGCGTAAACAGCTGAATCACCCCGCCCACCGCATCGGCGCCGTAGAGGCTGCCGCGCGGGCCGCGGACGACCTCGGCGCGGTTGAACATGCGCGGGTCAAGATACTGGTAGCTCGGCGCGCCCAGAGTAGCCGAGCGCAGGCGGATGCCGTCGATCATGAACAGCGTCGAGCTGCTTGAGGTGCCGCGCAGATAAACGCTGCTGGTCTTGCCGAAGCTGCCGTTGGTTTTAACGTCGACCCCGGGCTGGCCGCGCAGCAGATCGGTCAGCTCCACCGGGTCCTGGCGGCGCAGCGTGGCTTCGTCAAGCACGGTGACCGAGGACAGGGTTTCATCGGCGGTGCGCGGCGCGCGGGTGGCGGTGACCACCACGGGATTGAGCCTATCGGCGGCGGGCGCCTGATCGGGTCGGTCGGCGGTAGTCTGCGCGGAAACGGCCAGCGGCAACGCGGCCAGACTGAAGGACGCCAGGGTTTTGCCGGCGCTGGAAATACGGTTGGACATGGGGAATCCCTTGCTCATCGTGCTCACCCGCACGGGTGTCATGGTTTTATGCCGGGCGATTCGATGGAGGGAGGAAGTGCAGAGGAGTCGGCGCAAACGCGCTCAGCCCGCCTGCCAGCGCCCACCGCGCCACGGCCTGTATGCCCGGCGCGCCACTTTATCGTGGGCCGGGTTGCTCAGGCCGGTCTCCGGGCTGACGAGCAAAAGGCGCTGGGCTCTATTTCGGGCAGCTGGCCTTTAGGCCGCCACGCCCTTCCCGCGCGCTTTTTCTGTATGACGCAACCTGTATGACAAAACACAGGAGGCCATAAACAGAAAAAAGCAGCGCAGTGGCTTGCGTGGCGGTTATCTCGATCACCGTTGCGGGGGCAGCGTCGGATTGGGCACCGACTTCCCGTTTCACCGCCGTAAAGCTATACGGCTGGCACCTGAGAGTGCGCGTAAGCTAGCAATTTGCGCGCCGTAACGCAACGCTGCCGGAAGTGGTACATGGGGCATCAGCCGAGGACAGGTTGGCGATCGCCGGCCTGTTTTCGGCTCTTTGTGGCCAGCAATCATTAACCCTTGAGCGCCATTACCAGGCCGTGGCGCACTTGCCACACGCGCTCGGCACAGGCGGCCGCGTCCTGGTTGAACCAGCCATTCATGTCGCGCAGGCGGCGCTGATCGGACTCTATCGGCACAATGCCCCGCCCTATTTCATGGCCGATGATAATCAGCGGCGCGGCATTAAACTGCGCGCCAAGGGCGTCGAGCTCCACCTGCCAGCGGCGGCGCAGAGCGTCGTCGTCATCGCTATGAGCAAGGGCGTCTTCCAGCCATTCCAGCACGCCGTAAAGTACCGTCGGCCTATCCGTCTGCACCCGAGCCGCCCCGTCGGCGAGCGCCTCACCGGGCACAAGCGATTGCCAGTGGGCATGCGGCCAGCGGGCGGCTACGGCGTCGCGCTTGCCGGCGCGGGCACCGCCGAGGAACAGCTGCACTGCCACGGGTCGCCTCCTTCAATGTTGGAATCATACGTCAGCTGCCAGCGCCGGCCTTCGGCCTGGCGCACGGTGGAATCCCAGAACGCCACCTTTTCAAAGCGCCGGCGCAGCTCGCGGATCACCCCGCCGTGGGCCACGGCCAGCACCTTGACCGTCTGGCCGCCTGACGGCCCCGCGCGGTCCATTTCGGCCGCCGCCTTGGCGACGTCGGCCAGCCAGGCGTTCAGCCGGGCGCGCAAGTCGGCGCCGTTCTCGCCGCCGGGGATGCGCTGCTCGCCGACGCTGTCGATCCAGGCGCGGTAGTCCGGCCGGTCCTTCAGCTCGTCGTAGGTCTTGCCTTCATAGTCACCGAAATCGAGCTCGCGCAGGCGCGGCTCCAGCGCGGGCGCAACGGCGCTTTTTTCCGCTGCGCCGGTCCATTCCAGCGTGCGGCGACAGCGGGTCAGATCGCTTGAGTGAATCAGCGTAAAGGTTTCGCGCTCAAGGCCGGTTCGCAGCCGCTCCAGCGCCGCCTCGGCCTCGGGGAACTTCAAGTCAATATCGCGCTGGCCCTGGTAGCGTCGCTCCAGGTTCCAGGCGGTTATGCCGTGGCGAACTGCCACCAGCTCCACAGACACAGCAGCAGCCATAGCTCTCCTCCTTCGATCAGGGCACCGGCCAAATCGCCGGTAATACCGCCAAACCAGCGCCGCACCATGTAGCGTGCGGCGAGAAAAAACAGCCCCGTGGCGGCAAGGGCTAGCCACACGCCGGGCCAGAACATGGCCGGCAACAGCGGCGCGGCCAGCGCCAGGGCGGCGTCTCTGGGCGTGAGCGACTGCTGCCAGGCGTGGGCCAGCCCGCCGGGTTTGGCGCTGGGGACAAGGGCCAGGGACGCCGCGCCGAGCCAGCGGCCCAGCGCCGGCACGGCGATCAGCCAGCCAGCGGGGGCACCGTGGGCTACCAGTGCCCAGAGCAGCACGCCCTTCCACGCCAGCAGGAAAAACAGCGCAAGCATGCCAAAGCTGCCCACCTGAGAATCCTGCATAATCGCAAAGCGGCGCTCCAGAGGCTGATTGCTGCCCAGGGCGTCGGCCATGTCCATCAGGCCGTCCAGGTGCAGCCCGCCGGAAAGCCCCACCCAGAGGCTGAGCAGCACCAGCGCAGCAAGCGGCGCAGGCGTAGCGGGAAACACCTGGCTTATGAGAAAGGCAGCGAGCGCCAGCACTCCGCCCAAAAGCGCGCCCACCAGCGGGTAGGCGCGCACCGCCCAGCGGCGGGTGTCAGGCGTCCAGGGGCAGGCCACCGGCACGGGAATGCGGGTTAAAAACTGCAGCGCGAGTATCAGCCCAAAGGCGGCGTTTTTCATCGGTGCGCGTCTCCTGAGCCGGCGTTTTCCGGTTTATATGCCGTACGGCACGCGGGCTTCCATTCAATGCACTGCCCTGCAACCACTTCCAGTACCGAGTCGGCGCGCCGGGCCACCAGCCGGTGCGCCCGCTGCAAAAAGGCTACGTAACGCCAGGTCTCAGGATCGTCGGGCAGCAGCGCTTCGTTGAGATCATTGGAGACGATAATCAGCGCCATCCCGCGCCGGCGGGCGCTTTCCAGGCAGCCGGACAAATCCGCCATCGCCTGCTCGGGCGTCGGCCGCATGGCATCAGCTTCCCGCGGATAAAGCACCTGGCTGGCCCATAGCGTTAAACAGTCAATCAGCGCCGCGCCGCCGTCGGGTACCTGAGCGATGGCCGAGGCAAGCGCGACCGGCGCTTCAAGGGTGACCCAGCCGTCGCCGCGCGAGCGCTGATGGCGCGCCACCCGCACGGCCATTTCATCGTCGCTGACTTTCGCCGTGGCGATATAATACGCCAGCCCTTCGCCTGCAGCATCGAGCACCGCCGCCTCGGCCACCGCACTTTTGCCCGAGCGCGCCCCGCCGCTAACGAAGACAGTCATCAAGCACCTTGAGCAGCCGGTTGTTGGCACGCTCATCGCGCAGAGCGAGGCGCAGCCAGCGGCCGTCCAGTCCGGCAAAGCCGTGGGTGTGGCGGGCGAGAATACCGCCACGCAGCAGACGCTCCAGCAGCACCTCGGCGTCGAACCCTTGCTCGCGTGCCTCAAGGGTCGGGCGCAGCAGAAAAAAGCACGTATTGCCGGGCACCACCTCAAGCCCTCGGCTTTCCAGCGCTTGCTGCATGCGCGGCCGCTCCGCCAATAGCCAGGCGTGGGTGCGCTCGGCAAAGTCGCTATCCGCCAGCAGCGGCACTACCAGCCCCGCCGCCAGCTGATTGACACTCCAGGGCGGCTGGCGGCTCGCCAGGGCGGTAACCGTCCTGGCGCTTGCCAGGGCGTAGCCCAGCCGCAGCCCCGGCAGGGTGTAAAACTTGGTCATCGACCGCAAGAGTATCAGGTTGGAGTGCGCCGCCAGCCGCGCCGGCAGCGCGCCTGCATCTTCATGGGCGGTCAGGTCGATAAAGGCCTCGTCGACGATTAACCGGCAGTCTGCCGAAGCCGCTCGCGCCAGCAACGCTTCTACTTCCGCCAGTGCCAACAAACCGCCGTCAGGGTTGTTGGGCCGGCAAAGAAATACCGCGTCGAGGCCGTCGAGAGGATCGGTAAGAGATATCTCGCGCACCTCGGCGCCTACGCCGGCAAGCGCTCGGGCGTACTCGTTGAAGGTGGGGGTGACGATCCCTGCGCGCCCGCCGGCGCAAAGCCCCGCGGCGAGAAAAATCGCCTCGCCGCCGCCGTTGGTAACAAGCACTTGTTCGACGTCTACGCCGTGGTAGGCAGCAATGGCCGCGCGCGCTTCCGCGTAGTCCACGTCCGGGTAGCGGGTAAGCTCGGTCACGTGGCGCTCAATCCAGGCCGGCACCCAGCCGGGCGGGCCCAGCGGATTGAGGTTGGCGCTGAAGTCCTCAAACGGGTGATCCAACGGCAGGCCGAAACGCGCTAAAAGCGCCGCAGCCTGCCCGCCGTGGCGGGGCCACTGGTTGTTTTTTTCCATTAGACGCCGCCTCCCGCTGGTATCAGCCACGTCACGGCGATCATCAGCGCCGCCGTTAGCGCAAAAAACCGCGCCCAGGCGTGGTGCATCAGGTTAATGGCGCGCTCAATATGCCGCGCATCGGGGGCTGCAATGGGCTCGCCAAGCGTGGCGCTTTGGGACACCACGCCCTGATAGCAACTCGCGCCGCCCAGCTGCACGCCCAGCCGGTACGCCACCGCGGCCTCGGGCCAGCCGGCATTGGGGCTGGCGTGCTTCGGGGCATCCTGACGCGTGCTACGCCAAGCGCGGCGGCTGCCCAGGCAGAAGCACAGCGCGGTGAGCCTCGCCGGCAGCCAGTTGGCGGCGTCGTCGAGTTTGGCGGCGGCGCGGCCAAAATTCTCGTGGCGCTGGGTACGGTAACCAATCATGGAGTCGAGGGTATTCACCGCCTTGTAGGCCAGCGCCAGCGGCGCACCGCCGATGAGCGCAAACAGCAGAGGCGCGGTAATGCCGTCGACGGTATTTTCGGCGACAGTTTCGATCGCGCCTCGGGCAGTGCCGGCGGCGTCAAGCGCCTGGGTATCGCGCCCCACCACTCGACCAAGCGCCGTTCGGGCGGCGGGCAAATCGCCCCGATCAAGAGGCTCCGCCACAGCGCGGCCGGCACCTGCCAGCCCCTTGATGGCCACGGCGGTCGAGATCAGCCACAGCTCGGCGGCAAGCCCCAGCCAGGGGTGAATCGCGCCCAGCACGCGGCAAATACCCCAGACCGCGGCGAACGTACCCGCCACCGTGATCAACACCGTCAGCCGCCCGCCCCAAAGCCGTGCGCGAACCGAGCCGCGGTTGAGTCGAGCCTCCAGCGCGCCAATCAGCCGCCCCATCAGCACCACCGGGTGCGGCAGGCGGCGCGGGTCGCCAACGATCAGGTCTACGCCAATGGCGGCGGCTACCAGCATGGTCAATGCCAACCCCGGCATCATGTTTGGCTCCCCGCGTTGTTCCCTGCCTGAAGCGATTCGCGCACCGTGCGATACACCGTGCGGCCGATAGCACGGCCAACCTCAGTGCCGGAGCCGGCGTAGGGCGTGGGCGCGCCGCGCTGGGTGGCGGCAATGCTCACGCAGTCGGTGGACGTGCCGGTGGCCGGCGTGTGGCTGTGGGTATCCATGACGTTTTCATCGCGCAGCGCGGCAACCCTGGCCTCGGTAACCGACAGGCAGGCGTTGACCATCGCTCCCGGCGTCAGATGGGCATCGAGAAACACAAAGACGTTGATGGTGCCGACGACCAGTCGCGGGTCAGCGCCGGTGGCGGTAATATCCACGGCGTTGCCGCTGCCCGCGGTAGCCAGCGCCAGCACAGCGCTGTCCCGCCCACCAAGCGGAGCGCTGTGCATCGCGGCGTGCTCAAGCGTCACCGCGGTCATCATCGCCACCGACTCAGCCGGATCAATCTCGCGGCCGGCCAGCCAGCGGGTCAGGTCATCTGCCGGCGCGTTGCCGGCGTAATCCTTGTCCACATGGAAATTGCAGAAGTCCCGCGCTGTCCCGGGCCCGCCGCCGATCAGCGCCGAGCTGAGCGTGGCAAGCGGGGCGTCGGCGCGCAGGTGGATACAGCCGGACTCGAAGCGCCCTTCAAGCCCGGCGCTAAAAGCCGGATGCATGATCGATCACCGCCGGTCGTCATCAATGCCCGCGTCACCAAACGTCGCCATCTGCCCGAGCATGGCGCAGGCGGCGTCCAGCAGCGGATACGCCAGCGTGGCTCCGGTGCCTTCACCCAGGCGCATGCCCAGACTCAGCAGCGGCTCGGCGTCAAGCGCTTTCAGCGCGACCCCGTGCCCCGGCTCCTCGCTGCGGTGGCCGAACACCAGGTAGCCGCGCACCGCCGGGCATAGCTCACACGCCAACAGCGCTGCCACGGTGGCGATAAAACCATCCACGATGCAGGGCACGCCCTTGGCCGCACCGGCCAGATAAGCGCCGGCCATGGCCCCCACTTCGAACCCGCCCAGGTCAGCCAGCACGCCCAGCGGGTCGTGGGCATCGCCTCGGCGCGCGGCCACGGCGCGCTCCACGATCCCCACCTTGTGCGCCAGAGCGATACTGCTGATGCCGGTGCCGTTGCCCACCAGCCCCGCGGCCGGGGAGCCGGCAAGAATGGACAGCATAGCGCTGGCAGCCGTGGTATTGGCGATGCCCATTTCACCGACCATCAGGCAGCGGCAGCCGGCCGCCAGCGCTTGCTGGGCGGAGTGCACGCCGGCGTTCAGCGAAGCGACGGCATCCTGACGGCTCATGGCGGGTGCATAGAGGATATTATCGGTGCCACGGCGTATTCGGGCGTGGGTTACCTCCGAAGCCTGTATCTCACCGGCAACGCCGACGTCCACTATCTCCAGCCGTGCTCCAATGCGCCGGGCAAAGACGTTGATGGCCGCGCCGCCGGCGGCAAAGTTGGCCACCATCTGCGCCGTCACTTCCTGACCGAAGGCCGATACGCCCTCGGCGGCCACGCCGTGATCGGCGGCAAACACAATCACGGCGGGCGGGCCGACGCCCGGCTGCGTTTGCCCGGTGATTTCGCTAAGCTGAACGGCCAGCGCTTCCAGCCGGCCCAGACTGCCCGGCGGTTTGGTCAACGTATCCAGATAGGCACGGGTTGCGTCTCCGGCCTGGCGATCCACGGGACCGATACGTTCCAACAGAGCCTTGAGCTCAGGCGCTTCAGACAAGGGGGGCATAGACGGCTCCGGCCAGGCGTTCAAACATGAATAACGAGCGCGATCATAGCAAAGCCTGAAGCCCGAAACCCAGCGGGTTCGACAATTACACGGCGCCTTGTTCCTTTACCCGGCTACTTTGCCTTCCCGGGCCACGTTGCCTTTCCGGGCCATCTTTTTCTCCCCAAGGCACCCTTTTCTTCCCGGGGCATTTTGCCTGCTCCGGTTTCGCGAGGTATGTATGTCTCACCAGCAGCGACAGGTCCTGAATACCACGGTTGCCGAGGTAACCGCGCGAATTCGCGACCGCTCCCACGACCGTCGGGCGCTTTATGAAGCGCGCATGGCCGAACAGCATCGGCGCGGCGTGCATCGCGGCACGCTATCGTGCGGCAACGTGGCCCACGGCTTTGCCGCCTGCGGCCCTGCCGACAAAAACGCGCTGAAGCTGATGAACGCCGCCAACATCGGAATTATTTCGGCGTATAACGACATGCTTTCGGCGCACCAGCCGCTGGCGACGTTTCCCGAGACGATCAAGGCCGCCGCTCAAAAGATGGGCTCTACCGCGCAGTTTGCTGCCGGCGTGCCGGCGATGTGCGACGGCGTCACCCAGGGCCAGCCGGGGATGGAGCTATCGCTGTTCTCCCGGGATGTTATTGCCATGTCCGCCGCCGTGGGGCTTGCGCACAATATGTTCGACGCCGCGCTGTACCTGGGCGTATGCGACAAGATCGTGCCGGGGCTGTTTATCGCCGCCGCGCGCTTTGGCCACCTGCCGGCGATGTTTGTGCCCGCCGGCCCCATGGAAAGCGGCCTGCCCAACAAGGAAAAGGCACGCATTCGCCAGCTGTACGCCGAAGGCCGGGTGGGCCGCGACGCGCTGCTGGAAGCCGAATCGGCGTCCTACCACAGCCCCGGCACCTGTACCTTTTACGGCACCGCCAACGCCAACCAGCTGATGATGGAAATGATGGGCCTGCATCTGCCGGGCACCTCGTTTATCAATCCGGGCACGCCCCTGCGCGAAGCGCTGACCGCGTTTGCCGCCGAGCAGGCCATTCGCAACAGCGAGCCCGGCGGAGAGTATCGCCCCTTCTACCGCCAGATCGACGCGCGCGCCATCGTCAACGCCGCGGTGGGACTGCTAGCCTCTGGTGGCTCGACCAACCACACCCTGCACCTGGTGGCGATGGCCGCAGCGGCGGGCATCACGCTGACCTGGGATGACGTCACCGCGCTGTCGGCGGTGACGCCGAGTCTGATGCGCGTCTATCCCAACGGCGAGGCCGACGTGAATCACTTTCATGCCGCCGGCGGCATGGGCTATCTGTTCCGCGAGCTTCTTGGCGCGGGGCTGTTACACGGCGATATCCCCACCGTTTTCGGCACCGATTTAACCGCCTACACCCGGGAGCCGAAGCTCAAAAACGGCGAGCTGGTATGGGAGGAAGGTGCAACCCAAAGCGGCAATACTAGCGTGCTGCGCGGCGTCGCCGAGCCCTTTGCGCCCACCGGCGGGCTGACGGTGCTTGACGGCAACCTGGGGCGCGGGGTGATCAAAACCTCCGCCGTGGCGCCCAAGCACCGCGTGGTTCAAGCACCGGTACGCGTGTTTCACGAACAGGAAGAGTTAACGGCCGCCTTTAACGCCGGCGAGCTGGATCGAGACGTGATTGCGGTAGTGCGCTTTCAGGGGCCACAGGCCAACGGCATGCCCGAGCTGCACCAGCTGACGCCGATTCTTGGCGTACTCCAGGATCGCGGCTTCAAGGTGGCGCTGGTAACCGACGGGCGGATGTCCGGCGCTTCCGGCAAGGTGCCGGCGGCGATTCATATCACACCGGAAGCACTTGACGGCGGCCCGCTTGCCCGGCTGCAAAACGGCGACGTCGTGCGGCTCGACGCCAACGCCGGGACGCTTAACGTCAACGTCGACGCCGCAGAGCTTGCCGCCCGCCCCGCCGCCACGGCGGAAATGACCGGCCATCAGGTCGGCCTGGGCCGCGAACTATTCAGCGGCTTTCGCCGGCTGGCCGGCCCCGGCGAGCTGGGCGCCAGCGTGTTTGGCGGGTTTGAAGATGATGATATAAAAGCCGAGAGCTGAAGCCATAGAAGATGGGGTACTTTGAGGGGGTTCTACGCTATGAATGGCGTAGGTAGCGTCCAGGGAAGGATTTACAGCGCCCCCTCAAAGTATCCTCAGCTTCTTTATATGCTCTGATTAGTGATGAAACCGCTCGGCGGCCTCTTCGGCGAGCTCACGAATGCAGTTCCAGTCTTCGGCGTCGATCAGCGCCTGCGGCGTAAGCCAGCTGCCGCCCACGCACATGACGTTGTCCAGCGCCAGATAGTCCGCCGCGTTATCCACGCTGATGCCGCCGGTGGGGCAAAAACGCGCCTCGGCCAGCGGCGCGCCGAACGCCTTGAGCGCGGCCACGCCGCCGCTGACTTCCGCGGGGAAAAACTTGAAACGCCGGTAGCCGTACTGCCAGCCGGTCATAACCTCGGAAACGCTGGACACGCCCGGCAGCATGGGCACCGCGCTTTCGATGCCGTAGCGGTAAAGCGCCTCGGTCGTACCCGGCGTTACCACAAAATCGGCCCCCACCTGCTCGGCCTGACGGTACTGGGCCGGCGTCAATACCGTGCCCACGCCGATGCTGACACCCGGCAGCGCCTCGCGGATACGCGCCACGGCGTCCAGCGTGCAGTCGCTGCGCAGCGCGACCTCCAGCACGGACAGTCCGCCGTCCACCAGCGCGCGGGCCACGGGCACGGCGTCTTCCAGCCGATCGATCGTCATCACCGGTATCACCTCGGCCTTGAGGCAGATGCTGTCGAGCTCGGCGGTGCGGGTTGAAGGCAGCTGTTTATCGATCATGAACGTCTCCCGTGACAAATCGGCGGCGGTTGTCCTGCGTACCGCCATGAAGATGCGCCGAGGCGCGATACCCATCAGGGTGCCCAGTAGATACTCAGCGGGCAAGCCAGGAAGGTACGAACGGGCTTATCGCGAACGTCGTCGCCCAGCATGGCGTGAGCCAGCACGGCGCGTTTGTGCTCGCCGGTGATATGCAGAAAATGCCGCCGCGCGCGGTGCAGGTAGTCCGCCGACAGGGTCATGCGCAGCTCGCTCCGGCCGGGGCTGCGCACCGCCACCAGCGGCTCGGCGGTGGCCAGCGCCAGCTCAAGCTCGGGGCTGTCGGCAAACAACGAGGCGGTATGGCCGTCGGCGCCCATGCCCAGCACCACCGCACTCGCCGGCCAGGGCACCCCGCACATGCGCGCCGACGCCTCGGCGACGCCCTCTTCCGGCGTACCGGCGGATGTTTTCAGGCCGACGAAGCGGGCACCGGCGGCGCAGTTTTGCAGCAGCGTCTCGCGCACCAGGCGAGCATTACTCGCGGGGTCGCTTTCCTCCACCCAGCGCTCATCGGCGAGCGTTACGTCCACATGGGTCCAGTCCAGCGGAAGGGTAGAAAGCGCACGCAAAAACGCCGCCGGGGTGCTGCCGCCGGAGACCACCAGCAGCACCCGCGATTGATGCTGCAAATCTTCCACCAGCGCCGCCGCCACGGCTTCGGCCAGCTGCCGAGCCAGCTGATCTCTGGAACTATTCATCTCCGGACTCCTCGTACCAGCTGCGGCCGTCCCGAGTCATCAGGGCGGCGGAAGCCACCGGCCCCCAGGAGCCGGCCGGGTAACGCCCGGGCGGAGTGTCCAGGTTCTGCCAGTGGTCCAGCAGCTGTTCGCACCAGCGCCAGGCGTGCTCGACTTCGTCGCGGCGCACAAACAGCGACTGGCGGCCTTTCATGACTTCCAGAAGCAGGCGCTCGTAGGCATCGGGAATTCGGGCTTCGGGAAAGGCGCTGTTGAAGTCCAGGTGCAGCGGCCCGGTACGCAGGCGCATGCCCTTCTCCAGGCCGCTGTCCTTGGTCAGCACCTGTAACGCGATGCCCTCGTCGGGCTGCAGCCGAATAATCAGCTTGTTGGACGCCAGGCAGCGCTGATCGGGGTCAAAAATATAGTGCGGCTGCCGGCGAAAGTGAATCACAATCCGGGAAAGCTTTTGCGGCAGGCGTTTGCCGGTGCGCAGATAAAACGGCACCCCGGCCCAGCGCCAGTTGGCGACCTCGGTTTTCAGCGCCACAAAGGTTTCGGTGTGGCTGTCGGAATCAGCGCCGGCTTCTTCCCGATACCCGGGCACCGGCCGGCCGTTGCACGTCCCCGCCCGATATTGGCCCCGTACGACATTGCGCGCCAGCGCCTCCGGCGTTAGCGGCCCGAGCGTCTTCAATACCTTGACCTTTTCATCGCGTATGGCGTCGGCGTCTAGGCTTGAAGGCGGGTCCATGGCCACCAGGCAGAGCAGCTGCAACAGATGGTTCTGCACCATATCGCGCAGCTGGCCGGCGCGATCAAAATAGCTCCAACGGCCGGCGATCCCCACCTCCTCGGCCACGGTAATTTCCACATGGGAAATATGGCTCTGATTCCACTGGTTGCCGAACAGCGGATTGGCAAAGCGCAGCGCCATCAGGTTCTGCACCGTTTCCTTGCCCAGATAATGGTCGATACGATAGATACGCGACTCGGGAAATACTGCCCCCAAGGCGTCGTTGACCGCGCGCGACGAGGCCAGGTCGTGCCCCACGGGCTTTTCCACCACGATGCGGTCGCGCTCACCCAGACTGTCGCTTTGCGCCAGGCCGGCGCAGATAGCGCCGTAAAGCCGCGCGCCCACGGCGGGATACACCACCAGCGGCCGCTCGCCCTGCTCCGCACGGCGCCACTCGGCCACGGCGGCATAGTCGGCGGATCGGGTAAAATCGATAACGCGATAGGCAAGGCGATCAAGAAAGCGGTTGCAGCTCTCGGCGTCGCGCTCGTCTTCCTTGAGCCCCGCTTCGAGAAAGCCGGCCACCCTTTCGCGCAAGACGGTAGTATCACCGTCGTGGTGCGACAGCGCGAGTATGCGGGTAGCGGGGTCCAGCAGCCCCTGGCGGTCCAGCTGGTAAAGCGCCGGCCAGAGCTTGCCACGGGCCAGGTCTCCCAGAGCGCCAAACAGCGCCAGGTCCACCGCATGGCCGGCGTCGCTGTAAGTGTCGCGGGTCAAGGTCATGGGCCTTCCTTTTGCCGACCGAAAAAACGTCGTAACGTCCCGAGCAACGTTTTAAGCTCGGCTACACCAGCGTAGCCGTGACCTGGTAGCCGGTAAATTTGCGCACATTGATCACGCCGGTATCCAGCATCAAATACTGCCCCTTTATGCCCTGAAGCACGCCGGTTATTCGCGGTTCCTTTTCCGGGTTGAGCGAAGCCACCTTGTGGGGGAAGGCTTTGACCGGATAGGTAAAGTCGGACGCCTCGGCGTCCAGCCGGCGGATGGCATCGGCGCCGTGGGTATCGCGCAGCGCCTCAAGCCCCGGTGCCAGCTGTTCCAGCAGCCGATCGCGCTCAGCGTAAAGGTTGAGCTCGTCAACGTCGCCCTTGAGCATGGCTCGCCAGTTGGTGCGATCGGAGACGATATCCTTGAACAGCACTTCTACCAGCCCGGCCTGCTGACGCGTGGCAACTTCGAGTATCGGCAGGCCCTGAATCGCTCCCTGGTCCAGCCAGCGGGTAGGCAGCTGAGTCTTGCGGGTAATGCCCACCTTGAGCCCGGACGCGTTCGCCAGGTACACCACGTGGGGCGTAAAGCAGTGGGTTTCGCCCCACTCGGGCTCGCGACAGGTGCCCTGATAATAGTGGCAAAGCTCGGGCTTGACGATGCACATATCGCAGCGAGCCAGGCGCTTGAAACACGGGTAGCAGTGCCCCTGGCCGTAGCTTTTGCGGGTAGCGCGACCGCAATGCACGCAATGAATCACCCCCTGCCAGGCAAGGCAAACAGGCGTGCCGATGCGGGCATTGAGGCCGACGTTCTGCCTGCCGACGCGCAAATGATAATCCACCTGCCCCCGAGCATCGACGGAGGCAGCCATTTTGCTCAACCCTCCGGTCAACCCCACCGTTTTGCTAGTGTTCACTCGTGGCGTCCCTGCCCAGCCCGGCCATTTCCGGAGAGACACCGCTGCCGTCGCTGCCGGCGCCGCAGGTACGCTGGTGTAAATAGCCGACGCGTTCCTCGTCGGGCACGTTGTTTTCCGCCTCGTAACGCATCATGGCTTCAAGACACAGCTTCTTCTGATCGGCGGTCAGGCGTCGGCCGTCCGGCCACTTGCCCAGCGCCACGCCCTGCTTGAGGCTTGCGTATATGGTTGGCGTCATTTGGCTGATCATTCTGTCGAAGGTCATGTCACTCATGGTATTTTGCCCCTATTCATGTAGCGTCTTTGTACGCGATCTACCTATACGATGCACGACACTTTATTCACAACGCTCTATTCACGACACTCCCTTCACGACATCCCTTTTACAACTCCCAACTCACAATATTCTATTCACGACGTCCAATTCGCAACACCCTGTTTACAGCCCCCCCCCTATTCACGGTATTCAGGGTGTTTGCCTGTCCATGGCTTTCTACCTGCGATTATCGCCCGCGCGCAGGCGCCGCGATGAGGCCAACCAGCCGGTAGCCAGCCCGACGACCAAACCGCCCAGGTGGGCTTCGTTGGCCACGTTACCAAAGCCGACGTGCTCGGCCAGGGCGGTCATGGTGAACACCATCCACCCCAGCATGAACACCACCAGCATGGTGGGAACGAAAAAACCGCTTTGCGGCATCCGCCGCGACATGATCCAGACATGCCCCAGCAGCGCATAGACCACGCCCGACATGCCGCCGAACAGTACCGTGCCGGTAGCGTACTGAGCCATATTGGCGCCGATGCCGGCAGCCAGCAGCAATGCCAGCATCCAGCGGCTACCCTGCAACAGCTCCACCTGGCGCCCGAAATACCAGACCCACATGAGATTGAAGATCAGGTGCATCCAGCCAAAATGCAGAAATGCCGGCGACAGCAGGCGCCACAGCTGGCCGCCGGCAAGCGTATCGCTCAGTGAACCGGGCACCAGCTGATCCCCGGCTATGCCCACCGGCACAATGGTTAGCTGTACCACCAGCCAATCGCCCAACAGCCCGATCAGGGCAAACACCAGGGCGCTGACGGCCAGAATGGTGGCGGTCACCGGCACGCGCTTCACAAGCGGCACGGCATCGGTCAGCCGTTGGCGCGGGGCAGACGGACGGGAGGGGCTATCCATCACCTCGCCACGCTTCCAGCGATTGACCACGTCTTCCAGCGCGGCATGCTGAGCCGGGTTGGCCAGCCAGAGCAGCTGGCCCTCGGCTTCCCGGGTAATGCGGTGGCCGATACGCTGCTGCCACAGGGCCTGACGCAGCGCACGGGTATCGGTCTCCTGGGGTAAAAGCATGACAGGTTGCATGGCAGTCTCTTTCTATTGGCCGCGCGGTGTATCCAGGGCGTGGGTATCGGAAGTTCGCTCAGAAAGCTCGCTCAGGAAAAGCGCTGTGTATGGACGACGTTACTCCCGGCCGGTTGAGATCACACAGGGTCGGCAGACGATGTTGGTGGGCAAGGACCTGCCCCGGGGAAAACCTGACGTCCAGACGAAAAAAACCGGCGGTGGTAGCCGCCGGATAAAGCAAGGGATCATTCAAGGGAACACCTACTCTGATAACCGACGGGGAGCAAAGTTCAATAGCGGTTTCAAAAAAATGTAAAGCTGTGTAAAAAGCGCCGCAGGCACTCATGCTTCGCCCCGCATCAGGCTCTCTTCGAGTGGGACACGGACCCAGACAAAGCGATCGGCGCTCAGGGTCTGTTCGCCGCTCCAGCGGTAGGCGACCAGGCGTCCGTATTTCACCGCGCTGTAATCCAGGCAGGCAATATTGTGCACCGGCAGCGAGGGGATGCCCTCACACCAATAGTGGCCGATAAACAGCGGGCACTGATCGCTGCCATAGTAACTCAGGCGACGGCGCTCGCCGGGTTCCAGCCGTCGCGATTCCAGCTCGCCCGGCAGGTTGTCCGGCTGAAATACCACATCGCCCCATACCACGGGTTCCCGGCTCCAGAAATGCGCTCGAAAGCTTTGGCGGGTAAAGCCATCGCCGGAATGAATGTCGATGCCTTCCGGCAGCGGAATATTGGCGCCCCGGGTCAGACGGTCAAGAATGCTGAACGCTTCGGTGGACGCGTCGGTGGATTCCTCCAGAAAGGCGTTGTCCATGCAGGCATCCGGGCGGCGCTGCAGCAGGCGGTCGATCAACTCATGGTCCCAGCAGGCGTGAACCACGCGAATGCCGTCGATATCCAGACAGAGCGGCAGGGTCTTGAACCAGGCCAGGGTATCTTCCCACTCGTTGGTGTAGTCGTAGTATTGATCCAGGGTGTCGCGAATCAGCCGGTTGTTGCGCGGCGTGTGTTCGCGCAGCCAGCGCTTGCCGCTGCCCACCGGAGCCGGGGTGGAATAGGTCAACGCGTTGTATTCATGGTTGCCCATGACGATATGCGCTTCGCCCTCTTCCACCATGCGGCGGGCGACGTTGACCGCCAGCCGGATACGCGGGCCACGATCGATCAGATCCCCCAGAAAGATCACCTTGCGCCGGGGATGACGATACACGCCGCCTCGGCGCTCATAGCCGAGTTTTTCCAGCAGCGTCACCAGGGTGGCACCGCAGCCGTGAACGTCGCCAATCAGGTCGTAGCCTTCAAGCCGTGGGCGGCCCTTGAAGGTATCAGGCATGCCTAGTCTCCCAGCCGATGGCTCCAACCCAGCTTGCTGCGCAGGACCTCATAGAAATTGTGGCCATGAGGATGCACCAGCTGTAAGCGTTGGGGTTTACGCCGAATAACCAGGACGTCATCGGGCTTGGCGACGGCGCGCGTCTGACCATCGCAGCTGATATGCGGATAGGTCAGGTTGGTTTCACCGATGTGAATGCGGATTTCACTGGCGGCATCCAGCACGATCGGGCGGCTGGAAAGCGTATGCGGAAACATGGGCACCAGCGTGACCACGTCAAGACACGGATGCATGATAGGGCCGCCGCCGGATAGCGCGTACGCCGTGGAGCCGGTGGGAGTGGCGATAATCAGGCCGTCGCTGCGCTGGCTATAGACAAACTGGTCGTCGACAAACAGTTCGAACTCGATCATGCGCACCGCTTTGCCCGGGTGCACCACCACTTCGTTCAGCGCCTCGCCATGCCCTACCGCCACGCCGTTGCGGTAGAGCTCGGCATCCAGCAGGAAACGCTCCTCACGCTCGAAATGACCGGCCAGCACCTCGCCGACCCGAGTCTCCAGCTCGTCGGGGGAAATATCGGTGAGAAACCCCAGGCGACCACGATTGACGCCCAGCAGCAGCGTGCCGGTTTCACACAGCGTGCGCGCCGCGCCCAGCAGGCTGCCATCGCCGCCGACGACAATCACCAGGTCGCACAGCTCGCCCAGCGCGCGCCGGCTGGTTTCCGCCAGGCCGTGCCCGGGCATCACCGTGGCGGTGCGATCCTCGATCACCACGCGATAGTCGCGCTCGCCAAGGTAGCGGATGAGACGCCAGAGGGAATCAATCACCTTGTGACTGCCCAGCCGGCCGATCAGGCCGATGGTGGCAAACGGCTGCGCGCCGGGGTCGGCGGACGGCGTGCCGGTAGCAGTAGCGGTATCAGTCATGGAAGCAACTCGTTGACATCGGCCTGCATTATGTCGACCCGGAGGGCCGCGGGCAAACCGGGCCCGTGCCTGACGCTGACAGCCGCGCCGAGCCGTCAGGCCACGGCGGCCTTGCGCGAACGGTGCAGCCGCTGATTGAGCCACAGCGAAGCGGCGATAATCGCGCCGCCGAGCGCCAGACGCAGCGGATCGGCATCACGGTTCCAGAGCAGCAGGTTCACCAGCAGCCCGGCGGGCACCAGGGCATTGTTCATGATCGCCAACGTGCCCGCGTTGACCTTGACGGCCCCGCGATTCCAGAGAAAGTAGCCACCCCCCGAGGCGACAATGCCCAGCCAGGCCAGCACCAGCCATTGCACCCCCGTGCGGGGCAGCGCCGAGGCATCGCCCAGTAGCCAGAAAGCCGGCAGCGCCACGGCCAGGGCGCCCAGGAAAAACCAGCCAAAAACGTTGTGCCAGGGCAGCGTAGCCGGCAGGGTCACCGCCAGCCGCCGATAGCCCACCTGGCCCAGGGCAAAGCACAGGTTGGCGCCCTGCACCACGGCAAAGCCCAGCCAGAAACCCGCGTCCACGCCGTCGTAACGAATAACCCCGGCCCCCATCACAGCCAGCGCCGCGGTCAAGAGGTACAGCGGCGTAAAGCGGCCAAACAGCAGGTCGTCGAGCAGGGCAATGTAGACCGGCGTCAACACGGTAAACAGCAGCACTTCGGGCACGGATAGCAGCAAAAACGACGTATAGAAAAACAGATACATTACGCCAAGCTGTAGCGCCCCGATAACCATGAGCGCAAGGCGCTTTTTGCCCTGCAGCCAGCGTGGCCGCAGCCACGGCAGGAAAACCAGGGCACCCAGCGTTACCCGCATGAGGACGGCAAAATAGCTGTCCACCTGACCGGCCAGATAGACGCCGATCAGTGAAAAGGAAAAGGCCCACAGAGCCGTCACCCCGACAAGATAGCCCAAGGTAAACCTCTTTTTATTAAAAAGTTTACCGAAGTATACCGGCCCGACGGAGCGAACCCAATAGGATCAGCGGCTGCGTAGCCAGATAAAGGCGTGGATCACCCCCGGGACCCAGAGCAGCAGAGTGAGCACCAGGCTGACCGCAACACGTTGGCTGCCGCCCCCGCTGAGCCCCACCGCAAGCGGCGGGCAGAACACCGCCAGGGCGGCGTGAGCGAAGCGCAGCACGGCCGGCTCCTCGATCACCGACACAGCGGCAGTGGCCGGCCCGGAGTTGGGGTTATTGCCCGGCGATGCTTCGTGGGCGGACGATGTATCGCGGGCCGGCGGCGTAAAGTGCTCTACCGCCGCGCTCGCCGGCCTGGCGTCAGCGCCGCCCTGCCCGGCGTCACGATCGTCGGCGGCCGGCGCCTGCTCCTGCTCGCGGTGGGTCTGTCGGTCGATCTTCTGCTCGATGGACGCCGAGTCATCGGCCAGCAGTTCGTGATAGCGCTCCCAGTCTTCCCAATCGTGTGGTGTCCCGGTAGTGGGCCGGTGCTGCCCGGCTTCGCGGGCGCGCTCCCAGGCCTTTTCTTCCAGGGTATTGGGCCGATCCGGGTCACGCCCCGAGGCAATGCCCTGGCGGCTCATGTATTCGCGTGCATCCATGAATGCCCTCCTGAGGATTCCAGTCGTTCCACGGGTAAAAACCGCGGAAATGAGCTATTTTATCATCAAGGTACGTTGAAGCTCGGCTATTCGCTACAGGCATCCAGCGCACCGGCGTTCAACCGGGCCGGAGGGTAACGGCAACTGACCGGGAGGATGCGAGTCGCTGAATAAGTTGAATAAGGGTTTTGACGATGACTTACCATGTGAAAGTGGTTACCTGAAAGCCAAAGTGGCTTCCTGAAAGCAGCAGGCAAGGAGGGTTCCATGAGCCAGACACAGCCGGATGTTATTCGCGATATCATGTCCCGGGATTGCTATCGGGTTTCGCCCGACACCTCGATCACCACCCTGGCCCGAGGGCTGACCCGGCATCGCCTGCCCGGCGCGCCGGTGGTCGATACCAACGACCGCCTGGTCGGCTTTATCTCCGAACAGGACGTTATCGGCCAGATACTGGACAGCGTTTACCACGACGGTGAGGCACCGCTGGTGGAAGAGCTGATGCGCAGCGACGTTCTCTGCGTGACGCCCGGGCAGTCAATCATCGACCTGGCCCAGCAGATGCTCGGGGCCAAGCCCAAGAACTACCCGGTGGTCGAGCAGGAACAGCTGGTGGGCATTGTCACCCGGCGGGATATTCTCACCGCGCTGCTGGAAACACGGCGCCGGTAAGCGCTGAACCGGTTCTTTCACGCTCGGCTTTTCGCTCCCCGGCTATCCCCGCAGTATCCGACCGGCCCGAAGCAGGGTCGGCCGGACAAAAAAACGCTGCCAGAAGGCAGCGTAAGCAAGGGATCGAAAACAGTAGCCAGTACAGCGAAGCGGGACATGATTGGGCACCGCTACTGCCATGCAGCCTGTACCGGATAGGACAGCGTGATGGAAAAAAGTTCACCGGCCGGACAAATTTTCTCCAACGGCAGATCCACGTATAATGTGCCCTGTGCAGCACGAGCCCTGTTTGACTCGTTTGCTACCAACCGTCATACATCATCCGGAGTCGCTTCATGGCGCTTTTTCTGCTGGTATTCGGCGTTTGTCTGCTGGTGACCGGCACCACGGTCGCCATTCTGCTCTCCACCGGCACCCCGCGTTACCGCACCGAGTCGCACCATCTGCTGGATGTGTTCGACAAGGCACTCGACAGCCAAATCAGCGAAACCGAGTGGAACGCCCTCATCGGCTACCCGATTCGCCACGATGAATACCTGGAAAGCGTACGCCGCCGGGCATCACGCCTGATGGAGGAAAACGGCCGCCGCTGGCAGCTTGCCCAGGGCAAGCCGCTGTTGAATACGCACGGTCAGTCGGAACTGCGGGCACTGCGCGACCACCTTTCCGCCCGCATGGCGCTGCGTCATTCCCATTCCTGACGCGTTATTGTTGGCGACCGGTTTCCGACGTTCTGCTTTCCCTGAATTCATGGAATAACTGCAACACCACCAAAACGCCGTATTGGCCGACAACAACAGAACCCGACAGAGGCCCCGGCCGAGCCGTCGTCAGCCAACAACCGCCGCCAGGCTATAACAGGCCCGGCAAACCGCCCGGCTATCGGGGCGTTGGCGTAATCGGTCTCCCGTACCGTGGAGGGCACACACCATGCACAGCACAATTCGCAAGCTGCCGCTGGATACCAATACCCGGCACCACGCTCACGATTTTCACCAGATCGTGATTACGCTGTGCGGCACCGCACGCTTTGAAATCGAAGGTCTCGGCGGGCACCTCGATGCCTACGCCGGCTGCATCGTGCCGGCCAACCATGAACACTACTATTCGGGCAATTCCGATAACCACCAGCTCATCATGGATCTGCCGCCCGAGGCGCCGGCGCTGTGCGGCGACCACCACGAACTCGCCGCCCTCTTCGATGCCCCGCGTTTTTTCAGCCTGGACAACGCCTTGCAGCACTACATGGCATTTCTGCAAAGCGAGGTCGGCGTTTCGGCGCTGGCGGGGGGCGATACCCTGCGCCACGACCGGCTTGCCGTCGCTTTTCTTGGCGCCCTGATGTCGCGGCTCGGGCCGGGGACGTTACAGCTGTCGGGGCGCCTGCAGCTGGCGCCGATCCAGCGCTATATCGACAGCCATCTGGCCGAGCCGCTGTGCGTGGCGGATCTCGCGAGCCTGGCCTGTTTGAGCGAGGCGCATTTCTCTACCCGCTTCCGCCGTCAGACCGGCCTTTCGCCCTGGCAGTACGTCCGTCGCCGGCGCCTGGACACGGCCCACCGGATGATACGGCAAAGTGCTCTACCGCTAACCGACATTGCTCTGCAAACCGGCTTTTCCAGTCAGAGCACGCTATCCCACGCCTTCCGCCGCTTTTTTGGCGTATCGCCGCGCACGCTGCGCTACCGAGCCCATACGCCGGCCTCCCATGACGGAATCGCTGGCAAGACACTTCAAACTCCACTAAAGTTTTAGGAAAGTCCGTGCATTCGGGGCTTACCAAGAAATGAACACGTTTTTCCCTGAAACGAACATACAAAAAGTGTCCCTGCGCCCTACATTCGAGGCAGCATAACGCTTAATCCCTGACTGGTTCCGTCTTTTTTCTGGGGGCTTCAATGCTCAACGCCAAGACACTACGCGATCCCGCCACCTGGCAAACCGATCTCGACACGCTGATGGAGCGCCTCAGCGATCACTATATTGTTGATGAAGAGCGTTTTGTTCACGAGCTCATCAAGCTGCTGGACGTCGATCGCGATGAATACGCCCGTATTGAAGCCGATACCGCCTCGCTGGTGCGCGACGTTCGCGAAATGGATACCGCTGTCGACACCATCGACGAACTGCTGCAGCAATACAGCCTGGACACCCACGAAGGGCTGATGCTGATGTGCCTGGCCGAAGCCATGCTGCGGATTCCCGACAAGGCCACGGCCGATGCGCTGATCGAGGACAAGCTGGGCCCCGCCGACTGGAATGCGCACGTGGGCCAGAGCGAATCCTGGATGGTCAACGCCTCAACCTGGGGGCTGCTGATGACCGGGCGCGTCCTCAAGATGGACCACCCCGAAGAAGGCCGGCCCGCGAGTTTTATCAACCGCATGGTCAATCGCATGGGCGAGCCGGTGATTCGCCACGCCATGGTGGAAGCCATGAAGATCATGGGCCGCCAGTTCGTGCTGGGCCGGGATATTGACGAGGCCCTCAAGCGCTCGAAGCCGCTGTTCGACAAGGGCTACACCTATTCCTACGACATGCTGGGCGAGGCGGCGCGCACCCGCGACGATGCACGGCGCTACTTCGACGACTACCAAAGAGCTATCGAACAGGTCGGCAAGGCACGCGGCAAACTGCATGCTTCGACGCCGGCACCGTCAATTTCGATCAAACTGTCGGCGCTACACCCGCGCTACGAGTTCGGCCGCCGTGAGCAGATTCTTGATGAGCTTGTGGAATCGGTGACGGCGCTGGTCAAAATCGCGCGCGAGCTTGACGTGGAGTTGACCATCGATGCCGAGGAAGTCGATCGCCTTGAGCTTTCGCTGGAAGTCTTCCGCGCCGTCTATGAAAGCGATGCCGTCAGGGGCTGGGGCCACTTCGGCCTGGTCGTTCAGGCGTATGCCAAGCGCGCGCTGCCGACACTGCACTACATCAACCGCCTGGCCGACCACCAGGGCGACGAGATTCCCCTGCGACTGGTCAAGGGCGCGTACTGGGACACCGAAATCAAGGCGTCGCAGCAGCTGGGTGTGGAAGGCTACCCGGTCTTCACGCGCAAGGCCTGCACCGACGTCGCCTTCCTCGCCTGCGTGCAGTTCCTGCTTTCCGGAGCCACCAATGGGCGTATCTTCCCGCAGTTTGCCACGCACAACGCCCACACGGTGATGGCGATTGTCGCCCAGGCCAATCAGTCCGGCCGCGCGTTTGAATTCCAGCGGCTGCACGGCATGGGCGAAGCACTCTACGACGCGGCACTGAAACGTGCGCCCGAGGGTACCTACTGCCGCATTTATGCGCCGGTCGGCGCCCACAAGGACCTGCTCCCCTACCTGGTGCGCCGGCTGCTGGAAAACGGCGCCAATTCCTCCTTCGTCCACCAGATCGTGGATCCCGATGTGCCGGTGGAATCGCTGTGCGAGCATCCCGTGGAGACGCTGGAAGCTCACGATACCCTGGCCAATCCGCGCATTGTGCTGCCCCAGCACCTTTATGGTCCGCGTCGACCCAACGCCCGAGGCGTCAATCTCAACATCCACAGCCACTTTTATCCGCTGATGGAGCGGATGGCCGGCTTCATGGAGACCACCTATACGGCCAAACCCCTGCTGGCTTTCGGCATCGACGACGACCCCGCCCAGACTCACGACGTGACCTGCCCCTTCGACCGGCGCCAGCGCCTGGGCAGCATCCAGTGGGTCACCCGCGACCAGACGGCCCAGGCGCTGGACGCCGCCTGGGCCGCCTTCCCCGGCTGGGATGCGACCCCGGTCGCCGAGCGCGCGGCGGTACTGCGCCGCTTCGCCGACCTGCTGGAATCGCACATGCCCGAGCTGATGACGCTATGCTCCCGGGAAGGCGGCAAGCTGCTGACCGACGGCGTGGACGAGATCAAGGAAGCCGTGGATTTCTGCCGCTACTACGCCATGCGCGCCGAAGACACCTTCGACGAGGCCATCGAACTGCCCGGCCCCACCGGCGAATCCAACACGCTGCAAATGGGCGGCAAGGGCGTTTTCGCCGCCATCAGCCCGTGGAATTTCCCGGTGGCGATTTTCTGCGGCCAGATGGTCGCCGCCGCGGTCGCGGGCAATACGGTGCTGGCCAAGCCCGCCGAGCAAACTTCGCTGATTGCCCACCGCGTGATGGAACTGCTGTATGCCGCCGGCATGCCGCGCAACGTCGTCCAGTTACTGCCCGGCGACGGCGCCAGCGTGGGCAGCGTGCTGACCGCCGACCCGCGCATTACCGGCGTTGCGTTTACCGGCGGCACCGATACCGCACAAACCATCAACCGCGCGCTGGCCGCTCGTGATAACGCCCCGCTGCCTACGCTGATTGCGGAAACCGGCGGCCTCAACGCCATGATCGTGGACTCCACCGCGCTGCCCGAACAGGTGGTGGTCGATGTTATTCATTCGGCGTTTCAGAGCGCGGGCCAGCGCTGTTCGGCGCTGCGCGTGCTGTATCTGCAGGACGACGTCGCCGACCGTATTCTCGAAATACTCGGCGGCGCCATGCAGGAATTGCACGTCGGCGACCCACGCGACCTGGGCACCGACGTGGGGCCGGTTATCGACGAAGACGCTCGAGAGCACCTTCAGGCGCATATCGACGCGCTGACCCGCGACGGCCGCCTGATCGCACAGACGCCGCTGGACCCCGAAACCACGCAGCATGGCACCTTTATCGCCCCGGCGGCGTTTGCCGTTGACGGCATCGATGCGCTGGACAGCGAAAAGTTCGGCCCCCTACTGCATGTCGTACGCTACAAGGCCGATGAGCTGGACAAGGTCATCGACAATATCAACGCCCGCGGCTATGGATTGACCTTTGGCGTCCACAGCCGCAACGCCTCTTTCGCCGAGGAAATTGCCCGCAGAATCCGCGCCGGTAACGTCTACATCAACCGCGATATTATCGGTGCTGTTGTCGGGGTACAGCCGTTTGGTGGCCAGGGGCTTTCGGGCACCGGGCCCAAGGCCGGCGGCCCCAACTACCTGCCGCGCTTTGCTTCGGAGAAAACCGTGACCAACAATACGGCAGCCCTGGGTGGCAACGCCTCTCTGTTGGCCATGGGCAACAGCTAGAATAAATTGACAACAAGCACAAAACTGGAGAGATCTTCATGGCTATTGGTGTCTGGATAAGCCTTATTGCTTATTTTGCCCTCATGCTCGGCATTGGTTTCTATGCCATGCGCGCTTCGACGTCGACGTCCGAGGGCTACATACTCGGTGGCCGCTCACTGAGCGCGCCGGTGGCAGCCCTGTCCGCCGGCGCGTCAGACATGAGCGGCTGGCTTCTGATGGGCCTGCCGGGGGCGATGTTTGTCTCCGGCTTCGGTTCCGCCTGGATCGGCATCGGCCTCTTTGTGGGGGCATTCGCCAACTGGATTCTGGTGGCGCCACGCCTTCGCGAACAGACGGTTCACTACGGTAATGCCATTACCATTCCGCAGTTTCTGTCCCATCGCTTTCCCACCCGGGCCATACCGCTCAGAACCGTATCGGCCATTGTGATCGTGATTTTTTTCGCGGTTTATACCGCCTCGGGGCTGGTTGCCGGCGGCAAGCTGTTTGAAAGTGCCTTTTCGGGCACTATCGACATCGGCGGCATGAGCGACTATTCGGCCGGTATCGTGATTACGCTGGGTATCGTACTGGCGTATTCGGTTGTGGGCGGCTTTCTGGCCGTGAGCATGACGGACTTTGTACAGGGCTGCATCATGATGCTGGCGCTGGTTATCATGCCTCTGGTGGTGCTCTTTGGCGAAGGCGGCGGGGGCTTCTCCCAGGCCTCGGAAATCCTCAACGAGACCGACCCCGCGCTGCTGTCCTGGACGGAAGGCCTGACGCTACTCGGCTGGCTATCGGCCGTTACCTGGGGGCTGGGGTACTTTGGCCAGCCGCACATCATCGTGCGCTTCATGGCCATACGCAACCTGAAGGATGTGCCGGCGGCCCGCAATATCGGCATGAGCTGGATGTTCATCTCGCTGGTCGGTGCCGGCTCCATGGCCATGCTGGGCCGTGCCTACGCCATCCGTAACGGCATGGACGTCGAGG
Source organism: Vreelandella jeotgali Hwa (assembly GCF_000334215.1). GTDB lineage: Bacteria > Pseudomonadota > Gammaproteobacteria > Pseudomonadales > Halomonadaceae > Vreelandella > Vreelandella jeotgali. The sequence goes on along the minus strand of NZ_AMQY01000014.1, from coordinate 69,480 downwards.
ACCCGGAAACCATCTTTATCATCCTCGCCGAGCTGCTGTTCCATCCGCTGATTACCGGCTTCCTCTACGCGGCTCTGCTGGCCGCTATCATGAGCACGATCTCCAGCCAGCTGCTGGTGGCTTCGTCCTCGCTGACCGAGGATTTCTATCGCCTCTTCCTGCGCAAGGAGGCCTCGGAGAAGGAAGCGGTCACCATCGGTCGTCTCAGTGTCGTGGTTGTAGGCCTGGTGGCGGCTACTATCGCCGCCAACCCCGATTCCCAGGTGCTGGGTCTGGTGAGTAACGCCTGGGCCGGCTTTGGCGCGGCCTTCGGCCCGCTGATCATTCTGTCGCTGATGTGGCCGCGCACCAACGGCGCCGGTGCCATCGCCGGCATGGTCGTGGGCGCCCTCACCGTTATCATCTGGATCTCGCTGGGGTGGAACGCGCAATTCATGGGAGGCCCCGGTATTTACGAAATCATGCCCGGCTTTGCCGCCTCGTTCATTGCCATTATGCTGGTCAGCAGCATGACCGCCGATGCGGGCGAGTACCAACATATCGAGCGCTAACCAACGCGCATGACACACCGCATCTAAAGGCTCCTTCGGGAGCCTTTTTTTATATCCCCACAGGCGTTTTTTTATGCCTTTGAGGGTAGAAGACCGATACCACTTGCGCTGGATCAATAATCGGCCCTGCCACGACTTTTATACTGTTGCCAATGATGAACGGCAAGCCGCCGCTTGCCGACAGCATACCGGCCATAACGCCGACCCTGTGGCAACCCAACCTGTTGAAAACGCAGAAGCTCTGGAGACATCAACCATGCGCAAGATCGCCCTTCCCACCCTACTCGCTGCCGGCATCGCTGCTGCCGCCGTCACGACCAGCACCCAGGCGTTTGCCTACGGTGCCGGGGACTTTTTCACCCGCGTAGGCGTTGCCAAGGTCGACCCCAAAAGCGACAACGGGGATATTCTGGGCGGAACAGACGTCAACGTCGACGATGAGTCGGGCTTTGCCTTTACCTTGGGCTATCGCTTCCACGATAAGCTCGGCGTCGAGCTGCTGGCCGCACTTCCGTTTGAGCACGACCTTCAGGTTGAAGGCGTAACCGGGGGCTCCACCAAGCACCTGCCGCCCACGCTGACCATGCAGTACTACCCGCTGGGCGGTACCGACGCTAGCGTTCAGCCTTACATCGGCGCCGGCCTCAACTACACGCGTTTCTCCGACGAAGAAACCGACATCGGCGCCTCGCTTGAACTGGACGATTCCTGGGGGGCTGCCGGCCAGCTGGGCGTTGACGTGCTGATCAATGACAACTGGGCCATCAACGCCGCCGCCTGGTACATCGATATCGATACCGATGCCAAGGTCGGCGGTGCTGACGCCGGCACGGTGGAAATCGACCCGGTCGTCGTCATGGGCGGTATCAGCTACCGCTTCTAGGCAGCTTTTTCAGGCCGGCGGGGGTCTTGCGGGGCCCCCCGCCCGAGCCATGAATGAACCTGCTGCCAACGCTTTTCTACACGCTCTCTCCTCAGCGTATTGTGCTGCCCACAACGTGGGCAGCTTTTTTAATGCCCGGAGATCAGCGAATCGATATGTTCAACGCGCTGCACGACCAGCAGCTGATCGCTGGCCCTGGCCCCTTCCTGCTGCAAAAAGGCCGACACCGCCGGTGCGACCTCGCACTTCTCCGGTAGCGCCCCGCCTTCCTCGATCGTCGACGACAGCCGCGCGATAAAAACGTAGCGCAGCCATTGCGGTAGCGACATGGTATCCACACAAAACGGCTGGGCGCTGGCAAACGCGGCCGGCGCCGGCGTCTCGACGCGCCAGAGTCCTGCCGCTTTCAGCGTGGCCTCGAGATCTTCCACCGCCTGTTGCAGTTCCTGATATATGCTCATGGGATCACCGTAACGCCTGAAAAGGCGCATTATCCTGCGCCGAGCCGGTCTTGCCAAGCACCGGACCAACAGCCGGCGTTGGGGCGCCATACAGCCAAACGGCTCGATACATCCAAACGGCTTCACACAGCCAAACGACTCCATATACCCAAACGACTCGCAGCGCGGTAAATATCCGGCCGGACGCTGCTGCCCGATTCACGGAAGCTATCCCCGATTCACAGAAAGTGTCCCCCGATTCACAGAAAACCTGCAAGACACTGTGGATAAACTCTGGATGGATGGCGCAAAGCGGGGTGATAGGGGCCGGCGGAAAAGTTGTTTATTTTTTAACCAGCTGGTCGAGCGGGCGTTCCCCTGGCTTCCTGCACCAGCGGGCCATCGTTACGCCCCCGAATTTTCCCGGCAACGGCTGACACCCGCCGGGCAGCAAGGTAAAGTACAGCCTCGCAATGCGGAAGGATGCCATGCAGCCGATTCAGACTCTTGACGACTTTTTTACCCGCAGCGGCGCTGACGTCGCCTTCTACCACATGGGCCGGCGTGTCACCCCCTGCGCCCGCGAGACGCTGGCGGCGTTCGAGCAAGGCAGTATGTCCTGGCCCGAACCCTGGCAGGGGCACGCGCGCCTGGCCGCGGTATTTCGCCTGGGCGACATGCCCGAGCCCGCCATCTGGTTTCTGAGCCTGCCGCTGGATGAGCAGGGCTACCTCTCCCCCAGCGAACGCGACGCCTTTATCCAGCGCCTGCTGGAAACCCTGGGGCAGAATGCCGGCCAGTCCCCGGACACCGACTCGAACGCCGTGGACAACCTGATGCAGGACAACCCGCTGGCGTTTACCCCGGACACGACCTTTCAGGCCGTACTCAACGCCCGCGCCAACCTGGCGACCGAACACCGCCCCAGCCAGTATCTGGCCGGCGTGGAAGCCTACATCGACGGTCGCCATGACGACTGGGAATCGCTGGGGCTTCAGGGCCTGGCCGATTACGCCATGCGCCTGGACGACGCCGGGCAGCAACGCCTGGCGCAGGCGCTGGAAAAGCTGCCCGCTGACGTGCTGCGCCCGCTTTGCTACTGCCTGGAACACCGGCCCTTGCAGCCGGCCCTGGTCGGCGCTCTCTGCCAGCGCGGCGAAGCGGCCGCCGGCGAGGGCGACGTGGAAACCTTCTGCGCCTGCATTCGCGCCGTTGGCAGCAGCGAGGATGAACGCGCCGGCGCCTGGTATGCCACCCTGCTGGCGGATGATGCCGCCTGCGGGCCGGATACCCTGGCCGCCATGGCCGGGCGCGGCTGGCCGCTGCTGGAAGACGGCGAGCGCCTGCCACGCTTTCTGTCGCGCCTGGCCGAGGACCCGCGCACCGGCTTCGGCGCGGTCATACGCGATCTGGCGCTGATTCCGCGCCTGCGGCTGCCGGTGATCACGCTGCTGCGCGATGCGCCCGACGGCTCACGCCTGCAACAGCGCCTCACCCAGCTGACGGGGCAGGCAGAGGAGCAGGCAAAATGAAGGTGTCGGTAAAGGAGACAGCCACGTGAAAGAGCTACCCTACCAGGCCAGAGCCGTGATCGGACGCCGGGAAATGGTGACGCTGCCCGAGCTCGACCTCTACCTGTGTTGCAAGGCCGATACGGGAGCGCGCACCTCGGTGCTGCACGCCGAAGACATCGAAAGGATCGACAGCGACGACCAGCCGCCTCAAGTGCGTTTTGTCACCCGTAGCGGCGGCGAGGAAAACGCGGCCCATCGCCTGACGCTGCCGCTGCACGACCGGCGCCGGGTCACCAGCACCAAAGGCCGCAGCGAATACCGCTACGTGATTCGCACCCTGCTGCAGCTGGGCGAGCTATCGTTTCCGGTGGAGCTCACGCTCACCGACCGGCGCCGGATGCGCCATCCCATGCTGCTGGGGCGCCGGGCCATGCGCCGCCTGCTGGTTGCGCCGGGGGCGTCGTTTCTGCACGGCGAGCCCTAGCGCTGCGCCCGCCGGGAGAGCGGGGAAAAATAATCCGGGGAGGGGTGGCCAAAGTCTGCCGCCAACGCCACAATCCGCGTCACCGAAGGAGGTAGACGCTCATGTTTCTCGATAATCGCCAGGTGGCGATGGACAGCGTACTCGAAGCGCTGGCTGACAGTATCGACTACTTTCAGGACAACATCGAACGCCTGCGCCCGTCGCTGCGCGATTGCCTGAAGCCGCTGTACGAAGAGCGTCTGGCACAGATGCGCAAACTGCAACGGCTGGCACGCAAACATCTCCGGATGCTGCCCCGCGACGCCGACGTGGAACGCGATGATTTCCTGTGGCTGTGGAGCCGGCTGAAAAGCTTTGTCGGCAACGATAGCCAGGTGCTGATCAACGAGTTGCTGGAGCAGGAACGAGTGCTGATGCAGGCGCTTTCGACCCTTTTCACCCACCCGCTACCCGACTCGGTGGAACCCGTGGTGGAAGACTGCATGAAAGACTGCCGTCGGCTTATTCGGGAGCTTTACGGCATGCAAAAACGTAAGGTGCGTCGCTAACGTCCGCTGCCGACGGCCAGTGCAGCATCGATCGCCGATTGCCGGAGCCGCTCCGGCAGGGTATCGAGTGTCATTACCGGTTCGGCAGGACCGAGAAAGTGCGGCTCGCGCCCCCAGAGGTACAGATCCCCCAGCGCTGCTACCCGCGCCAGGCTTTCTCTCAGTCTCAGGCGCCACTCTCCGTCTACCGCGCCCGCGCCGGCCACGCAGCCGCTGACCTGCATACCCAGCGCCCGGGCGATATACACCGCCCGGGGCAGATGCCAGCGCTGGGTAATCAGCAGCGCCTGATTGACCTGGAACACATCCCGGGCACGCGCCAGCGTATCGAAGGTGCTGAAACCGGCAAAGTCCATGGTCAGACGCTCGGAAGCGACGCCGCGCGCGCTGAGATCACGCCACATTTCACGCGGCTCGTTATACGCCCGGGTGCGGTTGTCACCCGACAACAGCAGATGATCGACCTGCCCGTCCTGCACCAGCTGTGCGGCGGTTTGCATCCGGGCATTGAAGTGCGGATTGCGGACGCCGGTGCGGGTCCAGCTCGACGTCCCGAAGACCACGCCAATACGCTGCGGCCGGCAATGTGACATCCCCGCCTCGATATACGGGGCGCTGCGCGCGAGCACCCAGAGGTTGCCGGCCACCCACACCAGAACGGCCAGCAGCAGGCAAGCGCCCAGCAACATCAGCAGCTGCCTGATCCCGCCCAGCAGCCGCTGCATTATCTGTCGTATCCTCTGCGGCACCCGTCAGCGGTGCCGGGGTTAAAACATGCCCAGTTCAAGTTTGGCCTCGTCGCTCATCATTTCCCGGCTCCAGGGCGGGCTGAACACGATCTCGGTATGCACCTTGTGAATCTGCGGCGCGCCCAGAATCTTGTTGCGCGCATCGGCAGCGATCACATCGCCCATGCCGCAACCCGGCGCGGTCAGCGTCATGCGGATGGTAACCATGCGCTCGCCGGTAATCAGGCGCTCGATACGGCAGCCGTAAACCAGCCCCAGCTCGACGATATCGACCGGGATTTCCGGATCAAAGCAGGTGCGCAGCTGATCCCAGACAAACTGCTCGATGGCCTCGTCGTCAGCGTCCTCGGCAAGCGTGGGCCGCGGCAACGCCTCCAGACCCAGCGCATCCAGATTGCTGCCCTCGATCAGGTACATCCGCCCTTCGAAGCCAACGCTGACCGAGCTGCCCTTGGCCTGCATCACGCTGACGACGCTGTCTTCCTCAAGGCTGACGGTATTGCCGAAAGGTATTACGATGGCGTCAACATCGCGCTGCAGCGGCAACGTCTGCCCCTTGTTCAGCCCGGCAATCTGATCGTTATCCATAGCGTTCCTTAACGTAGCATGCCGATAACGCGGTCAAGCGCGGCAATCAGTGTATCCACTTCTTCCAGGGTATTATACGCCGCAAAGGACGCCCGGCAGGTCGCTTCCACGCCAAAATGGTGCAGCAGCGGCTGAGCGCAATGATGGCCGGTGCGAATCGCCACCCCCAGCTGGTCAATCAGCAGGCCGATATCCTGGGCATGGGCACCGTCGACCACAAACGACAGCACACCGGCCTTGCCCGGTGCCGTGCCCAGAATCCGCATGCCATCGATCTCTTCAAGGCCCGAGGTAGCATGCGCGAGAAGCGTTTGCTCCCACTGGCCAATGGCCGCCAGGCCCACGCTCTGCACCCATTCCAGCGCGCGCCCCAGCGCGATCACCTCGGCAATGGCCGGCGTGCCGGCCTCGAACTTGTGCGGCACCTCGGCAAAGGTCGAGCCGGCAAACGAGACGGTGGCGATCATTTCACCGCCGCCCTGCCACGGAGGCATGGCTTCCAGCAGTTCGCGCTTGCCGTAAAGCACGCCCACGCCCGTGGGGCCGTAAACCTTGTGCCCGGAAAACGCGTAGAAGTCGGCATCCAGCGCCTGAACGTCCACCGGCTGGTGGGGAACGGCCTGAGCGCCGTCCACCAGAATCAGCGCCCCGGCCCGATGCGCCGCCGCCGCCATGTCGGCCACGGGATTGACAGTGCCAAACGCGTTGGAAACATGATTGACCGCCACCAGCCGGGTACGCTCGTTGAGCAGTGTGCGGTAGGCGGCCATATCCAGCGCGCCGTTATCGTCGACCGGGATCACCCTGAGCGTAAAGCCGATTTCCCGGGCCAGCAGCTGCCAGGGCACGATGTTGGAATGGTGCTCCAGCATCGACACCAGCACTTCGTCGCCGGGAGCCAGATTGGCGCGCCCCCAGCTGTTGGCCACCAGGTTGATGGCCTCGGTGGTGCCCCGGGTAAAAACCACCTGGCGGGCATCCGGGGCGTTCAAAAAACCGCGTACGCTTTCCCGGGTGCCTTCAAAGGCAGCGGTAGCCTCATCGGCCAGGGTATGCAGACCGCGGTGAATGTTGGCGTTGTAACGACTGTAATAGTCGTTGAACACGTCGATCACTGGCTGCGGGGTCTGGCTGGTGGCCGCGTTATCCAGATATACCAGCGCCTTGCCGTGCACCTGGCGTTCCAGTACGGGGAAGTCGCCACGCAGCCGCGTCAGGTCAAACGGTGGCTTGCTTGACGCCGCAGCTGACAACGGCTCGGCAGCGGTATGAGACATGAAGCACTCCTTTATGACATTCAGCCGGTGCGCCGGCGTGCCGAGCCCCGGGCGTACGTTGCCGGAATCACGGGTCAGTCGTTCAGCGCCGTGGAGGTTTCAACCAGTCCGGCCACGTTAAAGCGCTCGGGCAGTTTACCGGCAACCGCCAGCTCGACACGCTCGGCAATGGCATCCTGGGTGACGTTTTCCAGCACTTCACCGGCGAAAGCCAGGGTCAACAGCCCCCGAGCGGTTTGCTCGTCCAGCCCGCGGGTGCGCAGGACAAAGATGGCCTCTTCGTCCAGCTGGCCGGTGGTGGTGCCGTGGGAACACTTGACGTCGTCAGCGTAAATCTCGAGCTCGGGCTTGGCGTCAATATGCGCCCGATCGGAGAGCAGCAGGTTCTGGTTGCTCTGAAAGCCCTCGATCTGCTGGCTGTCGCGCTTGACATAGACACGGCCGTTGAACACGCCGCGGGCGCGGTCATCGAGAATACCCTTGTAATTCTCGTTGGAGAACGTCAGCGGCGCGTTGTGGTTCACCTTGGTGTGGTTATCCACATGCTGACGCCCCTGGCCAAAGAAGAGCCCGTTGAATACGGTTTCAGCGCCCTTCCCTTCCAGATCGCTAATCAGGTCGTTGCGCACCAGCGCGCCGCCCAGGTCGAGGTTATGCGACACGTAGCGGCTGTCGCGCTCCTGCTCCACATGAATACTGGCGATGTGGTAGTCGCCCAGCGGTGCTTCCTGAAGCTTGTAGTGCGTGAAAATGGCACCGCGTCCGAGGAACAGCTCGGCGACAACGTTGGTCAGGTTGCCGGCGCCCTCTTGCCCGGCGTGGTGCTCGATGAGCGTCGCCTCGCTGCGCCCGCCGGCCTCGACCAGCACGCGCGGGTGGCACATGGTCGGCTCGGCGTTTTCCCGGGAGAGAAACTGCAGCACGATGGGCTTTTCCACCACGCAGCCTCTGTCCAGGCGGATCACCGCGCCCTCTTCCATAAAGGCGGTATTGAGCGCGGCAAAAGGCGAAAACTCCACGCCGGTGAGCCGGCCCAGCGGGCCGCCCACGGCTTCGTGGTTATCCTCCAGCGCCCGCGAAAGCGGCAGCACCTGGACCCCGTCGGGCAGGTTTTCCAGCTCGGACAGCGCGGGAGCAAACACGCCGTCGACAAAGGTCAGGCGGTGAGCCTCGATCGGCAGCGTCAGCGCCGCCGCGCTGGCCGGCGAAAAGTCGGCGTTATCGGCCAGGGCAAAGTTGCCCTGAGCGATGCTGCGCACGTTGGTATATTTCCACTCTTCATCGCGAAGGGTGGGAAACCCCATCGCTTCAAAGCGGGCAGCGCCGGCCTGACGGCGCGCGGCAATCCAGGTGGGTTCCGAACCACGCCGGCTGTCCCTGGCCTTGAGAGTGTCCAGAAAAGTTTGCGTATCGCTCATGCCGCTGACTCCTCGATCCCTTCATAGCCGTGGGCTTCCAGCTGGCGGGCCAGTTCGGCGTCGCCGCTCTTGACGATCCGGCCGTCGACCAGAACATGCACGTGGTCGGGCACCACATAGTCGAGCAGGCGCTGGTAGTGGGTCACCAGCAGAATGGCGCGGTCGTCGTTACGCAGGCTGTTGACGCCGGCGGCGACAACGCGCATGGCGTCGATGTCGAGCCCCGAGTCGATTTCGTCGAGCATCGCCAGGCGCGGCTTCAGCACCAGCATCTGCAGGATTTCGTTGCGCTTTTTCTCGCCGCCGGAGAAGCCTTCGTTCACCGCGCGCTGGAGAAAGCTGGCGTCCATTTTCATGTAGGCGATCTGCTCCTTGATCAGCTTCATGAACTCCGGCGCGGGGATCTCGTCCTCACCGCGAGCGGCGCGCTGTGCGTTGAGCGCCGCCTTGAGCAAATAGACGTTTTTCACCCCGGGGATTTCCACCGGGTATTGAAAGCCCAGCAGCAGGCCGGCCCGGGCGCGGTCCTCGATCTCCATCTCCAGCACGTCCTGGCCATCGTAATGAATCGTGCCCTGGGTCACTTCATAGCCGTCCTTGCCCGCAATAACGGCGGACAGTGTGGACTTGCCCGCGCCGTTGGGGCCCATGATGGCGTGAACTTCGCCGGCGTTGATGGTCAGCGTAAGACCCTTGAGAATCTCGTTTCCCTCAACCGTGACGTGCAGATCGTTAACTTCGAGCATGTGGATACCTTTTACCAAGCAAATTACCAAACAAATAACGTGGACGGTGAACAATCATGGCGGGCAGGGCCCGCGGCCTATCAGCCGACTGCGCCTTCCAGGGTGACGTTGAGCAGGGCTTCGGCCTCCACCGCAAACTCCATGGGCAGCTCCTGGAACACGTCCTTGCAGAAGCCGTTGACGATCATGCTCACGGCATCTTCTTCGGAAATACCGCGGCTCTGGCAGTAAAACAGCTGATCTTCGCCGATCTTGGACGTGGTGGCTTCGTGCTCCACGGTCGCCGTGCTGTTGTTGATTTCCTGATAGGGGAAGGTGTGCGCGCCGCAGGTATCGCCAATCAGCAGCGAATCGCACTGGGTAAAGTTGCGTGCGCCCTTCGCCCGAGGGCCGGTCTTGACCAGACCGCGATAGGACTGGTCGCTGTTGCCGGCGGAAATCCCCTTGGACACGATGTAGGAACGGGTGCCCTCGCCGATGTGCACCATCTTGGTGCCGGTATCGGCCTGCTGGCGCCCGCCGGTGACCGCCACGGAATAGAACTCGCCGATGCTGTCCTTGCCGCGCAGCATGCAGGAGGGATACTTCCAGGTGATCGCCGAGCCGGTTTCCACCTGGGTCCAGCTGATGCGCGAACGCGCCCCGCGGCAGTCGCCGCGCTTGGTGACAAAGTTGTAAATGCCGCCGACGCCGTTTTCATCGCCGGGGTACCAGTTCTGCACCGTGGAATACTTGATGTAGGCGTCGTCCAGCGCTACCAGCTCGACCACCGCGGCGTGCAGCTGGTTTTCGTCGCGCTGGGGGGCGGTGCAGCCTTCCAGGTAGGAAACCTCGGCGCGATCCTCGCAGATGATCAGGGTGCGCTCGAACTGGCCGGTATTTTCCTGGTTGATGCGGAAATAGGTGGACAGTTCCATGGGGCATTTCACGCCCTTGGGCACAAACACGAAGGAGCCGTCGGTAAATACCGCCGAGTTGAGCGCGGCAAAATAGTTGTCGTTTTTGGGCACCACCGTGCCCAGGTATTGCTTGACCAGCTCCGGGTATTCCTGCACCGCTTCGGAGATGGAGCAGAAAATCACGCCTTCCTTCGCCAGGTCGTCCTTGAAGGTGGTAATCACCGACTCGGAGTCAAACACCGCATCCACGGCCACGCCGGCCAGGGCCGCGCGCTCGTGAAGCGGGATCCCGAGTTTTTCGTAGGTTTCGAGCAGCTTGGGGTCGACTTCGTCGAGGCTTTGCGGGCGATCCTCAGGGCGTTTGGGCGCGCTGAAATAGGAAATTTCCTGGTAGTCGATGGGCGGATAGTTCAGGTGCGCCCAGGACGGCTCCTTCATCTTGAGCCACTGGCGGTAGGCGTCCAGACGCCATTCGAGCATCCAGTCGGGTTCGCCCTTCTTCTTCGAGATGAAAGCGATGGTGTTCTCATCCAGCCCCGGCGGAAGCGTATCGCTTTCGATATCGGTAACAAAGCCGTCCTTGTACTCACGACGGACCAACTGTTCCATTTCTTCAGTTGCCATTGGTGATACCCTCCGGGCAATTGGGCGGCGAGGCCTGCTCGCCGGATACGTAATGGGAGGCGGCTTACGCCGTGGCCGCCGATAGACTGATACTTTGAATAGGCAGGCTTACCGGCATCTTGAGCGGTGCCGTATCGGCCAGGTGCGCCAGCGTCACGCTCTCCAGCAGGGTACGAATCGCCAGCGACACTCGCTGCCAGTTGTCGGCCACGCCGCAGGTATCCGCCAGCTCACAGTCGCCTTCGGCCTGGCTGCATTCGGTCATGGCGACCGGCCCCTCGATGGCCGCGATGATCTCGGCGGCGGTAATGCGCGACGCCGGCCGTGCCAGCTGGTAGCCGCCCTGGGCACCGCGCAGCGACGTCAGCAGGCCGGCGCGCACCAGCATCTTGAGCGTCTTGCGTACCGTGGGCGACGGCAGCTGAACGTCGGCCGCCAGGTCGGCAGCGGCGTGAGGCCTGTCCGGATATCGCGCAATCTGCGCCATGACCACGGCGGCGTAGTCGGTCAGCCGCGAAAGCTTGAGCATAGCGTTCTCCCCTTGCCGGCGTCGGCCTGACTCAGCCGGCCTCGAATTGGGTACCATTTTAGTCCTCTATGCAGGCGTTGTGAAGCCTTGCGGCCAAACCCGTGGATTTCATGCTCACATCCACGCATGTTCGACGCATTTACATACATAAACGACAATCATTTTCACTTGTTGCTCACAAAAAAGTCCGCCGACGCCGAGTGCCGACGGGCTTCAGGACCCGAGTTTCGAGGGTAGTGGACTCTATCCCAGCGGGGGCAGGACGCTAATCGCGCTTATAGGTGCCGATCAGCCGGCTCATGCCCAGCAGATGGGGCTCGACTTCCTTCAACAGCTCGACCAGGCTCAGGCCGTCGGGCAGCGAGGTCTGGCAGTCCAGCGCCAGCACCCAGAAGTAATAGTGGTGCTTGCCGTGACCTTCCGGGGGCATGGGGCCCTTGTAGCCGGTACCACCGGCGTCGTTCTGCCCCGCCGTACCCAGCCGGGTATTTTCTTCGAGCGACAGCGTATCGGCCGGCAGGTTGTAAAGCGTCCAGTGTACAAAGCCGTAGGTACCGTGCTGGATCAGCGGGGCATCCGGATCGTGACAGATGACCGCAAACCCCTGAGTGCCTTCGGGCGGGTTCTGCCAGGCCAGCGCCGGCGAGGCGTCGTCGCCTTCACCGGAGTACCGGGCGGGAATGTCACGGTGATGTTCAAACGCCGTGCTGGTGACTTCCAGATCTGACGGGGCAAATGCCATCTCAACCTCCTTGCAGTCGCATCATCTCGACGGCGCCGTTTGCCGGCGTCCGTCAGGCTTATCGGTTACCGTAACGGCAAGCCCCGCCGGCGGCAAGATGCGCTGGCGGGGCTCGTCGGTTTGACGCCGGCATGGGTAGCGGCGTTATTGCCGCCGGCGCCAGGCGCTACTTCAGGCGTTCGAACACTGTCGCCACGCCCTGGCCCATGCCGATACACATGGTCGCCAGACCCAGGCGGGTGTCACGCTGCTGCATGACGTTGAGAAGCGTGGTGGCAATCCGGGTGCCGGAGCAGCCCAGCGGGTGGCCCAACGCAATGGCGCCGCCGTTCAGGTTGACCTTGTCGTCCATGTCATCCAGCAGGCCCAGATCCTTGAGCACCGGCAGCCCCTGGGCGGCAAAGGCTTCGTTCAGCTCGACGGTCTGAATATCGTTGGCCGTTAGCCCTGCGGCTTTCAGCGCTTTTTGACTCGCCGGCACCGGGCCATAGCCCATGATGGAAGCATCGCAGCCGGCCACGCCGGTGGATACCACTTTGGCCATGGGCTCCAGCCCCAGCGACTGAGCCCGCTCGTAGCTCATCACCGCCATCGCCGAACCGCCAACGGATAGCGCCGAGGACGTCCCGGCGGTAACCGTCCCACCCTTGGGGTCGAACACCGGCTTGAGTTTGGCCATGTCTTCCAGGTTGGCATCGGCGCGAATCACCTCGTCGCGCTGAATCAGGGCCTTGACCCCGTCGGCATCGTGGCCCTCGACGCCGATAATCTCGTTGTCGAAGCGCCCCTGCTCCATGGCGGCCTGAGCGCGCTGGTGCGAACGCACGCCAAAGCGATCCTGATCTTCGCGGGTAATGCCGTGCATCTTGCCCAGCAGCTCGGCGGTCACGCCCATCATCATCGCGGCCTTGGCGGCGTACTTGCTGGCACCGGGGTTGACGTCAACGCCCTGGGTCATGGGCACATGCTCCATGTGCTCCACCCCGCCCACAAGGTAGACATCCCCCATGCCGGCCTTGATGTTGGCGCCGGCGATGTGCAAGGCGGACATCGACGAGCCGCACAGACGGTTGACCGTCTGAGCCGGCACGTTACGCGGAATGCCGGTCATGATCGCGGCGTTACGTGCGATGTTCATGGCCTGTTCCTGGGTCTGGTTGACGCAGCCCCAGATCACATCGTCAATCTCGGCCGGGGCCAGCCCGGGATTGCGCTCAAGCAGCGACTGCATGGTGGCCGCCGACAGGTTTTCGGCACGCACGTGGCGGAAAGCGCCGTTTTTGGCCTTGGCCATGGGGGTACGTACGGCGTCGACCACCACGATATCTCTCGGATTCAAACTCATCTTTCTCTCCCTTGCGCGGTGGCTTATTCGGCGGCGTAAAAACGGGCGTTTTCCTGCGCCATCTGACGCAGCTTGTCGGTCGGCGCGTAAAGCGGCCCCAGCTCGTCGGCCAGGCTATTGGCGAGCCGCACGAACTCGGCAACGCCCATGGCATCAATATAGCGCAGCGCCCCGCCGCGGAACGGTGGGAAACCGATGCCGTAAATCAGCGCCATGTCGGCCTCGGCCGGCGAGTCGACTATGCCATCTTCCAGGCAGCGCACGGTTTCCATGCACAGCGGCACCATCATGCGGGCGATGATGTCCTCGTCGGAAAGCGTGGACTGCCCCTGCACCACCTCGCTGAGCAATGCCGGCACCTGGTCATCGCTGACCTTCTGCGGCTTGCCCTTTTTGTCCTGCTCGTAGGCGTAGAAGCCCTTGGCGTTTTTCTGCCCCAGGCGGTCGTTGTCATACATGACCTGAATGGCGGTTTTGCTGTCCCGTGCCATACGCTCGGGAAAGCCTTCGGCCATGACCTCGTTGGCGTGCACGGCGGTATCCATGCCCACGACGTCGAGCAGATACGCCGGCCCCATCGGCCAGCCGAACTTTTCCATTACCTTGTCAACGTGCTGGAAATCCGCGCCCTGTTCTACCAGCTGGCTGAAGCCGCCGAAGTACGGAAAGAGCACGCGGTTGACCAGAAAACCGGGGCAGTCGTTGACCACAATCGGCGTTTTGCCCATGGCCCGGGCATACGCCACGGTCGCGGCCACGGCCGCATCGGAGGTCGCTTCGCCACGGATGACTTCCACCAGCGGCATGCGATGTACCGGGTTGAAGAAGTGCATGCCGCAGAAGTTTTCCGGACGCTTGAGATTCTGCGCCAGACGGTTGATGGAAATCGTCGAGGTATTGGAGGTCAGGATCGTGCCATCGTCGACCTGGCCTTCCACTTCGGCCAGCACCGCCCCCTTCACTTTGGGGTTCTCCACCACGGCTTCCACGACCAGATCCACGCCGTCAAAGTCGCCGTAGGAGAGCGTCGGGCGAATGTTGGTGAGCTTTTCGGCCATCTGCGCGGCGGTGAGCTTGTTGCGCTCGACCTGCTTGCCGAACAGCTTGCGGGCTTCCTGAAGCCCCAGCTCCACCGCATCGGCCTTGATGTCCTTCATCAGGATGGGCGTGCCTTTGGAAGCACTCTGGTACGCAATGCCGCCGCCCATGATACCGGCGCCAAGTACCGCGGTATGGGCGACGTCACCCGCCTGTTTGGCGTAGCTGCCGGCGCGTTTCTTGACCGCCTGATCGTTCATGAACAGGCCGACCAGGTTAAAGGCCACATCGTTTAGCGCCAGTTTGGCAAAGCTTTGCGCTTCGATTTGCTGGGCGCGTTCCCGGGTTTCGCCGGCGCCTTTCTGAATCACGTTGATGGCTTCCACCGGCGCGGGATAGTGCGGCCCGGCCTTGCCGGCGACAAAGCCCTTGCTGGTTTCAAACACCATCATCTGTTCGATGGCGTTGAGCTTGAGCGGGCCGGTTTTTTCCGCCCGCCGGGATGCCACGTCCAGCTCGCCGCGGCTGGCACGCTGAATCAGCGTGTGCGCTGCCGCGGCCAGCTCATCCACGGGCACCACGGCGTCGACCGCCCCGTTTTTCAGCGCCGCGTCGGCGCGGTTTTGCGTGCCGCCGGCAATCCACTCGATGGCGTTGTCGGCCCCCATGAGGCGTGGCAGACGCACGCAGCCACCCCAACCCGGCACGATACCCAGCTGGGTTTCGGGCAGGCCGATTTTGGCGCTGTCGGCCATGACGCGGAAATCCGCGGTCAGCGTAACTTCGCAGCCGCCCCCCAGCGCGAGGCCGTTAATCGCGGCAACCGTGGGGAACGGCAGGTCTTCGATAGCGTTGAAAATGTCGTGAACCCTGAGGTTCATTTCCACCAGATAGTCTTCGCCCTTGTCGAAGAAGCCGTGAAATTCGGTGATATCGGCGCCGACGATAAAGGCTTCCTTGTTGCTGGCAAGCACCAGCCCCTTGAGGCCGGTCTCCGCTTTCAGCGCGTCGACCGCTTCGCCCAGCTCGGTTACCGTCGCACCCGAAAGCGTATTGACCGACTCGCCCCGGGCGTCAAACGTCAGGGTGGCGATATCGCCATCGTCGCGCGCCACCGTGATGGCATTACCTTGATAGATCATCCGCGCCGCTCCACAAAGTCGTGATACAGGTCATAAAACCGATCGCTGTAAAACGGATCATGCAGGTCGTTCCAGCAACCGGCGACAAAAGCCAGTCAGAAAGCAGGTTATAACACCCGCTACAAAACGGGTCATATTCATACGACCGTTTGATAGCTTGACTCTGGTCGAGATAGCCAACCACGTCAAGCCCTCCCCGGTACCGAATCGCCAACCGATCCCGGGTTTCTGTTGCATTACGCCATCCGCGCGTTGACAATTTCACCATCTCGTTTTCTTCAGGTAGTTCGACACTCATGGCGACGTCACTCGGTTTTCGCATTGCCCGCCTTCCCCATCTCTGGCGTTCGATTCTGGATCGGCGTCTGGCTCCCCTGGGCCTGACTCAAACCCGCTGGGTCACGCTCTACCACCTCTGGCGCATGGGCGACGGGCAGCCACAGTGCGACCTGGCGCGCGCCATTGGCGTTGAGGCACCGTCGCTGGTGCGCACCCTGGGCCAGCTGGAAGAACAGGGGCTGATAGAACGCCGGGCCTGTGAAAGCGACCGGCGTACCAAGCGTCTTTATCTGACCGACGAGGCCATGCCGCTACTGGAAAAAATCGGCCGCGTGGCGGATGACGCCCGTCAGGAAATGCTCGACGGCCTCAGCGACGAGGACACCGCGCAGCTGGATCGCTGGCTGGCGGTTATCGAAAGCAACGGCCTGGCGCTGCAGGAGCGCGATACGCCCCGCCAGACCGACAGCTAACGCGATCCGGGCACGGCCAGAGGCCCGGCGCCCGGGCGGTCGGCATGCCCTTTCAGGCTGTCGCGCAGCGCTTCCGCGGTCTCGATACAGGGCGCAAAGCCCTCGGCCGTACCCGACTCCCACCACCATAGCGTGAGCGCCACTTCGCTGGACTGCACCACCAGCGCATCGTCCGGCAATCCGGTTGCCAGCTCTTCGAGCCGCTGCCGCGCGGCGTCCGGCAGGGGCCGCAAGGGCGCCACGCGAAAGCGCCACCCGGGAATAAAACGATCCAGCGCAGCGCTCGCCACGGCGTCACGCACCAGCATGAAATCCGGCCCGGGCTGATCGCCGGGGTAGCCCAGGCGATACGCCGGCATCCGCTCTTTGGTCAGGTGCAGCGGCGCTTCCCGGCTGACGATATTGACCCCCTTGTCCAGCGCCATACGGCGTAAACGACTGTGCCGGCGCTGCCCCCGGGTCGGCTTGAGCCACATGACCGGCGACATCGCCGTGAACATGATCCCGATAATGATCAACCACTCCATTGTCTCGCTTCTCCAACCGCGGCGGCCGGCGCGCGGGTCACCAGCGCCAGCCGTTGTGAAATCGCGCCACCCGGCCTAAAGTGGCGCCTGATGGACTTGCCCGGGGGCACTTTCCCCGGCATTCTCGAAGGCAGGTTTCCACACCGGCTTGCAGCGGCTTGTGCGCCCCGGGGCCACGGAATCCCGCCTACCGGCTTTTGCCCGGGGGCTCGGGCAACACCTTGACTTGGCGCACACACGCGCGTACCGATCCCGGTAACATTACCTGTCACGCATCACGCATTCACCACCGCGGAGGGACACATGAGCTACAACCATATTCTGGTGGCGGTCGACCTGACCAAGGATTCGCACAAGGTGCTCGAACGCGCCATGGTTATTGCCGAACGCAACGATCATGCCAGCATCTCGATCATGCACACCCTGGAGCCGCTGGGCTTTGCCTACGGCGGTGATATCCCCATGGACCTGACCAGCATTCAGGACCAGCTGGATGACCACGCGAAAAAACGCCTGGGAGAGATTGCCTCACCGCATGTGTCCGATGACAACCAGCACGTCGTGGTGGGCATGCCGGATACCGAAATTCATCGCTTTGCCGCCGATAACGATGTGGACCTGATCGTGGTGGGATCCCACGGGCGCCACGGCTTTGCCCTGCTGCTGGGCTCCACGTCCACCGGCGTACTGCACGGCGCCCAGTGCGATGTCCTGGCGGTGCGCGTCGGGCAGAAAGGCGAGGAAAGCGACGAATAGCCGCTGACAGACCCCGTCCCAAAGGCGCCCCGTGGGCGCCTTTTGTTGATGGATAATTGCCTTGCCCGATCTTGCGCCACCCCCTGCCTGTCTTCAGCGCTACGACTCGCCTTCGGCCATCGCCTCAAGCTCCATCCAGCGCTCCATGCGCGTTTCCAGCGTTTGCTGGGCTTCGCTTAGCGCCGTCAGTCCGGCCGCCACTTCATCAGCGTTCTGCTGATAAAACGCCGGGTCCCCCGCGGCTTCTTCCAGCTCGGCCACCTGTTCTTCCAGGCGCTCGATTTCGGCCGGCAGGCCTTCCAGCTCGAGCCGGAGTTTATACGTCAGTCTGGACGACTGCCTGTTGCCCGCCTTGCCGCTTTGAGCGGTGTTGGCCGCCGACTTCTTCGCCGCCGGCCCATCGGCGGATGCCGCCGAGCCCGGCTCCGCGACCGGCTCGGCCTGCTGGCGGGCGGCTCCCTCCCAGGGCGCCGGGGGCAGCTTGCCGCCCTGGCGTACCCAGTCGGTGTAGCCGCCGACGTATTCGCGCACCTGGCCTTCGCCTTCAAACGCCAGCACGCTGGTCACCACGTTATCCATGAAGGTCCGGTCGTGGGATACCAGCAGCAGCGTGCCGTCAAAGTCCAGCAGCAGCTCTTCCAAAAGCTCCAGGGTTTCCATGTCCAGATCGTTGGTGGGCTCGTCCAGCACCAGGACGTTGGCCGGCTGGGTGAACAGCCTGGCCAACAGCAGGCGATTGGACTCGCCGCCGGACAGCGCCCTGACCGGCTGGCGCACCCGCTCGGGGGTAAAGAGGAAATCCTGCAGGTAGCTCATCACATGGCGGTCCCTGCCGCCGACCGTGACGCGGTCGCTGCCCTGGGCGACGTTGTTGTAGACGGTTTCCTCGGGGTCAAGCCCGGCGCGCAGCTGGTCAAAATACGCCACGTTGAGGTTGGTGCCTCCTCGAACGCTGCCCGAATCGGGTTCAAGCTCGCCGAGCATGATCTTGAGCAGCGTGGTTTTGCCCGCGCCGTTACGCCCCAGAAAGCCGATACGGTCACCGCGCTGGACTTCCAGGCTGAAATCATCAATCAGGGTATCGTCGCCATAGCCGTGGCTCACGCGGTCAAGCTCCATGACCCGCTTGCCGGTGCGTTCTCCGCGGTCCACGCTCAGGTTTGCCGTTCCCTGGCGCTCGCGACGCTGTCCGCGTTCCGCGCGCATCTGCTGCAGTGCCCGCACGCGCCCCTCGTTACGAGTGCGCCGCGCCTTGATGCCCTGGCGTATCCAGGCTTCTTCCTGGGCGAGCTTTTTATCAAACTCGGCGTTCTCCCGGGCTTCCACTTCCAGCTCGTGCTCCTTGCGCGCCTGATAGGCCTCGTAGTTGCCTGGGTAGCGCTCCAGCTTGCCGCGGTCAAGTTCAAGGATGTGGGTCGCCAGACGCGACAGAAAGGCCCGGTCGTGGGTAATCAGCAGCACCGCGCCGTTAAAGGCCAGCAGCTGCTCTTCCAGCCAGGCGATGGTGTCCAGGTCCAGGTGGTTGGTGGGCTCATCAAGCAGCAGCAGATCGGGGTCGGCCACCAGCGCGCGAGCCAGCGCGACCCGCCGGCGCCAGCCGCCGGAAAGGGCGTTCATGTCAGCATCGGGCGGCAGCCCCAGGCGCGTCAGAATCACGTCGATGCGGTGATGGAACGACCAGCCGTCAATCGCCTCGATACGGGTATGCAGCGTGGCCATGCGGTCCATGTCGGGGTCGGCGGCGGTAATCAGATGATGATATTCCGACAGCAGCTCGCCGGCTTCCGGCAGGCCCTGGGCGACCATGTCAAAAATCGTCATGCCCGACGATTCCGGCAGCGTCTGGGAGAGTACGCCGACTTTCAGCCCCGGCGCGCGCCAGATGTTGCCGTCGTCGGCCTGGTTCTCTCCGGCCACCAGCTTCAACAGCGTTGACTTGCCCGTGCCGTTACGCCCTACCAGCGCCAGACGCTCGCCTTTTTCGATGGTCAGATCCGCATGGTCCAACAGGACATGGGTACCGTAAGCCAGCTGTAGCTGTTCGAGTCGTAACAATGTCACGCGGTTATCTCCTTCAATACCAATGTCAAAGCCAGTGTCAAAAGCGGTTTCAAAAACCGGGTTCAAAAGCCGGTTTCGAAATCAAGGCGGAACGCATGGGAGCCGCGCGGGGAACGCGCAGCGCCGTCAAACGCACCAGTGTAACCCATGCAGGGATCCAGGTGGTGGCTATCGCCGCACCGAACGCCAGAGGTTACACTCGTGCGCCAGCACCGGCCGGCCGCATCCGGCCGCTCACTCAACCCGCTATCCGAGGAGCTTCGCGTGGCCCACGCCTCTTTTGACGACGCGCTGCCCGACACCCTGCAGTTTCATGCCCCGGCTCCGCTGGTGGATATTGGCGCCAACCTGACCCACCGGAGCTTTGACCGCGACCGCGATGCCGTCATTCAACGTGCCCGCGCAGCCAACGTCACCCGGCTGATTCTTACCGGCACGGACCTGGCACACGCCCGCCAGGCTGCGGAGCTGGCCGAACGCCACCCCGGCCTGTACGCCACGGCCGGCGTTCACCCGCACGATGCCGATAACTGGACGCCGGGCATGGCGCGCGATATGGCATCGCTTTATGCACGCGACAGCATCGTCGCGGTCGGCGAGTGCGGGCTGGATTTCAATCGTAATTTTTCCACGCCGGCGGAGCAGGAGCACGCCTTCGAGGCCCAGCTGGCGCTCGCCATCGAGCACGACCTGCCGCTGTTTATCCACGAGCGCGACGCCGGGCGGCGCATGCGCGAGATGCTCGCCAGCTGGCGCGACGACATCGGCCAGGCGGTGATTCACTGCTTCACGGCGGACAGGGACACCCTGTACGGCTATCTCGATCTGGATCTGCACATCGGCCTGACCGGCTGGCTGTGCGACGAGCGCCGGGGCCACCACCTGCGTCCGCTGGTGGGCGATATTCCGCTACACCGCCTGATGGTGGAAACCGACTGCCCCTACCTGCTGCCGCGCAACCTGCCGGCCAAACTCAAGGGGCGGCGCCACGAGCCGGCCCTGCTGCCCTGGGTCGTGCGCGAAATCGCCCACTGGCGGGGTGTGCAGGAGGCGACGCTGGCCGCCGCGACCACGCAGACCGCCAGCGACTTCTTTCGCCTGCCGGCCGACGCCGAGCGGGCGCCATCCGCTGATCACATCGCCGACAACACGGCAACCGGAGGGCTTACCCATGACTGATATGCCGGGCTTCATTGCCATTGAAACCGGAGACGAGGAAGGCCTGCCGCTGGCCATTGCCTGGTCGCGTACCGACGGCAGCGTCAAGCACACCCTGATTCAGCCCGATGACAGCTGGATCGACGAAGAATCCGGGATTATGGGCGAATACAGCATCGAAGAGCTGGAAAGCCTCGGCGTCAGCCCGCTGGACGTGATCCGCGAGCTGGAAACCGATCATTTCAATGCCACGCTGTACACCAACGGCACCGGCGAGGACGAGCTGGCGCTGACGCGCCTCTTCGACACCTACGGGCTGGACCCCTTTGTGGAGCTGGCGCCGGCGGAGGTGCTCTACGACGACCTGAGCCCGGGCGACTGGCAGCGCGGTCGTGGCGACATGCTCAACGAACGCGGGCTGGAACCCATGCGCCCCGATGATGAAATCGACGCCATGCTGCACCTTCACCAGCGCCTTACCCAACCCTGACCGCAAGCAGGTCGCGCCCGGCGGCACAGGCCTGCTCCCGCGTCACCCGAGCGGCGTTGTCATCGGGCTGATAATAGCAGGCAAGCGCGCGATAAAACGCCGCCGCCCGGGCGGGCAGGCCTTCCGCCCAATAGCGCCGGGCGCGCTGGCACACCTTGTCGGCAAACGCATGGCGGTCCACCTCGGCGTCGCCGTCGAGGTTGTCGACGCTGACGTTGAACGATCGCCCGCAGGCCTCGGCAAACAGCGATTCCAGCGCCTGGGGCGCCACTTCCGCCTGCTCGAAGGCGTGCTGCTGCGCCTGGTTACGCCCGTCGGGCAGGTACCAATAGCCGTAGTCCTCGCGCTGACGCCGCGCGGCGCCGGCAATGCACCAGTGGCTGATTTCATGCAGCGCACTGGCGAAAAACCCTCGGGCAAAAATGATGCGGTGGTACGGCGTTTCGGCATCTGCCGGCAGGTAAATCGGCTCGTCCCCGCCGCGAATCAGGCGGGTGTGATAACGCTCGGCAAAGACGCCGTCGAACAGCGCGATAATATCGCCCAGCTGCCAGCGCTGGTCATGCGCCGCCCTGGCCGCTGCTTCCGTTTTAGATACTGCTTCCGTTGTATCTCTTGCTTCCGCGTGGTCCATTGTATCCCGTGCTTCCATCGTATCCCGTACTTCCAACTGATTGATGACGCCGGTGCGACATCGCGCGATGCCCGCCCCCGGCTGCTATCATAAGCGCTCGCCGATTGCGGCGCTTCTTTACCCCTCATCCACAGGAGACCGCCGTGAGCCGTATCGCTTCCCGGCTGACAACGTTTTACTGGCCGGAGACCCGCCAGCTCGCCAGCCTGGCGCTGCCCATCTGCGGCGCCCAGCTCGCTCAGGAAGGCATGAGCGTGGTGGACGTGATGATGACCGGGCACCAGAGTGCCACGGCGCTGGCCGCGGTGTCGGTAGGCTCAAGCCTGTGGGTGCCGCTGATGCTGTTCATGACCGGCACCATGATGGGGGTAACACCGATTGTCGCCCAGCTGTTGGGCGGCCGGCGCCATGCGGCCATTCGACCGGCGGTGCACCAGGCGCTGTGGGTGGCGTTGCTGCTGGGGCTGATCTCGGCCGGGCTATTGGGCTTTGCCGTCAGGCCGATTTTTGCCCTGATGCAGGTGCCGCCGGACGTCGCCGAAGCCGCGTCGGCCTACCTGGCGGCGCTGGCCCCGGGCATGCTGGGCGTGGCACTTTTTCAGGCGCTACGGGCCTTTTCCGACGGCATGAACCATACCCGCCCATCGCTGTGGATCAGCCTGATCGGCCTGGGCGTGAACATCCCCATCAACTACGTGTTGATCTACGGCGGTGATGGCCTGGTGGCGCTATTCGGCCACTGGCTGCCTGATTTTCTGCAGCAGCTGCCGGCGCTGGGCGCGGTCGGCTGCGGTATTGCCACGGCGGTATCGATGTGGACCATGGCCATCGCCCTCACCCTGTACACCCGCCTGGGCCACGCCTACCGCGCGGTCGAGCTGTGGCGCCGCCTGAGCTGGCCCAACTGGCGCGGGCTGCGCGAGCTAACGGCGGTCGGGTTGCCCATCGGCATTGCCATCTTTGTCGAGGTCACGCTATTTACCCTGATTGCCCTGTTCATCGCCAGCCTGGGCGAAATCACCATTTCCGCCCACCAGGTAGCGTTCAGCTATACCGGCATTCTGTTCATGCTGCCGCTGTCGTTAAGCATGGCGCTGACGGTGCGCGTGGGCAATACGCTGGGTCAGGGACGCCCGGAAATGGCGCGGAAGGTCGCCGGCAACGGCGTCGCCATCAGCCTGGTCACGGCGGCAATCAACAGCACGCTGCTGTGGGTTACCGGCCGCTGGGTGATTTCGTTGTATACCGACAACGCCGAGGTGCAGCAGCTGGCCGCCTCGCTGCTGACGCTGGCGGTGTTCTATCAGGTATCGGATTCGCTCCAGGCCAACCTCGCGGGCGCCCTGCGCGGCTACAAGGATACCCGCATCGTCATGCTGATTACCGTGCTTTCGTACTGGTGCGTCGGGCTCGGCGGGGGCTACTGGCTGGGCACTTACGGCGCCGGCCCCGTCAGCGGCCCGCTGGGCGTGCACGGCTACTGGATCGGGCTGATCGCCGGGCTGAGCACCGCCGCCGCCCTGCTGGGCTGGCGGCTACAGCGAATCAGCCGGACGCCCCGGAATCCGAGCGTCGCGGCCTGATAAGGCCGGCCGCCTGCCCCTGAACGGCGATACGCCGACAAAACGCCGGCAAGGCTTAACCTTCCTGTCAAGCTGTGCTATTGGTGAGATGAAGCGGCAATGCAGCATCCTGCCGACATCGAGACCACGCAGCACCAGGAGGGACATCATGGGCGCATCTGTGTCACCCCGCTCTGCCCAGGTCATCGATCTGGAAACGGTACGCCAGCGCCATCAGGCGCAACAACAGCTGGTCCGTCTGGCTCCCGAGCTCGACGGGCTGGAGATGCTCTACCAGCTGGATAACGATACGCAAACCTGCTACGGCATCAGCCTGCTGGCCTGGGGGCTCAATCAGGACGGCAGCGTCGTCGGCCTGGTGCCCTGGATGGATACGCTGACGCCCTGCCAACGTATCAGCCACCACGAAAACGGGCATTTCATCGGCTACCGCGATCCCGAAACCGAAGAGATTTTCACCGCGCCGCCCGAACACAAATACGACGAACTCACGGCGGCGGCCGCCTACTTTGAATACGAAACGTCGCAGAGCGTCACCCTCATCCAGCAGCTGCCGGATAATCTGGGCACCTACGCGTTGTGCATGGACCACCCGGGGACGCCCTGGCAAATGAAGCCGGTTCACGGCTGGTCGCTGTACAGCAACGGCCGCGTTGACGCCCTGCTGGCCGATGAAGACGAGGCCGGCATGGTGCCGATACTGCTCGGCGATGACTGTCTGTATAACGCTCGGTCACGCCACCCCGGGCTGTATTTCTTCCAGCGCCATATTGCCAACCGCATCATGGAGGAAGACCCGGCGACGCTGGAAGCGCTGTCGCTGATAACGGTGCCCGCGTCCCGGGGGTCGGTCAATCCGCCAGACGAATAAAGTAGCGCAGCACGTCGTCGGTTGTGTGCTGCGCGAACAGCTCATGGCCGAGAAACCCGCAGAAACGCGGCACGTCGCGGGTCGTCGCCGGGTCGGTGGCAACGACCTGCAGCACCTCGCCCGGCGCCATGTCACGCACCTTGTTGTGCATCAGCATGATCGGTTCCGGGCAATAGAGGCCGCAGGTATCCAGCAGCGCATCATGCTCGGGTAGTGTGTCACGGTCGGATAAAGTGTCAGTGGGATTGGTCGTCATGACTCCTCACAGCAATTCAGGGATAAACATGATAAAAATCATTATCGAACGGCGTATCATGCCGGGCCTGGAAGAAGAGTATACCCGAGCGGCGCAAGAGGCCATCCACGCATCGCGTCACGTCGAGGGTTTTATCAGCGGTGAAAGCCTGGTGGAACAGGGGCGCGCCGACCGTCGCCTGGTGGTCACCCAGTGGCGCAACCTCAGCGCCTGGAAAAGCTGGTACGCCAGCGATGCCCGGGCTGCCGCCATGCAGCACGTCTTCCCCCTGCTGACCGGCGACGAGACGATCCGGGCCTTTGTTCCCGGCGATGCCTGACCCGAAGCCCGCACCGCGATTCCCGGCGTCATCGCGGCGGCCCTTTTACCCCGGCGGCTCCGGCTCTTAGTCGTCGTCGAGCCGCCGAACGTGCACCGTGACTTCTTCGCGGTCGTGGTAGAGGTGACGACACGCCACCGTTGCCCTGACGCCGGCTTCGTCCAGCGAGCGCTCCAGCGCATCCAGGCCCTGCTGCACTGTTTCCCAGCGCTGCTTCATGGGTAATTTCAGATTGAATATCGCTTCGCGGCACCAGCGGTTTACCAGCCAGCGCTCCATCATCGCCAGCACCCGCGACGGCTTGTCGACTATATCGCATACCAGCCAGTCCAGACGCCGGGGCGGTTCCCAGACAAAGCCGTCGGCGGCCAGATGCTCTACCTGCCCGGTCGCCATCAACGCCTTGTCCATGGGGCCATTATCTATCGCGTAAACGTGCATACCGCGCTGCACCAGCTGCCATGTCCAGCCGCCGGGCGCCGCGCCCAGGTCCGCCGCCTGCATACCGTCTGCCAGCCGTTCGTCCCATTCATCCGACGGGACAAACTCGTGCCAGGCCTCCTCCAGCTTGAGCGTCGAACGGCTGGGAGCTCGGGCGGGAAAACGCAGCCGGCGGATGCCGCCCACCAGTTCGCTGCGATTGCCGGGAAAGCTCATGCCCGGCTGTACCGCTTCACCCGATATCCATAACAGGTGCAGCCGCCGCCCTCCGGCCTTGCGTCGCAGGGCACCGTGCTTTTTGAGTTTATGCTGCAGCGGCCGAGTCAGCGCTTTGGCAAGGCGCGCAAGCGTTTTGCCCTCGTTGGTATCCGGGGTCTCATGCCAGATGCTTTCAAAGCTCCAGCCCGCCTCGTCAATACGTTCGGCCACCGGCCCCAGACGATCCTCACGGGATAGCGTCAGCGCCGGCAGCGCCACCAGGCTTTGCCGGGCAAATACCAGCCGGTTGAGCGGCACCGCACGCTGCAAGGTATTGATGCTTGCGCCATCGGTGCGTGTAATAGCTGCCCGGCCCTCTCCCGTATGGCCCTCGACGGCGATGCCGTGGCGGGCCGCATGGGCTTCAAGCTCTGCCAGCGCATCGCGCTCGAAGCCATGCCGGCAGTACACCAGCCACGTTGCCGGAACCTTCTGCTCCACCTGTTTACCTCGCATTGCATGACACGTTAAGGGGAATACGCGGCGTTATCCTAGCACGCCTGCCGTGATGGAATGACCCGGGCCCGGCTGCCGGTTTTGCCGCCCTGCTTTTTGCCGTCGGGCTTTCCCCACCACGTTTTCACAGCCACTTTTCACCGCCACGTTTTTCACCGCTGCGCGATCCGGTGGAGAGGTACGGTTTTGCAGCCGTTCTTTGGTCGTAAAAGCGGCCTTTTCCTCAAAACCGATTGACGCATAGGGTATGCACCAAGCGCATATTGCGGTTTAATGGGGCGTTTTCTTCATTTCTACACCCATCTACCCGAGGTCATATCAGCATGGTTGATAACAACACGGACCATAACAATGCGGACCACAACACGCCCGATACCCCGGACAATCATCGCCACCTGGAAACCTATGTCCACGACACCCTGACCAGCCTGAAGCACAGCAGCCCGGCACAAACCGAGTTCTACCAGGCGGCCGAAGAGGTGCTGGAATGCCTGCGCCCGCTGTTCAAGCGCTGCCCGCACTACCTGGAACACAACATTATCGAGCGCATCGTGGAGCCCGAGCGCCAGATCATGTTCCGCATCTGCTGGGCGGACGACAACGGCAAGGCCCAGGTCAACAAGGGCTACCGCGTCCAGTTCAACTCGGCGCTGGGGCCGTACAAGGGCGGGCTGCGCTTCCACCCCAGCGTGACCTCGGGCACCATCAAGTTTCTGGGCTTTGAGCAGATTTTCAAAAACGCGCTCACCGGCCTGCCGCTGGGCGGCGGCAAGGGCGGCTCCAACTTTGACCCCAAGGGCAAATCGGATGCCGAAATCATGCGTTTCTGCCAGGCGTACATGACCGAGCTGTACCGCCATATCGGCCCGACCCAGGACGTTCCCGCCGGTGACATCGGCGTGGGGGCGCGCGAAGTCGGCTATCTCTACGGCCAATACAAGCGCATCACCGGCCGTTACGAAGGCATCCTGACCGGCAAGGGGCTGGAATGGGGCGGCTCCATCGGGCGCAAGGAAGCTACCGGCTACGGCGCCGTCTACTTCGCCCAGAATATGCTGAAAGCCCGCCGGGAAACCATCGAAGGCAAGACCTGCCTGGTCTCCGGCGCCGGCAACGTGGCCATCTATACCATTGAAAAACTGCTGGAGCTGGGCGCCAAACCGATCACCTGCTCGGATTCCGGCGGCACCCTGCATGATCCCGAGGGCATTGACCTGGCGCTGCTCAAGGACATCAAGGAAGTCAAGCGTACATCGCTGGAAGACTATCTGACGGCGCGCCCGGATGCCCGCTATATCACCGCGGCCGACTATCCCGGCGAGGAAGGCCACGCCGTCTGGCATATCAAGGCCGATATCGCCTTCCCCTGCGCCACCCAGAACGAGCTTACTGCCGTGGACGCCGAAGCACTGCTGAAAAACGGCGTCGACTGCGTCAGCGAAGGCGCCAACATGCCTTCCACGGCGGATGCCATCAACCGCTTCCTCGACGCGGGTATCGCCTACGGCCCGGGCAAGGCGGCCAATGCCGGCGGCGTTGCCACCAGCCAGCTGGAAATGGCGCAAAACAACAGCATGGAACAGTGGCCGCTGGAAAAGGTCGACGACAAGCTCAAGGCCATCATGGCCGACATCCACGAGCAGTGTGCCGAGACCGCTGCCGAGTTTGATGAGCCCACCAACCTGGTGCTGGGGGCCAATATCGCCGGCTTCCGCCGGGTCGCCGATGCCATGATCGATCACGGCATTGTCTGATGCCCTGACGGCACAGAGCGCGTAACGGCTCTCTGAGTCCGGTACTTTTTTCAGTACCTTTTTCAGTACTTTCTTAACCCCTTTCTTCAGCCCTTTCCCGGTTCGCACGGGGGAAGGGCTGTTTTGGGTGAAGGACTGCTTTTGAGGAAGGGCTGTTTTTTGGTGAAGGCGTGTTTTTTAGCGGCACGCCAACCTGTTAGCGACTCGCCCGGTTAATTGAGGCTAACGACCATAGCTCGGGCCGGGCTATATCAGCCGGCTGATATCCCGAGCCTCCCAGTGGGGGAAATGCTTGCGCACCAGGGCGTTCAGGTCGCGCTCGAAGGCGGCCCAGTCGGTGGTGCCCGCAGCGGCACTGTCGCCCTCTTCCAGCGCACCACGAATCATGCCCGCGCCGACGGTGACGTTGGTTAACCGGTCGATGACGATAAAGCTGCCGGTGCCCGGGCTCTGGCGGTAGTCGTCCACGGGAATCGCCGCGGTCAGCTCCACCTCGCAGCGGGCAATGGTGTTGAGCTCCAGCGAATCGGCCGCGTGGTGTTCCAGCGTATTGACGTCGACCTGGTAGTCAATCGCGCGCACCTGGCCGGAAAGATCCCGGGTCGCGAGCTTGAAGTCGTAAAGCCGGCCCGGCGTCAGGGCGTCTTCGTGCATCCACACGATGTCGGCGGCAAAGGCGTTGGACAGCGGCACGTCTTCGTCCGCCGCGACGATCCAGTCGCCCCGGGAGATGTCGATCTCGTCGTCCAACGTCAGGGTAATCGCCTGGCCCGGATAGGCCGCTTCCAGATCGCCGTCAAAGGTCGCCACGCGCTCGACGCTGGCGGTCTTGCCCGAGGGCAGCGCCTTGACCTGCTGGCCCGGGCGCACGATGCCGGCAGCGAGCGTACCGCAGTAGCCGCGAAAATCGAGGTTCGGGCGGTTGACGTACTGCACCGGCAGACGCAGCTGGGAGAGGTTGCGATCGCGGACGAACTCGATGTTTTCCAGCATCGACATCAGCGTTGCGCCGTCGTGACCCCGCGCCGGGTCAAAGTACCAGGGCGTATGCTCGCTTTCGTTGACCACGTTGTCGCCGGCCAGCGCGGAAAGCGGCACAAAACGAATGTCGGGGGCGTTGAGCTGTTCGGCAAACGCCCGGTAATCGGCGACGATCTCGTTAAACCGCGCCTCGGCGTAGTCCACCAGGTCCATCTTGTTGACCGCAATCACCAGGTGTTCGATACCCACCAGGTCGGCAATGAAGCTGTGGCGGCGGGTTTGCGTCTGCACGCCGTGGCGGGCGTCGATCAGAATCACCGCCAGGCTGGCGGTGGACGCGCCGGTGGCCATGTTGCGGGTGTACTGCTCGTGCCCCGGGGTATCGGCGATAATAAACTTGCGCTTGTCGGTGGAGAAAAACCGATAGGCAACGTCAATAGTGATGCCCTGTTCGCGCTCGGACTGCAGGCCGTCGACCAGCAGCGCTAGGTCGACATCGTCGCCGGTGGTGCCGCTGGTTTTCGACGCCTGGGTAATCGCCGCGAGCTGATCTTCGAAGATCATTTGCGAGTCGTGCAGCAGCCGCCCGATCAGGGTGGACTTGCCGTCGTCGACGCTGCCGCAGGTGATAAAGCGCAGCAGGTCCTTGTTTTCGTGCTCGTGCAGGTACTGCTCGATATTGTCTTCTATCAGTGCTGACTGGTGTGCCATGAAACCGCTCCCCGTTAAAAGTAGCCTTCGCGCTTTTTCTTCTCCATCGAGCCGGTTTGGTCCCGGTCAATGGCGCGCCCGCTGCGCTCCGACGTTTTGGTCAGCAGCATTTCCTGAATAATCTCGGGAAGCGTCGCCGCTTTGGACGCCACCGCGCCGGTCAGCGGGTAGCAGCCCAGGGTTCTAAAGCGCACCGACTTTTCTTCGGGGACCTCGCCCGGCTCCAGCGGCAGGCGGTCGTCGTCGACCATGATGTCCATGCCGTCGCGCTCGACCACCGGACGCGGCGCGGCGTAGTACAGCGGCACGATGTCGATGTTTTCCAGATAGATGTACTGCCAGATATCCAGCTCGGTCCAGTTGGACAGCGGGAACACGCGGATCGACTCACCCTGGTTGACCCTGGCGTTGTAGATGTTCCACAGCTCGGGGCGCTGTTTTTTGGGGTCCCAGCGGTGGTATTTGTCGCGGAACGAGTACACCCGTTCCTTGGCACGGGTGGCTTCTTCATCGCGCCGCGCGCCGCCGAAGGCCGCATCGAAGCCGTGCTTAGTCAGCGCCTGCTTGAGCGCCTGGGTTTTCATGATGTCGGTGTACTTGGCGCTGCCGTGGTCAAACGGGTTGATGTTGGCCGCGCGGCCTTCCTCGTTGGTGTGGACAATCAGGTCCATGCCGGCTTTTTCCGCCATGTGGTCGCGAAACTCGATCATTTCGCGGAATTTCCAGGTGGTGTCGACGTGCATCAGCGGAAACGGCGGCGTGCCCGGGTAGAAGGCCTTGCGCGCCAGGTGCAGCATCACCGAGGAATCCTTGCCGATGGAGTACATCATCACCGGATTGGCGAACTCGGCCGCCACTTCGCGGATGATATGGATGGATTCGGCTTCCAGCTGCTTGAGGTGCGTCAGCCGGGCAGCGCTGAGGGTATCGGCTGCCGGATCGGCGCTCGCGGAAAGAGCGGATGTCTGGGTCATGTGCCACTGCCTCACGGGAAGAAAACGACGCGCAGCCCCGAACGCCATCGGCCCGCAGGGCGTGACGTGGCAGGCGCGCTATGGCAAGGCAGATTACCCCGAACACACCAATAACCCAAAAGAATGTATAACTATCTTTTTATAACGCAGATAGCGACATGGCCGACGCCATCCGGCAATCGCCCGGGCAGGATCGCCCTGCCGCGTTAGTCTCGAGGCCCCACGCTCACCCGCTTGACCCTGGTAGCCAAGGGCTGGCTGTCCAGTGTCAGCACCCGGTAGCCGGGGCGAGCCTCGGCATCAACGGCAAAGTGGGTAGCGCCGGGAAGAAACTGATCCGCCGCTGCCGGGCAGCCGTACACGCCGACCGCGTGCCCACTGCTGTCGGTCAGCGTAGTGGCAAACGCCTGGTGCGCGTGGCCGAACACCACCGCCTGGACTCGGTCATGGCCGTCAAGAAGGCGCCAGAAGGCGTCGCGGTCTTCAAGGCCGATGGCATCCATCCAGTCGGTGCCCACCACAACCGGCGGATGGTGCATGGCGATCAGCGTGGGGCGCTCAAGCCGTTCCAGCTGACGCTTAAGCGCATCAAGTCTTTCGCGGCCCAGCCTGCCCTGGGGCTCGCCGGGCACTTGCGTATTGAGCAGCAGCATTTGCCAGTCGCCGAGCTCTACCGCTTCCACCAGCGGGCGCTCGGCGGCCATGAGATCCAGCCGATCGTGGTTGCCGGGCAGCCAGTGCCAGGGGCACGGCAGCGTATCGAACAGCCGCACCGCAGCGGCGTAGGACGCCGGCGTTTCGTCCTGGCTGATATCGCCGGTGACAACCACCGCATCCGGCCGCTCGGCGGTCACCGCAGCCACCACGGCTTCCAGACGGGCATGGGGCACGCCGGTGCGCGAGCGTGTGGCGGGGTCGGCGTGGAGATGGGTATCGGTAATCTGGATCAGTTTCATGGGCAGGGGGTCATCAAGAGGAGCGGCTATAAGAGGTGCCGCTATCGTTTACGGCGTTTCAGCAACAAAGGCGCTGCGCCCGTGGGCCAGGCCGTGAGCGAGCCATTCGCCGAGAAAACGATTGAGCTGGAGCTTTTCGTCGGGCTGGTGCATGCGCGGATTGGGGTAGCGGTAGCGCCC
The DNA here is from genome assembly GCF_000334215.1 of Vreelandella jeotgali Hwa. Classification (GTDB taxonomy): domain Bacteria; phylum Pseudomonadota; class Gammaproteobacteria; order Pseudomonadales; family Halomonadaceae; genus Vreelandella; species Vreelandella jeotgali. Next base: position 37,845 of record NZ_AMQY01000014.1, on the reverse strand, counting down.
GCTGAAGTGGCGCTCGCGCTGAAAATCCATGACCTCGGCCATGCGCACGTCGTGGTAAAGGTGCACGCGCATGCGGGGCTGCTCGACCACGCGATCCAGCGGGCCGCTCTGGCTCACCTCTACCAGGGTGGTATAGGGCGCGTTCTGCTGAATAAACAGACGCAGCGTCAAGGCGCTGTCTGCATGAGCCGACTCGGCTTCTACCGGCTCGGGCTCATCGCCCAGGCCGATATCGCGCTGCTGGCCCTCTTGCATGTTGCCGACCAGGCGCAGCAGACGCACGTAGTTGGCGCTGCATTCGCCCTGCAGCGTTTTCAAATCGGTAACGTAGGCATTGCGGGCCATGTAGGCTCCTGCTGGATCAACCACGGATCATGATGACGGGAGAATCAACCTCACGAGGCCGCCGGCGTGCCCAATCGGCGCGCGTGTTCGGGCAACGCCCGCAGCGAGGCGCGCTGACCGGCCAGCCAGTGCATACCGATCAGCGTCATGGCGTTATCCAGCCGCCCGGCCTGCATGAGCTCCCACGCATCGGCGAAGGGTACCACATGCACGCGGATATCCTCGTGCTCATCGGCCACGCCGTGAATACCGCCCAGGTCACCGGCATCCACCAGCGCGCAGAACAGCGTTACCCGCTCATTGCAGGCACCGGGGCTGGGATAGTAGCTGTGCAGCCGCATCAGCTCGTGAACGCTGCAGCCGGCTTCTTCCCGGGCTTCACGACGCGCCACGTCTTCTTCGGTTTCGTCGCTGTCCATCAACCCCGCCACCAGCTCCAGCTTCCACGGCGAGGCATCGTCAACGGCGCCGACGCGGAACTGTTCGATAAACACCAGCGAATCCAGCGCGACATCGTACATGAACACGCCCACCGCGCCGTGGCGGCAATGCAGCTCGCGGCGCATGGGCTCGCTCCAGCCGCCTTCGAACAGGCGGTGGCGCAGGGTCAGCGCTTCAACGTGGAAAAATCCCTGCTGAATAACGTCGCGCGAGGCGATGTCAACGTCGTCACGAGTAAACGGCGGCGTCAGCAGGGATTCAGCGGATAACAATGCCATGAGGGGGCACTCCCGGCCTGAAAAACCGCCCCATTATCGGGGCAGAAGGCCGGGAATGCCAACGCTGTTCACACACCAGAGCCAAACCGGGTACCGGAATCAAACCACTCACCAGTCTCGGACGGCGCGCTCCGGCGGGGCGATCAGGCAGGTTAATCCAGAGCGAGGAAAACAGGCCCAGGGACCGAACAGACTCAAAGGCTATCGAGCAGCTCCCGGGCATCCTCGCGCAGCGATTCGTCCGACGCCTCCCGCGCCTCGCGCGCGGTGCCGTTGACGGCTTTGCGGGCGTGCTCGCGGGCTTCTTCGCGCCGGCCCTCTTCGTCCAGAAAGCTGGCGTAATAATAGTTGACGTCGATGCCGTCGGGACGGATTTCCAGCGCGCGCTGGAACATACGGTCGGCCTTATCGCTGTCGCCAAAGGCAATCAGCCCGCCCGGCACGCGATGATAGAGCACGCCCAGCGTCACATACGCCGAGCCGTTGTTGCCTTCCGGGTCGATCTCAATCGCGCGTTCCAGCGACTTGCGCGCCGCCTTGGCATCGCCCAGCGCCCCCAGCCCGCCGCGTTCGCCGGCATAGGAGGCCAGCACCAGCCCTTTCCACACCAGCAGCTCGGCGTTGTCGGGTTGCTTTTCGGCCAATGCCCGGGCGTCATCGGCCAACTCGCTCAGCGCCGCTTCGCGCTCGTCTTCGGGGGCTTCGGCAAGGACGTATTCCACGCGGTTTTGTAACGCAAACAAGTCGCTGGTTTCATCGCCATGGGCGACACCGGCCCACGCCATCGATGCCAGCGTTACGGCACCGGCCAGGGTCGTGGTCATTGCCATCCGACGGATAACGGGTTGACGCATCGGAACGCTCCTGTTTGGTGTTGTCTTTATCATGCTGTCTCGTTTTGAATAGCCGGGTACTCTGTGGTCCACGGCCCTGGAGCCCAATGTAACGAACGTTTGAATGAATCGCCAGCCGGTTTCGGGATTCCGCTCGTCATCCGGCTATTCCAGGGGGCCGCCCGACCCTTCCAACCCGGGTTGCCGTTTTTTCACGCAACGAGGATGACATGAAAGGCAGAAACATGACGCGCTGGCGCGACCCGGCGAAGGACCCGCGCCAGGAAGCCAAAAGCAACGTGATCACCGCCGAGGGAGCCGAGCGCCTGCGCGGCATACTCGATCATCTTTCGCGGGTGAAGCGCCCGGCGCTTTCCGCCAAGGTAGGCGAAGCCGCCGCCCAGGGCGACCGCTCGGAAAACGCCGACTACACCTACAACAAGAAAGAGCTTGGCCGGGTGCTGGGCCGCATCCGCTATCTCACCAAACGTCTTGACGAGCTACAGGTGGTGGACCGCCTGCCGGCCAATACCCACAGGGTATACTTCGGCGCCTTTGTCGAACTCGAAGACGATGACGGCGAAACGCTCGCGCTGCGTATTGTCGGCCACGACGAAACCGACACCTCAAAGCGCTGGATCAGCGTCGACGCGCCGCTGGCGCGCGCCCTGCTGGGCAAGGCCGTTGACGATGACGTCACCGTGGCGGCCCCCGGCGGCGAGCAACACTACATCGTTACCGGCATCCGTTATTCGCCGGTCGCGTAATGCGCCGACGCCGTCAATGGGCCAGTCTCGTTGCCCGAGCATCCTCCCACCGCTCGTGCTGATGTGACTGCCGTCGAGCGGTCATGCCTTAAAGCATTTTTAATGCTATTTATATGAGAAATTCGTATAAAATCCCGCCGGTGCTTTTCAGCCCCCATTGAACGGGGGTTTTCGCCTATATCTTGATCCATATCAACTCCCGACGTGACCGGGGTGTGGCAAAACGCCGCTTTCCGGCCGGTTTTTGGCTGATCAATAATGCGCCCTCTGCGGTTAAAGCCGCTGCGTTTGAGCCGTTTTCCCTCCCTTTTGCGGCACAGACGTACTGGCTTTACCTGCGGCCTACGCCGGGCGGCGCGTTCCTCCATGCCGCCAGGCACTGATGTTATCCAACGTCGGCTCCGGCTGCGTTATACAGCGTTGGCCACAATTTTCGGCAGGCTTTACCCCATAAATTAGCTTGCTAATAATTAGCCGACCAACGCTGTCCTGGTGCCCGTGGCGTATGCCACCGGCCATCAGGCTATGGGTCCGTGAGTGTCTGGATATAGTGTTTGAGGACAATGTTTGAGAACAGTCTTTGGGGACAGTGTTTGAAGACACAGGAGAACGCGCGCCCTGTTCACTCTCACGAGGTCGCAAGATGAGAAGAAAGAGCTTTACGCGCGCCATCGGCTTTTTGCTGCTGGCGACGCTGCCGCTGCTGCTGGCGGGATGCGGATCGGCGCTGCTGGATTCCAGCGGGCAGGTCGGCCAGGAGCAGACGCGACTGATCCTCACCGCCTTCGGCCTGATGCTGATCGTGGTGATTCCGGTGATCGGCATGACGCTGTGGTTTGCCTTGCGCTACCGCCGGAGCAACAAAAACGCGGTCTACCGGCCCGAGTGGTCGCACTCCACCGCCATCGAGATCGTGGTGTGGCTGGTGCCCTGCGTCATCATCGCCATTCTGGCAACGCTGACGTGGAAAACCTCCCACAGCCTGGACCCGCACAAGGCGCTGGAAAGCGACGCCGAGCCCATGGAAATCCAGGCCGTTTCGCTGGACTGGAAGTGGCTGTTTATCTATCCCGATGAAGGCATTGCCACGGTCAACGAGGTGGCCTTTCCCGAGGATGTGCCGGTGCGCTTTCGCGTGACATCCGGCTCGGTGATGAACTCGTTTTTCATTCCGCGTCTGGGCAGCCAGATCTACGCCATGGCGGGCATGGACAACGACGTCAACCTGATCGCCGATGAAACCGGCACCTACCCCGGGCGCTCGACCAACTACAGCGGCTCGGGTTTCTCCGGCATGACGTTCGATGCCCGCGTCACGTCCCAGGATGACTTTGACGACTGGGTCGCCAACGTCCGCGAGTCAGAGCGTTCGCTGACGTTCCCCAAGGAATACGATCAGCTGGCCAGCCCCTCCCGGGAGGTACCGGTGACGTATTTCTCCGAGATATCGCCCCACCTCTATCAGGACATCGTGCAGAGCTTTCATACCGGCCGCAACGCGGATAGCGAGCCCGGACATGACGGCAAAACGACGATCAACGCGGAGGCAGCGGAGTAAACCATGTTCGGCAACCTGTTCGGAAAACTCGGCCCGGAATCGATTCCCGTCCACGAACCCATCATCATGGGCACCGTCGCGGTTATCGCGGTGGTGGCAGCACTGCTGCTGGGCGCGATTACCTACTTCAGAAAATGACAGTACCTGTGGTCGGAATGGATCACCTCCGTCGACCACAAGAAACTCGGCATCATGTACTTTGTCGTCGCGCTGGTCATGCTGGTGCGTGGCTTCTCCGATGCCATCATGATGCGCAGCCAGCAGGCGCTGGCCGCCGGCGGCGCCGAAGGGTTCCTGCCGCCCCACCACTATGATCAGATCTTTACCGCCCACGGCGTAATCATGATCTTCTTTGTCGCCATGCCCATGGTCATCGGTCTGATGAACCTGATCGTGCCGCTGCAAATCGGCGCGCGCGACGTGGCCTTCCCGTTTCTCAACAACCTCAGCTTCTGGCTGTTCGCCGCCGGGGTGGTGCTGGTCAACCTGTCGCTGTTCATCGGCGAATTTGCCCAAACCGGCTGGCTGGCCTACGCGCCGCTATCGGAGCTCAAATACAGCCCCGATGTGGGGGTCGACTACTGGATATGGGCGTTACAGATATCGGGGATCGGTACCACGCTGACCGGTATCAACTTCTTCGTGACCATTCTCAAGATGCGCACCAAGGGCATGACGATGTTTCGCATGCCGGTGTTCACCTGGACATCGCTGTGCGCCAACGTGCTGATCATCGCGTCGTTCCCGATTCTCACCGCGACCATTGCGATGCTCACTCTGGATCGCTACTTCGGCATGCACTTCTTCACCAATGACTTTGGCGGCAACATGATGATGTACGTCAATCTCATCTGGGCGTGGGGGCATCCCGAGGTCTATATCCTGATCCTGCCGGCCTTTGGCGTCTTCTCCGAGGTTACCGCGACCTTCTCGCGCAAGCGGCTGTTCGGCTACACCACCATGGTGTGGGCGACGGTGTGCATCACCGTGCTGTCGTTTATCGTCTGGCTGCACCACTTCTTCACCATGGGCGCCGGCGCCAACGTCAACGCCTTCTTCGGCATTGCCACGATGATCATCGCCATCCCCACCGGGGTGAAGATCTTCAACTGGCTGTTCACAATGTTCCGCGGCAGCATCCAGTTCACCTCGCCGGTGCTGTGGACGCTGGGCTTCATCGTCACCTTCACCCTGGGCGGCATGACCGGCGTGATGCTCGCGGTCCCCGGCGCCAACTTTGTGCTGCACAACAGCCTGTTCGTCATCGCCCACTTCCACAACGTCATCATCGGCGGCGTGGTCTTTGGCATGATGGCCGGCCTGACCTACTGGTTCCCCAAGGCGTTCGGCTTCACCCTGGACGAGACCTGGGGTAAACGCTCCTTCTGGTGCTGGATCATCGGCTTCTACATGGCGTTCATGCCGCTCTATGTGCTGAGCTTCTTCGGCGCCGCGCGGCGCATGCAGTCCTACGCCAATAGCGACTGGCAGCCGCTGATGATTCTTGCCTGGGTGGGTGCCGTGATCATCATGGCGGGCATTGCCTGCACCGTGATTCAGCTGTACGTCAGCGTGCGCGACCGCAAGCAGCGCCTCGACGTCAGCGGCGACCCCTGGGATGCGCGGACGCTGGAATGGTCAACGTCGTCTCCGGCACCGTTCTACAACTTCGCCCACCTGCCGACCGTCAACGGCATCGACAGCTACTGGGACGACAAGCAACAAAACGGCGCCGATGCCCTGCTCAGCGACGGGCCCTACGAAGATATCCACATGCCCAAAAACACCGTGGCCGGGCCGGTCATGGGCATTTTGAGCATTGGCCTGGGCTTTGCCCTGATCTGGCATATCTGGTGGCTGGCTATCGTCAGCGGTGCGGGCATTTTCGTGGCCTTTATGCTGCGCGTGTTCAACGACGATATCGATTACCACGTTCCCGCCGCCGAGGTGGAACGCACCGAGCGCGAACACCGCGAGCGCTTCCAGCGTCGCGATGAACTCGAGCCCATCAACCGAGTGGAGGTGCGGGCATAATGGCAACGCAAACCATGAACAACCCGGATACCCCAACCGCCGACCATCACGAACATCACGACGATGGCAGCACCCGGGTTTTCGGCTTCTGGGTCTATCTGATGAGCGACCTGGTGATCTTCGGCTCGCTGTTCGCCACCTACGCCGTGCTCTCCGGGGGCACGGCCGGCGGCCCGTCGGGCAAGGATATTTTCGAGCTGCCCTTTGTGCTGGTCGAGACCTTCCTGCTGCTGTTCTCGAGCTTTACCTACGGCATGGGCGTGCTCGCGATGAACGACAACCGCGTCGGCCGGGTAAAAGCCTGGCTGGGCATCACCCTGCTGCTGGGCGCGGGCTTTGTGGGCATGGAGCTTTACGAGTTCCACCATCTGATTGTCGAAGGCTTCGGCCCCGATCGCAGCGCCTTTCTCACCGGGTTCTTTACCCTGGTGGGCACCCACGGCCTGCACGTCAGCTTCGGACTGCTCTGGATTCTGATCATGCTGATTCAGCTTTCCACTCGGGGCCTGACGCCGATGACGCGCCCGCGGATCATGTGCCTGAGCCTGTTCTGGCACTTTCTGGATATCGTCTGGATCTGCGTTTTCTCCTTCGTCTACCTGTTGGGAGTGCTGTGATATGAGCGATTCACATACCGCACCGGGCGGCGCCAGCCACGGCAGCGTCAGGACCTATGTCACCGGGCTGATTCTGTCGCTGGTGCTGACGGTGATTCCGTTTGCCGCGGTGATGAGCGGCGCCTTTGACACCGGCACCACGGTGCTGATCGTGGTGGCCATGGCGGTGGCTCAGATTCTGGTGCAGCTGGTGATGTTCATGCACATGAACACCCACTCCGACGAAGGCTGGAACCTGACGTCGTTTATTTTCACGCTCACTATACTGGCTCTGGTCGTGGGAGGTTCGCTGTGGATCATGCACCACTTGCAGCTCAACATGATGATCGGCTAGTGCAAACGCCGAGCCGATTTCAGGACTACGTCACCCTGACCAAGCCGGGGATTATCGGCGGCAACGTCATCTCGGTGATGGGCGGCTTCTTTCTTGCCGCCCGGGGCGATTTCGATGCGCTGCTGTTCATTGCCACCTTGGTGGGTCTTGGCCTGGTCATTGCCTCGGGGTGCGCGTACAACAACGTCATCGACCGCGATATCGACGCGCTCATGCGCCGTACCCAAAGCCGCCCGCTGGTACAGGGGCGGATCACCCCGGCGGCGACGCTGGTGTTCGCTACTCTGTTGGGAGTCGGCGGCTTCGGCCTGCTGGCGCTGGGCACCAACGCGCTGACCGTCGGGCTTGCCGCCTTCGGCTTTGCGATTTATGTGGGGGCCTACAGCCTCTACATGAAGCGCCACTCGGAGTTTGGCACCCTGATTGGCAGTCTCTCCGGCGCGGTGCCGCCGGTGGTGGGCTACTGCGCGGTCAGCGGGCAGTTTGATGCCGGCGCGATGACGCTGTTGGCGATATTCTGCCTGTGGCAGATGCCGCACTCCTACGCCATTGCCATCTTCCGCCGGGAAGACTACCGCGCGGCGTCGATTCCGGTGCTGCCGGTGGTGCGCGGCATCGAGACCGCCAAGCACTACATCCTCGGCTATATTCTCGCCTTTGTGGTGGCCACGCTGACGCTGAGCCTGGCCGGCTACGCCGGGGTGGGCTACTTCACCGTGGCGCTGGCGATGGGCGTGTACTGGCTGTATCTGGGGCTGGAAGGTTACCGCGCCCGCGACGACGAGAAGTGGGCCAAGCAGGTCTTTGGCTTTTCCATCCTCACTATCACTGCGCTTAGCGTGATGATGTCGGTGGATTCAAGCCTGGTGCCCAACGTGGCGCTGTGGACTACGCTGTAATCCACCGCTAACGCCACCCACGCAAAACCGCGCGACCCGTCTCGGGGCCGTGCGGTTTTTTTATAGATCTCTAGCGACGTTGACCGCGGGTTACCGCGCCGGCGCTTGATACACACGGAACCGGCGGTTGTCGGCGAGCACGTCGAACCCGCCGAAGGCGTGCTTTAGCGGGTCGGCATAGGGCAGAAAAGCGTTGGCCACCAGCACCAGCCGCCCGCCCCGGGTCAGCCAGCCGGCCGCTTCGCTGATCAAGCGTCCGGCCGGGCCGTAGTTGATCTCGCGCTGCTGGTGGAACGGCGGGTTGCTGACGATGAAGTCAAAACGCTCGCCCTCATCCAGCGCGGCATACACATCGCTGGCCAGCACCCGGCCTTTCAGGCCGTTGGCGGCCAGGGTTTCGCGTGTCGCGTCCACGGCAAAATGATTCACGTCCACCGCCGTCACGTCGTGGCCCCGGCGCGCCAGCCAGGCGCTGATAATGCCGTCGCCGCTGCCCACGTCGAGCACCTTCAGCGGTGTGCGGGGCAATGCGGCTTCCAGCGCTTCGAGCAGCAGCGCGGTGCCTTCGTCGACCTTGCCGTGGCCGAAAACCCCCGGATGACTCACCAGGGTCATGCCGTCGGCCTCGAAGCGCTCCCGGCTGGCGGGCGCCGAGGACGCATCAGGCGAGCGGGTTTGGGTCACAAACAGCGAGCAGCGGCGAGCGCCGTCGCGTTTCGCCGATGTCTGCCCGCGCTCGGCGAGCATCTTCGGCGCCCGGCGAATACCGCCGTGGTTCTCCCCCACGATCATCAGCGGCGTCCCCTCGGGCAGGGTGCGGTTCAGCCAGTCCAGCCACCAGCCCGCCAGTTTCAGCGCCTTGGGCCAGAACAGCACCGCCGCCGGCACCGCCTCAAGAGCTGGGTCAAGCGGAGACGCAGCGGGCCTGTCAGCCGAGCGCCAGCGCTCAAGCGTGGCCTCGTCGGCGCTGATGGCGTGGGTGGCAGCGCGCAACAGCCAGGGGTCGTCGGGAGGTTCAACGGCGCAGAAGCCGGCAAAGTCCGGGTCATCGGCGAAGGCGTCGCGTTCGAGTAATTGGCAGCTGGGCGTCCGGGCACTCATGGAAAGGTCTCTTGGGTGGAGGGTTTACGCAGGGTATACAGCAGGTAACGGCCCAGCCGCCAGTGCGGCTCGGCGCGGCAGTAGGCACGCTCCAGAGCCAGCAGCCTGGCCTGGTCGGCGTCATCGACCACCGGCTCGCGCAGGTAGTCCTGGAACAGGCGAATACCCGCCGCGGCGTCGATCTCGAGCCCGGCCGTTTCGGCAAAGCGTTCGATGTCGGCGTGGGTCAGCGGCGACACCGGCGTCAGACGCTTGCCCTTGCCCCAGCCTTCCAGGCGGTCATCCAGCGCCTTTTGCCGATTGCCCTTGATCACGTTGGCAAAGCGCAGCGCGTCGCGGTTGAACACCATCAGGCTCAGCTGCCCGCCAGGCGCCAGCAGCCGGCTCAGGGTCAACAGCGCGGCCTCCGGGTCACCCAGCCATTCCAGCACGGCGTGGCAGATGACCAGCGGCCAGGGGCCGGGGGCTTCGCTCTCCAGCGTTTGAAGCGGCGCCTGTAAACAGGCAATGCGATCGGCAACGGGCTCGGCTGCCAGCTCGCGGCGGGCGTAATCGAGCATATCGGCGGACGGCTCGGCAAGCGTGACCGGATGGCCACGCCGGGCCAGCCAGACGGTCTGCTGGCCCAGGCCGCCGCCGACGTCCAGCGCCGGCTGGCCGGTAAGCCCAAGCATGTCGGGCAACAGCTCGTCCAACAGCGTCAGGCGCAACGCTCCCCGCGGCGCGTTATACAGCGAGCGGGCAAACTTTTCCGCCATGCCGTCAAAGTAGCGGTCACCGTCGGGCGTCAGTTCGGAGGCGGAAGCATGGAATGTCACGCGGGGCAAACTCGATAGCCGGTAGCAGGAAAACAGCCGCCCGGCCGGCGCAGGCTTCAACCCGATGCGCCGACGTCGCGGGTGCAACATGGTAACGCAATTATTCGTACCGGGCAGCGGCCGCACGGAGCAAAATCGACCCGTTGTTGGTAAACGGCTGCCTCCGGTTTTGCTAGACTGTCGACACGACAGTCTGTTGGCAAGCAACCCCACACCCGCGAGGAGGCAAGGTGAGCTACCCGATTGCGCTCAAACGCGTTTACGCGCCTATCGAGCCCGATGACGGGGCCCGAGTGCTGGTCGACCGCCTCTGGCCCAGGGGCAAGGTGCGGGAAACGCTGGCGCTGAGCGCCTGGCACCCGGAAACCGCTCCCCCGGCAGCGCTGCGGCGCCAATATCAGCGCGACCGGCGCAGCGACGCCTCGCTGATCACACGCTATCAGCTGGAACTGCTGAACAACCCGACACTGCTGCTACCGCTGATGCGCTTCGCGCGTAGCGGCCGGCTCACGCTATTGACCACCGGCCGGCGCATTGAAGATTCTCATCTTCCGGTACTGCGTGATAGCCTATTGAATGCGCTTGAGCAAGAGGATGCCGACGACCGCGAGCCGCCCGCCTCACCTCCCTGCTACGCCCGTGACTTCGAGACACCCGGCGGTCAGCCCTATTGAAAGCAGCAGTCAGGAAAGATCGCTCCGCGCGGCCGGACGCAAGGCACCTCATCAGAGTGACAACGTAACGAGGACAAGGATGGCAACCACCAACAATGCCCACGACGGCACCATGCCGCCTGTACAGGATGAGGCCGGCGCTGACGACATGATTCAGCGTATTGGCCAGCTCACGCGCTCGCTGCGCGAGAGCATGAAAGAGCTGGGGCTTGATCAGCAAATCGAGCAGGCGGCGCAGGCCATTCCCGATGCCAACGACCGTCTGCGCTATGTGGCTGCCATGACCGAACAGGCCGCCGAACGCTCGCTCAACGCCGTGGAGCGCGCCCAGCCCAGCCAGAACAAGCTGGAAAGCGAAAGCCAGGCGCTGCTGGCCCGCTGGAATGACCCCGAAACTCTCGCCGCCGGCGCCGATGCGCACAAAAAGCTGTTTGATGATACTCGGCATTTTCTTGCCGAACAGGTGCCTGCCCATACCGGCACGACACAGAAAGAGCTGCTGGAAGTCATGATGGCGCAGGACTTTCAGGACCTCACCGGCCAGGTCATCAAGAAGATGATGGACGTGATCCGTCAGATTGAAAACGAGCTGGTGCAGGTCCTCATGGATAACGTCCCCAACGTGACCGAGGGCACCCGCCAGGAAGACGAGCGCGACGAACACGCCAAGCTGCGCAACGGCCCGCAGATGGATACCGCGAAAAACGGTGTCGTCAGCGATCAGGATCAGGTCGATGACCTGCTCGACGACCTGGGCTTTTGATCCCGGGTTTTCAAGCCTCTCCTTCAGGCAGATATCGCCGGCTCATGCAGCCGGCACCCTCGGCGATGCGCCGGGCAGAGACACAAGCCGACCGCTGACGCCCGCGGCACGGCAGCACCCCGTCAGCCGGAATCCGCCGCGCCTTTAGCCCCTGATCAGCGCATGGTTTTCAGCGCCGTGGCCCAGCGTCCGATCATCTCGACCAGGGTTTGCGCGCTTTGCGTGTGCATATCGGTGGGGTGGAATACGCCATCGTGCAAATGTTCGCCGACCATGGGGATCAGCACCTGCTGTTTTACCGGCACCATTTCCATGGTGCTAACGGTGTGCCTGGCGGTTTCCACCGCGCGGATGCCGCCGGAAATCCCGCCGTAGCTCACAAAGCCCGCGGGCTTGAAGTTCCACTCCTTGTAGAGGTAGTCCAGCGCGTTGAAAAACGTCGGCGGCGCGGTGTGGTTGTACTCCGGCAGCACAAAGACAAAGGCATCCGACTGCTCGACGATCTCCGACCAGCGCCGGGTGTGAGCGTGCTCGTAATCCTGCAGCATCGGGTGGCGCGGCTCATCGTAAAGCGGCAGGTCGATCTCTTTCAGGTCGGCCACTGCCACCTCAAGGTGGGGCGCGTGCTCTTTGGCATAACCTTCAAACCAGTCGGCCACGGCCTTGCCCACGCGGCCCGGGCGGGTGCTGGTAATCACAATCGTCAGTTTCATTGAGTCGCCTTTTTTGGAGGGGGGAGAAAGTTACGCGCCGCGCACGCCACGCCCGGGCAGCCGTTCGCGGTCGTGGGGGCGTTCAAGGTCAAGCACCGGCCCTTTGGGCACAATGCCGTTGGGGTTAATGCTCGCGTGGCTCAGGTAATAGTGGCGCTGGATGTGGTCAAAATCGACCGTCTCCCTGATGCCCGGCCACTGATACAGCTCGCGCAGGTAGTTCGACAGATTCGGGTAGTCCTCGATCCGGCGCAGGTTGCATTTGAAATGCCCGTGATAGACGGCGTTAAAGCGTATCAGCGTGGTAAACAGGCGAATATCCGCCTCGGTCAGCCACTCACCGGCCAGGTAGCGCTGCTCGCCAAGCCTTGCTTCCATGCGATCAAGCGCGGCAAAAAGCGCCTCGACATGACGCTCGTAAACGCCCTGCTCGGTGGCAAAGCCGGCCTTGTAGACGCCGTTATTGATGTGCTCGTAGACGTCAGCGTTGACGGCATCGATGGTCTCGCGCAAATCTTCCGGGTAGAAATCCAGCCGGTTGCCGGTGAGCTCGTCAAATGCCGAGTTCAGCATACGCACCAGATCCGCCGACTCGTTGTTGACGATGCGCCCGTCGCGCTTGTCCCACAGCGCCGGCACCGTTACCCGCCCGGTGTACTCGGGGTCGGCCAGGGTGTAGAGCTGATGATGATAGTCAACGCCGTTGACCGCATCGCCGCTGGAGCCTTCCGCTACGTTATACGTCCAGCCCTTCTCGCGCATCAGCGGACTGGTATGCGACACGCCGATCAGCCCTTCCAGCCCCTTCAGCTTGCGCATGATCAGCGCGCGGTGCGCCCAGGGGCAGGCCAGCGAAACATACAGATGAAAACGATCCGCCTCGGCGGCCACGCCCGGATGGCCATCTGCCGTGGGCCTGCCGTCAGCGGTCACCCAGTCGCGCAGCTGGGCGGACTCGCGGACAAACTCGCCGCCGTGTTTGGCGGTGTCGTAGCCCTGATCGTGCCATTCACCGTTGATCAACAAACCCATGCCGGCCTCCTGTCGTAGCGTTTCATATCGTGCTCTGCCGTTTACCTACCCTCGGCCTCTCGCGTTTCCCCCCCTGATCGCTATTCAGATAACCTTGGGCAGTGACAAGCCCCGCAAGGAGAAAGCGCATGCATCAACATATCGAGTGGGACGCACCGGGGGCGCAAAGCGTTACAGCGTACTATGCCCAACACCCCGAGAACTACAGCGAACCGCACCGTGGCAGTATTGTGTCCGGGCATTATCAGGGCGCCAATGTGCGCGTGAAAGTGGAAGCCTACAAGGATTCGGTGAGTATCGGCGAAGTGGCTGCCATCATTGATACCCGGGGCAAACGCTTCAAGCAGCTGGGCAAAATAAGCCTGGGCGACATGGTGCGCCTGCCCGATGACGAGCGCGCCTTTGAAATGATGGACAACACGCCCTTCGATGATGGGGATTAGCGAGTGCCGACGCCTTGTCGCGCAGCAGCCATAACGTGCGCGACGTTTTTCATCATGCGATATCTACGCTATTTGCTGACAGCACATAGCATCTCAGCAGGCTGGCGTGGCAAATGCCATCACCTCGGCCAGGGTATATTTACCCAGCGCCAGCTGGATAACGCGATCCAGCCCCAGCGCCACGCCGCTGCCTTCGGGCAGGCCGTGGTCCAGCGCGGCGACCAGCCGCATATCGACGTCGACTTCGTCAAAACCCAACTCGCGGCGCTCGGCGTTGTCGGCCTCAAAGCGCGCCTGCTGTTCGGCGGCGTCCGTTAGCTCATCGTAGCCGTTGGCCAGCTCCACACCCTGGAAGTACAGCTCAAAGCGCGAAGCGACTTCATCGCCGTAGGCGTCTACGTGGCGGCGAGCAAGAGCCGCCTGGCTGGCCGGGTAGTCGACCACCGCTACCAGTTTGCCCTGGCACTTCTCACCCGGCGCTTTTCCCTGCTCGGCGTCTCCCCAGCCAAGGTTCGGCTCAATCACAAAGCTCATCAGCAGGTCGAGGCAGGTGTCCCGGGGCTCATCATCCAGCGCGCCCTCGGGCATAGAGCCGCGCTCTTCGGCGAGACGGCGCAGCCGCACGAGCGGCACGCTGAACGGGTCGATCTCGAGCTGATCGTAAAACAGCTCGCGGTAGGCGTAGCAGCGAAGCGGCGTCTGCCCGTCGGGCAGGACGGATTCAGGCAGCAGCTTCCGAATCAGCGCGGCGGTTTCCTCCATCAGCGCCGCCAGGCCCATACCCGGCCGATACCATTCGAGCATGGTGAACTCGATATTGTGCCGCCGCCCGACCTCGCCGTCGCGAAAGCTTTTGGCCAGCTGGTAGATCGGCCCGCTGCCGGCTGCCAGCAGACGCTTCATGTGGAACTCGGGGGAGGTGCGCAGCCACAGGCGCTGACGCCCGGCAGCGGTATGCGCCAGGCTCGAAAGCGACGCCAGATGGACATCGGTGCTGCCGCCCTGGCCGAGCACTGGGGTTTCCACTTCCAGCACGTTGCGCTCGGCAAAAAAGGCCCGCACCCGGGTCATCAGCCGAGCGCGGGCATGTAGCGTGGCCATATCAGCTGTGGGCTGCCAGGCCGACTCGGTATGAGGGGGACGCATCAGGCGCGAGAGACGTAGGACCCGGTACGGGTATCGACCTTGAGCACTTCGCCTTCGTTGATAAACAGCGGGACGTTCACTACCGCGCCGGACGACAGCGTGGCCGGCTTGGAGCCGCCCTGGGCGGTATCGCCCTTGAGACCCGGATCGGTCTGGGTAACTTCCAGCTCGATGAAATTGGGCGGCGTGACCTGGATGGCATTGTCGTTCCACAGCGTCACGGTGTAGGGCGCCTGCTCCTTGAGCCACTTCTCATCGTCGCCCAGCGCTCGCTTCTCGACCGCGTACTGCTCGAAGGAGCCGTCGGTCTGCATGAAGTACCACATGTCGCCGTCGGTGTAGAGATACTCCATCTCCAGCTCCATGACGTCCGCGCCTTCCAGCGAATCGCCGGACTTGAAAGTGCGCTCCCAGACACGACCGGTCATCAGGTTGCGCAGCTTCACCCGGTTGAAGGCCTGCCCTTTGCCCGGCTTGACCAGCTCGTTGGAGACGATGGAGCACGGATCGCCGTCGAGCATTACCTTCAGCCCGCCCTTGAATTCGTTGGTAGAATGATTGGCCATAGTGCCTCGCATTGCGTTGTCAAAAAGTGAGTCGAAAGCGTCAGCGCGCATTCTAACCCGAAGGAGGGCTTTTTGCAGGACACCACCTTGATCGTCAAAGACAGCGCCGGCTGGAAGCGCCAGCTCTCCCGGGCGGTGCGCGACCCGCTGGAACTGTGCCGCCGCCTTGCGCTTGACGAAAGCCTGCTGCCCGGCGCCAAAGGCGGCCACGCGCTGTTCGAGACCTGCGTGCCCGAGGCGTTTTTAGCCCGCATCACGCCGGCCGACGCCAGCGACCCGCTGCTGCGCCAGGTGCTGCCGCTGAGCGAAGAAACCCGCGCGGTGTCCGGCTTTATCGACGACCCGCTGGAAGAGGCCGAGCAGCGCCCGGCTCGGGGGCTGATTCATAAATACCACGGCCGGGTGCTGCTGATCGCCAGCCCCACCTGCGCGGTGAACTGCCGCTACTGCTTTCGTCGCCACTTCCCCTACGCCGACAACGCGCCCTCCCGCGCCCAGTGGCTGGAAGCGCTCGACTATCTGCGCGACGACGACTCCATCCGCGAGGCGATTTTCTCCGGCGGCGACCCGCTGGCGGCCAATGATAAACAGCTGGCCTGGCTGGTCGACGAGCTTGAAGGCATCGCGCATATCAAGCGGCTGCGGATTCACACGCGGCTGCCGGTAGTCATCCCCGACCGCGTCGACGACGCCCTGCTCGCCTGGCTTTCCGCCACCCGGCTGCAAACGGTGATGGTGTTGCATATCAACCACGCCAACGAAATCGACGCGGCGGTCGTCAACGCCTGCGCGCGGCTGCAAAAAGCGGGCGTGACGATTTTGAACCAGAGCGTCATATTGCGCGGGGTGAACGACAGCGTAGCGGCGCTTGAAGCGCTTTCCGAGCGGCTTTTCGAGGCGCGCATTCTGCCCTACTACCTGCACGTGCTCGACCCGGTGGCGGGGGCGGCGCACTTTGACGTCAGCGACGACGAGGCCCGCGAGCTGGTGGACAAACTGCGCGAGCGCCTGCCGGGCTTTTTAATGCCCAGGCTCGTCCGCGAGATCCCCGGCGCGCCGAGCAAAACGCCGCTGTAAGAGGTTTAGCTCTTCCCCGCCTACGCGCTTTTTCTTCGCGTTTTCTGTCTCCGCAACATACAAAACCGGCGCTCGCAGGCGCCGGTCATGTGAAACAGGAGGAAGAAAGAAGCGTCAGGCAAGCGTTGCCGAGGTGACATTGGCCGCCGGCGCCCGAGTGGAATGCTCGCGGTTGATGGCGCTGAGCACGCCTTTCATGGAGGCGCTGGTGATGCTCTCGTCAATGCCCACGCCAAATACGGCGCTGTCGCCCACGCGCACCTGAACATAGGCGACCGCTTCGGCATCAGCGCCCTGCCCGCGCGAGTGCTCGTGGTAGTCGATGATTTCCACGTCGTGGCCGGCGCTTGAAAGCGCCTGCACAAAGGCCGCCAGCGGGCCGTTACCCTCGCCCTTGAGCATTTTGCGCTCGCCGTTCAGATCGACCGTGGCCTCCAGGTTCACCCGGGGGCTATCCGGCTCCGAAGACAGGCGATGGCTGGCGAGTACAAAGGGCGCCGTGCGTTCCAGATACTCGTCGCTGAACGCCTGGTAGATCATCTGCGAGGTGATCTCACGCCCGGTGCGCTCGGCGACTTCCTGCACCACCTGGCTGAACTCCATCGACAGCCGGCGCGGCAGCACTACACCGTGTTCTTCCTCCAGCAGGTAGGAAACACCGCCCTTGCCCGACTGGCTGTTAACGCGGATTACCGCCTCGTAGCTGCGGCCCACGTCCAGCGGATCGATGGGCAGATACGGCACGGCCCAGGGCGCGTCGGGATGTTCGCGGTGCTCGTTCATGCCCTTCTTGATCGCGTCCTGGTGCGAACCGGAGAAAGCCGTGAACACCAGATCGCCGACGTAGGGATGGCGCGGGTGGACCGGGAGCTGGTTGCAGTGCTCCACCTCGCGCATGATCGGGGTGATGTTGGAGAAATCCAGCGCCGGATGAACACCCTGGGTATAGAGGTTCATGGCCATGGTAACCAGATCGACGTTGCCGGTACGCTCGCCGTTGCCGAACAGCGTGCCCTCCACGCGGTCGGCGCCGGCCATCAGCCCCAGCTCGGCGGCAGCCACGGCCGTGCCGCGATCGTTGTGCGGGTGCAGGCTGATCACCATCGCCTCGCGGTGGTTGACTTCGCGGCAGAACCATTCGATCTGGTCGGCGTAGTTGTTCGGCGTGGCGCATTCCAGCGTGGCCGGCAGGTTGACGGTCATGCGGTGCTGCGTTGTGGGCTGGTAAACCTCGGTGACCGCGTTGACAATCTCGACGGCAAAATCCATCTCGGTGGTGGAAAACAGCTCCGGCGAGTATTGGAAGGTCCAGTTCGTTTCCGGCGCGGCGTTCATGGCGTCGCGGATCTGCCGGGTGGCTTCCCGGGCGATATTGATGCAGTCCTGCTGGTCGACGTTGAAGACCACCCGGCGGAATACCGGATCGGTGGCGTTATAGACGTGGACGATGGCGTTTTTCGCGCCCTTGAGCGCCTCGAAGCTACGCTCGATCAGGTGCGGGCGCGCCTGGGTGAGTACCTGAATGGATACATCGTCGGGGACCTTGTCCTGCTCGATCAGGCCGCGCACGAAATCAAAGTCGGTCTGCGAGGCCGACGGAAAGCCCACCTCGATCTGCTTGAAGCCGATATTGACCAGCATGTCGAAAAA
Source organism: Vreelandella jeotgali Hwa (assembly GCF_000334215.1). Classification (GTDB taxonomy): domain Bacteria; phylum Pseudomonadota; class Gammaproteobacteria; order Pseudomonadales; family Halomonadaceae; genus Vreelandella; species Vreelandella jeotgali. The sequence continues at coordinate 19,756 of NZ_AMQY01000014.1, read as the reverse complement.
ACGCTGCTTGCGCTCCTGGTCCATGGGATCAATCAGCGCCTGGTTGCCGTCGCGCAGATCGACGCTGGCCCAGATCGGCGGGGTGTCGATACGCTGCGACGGCCACTGGCGATCGGGTAGGTCCACGGCGGTGAAGGGACGATATTTTTGCGCGGGATCAGACAACATCATGGCAACTCTCCTGAACGGTGAAGAAACGCGGTGAAGGGGAAAACGGATGGCCGGGACACCGGAATACCCACGTAAAACGCCCCTTCACCTCGGGGGATGAAGGGGCGCATAAAAAAGGGGTGCCGGCAAAACGGACGCGGAAAAACCGCGCGAAGCTTGAAACGGCTACCATCGCTGTACCGGCAACTATCTCGGTGCCGGCAATGCGACCTGACAAGCGGACGCTGCGACAGCATAAGCGGAAAGAATCTGAACATCTGAATCCCATAACAACCTCACAACCTGTCAAAAAACCAACGACGATGCCGGCGAACACGATGCCCGCAGCATTGCCCGACCCTGAGTGCTCAGAGGCGGGCGAGTAGTAGTCGTAGATCTCGTACAGGAAGCGTCATGGGAGTCAACATACCTATAGCCAATCAGCCATGCAGGCGTTTGTCAATCATTGTGCCGCGAGATGGGACGACAACACGCAACGGCCGGCCCGCAGCCGATAAAATGCGGCAGCATTGCCAAACCCCTGCTAGGGTGACAATTAAACTTCACAATAGCGGCGCAGCTGGTAGCCTTGACGGTTTGCGCAATAACGCGCCGCCCGATCCTTTTCGGTTCAGGATACGTGGCCGCCCCGGTTTCCTGCGCTCGGATTGCCTGAACCCAGGTTTCAGCGGTCATCCGGAACCCGATCAACTGCTGGATTAACGCCAATGATACTGCTGTGGATAGCCCTACTGCCACTTTTCGGCGTGTTGGCGCCTTTGCTGAGCGTTCGACACGGACGCGCTGCCTGCACCCTTGCCACGGCCCTGCTGCCGGGTATCGCGCTGGCGCTGACGCTGGCGCAGATACCCGCGCTGGCCGACGGTCAGGCGCTGCGCTTCAGCGCCAGCTGGCTGCCGCAGCTGGGGCTGGATCTGGCGCTGCGCCTGGACGGCCTGACGCTGTTGTTCAATCTGCTGATTCTGGGGATCGGGCTGCTGATCCTGCTGTACGCGCATTTTTATCTTGACCAAAGCGAGCCGGTGGGGCGTTTTTATGCCTTCATGGTGCTGTTCATGGCGTCCATGGTGGGCATCGCCATGGCCGACAACCTGATTCTGCTATGGCTCTACTGGGAGCTCACCAGCCTGGCGTCGTTTTTGCTGATCGGCTTCTGGACCACCCAGAGTGCGGCGCGCAAGGGCGCGCGCATGGCGCTGACCGTCACCGGGGCCGGCGGGCTTGCGCTGCTGGCCGGGGTGCTGCTGCTGGGACAAATCGCCGGCAGTTTTGACATGGACGTGGTGCTGTCCAGCGGCGAAGCCATCGCCGCCGACCCACGCTATCCGGCGATGCTGGTGCTGGTGTTGCTCGGCGCCTTTACCAAGTCGGCGCAGTTTCCGTTCCAGTTCTGGCTCCCCCACGCCATGGCTGCGCCCACGCCGGTGTCGGCTTACCTGCATTCGGCGACCATGGTCAAGGCGGGTATCTTCCTCATGGCGCGGCTGCATCCGGCGCTCGGCGGCACCCCGCTGTGGACCGTGCTGGTGGCACTGACCGGTACCGTCACGCTGCTCTACGGCGCCTGGTTTGCGCTGTTCAAGACCGATCTCAAGGGCATTCTGGCGTTTTCCACCGTCAGCCATCTGGGGCTTGTCACCGTGCTGCTGGGGATCGGCAGCCCCATGGCCATCGTTGGCGCACTGTTTCATATCCTCAACCACGCCACCTTCAAGGCGGCGCTGTTCATGAGCGCCGGCATTATCGATCACGAAACCGGGACCCGCGAGCTCAAGTATCTGGGCGGCTTACGCAAGGGCATGCCGGTCATGGCCGTACTCACCTCGGTGGCTGCGGCGGCCATGGCGGGTGTGCCGCTGCTCAACGGCTTTTTATCCAAGGAAATGCTGTTTGCCGAGACGCTCAACACGCCGATTCTCGCCGGCCTGAGCTGGACGATGCCGGTGCTGGCCGCGTTGGGTGGCGTGCTCTCGGTCGCCTATTCGCTGCGCCTGGCCCACGCGGTGTTTTTCAAGCCGCCGCGCAGAATGCCGCCACGACACCCCCATGAGCCGCCGCGGCTGATGCGCGCGCCGGTCGAGCTGCTGGTTACTCTCTGCGTACTGGTGGGCCTGTTTCCGGCATTGTTGGCCGGTGGCCTGGTGGATCTGGCCACTCAGGCGGCACTGGGCGGCGCATCGCCGGATTTCCACCTGGCTATCTGGCACGGCTTCAACGTGCCGCTGGCGATGAGCGCCGTGGCGCTCGCCGGCGGCGGCCTGATGTACTGGCGCCATGCCGACATGCGTCGCTTCGTTACCCAGTTCAAGGGGCTCGACGCCCGCTTTGTGTTTGAACGCGGCGTGCAGTCCTGCATCAAGGCGTCGGAGCGCAGCCTGACCTGGTTTGAAGGCAACTCGCTCCAGCGCTATATGGCGTGTCTGCTCATGGCGGCGGTCGTCGCCGGCGTGATGGGGCTGGCGAAAATCGCCCCGCTGACCGGAGAAGCGGGCAACCAGCCGATCGATGGCGTAGCGCTGTTCGGCACGGCCATGCTGATTTTTGGCGGCATCGCCACCGCCGCGATTCATCGCTTTCGCCTGGTATCGCTGCTGATGCTGTCCATCGTGGGCCTGTTTGTGGCGCTGACGTTTGCGCGCTTCTCGGCGCCGGACCTGGCGCTGACCCAACTATCGGTGGAAGTCGTGACCATGATCCTGTTGATGCTGGCGCTGTTCTTTCTGCCCCAGCGTACCCCGCGCGAATCGGGCCCCATGCGCAACGTCCGCGATATTCTGCTGTCCAGCGCTCTGGGGCTGGTGATTGCCAGCCTCAACTATGCGGTGATGACCCGGGGCGGCGTCTCCATTTCGGATTTCTTTATCAACCACAGCGTGCCCGGTGGCGGCGGCCACAACGTGGTCAACGTCATCCTCGTGGACTTTCGCGGCTTTGATACGCTGGGGGAAATTACCGTGCTGGCGCTGGCCGGGCTGGCGATTTTCAAGCTGCTCAACCGGCTGCGCCTGTTCATGCCCCACAGCGATGCGGAGGGGCGCGTCTGGTCGCCGGATCGCTACCCGGCCATCCTCACGTCGATTTCCATGGCGCTGCTGCCGCTGGCCCTGCTGGTTTCGGTCTTCATCTTTTTACGCGGCCACAACCAGCCGGGCGGCGGCTTTATCGCCGGGCTGATTACCGCCGTGGCGTTGATTCTGCTGTATATGGCGCGCGGCGTGGACTGGGCCCAGCAGCGTCTGGACTTCCCCTTTCAGCCGGTGGCTGTGGCCGGTGTGGCTACCGCTACGCTGACCGGCGTAGGCAGCTGGCTGTTTGGCCAACCGTTTTTAACCTCGGCGTTCGGGCATTTTTCGCTGCCGCTGATCGGCGAGCTGGAGCTGGCCACCGCCCTGCTCTTTGACCTGGGCGTGTATCTTGCCGTGGTCGGCGCCACGCTGATGATTCTGGCCAACCTGGGCAAGGTGACAACTCCCCACCGCCCGGTGATCGAATCGCGGGATAACAATCGTGGCAAGGCCGCGTCTGCCGCCAACAAGGAGAATGGTTAATGGAAGCGCTTTACGCCATCAGTACCGGCACCCTGACGGCCTGCGGCCTCTATCTGACCCTGCGCGGGCGGACCTTTCCCGTGGTGGTGGGGCTGACGCTACTGTCCTATGCGGTCAACCTCTTTCTGTTTTCCATGGGCAACCTGACCACTCACGGCGCGGCCATTGTCAACGGAACCGGGGATTACGCCGACCCGCTGCCGCAGGCGCTGGTGCTGACGGCCATCGTGATCGGCTTCGCCATGACGGCGTTTGTGGTAATTCTGGCCATGCGTGCACGCAGCGAAATGGGCAACGACCACGTAGACGGCAAAAAGGATGACCACGAATGACTCAGCACCTGATTATCCTGCCGGTGGTGCTCCCGCTGGTGGCCGGCATTGTGCTGCTTTATCGGCGTCTGGGGCGTCTCAGCCAGACCAAGCGTCTGATCAGCGTGGTGACGACCGTGCTGCTGTTGCCCATCTCGGCGGCGCTGGTGATGCAGGCCTCGAGCGGCGACGTGACCTATTACGCGCTGGGCAGCTGGCAGCCGCCGTTCGGCATCGTGCTGGTGCTGGACCGCCTGTCGGCGTTGATGCTGCTGGTCACCGCGATCCTCGCCGTAGGCTCGGTGGTTTATGCCTGCGGCGGCGACGATGAAAAGGGCAGCAACTTTCACGGCCTGTTTCAGTGGCAGCTGATGGGGCTTAACGGCGCCTTTCTGACCGGGGATCTGTTCAACCTCTTCGTCTTTTTCGAAGTCCTGCTGCTGGCCTCCTACGCGCTGCTGCTCCACGGCGGGGGCAAGGCGAAAATCCAGGCCAGCGTGCACTACGTGGTGCTCAACATCGCCGGGTCATCGCTGTTTCTGATTGCGGCCGGCGTGCTCTACGGCGCCACCGGCACGCTCAATATGGCCGACATGGCCGAACGCATTGCGCAACTTCCCGCCGAGCGCGAAGGGCTGGTGACGGCCGGCGCGCTGCTCCTGCTGGTGGTTTTCGGCCTGAAAGCGGCCATGCTGCCGCTGTACTTCTGGCTGCCGCGAACTTATGGCTATGCGCCGGCCCCCGTTGCCGCGCTGTTTGCGATCATGACCAAGGTGGGCATCTACGCCATTCTCCGCGTGTACATGCTGATGTTCAGCGACCATGCCGGCGCCCTGGCGGCGCTGGAACAGCCCTGGGTCTGGTGGCTGGCACTGGCGACCCTGGTAATGGCCAGCATGGGGGTGCTGGCCGCGCGCGACCTGCGCCTGCTGGTGGCCTATCTGATTCTGGTATCGGTGGGCACGCTGCTGGCGGGTATCGGCATGCGCTCTCCCGAGGCCGTCTCGGCGCTGCTTTACTATCTGATTCACACCACCCTGGTCACCGGCGGGCTCTTCCTGCTGGCCGCGATGATCGGTACCCAGCGAGGCAAGGCCGGCACCCGGCTGGCCAAGGGCCGGCCGATGGCCGAAGGCGGCGGTCTGGCGCTGCTGTTCTTTATCGGGGCCATTGCCGTTGCCGGGCTGCCGCCGCTGTCCGGCGCGCTGGGCAAGGCGTTGCTGCTTAACGCTGCCGAAGGCAGCCAGCGGCTGTGGCTATGGCCGCTGCTCTTGCTCTCGGGTCTGGCGGCGCTGGTGGCACTCTCCCGCGCCGGCTCTACCATGTTCTGGGCCAGCCATCGCGGTACGCCCGGAGGTGATCCGCTGCCCCGCCCGCAGTGGGTCGGGGTCATCTGGCTGGTCGCCGCGGCGCCGATCCTGCTGATGCTATTTGCCGGCCCGGTGAGCGACTATACCCACGCCACGGCAGAACAGCTGGCCAACCCCGAGGCGCTGATCGAGACGCTGCTGCCGGCAACAGGAGATGCGCCATGATTCGACCTCGTCGCTGGTTGCCCACGCCGGTACTGTCGCTGCTGCTGCTGGCGGTATGGCTGCTGCTCGCCCACAGCATCGCCCCGGGCCAGATCCTGCTGGGCGGGATTCTGGCGGTTGTGATTCCGCTGGTGACCTACCGCTTCTGGGATGCCCCGCTGCGTATCCACCGGCCCTGGCTGTTACTCCGCTTTTTGATACGGGTAATCGGCGACATCATTGTGGCCAACTTTGAAGTCGCCTACCTGATCATCAACTTTCGCCGCTCGATGCGTCCGCACTTCATCGAATATCCGCTGATGCTGGAAGAACGCTTCACCATCACCCTGCTGGCCAGCACCATCACGCTCACGCCCGGCACCGTATCGGCCAACCTGCGCATGGACGGCCAGTCGCTGCTGATTCACGCGCTGGATGTGGACGATCCCGATGCGCTGGTCGCGCAGATTCGGCAACGCTACGAGCAGCCGCTCAAGGAGATATACGAATGCTGAGTATTGCGCTTCCCGTTACTCTGGCGCTGGTGATCATGGCATTGCTGATGAATCTTTACCGGCTGACGGTTGGCCCCACCCTACCCGACCGGGTCATGGCGCTGGATACCATGTACGTCAACTCCATCGCCCTGATCGTGCTGCTGGGGTTCTGGCTGCAGGACAAGACCTACTTTGAAGCCGCACTGCTTATCGCCATGCTGGGCTTTATCAGTACGGTGGCGGTGTGCAAGTACATTCTGCGGGGAGACATCATCGAATGACGTTTATTGATACTCTCGCGGCCATTCTGCTGATTGTCGGTGGCGCCTTTGCGTTTACCGGCTCGCTGGGAATGGTCGTGCTCCGGGACTTCTACATGCGCCTGCACGGGCCGACCAAGGTCACCACCCTGGGCATCGGCTGCATGCTGATCGCTTCCATGCTGTATTTCTGGCGCCTGGACGGCGTGATCAGCATCCAGGAAATGCTGATCACGCTGTTTTTGTTCATCACCGCCCCGGTCAGCGCGCACCTGCTGGCCAAGACCGGCCTGCACATGCGGCTCAAGCGGGCGGACAAGACCCGAGGCGACCCGCTGGAACTGCGTCAGGAAGAAGTCGGCGACAAGCCGGTGCCGCACCCGGACCACAGCCGCAGCTAGTTGGCGGGGTTCGCATATCCGCACGTTTTGCCAAAGTCGCATAACCTTATAAAGCAAAAATGCTTATCGTGTGACGAGGGAGGCCTGTCCGAAAGCTCCAATCCGAATCCCGCCATTCGCGCAGGCCGCTGAATTCCTCGGACACGCGAGACATCGCGCATGATTAAACAACAAGAACTACCGGCGCTGTTTACCGGCATGATGGCCACTTTCGCCGGCATCGGCGTAGCCCGCTTTGCCTACACGCCGCTATTGCCGGCGATTATTCAGGCCGACTGGTTCAGCGCCAGCCAGGCAGCCTATCTGGGCGCTGCCAACCTGCTGGGCTACCTGCTGGGCGCTCTCGCCGGCCACCCGCTTTCCGAACGCTATGCCACCCGCCCGCTGTTCGGCCTGTGCTTTGCCGGCATTGCGCTGAGCTTTCTGCTCTGCGCCTGGCCCAACCTGTTCAGCTGGTTTTTTCTCTGGCGGCTGGTCTCGGGCATTGCCGGGGGCATCCTGGTGGTCGTGGGGCCGTCCATTGCGCTGACTGCGACGCCGCCGGCACGACGTACCGGTGTGGGCACCCTGGTGTTTACCGGCATCGGCCTGGGCAGTCTGGTCTCCGCGCTGATTGTGCCGCTGTTGCTCGCCGTCAGCCTGACGGCAACCTGGCTGGCGCTGGGCATTCTGCTGATTGCCGCCGGCCTGTTTTGCCGCAGCAATCTTGCCAAACTGGACGGCGCCCCGGCCGCCGAACCGCAAGCCACCGACGACGCCGAGTTGGACGCGTCGCCGGTGGAGCCTGCACAGCCGCTGCCCACAGGAAAGCCCGAAAGCATGAAGCGGCCCGCCGGACTGGCACTGGTGATCACGCTGGTAATGATGGCCTATGCGCTGGACGCCATCGGCTTTGTGCCGCATACCGTCTTCTGGGTCGATTACCTGGCCCGGGAAAAGGCGCTGGGCGCCCACGCGGCGTCGCTGCAGTGGGCCATTTTCGGCATGGGCGCGGTCTCCGGGCCTTTTATTGTCAGCTGGCTGGCCAGGCATCTGGGCTGGCACCGGGGGCTGGTGCTGGCGTTTTTGACCAAGTCCACGGCGGTCGCGCTGCCGCTGTTGTCGGTGGCCTTTTTCAGCCGCTCGGCGTCATCGTTCATGGTCGGTGCGATGATCCCCGGCATCGTGGCCCTGACGTCGGGGCGCCTGGCGGAGCTCGCCGGCCCGGCCGACCACAAGCGGCTATGGGGGCAGGCCACGGCGACCTTTGCCGCCGCCCAGGCGGTGTCCGGCTACGGCATGTCGGCGCTGTATGACGCCTGGAACACCTATACGCCGCTTTACGCCATTGGCAGCGCGGTACTCGCCAGCGGCCTGCTGCTGGCCCTGCTCAGCCAGGTCGCCTACCGGCGGCAGCCCGACCCTGCCTGACCCGATAGTTCAGTGCTCGGCACGGGCGTGGTCGGCATGGCCCAACAGGTACAGAACAGCGTCCAGCCCCAGGGTCGTAATCGCCTGGCTGGCCTGTTCGCGCACCACGGGCTTGGCGCGAAAGGCGATACCCAGGCCGGCGCGGGCGAGCATGGTCAGGTCGTTGGCACCGTCGCCCACGGCGACGGTCTGGCTTGGGGAAAGCCCCTGGCGCGCGGCGATGTCTTCCAGCAGCCGGGCCTTGTGCGCGGCATCCACAATCGGCTCGCGCACCTCGCCGGTCACCCGGCCGTTGTTGATGATCAGCTCGTTGGCGTGGACTTCGTCAAAGCCGAGTCGCTGCTGCAGGTGCCGAGCGAAGTAGCTGAATCCGCCGGAGATAATCGCCGTGCGATAGCCGTAGCACTTGAGGCCGTCCATCAGCGTTTCCAGCCCGTCCATCAACGGCAGGTGAGCGGCAATGTCGGCGAGAACGGCTTCGTCCAACCCCTCGAGTTTGGCCATGCGCGCGCGAAAACTCTGCTGAAAATCGAGTTCGCCGCGCATGGCGCGCTCGGTCACCGCGGCGACGTCATCGCCCACGCCGTGGCGGCGCGCCAACTCGTCGATGACTTCGGTTTTGATCAGCGTCGAGTCCATGTCAAAACACACCAGCCGGCGATGCCCGCGCCATTCATCCGCCGCCTGTATGGCAACGTCGACGTCTTCCCGATTGCCCAGCGCCAACGCATCGCGACGCAGCGTTTCGACGTTGACCTCGCCGTCCGCCAGCGCCTGGCCGCCCAGCTCGATCGCCAGGCACGCCGCATGGCCCGGCGCGGGCTCAGCATCCTGATCGGTGAGCCAGCGATGCGCCGAGGCGTGCAGATCAAAGCGCTGAATCAGTGCTGTTACCCGATCGAGCAGCGTCGCCGGCAGCGTTTCCCCCAGCAGGGTCAGGACCAATGCGTTGTGGCTCATGCGTTTGTCTCTTTATTCATGATTCGCCGTGCTATGGCCCGGCGTTAGTCGGATTTGGCCGGCAGCGTTTCCAGGCGATCGACGCGCTGCAGGCCGCGGGGCAGCTTGCTGCCGCGACGCCCGCGCTCGCCGCCATAGTAATCAAGATCGGCCGGTTTCAGCGTCAGCTTGCGCTTGCCGGCGTGGGCCACCAGGGCATCGCCTTCCGCGAGGATGGCGATATCGCGGACAAATTCTTCGCGCCGCGCCGCTCGGGCGCCGGGAATATCCAGCATCCTGATGCCCTTGCCCTTGGCCATGGCGGGCAGCTGGTCGAGCGCAAACAGCAATAACCGCCCTTCGTTGGAGATCACCGCCACTCGGCAGCTGTCGCTCTCCTCATCGGCTTCACTGCAGGGCAGCATCACCGGGGGTAGCACGTTACAGCCCCGTGGCAGGGTCAAAACGGCCTTACCGGCGCGGTTTTTGCCGGTCATATCGCCAAGCGTGGTGATAAAGCCGTAGCCGCCGTCAGACGCCAATAAAAAGCGCTGGTCGGGCGGCGCCAGCATGACACCCGCCATCTGCGCGCCGGCGGCGACGTTGACGCGCCCGGTCACCGGTTCACCCTGCCCCCGGGCACCGGGCAAATTGTGAGCCGCCAGTGTATAGGCGCGGCCGGTATCGTCCAGCAGCACCAGCGGCTGGTTGGTTTTACCCCGGGCGGCCAGGTGGAAGCGGTCGCCGGCCTTGAAGGAAAGCCCCACGGGGTCGATCTCGTGGCCCTTGGCGGCGCGAATCCAGCCCTTTTCGGAGAGCACCACGGTGACCGGGTCGGCGCCCAACAGCTCCACTTCCGACAGCGCCCTGGCTTCCCCGCGCTCGATCAGCGGTGAACAACGCGAGTCGCCGTGCTCCTTGCCCGCCGCGCGGATTTCCTTTTCGATCAGCGTAGTCAGCCGCGCCTCGCTGCCCAGCAGAGTATGGAGACGCTTGCGTTCCTTCTCCAGCTCGTCCTGCTCGCCGCGAATTTTCATCTCTTCGAGTTTGGCGAGGTGGCGCAAGCGCAGTTCCAGAATGGCCTCGGCCTGACGCTCGGACAGATCAAACGCGGCGACCAGCGCCGGCTTGGGCGCGTCTTCCTCGCGGATAATGCGGATCACCTCATCGAGATTGAGGTAGGCGGCCAGCAGCCCTTCCAGCAGGTGCAGGCGATCTTCCACCTTGCCCAGCCGGTGTTCCAGCCGACGGCGCACCGTGGCCCGGCGAAAGGTCAGCCATTGCCCCAGCAATTCCGGCAGCGGCATTACCTGGGGGCGGCCGTCCAGGCCGATGACGTTGAAGTTGACGCGGACGTTCTTTTCCAGATCGGTGGTGGCGAACAGGTGCGCCATCAGGGCGTCCACGTCGACCCTGGCGGAACGCGGTTCGATCACCAGCCGCGTGGGCTCTTCGTGGGTGGATTCGTCGCGCAGGTCGGCGACCATGGGCAGCTTTTTGGCCTGCATCTGCCCGGCGATCTGCTCCAGCACCCGGGCACCACTGACCTGATACGGCAGCGCGGTTATCACCACGTTGGCGCTCTCGCGGGCGAAACAGGCGCGCATTTTTACCGAGCCGCGGCCGGCTTCGTAGAGCTTGCGCAGGTCCGCCCGGGGCGTAATGATCTCTGCCGCAGTGGGAAAATCCGGCGCGGGCAGGTAGTCCATCAGGTCGGTGGTGGTCGCTTGCGGATGGCGCAGCAGACGGCAGGTTGCCTCGACGACTTCGCCCACGTTGTGGGGAGGAATATCGGTGGCCATGCCCACGGCAATACCGGTGCCGCCGTTGAGCAGCAGATGCGGCAGCCGCGCCGGCAGCACCTCGGGCTCCTGCATGGTGCCGTCAAAATTGGGCGTCCAGTCCACGGTGCCCTGCCCCAGTTCGGCGAGCAGCACGTCGGCAAACTTTGCCAGCCGGGCTTCGGTGTAGCGCATGGCGGCAAACGATTTGGGGTCGTCGGGGCTGCCCCAGTTGCCCTGGCCGTCCACCAGCGGATAGCGGTAGGAAAACGGCTGGGCCATGAGCACCATGGCTTCGTAACAGGCGCTATCACCGTGGGGATGAAACTTGCCCAGCACGTCGCCCACGGTGCGCGCGGACTTCTTGTGTTTGGCGCTGGCCGACAGCGACAGCTCGCGCATGGCGTAAACAATGCGCCGCTGCACGGGTTTCATGCCGTCGCCGATGTGCGGCAGTGCCCGGTCCAGAATCACGTACATCGAGTAGTCGAGGTAGGCTTTTTCGGTATAGTCGCGCAGGGAAAGGCGCTCGACGTCGCCTTCCGCCACGGCAATATCCATGCTCATCAATGGGCCTCTTGTCAAAACCGGTCGTCGCCGGTGCTTATACATCTACCTCGGCGAGGTTGCCGTAGTGTTCCAGCCATTCCTTGCGGTCGGACGCGCGCTTTTTCGCCAGCAGCATGTCCAGCATCTGCTCGCTGCCGTCGCCTTCGCTGCGGGTCAGCTGTACCAGCCGTCGGGTGTCCGCCGCCATGGTGGTTTCGCGCAGCTGCAGCGGGCTCATTTCCCCCAGCCCCTTGAAGCGCTGGACGTTGGGCGTCCCGCGCTTTTTCGCCAGCCGTTTGAGGATTGCGTCTTTCTCGCTTTCATCCAGGGCGTAATGCACTTCCTTGCCCAGATCAATGCGGTAGAGCGGCGGCATGGCCACAAAGATATGCCCGGCATCGACCAGGCTGGGGAAGTGACGCACAAACAGCGCGCACAGCAGCGTGGCGATATGCAGGCCGTCGGAGTCGGCATCGGCAAGAATACAGATTTTGTGATAGCGCAGCCGTTCCAGGTTGGCACTGCCGGGATCGGCGCCGATGGCCACGGCGATATCGTGAACCTCCCGGGAGCTGTAGATATCCTGCGACTCCACCTCCCAGGTGTTCAGGATCTTGCCCCGCAGCGGCATGATGGCCTGGGTTTCGCGGTTGCGCGCCTGCTTGGCACTACCGCCGGCGCTGTCGCCCTCGACCAGAAACAACTCGCTCCGGGCCGGATCCTGGCCGGCGCAGTCGGCCAGCTTGCCGGGCAGCGCCGGGCCGGAAGTGACCTTTTTGCGCGCTACCTTTTTGGCCTTCTTCTGGCGGCGCTGGGCGGCGTTGATCACCAGTTCGGCCAGCGCCTCGCCGGCGTCTACATGGCGATTCAGCCACAGCGAGAAGGCATCCTTGACCACGCCGGAAACAAACGCCGACACCGCCCGGGAAGACAGACGTTCCTTGGTCTGGCCGGAAAACTGCGGGTCGAGCATCTTCACCGAGAGCACAAAGGCGGCGCGTTCCCAAAGGTCATCGGCGGTCAGCTTGATCCCTTTCGGCAACAGGCTGTGAAACTCGCAGAATTCGCGCAGGGCGTCCAGCAGCCCCGAGCGAAAGCCGTTGATATGGGTGCCGCCCAGCGGGGTGGGGATCAGGTTGACGTAGGACTCCACCAGCGTCTCGCCACCTTCGGGCAGCCACTGGATGGCCCAGTCAACGCCGTGCTCGTCGTCGCTGAAGTGGCCCAGAAACGGCTCGGCGGGCAGCACCTCAAAGCCATCGGTGGCTTCGACCAGGTAATCGCGCAGGCCATCGGCATACTGCCAGATACTTTGCGTGCCGTCGGGCTCGATCAACGTCACTTCAAGCCCCGGGCAGAGTACCGCCTTGGCGCGCAGCAGGTGCTTCATCCGCCCTACCGCGAGTTTGGGGCTGTCGAAATAGCTCTCGTCCGGCCAGAAACGCAGCAGCGTGCCGCTGGCGCGCTTTGGCGCCTTGCCCAGCAGCGCCAACTCTTCCACTTTCTGCCCGAACTCAAAGGCCATCGCGTGGCGCGCACCGTCGCGGGTCACTTCCATTTCCAGCCGGCGCGACAGCGCGTTGACCACCGACACCCCGACCCCGTGCAGCCCGCCGGAAAAGCGGTAGCTGGAGGCGGAAAACTTGCCCCCGGAATGCAGCCGGGTCAGGATCAGCTCGACGCCGGAAACGCCGTGCTCGGGATGGGTATCAATGGGCATCCCGCGGCCGTCATCGGACACCTCGATGCCGCCGTCTGCCAGCAGCGCCACCCTGACCTTTCTGGCGTACCCGGCCAGCGCTTCGTCGACGCTGTTGTCGATGACTTCCTGCGCCAGGTGATTGGGTCGTGACGTATCGGTATACATGCCGGGACGTTTGCGCACCGGCTCGAGCCCGGAAAGGACTTCGATCGAGCTGGCAGCGTAGGGCGAAGCATCAAACTGGGACATAGGGTCGGAATTTCCTGAACAGTAAAGCAAGCTGCGCGCGGAAACGGCGTCATGCCTGAGCTGCATGTCACGGCAGAAACCGTCAATGTCCCTGTCGGGCACAGAGCATCGAACAGACATGGCCGGGCACGCAAGATGGCGCAGAAGCTGTATGTTACATCAATATCTGTACATTAACACATAACGAGGTCACGGCTGCTCAACCGACGCCCGAAAGGCGTCCATCAGACCGCGCGTGGACGCATCCATGCCGTCGGAGGCAACGTCGCCTTCGAGCATCTGCTGGGTCTGCCCGGCTATCCTTTTCCCGAGCTCCACGCCCCACTGGTCGAAGGGATTGATGCCCCAGATCGTTGCCTGAACAAACACCTTGTGCTCGTAAAGGGCAATCAGCGACCCCAGCGTTTCCGGCGTCAGGCGGTCGAGCAGTACCGTGGTGGAAGGCTGGTTACCGCGGTAGCGTTTGTGCGCCGGGCGCGGAGTATCGTCGGCAATGGCGTCATCGCCCAGCATCAACAGCCGCGACTGGGCAAAGCAGTTGGCCAGCGTCAGCCGGTGCTGAGACTGCAACAGCCGGCGGGTATCGCGGTCTTCAACGTCGTCATAGCGCGACAGCGGCGCAATGAAGTCGCACTCCACCGGCTGGGTGCCCTGATGCAACAGCTGGTAGAACGCGTGCTGGGCGTTGGGCCCTAGCTGGCCCCAGAGCACCGGGCAGGTGGCGTAATTCGCAAATGCGCCGTCACGGGTGACCGACTTGCCGTTGGACTCCATTTCCAGCTGCTCCAGATAGGCGGAAAAATACTCCAGCCGACCATCGTAGGGCAAAATCGAGTGGGCGCGTATGTCCAGAAAGTTGACGTTCCAGATACCGGCAAGCGCCAGCATCACCGGCGCGTTGTCGCCAAGCGGCGTCCGGGCAAAATGGTCGTCCATGGCGTGCGCCCCGGCCAGCAGGCGGCGGAAGTTGGCCATCCCAATCACCAGCGCAATGGGCAGCCCGATGGTGCCCCAAAGCGAATAGCGGCCGCCGACCCATTCCCAGAAGCGCAGCTGGTGCGCCGGCGCGATGCCCCAGCGGGTCATCCTCTCCGGGCTCGCCGAAACCCCGATAAAGTGCTGGCGAATCACCAGTTCCGGGCTGATGGGCGTTGCCCCCTGGCGTGTCAGGCGCGAGAGCAACCAGTCCCGGGCCGTCTCCGCGTTGGTCAGCGTATCCACGGTGGTAAACGACTTCGACGACAGCACAAACAGCGTGGTTTCGGGGTCCAGACGACTCAGATAGTCCACCAGCTGAGAGCCGTCCATCGTCGAGGCAAAATGCACCTTGAGCGGATGAATGGCGGCCGGGGTAAAGTCTGCCAGCGCGTGCGTGACCATTTGCGGGCCCAGATCAGAGCCGCCAACGCCCAGGTTAATCACGCGCTGAATGGGCTTGCCGGTGGCCCCGCGCCACTGGCCGGCGTGCAGCCGTTCGACCAGCGCCGCCATCTGCTCAAGGCTTTGATGGACCTCGGCCACCACGTCTTCACCTTCAACATTGAGCGTGGCATCGGCCGGAAGACGCAGCGCGGTATGCAGCGCCGGACGATCTTCGCTGGTGTTGACCCGCCGGCCGCTGAGCAGCCCGTCGATGGCGTCGGGCACGCCCGCTTCGCGAGCCAACGCCAGCAGATGCGTTAACGTATCACCATCCCAGCGCTGCTTGGACAGGTCCAGCGTCAGCCCTGCCACTCGGCGGCTAAAGCGCGTAAAGCGCTGATTATTTTGATCTTCATCAAAAAGACGCGAAACGTGGCGCTGCCGATGCACCTCGGCGTGGCGCTCAAGCGCCTGCCAGGCGGGCAGCGTATCGGGCGTCGGGGATGTCGCATTGGCCATACTGGCCCTCTCCTTGTGGCACTGCGTGACGGCATGGGGCCTGTTCGGCTCATGGCGGGGCGCGTAAACTGTAGCCCCGCTTTTTGCGGATTGCCGTTTTTTCGCGGACTCTCTGCTACCTGCTACAGATCGTTTTTACGGATCGGCCTGCCCCATGAGTGATGCATCTTACCGTGACGCTATCTTTTCGACACCCCTTGACCGGGTGGCGCAGTTCTCCTTCGACGAAAAAGTCGTGGCGTGCTTTCCCGACATGATCCGCCGTTCCGTGCCCGGTTACGGCCAGGTGCTGGGCATGCTGGGGCTAATTGCCGAGCGCCACCTGCGCCACGGCGCTCGCGTATACGATCTGGGCTGCTCGCTGGGCGCCGGCGGGCTGGCGCTGGCCGGTGCCCTGCCGCCGGATGCCTTCGACTACCTGGGGCTGGATGTTTCGCCGGCCATGGCCGAGCGCGCCCGCGAGACCTTTGCCGCGGAGTGCCCCGAGCACGCCATGCAGGTAACGGTCGCCGATATCCGCGAGGTGGAATACGTCCCGGCGGGGATGATCGTGCTTAACTTCACCCTGCAATTTTTACCGCCGGAAGACCGCGACGCCCTGATGCAGAGGCTCTATCAGGCGCTGGAACCCGGCGGCGTGCTGGTACTCTCGGAAAAAACCGTGGACGCCGACGAATACGACAACGCCTGGCGGGTGGAGCGCTATCACGACTTCAAGCGCGCCAACGGCTACAGCGACATGGAAATCAGCCAAAAGCGCAACGCGCTGGAAAACGTGCTGGTGCCGGACACGCTTGAAGCTCACCACGCCCGCCTGGAGCGCTCGGGCTTCGACCGCTCGATGACGTGGTTTCAGTACCTTAACTTCGCGTCCATGATCGCCTTCAAGGAGGGCTGAATGGCATCAGCAACGACCATACCCGACGATCAACGCGTGCTGTACCAGGCGTTTTTGGACCAGGGGCTGACAACATGGCTGGCAAGGCTGCCCGAGCAGCTGGAAAAAGGGCTGGACCGTCGCCGTCACGGCGACCTGCCCATGTGGGAAAAGGCCGTGGCCAAGCTGCCCGACTTACCCGCCGAGCGTGAGGTCACACTGGACGCCGATAGCATAAGCGTCGATATCGACCTCAACGACAGCCGCCGGCGCCAGTGCGAAAACCTGCTGAAAAAACTCATGCCCTGGCGCAAGGGGCCGTTTTCTCTTGGCGGTATCGAGATCGATACCGAATGGCGTTCGGACTGGAAATGGCAGCGCGTCGCTCCTCACCTCAGCCCGCTCAAGGGCCGTAAAGTGCTCGACGTGGGCGGCGGGAGCGGCTACCACGCCTGGCGCATGGCGGGCGCCGGTGCCGACTTTTCCCTGGTGATCGACCCTTCACCGCGCTTTTACTGGCAGTTTCAGGCGCTGCGCCACTTTATCGGCGACGCCGACGGCGGGCGAACGCACTTTCTGCCCGTGGGCATCGAGGACATGCCGGAAAAGCTCGGTTTCTTCGACACGGTGTTTTCCATGGGTGTGCTTTACCACCGCCCGTCGCCGCTGGAGCATATTCAACAGCTAAAAGACGCCCTCACCCCCGGCGGTGAGCTGGTACTGGAAACCCTGGTTGTGGAAGGCGACGAAAATACCGTCATGCTACCCGGGGATCGCTACGCGGCGATGCCCAACGTCTACTTTCTGCCGTCTTCCCCGGCGCTGTGCCAGTGGCTCGAACGCTGCGGCCTCGAAAACGTCCGCGTGGTAGACGAAGCGAAGACCACGCTCGACGAACAGCGGACTACCGAGTGGATGATCTATCAGTCGCTCGCCGATTTTCTCGATCCGCAGGATAACACTCGCACCCGGGAGGGTTATCCGGCCCCACGCCGTGCCGTGGTTATCGCCCGGAAGCCCTAGCCAAAGACGCCGTATTCATATTCTTCACATAAAACCCGCCCACACAAAAACCCGGCACTCGGCCGGGTTCTCTGCACTGTACGTGCCTGACGATGACCTACTCTCGCATGGGGAGACCCCACACTACCATCGGCGCTGGGCGGTTTCACGGCTGAGTTCGGCATGGGTTCAGGTGGTTCCCGCCCGCTATGGTCGTCAGGCATGACCGGTCGTATATCAAGCTGCTGTGACACGTCTCGCGTATCCGACGGTGTTGCGTCTCTCGTTGTCCTGCGACCCGACCCCTTGGGTGTTATAGGGGCAAGCCTCACGGGCCATTAGTACCGGTTAGCTCAACGCCTTGCAGCGCGTCCACACCCGGCCTATCAACCAGCTCGTCTTGCTGGGCCCTTCAGGAGGCTCACGGCCTCGGGGATGTCTCATCTTGAAGGGGGCTTCCCGCTTAGATGCTTTCAGCGGTTATCCCGTCCGCACTTAGCTACCCGGCAATGCCACTGGCGTGACAACCGGAACACCAGAGGTGCGTCCACTCCGGTCCTCTCGTACTAGGAGCAGCCCTTCGCAAACATCCTGCGCCCACGGCAGATAGGGACCGAACTGTCTCACGACGTTCTAAACCCAGCTCGCGTACCACTTTAAATGGCGAACAGCCATACCCTTGGGACCGACTTCAGCCCCAGGATGTGATGAGCCGACATCGAGGTGCCAAACACCGCCGTCGATGTGAACTCTTGGGCGGTATCAGCCTGTTATCCCCGGAGTACCTTTTATCCGTTGAGCGATGGCCCTTCCATGCAGAACCACCGGATCACTAGAACCTGCTTTCGCACCTGCTCGACGTGTCTGTCTCGCAGTCAAGCACCCTTGTGCTCTTGCACTCACTGCACGATGTCCAACCGTGCTGAGGGTACCTTCGTGCTCCTCCGTTACACTTTGGGAGGGAGACCGCCCCAGTCAAACTACCCACCACACACGGTCCTCGATCCGGATCACGGATCGGAGTGAGAACGCCCATGATGCCGGGCTGGTATTTCAAGGGTGGCTCCCCCCGGTCTGGCGACCGGGGTTCCATGCCTCCCAGCTATCCTACACAGGCATCATCAGCGTCCAGTGTGAAGCTATAGTAAAGGTTCACGGGGTCTTTCCGTCTGGCCGCGGGTACACCGCATCTTCACGGCGATTTCAATTTCACTGAGTCTCGGGTGGAGACAGCGTGGCCGTCATTGCGCCGTTCGTGCAGGTCGGAACTTACCCGACAAGGAATTTCGCTACCTTAGGACCGTTATAGTTACGGCCGCCGTTTACCGGGGCTTCGATCAAGCGCGTCGCCGGAGCTAACGCCATCACTTAACCTTCCGGCACCGGGCAGGCGTCACACCCTATACGTCCGCTTGCGCGTTGGCAGAGTGCTGTGTTTTTAGTAAACAGTTGCAGCCACCTGGTATCTTCGACCGCCTTCCGCTCGACCCGCGAGGGGCGTCACGGCGTGGCGGCGTGCCTTCTCCCGAAGTTACGGCACCATTTTGCCTAGTTCCTTCACCCGAGTTGTCTCAAGCGCCTGGGGATTCTCACCCTGACCACCTGTGTTGGTTTGGGGTACGGTCGCACTGTATGTAGAGCTTAGAGGCTTTTCCCGGAAGCGTGGCATCAATGACTTCAACACCGGAGTGTCTTCGTCTCGTGTCTCGGCCCGGGAGAACCGGATTTGCCTGATTCTCCAGCCTACGCACTTTCACCGGGACAACCGTCGCCCGGCTCACCTAGCCTTCTTCGTTCCCCCATCGCCATACAGTCCGGTACGGGAATATTGACCCGTTTCCCATCGACTACGCCTTTCGGCCTCGCCTTAGGGGCCGACTCACTCTGCTCCGATTAGCGTCGAACAGAAACCCTGGGTCTTCCGGCGAGGGCGTTTTTCACGCCCTTTATCGTTACTCATGTCAGCATTCGCACTCGTGATACCTCCAGCGGACTTCTCAATCCACCTTCGTCGGCGTACACGACGCTCCTCTACCACGCATCCGACGGATGCGTCCGTAGCTTCGGTAACCGGTTTAGCCCCGTTACATCTTCCGCGCAGGCCGATTCGACCAGTGAGCTATTACGCTTTCTTTAAAGGATGGCTGCTTCTAAGCCAACCTCCTGGCTGTCTGAACCTTCCCACTTCGTTTCCCACTGAACCGGTATTTGGGGACCTTAGCTGACGGTTTGGGTTGTTGCCCTTTCCACAGTGGACGTTAGCACCCACTGTGTGTCTCCCACGCTCGCACTCACCGGTATTCGGAGTTTGCCTCGGGTTGGTAAGTCGGGATGACCCCCTAGCCGAAACAGTGCTCTACCCCCGGCGGTGATACGTGAGGCGCTACCTAAATAGCTTTCGAGGAGAACCAGCTATCTCCGGGCTTGATTAGCCTTTCACTCCGACCCACAGCTCATCCCCTCATTTTTCAACATAAGTGGGTTCGAGCCTCCAGTTGCTGTTACGCAACCTTCACTCTGGCCATGGGTAGATCGCCCGGTTTCGGGTCTATTGCCGGCAACTGTGCGCCCTGTTAAGACTCGCTTTCGCTACGCCTCCCCTCGTCGGTTAAGCTCGCTACAGACAATAAGTCGCTGACCCATTATACAAAAGGTACGCGGTCA